>NZ_JBHZRU010000005.1:0-168788 GCF_043641925.1 Paenisporosarcina quisquiliarum
CGGCTGAAGGGATCGGTCTTGAAAACCGACAGGGGAGTCAAATCCCGCGGGGGTTCGAATCCCTCTTCCTCCTCCATTTTTACTAAGCACTAAATGGTATACATACCAGATGCAAAACCTTCTCACTTTCTAAGAAAGCAAAAGGGGTGGAGCAAATCGCCAAACGAAGATGGCGATTAACACCGACGCAAGCAAAGCGCGGAAGGTGTCCAATATGATTGTTGCGTTGGAAACAATGTAACATCTAATAACATTATCGCGGGGTGGAGCAGCACGGTAGCTCGTCGGGCTCATAACCCGAAGGTCGCAGGTTCAAATCCTGCCCCCGCAACCAACTGGTCCCGTGGTGTAGCGGTTAACATGCCTGCCTGTCACGCAGGAGATCGCGGGTTCGATTCCCGTCGGGACCGCCATTTTTAAAAAACATCAGAATTGAAATAAGCAATGCGACTAACAAAGTTTCGCAGCTTAGAACAATTCAATTGTGGCTCAGTAGCTCAGTCGGTAGAGCAAAGGACTGAAAATCCTTGTGTCGGCGGTTCGATTCCGTCCTGAGCCACCATATTTGCGGGTGTAGTTTAGTGGTAAAACCTCAGCCTTCCAAGCTGATGATGAGAGTTCGATTCTCTTCACCCGCTCCATTTTTTATGTGGGCCTATAGCTCAGCTGGTTAGAGCGCACGCCTGATAAGCGTGAGGTCGATGGTTCGAGTCCATTTAGGCCCACCATTCCGAAGTAGCTCAGTGGTAGAGCAACCGGCTGTTAACCGGTTGGTCGTAGGTTCGAGTCCTACCTTCGGAGCCAACTCTGGGGAAGTACTCAAGTGGCTGAAGAGGCGCCCCTGCTAAGGGTGTAGATCGGGCAACCGGTGCGAGGGTTCAAATCCCTCCTTCTCCGCCAGATGTTTGGCCCCTTGGTCAAGCGGTTAAGACACCGCCCTTTCACGGCGGTAACACGGGTTCGAATCCCGTAGGGGTCATTTAAGAAGATGCGCTATCATTAGATAGCGTGTTTTTTTATGGACTTTTTTATTGTATACATTAGGTTTTCAACTATTTCATTTTGGGCATACAAAAAGACTGCTTAGTTTGTATCATCTAAGCAGTCCTTTGCATTTACATTAAATAGCCAATCAGTATCCCAATGCCTAATAGAAAACCAAAGATTGTATTGGTTAAAGCCGTATCTTTCATCGCTGGCATAACTTCTAATGGATGTTCGTACGTTCTGAACGTTTTAATTGCGTGAATTGGTTTTTTTATGCTTAAAAGAACTAGTAAAGACCATGGTGTAATCATACCAAGTGCAACCATCACAATAATCCATACGTAAGAGACGATAAACAATAATAGCAATACCGTAATTGCATGGTTACGACCAATTAAGATAGCCATCGTGCGTCTGCCACTTTCCTTATCCCCTACAATGTCTCTAATGTTATTTGATAACATAATTGCTGCAACGAGCAACATGCTCGGAATGGATAATAGTACTGCAAGCAGAGTAATTTCTTCCGTTTGAATATAAAAAGCAATTAATACAATCAACATGCCCATAAATACGCCGGAGAATAGTTCTCCAAATGGTGTATATGCAATAGGGAAAGGACCTCCTGTATAAAAGTAACCGATTGCCATAGAAACTACCCCAACGACAGCTAAGAGCCAAGTTGTCTCTAAACAAATATAAATCCCGAGCAGTGCTGCAATTCCATATAGTAGAAACGCTAATTGTAATACTGTTTTAGGTGCTACACCATTACGAACAATGGCTCCGCCAATACCTACTGATTTTTCATTGTCTAAGCCTCTAGCAAAGTCATAATACTCGTTAAACATATTGGTAGCCGCTTGAATTAATAAGCTTGCCACTAACATCGCTAAAAATAAAATCCAGTTAATAGAACTATATGATAAGGCAATCATGGTTCCAAGGAATACCGGTACAAATGATGCGGTTAAGGTATGTGGTCTTGTTAATTGCCACCATACGCGCCAACCGGTATCGGCTTTTAAATCGTGTGACATTTGTTTTTCGCTCCTTCTAGTGTTTTTACCTCTCTCATTGTACTTCATCCAATAGTTTATGGATAGATTGTTTGCTTAACGGGTGCTGAAATGGCGAGAAAGAGGTATGATAGAAGGTATGATATTCAAGGATAGTCACGAAAACGTGTAGTCCTATTTACGGAGGGAAAATGGATGAAACAGAAGTCTTTTACATCCACTAATTTGACGATTGAAGATAAAACTTCAACGTATTATTTTTATACAGAAACAATTGAAGTAAGTGGCTTATCCTCGATTGCATTTTTTGAAGCAGGCGAGTCATATAAAGGTAAACGGTTTTATTGGCAGAATCGTGAAAAGACTTTTACGCTAGTAGGTCTCGGTCATGCTTATGTGATACAAAATTCGTTACAAGATAATCGTTTTGAAGATATTGATTCACAATGGAAAAATTTATGTGCATCTATTGTTAATGAAGAGCATGAACTTCAACCAATATTGTTTGGTGGATTTTCTTTCGATCCATTAAATCAACTAGAATCAGAGTGGGATTCGTTTCCTTCTGCATACTTTGCTGTGCCATCATTTCAATTAGTTATAAGAGATGATCGGGTTTTTATTAGCATCCATTTAATTACGAAAGATCCAAACTCTCAAATTGCATTTGATCAATTACGCACACAACGAGATGACTTAATACATGCTGCACAAGTGAATGAATTAAAACCCTATGCGAAACCGGTAGTTTCACACTTAACTGAACGTTTTAAAGAAACGTATTTAGATGCTGTTTCTCATGTGACTCGACTTATTGAAGCTAAGGAAGCGCAGAAAGTCGTGATAGCTCGTTCCTTGGCATTACAATTTATCGAAGAAGTTAGTTCACCTTCAGCTATGTATCATGTTTCAAAAGAACAACCGGAAAGCTTTGTGTTTGGCTTAGAGCTTGAGGAACAATTATTCTTTGGAGCGACGCCTGAAAGGTTAGTGAAAGTAGAAAATCAAAAAGCACTGTCTACTTGTTTGGCTGGTTCTATAAAAAGAGGTCAAACGGCAACCGAAGATCAGCAGTTAGGAAATGAATTGCTTCAAGACGCGAAAAATCGTGAAGAGCATCAATATGTCGTGGATATGATTTCGCAGGTTTTTGAAGAATACTGTGAAGAAGTAAAAGTACCTAAATATCCTAAATTGATGAAAATTCGAGATATCCAACACTTATATACACCGGTTGAAGGAACCTTGAAAAAGGGACAAGGCCTATTACAACTTGTCCAAGACTTACATCCAACTCCTGCACTTGGTGGGGAGCCACGAAATGAAGCAATGGGTATTATTCGTATGGTAGAGCAAATGAATAGAGGCTATTATGCGGCTCCTATTGGATGGATTGATGCAAATGGTAATGGTGAATTTGCCGTCGCGATTCGATCAGCTTTATTAAATAAAGACCAAGCATACTTATATGCAGGTGGAGGGATTGTCGGTACGTCAGATCCAACTTCTGAATATGCAGAGACCTTGGTTAAATTTAGACCTATGTTACGTACTCTTGGAGGTAAGTTAAATGGATGATCATCGTACAATTTTGACTGAATATGTGCACTCGATAGCGCAAGCCTTCCTTGATGCTGGTGTTAGGAAAGTGGTGATTAGTCCAGGTTCAAGATCCACTCCTTTAGCGTATGTGTTTAGCCATATGAAGGAATTTACAACGTATATGCAAGTAGATGAACGTTCAGCAGGATTTTTTGCTCTTGGATTAGCAAAAGCTAAGAAACATCCTGTTCTATTACTATGTACATCTGGGACTGCGGCCGCGAATTATTTTCCAGCCATCGTTGAAGCTAATTATGCTAGAGTACCATTGATTGTGTTAACGGCAGATCGACCACATGAGTTACGTGAAGTTGGCGCACCTCAAGCAATCGATCAAATTCAGCTTTACGGTAATCATGTGAAATGGAGCGTAGACTTCCCACTAGCTGATTCAAGTAGTGAAACGATTCCTTTTGTTGAACGCCATACGGCAAGAGCAATTGCTCAAGCAAAAGCCGCACCAATGGGTCCAATCCATATCAATATTCCATTTAGAGAACCTTTACTGCTTGATTTTGATTTCATCAAGAAGCCTTCAACTTTTCAACAGTCATTTTCAGGAGATGTACAAGCATCTGAAGAAGCTAAAAATTTCGTTGCTGAAAAAATTAATCATGCTAAGAGTGGATTCATTATTGTTGGTGAACTGCCAAAAGAGTTTTCTCACGAAGACTTTTGGACTTTTGCTAAAGTCTTGAAATGGCCGATACTAGCGGACCCACTTTCGCAATTAAGGTCAAATCTTCCGGAAGCATGTCAAGATTACTTAATTGACCAGTATGACGCACTTCTAAAAAACGAACATTTTGCTCAATCTATCATGCCAGAAGTCGTCATTCGCTTTGGGGCTCAACCCGTTTCAAAACCATTAACTCTATTTTTAAAAACTTACCAACCTAAGACATTTATCATCATTGATGAAAATCCTGTCTTTCGTGATTCCATAGGTGTTGTGACACACCATATTCATTCCGTACCTAACGTTTTTTGGAATGAATCGTATGTGAATGAGTCAAGTGATTATCTAAATAAATGGACACAAGCGAATGAAATGGCAACTAACCATGTAAATCAATACATAGCCAATCAAAAGGATGAGGGAGCATACGCAGGGTTGTTGTTTCAGCATTTAGAGGATGCAAGTGATTTGATTTGTGGTAGCAGTATGCCGATTCGAGATGTCGACACGTTTTTCAATAAAACATCAAAAGACATTGGCATCTATGCAAATCGTGGGACAAATGGAATTGATGGAGTTGTCTCAACAGCTCTAGGGATTCAACAGTCATTAAAGAGATCTAGCACACTCCTTATTGGTGATATCTCCTTTTTACACGATGTAAATGGTTTGTTAGTGTCTCGTTTTCATAAAACTGATTTAACGATCGTGGTGATGAATAATGACGGAGGTGGAATTTTTTCATATCTCCCCCAGTCATCTGAAGAACAATATTTCGAAAAGTTATTTGGGACACCAACAGGATTATCGTTTGATTCCATTGCGCATATGTATGAAGCGGAATATTTCTTGATTGAATCAAAAGAGGCATTTCTGACAGCGTTGAAGACTCCTAAAAAAACGGATATTCGAATTATTGAAGTGAAGACGAATCGTCAAGAAAATGTTAGGGTACATCGACAATTATGGAAAGCGATTTCTGAGGAGATTGACCAGTCATGGAACAGTTAACTGTGGATGTTAGAGGAATACAAATCAGTTTTACGATGACAAATCCCGATGCAAACGAGTCTATTGTATTTTTGCATGGCTTTACAGGGAGTTGGAGGTCTTGGGAACCAGTTATTAAACTTCTACCTAAAACCATCAACTATATCTCGATTGATTTAATGGGACATGGTTCAACTGAAGTAAGTTCAAATCCTGAGCGTTATCGGATGAATGAGCAATTACTCGATTTAGAAGAGTTTTTTTCATTAATTCAGTTAACTAGTTTTTCATTAGTTGGGTATTCAATGGGTGGACGAATTGCTTTAGCTTATGCATTAGGACATCCACAACAAGTTAAGAATTTGGTGCTCGAAAGTACTTCTCCGGGACTTAAAACCAATGAAGAGCAACAGTTGAGACGACAAGCTGATGACCAATTAGCAGATCGGATTGAAGAAGATGGACTCGAATCATTTATCGATTTTTGGGAGAACATACCTTTATTTGAATCTCAAAAGTCACTTTCGATTGAAAAGCAGCATGAAATTCGTTCCGAAAGGCTTGCACAATCTGCTTTAGGTCTCGCGAATAGTCTGAGAGGGATGGGGACTGGACAACAACCATCTTATTGGTCGAAACTAGATGAATTAGATATACCTGTGTATTTAGTGACTGGAGAATATGATACAAAATATACCGAGATTGCGGACGAAATGGTCAAAAAATTAAAAGATGGATCCCATCTGCAAGTTTCGTCAGTTGGACATGCAATACATGTGGAAAATCCCGTTCAGTTTGCTACAATAATAATGGAGCAATTAATCGATGGAAATTAGAGGAGGAAGATTATGACACGTCAATGGGTAACAGAACGTACATATGAAGATATTAAATATGAAACATATAACGGAATCGCTAAAATTACGATTAACCGTCCGGAAGTTCGAAATGCTTTCCGTCCTAAAACGGTGAAGGAATTACTTGAAGCTTTCACTTATGCACGTGATGATTCAAAGGTTGGCGTTATTGTTTTAACAGGTGAGGGAGAAAAAGCCTTCTGTTCTGGTGGTGACCAATCGGTGCGTGGTCATGGTGGATACGTAGGAGAAGATGAAATCCCGCGTTTAAATGTTTTAGATTTACAACGTTTAATTCGTGTTATTCCTAAACCAGTAGTTGCAATGGTTGCAGGTTACGCAATTGGTGGCGGACATGTTCTTCATGTTGTTTGTGACTTAACAATTGCTGCTGATAACGCGATTTTCGGACAAACAGGTCCAAAGGTTGGATCATTTGATGCGGGTTATGGCTCTGGTTATTTAGCTCGTATTATCGGTCACAAAAAAGCGCGAGAAATTTGGTACTTATGTCGTCAATATGATGCACAAGCCGCACTTGATATGGGCTTAGTCAATACAGTTGTGCCTTACGCTCAGTTAGAAGACGAAACAGTTCAATGGTGTGAAGAAATGTTATCTATGTCTCCAACAGCTTTACGATTCTTAAAAGCTGCAATGAATGCAGATACAGATGGCTTAGCTGGACTTCAGCAAATGGCTGGAGACGCAACTCTTCTTTACTATACAACTGATGAAGCGAAAGAAGGCCGCGATGCCTTTAAGGAAAAACGTAAACCTGATTTTGGTCAGTTCCCACGATTCCCTTGATTTGAACTTCCAAAGCTGTCCTTAATGGACAGCTTTTTGTAAAGGAGAAGATTTTTTGTATCCAAATTTAATTACTAAAAGAGCTTCCTTAACACCCCAAAAAACTGCCATTATTTTTGATCAGGAAAGATGGACTTTCAAAGATGTGGAAGTCGTAGCCCATGAAATGGCAGGGAAGCTTCGATCAGTAGGCATTAAAACAGGAATGAGAATTGCTGTGCTTTCACCTACAAACACGGACTTTTTGAAGGTCATATACGGTTGTATGTATGCAGGTTGTGAGATGGTCTTTTTAAATGAACGATTGAGCGAAGAAGAATTGAAGTATCAAGTGGAAGACTCAAATGCAGTTAAAATTTTAGTAGATGATAGCTACGCATCAAAATTAATAAGTGAATCTGTTTGTTTATTTTCAACTTTAAATCAAGCACCCATTGAACAAGTTACTTCTGCAAAAGAATGGGCACCAGATCGGACGATTTCTGTTATGTACACATCGGGGACTACTGGGTTTCCTAAAGGTGTTCGCCAAACAATGGAAAACCATTTTTCGAGTGCGACTGCTTCTGCATTCAATATGGGGGTTGACCCTAATGATGTATGGTTATGTACGATGCCGTTATTTCATATTAGTGGATTTTCGATCATCATGCGCTCACTAATCTATGGAATTGGCATTTCATTGTACGCCAAATTCGATGCTGTTAAAATAACGGATGAATTAATTGATGGTACAGTCACACATATGTCTGTAGTGTCCGTCATGCTTGAGCGAATTCTAATAGAATTAGAGCATCGAAATGAACTTGTTTCAACTAAGTTTAAAATCATGTTAGCTGGTGGTGGACCCATTCCGATTGCTTATTTAGAGCGGGCTCAAGCTAAAGGCATTGCCATTTTACAAACATACGGTATGACAGAAACAAGTTCGCAAACGTCAACTTTAGCTGCGGAAGATGCGAAGAGAAAAATCGGTTC
Organism: Paenisporosarcina quisquiliarum; assembly: GCF_043641925.1. Classification (GTDB taxonomy): domain Bacteria; phylum Bacillota; class Bacilli; order Bacillales_A; family Planococcaceae; genus Paenisporosarcina; species Paenisporosarcina quisquiliarum_A. The sequence continues at coordinate 7,923 of NZ_JBHZRU010000005.1, forward strand.
TTCAGGGAAACCTCTTTTATTAAATGAAATAAAGATTGATGGTGCAACCTCACCTCATGAGATCGGGGAAATCCTTATTAAGGGTCCACATGTAACGCCAGGGTATATCGGTCATTTTGCGAATCATCCTGCACAAAGAGATGGGTGGTTATATACTGGGGATGTCGGTTATCTTGATGCAGAAGGCTATTTGTATGTTGTTGATAGGCGATCAGACTTAATAATTTCTGGTGGGGAAAATGTTTATCCTGCTGAAGTTGAGAATGCGATCCTGAAACATCCGGATATTTTAGGTGCAGGGGTTTGTGGTCACAAAGACGAACAATGGGGAGAGGTACCTGTCGCTTTTATCGTAACGAATGCGCAAATTACTTTGGAGTCATTGCAAAAATTTTTATCAAATCATTTGGCGGCATATAAAATACCAAAGTTTATGTATATTGTAGAAGAACTCCCAAGGAATGCCTCGAACAAATTGTTGAGAAGAGAGTTGAAAAAGTGGCTACTATCCAAATAATAAGTGCAAAGATGTTTCACGTAAAAGTACCATTAAAAAAACCCTTCACAACACATTTACAATCGGTCGAGGAGCGGGAAAGTATTCTTATTGAGATGATGGATGCCGATGGAACAATCGGTGTAGGAGAATGTGTGGCTTTTACATCACCTTGGTATACAGAAGAAACAGTATCCACTGCTTGGCTTGCGATTGAACAATGGTTAATGCCTTTGGTTTTGAATGAAACCTTTAAACATCCTAATGAATTAGATCATGCCATGTCTTTCGTTAAAGGAAATAGTATGGCGAAAGCATCTATAAATCATGCTATATGGGATATTTATGCCAAAAAAATGAATCAGCCTTTGTGGAAATTAATTGGTGGAGTTAAAAGCGTTATTGAAGCTGGTGTTGTGATTGCAGAGAACAATTTCACTGAGCTTTTAACAAAAGTAGAGAAAGCAGCAACAGATGGATATAAGCGAGTTAAGTTGAAAATATCTACTACTTCTAATCCAAAAGAATTGAAGGAATTAATTACTCGATTTCCTAACTTGCAATTTTTCGCCGATGCAAATGGTGCGTTTTCAAAGGATTCAATACAGATTCTTAAGCAGTATGACGAGGTTGGACTAACGCTTATCGAGCAGCCTTTTAGTGAAGATGAAAATCTCCTGTCAGCACAAGTTCAAGCGACGATGAAGACTCCTTTTGCATTAGATGAAAGTATTACTAGCTATTCAGATGCCAAGCAAATGAATAAAGACCAATCAGGGAAAATCATTGTGCTCAAACAAGGTCGAGTTGGAGGGTTAAGTGAGGCGTTAAAAATACACCAACTTGCAATGGAAGAGAACATTCCACTTTGGATAGGAGGAATGATTGAACTTGGTGTTTCAAAAGCATTTAATGCTGCTTTTGCGTCACTACCGTCCATTAAGTATCCAGGTGACTTTAGTTCAGCCGACTATTTTTTTGAACAAGATTTAGCCACTCCACCTGTTCAAGTTCAAAATGGAATTTATTCTTTAACGAATGAACCGGGAGTAGGAGTTTTGTGGAACCACGAATTAATTGAACAGTTTTTAATTAAAAAACAAGTATGGAATGAAAAACCACGCAAAGGAACTTAATCCCTTTACGTGGTTATTTTAATGCTTCTTCTAGTGTCGTTAAATTTTTCTCCATTAATGTAAAATAGGTTTCTTCGTTTTGAATATCTTCTTCCGTAAGGACGCTGAGATTATGAAGGATACCTGATTCAGCTCCAACCTCTGATTGAATTACTTTTGCTAAGTTTGACGAAACATTTTGTTCGAACAAGATCGTCTTAATTTGTTTCTCTTTTGCTAGTTCTACAATTTCAGTTAATTCTTTTTGAGAAGGTTCATCTTGTGAATTCAATCCAGCAATTGCAACCTGCTCGAGTCCATAAGCCCCAGCTAAATATCCAAACGCTGCATGAGAAACAAAAAATGTCTTGTTGGGTACATTGTTTGCCATTTCTTGAAATTTCATATCTAACGCTTCTAATTCTGTTTGCAATGCATCAAAGTTCTTTGTATAAGTTTCCTCGTTTGCAGGATCTTGTTCAATAAGTGAATCTTGAATCGATTTTGCTAACTTTATGCTAATAGTTGGTGAAATCCACAAATGGGGATCAATGTCTCCATGATCATGGTCATCATGATTTTCTACTGCTTCATTTTCATTAGCATGAGTATCCTTCTCTTCATGAACATGAGTATCTTCATCTTCTTTAGCGTGAGATTCCTCATCTGTGCCTTCATCTTCATGTATTTCTTCTTGAACTAAGTCTTCATCAGATACAGAATTCGATGTGGCTATCAATTTTACTTGTTCATTTGCCAATGTTTTTTTGGCATTATCCACAAAGCCTTCAAGTCCCATGCCAATATAGAAAAATAGATCAGCATCTGCAAGATTCATCATATCTTTTTGCGTAGGGTCAAACGTATGTTCATTTGAACCAGTTGGGTAAATCGATTTTACTTGAACGAGGTTTCCACCAATTCGCTCTGTAAAGTATGTGAGAGGATAAACGGTTGTGTAAATGGTTAATTTATCTGCGTCATTATTTTCTTGAGGGAGTGTATCTGTTTGTCCGCATGCAGCGGTAAATAGGATAAGTATGCTAGTAAGTATAATAAAATATGCTTTTTTCATTAATAAATCTCCTTAACAGTAATCATTACGATTTGTTTTATTGCCTTTATTAGCATACAAGAATCGTTCCAAAAAGACAAGAAAAAAGAAATGACGTAATTCAAGTCATTTCTTTTTCGGCCATTCTTCAGGAACTGGATCATATCCACCTTCATGAAAAGGATGACAACTTAATATTCTTTTTGTGGCTAAGTAAACACCTTTAAGGGCACCATGTTTTTGAACTGCCTCAACACCATAATGCGAACAAGTCGGATAAAATCGACAACTTGGAGGAGTTAAGGGAGAAATCACTTTTTGATAAAATCGAAATATACCAATGACAATATATTTCATACGTTCTTATCATCCGTCATTGATTTTTGTGGTACCGGATCGATTGTGTGTTTATGTGAATATGCTTTATTTGTTGATAAAAGGAAAATGAGCGTTATTCCAATGACAACAATGAACGCAACAACTAAAAGGAACCATAAAGTCATTTCTTTCACTCCATTTCTGTCTGTATGTTTATTGTAGTGACTTTAGTGGTAAATTAAAAGTAGAAAAGCTTTAAATATAAAAGAGGAGAGTGTTTTTTTATGTCAGCAGCATTAAACAAAGAATTAAATAAGCAGGTAGCAACTTGGTCAGTTATGTATACGAAATTACATAATTTCCATTGGTATGTAAAGGGACCTCAATTTTTCACTCTACATGCTAAATTCGAAGAACTTTATAATGAAGCAACACTTCATATGGATGAAATTGCAGAAAGATTATTAACATTAGGTGGAAAACCTGTTGCGACTTTAGCGGAGCATCTTGAATTGTCGGATGTGAAAGAAGCTACTGGGAAAGAATCAACAGATCAAATGGTTAGCTCAGTTGTGAAGGATTTCGATACGATTATGAAATCATTGAAAAAAGGGATGGACGAAGCTGCTAAAGATGAAGATGATATGACGGAAGATTTATTAAATGCTGTCTATCAATCGATTGAAAAACACCAATGGATGTTAAATGCATTCTTAGGTGATACAAATAAATAAGAGAGTATAGACAAATTCCTTTTCAGAGGAATTTGTCTTTATTTTTTGTGAGAATGGACGATATTAGATTTGTAGGGAAGGAGGTATGTTTATGGAAATGAGCTCAATTATGGCAAGTCAATTGAGAGAACTACAGTCTACAGTTCAAATGAGCGTTATGAAAAATGCGCTTAATATGAGCTCGGCATCTGCAGTTGAAATGCTCCAAAACATGCCTGAGCAACCGACAGCTTCTCATCCTTATAAAGGAACAGTTGTCGATATTTCAGGCTGACCAAAGCAAAAAGACATGCCATCAATTTGATGTGCATGTTTTTTGTTTTATGTAACATCCTATTTAAAAGAAAGGATGTATGATATGGCGAAAATATATGTCTCCGTAACCCATCATCAATATTATTTCCATCCGGATGATTCTCCGTGGGAATATGAAATTGAAGGAAAGCCAGAAGTGATTACGATACTGGACGAATTATTTAATCAGAAACAAGAGTGGGAGTGGAAAAATTTCCTCCGGGCTCACTTACCTTATATACCTTATCATTTAGATCCAGAAAATGACGAAGTGGACTTACGATTGAAAAAGCTATATGCAGTCATTCATGAATATGGAACGGATGACGCGAAAGTGCTTATAGAATCAATGCCCTTTTATGCACCAAGGGAACAATCTATGAACGAAATTCGATAAATGTTGAATGCAATGCATGCCTTCGCTACACTTTAATGAAAGGGGTGTAGAAGGCATGTATTTTTTTAAAGATTTAAATGGATATGATGTCACTTTATCATTTGTTCCAGATACGTTTTCCATACCTGCGAAACATGTTCTGATACTTGCTAATAAACAAGATAAGTGGTTAGTAACGAAACATCCAGAGCGAGGGATTGAGTTCCCTGGTGGAAAGGTCGAAGAAGGCGAGACATTAGTAGAAGCTGCAAAAAGAGAGACCTATGAAGAAACCGGTGCAGCTTTAACAGATGTGAGTTGGTTTGCAGAATATACGGTTCATACAGTACCTCCATTTCGGAAAGTCGTATATAGAGCTACAGTAAATCACATAGTGAAAATGAATAAACAGTTTGAAACAGATGGCTATAAATGGATGACTTTAACTGAATTTAACAAAGAGGAAAATTTAAGTTTTCATATGAGAGACGAAGGTATGAAAAAAATGTTGGAAAGAGTGATGCTGAATGAAGCAAAGCGGTGAAATCTTCTCTAAACAGCCTTACCCAAGTCCAAATCCGAGTATCCAACTAAGTGAAATTATTTATTGGTCCAATGGTTTACGAGTAAAAGGTTTACTTGCAGAGCCAAAAGGAAAAGGTATTTATGAAGGGATTCTATACTTACGTGGGGGAATTCAGCGAGTTGGCATGGTTCGACCTAGCCGAATCGCTCAATTTGCTGCGCAAGGCTTCGTCGTTTTCGCACCCTATTATAGAGGAAATCGTGGCGGAGAAGGCTTTGATGAGTTTGCAGGTGATGATCGATATGATGCCGTACACGCTGTAGATGTGTTAAAGCTTTTTCTGAAGGTACATAGAATACATATCTTTTCTTTTTCTAGGGGAGGAATCATGGCCCTTTGGACAGCCATTTTACGTAATGATATTGCCTCTGTGGTTACATGGGCAGGAGTTACAGATGCTGCCTTAACGTATGATGAACGTAAAGATATGAGACGAATGATGAAACGAGTTATTGGTGGTACTCCTACCAATCATCCCGAGCTTTATCATGCAAGAACACCATTGAATTACATGGATGAATTTACGTCACGAGTACTGATTATTCATGGCTTGCAAGATCAGCATGTAAGTTTAGAACATGCAAAGAAACTCGAAGCTAAACTTTCGCAATCAAAGAATGAAGTGAAAACTTGGTATTTTGAAGAATATAAGCATCACTTCCCACCAGCAGTAAATAGACAAACAGTAAGAGATTTAACACAGTGGATGAGAAATGCGAGAGGAGATTTGTCATGAAACATATTAAAATTCAATTAGAAACAACCCATTCTGAACACAAAACATCTTTTCCGATTACGACGTCTTATTGGCAAGAACTTTGGGATACATACACCACCGATTTCAGTTCAGTAGAAATTCATTGTTGGAAAGAAGAGCCCAAACATATGGAGGAACTTGAAAAGATTGCTTCGTTAATTCAAGATCAAAATTTGATTATAGCTTATACCGTAACCTTGAACGAAGAAAATCGAGAGTTTTTGCGAAATAACTCCATTGATGAAAATGGGGGATTAAAATGGTTTACGTTGCTATTCTATAAAGAAACGACGCAAATGTTGGAAATTGGCCAATATGGTTCTGAAATTAGTTTGTACGGGATAGATGAAAAGGAAGCGGAGACATTTAAAGCGATTTTTCCTGAAGATGTCGAGTCAGAATATTTTAAAGAACATTTAATGTGACTTAGAGTATCACACATTAAGAATCTGCAGCTCTCATATTACAGACAAAAAAATGCTGATTTCCATTTCGCCGGACGCTTTCCGCGGAGGCCAACAGGATGTTGGTTTCACAGACGTTGCCACACGATGTGGCATTCTTAGTCTGTGTTCCTCAGCCGCTTCCCTCGCGAGGCTCAGTCCAGGGTCTTCACTTCTTGCTGATTCCGCCGGAGTCGCCGCCTCAATTACAATCAGTAAAAGCATATGTAAGCCAATTTCTTTAACAGAAGAAAAAATATCGTTGACATCAATTATTTGAAGTGAAATAAGTAGCCGCACATCTATTAATTGAAATGAATGCTAATGATAAGAACTAACCTTTTAAACCTAAAAAAGAGCTTGCACAAGTTAATGTGCAAGCTCTTTTTGATTAAATAATTGGTCCACCTTTAGAAGAAATATCTTCTGAAACTGATCCGAATTTTTTGAAGTTTTCACGGAATTGATCAGCCAATTCTTTTGCTTTCTTGTCGTAAGCATCTGTGTCTGCCCAGGCATCGCGTGGATTTAACACGTTTGTTGGAACGCCAGGGATTTCTGTAGGAATTGCTAAACCAAAGACTGAACCTTTGTTTGTTTCCACATTATCTAGTTTTCCTTCAAGTGCTGCACGAACCATAGCTCTTGTATAAGATAATTTCATGCGGCTACCAACGCCGTATTCTCCACCAGTCCAACCGGTATTAACTAAGAATACTTGTGAGTTATGCTCATCAATTTTCTTACCTAACATTTCTGCATAAACAGTTGCAGGTAGTGGTAAGAATGGAGAACCGTAACATGTTGAGAAAGCAGCTTGAGGTGAAGTGATTCCACGCTCAGTTCCTGCAAGTTTCGATGTGAAACCGCTTAGGAAGTGATACATTGCTTGCTCTTTCGTGAGTTTACTGATTGGAGGCAATACGCCAAATGCATCAGCAGTTAAGAAAATAATTGTTTTTGGATGACCAGCTACAGATGGATCGACAATATTATCAATTGCTTGAAGCGGGTACGCTGCACGTGTATTTTCAGTTAATGAAATATCATCGTAATCAGCAATTCTAGTTTCTGAGTCTATAACTACGTTTTCTAAAACGGAACCAAAACGGATGGCATCATAAATTTGCGGTTCATTTTCATGTGTTAAATTAATCGCTTTTGCATAACATCCGCCTTCAATATTGAAGACGCCATTGTCTGACCAACCATGCTCATCGTCCCCGATAAGTTTGCGATCAGCATCAGCTGATAAGGTAGTTTTACCTGTTCCTGATAAACCGAAGAACAAAGCAACATCGCCTTTTTCTCCAACGTTAGCAGAACAGTGCATAGGAAGAATACCTTGTTCAGGTAATAAGTAATTCATAATCGAGAAGATCGATTTTTTCATTTCACCAGCATATTCAGTACCACCGATTAAAATAATTCGTTTCTCCATAGACACCATGATGAAAGTTTCTGAAGATGTACCATCAACTGCTGGATTTGCTTTAAAAGTCGGAGCTGATACAATTGTGAAATCTGCTTCGTGAGTAGTTAACTCTTCTGCAGAAGGGCGAATAAATAATTGGTGAGCAAACAGGTTATGCCAAGCATATTCGTTAATCACTTGTAAAGATAAGCGAGATTGTTTGTCTGCACCAGCAAATCCTTTAAACACAAATAATTCTTCTTTTGTTTTTAGGTAATCGATTACTTTCTTATATAATGAGTCAAAAATTTCAGATGAGATGGGTTGATTAACAGGACCCCAGTCAATTTTGTCCTTTGAAATGTCTTCTTCAACCATGTACTTATCTTTAGGCGAACGACCTGTGTATTTTCCAGTCTCCGCTTTTACAGCACCTGTTGATGTTAAGACAGCTTCTCCGCGTGATGTTGCTTTCTCCACTAATTGTGGTACTGAAAGTTGAACGTGCACGTTTTGGCCATTTAACAATTCGTTCAGCTCGGTAATTGTGTTCACTGAATTCATGTATATGTACCTTCCTTTTTCAAGTATTCCCGATAAAATGGGGTAATTTTGATTCGAGAATTAGTATAACACATTCCGTTTAATAATCTACACTAATAGCCTGTATAAAATATAGATATTTCTTGTCAAAATTAATGTGCATAAAATGTTTGACATTGTCGAAATTGTTTATTATGATGTAAAACTGAACGGATACTCTTATCCCGAGCTGGTGGAGGGGTCAGGCCCTATGAAACCCGGCAACCTGCGATTATATGATTTCATATGATTGGCGAAGGTGCTGAACCTGAAGCAAGGTGAATTCCTTGGATGATAAGAGTGAAAGGTGCCTACTAAATCATACCTTTCCTCATGTAATTGACGTGAGAGAGGGTTTTTTTTATGCTATCTCACTAAATTGCATTTAAATGGATGATTTAACACAGACATCTCCCTTTATCCTCGTGTAGAAGCCCGAAACGGCGGAAGGTTTTATTCAATCGAGTAAAGCTTGACATGGGAAATGAGTACCGTTTGAATTTTCCGAGAGAAATCTCGAAGGATATAGGAGGAATTAATAATGACAACTCGTCGATTATTTACATCAGAATCAGTAACAGAAGGGCATCCGGATAAGATTTGTGACCAAATCTCAGATGCAATATTAGATGCTATTTTAACAGAAGATCCAAATGCACGTGTGGCATGTGAAACAACAGTTACAACAGGATTAGTTCTTGTAGCTGGAGAAATCACAACGTCAGCTTATGTTGATATTCAAAAAGTAGTGCGTGAAACAGTTCGTGAAATTGGTTATACTCGTGCAAAATATGGTTTTGACTCAGAAACATCAGCTGTTTTAACAGCAATTGATGAGCAGTCTGCCGATATCGCAATGGGTGTTGACCAAGCATTAGAAGCTCGTGAAGGTTCTATGTCAGATGATGATATTGAAGCAATCGGTGCTGGAGACCAAGGATTAATGTTTGGGTTTGCATGTAATGAAACGCCAGAATTAATGCCTCTTCCAATTAGTTTAGCTCACAAGTTAGCTCGTCGTTTAGCTTTGGTTCGTAAAGATGAGATTCTTTCTTACCTACGTCCAGATGGTAAAACACAAGTAACTGTAGAATATGATGAAAACAACAAACCATTGCGTATTGACACAATCGTTATTTCTACTCAACATCATCCAGAAGTAACGCTTGAACAAATCCAACGCAACCTTAAAGAACATGTTATTAATCCAGTTGTACCTGCAGAATTAATTGATGAAAACACAAAATACTTCATTAATCCAACTGGTCGCTTTGTTATTGGTGGACCACAAGGAGATGCAGGTTTAACAGGGCGCAAAATTATCGTTGATACTTACGGTGGTTATGCTCGTCACGGTGGTGGAGCATTCTCTGGTAAGGATGCAACAAAAGTTGACCGTTCAGCAGCTTATGCAGCACGTTATGTTGCTAAAAACATCGTAGCAGCTGGTCTTGCTGATCGCTGTGAAGTTCAATTAGCATATGCAATTGGTGTTGCTCAACCTGTATCGATTGCTATTGATACATTTGGAACGGGTACAGTTGATGAGTCGAAAATGGTTGAAATGGTTCGCGAATTATTCGACTTACGTCCAGCTGGAATCATCAAAATGTTAGACCTTCGTCGTCCAATCTACAAACAAACTGCAGCATATGGACACTTTGGTCGTACAGACATAGATGTTCCTTGGGAGAAAACAGACAAAGCTGCTGCATTAAAAGAAAAAGCAGGCGTTTAATTGAAAAAGCTGTTCCGGAATAATTCGGAACAGCTTTTTTAATTCTATTAACCCTTTTGCATGGCTTTATAAATTTGTCCTTTTTCGGCATACTCTCGAACAATACGTTCCATATCCTTACGGTCTTCATCGTTTAAATCTCTGACTACTTTAGCAGGTCTCCCAAGAGCCAGTACACCCGGCGGAATCATTTTACCGGGTGGGACTAAACTGCCAGCGCCAATGAACGCTCCTTCTCCGATTAGAGCTCCATCTAACACAATCGACCCCATACCAATTAAAGCACCTTGTTTCACCGTACAACTATGTAAAGTCACTTGATGACCTACCGTAACCTCATCTTCTAAAATTAATGGAAAAGCTGGACTTTGATGCAAGCAACATAAATCTTGAATGTTTACCTTATTACCGATAATCGTTTTATTCACATCTCCACGGATGACCGTATTAAACCATACCGTAGACTCTGGACCAATCGTGACATCCCCACTAATTGTCACAAAATCAGCTATATATACAGATGCATCAATTTCAGGAGTCTTTCCATTAAAAGGGTAAATCATTAAATGACCTCATTTCTTCGTTTAGCTAAGTTTCATTATACTAAAAAAGAGGGAATCATAACTAGAATAGAGTGAAAGCCTATTTTATCCATCATATTATCCAGTAGGATAATGGTATAATAAAAGGATTAATAGCATTTAGTAAAAGGGGAAGATGTTCATGTGGAAATGGGAAGCAGAAGGTAAAGCAAAAGCTGTCATAGCTATTGTACATAGTGCATATGAGCATCATCGTCGTTACGCATGGACGATTGAACAATTTAGAAAATCGGGTTTTCATGTGGTGATGGGAGATCTCCCAGGTCACGGTGAAGATTCTTCATTAAATGAGGCACATGACGAAGATTTTGAGTTGTATTCTAAATACGTCAAACAACTAGTCGAAGTTTCCATGGCGGATTCCTTACCCGTATTTGTTATGGGACATGGAATGGGAGCGACTTTGGTTATGCATGCATTACAAACTCATTCTATTGAATGTGCAGGTGTCATTTTGACCTCACCATGGTTAAATTTACGTATCCAGCCATCTAAATTATCTGGGGCTCTAGCGAATATGGGCAAGCTAGCAGATCATATGAAGAGTACTCATGAAATTTCAATAAAAGAATTGACACGTAACTATGATGTATATGTACAAGAAAAAGACGATCCACTTTTTACAAATAAAATTACATTAAAGTGGTATAGAGAATTACAAAATTTGAAGAAAAATACGGTTGGTAGTGTTGAATCAATCTCCAATATCCCGGTATTATTAATGACCGGTGAACGTGATAAAGTAACGGATCCAGTTTTTAGTGAAAACTGGCTGAGCAAACAAAAATTATGTGAGTATCAATTTAAAGAATGGAAAAATGCTTATCATGATTTATTTCATGAGCCAGAGCGTGAAAATGTTTATTATTACACGGAATCATTTATGCACAATGTTCTGCGTTCTATAGGTTATATTATTTAATAGAATACACCAAAAGAAAAAGCACTTGACTGTGCTTTTTCTTTTTTTATCTTCATCTATCAAAATTAGCTTAAAATAATATTTTTTCAGACTATTTCTATTTCTCGGCTTGTGTTCATACAATATCTATAATATAGTGAATTGTGTGACAATAATGTGAACTATACAAAGGGGGAGAACAGATGGAAGAGTTTATTGGTCAAGTAAACAATTTTTTATGGGGTCCGTGGATGATTTACGGATGTTTAGCAGTGGGACTTTTATTTTCAATTCTTACACGTTTTGTTCAAGTTCGTTTAGTGAAAGATATGGTTCAACAGATTTTTAAAGGTAAAGAATCAGATGCAGGGGTATCTTCATTCCAAGCATTAGCTATTGCTTTATCAGGTCGTGTTGGTACTGGTAATATCGCAGGTACTGCAACGGCGATCGCATTTGGTGGTCCTGGTGCCGTGTTCTGGATGTGGATGATTGCCTTCATTGGTGCAGCATCAGCATTTGTTGAATCAACACTTGCACAAATTTATAAAGTGAAAGATCAAGGGCAATACCGTGGTGGTCCAGCCTACTACATAGAAAAAGGAATTGGCGTGAAGTGGTATGCCATTCTATTCGCACTAGCTGCTTTATTAGCAATGTCGATCTTAATGCCAGGTATTCAATCGAATTCAATTGCGATCGGAATGGAAAATGCATTTGGATTAGAGCGTTGGATCACTGGTGCAGCAATCGTTGTCATTTTAGGTATCATTATTTTGGGTGGAGTTAAACGTATTGCTCATGTTGCGCAATTAGTTGTTCCATTCATGGCAATTGCTTATATGTTAATGGCAATCGTTATTATCGGAATGAATATTACTGAATTACCAGGTGTCATTTCATTGATTTTCTCAAGTGCATTTGGTTTTGATTCTACTTTCGGTGGGATGATTGGTGCTGCAATTGCTTGGGGTGTTAAACGCGGAATTTACTCGAACGAAGCTGGTCAAGGTACTGGTCCTCACGCAGCAGCAGCTGCTGAAGTATCACATCCTGCAAAACAAGGTTTGGTTCAAGCATTCTCAGTATATATCGATACTTTACTAGTTTGTTCGGCAACAGCATTTATGATCCTATTTACAGGAATGTATAATGTTCAGCTAGATGATGGAGATGGCCCATTTGTTGTAGAAAACTTACCAGATATTGAAGCGGGTCCTGGTTATACACAAGCTGCCATTGATCTTGCGCTTCCTGGAACAGGAATTGGCGCTGGTTTCGTTGCGATCGCACTATTCTTCTTCGCATTTACAACAATCATGGCTTATTACTATATGGCTGAAACAAATGTGGCTTACTTATTAAAAGGGAATGCTGAAAAAATTGGGATTTTTGTTCTGAAAATAGTAATCCTTGTTACAGCGTTCTTAGGAACAGTACGTGAAGCTGGTCTTGCTTGGGCACTAGGGGATGTTGGTTTAGGATTGATGGTATGGTTAAACTTAATTGCCATCTTAATCATTGCCAAACCTGCACTTATTGCACTGAAAGACTATGAAGCACAGAAGAAAGAAGGCTTGGATCCTGTCTTTGACCCTACTAAACTAGGTATCAAAAATGCAGATTTCTGGGTTGACTACAACGAAAACTTGAAAAAATAATACACATTCGCCCAACCTAAGTTGGGCGATGTTTTTTTCTGTTATAGTTAAAGTAAAAAAGGGGTATGTTACGTGGAAATGGCTTTATCAGTCTTTATCATTGCTGTAGGAATTAGTGTATTTATTATCATGAAGAAATTCTCTCATACGAGTAAAACGTACTTAGTGAACTTTGCCATTGCGCTATTATTAGGTTTACTAGTGTTGCGTACGCTTATGCTAGATCCAATTGATTGGATCGGATACTTAGCCATTGTTTTTTGTGGACTAGGCTTCCTCGCACAATTAATTCTAGGATTTAAAAACTTAAAAATGTCAGAACAATAAAACCAACCGTTGCAGCTTGCAACGGTTGGTTTTTTATTGGGGTTGTTTTATTCCACTCTGCTTCCTTTACTTATCCGTCTCTTTGTCCAAACAGAGTTTGCCAGATGACCTATAACCATGACATCCTATTAAAATTTTTCAACATTATCGCTCAAGTATTAATCTCATTTGGTGTCTAGATATATTTAAGTCATTACAGAAGTAGTGTTAGTTTTGATTAATTTGTGTCATTAGGACTATTAGTAATAGAATCATCAAAGCTCCATTGATGAATACATAATTTATTTGTTTTCGGTAATAATAAAAAGTTCTGCATATTTCAGTTATAAACACATATATTTTTGGAGAGAATGATGAAGTGGAAGGGAATGGAAAAATAAAAATCAAGCATTTTTTTTTTGCTTTTTTGTAAAAATTGAATATTTTTCCATTGTTTCGACTTTTCCTTACAAATAAAAAAACGATTTCGACAGAAGCTTACAGAACCTCCTATGTACTAATAAATTTAATTGATTTAAATTAAGGTGGTAGGAAAAAAGGTTCAAGTAAATTTTACATGTGAATAAAGAAGTTTGATAAGTAGAACTTTTTATTCATTTAAATGTAATTATTTGAATAATTTTTATGAGTATTAAGTACTTTGTACTTTTACTATAAATTAATTTGGCCTGAGAGCCCCAAGGGAGAGGGAATATGAATCAACTATTCAAATCAGTTTATTAGTAAAAACATTTGTACCAGTATTTCGCTTCGATTGCTCTACTACGAAAAGATGTTTATAGCAATTGGAAGGGAGAGGAATTTATGAAAAAGCTTATTGGAATTATAATTGCCTCCTCTGTGCTGGTTAGTGCAGGATCGATTTATGCAAATGTTGATCCAGCAACCAAACTCTCAAATTGGTATGATCATTCATTTAAAAAGAAGAGCGGAAAATTAGGAGCAGAGACGGCAGTTGGACTCTTTAAAGTGTTTACGCAGTTTCAAGGCATTATGGAAGAATCAAAAGATTCGATTGACTCTTCAATTGTTAGCTTCACTGCGGACCGTGTGAAAGAGGTAGCTTTAGAAATAAGTCGAATCCAAAACGATACTGTAAACCGTTTAGATGAAACCGTTTCTGAATTAAAGAAAGAAAACTTCGATGACTATGCTGAAAATGCAAATATTGAAGAAGAACTCGATCAGAGTGTAGAAGAAATTCTGGAAGAGGTCTTAAGTGAAGAGGATTCAAATGAATAATGCGAAAAGCGGACATTCATTCAAAAAACACACCACAAAGGGGACATTCAAATGTTAAAAACAATCAAAGGTAAAGTAATTGCAGGTACAGTATCAGTAACATTATTAGCTGGTGCAGGAGCAGCCTTCGCTAGTTCTAATGCAGGGGCAAACTTAAAAGATTGGTATGATGGTCAGTTTAATACTGCTTCTGGGAATATTCAAAGTGATGTTGCTACAAATGTACAAAACAGAATTAATGGTTTAGCTTCTGAATATAATGGGCTAAAATCAGCAGCAGGAAATAGTATTAGTACTGATGGCACAACCGCAACAGCAACTGCTAGCGGAAACATTGACACAGCTGCACAAGAACATATCGATGCAATAAATGCAGAAAAAGTTCATATTCAAGGTTATATGGCTGGTCAATTTGCTTCCCTTGAAACATTTGCGGATGGTTTAATTAATCAAGCTGGAACTGCTGCAGTAAATTACGCAAATAATGATTTAACAAATTATACTGGAGCACAAGGTGTCGCGGCACGTACAAGTTTAACAACTGCTTTAGAAGACGATACTGAAGATGCAGTTGCTGAATTACAACAAGCAATTAGTGCTGCCCAAGGTGAGCTTCAAGGTCAATTAAATTCACTTGAAGATTCGACTACTGAAAATATTATTGATGCTATTGATGCTAAAATCGAAGAACTTCGTTTAACAATCACAGCTAAACGTGATGCTTTAGTTGCTGCTCAAAAAGTTCTTATTGACGCAAAAGCAGTTGAGTTAGAGGAAGCTGCAAAAGCTGCTTTACAAGCTGAAGTTGACGGCATTTAATTAGTTTTTTCATACTAAATAAGGACCTCGTTTTTTAGAGGTCCTTATTCTTGTAACTGGAGGTATTGTATTGGATAGTAGAGTTGAAAAATATAAAAAGAAGCGCAAAACCAAGAAAAATATCGTTTTAATAGGTGCTGTCATTTTAACACTTGGTATCGGAAGTGGTATGAAAACGACATTTGCAGATGCTGATGTCAGTACCATGTTAATTAATTGGTTTAATAATAAACAATCCGATTCCATCAGGGAAATTGATAGAGCAATAACTGCGGAAAAAGAAATCTTATTAGCCGATTTGAAACAACAACTTAAAGCTGAAATGGATGCTGCTGAAAATGATCTTTATCAGTTTACTGAGCAAGTAAAATCGGAACGAATTGCTTCATTGAGAGAACATGCATCTATTTTAATTGCTAACATTAATATTGATAACAGCAAACAAGAAGCTGCTATTACATCAAACATCAATTCAATTGTAGAAAATGCAATCGCTCAAATGAATAGCGCTGCCGCATCAATTCCTGAAACAGTTGTAGTGCCTGTACCTGAAACACCAGCAAAAAGTGAACCAGTAGAAGTTCCTGAAACAAAGCCAGAGCCAATCAGTGAAACGGTTCCAGCTCCTGTAACTCCTACTCTAGAACCATCTCCAATCACGGATCCAATTATTGAACCTGTAACGGAATCAGAAACTGAAGAGAAAACAGACATAGTTGAAGAGCCTACAACAGAATCAACTCCAGAACCAATCTCCACACCACCAAATATAGTAGTTGAAGATGTTCAAGCAAATCGTGATTCGAGCTTGGAAGATGAGTTAACTGAATAAATTTAGTTTTAACTGAAGGCTCTCTATTGAGGGTCTTTTTTTTTCGGATGTGACAATTAAATATTAATACAAATAAATACTACTAATAATCTCTTCAAAAATTTGCTATAATGGACGAATGACTTTTTCTAGCATAGATGCGTAGAAAAAATAGGAGGATATTATGGCATTACAAGAAATTATTCGTACGTTAATCGTTGAAACACCGTCAAAACCAGGGAACTTTGCGAAAGTAGCAACTGCAATCGGGGTAGCGGGTGGAGATATAGGAGATATTACAATTATCAAGGATGGCACGCTGTCTACGATTCGTGATATTAGTGTTAAATGTGAAAATCTTGAACAGTTAGATCAAGTAATTGAAAATGTTCGAGCGATTAGTGAAGATGTTCATATTCATGCGGTAACAGATGATGTACTAAAAGCGCATGAAGGCGGAAAAATTCACATGAAGAGTCGCATCGATGTACGTTCTTTAGGTGATCTTCGTCGAATTTATACACCGGGCGTTGCGAGTGTGTGTTTAGACATTCAAGAAGATCCAGATAAAGCACGCTATTTTACAAGTATCGGTAACACAGTTGCGATCGTTACAGACGGAACGGCGATATTAGGACTTGGTAATATTGGTCCTGTTGCGGGGATGCCTGTAATGGAAGGGAAAGCCGTTTTATTTGATCAATTTGCAGGAATTAGCGGAATTCCTATTTTACTTGATACGAGTGATATTGATTCAGTGGTTGAAACAGTTAAGCATATTCATCAAGGGTTTGGTGCGATCTTGCTTGAAGATATTGGTTCTCCGCATTGCTTTGAAATCGAAGAGCGATTGAAAAAGGAATTGCCGATTCCAGTTATGCATGATGATCAGCATGGAACAGCGGTAGTAGCACTTGCTTCGGTATTATCTGCTTGTCGTGCAACTGGAGTGGACCCTAAGAAAGCGGTTATCGGCCAAATTGGTTTAGGTGCAGCTGGTCTTGCGATATGTCGTATGTTAATGGCTTATGGTGTTGACAATGTTTACGGTATCGATCGTCAGCAAGAAGCTTTAGATCGACTTACTAGCTATGGTGGCCAAACACTTTCTTCATTGGAAGAGATTATGTCAACTTGTGATATCGTAGTGGCTACGACTGGAGTAGCCGGTCTGATTAAACCGAGTATGGTTCGCCCAGGGCAAATCATTTTAGCGTTGTCGAATCCAAATCCTGAAATCACGCCTGAAGATGCATTAGCGGCAGGAGCTGCTTATGCTGCGGATGGTCGTCTTGTTAACAATGCGATCGGTTTCCCAGGTATTTTCAGAGGTGCACTAGACGCAGGGGCTAGTGAAATTACGTATCCAATGCTTGTAGCAGCGGCTCAAGCTATTTTCAATCATACAAAACCAGGGGATTTAATTCCGAATCCGTTAGATCCTTCTGTACACCAAGTTGTTGCTCGAGCAGTTGAATTAGCAGCTACAAAACAAAAGTTATGAAACAAACCGGTCTTTTCCATTGTGAAAAGATCGGTTTTTCATTTACACTGATACAAAATCAACTTTTGGATGTGAATAATATGAAGCAACTTTTACATAATGCGAAATTCTATACAATGAAAAGTCCAAGCGACCATGTTGAAGCGGTCTTAATTGAAGATGGCAAAATTCTTCAATTGGGCAAATATGAAAAATTGAAGAACGAAACAGCCAATCAATTAGATTTAAAAGGATCATTCGTCTATCCCGGATTCGTTGATAGTCATATTCACTTAATCGGACATGGAGATAAATTACGCTATATCGATTTGTCCCTTTTTGAATCTGCAGAGACTATGAAGGAACATTTGAAAAATCACTTTGAACAGCGGAATCCGCAAGAATGGATTGTCGCAGAGGGATGGAATGAAAACAATTTTTCTGATAAAAAGATTCTTCATCGAACGGAATTAGACGAAATTACTACTTCACCACTCGTACTAAAACGCATTTGTCGCCATGCAATGATTGTGAATTCGAGAGCACTTGAAATAGCAGGAATTACTAAAGACACACCCGACCCAAGCGATGGCGTAATTGTTCGTGATGAATTCGGAGAACCTACAGGGTATTTAATGGATGGGGCACAGGCACTGATCTTAAAACATATTCCTGAAGTCAGTGTTGATCAATTAAGAACTTCTCTAGAAATGGCAGCCGAAGATTTACTTTCTTTAGGATTCACGGGTGTTCATACAGAAGACATGAGTTACTATGGAGATTACTCAAAACCACTTGAAGCATTTCAACAAACATTCGGTGAACATAAAAAGTTCCGAATTCATTTGTTGAGACATCACTTGGTTTTTGATGAGATGATACAAAGTGCATCCTATAGGGAACCTTGGATTGAGCCAGGTGCGATGAAAATATTTATTGATGGAGCGCTTGGTGGACGAACGGCTTTACTGACAAAACCTTATGCGGATGATAAATCCACACAAGGGGTCAACATACATTCACAACAAGAACTGAATGCATTGGTTGCGAAAGCTAGATCTTACGGAGAAGCTATTGCAGTTCATGCGATTGGTGATCTTGGAATGGAAATGATTGTAGAAGCTATCGAATTACATCCAGTGCCAAAAGGAAAACGTGATCGACTGATTCACGCAAACGTGCTAAATGAAAATTTGGTGAGTAGAATTGAAAAGCTAGACGTCGTGTTAGACATCCAACCGAGTTTTGTAACTTCTGATTTTCCTTGGGTGAAGGAAAGGCTGGGCGAAGAACGATTGACTTGGGCATACGCTTGGAGAAAATTAATCGATCGAGGGATTGTGTGTAGTGGTGGTTCAGATTCACCGATTGAAACGGTTGATCCAAGACTTGGCATGTATGCGGCAGTGGCAAGAAGAAATCCGGGTGAGACACACGACGGCTATTTACCTGAAGAAAAGTTAACTCGTTTTGAAGCCATTTCGTTATATACCACTGGAAGTGCATACGCTATTGGAAAAGAATTGACACGTGGAAAAATCGATGTCAATTACGATGCAGACTTCACTGTTTTTGACCGAGACTTGTTTGAAGGAACAGAAGAACAACTTTTAGATGCAAATGTTGTAAAAACGATTGTAGCTGGGGAAGTAATGTTTTCTAACAAGAACTAATGTAAATGAAAAAAGAGTAGCACGAAATGCGACTCTCAGTAAGGGGATTCGGACAATTTATCGTCCGGATCTTTTTAATTTTTCACTATTTAACATACTAATTTCATGATATGGAGTAAAACAGTGCAGACTCCTGCGAGAAAAGCGAAGTGCCGAAATCCGCTCGGACGAATAGTCCGAGTTAGTTCGGCGCAAGCCCGCGGAAAGCGCAGCTATTTTACGGAATATCATTAACATTTTACATGACTAATTATCTAGAAAACTTCTTTATAATTCGTACCTTCACAAAGTGCAGCTTCTTCAATTGGTATCCGAACAGATAACATGTACAGATTTAATAAAGTGAAAACAAGTGCTGTAATAAACGCATTAAACATTAATGGAATGACTAAAAGTTCAAGAGCAACGATTGTGTAATTAGGATGTCTCATATATTGAAAAGGTCCTTTTTTAACGACAGAAGCTCTAGGAAGTATCATGATTTTTGTGTTCCAAAATCGTCCTAATGAAGAAAGTATCCAAATCCTCATTAATTGTGTTACTGCAAAGACAGTGAAGAGTGGCAATAAAAATATAAACAGTCCTCGATTCAATAATGTGAATTCAAGCAATAGGCTAATAAAAAACCCTATATGCAAAGCAACCATAAATGGATAATGACGTTTGCCCACTTCATATCCGCCTTGAGATTTAATCCACTCTTCATTTCGCTTTGCTATAAATAATTCAATAACTCGTTGAATGATGACAAATCCGAAAATGATGAGAAAAACAATTACGTTTATGTCCATTTTAATAGCACCAATTCGCCACTGAATCCTGGACCCAGTGCAGTTAATAATCCAATATCTCCACTACTTTTCTTTTGCTTCATAAATTCTTCTAACACATATAAAACAGTTGGGGAAGACATGTTGCCGTGATTCTTTAACACTTCTCTTGAGATATTCGTTTTATTCGAATCTAAACCCAATGCTTTTTCATAAGCTGCTAAAACTTTTTTTCCACCCGGGTGTGCAATGAAGTGATCAATTTGTTCAGCAGTGATTTGATGCTCGTTTAAGAATTCGGTGACAAAGGGTTCTAGCCATTTTTCAATAATGGAAGGAATACTTTTTGAAAAGACCACATGCAGACCATCATTTTTCATATTCCAACCCATGACGTCTTCTGAATTCGCCATTGTTTTAGAAGAGGTAGCGACAAAACTTGGTAGGGGCTCACTTGAAGAGACCTCCACTTCATCTCCGCAAACTAAGGCGCAGGCTACTCCATCCGCAAATAAAGATGCACCTATTAAATTGCTTTTCGTGTAGTCATTCGGTTGAAAGGTGAGGCTACAGAGCTCTACACAAAGAATAAGTACCTTTGCTTTTGGATAGGCAAGACAATATTCAAATGCGCGACTCAAGCCAGATGCTCCTCCTGCACAACCTAAACCCCAAATCGGAATTCGTTTGACATAATCCGAAAATGGCAATTGGTTTAAAATGCGTGCGTCAATGCTAGGGGTTGAAAAACCAGTACTGGAAATAAAAAATATCCCGTCAATTTCTGAAGGATGAATAGGTTGTTTTAAAAAAATGGAATTGTTCAAGCAAGCATGGACAGCTAATGAGCCATAAGAAGTGGCTAACTCGATATATAGACGATTTCGTTCTTCTAAATCATGTGGTTGTTCGAACCACTCCATCGGTACACAAAACTGCCTTGATTCGATTTCACCGTTTTCAAAAACTTTTAACATCCGGTCTAAGTCTGCGTAGTGATCAGTAAATAAATTTTTTAATAATGTAGCTGCGTCATTTTGAGAGTATGAGTAGGGTGGCTTATATGAACTAATTGAATGGATTTGAGGCATACATATTCTCCTTATATGGTTCAATAATAGTTTCAGCTTTTCCATATAAAAGAAGATATATTCAAATAAGAGACTGTTCAACAGGTGATTAACAAAAACTGGTGGAGGAAAAAGATTTATATTACTTTATCTGTTTTTTGGAAACACCACGATGAAGTGACGAACCCTATAAAGACTAAAACTTCGGTTAAAAATTAACACAGCTTTGAAAAATGATGAATATAATAGATTATTTTATGCTGACCAATGGGAGTGAAATAATGGGAGCAATTAATGGGAAGAAATTAATCGACCGTTTGAATGAATTGGGAAGCGAAATATGGTTCGATGGAGAAAAAGTTACAGGGAAGATTTCAGAGCATCCTGCATTCAAGGGGATTCTTGAGACAAAAGCATCTTTGTATAACATGCAGTTTGATTCCAGTCTTTCAAATGAAATGGTGTTTATTTCACCTAGTACTAATAAACCAACGGGACTTTCATATTTACAACCTAGAACAAAAGAAGATTTAGTAAAGAGAAGAACAATGATGGAGCATTGGGCAAGATTGACCAAAGGAATGATGGGGAGAAGTCCAGATTATATAAACTCTGTTTTAATGGCTTTTGCTTCTTCTGCTTCATATTTAAATGGAAGAGAAAAGTGTTTTCCAGAGAACATTCAGTCTATTTATGAATTAGCCATGAATAAAGATTTAACATTCACTCACACATTTGTTACCCCTCAAGTAAACCGGTCTTCCTTAAATTTTTATTCCTCAAAGGAACCAATTTCAGCAAAAGTAATCGATCAGAACGAACACGGGTTAGTCATAAAAGGTGCTCGTCTACTAGCTACTCAAGGGGGCATAACGGATGAAGTTTTAGTTTTTAGCACCCCCAGTTTTTTCTTAGATGAGGATGAAGCATATGCTTTCTCAATTCCATCAAATACCCCAGGGTTAAAATTTATTTGCAGGGAATCTTTTGTTGGTGGTGATTCCGCCTTTAATTATCCACTTAGCTCGAGATTCGAAGAAATGGATTCTCTTGTTGTCTTTGATAATGTGTTGGTCCCATGGAACCGCGTATTCTATTATGGAAATATAGAAGTATCGGCGAAATTTCTGATAAAAACTTCTTTTCATTGTTTTGCTTTACATCAAACCATAAACAGACAAATTGTGAAATCCGAGTTCATGTTAGGGCTTGCTCAACTTCTTGTGGAGATTATTGATGTATGCGAATATCAGCACATTCAAGAAAAACTATCAGAATTTATTATTGGACTGGAAACAATGAAAGCACTTCTTGAGAAATCTGAGCATCACTGTAAATTAGATGAATTTGGAACGATGCGTCCACATCTACCTCCTCTTCAAATTGCGAGTAATATTTTTCCTAGAATTTATCCTCGATATTGTGAAATCATCCAATTAATTGGTGCAAGTGGTATGGTGACTTTGCCCACTGAGAAGGCAATTAATTCTTCAATCGGCTCTGATATTCACCAATATCTTCAAGGCTCAAACACAACTGCCGAAGAGCGTTTAAAGATATTCCGATTGGCGTGGGATTTAACAATGAGTTCATTTGGCACAAGACAAATTCAATACGAAAGGTACTTTTTTGGAGATCCCATACGGTTGTCTAGTGCACTATATAATACGTATCCAAAGGAGCAATACGTAAACACCGTTTGTGAATTTCTTGATATCAAAAATGAATAAAACTGTTCGAAGCTGGGATTTTTAATTCTTATTAAAAGAGAGTTGTTCATTTTACTGTTCTTCAATGCTTGTTTTAGGAAAGCGCATGAAACAATGTGATTTTAATTTTTTATAGCCTAATAAAATCTAATGGAATCTAGGTAGTCTAGTCCATTAGATTTTAAATTTGCTTAGTTTTTTCTAATGCTAATATAAACGGTGCATGATTTACTTGATTTATAAATTCATATTTTAATACCTGAATCGAGGATTGGGGCAGTTCACTGACATACTGGAGTAGGGCATCACGTTCAATATCTCCACCTTCGTGTCCATGGTAGACAACAATAACGATTATTCCACCAACTTTAAGTAAATTGAGACAAGCTTCAATTGCCATGACAGTGGTATCAGGTCTAGTAATGGTGGAATGATTCGCACCAGGCAAATACCCAAGATTGAAGACAGCGGCTGAAATTTCTTGATTTACATATTTGGGTATGTGTTCATGTCCGTCAAGAATGACGGATGTTTGATAACTAAATTCTATAAGTTTTTGCTTTGTTGAATTAATCGCAGATTGTTGTATGTCAAAAGCGTAGACATGGCCAGTTTTCCCAACTAGTTTAGCAAGGAAGAGGGTATCATGCCCATTTCCTGCCGTACCATCAATCACAATGTCACCTTCTGTAATAGTTTTTCGTAATAAAGTTTTTGAGTAGGAAAGAACTCGTTCTAAAATCATTCGGTTTTCACTCCTTTAAAAAGAAGTTTACCATGATTTCATTGACTAGCTAATGTCTATTAATTTCGGAATAATCTTTGTATTTAAGACATCTTGTTGTCCTTCATTAAATAGAATACAATTATTTTGGATTTCGAAATAATGGAGGAAGAAAGATGCCGAAAAGTGTTTGGCTGCTAATCATTGGAATGCTTGTAAATGTTACAGGTAATTCATTTTTATGGCCTTTAAATACAATATATTTGCATGATCACTTAGGGAAAAGTTTATCGGTCGCTGGCTTAGTATTAATGGCTAACGCAGGAGCGGGTATCATCGGTAATTTACTCGGTGGTTATTTATTCGACAAAATTGGTGGTTACAAATCAATCATGCTAGGAATCACCATAACCATTATTGGATTAACTGGTCTGACGATCTGGCACGGTTGGCCACATTATGTCTGGTTTCTTACCATCATGGGTTTTAGTGGGGGAATTGTTTTCCCAAGTATGTATGCGATGGTAGGTACTGCTTGGCCAGAGGGCGGACGAAAAGCATTTAATGCCATTTACCTTGCACAAAACTTAGGTGTTGCAATTGGGCCAGCGGTTGCTGGTGTCATAGCCGATTATAGTTTTGACTATATATTTGTTGCTAATCTAGGCATGTATGTAGTGTTCTTCTTTATTGCATTAATAGGATATCGGAAATTTAATATAGCACCTGATAGACATACTTCAGTTATTAATGAAGGGAAAAAGATTAAAAATAAAGCACCATTTTATGCATTGTTAATTGTAACAAGTGGCTATCTAATTTGTTGGTTAGTTTACGTTCAGTGGCAATCGACCATTGCGACATATACGCAAGAATTAGGTATTACACTGAAACAATATAGTCTGTTATGGACAATCAACGGGTTACTAATTTTAGCTGCACAACCTATCATACAGCCGATTGTGAAACGGTTAGAACATCGAATTAAAGCTCAATTAGTATTGGGAATTGTTATTATGATGATTTCGTTTGTTGTAGTAGGTTTCGCAGATGCATTCTCAATGTTTGTCACGTCAATGGTTATTCTTACTATTGGTGAGATGTTTGTTTGGCCAGCTGTGCCAACATTAGCTAGTCAATTAGCGCCAAAAGGTAGAGAAGGTTTCTATCAAGGAATTGTAAATAGTACAGCTACGATTGGAAGGATGCTAGGCCCATTCTTCGGTGGCGTGCTAGTAGACCTATATGGAATGACCGCAATGTTCTTAATATTAACGACATTCATGGCATTAGCCATCATTCCAAGTCTTTTATATGATCGACCACTAAAGAAAGTGGAAAATCTTAAAGAGGATTCTCCTTTCAGATAGTAACTAAGAACTTAGAAATTTAATTTAAGACTAAGTTAAATGTTAATTTTTTTCTCATTTTGAGATATGGAACAAAACATCGGAGACTCCAGCGGGATGAGCGAAGTGCCGAAATCCACTCGGACGCTAAGGCCGAGTTAGTTCGGTGCAAGCCCGCGGAAAGCGCAGATGATTTGTGGAATATCATCAATCCTATTTAATCTTAACTTTTAATCTTTAACGGAGAGTCCTCAATAGACTCTTCGTTTTTTGCATATTTTCAGATACTTTGGGAAAATAGAATAGAACGAATCGTGAGGTAGGGTGAATCAAAATGAAATCTGTTTTTCAACAATTACCGGAATCTGTACTGACTCAAATTCTTGAAAATGCTTTTCAATGGTTTGTAGTGGTTGATAAAGAATGCCGTATTCTATATATCAATGAAGATTATTGCCGTTTCTTAGAAGTTCCTAGAGACAAAGCCATTGGTCAACCGGTTGATCAAGTCATTGAAAATACTCAAATGCATGAAGTAGTTAAGTCAGGTAAAGCACATGTGGCTTCGCCGCACTATATTAAAGGCACGTACATGCTAGCTAACCGTGTGCCATTAATTGTAGACGGAGAAATTGTTGGAGCTTTCGGGAGCGTGGTTTTCCGAGATATGACAGATTGGAAAAAGCTAAGTTCGCATGTTCGGACCACGATGGATAAAATCACGATGAATTCCAATGAATCTAATCAAAGATCATACCGATTAGAAGATATTAAAGGAAGTTCACAAGCGATTCGCTCGATAAAAGAAACGATTCAAATGATTGCCCCAAGTGATTTATCCGTTTTAGTAGAAGGAGAAAGTGGAACGGGTAAGGAACTATTTGCTCAAAGTATCCACGAACGTTCGGAACGATCTGATTTGCCGTTTGTCAAAATTAATTGTGCCGCGATTCCATCTGAACTACTTGAGGCAGAAATTTTTGGTTCTTTTTCGGAGTCAAAAAATCAATATCGCAAAGGCCGTTTTGAACAAGCTGACAATGGAACCCTTTTTATTGACGAAATAGGAGCAATGCCACTTACGATTCAAGCCAAACTACTTCGCGCTATTCAAGAGGGAGAAATAGAGCCGTTAGGTGCTCAACAAAACATTCGTGTAAATGTACGAATTTTGGCTGCAACAAATAAGCCATTAGAAACGCTGATCGAGCAAGGGAAGTTTAGGGAAGATTTGTATTACCGTATTCAAGCTATTACTTTACGCATTCCCCCGTTGCGTGAGCGAATGGAAGATTTTACGGAACTTGCAAATACTTTTTTACAGCAATACATATTAAAAGCTGGGAAACGTAGACTTGTATTAGCCAGTCAAACGAGAGATTATTTACAAGCCTATCATTGGCCAGGAAATGTTCGAGAATTACAAAATGTTATTCAAGCTGCTGTTTATTTAGCAGATAATGAAACCATTGAACCTTCTGCATTACCTGATACACTCAAGCAACATCGTGCGAATCAGTTTAATGAATCCAATAATCTGCAGGATGCAATTGAGCAACTAGAACGGTCCATGATTCAAGAAGCACTGGGTATCGAAGATGATAAAAAAGTGGTGGCTAAGCGTCTTGGATTAAGCAGATCGACACTTTACGAAAAAATAAAAAAATATAACTTATGACCTATTTCCGAGAATCTGGACTTAATTCCGATAATCCGGACTATTAAAATACATGAAATAACCAAAGATAAAAACTATATTGCTATAAAATCCGAAATTTCGGACAGAAATGGGGTAAAACTGGACAAAATGTTGTCACAACTGCTATTGCGTGAATAGTAAGGTTCTGTTTTAATAGCTAGTGAAAGCGCTTTTATACAAAAATTCAAACGATTTCTTGTAAGGAGGAAAACCCATGAAGCCAATCTATTCTTCTGCAGAAGAGGCTGTACAACAAATTCAAGATGGAGCCACATTAATGGTCGGTGGTTTCGGACTTGTAGGAATACCAGAGACGTTAATTTTAGCTTTAGTTGAAAAAGGAGTTAAAGATTTAACGGTCATTTCAAATAATTGTGGCGTAGACGAATGGGGTCTTGGACTTTTATTGAAAAATAAACAAATAAAAAAGATGATTGGTTCATATGTTGGTGAAAACAAAGAATTCGAGCGCCAAGTATTATCTGGCGAAATCGAAGTAGAATTGACACCACAAGGAACTTTAGCAGAAAAAATCCGCGCTGGCGGAGCAGGGATTCCAGCGTTCTTTACACCTGCAGGGGTTGGGACAACCGTTGCTGAAGGCAAAGAAATTCGTGTGTATGATGGAAAAGAGTACGTTCTTGAAGAAGCTTTACGAGCTGATTTTGCACTTGTTCGTGCAGCGAAAGCTGACAAGTTTGGAAACTTAGTCTATAACAAAACGGCGCAAAACTTTAATCCGATGATGGCTGCTGCTGGTAAATTTACGATTGCAGAAGTAGAAGAAATTGTTGAAACGGGAGATATTGATCCTAATACCGTTCAAACACCTAGCATCTATGTGCAGGGGATTCTACAAGCGAAACAAGAAAAACGGATAGAGCGACTAACGACGCGTTCATAGAATAGGAGGAGACAAGCTATGGGAACAGTAAATGTCAGAGAGCGTATAGCAATTCGAGCAGAACAAGAGATCGAAGATGGAAACTATGTCAACTTAGGTATCGGAATGCCAACATTGGTTGCGAATTACATTTCACCTAATAAGACTGTGGTTCTTCAATCAGAAAATGGTCTATTAGGTATTGGACCATATCCTACTGAAGATGAAGTGGATCCAGATTTGATTAACGCAGGTAAAGAAACAGTTACCACGATTCCAGGATCAGCCTTTTTCACAAGTGCAGAATCTTTTGGCATGATTCGTGGAGGGCATGTGGATGTTGCCATTCTAGGTGGTATGGAAGTATCTGAAAACGGTGACCTTGCCAACTGGATGATCCCAGGGAAAATGATTAAAGGTATGGGTGGAGCTATGGATTTAGTTCACGGTGCCAAAAAAATCATCGTGATCATGGATCATGTTGCAAAAGACGGTTCACCAAAAATTAAAAAGCAATGTGATTTACCGTTAACAGGTAAGGGTGTGGTTAACAAAATTATTACGGAACGTGCACTGATTGAAGTAACACCTAATGGTTTAGTTTTGAAGGAAGTTTTCGAGGGATTCACTGTTCAAGACGTCATTGATTCTACAGAAGCTTCTTTAAATGTTGATGATGTAAAAGAAAACGTCTAATAAAATTTCGGGGGAAATTTATTCATGGATACTAGTGTTGTATTGAGCATGATCGGACTTATTGGTGGACTTGCTTTACTAATCTTTTTAACACTTAAAGGTGTTAACATTCTAATTGGCGGACCTATTTCTGCTTTATTCGTAGCTGTAATGAGTGGATTGCCTTTATTCCCTCAGTTAGTTGAAGAAGGTGCGGCAAACTTTGTTACTAGTTATATGACAGGTTTTACATCATTCATTTTAGCTTGGTACCTAATGTTCTTACTAGGAGCTGTTTTCGGTAAAGTAATGGAAGACAGTGGAGCTGCCGATTCAGTAGCTAAATGGTTTGTTGGCAAGTTAGGTATGAAGTATACAGTTCTTGCACTTGTATTAGCTTGTGCTGTTTTAACTTACGGTGGAGTTAGTTTATTCGTTGTAGCATTCTCGGTTTATCCGATGGCTATTTCATTATTTAAACAAGCAGATTTACCACGACGTTTTATTCCAGCTACATTAGCTTTAGGTTCTGTAACGTTCACAATGACATCAGCAGGTTCTCCAGAAATTCAAAACTGGATTCCAATCCCATTCTTGGGTACAAACCAGTTTGCTGGATGGGAAGTTAGTTTAATTGTTGCTGCATTCATGGCTGTGTTTGGTTACTGGTGGTTGAAGAAAATTATCAACAAAGCTGTTAATAAAGGTGAACGCTTTATCGATCGTGAAACGGATCCAACATTTGACGTTACACGACCATTACCAAATCCTTTCTTAGCAATGATTCCATTATTAGTCGTACTTATTATTTCATTCATCTTCCATGATTCATTAAAGCAATCAGCTTTAATTGTTGCTTTACTAGGCGGTATTATTGCCACATTTATCGTTAGTTGGAAATACTTTAAAGCTCCTTGGGAAGCAGTTTCTGCTGGTACAATCGGTGCGATTATCGCAATCGGTAATACAGCTGCAGTTGTTGGTTTCGGTGGAGTTGCTAAATCCGTACCAGCATTCCAAGTAGCGGTTGATGCAATGACAAACATTCCTGGTTCTCCGTTAATTGGGGCGGCCGTAGCGGTATCTGTTATTGCAGGTATGACCGGTTCAGCTTCTGGTGGTCAAGCAATTGCGTTACCATTATTGGCTCCTGGATATATGGATGCAGGTGTTAACCCTGAAGCGTTACACCGTGTTGTAGCCATTTCATCTGGTGCACTTGATTCACTTCCACACAATGGATATGTTGTTACGACAATTCACTCTATCTGTGGTGAGAAATATAGTGCAGCTTACTGGGCTGTAGCGGCAACAACAGTTGTAACACCAGTTATCGGTGTTATTATTGCCATCGTACTATTCTCATTCGGCTTTGGACTTTAATTAATCAAATTCAGCCGCCTCGTGCGGCTGATTTTTTTGGAGGGACATATAATGGTAAACGACAAAGTTTTATTTATCACAGGTGCTGCACAAGGAATTGGTTTTGAAATTGCACGTGAATTTTCTAAAGCAGGTGCAAAGGTTGTCTTAACTGATTTGAATGAAGAAAAAGTGAAAGAAGCTGCTGCATCTCTAGGTTCTGACGCGATTGGTTTGAAATGCGATGTTACAAAAGAAGAAGATATTATTCAATCAATTGATGCAACAATTGCTCATTTTGGTCGACTGGATATTTTAATCAACAATGCTGGGATGCAACATGTTGCCATGCTTGAGGATTTCCCGACTGAACGTTTTGAATTACTCATTAAGATCATGTTAACAGCTCCATTTATTGCCACGAAAAATGTTCTTCCACATATGCGAAAACAAGGTTTTGGACGAATTATTAATATGGCCTCAATTAATGGATTAGTTGGATTTGCAGGAAAAGCAGCTTATAATTCTGCCAAACATGGTGTCATCGGCCTAACAAAAGTAGCTGCACTAGAAACTGCAGCCGATGGAATTACGGTCAATGCCGTTTGTCCTGGTTACGTAGATACGCCACTTGTTCGCAATCAGCTTCAAGATTTAGCGACTACACGTAAAGTTCCACTTGAGTCTGTTTTAGAGGAAGTTATCTATCCGTTAGTTCCTCAGAAACGATTATTAGATGTAAAAGAAATTGCTGACTTGACTCTATTCTTATCGAGTGAACAAGCAAAAGGAATGACAGGGCAAGCAGTCGTCTTAGATGGTGGATATACTGTTCAATAAATTCTTGTGCTTTTTCCATACTTCGATTACAATGAAAAACAATAGTGTTTGACCGTGAAGAGGAATAGTAAATAATTTTGTGTTTGTAGAGAGCTGACGGTTGGTGAAAGTCAGTATCACAATTTATCGAACTCGCCTTGGAGTCAGCATTGGTGAAGGAATAGTAACCGGTGCCGTTTTCCGCGTTAAGGAAACAAGTTGAGCAATTGTATGATTGCTAATTTGGGTGGTACCGCGGGAGTATGCGTATAACTCTCGTCCCTTAGTCTTTTTTGACTATTGGGACGAGAGTTTTTTTATTTTCAAAAGGAGGAAAACACATGAACTTTAATCATCAACAGATCGAACAAAAATGGCAAGCTTATTGGGAAAAAAATCATACTTTTAAGACAGGGGAAGACGCATCAAAGCCGAAGTTTTATGCATTAGATATGTTCCCATTTCCTTCAGGTGCAGGGTTACATGTTGGACATCCAGAAGGCTATACCGCAACCGATATTCTAAGCCGATTTAAACGCATGCAAGGATACAATGTATTACATCCGATGGGTTGGGATGCATTCGGATTACCTGCAGAGCAATATGCTTTAGATACAGGAAATGACCCTGCAGAATTTACAGCGAAAAACATTGCAACATTTAAACGTCAAATTCAAGAACTTGGATTTTCGTATGACTGGGACCGTGAAATCAATACAACGGATCCTTCCTACTATAAATGGACGCAATGGATTTTCCTTCAGCTTCATAAAAAGGGATTAGCTTATGTTGACGAAGTAGCTGTAAACTGGTGCCCAGCATTAGGTACTGTTTTGGCGAATGAAGAAGTAATTGACGGGAAATCTGAGCGTGGAGGACATCCAGTAGAAAGACGCCCAATGAAGCAATGGATGTTAAAAATCACAGCTTATGCGGATCGTTTAATTGAAGATTTAGATGACTTGGATTGGCCGGATAGCATTAAAGATATGCAAAGAAACTGGGTTGGACGTTCTGAAGGTGCAGAATTAACATTTAACATTGCCGATACAGATCATTCATTCAAAGTCTTTACAACTCGTCCTGATACGATTTTCGGGGCAACTTACGCAGTTCTAGCACCAGAGCATGCATTAGTGAAAGAGATTACAACTTCTGAGAATAAAGAAGCAGTTTCAAAGTATATCGATTCAGTTAAATTGAAAAGTGATTTAGAACGAACGGATCTTGCAAAACACAAAACTGGTGAATTTACTGGTGCATACGCAGTAAACCCAGTTAATGGTGAAAAGATGCCAATCTGGATTGCTGACTATGTTCTTGCAACGTATGGTACGGGAGCAATCATGGCGGTACCAGCACATGATGAGCGGGATTATGAATTTGCTACGCAATTTAATTTGCCAATCGTTGAAGTTGTCGAAGGTGGCGATATTCAAAAAGAAGCTTACGCTGGTGAAGGTGCACACATCAATTCGGACTTCTTGAATGGCTTGGAAAAAACAGAAGCGATTGAAAAAGCCATTGCATGGTTTGAAGAAAACGGTACAGGAGAAAAGAAAGTAACTTATCGTTTGCGTGACTGGTTATTTAGTCGTCAACGTTATTGGGGTGAACCGATTCCAGTAATTCACTGGGAAGATGGTACAATAACTGCTGTTGAAGAATCTGAACTTCCTTTAATTCTACCGAAAGCAACAGATATCAAACCGAGTGGAACTGGTGAATCACCACTAGCTAAAATTGATGATTGGGTAAATGTTGTTGATCCAAAAACCGGTATGAAGGGTCGTCGTGAAACGAATACAATGCCAAACTGGGCAGGAAGCTGCTGGTATTACTTGCGTTATATCGATCCTAAGAATGATCAAGCAATTGCAGATCCAGAATTGATAAAACAATGGTTACCTGTGGATATCTATATCGGAGGAGCAGAGCATGCTGTGCTTCACTTGTTATATGCTCGTTTCTGGCACAAAGTATTGTACGATATCGGTGTCGTTCATACAAAAGAACCTTTCCAAAAGCTATTTAACCAGGGCATGATCTTAGGTGAAAATAACGAAAAAATGTCTAAATCAAAAGGGAATGTCGTGAACCCAGATGATATCGTAGCAAGTCATGGTGCAGATACATTACGTCTATACGAAATGTTTATGGGACCACTAGATGCATCGATCGCATGGTCTGAAAATGGCTTAGACGGAGCTCGTCGCTTCTTAGATCGCATTTGGCGATTGTTTATGAATGAAGACGGTACTGTTAGCAATAAAATCGTTGATTCTAATGACGGAACGCTAGAAAAAGTCTATCATCAAACTGTTAAAAAAGTGACAGAGGACTATGAAGGAATTCGCTTTAACACAGCTATTTCTCAAATGATGGTATTCATAAATGAAGCCTATAAAGCGAAAGCAGTGCCAATGGAATATGCAAAAGGATTTGTTCAAATACTAGCACCAGTAGCCCCTCATTTATCTGAAGAATTGTGGGAAAAATTTGGTGGCACTGAGACAATTTCATATGTGCAATGGCCAATATTTGATGAGTCCAAGTTAGTTGAAAATGAAATCGAAATGGTGATTCAAGTTAACGGTAAGGTTCGAACGAAGATTGTCGTGAGTAAAGATCTTACAAAAGATGAACTTGAAAAAGCTGTTTTGGCTGATGAAAAAGTCAAAGAAATTCTTGAAGGCAAAGAAATGAAAAAACTAATCGCCATTCCAGGTAAATTAGTTAACATGGTCATTGTGTAATGGAAGCGATTCATGTCGTTGTCATCATTGTCATAGCAGCATTTTCATGGAAGCTCTTTAGTATCCTCCGTCAAGATGAAATATCTAAAGGCGGTAAAAGGATGGCAATTAGTTTATATGTCTTTACTCTAATATCATTAGCAGTTGCGCTTTATTTCGGCTAAATATTGAAAAATCCTCTTATCTCATGAAAATTGAGATAAGAGGATTTTTTTCTGTTTTGGTGAATGTTCGCTCAGTTAGAAGTATGGCGATCTTGGTTAGAATTTTAACGGTCTCAGTTCGAAAAAACACATTCTTGGTTAGAATTATCGCCATCTCAGTTGTAATTGTCCTCAAAGCCTGATCTCAGACGAAGGCAACCTAACAGGAAAGGCTGCGAAAGTGAAACGTGTAGCCCAAATTAGCCCTGCCCGCTCCGCTTGGCAGGTGTTTCTGTGAGAGAATATAGTCGCTAAGTTAGAGATTTCGCATTCTTGGTTAGAATTTTAGCGTTGTCAGTTAGAAAAATAGCATTCTTGGTTAGAATTATCGCCATCTCAGTTGTAATTGCCATCAAAGCCCGATCTCTGACGAAGGAAACCCAACAGGAAAGGCTGCGAAAGCGGGGCTTGCAGCCCCAATTAGCCCTGCCAGTTTCGCTTGGCAGGTGTTTCTGTTGGTGAATGTTCGCTCAGTTAAAGATTTCGCATTCTAGGTTAGAATTTTAGGGTTCTCAGTTAGAAATAAGCCATTCTTGGTTAGAATTATCGCCATCTCAGTTGTAATTGTTATCAAAGCCCGATTGTTGAAGAAGGTTATCTAACAGGAAAGGCTGCGAAAGTGAAGCGTGCAGCCCAAATTAGCCCTGCCCGCTCCGCTTAGCAGATATTTCTGTGAGTGAATGATTGCTCAGTTACAATAATAAATAAGAAAACCCGTCAAAGTGAAAACGCCACTTTAACGGGTTCAAATGTTGTTGACTTAATAATTTACTGGTACATAAGGAAAAGTTTTAGCATGTTGAGCTGCACTCATGCCAGCTATTTTTCCTGTTACCAAGGCGGCAGTTATATTGTATCCACCTGTGTAGCCATGAATGTCTAAGATTTCTCCACAGAAATAGAGGCCATTCTTTTTCTTTGACGCCATCGTTTTTGGTTCGATTTCTTTTACGGAAACACCACCACCGGTAACAAAAGCTTTTTCAATTGGCTGGGTACCGTTTACTTCCATCGTAAATGAATTAAGTAATAAAGCTAAATTACGCACTTTTTCATTCGGTAATGTCGCGCCAATATCAT
The DNA here is from genome assembly GCF_043641925.1 of Paenisporosarcina quisquiliarum. Classification (GTDB taxonomy): domain Bacteria; phylum Bacillota; class Bacilli; order Bacillales_A; family Planococcaceae; genus Paenisporosarcina; species Paenisporosarcina quisquiliarum_A. The sequence continues at coordinate 42,448 of NZ_JBHZRU010000005.1, forward strand.
TTCCATCGATGCCCGCACGTTGCAGTAGGAATAATAACCAGCGTTCAGGTGCGACACCTTTCCATACGTTTTTGATTGCTTTTTTAGGTTCGTCTTTCATCATTTTAACGAGCATTTGAAAAGCAGATTCATTATTTTCGGCAGGTAGCGAATCGATGACCATTTGTACTGGTTTTTCTCCATTTTTCATACGTTCTTTCACTACGTATTGACTACAACGAAGAATAGCCGGTCCACTTAAACCGAAATGTGTGAACAACATGTCCATTTGATGTGTCACAAGGATTTTTCCTTTTTTATTTAAAACGGACACAGCCACATCACGTAAAGCTAATCCTTGAAGTTCTTTTGATCGGATGAATTTCTCATCTGAAAGTAGGGGAACTTCCGTTGGATACAAAGTCGTTACTGTATGGCCTGCTTGTTTAGCCCATGGATATCCGTCACCTGTGGAACCCGTTTGGGGAACTGCTTTTCCGCCCACAGCGAGAACTACGGCTCTACTTAAAATTTCTTCGCCACTTTTAAGACGAACACCAGTTATTCTTTCATCATCCATTAAAAGTTTCGCAACAGGTCTTTCAAATAAAACCTCTACCTTTAATTTATCTAGTTGACGAATAAGGGTATCAACGACATCCTGTGCTCGGTTGGAGACAGGAAACATACGTCCGTGATCTTCCTCTTTTAATTCAACACCTAAGCCTTCAAAAAACGTAATAATGTCTTCGTTATTAAAAACAGAGAAGGGGCTATATAAAAATCGACCGTTACCAGGAATATGCTTAACGATTTCTTCTTGAGATAAACGATTAGTTACATTACAGCGACCACCACCTGAAATGGCCAGTTTTTTACCTAGTTTTGTTCCTTTTTCGAGCAATAACACTTTTTTACCTATTTCGCCTGCAGCAATTGCAGCCATCAATCCAGAGGGTCCGCCTCCAACAATAATTACATCGTACATGTGTCCACACACTTTCTATTTCTTTTTCTTTATTATAAACCATTTGTGGTTTTGATGTCTGAGGAGTAAAATACCTTGTAGATTGTAAAATTTAGAAGTCAGGAAGTAACTCATGTCAAATAATTTATTTAAAGGAACAGCCATTTTAACACTTGGTTTGTTTCTCTCAAAAATACTCGGTGTAATTTACATCATTCCATTCTACGCAATGGTCGGAGAAGATAATATTGGTCTCTATCAATATGCTTATATTCCATATAATTTGATGCTGGCAGTGGCTATTTCAGGAGCTCCATTAGCTTTTTCCAGATTTGTATCTAAATATAATACACTTGGTGACTTTCACACTGGACGTAATTTATTGAGGTCCGGATTGCTAACAATGATGGTTACGGGCTTTTTATCATTCCTTTTCTTATATTTCTTTGCAGAGCCTTTAGCTGCATTATCTATTGACAAGGATGAAGAAATTTACTCGGTCACTGATGTTAAAGAAGCAATTCAATGGGTTAGTTTTGCTTTAATTGTTGTGCCATTTATGAGCTTATTAAGAGGATTCTTCCAAGGGTATAGCTATATGATGCCCACAGCTGTATCACAATTAATCGAACAAATTGTTCGTATCATTTTCTTACTTGGTGGAGCCTTTGTAGTTATTAATTTGATGGATGGATCACCAAAACTAGCTATTCAAGTGGCTGTATTATCCGCTTTTGTCGGTGCAATCGGCGGGTTAGTTGTCCTTTATTATTATTGGAAACGTAAAAAACCAGAATACGATCACTTGTTAACAACTTCGACCACATCACATGATGTGAGTTTAAAAGATATGTATAAAGAAATTCTTGTCTATGCTGTGCCTGTTGTTTTCTTAGGGGTTGCTAATCCATTATTTCAATTTGTGGATTTATTAACGTTTAATCGTGCGATGGATTCCGCGTTAGATTTTGATTATTTAGGCGTTTTAAACCTTACAGCTCACAAGTTAGTAATGATTCCGGTTATGCTTGCCACTGGTTTTTCTATGGCACTTATTCCATTAGTAACAAAACATTTCACGATGAATGAACATGAACAGTTATCACAAACATTGGATAAAACATTCCAAGTATTGTATTTCTTAACTTTGCCAGCTGTAGTCGGAATGACGGTCCTCGCTAATGAGTTGTATCATTTCTTCTATAAACCAAGCGAGATTGGTTCAGATATTCTTGCGCATTATTTACCAGTAGCCATCTTGTTTAGTTTATTCCCAGTGACTGCAGCAATTTTACAAGGAATTAATCAGCAAAAATGGATTATCTTGAATTTATTAGTCGGATTATTAATTAAACTAGCAATAAACATTCCATTGATTAATCTATGGGAAACAAATGGTGCAATAGCCGCAACCATTATTGGGTATAGTGTAGCTATTTTCATGAATTTTGCGGTACTTGTTACTACTCAAAACTACCGATCTAAACTATTAGTAAGAAGAATCATACTAATTACTGCTATCAATGTGTTAATGCTATTTGCAGCAGCACTAACTAGAATGTTATTGATCCAATTCATGCCAGCCGAATCAAAACTTTCTGCCTTACTCATTATATTGATCGTAGGGGTAGTAGGTGGTCTCGTATATGGAGCAATTAGTATACGTCTAGGAATTGCACAAAAACTATTTGGTGAACGTTTAACGAAGTATACAAGGAAATTTGGTTTTTAAGGTGGGACATCTATGCGGCTAGATAAACTTTTATCCAATATGGGATATGGCTCTAGGAAAGAAATAAAAATAATCGTAAAATCTAAGGCAGTAGAAGTTAATGGGAAAGTCGCAAAAGATGTATCGATGCATGTAGATAGTGAAAAGGATGACATTCTCATCTCAGGAGAGAAGGTAATTTACACAGAGTTTATTTATTTAATGATGAATAAACCTCCTGGCGTCATTTCAGCTACAGAAGATAAAAAGGATCAGACGGTAATTGATTTACTTGAGCCTATCGATCAGCATTTTCAACCGTTTCCAGTTGGTAGATTAGATAAGGATACAGAAGGCTTACTACTTATTACAAATGATGGTCACTTAACCCATCAATTGTTGTCACCCAAAAAACATGTGCCAAAATTATATTTCGCTGAAATTGATGGAATGGTTACTGAGGAGGACATCGCGAAGTTTAAAGAAGGTGTTATTCTTGAAGATGGTTATTTAACGAAGCCTGGTGATCTGACAATCCTGCGAAGTGGCGATACATCAGAGATTGAATTAATCATTACTGAAGGTAAATTTCATCAAGTGAAAAGAATGTTTGAAGCAGTTGGAAAGCGTGTGACATACTTAAAGCGCTTGAAGATGGGATCACTAGAATTAGATTCAACACTAGAACTGGGTCAATATAGACCATTAACTGAAAAAGAGTTAGATGAACTAAAGCCAAAGGACTGAATATAAAACCCAAAAACACAGCTTACACTCGAAAGAATGAGTGTAAGCTGTGTTTTTTATACAGGATTTCTAAGATGTCATTCTTACTCGCTTACTCGTCGTTGTCCATCTGCCTCGACTTGGGCTGCTAATTAAGTCATTAAAGGCCAACACGTTCAAATCTCTTTGAACGGTGCGAGGAGTGATGCCGAATTCATCGACTAGATCTTGTGTCGTGACAATTCCATGATCTCGAATGTACATATACACATCTTTAATTCGATTGAGCATCCGATCAGTAGTTGGTTTCATTTGTAGAACCACTCCTTCATCTTATGTTCTCTTGGCAAAGACTAGCGGACGACATGAAGTTTCTAATAGAAACAGGTGCTTAAGTAACTTGTCTTAGACATCCCCTTTTCTATATTGTTCGTCAAATGGTAATCTGACAATTCAATTATAACGGATTATCACTATTTTCTCTATAAATATCTCTAAATTTAACGAAATCTTTACATAAACATTACCAATATGACCGAACGATACAATCAAATTTATGAATATCATTCGCTTTATAGAATTTCTACTACTAATTTTTAGAGAAAAGTGTAGAATAGCTTTAAGTAATATGGAGGGTGGTTTTTTCGAATGGATTGGATGAAAGAAGCACAAAATCGACAAGATGAATTAATTTTAGACTTACAACAACTTATACAAATACCAAGTGTGTTAGATGAGTCATTAGCTACTAAAGATTATCCATTTGGACCTGAACCATATCGGGCTTTAAAATGGTTACTTGATAAAGGTGAAAAAGAAGGAATGATCGTTAAAGATGTAGATCATATGGCTGGACATATCGAAATGGGTGAAGGAGAAGAAATTCTTGGCATTTTGGGTCATGTAGATGTGGTTCCTGCAGGAAATGGCTGGACATACCCACCATTTGAAGGAACGGTAGTAGGGAATAAACTATTTGGTAGAGGATCTATTGATGATAAAGGTCCGACAATGGCTGCATGGATGGCTATGAAAATGGTGAAGGATGCTGGTATCCAATTAGACAAGCGTGTACGTTTAATCATTGGGACGGATGAAGAAAGTGGATTCCGCTGTGTGGAGCAGTACTTCCAAAAAGAAGCCATGCCAACCATTGGCTTTGCGCCGGATGCGGATTTTCCAATTATTAATGCTGAAAAAGGTATCTCAACTCTCCGTTTTTCATTCCAAGCTGAGAACACGAACGAGGATATTAAATCGTTTGCATCTGGGAAGCGAACGAATATGGTACCAGATTTTGCAGAAGCCGTTTTGATACATGATGATCCAAACATTGGTAAAACATTTGAGCAGTTTTTGCTTACCAATAAAGTCAAGGGATCTGTCATTCCTAAACATAACGAGTGGCACTTTACGCTAGAAGGTAAATCAGCACATGCCATGGAACCTAATGATGGCGTGAATGCCGCGATATATCTTGCAAAATTCCTTGCAGAATATGTAACATCAACGGGTTCAAAGAAATTTATCGATTTTCTAGTAAATACTTTTTGGAATGATTCGAGAGGAAATGCCATTGGATTAGCATTTACCGACGAAATGTCTGGTGATACTACGCTAAATGCAGGTGTCATCGCTTTTGATGGGAAGACGGGTACTGTTGATGTTAGCTTACGCTATTCGGTAAGTTATTCATTTGAAGAGAAATTGACCCAATGCCAAACAGCTGTTAATGAACAAGGAATCGCAGTAGATGTACTGTCCAACTCAAAACCTCATTACGTGGATGAGTCGGAAGAGTTAATTCAAAGCTTAAAGAAAGTATATGAACGTCAAACGGGTGAACCCGCAACGTTGCTAGCTATTGGTGGCGGAACATATGCAAGAGTGTTAGAAAAAGGTGTGGCATTTGGGATGTTATTCCCTGGAGAAAAAGATGTTGCTCATCAACTTGATGAATTTGTAGATATTCAAAACCTCTTAAAATCTGCAGCGATTTATGCGGATGCAATTTGTGAATTAGCTGCTAAAAAGTAAAGCTATGATACACGATAAATGTGAGAATCTATTTCGATAATGAATTTATAGAAGCTACATTTTTTATTGGAATTAATAAAATAACCTCAAAAAATAGAGTAATACATGAAAGAAGGATTTAGCATGTCAATCATTTTATGGAACAACCAATTAATAAATGAAGAAGAAATCAATATTTCAAAAGAAGATCGTGGCTATCAATTTGGTGACGGGATTTATGAGGTCATTCGTGTTTATGATGGTTCCATGTATACAGCAAAAGAACATATTGATCGGTTATATGAAAGTGCCGACAAAATTAGACTGATCATTCCGCATACAAAAGATGTTTTCCACAAAATGATGTATGACTTGATTGAAGCAAATGAGGTTGTTACGGGACAGGTGTATGTTCAAGTAACTCGTGGTGTATCTGCTAGACAACATCAATTTCCTTCACCTTCAGTTGAATGTGTGATTACAGCTTATACAAAAGAAGTAGCACGTCCTGTTACACAAATGGCAAACGGTGTTTCAGCTAAAACAGTGGAAGATGTACGGTGGTTACGCTGTGATATTAAGAGTTTAAATCTACTTGGAAATGTACTCGCTAAACAGGAAGCGCATGATGAGGGATGTTTTGAGGCTGTATTACATCGAGGAGATGTAATTACAGAAGGGTCATCTTCGAATATGTATGGCATACGTGGCGGCGTCCTTTATACGCATCCGGCAACAAATTACATATTAAATGGTATTACCAGACGAGTGATTTTAGAATGCTGCGAAGAAATTGGATTACCTGTGGTAGAAGAAGCGATGTCATTAACGAATTTATATGACCATGAAGAATTTTTCATGTCTTCAACGACGGCTGAAATATTACCGATCATTATGATTGATCAAAAACCAATAGGAACTGGTTTACCAGGAAGTTGGACTACCAAGTTACAAGCTGCATTTGAAGCGAAAATAAATAAAGCAGTTCATGCTTAAAAAGGCATCCCTCTTTTTAGAGGGATGTTTTTATTTACTGTTTTTTTATTGTGAGCTACTGTAAACTAATGGTACTAAGACTGGTGGTGTCAAGCTCATGAATCAGCATTATTTTGTTGGCATATCAGTGCCAAAACAACAGACAATTTCTTTAATAAAAGCAGCGCATGAAATGGAATTAAAGAACACACATAAAATAGTGGTGGCTTCAGAAGATATGCACATTACTTTGATGTATTTAGGGGCAGTTAACCCTCATCAAATGAATGAACTTATCAAATTTATGGAAAGTGCATCGAAATGTCATTACCCGTTTGAGATTCATTCTACTTCTGTGCGGGTATTTGGCAATGAAGAAATTCCACGAGTAGTTTACGCAAACATTGAAGAAAAGCAGGAGTTACATTCTTTACACACAGATTTATCAATAGGTGCTACTGAAAAAGGACTCCGGTTAGATAAAAAACCTTTTATACCTCATATCACATTAGCGAAAAAATGGAGCGGTTTTGGACAGATGCAATCTATTATTTCGTTTAATGATCCAATTTCTTTTACTGTCGAAGAGTATTCATTGTTTGAGATTCATCCAAACCAAAGTCCAAAATACAAATCCATTGCCACTTTTCAACTAGGAGATAGATAAATTATGGCGCAACTCGTAAAACTTCAAGATTATATATCACGTTATCAACGAGATTTGAAGAGATACCCAACTCAATTTGTGAGACTTAAAAAAATTCAGTGGGAACGCATGAAGACGGAATGGGAAACCGGTGCGGAAGTCCCTCACTGGGAACACGAGGAAGAAGTGGAGACGTTTGAAAAAAAGGGTTGGTTCAAGCGAATATTCGATAAGAAGAAAGAGCAGGAATTAGCTTGGGAAGAAAGTTCAATAGAATTAGAAACGCAAGATGAGGAAGAAGATGACAGTGGTTTTCATTTTGAACCTAATATTGTGTATACCCCTCAAAACTTAGAAGATTTAAAACGTATGTATATGGATCAACTTTTCCATTTTCAATTAAAGTGGGCAAGTTCAACACTTTTGGAAAAATCCCATGTAGATCCTAAGTTTTTACGTGACAGCCTGTTACGACAATTAACTCAAAAACTACCTGATAATTATTTATTATTTTACTATCCGATTTTACAATTAAAAAATGCTCCTCTAGAGTTGGATATTTTGTTATTAACACCTACTGAAGCCTTATGCATTAAAGTGTTAGAGGAAGAAAACATGGCAGCCTTCATTGGAAGCGGTGATCGCTTTTGGGTAAAAAAAGTGGGGAAAGCGGAGAAGAAAATTTTGAATCCAACCATTGGTCTAAATCGAATGGAAACGATACTTACTCAAATATTTAAACGAGAAGAAATTGAATTGCCAATTAAAAAAATAATCGTTTCCCGAAACGGCTATATCGATTTTCCAGGTTCAACTTATGGATTCCAGTTTATAGACAAACGTAAGTTTCCTGAGTGGTTTACGCAACTAAAGAGTACAAATTCGCCAATGAAACATATGCAACTAAAAGCAGCTCAAGCAGTATTGGGGATGGTTCAAACCACATCTTACCATCGTGTTGGCTGGGAAGTAGATGTTGAGGAAGATCCATCATGAGAGTAACTTTTATTATTAATCCCCTTGCTGGAAACGGCAAGGCGGAACGAAAATGGCAGACTTTTAAAGAAGGATTAGACTTTCCGTATGAGTTTTTCCTGACAAGGGCTGCAAAAGATGCAACTGCAATTGCTACAGATGTTTCGAAAGATAATGAGAAGAACCATTTAATCATTGCTTTTGGAGGAGATGGTACCGTTCATGAAGTAATCGAAGGGTTATTGGATACTGATTTTTCGATTGTTGGAGTTGTAGGAGCGGGATCCGGAAATGACTTCGGTCGCGGTTATGTTGCTTTTAAAACACCAGTTGAAATTAATGAATATGTTAGGTCAGAGAAAAACCATCAAATGATGGATATTGGGATCATTCAAAATAAGAACCTACCTTATTATTTCGTTAACAATGCAGGATTAGGCTTTGATGCTTTTGTGGCATTTAAAGTGAATCAATCTCCTTTTAAGAAATGGTTAAACCAATTTGGGCTTGGTAAATTAACGTATACATATTTTGTGATTTATACATTACTGACGTTTAAGAGATTCAATCTTTCAATTTCCACAAAATCGGATCAACTAGAATTTAAAAATGTGTGGTTTGCTACTGTAAGTAATCAGCCTTATTTTGGTGGTGGAATGAAAATCTCTCCAACATCTAATCCTAGTGACGGTTTGTTAGAGTTAACAGTCGTTCATGATCTTTCAAGATTAAAATTATTAGTGGTGTTTGCTACTGTCTTTTTTGGAAAACACACGAACTTTAAAGAGGTTCATCAAATGCAAGCTCCTTTATTCAAATTATCGACAGATACATCAGTCTACCGACATACTGATGGAGAATTTGCTGGTTTAACCGAGCCATTCATTGAAGATGAATTTAATGTGCAACAGGAGAAATGGAGACTGGTACAATAATTCTCAACTTGACGAAATTGACTAGATTGGTAATAATGGATTGTCATATATAAATGTAATAACGAAAGTAGGAAAGTATCAAATGAGATTACGTCATAAACCATGGGCAGAAGATTTTATTGCAGCTCATCCAGAAATAGTCATTGCAAACCCAGAAGAACATAAAGGTAAATGGCACGAAGTATTTGGGAACAATCATCCCCTTCATATAGAAGTAGGTACAGGAAAAGGACAATTTGTTACTGGGATGGCATTAGCCAATCCTGACATAAATTATATCGGTATCGAGTTGTATGATAGTGTTATAGTTTGTGCAGTTGAAACAATTTTAGAAGCAGGGGACGTTCCAAACTTAAGATTATTAAAAGTAAACGGAGCAGACTTGCATAAGTTCTTCCAAAAGAACGACGTGAAACAAGTTTATTTAAATTTCTCTGACCCTTGGCCAAAAACTCGTCATGCAAAAAGAAGACTAACACATGAAGAATTCTTAAAACTTTATGAATCGATTTTAGTGGATTTTGGTGAAATACACTTTAAAACTGATAATCGTGGTTTGTTTGAATTTTCACTTCTAAGCATGTCTTCATACGGCATGTTACTTAAAGATGTGTCATTAGATCTTCATGCTAATCCCCCTGAAGGTAATGTAATGACTGAGTATGAAGAAAAGTTTTCTGCCAAAGGGCAACCGATTTACCGTTTAGAATCCCAATTTGTGAAAAAGGAAAGCCTCTGATTTCAGAGGCTTTTTTTGTTATACTGATAAGCAAGTAAGATTAAGGATATTAGAAAAAGAGGTCAGAATCACTACTTTGAATATGTATTTCATTGCACTGATAATGTCTGTCATTCCAATATTAATTCGGAAAAAAATACTTAATTCAAAAAAAGGTGGAATCGCACATATGGATCAATATACATTTCATCAAATGAAACTAACATGGCTACAAGGTGGCTTTACGAACTTAGATGGTGGAGCGATGTTTGGGGTAGTCCCCAAGCCGCTATGGTCAAAAAAATATCCTGTTAATGAATTGAACCAAATTGACCTTAGTACCGATCCAATTCTTATCCAGTATAAAGGCAAAAACGTGTTGATAGATTCAGGAGTTGGATTTAACAAGATGACTGAGAGACAGTTAAGAAATAATGGAGTTATTATGCAATCGCATTTAGAAGATTCATTAGCAGAAATTGGCTTACTTACAGAGGATATTCATTTTGTTTTAATGACACATATGCATGCTGATCATGCATCTGGTCTAACAAAATTTGAAAACGAGCAGTTAATGCCCACGTTTCCGAATGCAGAAATTATGATGTCTGCAATCGAGTGGGAAGAAGTTCGTCATCCGAATATTCGATCGAAGAATACATATTGGAAAGAAAATTGGGAGCCCATTCAACATCAAGTTAAGACATTTGTTGAAGAAGTCGAAGTAATACCAGGAATCAAAATGATCCATACAGGTGGTCATAGTGCAGGGCATAGTATTATCAAACTTACTCAAAATGATGAGACCTTAATTCATATGGCGGATATTATGCCGACACATGCTCATCAAAACCCTTTATGGGTGCTGGCTTTTGATGATTATCCCATGTCCTCTATTTATGCAAAAGAAAAAATTATGGCAGAAGCACTTGCTAATGGTCATGGCTTTATTTTCTATCATGATGCTTTTTATCGTTTAATAAAATGGGATGTAACAGGCAAAGAAATAATAGATAAATTAGAGCGTACTAATAGACACAATTAATGGATATAAATAAAAGCGATCCCTAAACTTAGGGGATCGCTTTTCATTACATTTTGATTAATTCTACAATCGTACCTGTTCGAGCATCGGCGAAAAATTCAAATTGCTCCATCTCGCCTTCGCTAACTCGTGAAATTCCCCCGCGATACACATCAGTGGAAATTCCTTGGCGATTGAAACCTTCAGTCTTCATATAAATCCAAGAACCGTCAATCGGTCCTTCCTTCTTAAATGACTGTTTCACCCCGTGAAGTACAAGTTCTGCTGGTTTCAACGGTTCAATACGTTTTGCAACTTCGCGGATTAATAAACCCGCAGCAATTCCAGTGGTGAATCCTATGAATAAGTCACGTGTTTTCAATTGACCAGCCCCCTATGCAAATTGTAGTAACAGTTTACCATAAGATACGCGAAATCACTCTGTAAAAGAATGCGATAAATAATTCGGAAAGCGAAAGATAGGGGTGGAAATACTTTGTCAAGTGGACTACAATATTAAAGAATGTACATAATGAGGAGGATATAAAAGTGAATACAGAAACCCTTCAATTATTTAAAACACTAACAGAACTTCCGGGGGCTCCTGGAAATGAGCATGCAATGAGAAAGTTTATGAAAAGTGAACTTGAAAAATATTCAGATGAAATCATTCAAGATCGTCTTGGCGGAATCTTCGGCGTAAAAAAAGGCGATGACCAAGGACCGAGAATTATGGTGGCAGGTCATATGGATGAAGTTGGATTTATGGTGACACAAATTACGGAGAACGGAATGATTCGTTTTCAACCTCTTGGTGGCTGGTGGAGTCAAGTTTTATTAGCACAAAGAGTCGAGATTATTACTGACAATGGACCAGTAGTTGGTGTAATAGGTTCTATTCCTCCACACTTGTTAAGTGATGAAATGCGTAACAAACCAATGGATATTAAAAATATGTTAATTGATATTGGTGCAGATGATCAATCCGATGCGAAGAAAATCGGCATTCGACCAGGACAACAAATTGTACCGGTATGCTCATTTACACCAATGGCGAATAAGAAGAAAATTTTAGCCAAGGCCTGGGACAACCGATATGGGTGTGGACTGGCGATTGAATTATTAAAAGAGTTAAAAGATGAAACTTTACCAAACACTTTATATTCTGGAGCGAATGTAATGGAAGAGGTAGGTCTTCGTGGCGCACAAGCCGCAGCAAACATGATTAATCCAGATTTATTCTTCGCTTTAGATGCGAGTCCAGCTAACGATATGTCTGGATCGAAAACCGAATTTGGCCAGCTTGGGAAAGGCACACTTTTACGAATTTTTGATAAATCCATGATTACTCACCGTGGGATGCGAGAATTTGTATTAGATACTGCTGAGTCTAACAATATTCCTTATCAGTACTTTATTTCTCAAGGTGGAACAGATGCAGGTAGAGTTCATATGTCTAATGAAGGTGTTCCAAGTGCAGTTGTGGGTATATGTTCAAGATATATTCATACATCTGGTTCAATCATTCATACAGACGATTATGCTGCAGCAAAAGAGCTAATTGTTAAATTGGTTAAATCTGCGGATCGTACAACTTTAGAGACCATTCATCAAAATGTTTAAACAAAGGAGCCTGAAAGGGCTCCTTTTAAACTGTAAATAAAACAATAAGGGTTTCTTCTTAAAATTCAATATTAACTTTTATCCTTTACTGAAATAGAAAGTGGTCGGCTCTTTCTTTCGCTTTCCGCGGACGAAACGCCAGCCTCCTCGGCTCAGCTGTTTGACTTGCTGACCCTGTGGGGTCTAGCGTATTTCGTTTTTCCGCAGGAGTCTTCAGAAATAGCCGTCCACTTTCTACTAAAATGTATTGTTAACAGAGCTATACAAAAATGATTGTTTAAGTTTAAACACATAGCGTATGATTGTAGCGCAAGGCGACTCCTGTGGGACTAGCACGTACTGAAAGCCCGCAGGAACGGAGTGACGAGGAGATTGAAGGCGTGCCCCACGGAAAGCGTCCGCATGGAGCGGAAATCAACTTTGTTAGAGTTTTATTATTAGATTATTTATTATGAAATTAACTCATGTATATATTTACTGGGATTTTTGTTGATTGGAATGGAGGCGGCGACTCCGAGAGGATTAGCAAGAGCTTTAGACCCTGGACTGAGCATCGCGAAGGAAGCGGCTAAAGCCTTGCCCTCCGGAAAGCGTCCGTCGCAATGGGAATCAACATTTTTTACTTATCTCAATTCCATAGTTTCTCACAAATTGTATGTAGAGGAGAGGCAAATAGTTGAAAATAGGCATAGGCACGACAAACCCAGCAAAAACATCGGCAGTTAAACGATTATGCGATATACACTTTCAAGATGCTATTATTTCCGAATATAAAGCACATTCTCTTGTTTCAGAACAACCTTTAAGCGACGAGGAAACATTACTTGGCGCAAAAAATAGAGCAACACATGTCCTAGAACTCTCAGATGCACAACTTGCATTTGGACTTGAAGGTGGCGTGAAAGAAGTAAACGGTCAAATGTACATATGTAATTGGGGAGCATTAGCTCTAAGAGATGGCACTTTTTTTGTAGCAGGTGGAGCGCAAATTCCATTGCCGGAAGAAGTAGCAAAATCTATTCGGGAGGGTTTAGAACTTGGCCCAGTTATGGATGCGTATACCAACCGAAGTGGAATTAGTCACTCCGAAGGAGCAGTAGGCGTTTTTACAAATGGTTTATTAAAACGACAAGAAATGTTTGAACATATACTTATTATGTTGATTGGACAATATAAGCGCACACAATCCACCATTTAATACGCTTGAGTTGCAACCATTACCGAACAATATTAAAATGTAAGTACTGCGTAGTTGAATGGAGGAAAGAAAATGAATCGAAGTTGGTTGCGGATTTTAATCGCACCTCTCGTCATGATTAGTTTAGTTGGATGTTCAGCATCTGTTGAAAATCAAACAGAGGATGGCATTCAAGAAGCTAAAGAAGTATTCCAAGGTGATTCCATTAAGCCAAATGAACAAGTAGAATCCGTTCAATTCTATGTTCCAGGTGGCTTTGCTATAAAAGAGGAATCCGATGAATCAAATATTGTTCTTTCGGATGATCATGACTCATTTGTATTATTTATTAATCCAAACGAAAAAGCAGATAGTCAATTGTTTTATGACTTATTACTTGCTGAAAAGAAAGACATGATTTTAGCAGAGCAAACGTTTGAACAAAACGGTCGATTTGGTTTTGTTGCTTTATTACCATCCGGTGAAGAACATTATGAAATTATTGTAAGTAGTGGTGGTTATAAATTATCCACGATATCAGATGAAAATAAAATCGCTGATAACATGCAACAGATGATGGAAATTATTCGTTCCGTTAAAGTTGAAAAATAATGGAGGGTTGATGAATGAAGCATTTAGAGTCAGTTGAACAATTTAATGAGTTAAAACAATCTTCAACTGTTGTGTTCCTATTTACGGCTGACTGGTGTCCGGATTGTCATTTCATCGATCCGTTTATGCCAGAAATCGAACAAACATTTAACAGCCTCACATTCATTTCAGTTAACCGTGATCAGTTTATCGACATTTGTGCGGAGAATGAAATTTACGGAATTCCTAGTTTTTTAGCTTATAGAGATGGTGTAGAAGTTGGAAGGTTTGTCAGTAAAGAACGTAAGACGAAACTAGAAATAGAAGAATTCTTAAATAGAATCTAAAAATTAAATGGATATAACAATTATTATTTGTTGTAAATGATATGAACCGCAATAGTCAAATCTATTGCAGAATCGGCTGTCTATTTAATAGTTCCAATAAATAATGAACGGTTCCGCCATATCGGTGTGAGCCGTTTACTTTTGTAGAGGATGTGAATGTATGAATTCAGAGCAATTGGTAAATCGTTTAAAAGAAAAGTTAGCTGATCCAAACTTTAATTGGCAATTCGATAAAAAAACAGATCGAATCCGGTTAGACCATGCTGTATTAAATAAAGGAATGGATATATCTTTACCTGAAATCTTAGCTAAGTATGAAGTGAAGAAAGAACAAGCGATTGATGAAGTTGTGTATACGATTAGCCAAACATTTTCTGCAATGGAGATGGAAGCAAAGGGACTTATTCAATCTAATCATTCCATTTTTCCGGTTATTAGATCAACGTCATTCCCAACAAAATCGAATGATGGTGAACTCTTCATTACTTCTGATCATACTGCGGAGACAAGAATTTATTATGCCTTAGATTTAGGGAATACGTATCGCTTGATTGACCAAAAGGTGTTAAATGAATTAAACCTGTCCGAATCCCTTGTTAAAGAAACTGCTCGTTTCCAAGTTAGAAAATTAGCTATTAAATTAAAAGAAGATCATGTAGCAGGTAATGTTTTTTATTTCTTAAATGTAAATGATGGTTATGATGCTAGCCGTATTTTAAATGAATCATTCTTAAAAGAAATGGAAGCGAAAATAGAAGGGGATATGACTTTATCTGTCCCTCATCAAGACGTATTGATAATTGGCGATATACGAAATGATGTAGGATATGATGTTCTTGCACAGATGACAATGCATTTCTTTACTGTCGGAACGGTTCCTGTTACATCCTTATCGTTTCTTTATGAAAATGGAGAGTTAGAGCCAATATTTATCATGGCTAAAAATCGAGTTGAAAAGGAGAAAGAAAATAAATGAATATGTTTTATAACACACAAGGAATTGGTGACGTTTTACTCGTCCAATTAACTATGGATTCATTCGAAAATATCGAATCTGAAACAAAAGGTGACATTACTTTAATAAAAGATGCACAATCAGGAAAAGTTGGAGCATTTAATTTATTTCAAGCAAGCAATTATGTAAGCATTGCTGATAAAGGTTCAGTAGAAATAACGGAAGATCTTGTTGCTAAGGTACAAGAGGTATTAACTAAAAACGGTGTGGACTTAGTTTTAGAAATCGATTTGTCGCCGAAATTTGTTGTTGGACATGTTACTTCAAAAGAAAAACATCCGAATGCAGACAAATTAAACGTATGCCAAGTTAACGTTGGGAATGAGACCATACAAATAGTTTGTGGTGCATCTAATGTCGACGAAGGTCAAAAAGTAGTTGTCGCAAAAGTCGGAGCTGTCATGCCATCTGGTTTAGTTATTCGTGATGCAGAACTAAGAGGCGTACCTTCTAGCGGTATGATTTGTTCAGCAAAAGAGTTAGCAATCCCAGATGCACCAACTGAAAAAGGCATTTTAGTATTAGAAGAATCGACAGAAGTAGGAATTCCATTTACAATCTAATACATTTTACAAGGCTAAGTATCCATTTTTAAGGATTCTTAGTCTTTTCTTTTTAGATTCATTTAAAACGCAAGGCAAAACTGATAAAATGGAAATATTGAAATGAAAAGAGGGTTTTATTTTGAAATGGTTGACCAATAAATTGCAACGCTTGTTTTCAACAGATCGAGAGGATTCTGTTGAAATCGAAAGTGAACTTGAATACACGGATACTAAAGTATACATAGATAAAAAAACACCGTTTAGGTTTCCATTAATTAGTGATGATGAAAAAGAACATAAAAATGATGGTCACATTCCTCTTATGAAAGATGAGGAAGATCTAGAGGGAGACATCCAGCCTCTTTATATGCATAAGAAATGGCAACAAAATCGTCCGACTGCACCAGTCACTCAAACGATAAAAAAACTAGAAATCAAAGCGATTCCACAAACAAAGAAAATACCAGTGGCGACAAAAACGTTTACGCCGACTCAAGTTCCTTCACCCATACATGGATTTGCACGTCCGAATGCTAAAACGGGTAAGCCAATTGAAGAATTACTTGCTAAAAAAAATCTGGACGATCCTAATGCGAGTAAAGCATTGAGGATTAGTACTGAGCCAGAACCATTAAAGATTAGTGAAAGACAAGAAGAAATAACGAAACCGATCATTTTATCTGAACCTACTCGTGAGATTCCAAATACATCTGAATCTCAAAAAGAAATAATCAGCAAAGAAGAGGTACATGAAAAAGAGATTCAAGCAATTCAAGTTGAACCAGTTTTAGAAAAACCAACATCAAACAAAACTTTACCCTTCAATGTCATGATGTTGAAATCGGATAAGCAAAAGCTTGGAAACAAAATGGACATGCCTTCTAAAGTACAAACTAATAACTCTTTTAATCAACCGGTTGCAACTGAAGTGGTTGCAACAAATATGGCACCTGTTAAACCGATTGCACCAGTTGAAACGAAGCCAGTTGCTTTGCCAACCGAAGAGAATGGCTACATCTTTCCACCACACCAATTCTTAGTACCACCTGAGCAGAAAACACAGGACACCGAATGGATGGAAATGCAGGCAACGAGATTAGTAGAAGCGTTATCCTACTTTCAAGTAAAAGGTGAAATTATTCAGATGGTGCAAGGTCCTGCTGTCACTCAATTTGAAATGACAGTCGGGAATGGCACGAAAGTAAGTAAAATCAGAAATCTCGCAGACGATTTAAAACTTGCGTTAGCTGCAAAAGATATTCGTATTCAAGCACCGATTCCAGGTAAGAGTTCAATTGGAATTGAAATACCAAATCGAGTATCTAGACCGGTTCGTATTTCAGAAGTTGTAGATAGTGAGCCTTTTAAAACGTCCGATTCACCCTTAGAGGCAGCACTAGGTCTAGACCTCACTGGTAAACCAGTGACCATTGATTTGCGAAAAATGCCACATGGTTTAATTGCTGGAGCTACAGGTTCAGGTAAATCAGTATGTATTAACTCATTATTAATTAGTTTGTTATACAAATCGAATCCTTCCGAACTGAAATTGTTACTAATTGATCCGAAGATGGTGGAGCTCGCTCCATTTAATCATATTCCTCACTTAGTAAGTCCTGTAATTACCGATGTGAAAGCTGCGACTGCTGCTTTAAGATGGGCAGTTGAAGAGATGGAAAGACGTTATCAATTATTTGCACATGTTGGCGTTCGTGATATTACTCGTTACAACTCAATAGCAACTGAAAAACGTCAATTTGCACAAAAAATGCCTTATCTTTTAATCGTTATTGATGAATTAGCTGATTTAATGATGATGGCACCAACTGAAGTGGAGGAAGCCATTTGTCGAATTGCTCAAAAAGCAAGAGCGTGTGGCATACATTTAGTAGTAGCGACACAACGTCCATCTGTAGATGTCATTACGGGCTTAATAAAAGCAAATATCCCAACTCGTATTGCTTTCTCAGTATCATCTCAAGTTGATTCTCGCACGATCCTGGATACACAGGGTGCAGAACGATTATTAGGACGCGGAGACATGTTGTACTTAGGAAATGGAATGTCAGCTCCAGTGCGTCTGCAAGGTACTTATGTGACCGATGATGAAATGGAAGCTATTATTGAACACGTAAGAAGCCAAGGAGAGCCTGAATACTTATTCGAGCAAGATGAGCTAGTACGACGACTCGAAGTTTCTGACGATCAAGACGAACTTTTTGAAGAAGCCTGTCGATTCATTTTAGAACAAGGTTCTGCTTCTACCTCGTTACTCCAACGCAAATTCCATATTGGATATAACCGAGCGGCAAGGTTAGTGGATTTAATGGAACAACATGGTTACGTCTCTGAGCAAAAAGGAAGCAAGGCGAGAGAGGTCTTTATTACTGAAAATGATCTCGAAGCATTATTTGGATGATTCATAGCGAATACATTTGGAAATGGATGTATATGCTTTGTTAAATAGTAAGAAAAAACGTTCATTTCTTGAGAAGATTAATTGATGATATAATAGGGTAAGTAATTTAAGAGAAAAGTTCGGGTACCTTTCCCAGGAGGTTATATATAATGACATTGTTTCATTTTACAGGTATTAAAGGGTCAGGTATGAGTTCACTGGCTCAAATTTTGCATGATGCTGGAAATCAAGTTCAAGGGTCAGATATTGAAAAGCACTTCTTCACAGAAGATCCACTTCATAAAAGAGGAATTACGATTCTTCCTTTTAATAAAGATAATATTCAAGAAGGAATGACTGTTATAGCAGGAAACGCTTTTCGTGATGATCATGAAGAATTAGTTGAAGCTAAAAATAAGGGCATTGAAGTAATTCGTTACCATGTATTCTTAGGAGATTTAATGAACCAGTTTATATCAATTGGTATAACAGGATCTCATGGGAAAACATCAACAACTGGTTTGATGTCACATGTATTAGGTGGTCATGCACCTACGTCATACCTAATCGGAGATGGAACAGGCCATGGTACTGAAGATGCCACGTATTTTGCTTTTGAAGCATGTGAATATAGACGTCACTTCTTAGCGTACCACCCGGACTACATGATTATGACCAATGTAGATTTCGATCACCCAGATTATTTTGGTGGAATTGATGATGTATTTTCGGCATTTCAAACGATGGCTTTGCAGGTGAATAAAGCAATTATCGCTTGTGGTGATGATGAGCATTTGCAAAAAATTCAAGCGAATGTACCGGTTGTGTTTTATGGATTTGGATCTGAAAATGATTTCGAAGCAAGAAATGTAACCAAAACAACGACTGGTTCAACATTTGATGTGTTTGTTCGAAATGAATTCTATTACACGTTTGAAATTCCATTATTCGGAGATCACACGGTTTTAAATGCCTTAGCTGTCATCTCTCTTTGTCACTATGAAGGTATCAAAGCTGAGACAATACAAGCGCAATTAGCAACGTTTAAAGGTGTTAAACGTAGATTTACAGAAAGCGAAAAAGGTGGCCATATTCTAATCGATGATTATGCTCACCATCCGACTGAAATCAAAGCAACGATTCAATCTGCACGACAAAAATATCCGGAACGCGAAATTGTAGCTATCTTCCAACCACATACATTTTCTCGAACTCGAACTTTTTTAAATGAGTTTGCTGTAAGTTTAGAAGGTGCGGATGCTGTTTATTTATGTGATATATTCGGTTCTGCTCGTGAAAATGTAGGAGATTTATCAATTGGTGATTTAAGTGAGTTAATCCCAAATTGTTCTGTCCTAACAACTGAAGAGATTGATCGATTACTAAACCACAAAAATGCAGTCTTTTTATTCATGGGTGCAGGAGATGTACAAAAATTCCAACGTGCTTTTGAAGAAAAAATTATATAAAAGATGAGCTCTAGCCATATTTGGCTAGAGTTTTTATTTTGCAGGATTATATCGGTATTTATCAGCAGGATTTTTGAAGCTTTTGTAGAATAAAGATATCATTCACGTTTAATTACTGCTGTGAATGGGAACATAGTTTATATGAACATCATAGAGGAGGAATAAAGTATGGAGATGGAAATTATTCTATACATAGCTGCCTTAATCGCGGCAATAGGCTTTCTAGTCTTATGTATTAGTTTAGCCATGACGTTAACATCATTGAAAAAGACCCTTACAAATGTGTCTAATACAATGGCAGGATTAGAAGGGCAACTTCAAGGTGTAACGAGAGAAACGACTGAATTGCTTCACAAAACGAACGGTTTAGCGTCAGATCTTCAGTATAAATCTGAGAAACTAAACAGCGTAGTGGATGCAGTTAAAAACGTTGGCGAATCTGTAAATGGATTAAATACATCAGTTAGAAGAATTACATCTTCTATTTCTACAGAAGTTGAAAGAAATGAAGACAAAATTGCTCAAGTTGTACAATGGAGTAATGTTGTCATGGGCATTCGAGATAAGTTGAAAGAACGAAAAGCACTTGAAGAAGCAAGAGCAGGATATACGATTTACTCAAATAATCCTGATGAAGTAGCTACTAAACAAAATCAAGGAGGAATTTAATATGACAAACTACAAACCAAATTACAACGAAGCTCAATATAATCATGAATTCTACAATAACAAATCTAAACAAACGGAAGCTTACTTACCACAATCTTATGAATATCAAAATGGACACCGCGATTCAATTTACTCAAATGACGAAGTAAATTCAAAAGACTTTGTAATTGGTGCATTAGTTGGCGGAATTATTGGTGCAGCTGCTGCATTATTCCTTGCTCCAAAAACAGGTAGAGAATTACGTGAAAATGTTTCAACTCAAGCAATGCAGTTAAAAGACAAAACAGCTGATTTCTCATCAACAGCTAAAGAAAAAACTTCTCATTTGTCTACTCAACTAAAAGAACAATCTGGACAAATCGTTGATAAAGTAAAAGGAATGAAAACAAAATCATCAGCTCCAATGGATGATGGCACTGCTTCTTCTGAAGGTGAAGAGCCAATTGATTTCTTAGAAACGGTTACGAATACGGTTGACGAAGTGGCAGACGAAGGTAATAAAGGATTAACAGCTACTGCTAAAGCTTTACAAGAAGCTGTGGAAGATCAAAATAATAAATAAGTTTTATGTTAAAAACCCCTCACACCTTTAAAAGATGTGAGGGGTTTACTTGTTTAAGAACTAAAATGAATTTCTAACTGATCTCCACCAAAAATGGGTTCATCAAAACTAGATGACTGTCCATTTCTTAAAATAGCGAATTGACCAGATTGCTGATCAGAAAGTTTCCAATCGGTAAATCGGAAAACATCTTGGAAAATCCATGGATTCGTGTCTAATTTATCTATAGTTACATGACTTCCAGCAGAAACAACATCATTTAATTTGGCACTATTTCCATTGACGTGTACTGATACACAATTTTTTTCTAGTTTCGTTTGCTTACCTTGAAATGAAATTGTTATCGTATCTTGAAGCTTTATTTGAAGTTGATCCGCAATGTTTTGAACAGATGGTGACATGCTTTTAGATACGGACAAGATATCAGAATCTTGAACAGGATATTGAAGTTTAATAGGTACATCATTGAGTAAAAGTTGTGAAGAAAATTCTGGGAATAAAACAGATTTCCCATCGACTGATATAAAATACGGTTTAATTTTTTGGAACAAGTGTGATTGACCAGTGGCTTTAATAATGTCTTCAGCAGAATCAATGGTTTTGATGGTTACTTTATCTCTCTCTTGAAGAGATGAATCGAGAGTTGCTGAATTACCATTGACTTGAATTAATGGCTCAACCATATACATCGTGCCTTCTATAATGACTGTTTTAATAGATGCATCATCGATTAGATCACGTACTGTCACTTGAGCATTAGCTCCATCTCGGCCTTCAATTAAATGAATAACATCTCCATTTTTAATGAGAGACTTTGTATTGGCAGGTTCATTATTTACATGTAAGGTTGCAGGTTGACCATGTTCGCCAGGAATCATAATATCTCTACCATTTACGTTTACTGCTAATGCCATACCAGGTTTTCCGTATAAACTACGTGCTCGAATATTCGCTGCTAGAAGAGCATCTCCTACAGTCATTTCCTTTAATTCGAATAGCCGAATCACCTTTTCATTGACTTGAACAGACATATAATGAATCGGTGTTTTTCTTGCTGCAATGGCTATGCCAATCGGTGTTACTAATTCAGGTGAAGAAGAAACATGCTCGGCTTTTGTTAATGACTGAATAGCATCTATACCTCTTACAGCTACACGATTCTCTGGTAACTCTAATTCAGCTGCAATAAGTTTTGTAATATCAGGAGTTAAACTGCCACCGCCAACTAACATAATCGCTTTAGGTGATTGTTGATTATTTAGTCTTAAAATTTCATGAGCAATAGATTTAGCTAAATTAGAGGTTGCCGGACGTAATGCTTCAATGACTTCGGTCTTCGAGAAAAATTGGTCAAATCCCAAGATATCTTGAATACGGATTTCGTCAGACTGGTTGATCATTCGTTTTGCTTCTTCTGCTAAAGGAAAATCTAGTAAATAATGATCACTCATAGCTTCCGTAATCTCATCACCAGCTGTCGGAACCATTCCATAGGCAACCACGGTACCTTTATCCGTAATTGCAATGTCAGACGTTCCAGCGCCAATATCAACTAGTGCAACATTTAACCGTCGCATAGAAGGTGGAATCAGCACGTTGATCGCTGCAATCGGCTCTAAAGTTAGGCCTTCCATTTCAAGGTCGGCTCTTTTTAATGCTGATAAAAGTGATTCCACAACAACTCGTGGCAGGAAGGTTGCAATAACTTCAACCGAAGCAGTCGAACCTTGCTGGTCGACTAAACTTCCAATTTCTTCACCATCTAATCTGTAATAAAGAACAGAATAACCCACACAATAGTAGTGACTATTTTTGTTTTCTATATCGTCAGTGAGTAATTGTTGTTGCGCTTGCTGGACAGCTGCTAGCTCTAATCGACTAATATCTTCTTCGGAAAATAGAGGACGATTTGTTACATCCATTTCAACTAAAGCTTGTTCGGTTTTTAAAGCTCGTCCAGCGGCTGCTACACTTACTTTAGTAAGAGGACCATGGGTTTGTTCAAGATTTTCTTTTACGTGTCTGATGACATCTGCAACAGCTAGTACATTATGTATTTGACCATCTAACATAGCCCGCTCTTTATGTTCTTCTACAACTAAGTCTGCTACATGGTAGGAATCATTTTTTTCTTCTAATATGATGCCAACTACTGATCTCGTTCCGATATCTAAAGCGAATAGTTTTTCAGCCAATCGAAAGCACATCCTTTTATCTTCATAACCCATTTTTACTTTCGCGCGTTGAAGCGATAAAGAAAATGCGTGACTTTCTAATTTTCATTGATTATAATAGTTCTATTATCTAAAAATGTATCATAGTTTTCGGTTCGCCGAAAGACCTGGTACCAGGAAGAGAGGAGATCACGGTATGAGCCATCAAGAATTAGATCATTTACGCACACGTGTTGATGAATTAAATTTAGAAATTTTAAAATTAATCAATGAACGTGCAAGCGTAGTTCAAGAAATTGGAAAAGTAAAAGAAAAGCAAGGTGTCAACCGTTATGATCCTCTTCGTGAGCGACATATGTTGAATTTATTGAAAGATAACAACGTTGGTCCACTGCCGCAATCGACAGTTGAACATATATTTAAAGAAATCTTTAAATCTGCATTAGAACTACAAGAAGATGATCATCGTAAAGCACTATTAGTATCGAGAAAGAAAAAAGCAGAAGATACGATTGTCGTGATTAATGGAGAACGCATTGGAGAAGGCGGTCCATCATTTGTATTTGGACCATGTGCAGTTGAATCATATGATCAAGTTTCAACAGTTGCTGGAGCCATCCAAGCAAAAGGTTTAAGAATGATTCGTGGGGGCGCTTATAAACCAAGAACATCGCCTTACGACTTCCAAGGTCTTGGCCTAGAAGGATTGAAAATTTTAAAACGTGTAGCTCAAGAATATAATTTAGCGGTTGTCAGTGAAATTGTCACACCTTCACACTTAGAAGAAGCTTTAGAATACATTGATGTAGTTCAAATTGGAGCACGTAATATGCAAAACTTTGAATTATTAAAAGCAGCAGGGTCTATTAAGAAACCCGTTCTATTAAAACGAGGAATGGCTGCAACGATTGATGAATTCATCAATGCTGCTGAATACATTATTTCACAAGGTAATGATCAAATTATATTATGCGAACGTGGGATTCGTACGTATGAGAAAGCGACACGAAATACACTAGATATTTCAGCTGTGCCAATTTTAAAGCAAGAAACACATTTACCAGTATTTGTGGATGTTACTCATTCCACAGGACGTCGTGATTTATTGCTACCTGCAGCTAAAGCAGCGATTGCGATTGGGGCTGATGGAGTAATGGCTGAAGTCCATCCTGATCCAGCTGTTGCCTTATCAGATGCAGCACAACAAATGAATTTACAACAATTCGATGAGTTCTACGATTCGTTGCAAAAATTCATGAAGAACTATGATATGAAATAATTTACGCTGTTTAAGGCATACAACTAAGTGAATGACATACGTTTCATATCAACGAAAGACTGACTGCCTCTTGTCCCAACTTGTGGATAAGAGGTGTTTTTCTATTTTTTTGTTATTGCTTTATAATGGCAGAAAACTATTATATGATGAATAAATAAGAATGGGTATGAGCGGGGAGTGAAGATAAATGACGATAACAATCTACGATGTTGCGCGAGAAGCAAATGTTTCAATGGCAACTGTGTCTCGAGTAGTGAATGGAAATCCAAATGTAAAACCAGCAACCAGAAAGAAAGTTCTTGATGTCATTGAACGATTAGAATATCGACCAAATGCTGTCGCTAGAGGTTTAGCAAGTAAGAAAACAACAACTGTTGGCGTAATAATTCCAGATATCTCAAATGTTTTTTATGCTGAACTAGCAAGAGGGATTGAAGATATTGCAACGATGTATCGATATAATATTATTTTATCGAACTCCGATCAAAGAGAAGAGAAAGAATTACAACTATTAGAAACAATGTTCGGTAAACAAGTAGATGGGATCGTGTTAATGAGCGAACAAGTATCAAATGACCTGTTGCAAATGATCGAACGATCTCCAGTTCCCATTGTATTAGCAGGAACAATAGATGCAACAAATCGGATACCGTCCGTAAATATTGATTACCATCAAGCGGCATATGAAGCAGTGAGTAGACTTATTCAAAATAATCATAAACGAATTGCGTTTGTTTCAGGTTCACTAAGCTCAACAATTAATCGTGCCTTTAAATTTACAGGGTATGAAAAAGCATTAGAAGACGCTGGTCTAACCATCGATCAATCATTAGTCATCGAAAGTGATGCTACATATGACGACGGTATCGAAGCATTTCTAAGTCTTCAAAGTATTGAAAATCCACCGACTGCTTATTTTGCAGGGAATGATGAATTGGCAATTGGTTTAATCCACGGTGCTCAAGATCAAGGCTTGAATGTCCCTGAAGAGGTTGAAGTCATAAGTTTTGAAAATTCAAAGTTAGCTCGAATGGTTCGTCCAACATTAACGAGTGTGGTCTTACCCCTTTATGATATTGGTGCCGTTTCCATGCGTTTATTAACTAAATTCATGAGTAAAGAGAAGATAGATGAAAAAACAGTTGTTTTACCACATCGCATTGAGGAACGACATTCTGTTAAACCTCTTCAATAAAAATGTGCTAAGCACTAAGAAAACAGTCCCATGAGGAATTGATTTCTTAGTGTTTTTTTAGATAGAGAGTGAAGGGGAACTTGACATTCTTGATTTCGAGGGTCTTATTCAAGGATTCATTAAGGCTGTTCTCCAATTGGATTGTGCTATTCTCGATTTTGCCTGGCCTATTTAAGGATTCGACCATCACATTCTAAAATTCATGATTTTAAAACAATTTAACTTACTTTATGTGAGGGAAAGCGGCTGAAGTCTTGCCCGTGGAAAGCGTCCGCCGAAATGGAAATCATCCTATATTATTTGTCTACAGTCAAAAAGGAATGAATGCGATATAAATCGTCATTCATTCCTTTTATTTAATCTGTATGGTTTCGAATTATATATAACGATTTTTGTAATACTTGATGATTTTTTTCCGTTATCTCCGCTTTTCTTGGAATGGGTTCGTATAATTTTTCTGGGTCATGCCAAGTAGGTATTAGAGGAACTGGGGACTCACTTTGCCACCTATCTATCCAATCTGGTGGCAAATCACCTTTTGGTAAAGGAAGACCTTTCATTTCCATCCATAATAAAGACCAAGCTCGAGGAACTACTCTCCATATATCATAGCCTCCACCGCCAACACCAATCCATCGTCCATCACAAAATTCATGTGCTAGTTCATGTGCTAACTTAGGAATTTCTTCATATATTTTCATAGAACCATAAAGATGAGTTAGTGGGTCAAAGTAATGAGCATCGGCTCCATTTTGACTAATAATCACATCGGGTTTAAAATGCTCAGCTATTTCACGAAAGGCTGTTTTATATAACTCTAAAAATGAATCATCTTCGGTAAATGCATCAATCGGAAGGTTAAAAGAGGTACCATAACCTTCTCCTGTTCCTCTCTCTGTCACATTTCCAGTCCCAGGAAATAAATATCTTCCTGTTTCATGTATAGAGACAGTACAAACTGACGGATCGTCATAAAATGTCCATTGCACGCCATCCCCATGATGGGCATCTGTATCAATATATAAGACGCGTGCATTATATTTTTCTTGTATGTATTTAATAGCTACTGAACTGTCGTTGTAAATGCAAAATCCAGAGGCTCGTCCACGAAAACCATGATGTAAGCCGCCACCTAAATTAAGTGCATGACTTGCTTTATTTTCCATGACGTAATCCACGGCTGTCAGCGTACCTCCAACTAATAATGCGCTTGCTTCATGCATATTAGGAAAGATAGGCGTATCTTCCGTTCCTATTCCATAGCTTTCTGTTTGCTCTTCAGTGACCAAGCCTTTGCTCGCTTTTTTTACCATTTCAATATAGCGCTCATCATGTGCAAGCAGCAATTCTTCATCAGTAGCCATGCGAGGAGCAATAATGTCTTCATCTGATAAAACGTTCATTTTACGTAGTAAATCTGTCGTTAATACAAGACGCTTTTGGTTAAATGGGTGTGTGTCAGAAAATTTATACCCTAATTGATTTTCTGAATACACAAATACTGCTTCTTTTTTTACGTGTTGATTCCCGGCATGTTTGGCCATAATACATCGAAACCTTCTTTGCGGATATCCTCAATAATTTGGAGAGGATTCATCGTTTTGACTCTGAAAACTAGAATTTTGTTTTCTTCACTTTTTGCATCAGGGTATACCAATACACTTAAAACATTCGCGCTATGGTCATGAAAAACTTTCGAAACTTCGAATAATATGCCTGGTTTGTTAGGCACTCTCACTTCAATATGAGAACCGGGTTGATGTGCACCAGTTAATTCAATATATTTGTACAATAAATCAGTTTCCGTAACAATACCTACCAATTTTTCTTGACTGACAATTGGTAAACAACCTATTTGTTGATCGTAAAAAATCGTTGCAACTTCTTCCACGAAATCGAGTGGATGACCTATAATGGGATTTTTCGTCATAATTTTATCTAGCGTAATCGTCATAAGTTCATTATCATTGTGATCTAAAATATTCGATGGAGTCGCTTGTTTAATATCCCGATCTGAGACAATGCCAATGACTTTACCTTCTAAATCGGTGATTGGCAAATGACGAATTTTATTCTCACGCAATACATGTATGGCATCTTTGATTGTGTGAGTAGGTTGCAAGGTGAGAACTTTTTTTTGCATCATTTCTTCAACAATCATGAGGCATAATCTCCTTTATATCCTGGGTTTTGAACTAGTACATAAAGCGGTTCATAAATCGGAGTTGATCGAATCGCTGAATCGATTCCATATCAATTCGACTACCGATTTTAGCCATTAAACAATTAGCAGGATGAGAACTAATTTCAGGATCATCCGTAGCGAAGTATTCCAGGCCGCCTGCATTCATCATTTTTTCCATTACTTTTCGGTATTCCCAGACATTTAAACCTGTACCTTTTAAATCCCAATGCCAGTAATATTCAGTCGTAATTGTAATATAATCTTCCATCATATCATCCATCATGGACACTTTTAATAAGCCTTTCCCAACGCCTGAACCACGGAATTTAGGGATGACTTCAATTGCGCCTAATTCGATTAAATTTTCCATTTGACCTTTAGACCAACGCTCAAGAGGGTCAGGATATAAGTACGTTACATAACCAACAATTGTAAAGTTATCACGTGCAATTAGAATTCTTCCTTCAGGCAACTTTGCAATTTCAGTAATTGCTTTATGTTGCTGTGCAGGTGGTCTAAATGCAACCAGGTCTTTGTGAAAATCCAAACGAGCGATATCTTCTGAGGATACAGGACCTTCAAGAATGAGACTGCCATGTTTTGTTTTTAATTCAATGGCATTATAGGTTTTTGTATGTTCCATATTTGCACCACCTAGTTTGACAATATGTTCATTATACATGAATTATAAAAGAGGAAAACGTTTTCACAAAATCAAAAGTAAAATTTTCGAAAAATAAAATAATTCGCTTTTTAATTTCTGATTGATGTAAACTAGTAGATGTATCGTATTCGAAAGGGTGGTAGAAATGAAACTTGAGTCACTTCCTGTTGTTCAAGGAGATTACTTACTCCAAAATTATGATGAGGCTGCTTCAAACTTTGATTGGGCAGACGTTGAGAAAGAATTTAGTTGGTCGGAAACGGGTAGATTAAATGTAGCTCATGAAGCAATTGATCGCCATGCTAACTCACATCGAAAAAATAAGGTTGCTCTTTACTATAAAGATGGAGTTCGAAAAGAAACCTATACGTTTAATGAAATGAAGAAATGGTCTAATAAAGCAGCAAATGTATTGAAAACGCATACAAATCTAGAAAAAGGGGATCGCCTGTTTATTTTCATGCCTCGATCACCAGAATTATATTTTTCACTGATTGGTGCTTTAAAAATGGGTGTAATCGTCGGTCCTTTATTTGAAGCATTTATGGAAGGAGCAGTTTATGATCGTTTAGCTGATAGTGAAGCAAAAGTGATCGTGACAACTCCAGAATTGTTAAGTAGAATTCCAGTAGAAAAATTACCTCATTTAGAAACGATTTTACTTGTGGGTGACGGAATAGAAGAACAAGGAAAAAACGTGGACTTTATGAAGTATCTCGAAACAGCTTCTCCTTACTTCCAAGTGGAATGGCTATCGAAGGAAGACGGATTAGTTTTGCATTATACTTCTGGTTCTACAGGAAAGCCTAAAGGTGTTCTGCATGTGCAAGAAGCGATGCTGCAACATTATCAAACGGCTAAATGGGTACTAGATTTAAAAGAAGAAGACATTTATTGGTGTACGGCAGATCCTGGCTGGGTAACTGGTACTTCTTATGGAATTTTTGGTCCATGGCTTACTGGAACAACTATGGTTGTTTTAGGTGGACGCTTCTCACCTGATACATGGTATAAAACGATTGAGGATTATGGTGTAACTGTATGGTACAGTGCCCCTACTGCATTCCGTATGTTAATGGGTGCAGGGGATGCGCTCGTGAAATCATTTGATTTATCTTCATTACGTCATGTTTTATCAGTAGGAGAGCCACTAAATCCGGAAGTTATTCGATGGGGTGCACAAGTCTTTAATCATCGTATTCATGATACATGGTGGATGACCGAGACGGGTGCTCAAATGATTTGTAATTATGCTTGTTTACCAATTCGTCCAGGTTCAATGGGTAAGCCGATACCTGGAGTAAAAGCAGCAATCGTAGATGATCGTGGTGTCGAGTTAGCACCTTATCAAATGGGGAACTTGGCCCTGAAAAAAGGTTGGCCATCAATGATGCGTCAAATTTGGAATAATCCTGAAAAATATCAATCTTATTTCTTAAATGACGAGTGGTATGTTTCTGGAGATTCAGCTTATATGGATGAAGATGGCTACTTCTGGTTCCAAGGACGCGTAGATGACGTTATTATGACATCTGGCGAACGTGTTGGACCATTTGAAGTGGAAAGCAAGTTATTAGAACATCCTGCAATAGTAGAAGCAGGCGTTATTGGTAAACCCGATCCGATCCGTGGTGAAATCATCAAAGCATTTGTTGCACTAAAAGAGGGTGTTGAACCTTCGGATGAGCTAATCGCTGATATTCAACAATTTGTGAAAAAAGGTTTAGCTGCTCATGCAGCACCGAGAGAAATCGAATTCAAAGACAAATTGCCGAAAACACGTAGCGGGAAAATTATGCGCCGAGTATTGAAAGCCTGGGAATTAGATTTACCAACAGGTGATTTATCAACAATGGAAGATTAATTATTATAAAAAAGCTGTACTACTCATCAATTTGAAGAGTAGTACAGCTTTTTATTACCTTTTCTATTCTTGTTAATTCAAAAAAAACACAACTTGTCCACTTCGGACAAGTTGTGTTTTCATTATATGTTATTCATCTTCAGCAGGTGGCTCAACAGGTGGTTCAACTGGAGGTTCAGGTGGTGTTCCACCATCCCCAGGTGGATTTCCTGGTTCATCAGTAGGCGGCTTCGGCTCACTAGGTGGTGGTGGTTTAGGACCACTAGGTGGAGCTGGTGGCTTAGTTGGCTGAGTCGGATTTGGTGTAGGTGTAGGTGTCGGCTCCGGTTTTGGAGCATCAATTTTCACGATATTAGAACTAGCTGATTGCTTGCCAGTAATATCTACTGCTACAACAAAGTACTCACCAGGACCGGATACAGAGAACTGATTTCCACTTGCTTCTAAAACAGAAGCTAATTTAACATTACTACTTCCTGAGCGTTGGAATACTCGGTAACCGACAACATCATTTGATCCAGAGTTACTCCAAGATAAACTACTTCCAGAAAGACTAGCAGTTACACCATTTGGTGACGCTCCATCTGCTTCAAACGTATCTTCAGAAACGACACGATTTGCAAACCCTGAATTTTGTGGGAATAGCTTGCTCGGATCACCTTTTATTCTTCCGAACATACGATTTATAAAGTCTTCATTCACTCCAACTCCACCCTCAACTACAAATTCACTAGGTGTAGACGGCAATGAACGGAATCTTTTCCCATTAATCATGACATAAGATGATGAAATGAAACTATCATCGACTTTTTGTGAAACATACGTATTACCATTGAACAAATCAGAAGTGACAAGTCCTGCTTTAGAACATCCATCTGATGGTGCAAGACCAGAAATCGAACAGAATGATTTAGAAACGACACCTTTAGGTGCTTTAAATTCAACATTAGGATCGACTAGTTCTGGATTAACATCATATGAACTATTCATAATTCGGGCCCAAAGTAAATTGACGCGTGTACCAGGCTGTAAATAGGTTCCATTCGCAAGGTTTAAGTTGGTTGGCTGATCGTAACCTAACCAAACACCTAAAGTAATAGAGGGGTTATAACCCATAAACCATACATCATGAGCGTCATTTGTTGTTCCTGTCTTAGCAGCAAAATCAGATTGGAATTTAAGTTCACCGTTTGCTCTAGTTCCTGTTCCTTCACTCAATACATCTCGCAACATATCCGTCACAATGTAAGAAGTTTGAGGGGAGTAAACAGGTGTTGCTTCAGACTGATGTTGGAAAATAATATTGCCATCTGCATCTTCAATTTTTTCAATCATATATGATTCAATAAATTGTCCGCCATTTGCAAGTGTGGCGTAAGCATTTGTATTTTCTTGAACTGTAACACCTCTAAACATACCACCGATAGAGGTCGAAATATTTGTGTAATCTTGTTCGGATAAACGAGAAAATTGGAGTTTCTCTAAAAATGTTGCTGGTCGTTTTTCTAATATTTGATCATATAATCGTAAGGCCGCTAAATTCTGAGATGATGCAAGTGCTTGTCGCGCGGGAATAATGCCGAGCTCTTGCTCACGATTAAAGTTACCAGGATTATATGGTTCACCAGATCCATCAATATAATCCTCAAATGCAACATCGACTACTGGGCTTCCCGCGCCAATTACTCCATATTCAATGGCAGGGGCATAAACCAATAAGGGTTTCATCGTTGAACCATTTTGTCTATAAGCGAATGTAGCATGGTTTTGAGCTTCCAGTTTATAATCGCGTCCGCCAATGAAACTTAAAATTCGACCCGTACTATTTTCCATTAACACACTGCCAACTTGAACTGGCGCATCGACTTCTTCGACTTCACCTGTGTCAGGATTTGTTCTCTTTTTCCTTAAAGTAGGTCCATAATTTTTAAATTCATCTTTAACTTTTTGATGGGCATCATACATATTTTTATCAATCGTAGAATAAATACGATAACCATTTGTTCGCATCGCACGATCGGCAAGTATTTCATACTTCTGTTGTAAGTTTTCCTCATCTGCTAATCGTGAAGGGTCTATATTATCTTTTTCTGCTAGCATTTCAGAAATTATTATCTTAGCTTGTCTTTCTAATTCAAATGTTAAAAAAGGATATCTTTCTTGTGGTAATGGCTCGGGTTTTTTGAAATCTTGTGTAATATCATAAGCTACTGCTGCATCGTATTCAGCTTCCGTAATATACCCAGTTTCTTTCATGCGATATAGTACAGTTAACATACGGTCAATTCCAGGTTTTAAACCGGCCTCATCTTTTAACACACCTTTAGAAGTGAATGGTGTATGAGCAAATGGTGCTTGTGGAATTCCTGCTATAAATGCAGCTT
The DNA here is from genome assembly GCF_043641925.1 of Paenisporosarcina quisquiliarum. Lineage (GTDB taxonomy): Bacteria > Bacillota > Bacilli > Bacillales_A > Planococcaceae > Paenisporosarcina > Paenisporosarcina quisquiliarum_A. The sequence goes on from NZ_JBHZRU010000005.1 coordinate 75,261, forward strand.
GTGGAAGGGTTAAATCTTTTGCTGCTACATTAAAAATACCTTCTGCAGCTGTTTCAATCCCAGCTATATTAGCTCCAGATGCATTTCTTCCATAAGGAATAATATTTAAATAAGCTTCGAGAATTTCTTCTTTAGACATGAATTTCTCTAATCTAAGTGCCAATAAAATTTCTTTCGCTTTTCGTTCATATGAAACTTCGTTCGTTAAAATCTGATTCTTGATTAACTGTTGCGTTAATGTTGAACCACCTGTTTGACTATCTGAATTTGTTACATCTTGCATAAGACCTCGGAAAATTGCTTTTGGAACAATTCCTTCATGGACATTAAAATATTCATCTTCAGTTGCATATACAGCATCTAATACATACGGTGAGACTGAACTTAACTTCGTTTCATTTCTCTGAAGATCTGTTCGTAACTTTCCTAGATAGACATTATTTGCGAAGTACACTTCTGATGTCTCTTCATAACTGAAAATGGATGAACGCATTTCTTCTTCCTTACGTAATGGCTCTTGATCAACTAATGAAGCAAAATATCCTGCTCCGACAGAACCTACAAAGACGATACTAGTAATAATAACAATCACGAATAGGAGAGCTAGATTCCAAAGAACACCTGAAGTGATTCTAAGTCCTTTTGCCCATTTTGCTTGTGTCCATTTATTCCACGTTTCATTTATGCGATTTAGCCAGTTTTTTGCTTGATCATTCAATTGAATCGACCCCCTAAAATCTTGTTACATTATATCATAATTCCTGGATATCTAATATATTTATTGACATTGAAAAAAAAGAGCGTAAAATGACCTAATATATAGTTTCTTAAGCGATGAAAAGTCCGAAGTAATGGATGCATAAACTGTTTAGAGAGTCAGCGGGTGGTGAAAGCTGATCAGTATGCAACCGTGAATTACAGGCTTGGAGCATAACGCACGCACAGCGATAAAGTGCTTGTAAAGCGGAAGGGATTTTTTCCTTCAAGCTGGGTGGTACCGCGCAAAATGTTAATTAGCGTCCCTGCATGATTCTTTATGAATCGTGCGGGGACTTTTTTATTTAGAGGAGGAATTATAATGACTAACACATTAATCGAAGATTTAAAATGGAGAGGGTTGGCTTATCAATTAACAGATGAAACCGGTATGGTTGATTTGTTGAATAAAGATTCAATTTCACTATATTGTGGTGTGGATCCGACAGCTGATAGTATGCATATCGGACATATTGTCCCTCTGCTTACTTTACGTCGTTTTCAAATGCACGGCCATCGACCAGTATTACTAATCGGTGGAGCAACTGGGATGATTGGTGATCCTTCTGGACGAAGCGAAGAAAGACAACTTCAAACAACTGAACAAATCGATTTAAATGTAAAAGGCTTACAAAAACAAATGGAACGAATTTTTGATTTTAATTCAGATAACGGCGCAATCTTAGTTAACAATCGTGACTGGATTGGTTCAATGGACGTTATAGAATTTTTACGTGATTATGGTAAATATATTGGTGTTAACTACATGTTAGCAAAGGATACGGTAGCATCACGTCTAGAAGGTGGCATCTCATTTACGGAATTCTCTTACATGTTAATTCAAGCTATTGATTACAATCATTTATACAATGAACACCAGTGTCGAATACAAGTAGGTGGCTCAGATCAATGGGGTAATATCACAACCGGCTTAGAAATGATTCGTAAAACGCATACAGAAGAGACGAAAGCATTTGGGATGACAATTCCACTTGTGACAAAAGCTGATGGCACTAAATTCGGGAAATCTGCATCTGGATCCGTTTGGTTAGATGCTGAGAAGACGTCTCCATATGAATTCTACCAATTTTGGTTGAATACTGCAGATGCGGATGTTATTCGATACATGAAAATCTTTACTTTCCTAACACGCGAAGAAATCGAAGCTTTTGAAGTGACTGTTACGGAAGAGGCACATCTTCGTAAAGCTCAAAAAGCTTTAGCAGAAGAAATGACGAAGATGATTCATGGAGAGGCTGCACTTGAAAATGCAATTCGTATTACAAATGCATTATTTAGTGGAGACATCAAAGCGTTATCAGCAAACGAAATGAAAGAAGTATTTAAAGATGTTCCTTCTATTGAATTGACGAAGGAAGATAAAAATATTGTTGACCTTATTGTTGAAGGTGCGATTTCATCATCAAAACGTCAAGCTAGAGAAGATGTAACGAATGGCGCGATTTCGATTAATGGAGAAAAAATTACAGATGTAGGATATGTGATAAGTGCTGCTGATCGATTAGACGATTCATTTGCCATTGTACGTCGAGGGAAGAAAAAGTATCATATGGTGAAATTTGTTTAATAGTAGAATGAATAAGATGCCTTGAGACTAATATCTCTTGGCATCTTTTTCATACTGATTTTTTGCATCGCATCCAACATGAAGTTGGTCACGAAGTGGCGTATTCAGAGAAGAATTCTTCGAGTTTCATATTTAGAAGTAATAGTAATTCAACATTGGTAGTTACCATAGACGATTATTTAACATTCGTTACCCAGGCAGGAAGGCGTAAGTCACTGTATATTTCTGGGTGAAGTATATTCGCTAGTTTAAAGGCGCCTTCAAGTAAGCGAGGGGAGGGGCGACAATAAAGTTCTTCTTCCATAATATAAAGTTGTTTCTTTTGATTATCACTAAGTCCATCGTAACCAGGGCGTTTCTCAATAACTTTTGTATTCACTTTAGCTTGTGCTACACCCACCCAGGCTAAGAAAATATAATCTGGATTTCTCCGTAACACATCGTCCCAATCCGTTTGAATACTTGCTAACTCCACATCACGAAATACATTGCGACCGCCAGCAATCTCACTTACTTCCGTTAACCAGTTTATTTGCCCAGGCGTAAAAATCGGTTTTGGCCACCATTCCCAATATAGTTCTGGGCAATAAGAGATAGTAGCTGCACGATTTTTCATGTCATTTATGAAGTCATGGTACTCATCGACAACTAATTCAGCAGTTTTAGAATGATTGCACGCATGTCCAACAGTTAATAAGTCTTCTGCAATATTTTCTAAACTTTGTGGATTCAAGACAAGGTGAGGAATCCCTCGTGCAATTAATTCATCCACATTTTTTTCCATTCCAGGAACACTTAATGATGCTAACACTAAATCAGGTTTCAATGCTTCAAGTTCGTCCATACGAATAGATAAATCGGGACCTAGTTTAGGTAAATGTTGTACCGATGATGGCCAATCCGAAAAATCGTCCAAGCCAACAAGTTGATCACATAAGCCTAAATAAGCTAAAAGTTCGGTGTTACTCGGGCAAATTGAAATGAGTCTCATAATAAAACTCCTTTAATTGTTTTTATAAGTTTAGCATAAACAAAAAAAGAGCCCCAAAAGGGACTCTTTCATGATTAACGTGAGTAGTACTCAACGATTAATGCTTCGTTAATTTCTGCATGTAATTCACTACGTTCTGGGTTACGAACGAATGTACCAACTTTTTTGTCTGCATCGAAAGTTAAGTAGTCAGGAACAAAGTTGTTCACTTCGATTGACTCGTTTACGATATCAAGGTTTTGAGATTTCTCACGAAGAGAAATTTCTTGACCTGGCTTCAGACGGTATGAAGGAATATCAACGCGTTTTCCATCGACCATAACGTGACCGTGGTTAACTAATTGACGAGCGCCACGACGAGTGCGTGAAAGACCTAAACGGTAAACGATGTTATCTAAGCGAGTATCAAGAAGAATCATGAAGTTCTCACCTGATTTACCAGGCATTTTAGCAGCTTTATCAAATAGTGTACGGAATTGACGTTCGTTTACACCATACATATGACGAAGTTTTTGTTTTTCTTGTAATTGTAAACCATATTCAGACATTTTTTTACGTTGGTTAGGACCGTGTTGTCCTGGTGCGTAAGGGCGTTTCTCTAATTCTTTACCTGTGCCGCTTAGTGATAAACCAAGACGACGAGACAGTTTCCATGCTGGACCTGTATAACGAGCCATGAGAGACTCCTCCTTTAAGTGGTTTTATTTTGTTGTAAAATAAGACCAGATGTATCAAACTTATTGTCATTTTATTTTCATGTACCTTCGCCCTCGCAGCCAAGGGTTACGCGATACCCCTTCCGAAATAGTCGGAGGAATAAAATGAAGCATATAAATCCATACAACTGCTGCATTTATTTTACACAAACTCCATTGTAACTAGAATAGTACAAAGTGTCAAGGTACTTCTTAAATAATCAATGTATAGATATTTGAAATTAAATTCCAAATATCTCATTTCATAATAGTCAAAATGGCACATTAAATGTATACTAATAAATAGTTAGTAATTCATGGAATTTTTAAAATTCTTAATAAAATTAGGTGATATTATGTTAAATCATAGTGAAACAATTGTTCATATAAAATCAGAAATGCTTGATTTGTGGAATGAAAATGGAATGAAAAATATTCCGGCTACTGGATGGTTTGATTTATTCAACCAACTATTAGAGAAATATTTTGGAATCCAAGAAAGTCATTTCATGTTATTTGATATGGATCGATTTATCCCTTTAAACTACAATCACTCAATTATGAAAAAAATGGACTCATTAACTTGGCAACAAGTTAGTTACGCATTCTCTACTTCATGTGTAGCAAATTTAAGCAAAGAATACTCTTCTGTGGATCCTTCAATGGATTCGGCACTGTTGTTTAAAAGCAGTGAAGGCACTCCCGAAGGATTAATGTTATTGAAGTCTACTCAACGATGGAATTCTTTTTCTAATTCGGATTATGTAGAGGAGTTTTCTACTATCTCTTCCTATTTAATCTCTAACATTAAGAAGCAAATATTTATTGCTCAAAAAGAGAAACAATATAGAGAATTATTTAACGTTACGGAAATGTTCCATTCTACCATGGACATTGACCGAATCCTAGAAGGTGTTTTATTAGCGATGAATAGTGCATTTCCATCATTTCAAACAGATTTAGTTTTATCGAATGATCAGGATCGTCAAATGAAAATTGCGGTTAAATTATTTGATTATTTGTCTGAAAGGCCCTCAGCGATTGAAGCTTTTGTTTCTGGAGAAATCACAGTAGAAAATGCGAGTGATTTAGACTGTCGATTATTAAATGCTCCGATAAAAGGGAGACAAGGAATTTATGGGATTCTGCAAGTAAGAACACCAGAAGATTACTTATTCTCTAATCGCCAAAAAGATTTCATTCGCATGTTAGCAAATACATCAGGGAATGCTCTCGAGAATGCAAAGCTTTACCATCAATCGCATCGATTAATAGCAGATTTACAATTAATAAATGAAACTTCCCATAAATTGAATATGAATTTGAAACTTGAAGAAATGCTAAATTTCCTTCAAAAGCAACTAACAAAATCATTTCATCCTATGCAGTCTTGTTTTGTATTTATAAATGATGATGAAATGGATATTACGACATCTTGTCCAAAGTTTATCGCATCCAAACCTGGACAAATGTATATCTCACATATTAGTCATCATTTCAAAAAGTCGAGAGATTCGCTGTTTATAGCAGATTTCACGAAATTCGCTGATGAAAAAGTTCCGTATCTTTCTTTGATGGCTGTTCCACTTTTAGATCAACAAGAGATTTTCGGTTACTGTTTCGTACTTCATGAAGAGCCATATTTCTTTTCTTTTGATAGTTTTAAACTTATGCAATCACTTATTCATCACTGCACACTTGCCATTACAAACTCTAAACTAAGAGATCAGCTACAAGACATGGTGGATCGTGATCATTTAACAAAATTATATGCAAGAAGTTACCTCGATCAGTATGTAGAAGAGTCTATTGAGAAAGATCATTCAGGGGTCTTTATTTTGCTCGATATTGATAACTTTAAACAAGTGAATGATACTTACGGACACCAGGTAGGAGATAAAATTCTGGTTCAAATCGCTCAGCTTCTTGATCAAACAATCGGTGGCAAAGGGATAGGTGCTCGATGGGGTGGCGAAGAATTAGCTGTGTTTTTACCTCATTTTACAGAAGATGAAGGGAAGAACCTTGGACTGACTTTAGTAGATTTAGTACCAAAAATGACAAACCCACCAGTAACTATTTCATCAGGTCTTGCAAGTTGGGAACATTCAGGGCAAGAAGCATTTCATGATGTTTTTCATGCTGCTGATACGGCTTTATATGAAGCAAAGAATAATGGGAAAAATCAACTCCGAATTTTTGATTCAAACGTCTCTTTATAGAGACGTTTTTTTTTATAGATTTAACCAATTCAATTTAAAAATTCATGAAAATCAACCATACAAGTAGTTCTATATTTGTATAAATTAATTGACCTTTGCAAAAAGAAACGATTCAAGTAAAATGGAATAGGATGGAATGAAAGCGTTTACATCAAGAAGGGGTGCTTTATATGCATAACAAAGAAGTTAAAAAGGAAACTTCCCTTATCCACAAAGGCTATGTTTCTAAAAACCATCATGATAGTTTGACAATTCCTCTCTACCAAACATCCACTTTTGCATTTTCTAGTGCAGAGGAAGGTGAGCGTCGTTTTGCAGGTGAAGAAAGTGGAAATATTTATTCCCGTTTAGGCAATCCTACCGTGAGCTTGTTAGAAGAACGGATGATGGAACTTGAAAGTGGGAAAGGAGCACTTGCCTTTGGGTCGGGGATGGCCGCAGTAAGTGCTGTATTGTTACATGTTATTAAATCTGGTGATCATATTTTGTGTTCGCGAGGAATTTATGGATGTACCTTTGGACTGCTCGAAATGTTTGAAGAAAAATTCAATATTTCACATAGTTTTCACGCGATGGAAACGGAAGAAGAAATAGAAGCAGCCCTTCGACCAAATACAGCTTGCTTGTATATTGAAACACCGATTAATCCAACAATGGAGATAGTTGATTTATCTCTAGTTATAAAAGTTGCTAAAAAGCATGGTATTAAGGTCATTGTAGATAATACATTCTCCTCACCATTTTTACAAAACCCATTAGAAATGGGAGCTGATTATGTCCTTCACAGTGCAACGAAATATATAAATGGTCATGGAGATGTAATCGCTGGTTTGCTCGTGGGAAATGATGCAGACGACATGATGAAATTACGAATGACTGTTCAAAAGGATGTTGGAGGAATCATTTCTCCATTCGATGCTTGGCTATTAATTAGAGGCCTTAAAACGTTGCATGTTCGAATGGATCGACATACTCAAAATGCAGGAACACTATTGTCTTATTTAAAAAATGAGCCATTTGTTGAAAATATTTATTATCCTTTTGATGAATCACATCCACAATATCACATTGCAAAAAAACAAATGAAAGCTGGAGGGGGATTAATTTCCTTTACCATTCGAGGTGGAAAAGAAGCAGCACAGCTCTTTTTGAATTCACTATCTCTTATAAAAATAGCGGTCAGTTTGGGAGATGCGGAAACGCTTATTCAACATCCCGCGACCATGACTCATTCAGTGATTCCAGAAATGGAACGAGAAAAAATGGGCATTACCCATTCGTTACTTCGAGTTTCGGTTGGATTAGAACATCCAGAAGATTTGATTAACGATTTAAAGCAGGCTTTTATAAAAGTCAAAGAGCAAATGCCAACAACGAATGTAAACTAAAAAAGAAAGAGGTGAATTTTTCCACCTCTTTCTTTTACTTTTATATATGTTTCATTAATATTTGGACAAAACCTTCCAATCCTGCTTGATCTTCACTTGAGAATCGATTTTTTTCAGGACTATCGATATCAAGTACACCAATAACTTCGCCATTTTTTATTAGCGGAATCACGATTTCAGACTGAGATGCTGCGTCACATGCTATATGCCCTGGGAAGGCATGTACGTCAGCTACGACCATCGTTTCTTGTTTAGCAACAGTTGTACCACAGACTCCACGACCTACAGGAATTCGAACACATGCAGGTAGTCCTTGGAATGGACCTAAAACAAGTTCACCGTTCTCCATTAAGTAAAATCCGACCCAATTAATGCGGTCTAAAAATTGATTTAATAATGCGGATGCATTACTTAAGTTAGCAATTTGATTTTTTTCGCCTTCTAATAAGGCATTGAGTTGTTTACCTAACATGGAGTATTGCTCCACGCTATTTCCTGCATAATCTGTTTTTGTAAACATAGGTGCACCTCTTTTAAATGTTATTTTAATGTAGTATAAACGTCTTCGTAATATTGGTGCAAGTCATCAGCACAATGAGCATCTGAACCAAAAACAAGTGGAATACCTTGCTCTTTTGCATATTGAATATAAGGTGCAGGTGGATATGTTTCTAAACAATATTGTTTAGCGAGACCTGCGCTATTCACATCGATTTCATAATGATGAATTTTTATATCTTGTAGTGTACGAATGATTAAATCGTGATCATCCATTTTTTCTTGAAGGCCATGTTGAAATTTATGAATTAAAGTTGGGTGGCCAATTCGGGTTGGTTTATATAAACCTAGGTCAGTCACAATAGATTGTCTGACGGTATTGTAATAGTTTTCGTAAACGGTTTTTAATGAACCAACCTTACGAACATAATTATTGAAATGTTCAACCGAGTAATCAATACATTCATATTTCTTTTGATGTAAAAGAAAATGCACAGATAAAATGGAGTCATTCAAGTGGGGTCCAACTTTATTTAAGAAATTTTTTGTTTCCACTTCAAATCCTTGTATGTAATCGACTTCTAGACCTATATTAATTTGAATTTCAGAAGAATATTTCATTTTCAGCTTTTGTAATTCAGTAATGTAAGGATCTAAAAACTCCATTTTCATAAAGCTGTCTTGTTCAGGAACCGTGTCGATAAACCCTTTTGGTGCTGGAGCATGTTCAGTGAAAGTAATATGAGTGAAACGATTACTAATTGCTTTCTCAATATATTTTTCAAAGGAATCTGAAGAGCCGTGAGGACAAAAAGGGCTGTGTATATGACCGTCAATTTTCAAAAAAGGACACCTCCAAGTAAAAAGAACCGAATTTTTTATATATTTCAGCAAAATTCTTGTAATTTCGTCAGCAAATTTGCTTTATTCATGGTAAGATTACATGTATAAAATGGCATAGACCGTGATTTTGGAACAGGGGGCTTACGATGGATTATATCATTATTGCAATCATCGTACTAATAGCACTGATTATCGTTGGATTTTCTTTTCGACGAAAACATAATGCTGAAATAGAGCGTTTGGAGCATGAAAAACATCAAATTCAAAATAAACCAATCTTAGAAGAAATGACGAAAGTAAAGCAATTGAACATGAATGGTCAAACAGAAGAAATGTTTGAGAGTTGGAGAAATAGTTGGACTGAAGTTATGGACATACATATGCCTAAAATTGACGCCTTATTGTTCGATGCTGAAGAATCAATCGATAAGTTTAGATTTAAACGTGCATCTGCTATTGAAAAAGAAATTAGTCAACGGATAAAAGAATGTGATCAACAGATGTCACAAATTTTAATCGAACTGGAATCTTTAATTGGTAGTGAAGAAAAAAATCGTATCGAAATTGACCAATTAAAAGAACAATATAGATCGGCTCGGAAAACATTATTAGCGCATCAGCATTCTTTTGGTGCAGCAGCTGGCCCATTAGAAAAGAAATTAGAAGAGTTTGTGCCATTATTTGATGAATATGATCAACTAACCGGTTCAGGGAATTATCTGCAAGCACGTGAAATTGTGATAGCTCTTTGTCAAGAAGGTGAAAGAGTGTTCAGTATTTTGCACGACATTCCTTCCTTATTAACTGAAATTCAAAATAAGATTCCTTCTAATATCCATGACCTTCGAAGTGGTCAACGTGAGATGGAAGAGCAATCATATTATTTAGAGCATCTTGAGATGACAGAGCAATTGAATAAATTAGAAGAAGAATTATTATCCCTAAAAGAATCAATTATTCAACTAGAACTTACTCATGTGATACCACGAGTGCATGAAATTAAGGATGAAATTGAAACATTTTACGATTTACTTGAAAAAGAAGTAATGGCGAAACGTTTTGTCGACCAAAATCGTCAATCAACCGAACTTCGTTTAGCAGAAGTGACAACTATCACAAGACAAACAAATGATGAAGCCGCTTATGTTCAACAAAGTTACCGTATTCCTGAAAAAGAAGCAGAGATTCCACAAGTTTGTTTAAAACAAATTGAATCTTTACAAAAACGATATGATTTACTTTCTCAAAGAGCGAGCGAAGATCAACTAGCATATTCCATTTTACAAGACGAATTAACACAAATCGCTATCAATTTAGAAAATCTGTATGATGAGCAAGATGAGTTTGCGAACAGTTTGAAAAATCTTCGAATTGATGAAAATCGTGCTCGTACCAAGCTTGATGAATTAAAGCGCTTATTGCATGAAACTGACCGAATGTTACATAAAGCAAATATGCCTGGAATTCCTGAAGAGATGGATGTACGTTTGGAAGAAGCTGAGGAACATATTTACCTTGTTATGCAAAGCTTGCAGGAAGTACCATTGAACATGAAATTAGTGGATTCCTACTTAACAAAAGCTGATAAATGTATACATGAAGTTCATGAGAAATCCAAAGAAATGCTAGAAAATGTACTATTAATTGAACGTATTATTCAGTATGGAAATCGATATAGAGCGAGCCATCCTCAAATGAATCAACGTTTACTTGAGGCTGAAGCAGCATTTAGACAACTACGATACACGAAAGCGCTTGAGGAAGCCGCTACAGCAGTGGAAGAAGTGGAACCTGGTGCAATGAAACGAATCGAAGTACTTGTCAAAGAAGATGCTTGGCGTTCATAATAGGAGCATCATTAACCACCACACAAGATTCTTGTGGGTGGTTTTCTTTTCGAAAGGAAGAGTGCAGTTGAATTATATGGATCATAGCGCCACTACCAAGCCACGCAAAGAAGTGCTTGATACTTTTATAAAGGTGAACGAGAACTATTATGGGAACCCAGCTTCTATTCATGAAATGGGTGTAGAAGCGAATGCTTTATTGGAAAGAGCGCGTTCACAAATCGCAACGATGTTAGGCACGGAAAATCATAAAGTTATTTTCACTTCTGGAGGTACTGAATCTAATCACTTTTCCATAACAGGAATAGCAAAAGGATTAAAAAGTCGAGGTTCACATATTATTACTTCGAAAATTGAACATCCATCTGTCCTAGAATCAGTTAAGCAATTAGAAAATGAAGGCTTTGAAATCGACTACTTAGAAGTGAATAAAGATGGAATTGTATCAATAGAAGATTTACGTAAGAAACTAAGAAAAGATACTGTACTTGTAAGTGTTATGCATATCAACAACGAAATTGGCTCAATTCAACCAATCGCAGAATTAGCTGAGCATGTGAAGAAAAACAGTCGGGCGATTTTTCATGTAGATGCAATTCAAAGCTTTGGTAAATATTCTGTAGATTTTAACTCTTTGGGAGTTGATGTTTTATCTCTTTCAGGACACAAAATAAATGGACTTAAAGGTACGGGGATTGTTGCTTGGAGACCTGAGTTAACCTTTTTTCCTGTATTAGTTGGTGGTGGACAAGAGTATGGCTTACGAAGTGGAACAGTTGCTGTTCCTCAAGCAGTTTCATTAGCCAAAGCCATGAGACTGACATCCGAGAACCTTGGACATGCTCATTCGCAATATGGAAAATGGTCCACTGAACTTAGAGAGTTTTTAAGTGAATTCCCATCCATTAAAATTATTTCTCCTTCTGATGGCGCTGTTCATATTTTGTCCTTCAGTGTGAAAAATATAAAAGGTGAAGTATTAATAAATGCACTTCAAACTAGAGGGATCATTGTTTCAACATCCAGTGCATGCTCTTCTCGACAAGTAAAAACTAGTCATGTGATTGAAGCATTAAAAATTGCAGATGACTATAAAAAAGGTGTACTTCGAATCAGTTTTGGTTATGGCATGGAGGATCAACAAATTCAAGATTTTAAATATCATTTTAAAGAAATAATGAAGCAGTTAAAAGGAGAATAATACACAATGAATTGGAAAGAAATATTAATACGTTATGGTGAACTATCAACAAAAGGTCGCAATAGAAATTCATTTACTGGGAGACTTCGAGATAATATCCGCTATGCGTTTGCAGATTTACCTAAAATGGAAATTATTACTGAACGTGATCGTATGTTTATTCGACCTAATGAGGATGAAACGATGAAGGAAGTTTTGAGTCGCTTGCCACATATATTTGGGATCCAATCGTTTAGTCCTGTTGCATCTTGTAGTTTGGACTTAGAAGATATTAAAGATACAGCTGTGCGTGTTGTTCAAGCAATTGAGCGTGAAGGCAAGACATTTAAGGTAACGGTTAAACGTTCCTATAAACCATTCCCTTTAGAAACCAATGAATTACAGCTTTTGGTGGGATCACATGTATTGCGCAATTTCCCTGAAATTAAAGTTCAAATGAAGAAACCAGATATCGAACTTCGTGTAGAAATTAGACGTGAAGGTGCATATATGACAGCCGAGGTCATCCAAGGAGCTGGCGGATTACCGATTGGTTCTAATGGTAAATCGATTTTGATGTTATCCGGTGGAATCGATAGTCCAGTTGCTGGTTATCAAATGTTAAAACGTGGTGTTAGACTTGATGCAATCCACTTCCATAGTCCTCCTTATACAAGTGATCGTTCAAAAGAGAAGGTCATGGATTTAGCTGAAAAATTAAGTCGTTTTGGTGCATCTGTAAAGTTACATATCATTCCTTTTACAGAAATCCAAGAAGAAATTCAAAAACAAATTCCTGAAAATGTGTCAATGACCACTACACGAAGAATGATGCTTAAGATTGCAGACCGAGTGAGAGAAGAAACGGGTGCGTTGGCTATTATTACAGGAGAAAGTTTAGGTCAAGTGGCTAGTCAAACGTTAGAAAGTTTAACGGCCATTAACGCCGTAACTAATACACCAATATTAAGACCTTTAATAGCATTTGATAAACAAGATATCATCACAATTGCTCAAGAAATCGATACTTATGAAGTGTCTATTCGTCCATACGAAGATTGCTGTACCATCTTTACACCCGCCAGTCCAAAAACAAAACCAAAATTAGAAAAAGTTGAGTTTTATGAGAGCTTTAAATCTTTTGATGAAATGCTTGAAAAAGCTGTTACCAATCGTGAAATATGTGTTTATCCGATTAAAAAGACCGACAAGTTTTCCGATTTACTGTAATTCCATGAATTACTATTTTCCATGTGTGCATGAAAATGAGCGAATCGCACATTCTATCTTCACAAGGAGGTGACACACATGGCAAATCAAAGTTCAAATCAATTAGTAGTTCCGGGTGTGAAACAAGCTTTAGATCAAATGAAATATGAAATTGCTCAAGAGTTTGGCGTACAGCTTGGACCAGATGCTACAGCGCGTGCTAACGGATCCGTTGGCGGAGAAATTACTAAGCGTTTAGTGCAAATGGCAGAGCAATCATTAAACGGCTACTCAAAATAATGGTATTAAGGGCCGGTAGCTTCTGCTACCGGTCTTTTTCTTTAGAATACGTAGATAAACATTATTTTAGCCAAAAATGTTTTTATAATGAGAAGCTAATATTTCCAGTTCCGCAACCCACATTTCGTAGAAATGTTTTATGAGAATAATTTATTAAATTTACATTCCTTAAAAAGGACTCTATAATAAATTTATTATTTCGAGAGTCAAAAGGAATGGGGTGGAATCTTGTCAGAAAGTCAAAAAGGCATTATATGGGCAGCAGGTGCTTATATCGTATGGGGAGTTCTACCGATATATTGGAAAACGTTGCAACATGTACCGAGTGCTGAAATATTAACTAGTCGTGTACTATGGGCATGTTTGTTCACGCTTATTATCGTAATTTTAATGGGGAATCTTTCAACACTTCGAAATGATTTAATTGCGTTGTGGAGAAATAAAAAAGCATTTTGGAGTTTGTTCAGTGCTTCCTTTTTAATAACAGCAAATTGGTTTTTATATATTTGGGCAGTAAATTCAAGTCATATGGTTGAAACAAGTTTAGGTTATTACATAAATCCATTGGTTTCAGTATTATTAGGCATTTTCTTTTTAAAAGAAAGATTGACGAAAGCCCAGCTAGCTGCCTTTTTCATAGCGGCAATCGGTGTCTTAATTTTGACGGTTTCTTATGGAAGATTTCCGTGGTTAGCTTTCGCACTAGCCCTTAGCTTTGGTTTATATGGATTAATGAAAAAGACGATCAAATTGGATGCACTAAGAGGGCTGACGATTGAAACCATGTTTGTATTGCCCTTTGCTATCATCTTTTATGTGTATTTATTTATGACTGGAAAAGCAGTTTTATTTCATGACACGATCCAAACTGATTTCTTATTACTATTAACTGGCGCAGCAACAGCTATACCTTTACTGTTATTTACAAAAGGTGCACAAAATATTCCATTATATATGATTGGTTTCTTACAATATATTGCTCCAACTTGTATGTTAATTTTAGGTGTCATTATATATGGAGAATCATTTGCTTTAATTGATATGATTTCATTTTCGTTCATATGGTTTGCATTAATTCTCTTTACTGTTTCTAAGGTTCTAGAAGCAAGAACTCGAAGACAAAAAACATGAACAACTAGAAATAAAGCAGGCGAGAAATGATTCTCGTCTGCTTTTAATTTATAGATAGGTTCTTTTTACTTTTTCCCAGAAAGAATTATTCTTTAATTTAACCGTTTTTACGACTAAATCACTAAGTTGAATTTTTACCGCATCTACATGTTGAATGCTCAGCGATTCATTATCCATACCCATTGTTGGGAACACATTTCCGTTTTGCTGTAGTTTTAATGTTAAGCTTCGTTGACCGCTTAATATGAAAGAAGATCCTAACGTTCTAAATTTATTACTATTAACAGAAGCCAGCTCAGATACTTGTATACAAGGAAGTAACGGATCCACTACAGCTCCATTTACTGACTTATTGTATGCAGTACTACCAGTCGGAGTCGCAATAATCATACCGTCTCCTCGGAACGTTTCAAAATGTAAATCATCAATATGGACATCTAAAACGAAAGTCTTTGTAATATTTGAACGAATACTGAATTCATTTAAACAATAAAAAGCTGGATTCTCATCCACAAATACTTGTAAGATAGGATAGCGACGTACTTCTATTTCCGCATTTTGAACATCACGAATCATGTTTTCTAAGTCGTTAAAGTGAAAATCGCAATACATACCCAGAGTACCCGTTGTGGAAATACCTGCGTATAAACAATCCTGTCTAAAACCAGTTTTTCGAACAGCTTGTAAAAACGCCCCATCTCCACCCAAACTCACAATAATGTTGGCATCATTTTCATCTTCAACAACCGAAAATCCAAATTTGTGTATGGTATCAGAAAGTGTTTTTTTATTGGCTAAAGAAGCCTCATCGTGTTTTGAATAAATAAATATATGTTTACGTTCAGACATGTATTTGGGCCCCTTTTAAAGAATTCTTGTCGTTATTTTAGCATGTTCTGAAACATTTCGACACGATATTCGTATAACTTATTGTAGAAACTAAGGAGGAAAGAGATTTATGAACACAAAACGTTGGATTGCATTAGGTGCGGCTGCACTCTTACTAGGAATTTCACTAGTCGTCAATATGGCGTCACTTGCTTTTAGCAATGATTGGTCGAGCAGTTTTGAAGAGATGCTAGCTATGCCAGAATCAGAATTTACGGAAACGATTTTAGAAGAAGGTAATATGGACGAAAAAATTGCTGTTTTAACAGTGGATGGCGTTATTCAAGATACAGGAAGTGCTAATTCATTGTTTGGAGCTGTGGGTTACGATCATCAGTTTTTTATGAATCAACTTCAAATGATTAAAGAAGATGAAACAGTGAAAGCAGTTGTTTTGCAAGTTAATTCACCTGGTGGTGGAGTTGTAGAATCTGCTCAAATTTACGATAAGATTGTGGAGATTCAAGAAGAAGTCGGTGTACCATTCTATGTTTCAATGGGAAGTATGGCAGCTTCAGGAGGATATTACATATCAGCTCCAGCAGATAAGATCTTTGTGAATAAAGAAACACTTACAGGATCGATTGGTGTCATTATGGAAAGTATCAACTACGGAGATCTTGCTGAAAAATATGGCATTGATTTTGTAACTATTAAAACGGGTCCTTACAAAGATATTATGAGTCCAACTCGTGATATGACTGAGGATGAACGTGCGATGCTACAAGAAATGATCAATGATTCGTATGAGTCATTTGTCGACATTATCGAAGACGGTAGAGGCATGACGGAAGCAGAAGTGAAAGCTGTTGCTGATGGTCGAATTATGAATGGTCGTCAAGCTATTGAAGCAGGTTTAGCGGATGAGACTGGTTATTTAGAAGATGTGATCGCTGCAGTGAGAACAGATTTTGATTTATCGAACGCGCAAGTGATTGAATATGGTTATTCCCAAGATTTAGCCAGCTTATTCTCATTAAAAGCACAGTCATTATTTGGAGGCAACATTGAAAATCAATTGATTGGTAAATTGCTTTCAGATTACCACGCACCAAGAATGATGTACATTTACGGTGAGAAGTAAGGAGGGTGACACTATGAACGAATCTCAAGAAACAATTATTTCAAATGAACATACATCCACTTCTCCAGTTCAAAAAGATCCTGCACAATTTGAAATGTATGATCGATTTGTTCCAAAGCCAGCAGGTTTTTGGACTCGTTTTTGGGCTTACTTAATTGATTTAATTGTGATTTCATCCATAACAAGTATATTTGTCTACCCACTATTCCGTATTTTTGAATGGGATTTACAAGGGACAACTTGGTATGCACCAATTGGAATCATCACGAGTCTCATTTTCTATTTATATTTTGTCTTAATGACTTTGTTCTTAAAACAAACGGTAGGGAAAATGATTTTCGGCATACGAGTGATTTCTAGTAAACAGGATAAGCTTTCTTTTTCTACTATACTATTTAGAGAATGGATTGGTCGTTTCTTTTCAGCAACAATCTGGCCATTATACTGGCTAATTGGTTTTACTCCAAACAAACAAGGCGTTCACGATTTTATTGCGGACACAATGGTGATCCATGAACAAGCGTTTGAAAAGAAAACTTTCCGAAGAGTGATTACTACTGAAAGGTCGACTGAGTTGCCAGAAACAAACTCGATTTAGTAAGATAGAAAAAAGGGAGGCGTTATCTTGGTACAAGTTACATTTAAACACGAACCCATAACACTTATCGGAACTGAAGTGAAAATTGGAGATAGTGCGCCGAATTTCACTGTTTTAGCAAACGATCTAAGCCCAGTTACTCTGGAAGATTCAAAAGGCAAAGTACGTTTAATCAGTGTGGTGCCTTCATTAGATACTGGTACATGTGATGCACAAACGCGCAAATTTAATGAGAGTGCTTCTGAACTTGGAGAGAACGTTGTGATTTTAACGATTTCTAATGATCTACCATTTGCGCAAAAACGTTGGTGTGCAGCTGCTGGAATTGACGCAGTACAAACACTTTCTGATCATCGAGATTTATCATTTGGTGAAGCTTATGGAGTAGCGATTCAAGAATTACGTTTACTTACTCGTGCCATTTTCGTAGTCGATACAAATGATAAAGTTACGTATGTAGAGTATGTATCTGAAGCGACTGAACACCCAAATTATGAAAAAGCAATCGAAGCTGTTAAATCTCTTACAAACTAATGCGAAGAAACCCACTCGAGAAATTTGAGTGGGTTTCCCATTTGCATGAAAGTAACAATCACATTTTATAAGGAGTTATATATGAACAGTTCATTGGAACAATTATTTACGTTTATAGATACACATGCGAAACAAATGCAAAGTGATGAAAATATCACTTATATCGAAGGTGTATTAGAAACAACAGAACTATGGTTAGATGGAGACATCTCACCCGAAGTGAATCAAATTGAAAAAGAGGATATTCGAAAAGCAATTCAACTAGCCATTTTAAAAGGCATGAAGGAACATGTTCAGCCTCATCATCAAATGACACCTGATTCACTTGGATTACTCGTTGGGTACTTTGTGGATTTATTAACGAAAAACAAAGAGCAAGTATCTATTTTAGATCCAGCAGCTGGAACGGGGAATCTGTTATTTACGGTTCTAAACTTTTTGCAAGGAAAAGCAATTTCATCTGCAGTAGAAATTGATGACATGCTGATCCGTCTTTCAGCTTCAACTGGTGATTTATTGCAACATCCAGTTACGTTATATCGACAAGATGCCCTACAACCATTGATGATTGACCCGGTAGATATTGTTGTTAGTGATTTGCCTGTTGGATACTATCCAGATGAAAAAACTGCTTCTAGTTATGAATTAAAGGCAAAGGAAGGCATGTCTTTTGCTCATCATTTAATGATTGAACAGTCTATTCGTCACACTGTAGATGGTGGATATCTCGTTTTGTTAGTCCCTCAAGGTATTTTCGAATCTAATCAAGCAAAAGAGCTACACACTTATTTCTCTAAATATGCATGGATGCAAGCCGTCATTCAATTGCCGACGAATTTGTTTAAAAATGAAGCACATGCAAAAAGTCTTCTTGTGATTCAAAAAAAATCGGCCGACTTAAAACAACCGAAAGAAGTCCTTTTAGCCAAAGTACCTAATATGTCTAACAAAGAAGCAATGTCCTTGTTTTTTAAAAAAGTGAACATATGGCATAAAGAAAACACTAGTAGATAGTTGCCCGTCCCTTTTTTCCACTGTACAATTACCGTAACAGTGGAAAAGGGGCGTTTTTTTATGGTCAAAATTATAGCAATTAATGCTGGAAGTTCATCATTGAAATTCCAACTACTTCAAATGCCTGAAGAAGAGGTCATTGCAAAAGGATTAATCGAACGCATTGGCTTAAAAGATCCAATCTTCTCGATGACGACAAATGGAGAAAAAATAGAACTCATTCAATCTATTCAAAACCATCAAGATGCCGTGAAAATTCTTTTACATATGCTTATTGAACAAAAGGCGGTTTCATCATTGGATGACATTGATGGTATCGGACATAGATTAGTTCATGGTGGAGAAGACTTTAGCGATTCGGTATTAATTACGGAAGAAGCAATCGCTCACTTTGAAAAACTATCCGACCTAGCACCTTTACATAACCCTGCCAATATAACAGGAATTAAGGAATTTCAAAAAGCACTTCCACAAGTGCCAGCAGTAGCAGTATTTGATACCGCGTTCCATCAAACGATGCCTGAAAGCTCGTTTTTGTACTCGATCCCATATGATTACTACAAGAAATATGGAATACGAAAATATGGATTTCATGGTACCTCCCATAAATATGTTTCAGGCAGAGCAGCTGAATTACTAAATCGTCCAATTGAATCGATCCGATTAATTTCCTGTCACCTTGGAAATGGAGCTAGTATCGCGGCAATTGACGGTGGTCAATCGATTGATACATCTATGGGCTTTACACCGTTAGCAGGTGTAACTATGGGAACAAGATCTGGAAACCTAGACCCAGCACTTATTCCGTTTATCATGGAGAAAACAGACAAAAGTGCAGAAGAAGTGTTAGACGTTTTGAATAAAAAGTCGGGCATGTTAGGGGTTTCCGGTTTCTCTAGTGATTTACGTGATATTGAAGTAGAAGCTTCTCAAGGAAATCCACGAGCTCAGCTAGCGTTGGATGTATTTGCGAGCAGAATTCATAAATATATTGGATCATATGCCGCACGAATGAATGGAGTAGACGCGATCATTTTCACAGCGGGAATAGGTGAAAACAGTGACGTCATTCGCGAGAAAGTTTTAGCAGGTCTGCAGTTTATGGGAGTCTACGTAGATCCGGATTTAAACAAAATCAGAGGCAAAGAAGCATTTATTAGCTATCCGCATTCACCTGTAAAAGTGATCGTGATTCCAACGAATGAAGAAGTTATGATTGCGAGAGATACGGTACGATTAGCAAATTTATAACATGAAAAATCCCGAGGTTATATGCCCTTAAGCCTTATTCCTAGCTGATTTGATGAAAAGTAACCATTCAACAGTGAAAAATTAGAATGTATGCTAATCACTAAATAAATGACCTTATTCTTCAATGTGAAACCATAACCGAGTTTTTATCAAATTGTTAATTCAACCTTTCTTTTTGTTCTAAAATAACAATGAAGGAAGGTTTTTTTAATGGCTCCACGCAAAAGGAAAACACAAGTAAGCAAGCAAGTCTCAGGACTTACATTTGAACGTGCAAGAGAGATTGTAATCAGTGTAAAAAAAGTTGAAGGAAAAGCTGCACATTAATATCCAAACGTTTGTTAGAAACTATATTTTTCAAAGAAGGAAAAGCCAACATTTATTGCTTAAAAACTGTAAATGAAATCACAATTTTATTGACAAATAATTTCTATGGCAATTAGGAGACAGGTCACTAAATTTATTAATAGAGTCTTCCCCACCTTTGGATAAGTAATGAATATGGTGCGCTTCTAGGAACGGCTCCCCATATATATCATTGCAGCGGGTACGAGTTTGATGAAAATGAACAATGGTTTTTTAGACAGCAATGGCAAGGTTTACAAATTCGTTCGAAATGTAAAGTACTACCAATTCTATCCTCCTCCTTCGATTTTAAGTAGTTAGTCATAAGCTGACCTTTCCAAATTCCGACTCACATAGATATTTTTTGATAAATTTTCCACTTTAGGGAGGTATTTAAAAAAGTATGTAGAATGAGTTAAAAAAGGAGGGGATATTATGAAATTATTCAAATTTACAATTCGAAATTTTAAAGGAATTAAAGAACTTACGATGGATGTGGAGAATATCTCTATTATTATCGGACCAAATAACTGCAGTAAAAGCACGATCTTGCAGGCACTAAATCAATTTGGAAGTAAAGAACTCAAACTTAGTAAGCATTTATATCATAAACATAATATGTCAGAACCTATTAGTTTTCATGCGACATTTACTGATTTAACTCCAGAAGAGATTGAGATGCACGGTATCAGAAATTCTATTCATAGAGATACAAGTAATTTTATTGTAAGAGCTGTATATAAGGAAGGTGTAAACGTTGAGCGTGCTTCCAAGACATCAGGAGCAGAAACTCATGACCTAGAACAGGAAGGCTGGGAAGGAAGACTAGGAGGGGGAGTTAATGGAACGCACTTCCTAAATGTCTTTCCAGAAATCATATATATACCTGCTGTCAAAGATGCTAATGATGAACTAAAAAATAATTCGGCTCATATGAAAACACTTTTCACCCTTTATAAGGATGTAGTTGCAGGTTTACCTGAATATCAAGAAGCATATGAGAAGACTCAACTACTTCAGCAAAGAATCAATGAGCATAATGATGAAAAAATAAAATACTTTGAAGATGAAGTAAAAGCTTTTTTAAATGATGTAACTTCAACAGATGTAAAGTTTAAAGTAAATGTAAGTCCATTAGATGATATTGTAAGTACATCCGTTGCTACAAATTTTAATTATAATGGTTTAGATACAGAGTTAAGCCATCAAGGGAATGGTGTGCAAAGAACTTTTATTTTGTCAGTTTTCAAAGGTTTCAGGAAATACAAGAGACGTTTTGAGACAGAAAATGTTGAAAACAAAAGACCTTTAATTGTTGCCTTTGAAGAACCCGAACTTTACTTACATCCGCATTTGGCAAGAGTGTTCAAAGATACTTTGTACAGTTTAGCAGACGATGGATTCTTTCAAGTAATTGCGACATCACATTCGCCTAATTTTGTGGATTTATCCAAGCCGAATAGAACACTCGCAAAAGTATTTATAAATGAGGACAATGAAGTTGGTTTAAATCAAGTTAATTCAGATGTTTATGGATTACCAACAAATGAAAAAGAACGACTTCAGGCTCTTTTACGGTTTAATCCTTATGTAAACGAGGTCTTTTTTGCTGACAGAGTCATACTGGTTGAAGGTGATACGGAAGTAATTGCTTTAAAAGTTTTAGGAGAAAAGTTAGTAAATAACGGTCTCTTGAACCCAGAAGATTATCATAAAACTTCTGTAGTTAACTGTAATGGAAAGGGAACAATGTATCTTTTACTAAATATCTTAAATAATTTTGGTATCAAATATACAGTAATTCATGATTATGACATTACGGAGCATGACAGAAAAGGGAATCGAAGAAGTAGCAGTTCATTAAAAGCAACTTTGACACTCAATCACAAATTAGAAAGACTAGCTTTTGCTAGAGAAAACAATAAGTATGTACTGCGTCATACATTTGAAGCTGAGATGCCACCTGATTATTACCGTGGGTCTTCAAAGTCTTTTTCCGCATATGAATACCTAAATACAAAAGAACTTGATGAGTTGCCAATTGGTCTATTAAATATTGTCAAGGCATCCTATGGACTAGCGGAAATTGAACTAGACCATAGAAACGAAATTTTAATATTAAATTACGACTGGATTGAAATGAATGAAGCCTTAGAAGAATGGACTGAACCAAGAGAAGAAGAATTTCTAATAAGGTTATGGAATCACGAACAAGAAGTAGCACCTGTTTAAGATTTCAACTCTCCCGTTTGAAGAAAGCCTAATAGAATTTGAAAGTAGAGTTAAATGAATAAGCTCAGTAGTTGTGAAAAGACATCCACTTTAATGGATGTCTTTTTCTAGGTTTTGCTTTTAATTTGCTAATGGATAGTCAAAAAATAGTCTATACTTAGAGAGTCATAGGAGAAAGATACAAGAGTGGCTTATAAGAGCGTTCAAATAGGTCTCTCATCCCTTTCCCCTATTAGGTTTGAAATTGTTCTAATCATAATCTGAGGTGTGTTAATCCTCTTAGGACCATCGACCTTCATTAATTAATATTCCTCTTAATCGCTGAAACATTTTAGGATGATAATTCACTGAATTATGATGATTGTTTATTTCTGTAGGATTTAATATTTCTTTCGATACAATCCATATCTTTTCTCTGTCTTCTTTATCTTGATAAACGTTGACTACGAAAGAAATGGTCCTCGAACTTTCTTTATCAGACTTATAAATTTCCTCTCTAACAAATTGTTGCTTTGCCAATATACTCATCTCCTTTAACATCATTATATCTACTATTTTTTAATAAGTTTGCAGCCAGTGCCATACTTAGTCTTCCGTGCTCCTTTAAATTCATTAATATGTAATCTTGGAAACTCCTTTTCCCATAATTCAAATACATAATGGTTATTTGATTCGCCATTTTTGTATAGTTTGACAATATGGAATCCATATTCATCATTACACCTAGTTAATGCTCTTTTCTCTCGAATTGAAATAATTCTTCCTGAATGTGTAACTTCATAAATACCTTCGTACCCTTGAATAGTCTTTCTATCTTCTCGAAACTCCATTTTCAAACTCCTTTATTGACTTATTCTGAAGTAATAATATTTATTCCATATTATACTAATTGAAAGGTATAATTAATACTATTAAATTAGTAAAAATTGAATACTTAAATAAAGAGAATAAGTATATAGCTAATTAGAGAAGAGGGTTTAGATGAGTACATGGATATTTCAAGGTAATCCGACAAAATTTAACGTAGATGATTATTTATTAGATAATGATAAGATTTGGTGGTCTATTCGACAAGAGCATTTAGCTAAACATATACAATTAAATGAGGAGGTATTTATTTGGAGGTCAGATGGTGGAAATAGAGGGAGTGGGGGGATTGTTGCAAGAACTTTAGTAACAACACTTCCACAAGAATATACAAATGACAATGAATCTGCTAATTACTGGTACGCAGATATAAGCGGTGATACATATCTAGCAGTGGAACTCAAAGTGTTGGAAGTAAAAGTGACAAATGGGATAAAGAGCAGTTTCCTTAAAGCGAACCACTTACTAAAGGAATTACCGATATTAAGATTAAGAAATAATACAAATTATCTTTTAGAGGAGAATATGGGTACGTATTTAAGTAGTATTTGGAAGGAAGGACTTTCGAAAAAAACAATAGCTGTTAATGCTGATGATGTTACTATATTAAAATCCAATTTCCATCAAGCTATGATGAATATTACTGAACAAACCAAGAAATTCGGTTACAATCCTACACGTTTCAAAAAAATGCTTTTAGCAGATGGTGGACATTTTGTCGCTAAGAAGCTTCTAAGTAGTAAGACTGTTTCTGATGGATTTAGTGTGTTGTGGGAAAATAATGCTTTAGATTTGTCAGTCGAAGCGGTGGTTTTACAAAAAGAATTTAGAATACTATTCACAGCAGAAGAACTTGAAATTGCTGAAAAAAGGTTAAGTGAGTTTGGATATCAAGTGGAAGAAGAAGAGTTACTAGGAGAACTAGAATTAGATAGAAGTATCGCTTCTGATATTGAAGCGGAACTTGCTGAAGATGGTCATGGAATTGAAGGGAAATTAAAGTATTACTTTGGTAAGCGATATGAACGAGATTCAAAAAACAGGAAAAAGGCTATTAAAGAACATGGAATAAATTGTTATGCTTGTGGGTTTAATTTCGAGGAGGTATATGGTGAACGAGGAAAAGACTTTATCGAAGTACATCATATTAATCCTTTGAGTACGTTGGAAGAAGCTGTAGAAATTAATCCTGAGACAGACTTAGTTCCATTATGTGCGAACTGCCATCGAATGATTCATAGGAGAAAAGATGATGTACTTAAAATTAAAGAATTGAAGGAAATATTAAGAAATACGAAAGGATAGTCTTAGCCTTATTTATTTTTATTCTTCTATCATCAATTCAAATTGTTGTCAGATTTTTGGAGGGATTTATAAGTAACTAAAGTGTGATATGGACGACTATTAATTTCACGAAGGAAGAGTATTAATTTATAAAAGGGGTGTATTATTATGAATTTCGAAAGAAAGAAAGATTTAATTAATCAATTGTTAAATGAACTTAATGAGCTTGAATACAACCAGGATACCTCTGATAGAGAATCTTTTATGAGAAAAGGTGAAGTAACTTTAAGAGCGATTTTAGGTGATAGCTCACATCAGGTTGTTGAATTTAAAAATGTGAGATTTTCCCCTTCGATTTTAAGTATTGGTGGAGATAATACAGATGCATATTTAAAAGGCTTTAATAGAGGTAAAGGTAATATTAAAGCAATTTTAAATGGTGTTCTACATGAGGTGGTTTTGCAAGATGAAATTAATTTGAGTACCTTAGAAAATGCTAATTCGAATGAAAAAGAGAAACTAAAATCAAATAAAGTTTTCATTGTTCATGGTCATGACGATGGGTTAAAGAGTGAAGTTGGTAGATTTGTAGAAAAATTAGGGTTTGAGGCAATTATTCTTCACGAACAAGCTAGTGGGGGTGGAACAATCATTGAAAAAATAGAACGTTATTCTGATGTTGGATTCGCTATTGTGCTTTATACACCTTGTGATGAAGGTAAAGCAAAGTTAGCCGATACACTTAGAGATAGAGCTCGACAAAATGTTGTATTTGAACATGGTTATTTTATTTCTAAATTAGGACGTTCAAATGTTGTTGCATTGCACAAAGGTGATGATATTGAGTTGCCTAATGATATTTCTGGTGTTATCTATATAAAATATGAGGGTGGAAATTGGAAATTTGAAATAGCACAGGAAATGGATGATTGTGGTTATGAAATTAATTATAGAAAATTGAAATAAAAAATATCATATACAAAAATTCAGTTTGTTCAAAGATTGGTTCCTGGTGGTTTAAAATATCGCTAATTTTGGTAATCAAAAATGAATTAGCATAGATTTGCATTAGGTTCTCTATTTCAAATACTTTATTGAACTCAAATTTGCAACCACTACAATAGGAAGAGAAACTTGTGAAACCAAGCCTGAAATGCTATATTATGTGAAAGAACATATAAGAAACATTGATACAACAACATTTGGATATATAGTTTTGGTTTTCACAATTCCAACGTATGAAGAAGTTATGATAGCGAGAGATACGGTACGATTAGCAAATTTATAACATGAAAAATCCCGAGGCTATATGCCATCGGGATTTTTTGTTTACTCGTGTTCGTCAGTACGGACAACCAATACGTCACATTTAGCAGCTCGTACGATATATTCTGATACACTGCCGATTAAGAAACGCTCGACTGTACTTAGTCCTGTTGCTCCACAAATAATTAAATCAGCTTCTACTTTGTTAGCTAAGTCTTTTGCAATAACTGATTTAGGTGAGCCATAATCTACAATGACATTTACCTTTGTGACACCAGCTGCTTCAGCTTCTTTTTTATATCCAGCCAAAAGTTCTTCTGCAAAAGCCTGAGCTTTGTCAGCAATGGAGCGATCGTAAGCTTCAACTGCAGCAAATGATCGAGTATCGATCACGTTTGCTAAGTTTAATGTAGCGTCGTTACGTTTAGCAATTGCAACTGAATTTTTGAAAGCCCATTCTGCTTCTTTTGAACCGTCTACCGCGACTAGAATATGTTTATAAGTGATTGACATTCTGTTTCCTCCTTTATTTGTTCTCTATGATATTATTCGACAAGTAAGCTTATAATCCTTTTGGCAGGACTATTTATTTTATTATTTTAAAAACATTTTTAGCTAGGAATAGGTAAAGTAGTGAACTACCTATGAAAATGAGCATCCCAGGCGAAAACGTCTGAGGAATCATTAAATAGACGATACTCATACTGGCAAAGGTGATGATTGCAGCAAGATTTAATTGATATGAACCACTAATTACTTTTAATAGTACGTCCTCTGAAATGATGCCTTTTTTGATTAATAAATAATCTGTCACTAATATGGCAGAAAGAGGAATAATACCAGCCCCTAGGTATGAAATGAAATAAGAAGCTTCAGAAGCTAAAGTTGGGAAACAACTAAAAGTAATACCAACTACACCAAAAAGAAGTGAGCTCCTAATGCGTCCAAGTGACGGCCATGTATTTAGTAAACTAAAACTGCCAGTATAGGCATTTCCAATATTGATTGAAATCATGGCAAGTAAGCCACTGAAGGTGATAAATAAACCAACTAATACATGTGGGGCACTTTCAGTTAATACAACAAATGGATTAGTTGAATTAAAATAGGAACCAACAAGTGTACCTATAAGTGCTGTCATAAAGTAACCTGCTGCATTCCCAACAAACATGCCAGTAAATCCTTGTTTAGCGGTTTTTGCATACCTTGTCATGTCACTTGATGCACTAACACCAGAGACAAATTGGACAAATGCTAAACTCATATAGAAAAGAAAAGGTCCCCATTGAAATGAGGTAAATGAAGTAACTTCACTATTCTCAAAAGATATTTGAGATAAAATCACATACAGCATAAGACCTTGACCAATCAAAAGAACGGGCAGAGATAGTCTCGTTATTTTCTTGACTGCGTCATATCCTACAAGCGCCAAATATGCCATAATGCCTGATGTACAAATAGCGAGTATTGGGAATGGTATTTCTATCTTAAAAAAATTAGAAATAACAGTTTGTAATATGAATGTACCGCCTATTGTTTGAACGCTAAACCAATATAATGAGGTGATCACTCGAATAGGAGAAGCAATTTTTGTAGCAAGCCATGAGCCAGTAAAAGCCCTAACGATGTATTGTCCAGGTAAACCATACAATGCACCAGGTATAGACAGAGCTGAGACTAAGAGGAAAGCTAGAAGTGCTCCTATCCATACTGCTAAAAACGCTGCTTGCCAAGATAAGTTTCCTTGAGTTACAGCTAATGTCGGAACTAAAAAGTTGCCTGCATTTACTGAGAATGCGAATGTAATAATTGCGTATTCTTTCCAACTGGATTGTTTGAGAGCTAAAGGAACGGGTTCTAACCCGTATCTTTCGAATTTACTCGTATTCATATTAGTCATCGTATAAAACACCGTCTTTCAATTATCAGAAATATTGAAAAATCATTTCTCGAAATATTTTTAAAGCCATTTTCAATTATATCTGATAGAATGGATTTGCTTTGAGATAATTTATTTATGTCAGCACATCTGACTTATGATTATGAATCTATATATACACATAGGAGGGTTTTTCAATGAAAATTGGAGTGCCAAAAGAAATAAAAAATAACGAAAATCGTGTTGCAATGACACCAGCTGGGGTTGTCAATTTATCTGTATTTGGTCATGAAGTATTTATTGAATCAGGTGCAGGTCTAGGTTCTGGTTTCACTGATGAAGCATATGAATCTGCTGGCGCAACAATTGTTGCAACTGCAAGTGAAGCTTGGGCTAAAGATATGGTCATGAAAGTGAAGGAGCCAATTGCTTCAGAATATGGTTATTTCTCAGAAGGACTTATTTTGTTCACATATTTACATTTAGCACCTGAGCCAGAGTTAACAAAAGCTCTAGTTGATAATAAAGTCGTTGGTATCGCGTATGAAACAGTACAATTACCGAACAACTCATTGCCATTGTTAACTCCAATGAGTGAGGTAGCGGGTCGTATGTCTACACAAATCGGTGCACAATTCTTAGAAAAAATCCACGGTGGAATGGGTATTCTTTTAGGCGGAGTTCCTGGTGTTTCTCGTGGGAAAGTAACGATTATTGGTGGAGGAATTGCTGGGACGAATGCTGCACGTGTTGCAGTAGGTATGGGAGCAGAAGTGACGATTATCGACTTGAGTCCTGATCGTTTGCGCCAATTAGAAGAATTATTTGGTCGCGATGTACAAACATTGATTTCAAATCCATTCAATATCGCAGAATCTGTGAAAGAATCTGATTTAGTTATTGGTGCTGTATTAATTCCAGGTGCAAAAGCTCCTAAATTAGTTACAGAAGAAATGATCATGTCAATGAAACCTGGTTCAGTGGTTGTTGATATTGCAATTGACCAAGGTGGAATTCTTGAAACGTCTGATCGTATTACAACACATGATAATCCAACATATGAAAAACACGGCGTAGTACATTATGCGGTAGCAAATATGCCTGGTGCGGTTCCAAGAACTTCTACAATGGCATTAACAAATGTTACGGTTCCTTATGCAGTGCAAATTGCAAACAAAGGATATAAACAAGCTTGCTTAGATAATAATGCACTTCTAAAAGGGGTAAACACTTTAGATGGTAACGTGACGTACCAAGCAGTAGCTGAAGCTCAAGGTCTACCGTATGTGAGTGTAGATTCTCTTTTAAGATAATCACTAGAAAAGACCCTTTTCATATTGAAAAGGGTCTTTTCTATTATACAAATAGAAATATTTGATTTTTTAAAAGTTTGACGACGTTCAAATCTCTATACTATTCTGCAGAAATGATAACCAATTCTTTTGGATATTTCGTTAAAACTTCAACGCCATCCTTCGTCACCACAACATCATCTTCAATTCGAACACCTGTAATACTTGGATCGTAAATTCCAGGTTCGATTGTAAATACCATTCCTTCGATCAATTCCATCTCATTATTCCCTGTTACTGATGGGAATTCATGTACGGAAATACCAAGACCATGGCCTAAGCGATGGGTGAAGAATTCGCCATAACCCGCTTCAGTAATAATATCTCGTGCTATCTTATCTAATTCCATAGCTTTTACACCAGGTTTAACAGCGTCCACTGCAGCTTGTTCTGCTTTGCGTACCGTTTCATAAACCTCTTTTTGCTTAGTTGAAGGTTCACCAAATGCAACTGTGCGTGTTATATCTGAGCAATACCCTTTGTAAATAACACCTAGGTCAAATAATACGAGGTCACCTTTTTGGATTTTACGATCACCTGGCTTGCCATGTGGAGAAGCAGTTTTGGGTCCACTTAAAACCATGGTGTCAAATGACATATGGGAGATTCCTTTTTTCTTTAAAGCTAATTCGATTGCCGTTAAAATCTCAAGCTCGGTTTTTCCTTCTGCAATTTCACTTACTCCGACTTCAATCGCATAGTCAGCATATGCAGCTGCTTCACGAAGGATAGCTAATTCGTTTGCGTCTTTTACAACACGCATTGAATTGAGTTGATCATCGAGTCTAGTGAAAGTAACATCTGGGTATAATTCTTGAATAGCTTCTAAACGTTCAACCGTCATATGCGATTTTTCAATAGCTATTTTTGATGGCGTTACTTTTTTGTTTTCGATGGCTTGTTTTAATAATTGCCATGGCTGATCCGTATCTTGATGTCCGACTACATCAAAATTCCATCCTGCATTTTTTGCATCCGGTACTTCCATTTTAGGAAGAATCATTAGAGGTTCAGCGTCTTGAAAGACTAGAACGCCAAGCAACCGTTCATGAGGATTGCTTCTAAAACCAGAAATATAAAACACGTTATCAGGTGTTGTAATAAAAGCCGCATCTATATTATGCTCTTTTAAATAAGTAGAAATTTGATTGATTTTACTCATGGTAGCACTCCTTTTTGTATTGTTCTCCTAAATAGCATATCAAAAAACAGGATTCTCGGCATTTTTATCGAATAAAGAACAATATCCACAGAAGGAGGTTATAAAAATGTATGTATCTTTCCATGGACATTCAGTTGTCAAAATTAAAACAGGGGACTTTACAATTCTGATTGACCCTTTTATTTCCGGAAATGGCTTAACAGATTTAATTGCTGAAAATGAAAAACCAAATGTTATATTGTTGACGCATGGACATAATGATCATGTTGGCGATACGGTAGCCATAGCAAAGGCTAATGATTCACTCGTTATCGCACCATTTGAACTTGCTGAATACTTAGAGTGGCAAGGAGTGCGAACGCACGGGATGCATATCGGTGGAGCTTACCAATTTGAATTTGGGAAAGTGAAATTAACACAAGCTTTTCATGGCTCATCGTATGTCACAGAAAAAAATGAAATTATTTACACAGGAATGCCAGCGGGAATTTTGTTCTCGGCAGAAGGAAAAACCATTTACCATGCAGGAGATACTGCGTTGTTTGGAGATATGAAATTAATTGGGGAACGTCATCCAATCGATCTTGCTTTTTTACCAATTGGTGATAATTTCACAATGGGAATTGAGGATGCTGCTTATGCAGTTGAATTATTGAATCCCCAAGCAGTCGTTCCGATTCACTACAATACGTTCCCGCCAATAAAACAAGATCCTAATGATTTTAAAGAATTGGTCAAACACTCAAACGTTCATATTTGGGAAGCTGGAGATGGAACAGAAATGTAGTGTGTAGCACGGAAAGTCTTTGACTTTTCGTGCGTTTTTTATGGCTGAAAAATGATACCTTTGTGATACACTAACAATAGAACGATTGTTTGGGAAATAGGTGATGACATGGCAACTAAGCATGAACAAATTTTACAATATATCGAGTCACTACCCGTTGGAGATAAAATCTCTGTGCGACGTATTGCGAAAGAACTTCAAGTCAGTGAAGGGACCGCATACAGAGCGATAAAAGAAGCAGAATCTCAACGATATGTGAGTACCATTGAACGAGTTGGTACAATTCGAATTGAAAAGAAAAAGAAAGAAAATATTGAACGATTAACATTTGCAGAGGTCGTCAATATTGTAGATGGTCAAGTGTTGGGCGGGAAAAGTGGCTTACATAAAACGTTAACGAAATTTGTTATTGGTGCCATGCAACTGGATGATATGATGCGATATACAGATGCAGGCAGTCTTTTAATCGTCGGAAATCGGACAAAAGCCCATTTTACTGCTTTAAAAGCTGGAGCGGCTGTTTTGATTACTGGCGGTTTCGAAGCTTCAGACATGTTAAAAAAATCAGCAGACGAACTGGAATTACCCATTATTTCAACGAGCTATGACACGTTTACAGTTGCAACAATGATTAATCGTGCGATCTATGACCAATTAATTAAAAAAGAGATTCTCTTTATTGAAGACATTTATGTACCTTATCAAGAAACAGATTTTTTAAAAGTAACCGACGAAGTGAAAAGTTATCACGATCAAAATGCCTTAACAACCCATGGTGGATTCCCAGTGATCGATGCCAATCAAAAGTTGGTTGGTATTGTTACAGCTAGAGATGTCATTGGGATTGACCACAATGAATCCATAGAAAAAATAATGACCAAAAATCCACTAACTGTATCGATGAAAACGAGTGTTGCAACTGCTGGACATCGAATGATATGGGAAGGCATTGATTTAATGCCGGTAGTAAATGACGCGGGGAATTTAGAAGGTGTCATCAGTAGACAAGATGTTTTGAAAGCATTGCAATTAGCTCAACGACAACCCCAGCATGGTGAAACAATCGACGATATCGTGAAAAGTCAAATGAAGGTTTTAGATGAGAATGATTTAGCAGTAGAATTTACTGTTACGCCACAAATGACCAACCAATTTGGCGCGATTTCTTATGGCGCATTTACAACGCTGTTAGCTGAAGTTGGAAATCATGTTTTGAAGAAAAACAAACGCGGGGATAGTGTTGCTGAAAATATGACCATCTACTTTATTAAGCCGATGCAAATGGATAGTGTCATTACAGTGAAGCCAAGCATTTTAGACATGAGTAGGAAATTTGTGAAAATGGAATTTGATGTTTATCAGTCAACTTTACTTGTTGGTAAAGCCATGATGATGTTCCAACTCTTAGAAAGATAGAGATGGCAAAGAAAAAAGTGATGCGGTAATACGCATCACTTTTTATTCAAACGAAATTCTTCTTCTACAAACTGACCATAATGTTTCATTACTTTGGCATAATGAACGATGGTAATTAAACCGATGACAATAAAAATGGCTGAAATAACATATGTTATGGTTGTAGAAAATAAGAAAAGTTGGTTTAAGCCAAAGAAGAAAAGTAAACTTCCAAGTGCAACCATTGCTCGATTGGCATACCATTTTTTTGCAATAGGTAATTCACTTCGCAATTGTTTCACTTTCATGTAAAAGTAAAAAACAGCTGAAATGATTATGAAAAAGACAAAAACTGCATTTATCATCGTAAACCTCCTGGAATATGTGAAACTGTCATAATTGTAACGACATTTCCTAGAAAATGCGAATGGTATTAATTTTAAGTTGGAGGGAAATCACATGAAACGTCAAATCATTGACACAATAGCTAGGTACGAAACAATCATCATTCATCGCCATGTAAGACCTGATCCAGATGCCTATGGTTCAGCTTTCGGCTTACGCGAAATTTTAAGAGCGACTTATCCAAATAAGAAAGTCTACACTACAGGAGAGCATGAAGAAACACTCTCATTTTTAACTATGCCGGATAAAGTGACAGATGATCAATTTAAAGATGCATTAGTTATAGTGACAGATACCGCAAACACAGAACGAGTGGATGATCAGAGATATAAAACGGGTGCTTTTTTACTGAAAATTGACCATCATCCGAATGATGATCCTTATGGCGATTTGCTTTGGGTTAATACAGATGCTAGTTCAGCTAGTGAAATGATTTACGACCTTTATGAAGAAGGAAAGAAAGTGTCCGACTGGACTATGTCCGATGAAGCTGCAAGATTGTTATTCGCAGGTATTGTGGGAGATACAGGTCGATTTATGTTCCATAGTACAAGTCGAAAAACGTTTGAAACAGCTGGCGATTTAATTTCTTATAATTTTGATCGAACTGAACTGTTTAATGGAATGTACGAAGTCGATCGTAATTTATTGAATCTGCAAGGTTATATATATCAAAAATTCGTTATTGATGATAACGGAATGGCGTATGTCAAATTAACAATGGATACATTAAAAGAATTTGGCGTAACATCGAGTGAAACATCATTATTAGTTGGATCTCTTGGAAATGTAAAAGGAATTAGAGCGTGGGTTATTTTCATCGAAGAATCAGATCAAATTAGAGTTCGACTTCGTTCAAAAGGACCGATTATAAATGAATTAGCGAAAGAATTCGGGGGCGGAGGTCATCCCCTTGCTTCAGGAGCATCGGTTTATTCATGGGAAGAAGCAGATCGTGTAATCGAAAAATTAAAAGGTATATGCCAATAAAAAGAAGGGAGAAAATCAAGTGAATCCAGTATATCCGCATGTACAAACATCAGCAGATTTATTAAATAGTACGGTACGACTGGAATCACTGATTCCTTTCTTACAAGAACAAAAAGCGTCGGCTGTCGCAATTACGAATCGGAGAATGTATGGCACACTTCCATTTTATAAGTCTGTGAAAGCCGCTGGGGTTCATCCTGTCATCGGATTAAGTTGTGACGTTGAATTTTCAGATACGATTAAATTACCTATTCAAGTGTACGCTAAGTCGAATAAAGGGTACCAAAACTTGTTGAAAATTAGTAGCGCTCTTGAAGTGAAAGGGTTAGTACAGCTTCCACTAAATTGGTTAAAAGCATATAAAGAAGATTGCGCCATCATCTTAGCTATACCAGATACTGACGATTGGTCGGATAGTCAAATTGAAGAAGTTGTATCCAACATGAAACAACTCTTTTTAGATGATGTGTATGGTGGTATAGAAAGACCTGGTGGTATTGTTTCGCCTCGTGAAAACTTCATTGTTTCCACTATGAATCAACAAGGAATTCCTGTCATAGCCACACATCATGTGAAATATGAACATGCGGATCATGCATTCTCTTATGAAGTGGCTCAAGCGATTTCTAATGGAGTAAAACTGCAGGATTCATCACGTGTAAAACCAAGCCATACGAATTCATACTTGCCAAGTGCTCGGGATTGGATTGAATGGTTTGCCGATCATCCAGAGTGGTTAGATTCTTCTGAAAAACTTTTAAATAGTTGTTTAGTGGACATTCCTTTACATAAAATGCACATGCCTGCATTTCCAGTGACTCCTCCTTTAACATCCGCGGAAGTACTTAAATCACAATGCTTATCTGGGCTTTCCCAACGCTTAGGAAAAGTATCTCACGAGTATTTCGATCGACTTGATATGGAACTTTCGATAATTAATCAAATGGGGTATGCAGATTATTTTTTAATTGTGGCTGATTTTATGGCATATGCAAAAGAGAAAAAAATCCTTACTGGACCAGGACGTGGTTCTTCAGCAAGTTCACTCGTTGCATTTTCTTTATTTATCACTCATGTAGATCCTTTAAAGTTCGGTCTTTTATTCGAGAGATTTTTAAATCCTGAACGAGTCACGATGCCTGATATAGATATCGATTTTGTAGATAACCGTAGACAAGAGGTTATTCAATACGTAGCCCAAAAATATGGTCAAGCTTTTGTCGCGCAAATCATCACGTTCGGGACATTATCAGCAAAAGCAGCTGCTCGTGATGTAGCTCGTGTTTTTGGTTTTAGTAATGATATATTAGAAATGATTTCAAAACAACTACCGAATAAAGCTGGGATTTCCTTAAAAGAGGGTATAGAATCCTCGACTATTCTAAAAAAATGGATTGAATCTGATGCCCTACACAAACGTTGGGAAGAAGTAGCGTTACAATTAGAAGGTTTGCCTAGAAATGGTTCGACTCATGCAGCTGGAGTTGTATTGTCTCCAGTTCCTTTAGTTGAGCTTTTACCTATTGAAGATGGACAAGAAGGAATATATTTGACGCAATGGCCGATGCAAGATGTCGAGCAGAGCGGTTTATTAAAGATGGATTTCTTA
Organism: Paenisporosarcina quisquiliarum; assembly: GCF_043641925.1. Lineage (GTDB taxonomy): Bacteria > Bacillota > Bacilli > Bacillales_A > Planococcaceae > Paenisporosarcina > Paenisporosarcina quisquiliarum_A. The sequence continues at coordinate 110,851 of NZ_JBHZRU010000005.1, forward strand.
GGTCTCCGCAATCTCACAATTTTAGATCGAATCCGATCTATGATTTGGTATGATACAAAAAAATGGTTAGATTTCGAGAAAATCCCTCTAGATGACTCACAAACTTTTCAATTGTTGCAAGAAGGCGATACCACAGGCGTATTCCAATTAGAATCCGATGGGATGAGACAGGCGTTAAATGATATTAAACCATCTCATTTTAACGATATTGTAGCGGTAAATGCCCTTTATCGTCCCGGACCAATGGAGCATATTGCGACCTATAAGCGTCGAAAACATGGTGAGGAAAAAACAATTTATCAACATCCGATTTTAGAGCCGATTTTAAGTGACACTTACGGCGTTATTGTCTATCAAGAGCAAATCATGCAAATAGCATCACAAATGGCAGGATTTACGTTTGGTGAAGCTGATATTTTACGCAGAGCCGTCAGTAAGAAGAATAGACAAGTGTTGGACGAGCAACGCCAACACTTTGTTACTAAATCAATGGCTAAAAACTTTACTCCTCATGAAGCCGAAAGTATTTATGATTTAATTGTTCGTTTTGCAGATTATGGATTTCCAAAAAGTCATGCTGTCGCATATAGCATGATTTCGTATCAAATGGCTTATTTAAAAGCCAAGTATCCCGCTTATTTTTATGCTTCTTTATTAACAAGTGCAATCGGTAATAGTGATAAATCGATGAAAATTTTACAAGAAGTTAAACAAAAAAAGATTTCCTTATTACCGCCCTCCCTATTAAATAGTGGACTTACATTCCGAGTAGAGAATGGGTCAATTCGATTTGGATTATCTGCAGTAAAAGGAATTTCTTATGAGTTTTTAAAACGTATCATTGAAGCACGTAAATCTGCTATTCCACAATGGAAAGATATCTTTGAATTAGCAGCGGGTTTGTCTGCTCAATATTTTTCGAGAAAACACATAGAACCATTAATAAAATCTGGGGCATTGGATGAGTTTCATCAAGATCGATCCACCTTATTAGCCACATTGGACGCTGCTGTTAAATATGCTGAACTCGTACGTCCGAAAATGGAAGTGGATTTGTTTGAAGGGGATTTCAATTCTTTTGGGAAACCAAAATACATTGTGAAAGAACCTTTGCCAGATATGATGAAATTACAGTTCGAAAGAGAAACACTCGGCTTTTATATGTCTAGCCATCCAATCGGAAGATGGAAAGAAACCTTAAATCAACCATTCATAGATCTTCAAAATTTGGGGAATAAAAAGAATGGAGAGCACGTTTCCGTACTTGGCATGATTGAGGAAATACGCAGAATTCGCACGAAAAAGGGAGAATCAATGGCTTTTGTTACTCTTCAAGACGAAACCGGAGACGGATCAATTACTATTTTCCCTAGCGACTACGCTAATATTAATCTTATTTTAAAAGAACAAGAGATTGTGAACGTCGAAGGCATTATCGAATGGCGTCAAGGTAAGCCACAAATCATCTTAAAGCAAATGAAAAGTAGTTCTTCTTTTAAATAATTTAAGTACGTGAGGCTATCTCAAAAGTCATTAAGTGACGGAGAGATAGTTTTTTTATGCATATTTTAGATTTTATATATTTAAAATTGTTATATCTTGTTTAATTTTTGAAACAAAAAGTATATTAATCGGATATTAGTATTGCTCTTAAAATCTTAGCATTTTCTTTATCTAGTTCTCCGAAAATTCTATCCTCCATAATGATTGTTGCTGTTTCATCAGAATTGAACCAAATCGCGTAATCAGCTATTTTCTTTGGCTCTTTATCTTTATCTAAGTCGTAAAATAAAGATGCTTTTATATCTTCTCTTTTTTCCATAAGTGGTGGCTCGACATTTTGGTTCCATTGTATATTCCCGAACGCTATCCCCAATAAATTCAAATTTTCTTTATCCGTAATTGTTACAAAGTCACCATTACTTCCGTCTAATTTCACTTTCTGAACATCAACTTTGAAAAGTTGTTTCATGTCTGAATGAGAAGTTTGCTCAACCTCCTGATTATTAATGTCTGTACATCCTGCAATTAGAAACAGTGAAAGAAAAAAAACTGCAATAAAATTAGTCCACTTCTTCAAACTAAATTCCCCCTTCAAACAGTTAATTTTGATTCACAATTTAATTAAGTTTAATCTAATTTTTTTAAACACTATATTAAAATGAAATTGTGAATTAATTCAATTTATGTAAAACAGTATTGATAGATAATGTATAGCCTCGAAAAATAAATAATCTTCGAGAGACAATTAACTTTAACTTACCAATCTTTTCATACAAAACAAATCTTTTATGAATAACCATGTATCTCATTAATAACATTTTCAAATAATGCCCATTGCAACCAATCGAATTTTTTTGTATGATAGTCACATTGAGTGGTCAGACCACTTTGTAAATAATGGAAGCAAGAGGGATGCACATGGACAAACAGTCCACTAAAATGTATTTACAAATTGTTCGAGAACTCAGGCTCCTTATTCAATCAGAAAATATTAAACCCGGTGGCAAATTGCCTTCTGAAAGAGAATTAGTTGAACGACTTAAAGTTGGGCGGTCGACTGTTCGAGAAGCACTTAGAAGTTTAGAATTACTTGGGTTAATTGAAACAAAACGTGGAGAAGGAACTTTTTTAACGGATTATCGTAATCATAAACTGGTTGAGATTTTATCAACTTTTATACTACAAGATACAAAAACAATTAATGATGTCCATTTAACGAGACAAACTCTTGAAAAAGAAGCGATCCGTATTGTATCTGCTTCACCTAATTTAATGGATTTGCCGGTCTGGGAAAGTTTATTAATAAAGTTAGACGAAGAAGGAACTGTTCAACGTGAGGACATCATTCGTGAAATTTTAATCGTAAGCAATAATCGGCTGTCTTTAAAGATGTGGTTTTTACTAAAACAATATGGCGAAGAGCCCTATCAAGGTTTCACAAATGAAGATGAAAATACCTACCTTATACAATTGCTACAAGCAATCAAGGATGGGGAAATTGAACAAGCTGTCGAAGCATATAATGCTTGGACGAATTTTTTAACAAAGGGGAGAGAGAATGTATGATACGAGATATTTTTTCAAGAAATCGTAAACACAAATATGCGACGATTCCAAATCTCGCTTCCAAAACGGATGTACCTGAAGGAATTATGACAAAATGTCCTGAGTGTAAATATATAGGTTTAACAAAAGATTTAATGTCGAATAAAAAAGTTTGTCCGGGATGCGATCATCATTACAAAATGACTGCCTATGAGCGAGTAGCTAATTTCTTAGATGAATCTACTTTTGTTTCTATGGATGATCATCTAGAAACAGTTAATCCACTTAATTTCCCTGGGTATACAGACAAAATAAAATCTGATAGTAAAAAAACTGGCTTAAATGAAGCTGTGCTGACTGGTACTGGGCAAATCAATGGTCAGAGTGTAGTGGTTGCGATCATGGATGCTCATTTCCGAATGGGTTCAATGGGATCCGTTGTTGGAGAGAAAATCACACGTGCTGTTGAAGAAGCGACGAAACAAGGCGTACCTTTTATTATTTTCACTGCAAGTGGTGGAGCAAGAATGCAAGAGGGTGTTCTTTCTTTAATGCAAATGGCGAAAACAAGTGTTGCGCTTAAGCGTCATAGTGAAAAAGGTTATTTGTTCATCTCGATTTTAACTCACCCAACTACAGGTGGAGTTTCAGCAAGTTTTGCATCACTAGGAGACATTAATTTAGCTGAACCAAAAGCTTTAATTGGTTTTGCTGGTCGCCGTGTAATTGAACAAACGGTGCGAGAAAAACTGCCTGAAAACTTCCAAACAGCTGAATTTTTACTGGATCATGGACAATTGGATGCAGTCGTTCATCGAGCATCGATGAAAGATACTGTTTCAACATTAGTGAAACTACACTCGAAAGGGGAAAATAAAAATGGTTAAAACATTACCTTTCGAAGAACCAGTTATTCAACTAAGAGCGAAGATTAGTGAATTGAAAGATTTCACTTCTAATGCAGAGGTTGATCTTTCAACAGAGATTCAACAATTAGAAGATCGACTTCAAAAATTAGAAACAGATATTTATGAGAATATGCAACCTTGGGATCGTGTTCAAGTAGCAAGACATCCTGAGCGACCAACGACACTCGATTACATTCGTGACTTATTTACAGATTTTATTGAACTTCATGGGGATCGTTTGTATGGAGATGATGAAGCGATTGTTGGAGGTATAGCCTCATTTAATGGCCAACCTATTACCATCATTGGTCATCAGCGCGGAAGAGATACAAAAGAAAATATTAGACGAAACTTTGGAATGCCTCACCCAGAAGGCTATAGAAAAGCCCTTCGTTTAATGAAACAAGCTGAAAAGTTCAAGCGACCTATTATTTGCTTTATTGATACAAAAGGAGCTTATCCTGGAAAAGCTGCTGAAGAACGTGGACAAAGCGAAGCCATTGCTCGAAACTTGTTTGAAATGGCGGGATTGAAAGTGCCAGTCATAAGTGTAGTAATCGGCGAAGGTGGAAGTGGTGGTGCCTTAGCATTAGGCGTTGCCAACCATATTCATATGTTAGAAAATGCAACGTATTCGGTTATTTCACCTGAAGGAGCAGCATCAATTCTTTGGAAAGATGCCGCACTTGCTCAGCAAGCAGCTGAAGCAATGAAAATTACAGCACCTGATTTAAAAGAAATGGGAATAGTAGACGAAATTATTCCTGAATCTACAGGAGGCGCGCACCGAGATCCTAAACGACAAGCTGTCTTAATGGGAGAAGTTTTACAACGTTCCCTTGACGAATTGTTGAAGTTAAATGAAGATCAATTAGTCGACACTAGATATGAGAAATTTAAATCGATTGGTGAATTTATTGAATAACAAAAATATGAGCTTGTCCCAAAACGGGGCAAGCTATATTTTTCTTCCGTTTCTTTTCTACTTTTACCTATGATCAAATATACAAGATTGTATAAACCATGTTAATGTGAATTACATGATCTATAAAATTGCCGATTTGAAGGAGGATATCCTAATGAAAAAAATTGCTGTTTTAACCAGCGGTGGGGACGCACCAGGTATGAATGCTGCTATTCGAGCAGTCGTTCGAAAAGGAATTTACCATGGGTTAGAAGTTATGGGTGTCTATAATGGATATCAAGGATTAATCGAAGGAAATATACATAAGCTTGACCTAGGCTCGGTTGGTGACATCATTCAAAGAGGTGGAACAAGACTTTATTCGGCTAGATGTCTTGAATTTATGACAGAAGAAGGTCAGTTAAAAGGAATCGAGCAAATGAAGAAACATGGGATCGAAGGTCTAGTTGTTATTGGTGGGGACGGGTCTTATCGAGGAGCAATGGCTTTAACAAAAAGAGGTATCCCAGCTGTAGGTGTTCCTGGAACAATTGACAATGATATTCCAGGCACGGACTATACAATTGGTTTTGACACTGCATTAAATACAGTGATTGAAGCAATTGATAAAATTCGTGATACCGCTACTTCTCATGAACGAACTTTTATAGTAGAAGTTATGGGTCGTGATGCAGGAGACTTAGCTTTATGGGCTGGCTTAGCAGGTGGAGCTGAAACGATCGTGATCCCAGAAGATCCGTATCAACTTGATGATATTGTTGCAAGATTAAAGAGTGGGCACGAGCGAGGCAAAAAGCACAGTATCATCATTGTTGCTGAAGGTGTGATGAGTGGAAATGCTTTGGCCGAATTAATTGAAAAGCATGCTAATATTGAAACACGAGTTTCTGTCTTAGGGCATATTCAACGTGGTGGTTCACCAACTGCACGAGATCGAGTCTTAGCAAGTCAATTTGGTGCTAGAGCAGTGGAAATTTTATTGGAAGGTCATGGAGGACTAGCTGTTGGCATGCGCAATCACCAAGTGGTAGACTATTCTATGACAGAGGCTTTTCAAGGAAGCCACAAAACGGATCTTTCAATGTATCAATTATCTAAAGAATTATCGATATAACGTAACGGAGAGGATATTACTATGAGAAAAACCAAAATTGTATGTACAATCGGTCCAGCGAGTGAATCACCAGAAATGCTGGAACAACTGATTGAAGCGGGAATGAACGTTGCTCGATTAAACTTTTCACACGGCAATCACGAAGAACATGGAGAACGTATTCGTCGAATTCGCGAAGCTTCTAAAAAGACGGGTAAAATTGTTGGAATATTGCTGGATACGAAAGGACCTGAAATTCGTACACATCAAATGGAAAACGATGCAATTGAGTTAATTACTGGGCAAACGATTGCAATATCGATGAAAGAAGTTTTAGGAACGAAAGAAATGTTCTCTATCTCTTACGATCATTTGATTGAAGATGTTCAAGAAGGCTCGGTCATTTTATTAGATGATGGATTAATTGAATTGCGAGTGAAGAGTATTGATGCAGCTGCAGGATTAATTCATACGGAAGTATATAATGCCGGCACCCTTAAAAATAAAAAAGGTGTTAATGTACCAGGAGTTTCAGTTCAATTACCTGGTATTACTGAAAAAGATGCACAAGATATTTTGTTTGGGATTTCACAAGAAGTTGATTTCATTGCCGCTTCTTTCGTAAGAAGAGCGAAGGATGTTATGCAAATTCGTGAATTATTAGAAAAAAATAATGGTTCTTACATTCAAATCATTCCTAAAATCGAAAACCAAGAGGGCGTCGATAATATCGATGAAATCATCCAAGTATCAGATGGTTTAATGGTTGCTCGTGGAGATTTAGGGGTAGAAATACCGGCTGAAGAAGTACCTTTAGTACAAAAGAGTTTAATTGCAAAATGTAATGAAGCGGGAAAACCGGTTATTACTGCGACTCAAATGTTAGATTCGATGCAGCGTAATCCTAGACCAACTAGAGCTGAAGCTAGTGATGTAGCAAATGCTATATTCGACGGAACGGATGCAATTATGCTTTCTGGTGAAACGGCTGCTGGAATGTATCCAGTTGAATCCGTAAAAACAATGGATAAAATTTCGATTCGCACAGAAGCTGCTCTTGATTACCGAGCAATTGTTACAGCTAAAAGTAAGAGCAAAGATGTAAATATGACGGATGCGATTGGTCAAGCTGTAGCTCATACGGCAATCAATTTAAAAGTGAAAGCGGTAATTGCTCCTACTGAAAGTGGTCATACTGCGAAAATGATTTCCAAATATCGTCAAGGTGCACCGATTATAGCTGTTACGTCAACTGAACAACCATCACGTAAACTCACTTTGGTTTGGGGCGTATACCCAATCGTTGGAGAAAAAGTAGGATCAACGGATGAGATTTTAGAGTTATCAGTTGAAGAAAGTATTAAACATAATTATGTAAAACACGGTGATCTAGTTATTATTACAGCGGGTGTTCCAGTTGGTGAAGCCGGTACAACCAATTTAATGAAAGTTCATCTTATTGGAGATATGGTTGCTAAAGGACAAGGCATTGGAAAATCAGTTGCTGTTGGTCGAGCAGTTGTGGCAAACAACGCAAAAGATGCTCTTTTAGCGAATGTCGATGGTGCCATCTTAGTAACACTTGGTTCAGATCGTGACATGATGCCTGCGATTGAAAAGTGTGCAGGTTTAATAACGGAAGAAGGCGGTTTAACGAGTCATGCGGCTGTGGTTGGTTTAAGTCTTGGAATTCCTGTGATTGTCGGTGTCAAAGATGCAACTAAGCTAATTGAAAACGGTCAAGAAATTACGATGGATGCTGAATCCGGAGTTATTTACCATGGTCATGCAAGTGTATTATAAGTAACAGAGATAAAAATACCTCAACGCATATTGTGTTGAGGTCATTTTTTTACACATATGTAATGTAAGGAAGGGAGATGTTTACAATGAAATGGTTGCTTTTTGTATTAATCGTAGCTCCAGTGATTGAAATAAGTGTGTTAATTTGGTCGGGAAACCAATTTGGAATTCTACCAACGATATTAATTATTCTTAGTACCGGAATTTTAGGTGCGTTTCTAGCCAAAAAACAAGGACTAAAGGCAATTCGAGATATACAAAACCAAATGAAGAATTTCGAAGCTCCAGGCGATGCTATGGTGAATGCCCTTTTTGTATTTGCAGGTGGAATCATGTTACTATCACCAGGCTTTGTAACGGATATTTTCGGTTTCTTATTTTTATTTTCACCAACAAGACAACTGTTCAAGCCCATCATTTATAAATGGATTCGAACTAAAATGAAAAAAGGTCAGCTTATTGTGATGTGAACCAATGGTGTTCTCTAAAATGAACAGCTGCGAGTAAAAGAAATGGACTTAATAGGATTCCAGGAACACCAAACATCAACAGTGAACATGCACTAATAAAAAATACATGAATCGCTCGAATATGCATGGTATTTGCCCACAAAAAGGATTCAAGTAATTGTCGTGTCAATAAAATAAATGCATATAACAATATAATGACAATTCCTAATGTAGATTGATTGGTTAGCATAAAGAAGACAGCCATTGGTATGAGGATGATACCTGTCCCTAAAAACGGCATGACATCAGCAAAAGAAATTAAAAAAGCGAGTCCAATTGGGGATGAAAAGTTCAACGCATAAAAACCAACTGCTAGCTGAGCAAAAGTGGTGAGAAATAGGACGATTTCTACTTTTGTAAACTTTTCAAATAATTGAGTAGCACTTACAAACAATGGTTTAATGGTTTTGCGAGTTTTAGTTGGGATATAAATGAAAAACCAGGTACGAGACTTAATCGATTCTAATAATGCAAAGTAAAAAGCGATGATAAAAACAAATGTCTCGACAAATTGTTCTGGTAAATGTTGAATGAACAAGCTGATTTTTTTAATCATCGTTTCACTTAATAAAGAAAAAGCCTCTAAAGCGGATTTCCAATTCGCTTTATTTTCATTTACTAAGACTTTTAACTCTTCTAAGTGAAACCGAAGTGGGTAGACAATTTCAAATAGCTCTTTTACCACTAATGTAGCGATAGCGATCAACGAAACGATTAGGATGCTTTCAAATAGAAAAACAGTCAGCCATCTTGGTAATCTAGTTTTTTGATGGATCCATTTAACAATTGGTTGAAAGAAATAGGCAAATAAAATGGCCAAACTTACCGGATAGATAATCCATGTGATGATTAAAACAACGATGACAGGAAGCCATTTTTTAAAATTATTCATTATATTTTCATACATTATGTAGGCCTCCTTTGCAGAAATAGTACCTATAACAATAGCAATTCGCTTAAACAGAATATTTCTACTTTAAGACAAATTCTCTTAATTTTTTCGAATTTTTACGAAAAACGAGCGTTTTCATTCACAAAGGCGTCAATATTGATTATAATGTTCAATGTAAGCGATTAAATAAAGGTTCATAAGAGCAGATGAGCCATCATTCTGCGTTTTTTTTGTGGGATGATGAATTTTATAAGAAGAAGGAGCGGTATACATGACGACAACAAAAGGTCTCGAAGGAGTAGTAGCAACTCAATCAGCTATTAGTTCAATAATTGACGATACACTTACATACGTTGGCTATGATATTGATGATTTAGCGGACCATGCAAGTTTTGAAGAAGTAATTTATTTGTTATGGCATCAACGTCTGCCTAAAGCAGCAGAATTGGCTGAACTTAAACAACAATTAGCGGATAATATGGCTGTACCTCAAGAGGTATTAAACCATTTTAAAGCTTATCCAATTGATAAAGTTCATCCAATGACAGCACTTCGTACGGCAGTATCTATGCTTGGATTGTATGATGAGAAAGCAGAAGATATGTCAGAAGAAGCTAACTACTTGAAAGCGATTCAACTTCAAGCAAAAATGTCCACTTTAGTAACAGCATTTGCTCGCGTTCGTAAAGGACAAGAACCAATCGCACCTAAAAATGATTTAAGCTTCGCTGCTAACTTCTTGTACATGCTTAACGGAGAAGTTCCTGAAGCAATTGAAGAAGAAGCGTTTAACAAAGCGTTAGTTTTACATGCTGACCACGAATTGAATGCATCAACATTTACTGCTCGTGTTTGTGTAGCAACACTTTCAGATGTTTACTCTGGAGTAGTTGCAGCAATCGGTGCTCTAAAAGGACCTCTTCACGGCGGTGCAAATGAGCAAGTAATGAAAATGTTAATGGACATCGGTTCAGTAGAAAATGTAGATTCATACATTAATACAAAGCTTGAAAACAAAGAAAAAATTATGGGATTCGGCCACCGTGTTTATCGTAAAGGTGATCCTCGTGCGAAACACTTACGTGAAATGTCTCAAAAATTAACGAAACTTCGTGGTGAAGAGAAATGGTACGAGATGTCAATTAAAATTGATGAGATCGTAACAGGTCAAAAGAATCTACCACCTAATGTAGATTTCTATTCTGCATCTGTGTATCATTCTTTAAATATTGACCATGATTTATTTACACCAATTTTCGCAGTATCACGTGTTTCTGGTTGGTTAGCTCATATTTTAGAGCAGTATTCAAATAACCGTCTAATTCGTCCACGTGCAGAATACATCGGACCTGGTATGCAAAAATATGTACCAGTTAGCGAGCGTTAATTTTTAAATTACACATTTATAGGGCTGTGCTTGATCATATGGTTTATTCCACTTTGATCGTACATGCCCTATGACTATGATTATAGGAGGAATTTTATTATGACAAACGGTGGAAAAATTTCAGTTGAAAACGGCGTATTAAATGTACCAAATAATCCAATCATCCCTTACATTGAAGGTGACGGAATTGGTCCTGATATTTGGGCAGCTTCAGAACGCGTTTTAGAAGCAGCTGTTGAAAAAGCATATAACGGCGAAAAATCAATCGTATGGAAAGAAGTTTTAGCTGGACAAAAAGCTTTCGACAAAACTGGCGAATGGTTACCTGAAGAAACTTTAGAAGTTATTCGTGAGTATTTGATTGCAATTAAAGGACCTTTAACAACTCCTGTTGGAGGCGGAATCCGTTCTTTAAATGTTGCATTACGTCAAGAATTAGATTTATATACTTGTGTACGCCCAGTTCGTTACTTTGACGGAGTACCTTCACCGGTAAAACGTCCCGAAGATACGGATATGGTTATCTTCCGTGAAAACACTGAAGATATTTATGCAGGGATTGAATTTGCTAAAGGTTCTGATGAAGTGAAAAAAATCATCGAATTCTTACAAAATGAAATGGGTACAAAAAACATCCGTTTCCCTGAAACTTCTGGTATTGGTATCAAACCAATCTCTGAAGAAGGAACAAAACGTTTAGTACGTGCTGCTTTAAATTACATTATTAAAGAAGGCCGTGAATCACTAACTTTAGTTCACAAAGGAAACATCATGAAGTTCACTGAAGGAGCTTTCAAAACTTGGGGTTACGAAGTAGCTGAACAAGAATTTGCTGAGCAAACTTTCACATGGAACCAATACGATCAAATTAAAGCTGATAAAGGTGCAGAAGCTGCTGATAAAGCACAAGCAGACGCATTAGCTGCAGGTAAAATTTTAGTAAAAGATTCGATTGCTGATATCTTCTTACAACAAATTTTAACTCGCCCAAGCGAATTTGATGTTGTTGCTACAATGAACTTAAACGGAGATTATATTTCTGATGCATTAGCTGCTCAAGTTGGTGGTATCGGGATTGCTCCAGGAGCTAACATTAACTACTTAACTGGACATGCAATTTTTGAAGCTACTCATGGTACAGCTCCTAAATATGCTGGATTAGATAAAGTAAATCCTTCTTCTGTCATTCTTTCAGGTGTATTAATGCTTGAACACCTTGGATGGAACGAAGCGGCTAAATTAGTAATGGATTCTATGGAGAAAACGATTTCTTCTAAAGTAGTAACATATGACTTTGCACGTTTAATGGATGGTGCTACAGAAGTTAAGTGTTCTGAGTTCGCTGACGAATTAATCAAAAACCTATAAGAGTTGTTTGAAGGCGTTGTGTCCCAGTGGCATAACGCCTTTACTTTTTGTGGCAATAAACTTAGGCATGCTAAATGAAGGTAGAATTTATCATAATTAGGTATACTTTGTTAGAAGAGATTCTGTTATTCTCTTTACCTAAGTAAAAGGAGTGTATTCTGATGACAATGAAACGTAAAAAGATTTCAGTAATCGGTTCAGGATTTACAGGCGCTACTACAGCATTCTTACTTGCTCAAAAAGAATTAGGAGATGTTATCTTAGTTGATATTCCGCAAATGGAAAACCCAACGAAAGGTAAAGCTCTTGATATGTTAGAAGCTGGTCCTGTTCAGGGTTTTGATGCTAATATAATTGGTACTTCTAACTACGAAGATACAAAGGATTCAGATATCGTAATCATTACAGCTGGAATTGCACGTAAACCAGGAATGAGCCGTGACGATTTAGTTCAAACAAACCAAAAAGTGATGAAAATTGTGACAGGTGAAATTGTTAAGCACTCTCCAAATACAACGATTATTGTATTAACCAATCCCGTTGATGCAATGACTTATACAGTATATAAAGAATCAGGATTCCCTAAAGAGCGTGTAATTGGCCAATCAGGTGTACTTGATTCAGCGCGTTTTAGAACTTTTGTAGCTCAAGAATTAAACTTATCAGTTAAAGACATTACTGGATTTGTTCTAGGCGGACATGGGGACGACATGGTTCCACTAGTACGTTATTCATATGCAGGAGGAATTCCTTTAGAAACATTGATCCCATCTGATCGTTTAGCTGCTATCGTGGAAAGAACTCGAAAAGGCGGCGCTGAAATTGTGAATCTTCTTGGAAATGGTTCAGCCTACTACGCGCCAGCAGCTTCAATTGTTGAAATGGCTGAAGCAATTCTTAAAGATCAACGTCGAGTGTTACCATCTATCGCATACTTAGAAGGTGAATATGGGTTAGAAGGTATTTACCTAGGGGTACCAACAATTCTTGGTGCAGGCGGAATTGAGCAAATAATTGAGTTAGAGTTAACAGAAGAAGAAAAAGCTCAGTTAGATAAATCTGCTGCTTCAGTCCGTAATGTAATGGAGATTTTAACTTAATTTCGCTGATATCCTCTGAATGAATTCTGATGTTATATAGAATAAATTCAAAATCTATTACTTTCTTATCAATGAAATATCAATCGAGTAGGCAATCCCTGCTCGATTTTTTTTATACTTATTGATACTATGAAAGTAGAACTACTCAAGGGGGATTAAGAATGTTACTTGGAAAGAAACGTAAATTAGGACGTAAAGTTGAAAGTATGTCAGTAGGAGAAAAGTTAAAGCTGACTGAAAAAATTGAAGATAAAGACTTACTATTATATTTAGGTTTAACAAATGACGGAAATCCCTTATATATTCAACATGATTTTGCTTCACAAACTTCATATGAAAAACCAATTGTACCAGCTATTATGTTAACAGGTATTGTAACATCTGCGATTTCGAAATATTTACCTGGGCCAGGTTCTCATATTGTCGATCAACATATCTCTTTCCCAAAACCGGTGTACCATTACGCAACGATAGATTTTTTATTAACAGTAGTAGCTGTTGATGTAGAAAAGAATTTAGTTGAGATTGAAGTGGAAGCTACCAATGAAGAGGGAGAGGTAGTTATTACAGGTAAACTTGTTGCAACACCACCTCGTCTTGAGAATAAATTGACTTCGCACGCAATGGATAATTTCTAATACAGCTAAATGGGTTTGAAATGGGGGTTTCAAATCGATTGTGGAGGCTAAATCATGTCAAATAAAATTTTAGTGGTAGACGATGAATCGTCTATCGTCACGTTACTACAATACAATTTAGAACAAGCTGGATTTGAAGTCATTACTGCAGCAGATGGTCAACAAGCTTTTGATTCTGTCATCGCAAACAAACCTGATTTAATTGTGCTTGATTTAATGTTGCCAAAAATGGACGGTATGGAAGTATGCAAGGCACTGCGACTTCAAAAAATTAGCACACCTATCATTATGTTAACCGCTAAAGATGATGAATTTGATAAAGTTTTGGGACTCGAACTCGGGGCAGATGACTATATGACAAAACCTTTTAGTCCACGAGAAGTAACGGCTAGAGTTAAAGCTGTACTTAGAAGAACAAACAACATTTCAGATGAAGTTCAACCGTCACAATCCGAAAACTCTTATGAATTTAATCATTTGCGCGTATATCCTGAACGTTATGAAGTTTTCTTGCATGATAAACAGCTCGAATTCACACCGAAGGAATTTGAATTGCTCGTCTATCTTATGGATAATAAAAATCGAGTACTAACTCGCGATCAATTATTAAGTGCTGTGTGGAATTATGACTTTGCAGGAGATACACGAATCGTTGATGTGCATATTAGTCATTTACGTGAAAAAATTGAAGAAAGTAGTCGGAAACCTTTATTCATAAAGACGATTAGAGGGCTAGGCTACAAATTCGAGGAGCCTAAAAAAGGATGAAGTCACTCCAAAAAAACTTAATAATGTCCTTTTCATTATTAATGGCATCAATTCTTGCTGGCTTAGGTATTATATTAAGTCAGCTTTTTCCTGTATACGTTGAAGATGCAGTTCGTTCGAATACCATAAATACGGGGGAAGAAATTGCCCAAGTTTTAGAGAATTCAGGAGATGGACTTAGTGACGACCAATTAATTGAAGTGAATAAAATTCTTTCAGACGTCGAACACGGCAAGGAATTTAATGAAATTCGTCAAAAATTATGGTTAATCATTGGAATCGTTTTAGTAGGGGCATTTCTAATGATGATTCTTTTCACAATACGTATGGCAAAAAAACATGCACAACCGATTGATAATGTTACGGAAGTTGCTATTGAGCTAGCAAAAGGAAATTATCGAGCACGCGCATTTGAAGATGAAACGAGTAATTCTGTCCATTTAAGTACTTCGATTAATATTTTAGCAAGAAACTTACAAGATATTTCAAAAACACGAGAAATTGAAAAAGAACGTTTAAAGACGCTAATTGAGAATATGGGAAGTGCATTATTAATGATTGGTCGAGATGGCCAAGTTACAATTGTTAATAAATCATTTCTCACGCAGTTTTCTAGAAAGTTAACGGACGTTCAAGACCATTCATTTAAAGGTGTCGGATTGCCCAAAGAATTAGAAGACTTAATTGATTTCGTATTCTTAACGGAATCATCCATTCGAAAGCAACTTCGATTAACACTTAAGCAAGACCAGAGACATATGGAAGTGTATGGCGCTCCTGTTATTGGTGAATATGGTCGATGGCTAGGTGTAGTTATCGTTATGCATGACATTACGGATTTAGTGCGTTTGGAGCAAATACGTAAAGATTTTGTAGCGAATGTATCTCACGAACTTCGCACACCTGTTACATCGATCAAAGGATTTACAGAAACATTATTAGATGGCGCTTCAAACGATAAAAATACTCTGAACACATTTTTAGAAATTATTCATCAAGAAAGCAATCGATTACAAGATTTAATTGAAGATTTATTGGAATTATCCAAGATTGAGCAACACGGTTTTTCAGTTGAGCATACAATCATTAATTTGAAAGAAGTGATGATGAGGGCAGCTGAAATGACTGGACCAAGATTAGATGAAAAAAATATGGTTTTGAAATACAATTTTGAACAAGATATTTTTGTAGAAGGCGATTTCAACCGATTAATTCAAGTATTGATGAATTTATTAACAAATGCTATTACGTATTCACCTGAAAACACCACCATAACAATGGATTTATCAGAAACAGAGTCAAGTGGAATCATGCTTATTCAAGATGAAGGAATAGGCATAGAAGAAACCGAAATTCCTCGTATCTTTGAAAGATTTTATCGAGTAGATCGTGCAAGAAGCCGGAATTCTGGTGGGACAGGTCTTGGTCTAGCGATTGTGAAACATTTAATCGAAGCACATCAAGGGAAAATAACAGTGAAAAGTTCTATTGGTAAAGGGACAAGATTTGAAATTTCAATCCCGAAGAAACAATCAACTTAACATGTTATTTACAATTTCTTCATAGGGAATTCACAATGCTTTGATAAGATACTTATGAAACCCCCCAATACCGCATTTGGCAAAAGGAAAAGCTCTCAATTGAGGGCTTTTTCTTTGTTTATAACACATTTGGACGATAAGGATGGAGAACGGTACAGTCATAAAAATTGTTGCAAACTACCATTATCCTTTAAAAAGCAAATCAAATAAAATAATGTGGGTATGTTTTTGAAACCTTAGCAAAAGTTAATCGTAAAACTATAGAAGAATAGAAATGAGGGGAATTACGATGAGTGTTAAACGAATATTATCTATTGTGTCATTATCAATAGTAGGAATTATTGCATTAATAGCTATTTTTACATCTTGGTATACCGTGGATGAGTCTGAGCAAGCAGTTGTTATTACATTTGGTAAAGCAGAAGCACCAATCCTTGACTCAGGTTTACATTTTAAACTACCTTGGCCAATGCAAAAAGTTAAAGTTCTTTCAAAAGAAACATTTAGTCTTCAGTTTGGTTATAAACAATCAGCTGATGGAGAAATCGTCTCGTTTGATAACGAAACAAAAATGATTACTGGTGATGAAAACATTGTTTTAACTGATTTAGTTGTGCAATGGAAAATTACCGATCCAACTAAATACTTATTTAATGCTGAATCACCACAAGTCATATTACATGATGCAACGTCAGCATCCATACGTTCAATCATTGGTAGTTCATTAATCGATGAGGCGCTAACTTCTGGTAAAGCTGAGATAGAAGCGGAAACTCGTGATTTACTTGCATCATTAATTGAGAAATACGATATTGGTATTACGATTCTTGGCGTTAAATTGCAAGATGTCGAGTTGCCAAACGCAGAAGTTCGTGCTGCGTTTACGGCTGTAACAGATGCACGTGAAACGAAAAACACGAAAACAAATGAAGCTGATAAATATAAAAACCAACGTGAAAGTGAAGCGATTGGAGAAATTTCTGCTATTAAATCTCGTGCAGAGGGACAACGTACAGCACGTATTGAACAAGCAAAAGGCGAAATTGCTGTATTTGATAAGCTTTATACCGAATATAAAGGCAATCAAGAGATAACGAGACAACGTTTAGTCATTGAAACACTAGAATCTGTCTTGCCAAATGCGCAAATTTATATCATGAATGATTCAGGAGAGACGGTAAAATATTTACCATTGCAACAACCAACGCAAGTGCCACCAGTTGCAACTGAAGGAGGCGGAAATTAATGGACCAAAATAAACAAAATCCATTTAGTTCTTTGGAACAAAAATTTAATGAACAATTTAATAAAAACAATAAAGTTCCAAAGACAAAAGAACCCATTAATTTTAAAAAGCATATGAAGACTATTATCATTCTTACACTAATATTTGCGTCGTTCGTTATCTTACTTGCCAATATCTATGTCGTAAAAGAGAGCGAGTACCGTGTTGTTCGTCAATTTGGTGAAGTAAAAGAAATTCGATATACACCAGGCATTTATATGAAAGTTCCATTTTTACAAAGTGTCACTTCGTTACCTCGCTACCAAATGACATATAACGTGTCTGAAGCAGAAATTAATACGATGGATAAAAAACGTATTATTATAGATAACTATGCCGTATGGCGTATTACGGATCCGAAAATGATGATTACGAATGCCGGAAATATGCTGAATGCTGAAGGACGTATGGAAGAATTCATTTATTCAGTGGTCCGCACTGAATTGGGTCAACTAGCATATGACGAGATTATTAATGATGAAAATACTTCTCGAGGAAGTTTAAACGATCGAGTAACCGAGAGAGTAAATGAATTATTAGCAAAAGACAAATATGGGATTGAAGTAGTCGACGTACGTATGAAACGGACAGATCTTCCACCTGAAAATGAACAATCGGTTTATACACGAATGATTTCTGAGCGCCAATCAATCGCACAAAAGTATCTTTCTGAAGGGGATGCGGATAAACGAACAATTGAATCTACCACAGATAAAAAAGTTCAAGAAATGATTGCGGTCGCACAAAAAGAAGCTGCCATTATTACTGCAGAAGGCGAATCAGAGGCGGCTAAAATCTATAACCAATCTTTCTCTAAAGACCCTGAGTTTTATGCATTATATCGTACACTTGAATCTTATAAGAAAACCATCGGGGAAGACACAATGATTATTCTTCCATCCGATTCACCCTATGCAAAAATTCTCACTGGTTATTTAGAATAATTTTTAAAGCAATTTAAAAACAAATGATCTTCTTTGAATCTGAGGCGTCATTTTCCTTTCATCTACCCATCATGGTAAAATGAAGGAAGATGGCGTCTTTTTGCTTGGAAAATATATAACGGATAATTTTTAGGATTTCAATACATAGAGGAGTGGAATAGCTTGAGCAAAAATAAAGTGTTATTACTCGACGGAAACAGTTTGGCGTACCGTGCTTTTTTCGCACTTCCTTTACTGACAAATGAAAGCGGCATTCATACGAATGCAGTTTATGGATTTACGATGATGCTACAAAAGATTTTAGATGAAGAAAATCCCACGCATATGTTGGTAGCATTTGATGCAGGAAAAACGACATTTAGACATTCTACTTTTGGAGAATACAAGGGAGGACGTCAAAAGACTCCACCAGAACTTTCAGAGCAATTTCCTTACTTGCGAAAATTGTTAACTGCCTATCAAATCCCTCAATATGAACTCGAAATGTATGAGGCAGATGATATTATCGGAACACTTAGCAAACAATCAGAATTAGCTGGTGATGAAGTTGTAATCGTTTCTGGTGATAAGGATTTAACGCAATTGTCATCGCCTACGACAACTGTATACATTACCAGAAAAGGTATGACAGATATTGAGAAATACACCCCAGAACATATTAAGGAGAAATATGGCTTAACGCCTGATCAAATTATCGATATGAAAGGGTTAATGGGCGATTCATCCGATAACATACCGGGTGTCCCTGGAGTCGGAGAAAAGACTGCTATCAAATTATTACTTGAACACAAAACGGTCGACGGAGTTTACCAAGGTTTAGAAAGTGTTAAAGGGAAGTTGAAAGAAAAGCTAGAAACCAATGAAGAGCAAGCGAAAATGAGTAAAGTACTTGCCACGATTGAGACAAATGCACCCATAACAATTGGCTTCAAAGATCTTCAGTATGACGGGCCAAACATGGAAGAAGTGTTGAATATTTGGCAAGAGCTTTCCTTTAAATCGCTACTTGAAAAAACTACTTACACCCAAAAAGAAGTCGCTCAAGAAGACATTGTATTTGAACACCTTACAGAAATAACATCGGAACATTTATCAGATGAGATGGCCGTCCATTTAGAGTTGTATGATGAACAATATCATACAGCGGATATGTTAGGTCTTGCATTAGTAGATGAACACAATGCCTATTTCATAAAAGTGGATGATGCGTTTAAATCATCAGATTTCCGTGCTTGGTTAATTGATGACACAAAGAAAAAGCGATTAGTTGATGCAAAAGCTGCACTTGCAGCATTCCATCGTAAGGATGTCTTGCTAGATGGTGTGGAATTTGATTTTGTATTAGCAGCCTATATTGTGAATCCTGCCATTACCTCAGATGATGTAGCTGTTTTATCGAGAGAGTTTGGCTACATGGAAGTCTCGACTAATGAACAAGTATATGGAAAAGGCGCTAAAAAATCCGTACCGGAAGTTGGCATCCTCAGTGATCATATTGTTCGAAAAGCAATGGCTGTTTGGAAATTACGAAATACAATGGATGACAAACTAAAAGAAAACGAACAATATGAGCTATACCATGACCTTGAACTACCTCTTGCCACTATTCTTGGGAAGATGGAATCAGATGGCGTTAAAGTGGACAAACAAACACTTTTAGACATCGGTGAAGATTTAGCTGGCAAACTTACTGAAATTGAACAAGCGATCTATCATGCATCTGGTGAAAGCTTCAATATTAACTCACCTAAACAATTAGGCGTTATCTTATTTGAGAAACTCGGTCTTCCACCTTTAAAGAAAACGAAGAAGGGTTATTCTACTGCAGCAGATGTTTTAGAAAAACTTGAAGGAAAACATGCGATTATTTCTCATATTTTACTTTACCGACAATTAGGTAAGCTTCAATCTACGTATATTGAAGGTCTTTTAAAAGAAATTCATGAAGACGATGGAAAAATCCATACTCGTTACCAACAAGCGCTGACTCAAACGGGTAGACTGAGTTCTACGAATCCAAATTTACAAAATATACCCGTTAGATTAGAAGAAGGGCGTAAAATCCGAAAAGCCTTTGTTCCGTCTCAACCTGACTGGGTTTTATTTGCAGCCGATTATTCACAAATTGAACTACGTGTATTGGCTCATATGTCAGATGACGCTGAATTAATTGACGCATTCCGAAACGATCTTGATATTCATACAAAAACAGCAATGGATGTTTTCCATGTGGAAGCACATGCAGTGACATCAGATATGCGTCGTGCCGCTAAAGCAGTTAATTTTGGGATAGTTTATGGAATTAGTGATTATGGTCTATCTCAAAACTTGTCGATCACGCGTAAAGAAGCAGCAGAATTTATTGATCGCTATTTACAAAGTTTCCCTGGCGTTAAAGAATACATGGACAATATCGTTCATGAAGCGAAGCAAAAAGGATTTGTTACAACGATTTTAAATAGAAGAAGATATTTACCTGATATTACGAGCTCGAACTTTAATTTACGAGGCTTTGCTGAACGCACAGCAATGAATACACCAATACAAGGTAGTGCTGCGGATATTATTAAGAAAGCAATGATTGATATGGCTGATCGTTTAGAGAAGGAAAATCTCCAAACCCGTATGCTACTTCAAGTTCATGATGAATTAATCTTTGAAGCACCACCTGAAGAAATTGCCATTTTAGAAAAAATCGTGCCTGAAGTGATGGAGCATGCAATCGAATTGAAAGTTCCTTTAAAAGTTGATTATGCATATGGTTCCACTTGGTACGAAACGAAATAAGGGGGCTGACTTAGTGCCTGAATTGCCAGAGGTGGAAGGAGTAGTAAACTCTTTAAAACCAGTTGCAACTGGGAAGACAATCAATGAAGTAAAGGTTTCTTCAGTCATTACCCATGCACACTCACAAGGAAGACAAGCCATCGTCAAAGGAAGTTCACTTCAACAGTTTTGTAGTGATCTAGCAGGTGCAAAAATTGAACAAGTGGTTAGAAGATCTAAATATATTTATTTTCATCTAATAAAAAACAATGAACAAAAGTTACTGGTCACTCACTTAGGTATGACTGGCGCATGGTTTTATGTTCAACATACCGAAGATGTGACGGAAGAGAAATTCAGGAAACATATTCATGTTCAGTTTCAATTAGATGACGACATGATTTTAGTCTATGCTGACATTCGAAGATTTGGGGAAATGAGATTGCTCGATATGGAATCACAATTTCCACCTCTTTTATTAATGGCTCCAGAACCCTTTGAAGAAATTGCGCTGAATCATTTTTTGCAGATGTCTTTATTGCCCAAATACCAACAAAAATCGATTAAAGAAACAATAATGGACGGACAAGTCATTTCAGGCTGTGGAAATATATATGCAACTGAAGCATTGTTTCGAATGAAGATACATCCTGGTAGGACGGTCAAACGCATTAGTGAGAAAAGAAAAGTACAGTTGTTTAAAGAAATTGTAGATGTATTGAATGAAAGTATTTCTGCAGGAGGCAGTTCAATCTCTGATTACCGGAATATAAATGGTGAAGCGGGTAATATGCAAGACCGCTTACAAATGTATGGGAAGAAAATTTGTCCAACATGTCAGCAACCAGTTAAGCAGCGAGTGCTCGGAGGACGAAATTCTTGGTATTGTTCAACATGTCAACGATAAAGGATGAAGAGTTACATGATTATTGGTTTAACAGGCAGTATAGCGAGTGGGAAAAGTACGGTTTCCAAAATGCTGCAAGATATGGGATTCTCCATTATTGATGCAGATATTGTGGCGAGAGAAGTTGTCGAGATAGGAAGTGATACACTTCAAGAAATACAAAAACAGTTCGGAAATGAAGTACTTCATACAGACGGAACACTTAATCGAGAAGTTCTTGGCTCCATGATTTTTCACCAACCGGCTAAGCGCAAACAATTAAATGACATCATGCATCCCGCTATTCGAAAAGAAATGTTAAAACAGCGTGATGAGTTGACCAAAAAGGGAATTGAAACATTTTTCATGGATATTCCATTGCTTTTTGAAAGTCGTCTTCAACATTTGGTTGAGAAAATATTAGTTGTTTCGGTGACTGAGGACGTCCAATTAGAGCGTCTCATGAGTCGCAATAATTTATCTAAAGAAGAAGCAGAAGCACGAATTAAATCTCAGTTACCTTTATCCGAAAAAGAAAAAGGGGCTGATGCGGTTATCTATAACAATGGATCAATTGAGGAGTCCAAAAAGCAATTGGAGGGCATTTTAAAAATTTTGGATGTATCACCTTATAATTCAGAAAAGTAGAACTTCTTTAGGTTTAGTTGAAAGTGTTTACCTAAATTTTATATGTGTTATACTAATTACGGATAAAAGTTCAACAGTATAACATACATGTAGGAGGATTTTTCAATGTCAGCTTCTATTGCTATTAATGGTTTTGGCCGTATTGGCCGTATGGTATTCCGACAAGCTATTCTTGAAGATAATCTAGACGTAGTGGCAATTAATGCCAGCTATCCCGCTGAAACGTTAGCACATTTGATTAAGTATGACACAAATCATGGTACATTCTCTGGAACGGTAGAAATTGAAGAAAATGCGTTAATCGTTAATGGTAAAAGAGTTCAACTGGTTAGTGACCGTGATCCTCTAAATTTACCTTGGAAAGAAATGAATATTGATATTGTTATTGAAGCTACAGGTAAATTTAATGCACGGGAGAAAGCAGCCTTGCATTTAGAAGCAGGTGCTAAAAAAGTTATTTTGACTGCTCCTGGTAAAAATGAAGATGTAACAATCGTTATGGGTGTTAATGATGACAAATTAGACATTGAGGCACATGATGTTATCTCAAATGCTAGCTGTACAACGAATTGTCTTGCTCCAGTAGCGAAAGTATTGAATGACACTTTTGGTATTGAAAATGGATTAATGACTACTGTTCACGCATATACAAATGATCAGAAAAATTTAGATAATCCACATAAAGATTTACGTAGAGCTCGTGCATGTGCACAATCTATTATTCCTACATCTACAGGAGCAGCTAAAGCATTGTCATTAGTGTTGCCTGAATTGCAAGGGAAACTTCATGGATTGTCATTACGTGTACCAACACCAAACGTATCACTTGTAGATTTAGTTGTAGATCTTCAACAAGACGTAACAGTTGAAGATGTGAACAATGCTTTTATTAAAGCGTCTGAAGGAAGTATGAAAGGTGTACTTGGTTTCACATCTGAACCTTTAGTTTCAATTGATTTTAATACAAATCCACATTCTGCAATCATTGACGGTTTAACAACGATGGTTATGGGTTCTAGAAAAGTAAAAGTTCTTGCTTGGTATGACAATGAATGGGGTTATTCCGCTCGTGTCGTTGACTTGACGAAAAAAGTTGGCGCAGCACTTAAAGAAAAAGTTCAAGCTTAATATAAACATTCATTCTATCTTTCGATAGGGTGGATGTTTTTTATATACCATAGAGAACAATTTTTATTGAATGTAATAATCCTTAAGTTTTAAAAGTAATTTCTAACAAAGAATTCCATTTATAAAGTATTGTGAAATTATTTTAAGTTTTTATCTTGCATTGATATTTAAAACATCATATAATGACATTCGTGTACTTCGAATGTACATACGGACTGCTTAAAGGGTTAGGACCTCTCTGGACTAACTTTCCCCCGTGGTAGTCAAACTTTAAGAAGGTTACAAAATTCTTAAATTTTTTATTAGAGGGGGAAAACGAACCATGGAAACAATGGGACGTCATGTAATTGCAGAACTTTGGGAATGTGAATTTGACAAATTAAACGATGTGAATTTTATCGAAAGAACATTTGTTGATGCAGCACTAAAATCAGGAGCGGAAGTACGTGAAGTTGCTTTCCACAAATTTGCACCACAAGGTGTAAGTGGAGTAGTAATTATTTCCGAGTCACATTTAACGATTCATAGCTTCCCTGAACACGGTTACGCAAGTATCGATGTATATACATGTGGCGATTTAGATCCAACGATAGCTGCAGAATACATTGCAGATGCACTTGGATCAAAAACTCGTGAAACAATGGAACTGCCTCGTGGTATGGGTCCAGTTAAAGCGGGTAAAGCACTTGTAACAGCACATGCATAACATTTGAAATTATAGACGAGAGAGCAGAGGGAGAATTTCCTCTGCTTTTTCGATTTTAGGGGCAAATGTTTGATATAATAAATGAAATAAAAGAATTACGAAATCAGGAGATTATCATATGAGATGCCCAAGTTGTCAATATAATGGAACAAGAGTTGTCGATTCAAGACCTGTCGATGATAATAAGGCGATACGCCGAAGAAGAGAGTGTGAGGATTGTGGTTCTCGTTTTACTACTTTTGAAAAAGTAGAAGAGATGCCATTAATCGTTGTGAAAAAAGATGGGTCACGAGAAGAATTCAGTCACGAAAAAGTTTTACGTGGTCTTATTCGTGCTTGTGAAAAACGTCCCGTTTCTTTAGATGTACTTGAAAACGTTGTCTTTTCAATTGAAAAAGATTTACGTCGTATTGGAAATTCTGAAGTGAAATCAGAAGAAGTTGGTGAAATGGTTATGGACCGTTTAGCTAAAATTGATGAAGTAGCTTATGTGAGATTTGCATCTGTCTACCGTCAGTTTAAAGACATTAATGTATTTATCGATGAATTAAAAGATTTATTGAAAAAGACACCAGAAGACCAACGTTAAAGGTAAGGGAGGTATGATGTATGCAATTTTTGTTTAAAGAACTTCAACCCGTGGATAGCTGCATCATTCAAATGCCTTATCCATTAACAGATCAAGATCGTCAGTTAGTAACGCTTTTGTATAAGCCCATTATCGGAATTGAAGCTATGAGTCTTTATTTTACATTATGGGCTGAATCCGAGTACCATCCTGCTGAACCCCTTAGTCATTATTTTTTAATGGACGTATTGGGTATGCCTTTAAAGAAAATTTTTGACGCTCGTGTTTCATTAGAAGCAATCGGATTATTAAAAACTTGGAAACAAGACAAGTCAGATCAGAGATTGTTTATTTATGAAGTATTAGCTCCTTTAACGGCTCACGCGTTTTTTAGTGAACCCATTTTAGCTACTTCACTATATAGCGTCATCCATGAAAAGGCCTATATAAAAGTGCGAGATCGATTTATGAAAAAACAGCAAACACATCAAGATTTTGAAAATGTTTCTCGCGAACTCAAAGACGTCTACAAAAGTAATCATGACTATAACAAACTAGGTCATATTTTTGATAACACACCGACTGAGGAAGTGAATCGACCTAGTAAATTGCCATTTTATTCACTAGATTTCGATTTTGACTTATTAAAATCAGGCTTGTCTGAAGTAATGATTCCTTCACATGTATTAACATTACCCGTAAAAGAATTGATAGCGAAGGTAGCGTTTTTATATTCGTTTAATCCATTAGACATGCAAAAGGTTGTTATGCTCGCGATTGATGATCAAAATCGGATTACGGAAGAGCGTTTAAAAAAATCAGCAGCAGATTTTTATAAATTAACGGTTTCTTCTAAACCACCTAAGCTCATGAAACAAGTTAAAAATACAACTGAGCCTGCTAGTCCAATTGCAAAATCATCAAAGGATGAATTGTTAATTAAATATCTCGAAGAAACACCACCACTTGAAGTGTTAAGAGATATCTCAAAAGGTAGAGAACCGATGCCGATTGAAGTAGAATTGGCTAACGAATTGGTCATGAAATATGAATTACCTCCCCCCGTGGTGAATGTGTTACTTCAATTTGTTTTAATACGTGCAAAAATGAAATTAAATAAAAACTATGTCCATAAAATCGCGGCTCATTGGCAACGAGAAAATGTTCAAACAGCAAGAGAAGCAATCGATATTTCGAGAAAAGAACATGATCAATATCTAGATTGGCAAAATAGTGCATCAAAACCTGCAGCTTTCCGTAAAAAGGGAACACGAGATGAAAAAGTTCCGGAATGGTTCTTTAAAGCCAAAGAAAGCCGAGCGACTAAACAAACAATTGAAAATGAAGTCACAGAAGACTTTGAAATTGAGAAACAAAAATTGCTTAAGAAACTCGGTGTAACAGAGGGGCAGGCGAAATAAAATGGAACCGATTAGCGAAACATTAAAACGAGTAGTAAATGCGCCAGAATTCTCTAAACGATATGACAATATGAAAGCAGAAATATTAGAGAATCCTGGAGTCCAACAGTTCTTATCTCAGCATGCTGATGAAGTGAACAAAGCGATGGTGGATAGAAGTTTAGGGAAACTATATGAATACACGACTCAAAATCATGATTGCGAAAATTGTGCAAACGTTGCTCAATGCTCGAACTTCATGAAAGGATTCGTCCCTAACCTCGTAATTACTAGAGGTACTATTGATATCGATTACACAAAATGTAATCAGAGACTTGTTGAAGAAGAGCGTCGCCACGTATCGGAAATGATATCAAGCATGCATATGCCAAAAGATGTATTAAAGGCTAGACTTGCTACTGTCACATACGATCATAATACGCGAGTTAACCTAGGATCTGCCGCACAAACTTTCTTAGAAGAAGTGAAAACCGAAGGAAGTTTACCTGCAAAAGGTTTTTATATTTATGGTGAATTCGGTGTTGGTAAGTCATATGTTCTAGGTGCGCTTGCAAATGAACTAGCTGAATTACGAATAAAAACCGTTCTTGTATATGTTCCTGAATTCCTTCGAGAAATGAAACATGCGATTCAAGATCAATCGTTACAAGAAAAAGTGGATTATGTGAAAAAAGCTCCTGTGTTAATGTTAGATGATTTAGGTGCCGAAACACTCTCTAGCTGGACAAGAGACGAAATTCTAGGAACCGTATTACATTATCGAATGGCTGAGAACCTTCCTACTTTTATTACTTCTAATTTTGATTATGACGGATTAGAAGATCACTTAGCCTACTCAGGAAAAGGTGAAAGAGAATTAGTAAAAGCAGCAAGAATAATGGAAAGAATTCGTTCCATAACAATTCCAATGAGATTAAGTGGGAAAAATAGAAGAGATGGCTAAAAAAAGGTGTCTAAAAAGTTGTGAAAACGACTTTTGGACACCTTTTTTGTGTGGTTAGAAAATAGCTAAAAATTTCTTGGGAAATGGATTTGATGATACCAAAGCAAGTTGGTTTTTACTAAAGATAGTAAACAAAAGGATTCTATTCGCTATTTAGTTTGAATATTGCGAATATCTTAAAGCCGCTACTGATTGGTTGACTTTTTCATAATCCGATTTATAATTGATATTGAGAATCGTTTTCAATAACAAATCATTTAATAAAGGGAGAGACAACAAGTGAAAAAAGCATTATTTCTATTATTATCATTTACCCTGTTAGTTTTAACTGCATGTGGTAATGACCAAGCAACAAAAACGACTGATACAAAAGATGTAAAAGAAACAAACGAAAGTATGGAAGTAAACTTATATACAGCTCGTCATTATGATGTTGACGATGAATTATATGCGAAATTTACAGAAGAAACAGGAATTAAAGTAAATGTAATTAAAGGTGAGGCTGATGAATTACTTGAGCGTATTAAGCGTGAAGGTGATGCAACAGCAGCAGATTTA
This sequence comes from Paenisporosarcina quisquiliarum, assembly GCF_043641925.1. Lineage (GTDB taxonomy): Bacteria > Bacillota > Bacilli > Bacillales_A > Planococcaceae > Paenisporosarcina > Paenisporosarcina quisquiliarum_A. The sequence continues at coordinate 138,684 of NZ_JBHZRU010000005.1, forward strand.
TTTTTAACTGCAGATGCTGGACGATTATTCCGTGCTAAAGACGATGGTTTATTACAAGCAGTATCTAGTGATGTCTTAGATGAGCAAATTCCAGCTAATTTCCAAGACGAAGATCAAATGTGGTATGGCTTAACTAAACGTGCACGTGTCATTGTTTATAATAAAGAGACAGTGAAACCTGAAGATTTATCAACGTACGAAGCATTAACAGAAAATCAATGGAAAAGTCGTGTTTTAATTCGTGGTTCTGAAAATATTTATAATCAATCTTTATTAGCATCATTTGTTGAAATTGAAGGTGAAGAAAAAGCGAAAGAGTGGGCTGCAGGACTTGTAGCAAACTTTGCACGTGACCCTGAAGGAGGAGATCGTGACCAAGCTAAGGCAATTGCTGCAGGCATTGGTGACGTGGCAATTATGAATACGTACTACCTTGGACAAATGTTGAACTCTGAAGATGCAGAAGAAGTTAAAGTTGCTGAAGGCTTAGGTGTTTTCTTCCCTAACCAAGAAACGACAGGAACTCATGTAAATGTAAGTGGTGCTGGGGTAGTTAAAACTGCAAAAAATAAACAAAATGCAGTTAAACTTTTAGAGTTTTTATCAGCACCTGAAGCTCAAGGGAAATTTGCTGAAGCTAATTATGAATACCCAGTGAATGAATCAGTAGAACCTACAGAATTATTGAAATCATGGGGCGAGTTTAAAGAACAAGATATCTCATTATCTGCATTAGGTGATCATAATGCTAAATCGATTTTAATCTTTAATGAAGTAGGCTGGAAATAAAAAAATACAATTCCCTTGTTACAATTTTCGTAACAAGGGTTTTCTTACATTAATTTCTGTTAACATGTATATGGATAACAGAAAGGGACCACGTTCTTATTAATTAAGAATAGTATGTGTTTCTAATATTAGTTACGAGGTGTAGGGGCGTTATGCAAAGGAAATTTACAAATTTTAATAGTTGGACCGTGACGGCGGCAGTTATCATGCTCTTGTTGTTTTTGCCGAATTTAACGATCGTAACTGGCATATTTACACCTACAAATGAAAACTGGGAGCATATGAAAGAATTTGTTCTAAGTTCGTTCATTAAAACATCTCTAATACTAATAAGTGCTACTGCCATTCTAACCATAACGATTGGACTGAGTTTGGCATGGCTTATCGCACAATATCAATTTCCGCTAAGGAATTTTCTTAAATGGGCGCTTATTTTACCTCTTTCTATTCCACCTTTCATTGGTGCGTATACGTATCATGGAATTGTGAATTATACCGGGATTATTCAATCGACACTTCGAGATCACTTTGGTTTAAATTTGAGTCCAGCGTTCTTTGATATTATGAATTTACCTGGTGCCATTTTTATATACACGATGTTTTTATATCCATATGTTTACACGATTACGCGGATATTTTTGTCGCAGCAATCAGCTTCACTAATTGAAAGTGCACGAATGCTAGGTAAGGGACCTTGGCGTACCTTTTTCCAAGTAGTTATTCCTATTTCTCGCGTATCAATCATTGGTGGTGCAAGTTTAGTTGTTCTTGAAGTCTTAAATGATTATGGCGTGGTTAAATACTACGGAATTCAAACCTTTACGACGGCAATTTTTCAAACTTGGTTTGGATTAGGTGATATAGAATCTTCTATTAAGCTTGCTGCATCCTTAATGGGATTTGTAATCTTAATTTTAATGATCGAAAAGATTTTGCGTGGAAGAAGACAATATAGTTATTCCACTACAAAGGTCCGTCCATTACCTTTAATAAGATTAAATGGATGGCGTGCAGGAATAGCAACAGCATACGGTTTACTTATTTTAAGTTTAGGGTTTTTTGTACCAATCGCTCAATTGATTGATTGGATGATTTTAACCATTGGCACGATTCCTATGGGTGAATTTTTAACTTATGTTAAAAATTCCGTACTCGTTGCTGGTATAAGTGCAACCGCAATTATTGTTTTTGCCTTGATTGTTGGTAACTTTAGTCGTCTTGTCCATGGTAGAATAGCAAAATTATTGCCTAAACTAACAATTCTCGGTTATTCTATACCAGGTGCGGTAATTGCAGTTGCAGTAGTCACTGCTTTTATAGCGCTTGATCGATTTTTAGTTCCACTGTATCGATTAATTGGAATGGAAACCACTTTATTTTTGAGTGTAAGTTTAGTCATGTTAATATCTGCTTATATTATTCGATTCTTTGCGATCGGCTATAATTCAATTGAATCTGGTTATGATAAAATTGGAACAGATTTCCGAGATGCATCTAGACTCTTAGGAGTAGGATTAACCAAAACATTTTTTAAAATTGACGTGCCTATGTTAAAAGGCGCAATCATAAGTGGATTTATTTTAGTATTTATAGATATTTTAAAAGAAATCCCACTGACATTAATTTTACGTCCATTTAACTTTGACACATTATCAACAAAAGCTTTCCAATATGCGAGTGATGAAAAAATTATGGAAGCCTCTCAGGCTTCGTTATTAATTGTCGGTATTAGTGCCCTTGCCATTGTTATTTTCTATAAGTTTCTTGAAAAGGAGCCAAATTGACATGTTTATTTCTATTAATAATGTTTGTTTTTCATATCCCAATTCAGAAAGTCCAGCACTTGATCATTTTTCAATGTCAATTGAAAAAGGGGAAGTCATTTCAATTTTAGGTCGAAGCGGAAGTGGAAAAAGTACTATTTTGCGCCTTCTTGCGGGACTTGAGAAACCAACAACTGGTTCACTAACAATACAAAATGAAGTTTTGTTTGATGACCAAACATTCTTGCAACCTGAAAAGCGTGGAATAGGAATGGTCTTTCAGGATTATGCATTATTTCCACATATGACTGTCGCTGAAAATATTCTATTTGGATTATTCCAGTTAAACAGAGCAGAAAAGAAGAATCGTCTCCAAGAAGTTTTAGAATTAGTTGAGTTGGAAGGCTTTGAAAAACGTTACCCACATCAGTTGAGTGGCGGACAACAACAAAGGGTAGCAATTGCAAGAGCTATAGCTCCAAATCCTCATTTAATCTTGTTAGACGAACCATTTAGTAACTTGGATGCTGAGTTGCAAGTGAAAATCCGAAAAGATTTGCGTGAAATTTTGAAAAAAGCTAATATTACTTCCATCTTTGTTACACATGATGAAAATGATGCACATGCCTTAGCTGATCGTATCGTGAAATTGAAAGATGGATGCATAGATTTAATTGGGAGACCATGCGATTTACTCGGAATACATCCGCATCCAACACCTCAATTTGAACAAATTGTTGAAACGAGAGAATTAGCAACTGTATAAATTAATTTAAGTATTGCAATTAATTTAAAGCAAGAGTAAAATGTCAACATAAGAATAATGAAATGCCAAGAAGAGGACAATATTTGTCTATACGACTTTAAGAGAGAGAAGCCATGGCTGGAAGCTTCTTAAGTACGATAGTCATTTAACCACCTCGGAGCAGCAACAGTGAAATTTTTAGTAATTGTTGACGGTAACGGCCCGTTAGCCGGCTCAAAGCTTCGTCTTTTTAGTCATGCGACTACTGAGAAGGAAGAAGGGTGGAACCACGAACTCAAACCTCGTCCCTTTCATAGGATGAGGTTTTTTTGCGTTCATTTTTATACGAATAAAAAAATTTATAAGGAGTGGTCAACATGTCAGAAAACATTAAATTAACTTTTCCAGATGGTGCAATAAAGGAGTTCCCAATTGGAACAACGACAGAAGATGTGGCTGCTTCAATTAGCCCAGGCTTACGTAAAAAAGCTTTAGCAGGTCAGTTAAATGGTCAACTTGTCGATTTGAAAGCGCCACTCAAACAAGATGGAACAATTGCGATTGTGATGCCAGGATCAGATGAAGGTCTAGAAGTATTGCGTCATAGCTCAGCGCATTTATTAGCACAAGCAGTTAAACGTTTGTTCAAAGGTGTAAAACTTGGAGTAGGTCCTGTTATTGAAAACGGATTTTACTACGATATAGATTCCCCTGAACCAATAACTGCTGAGGATTTATTAGCAATTGAAAAAGAAATGAAAAAAATCATTAATGAGAACATTGAAATTGTTCGTCATGATGTAAGTCGTGCTGAAGCATTTGAAAAGTTTAAAGAAGATGAATATAAGATTGAGTTATTAGAAGCCATCGCTGAAGACGATCAAGTATCGATTTATGAGCAAGGTGATTTCTTTGATTTATGTCGTGGAGTACATGTTCCTTCAACAGGCAAATTAAAAGAGTTTAAACTGTTAAGTATTGCTGGGGCTTACTGGCGTGGAAATAGTGACAATAAAATGCTTCAACGTATTTACGGAACAGCATTCTTCACTAAAGAAGAACTTGCTGCCCACATGCAAATGTTAGAAGAAGCAAAAGAGCGAGATCATCGTAAAATCGGTAAAGAATTAGATCTTTTCATGAATTCTCAAAAAGTGGGTCAAGGACTGCCGATGTGGTTGCCAAAAGGTGCGACAATCCGTCGTATTATTGAACGATACATTGTCGATAAAGAAGTGAAACTAGGCTACGATCACGTTTATACGCCTGTAATGGGAAGTGTAGAGCTTTATAAAACGAGTGGTCACTGGGATCACTACCAAGAAAATATGTTCCCAGTCATGAGCATGGATAATGAGGATTTAGTTCTTCGTCCAATGAACTGTCCACATCATATGATGATTTTCAAAAATGGAATCCATTCATACCGAAACTTACCGATGCGTATTGCAGAATTAGGTACTATGCATCGTTATGAATTATCAGGTGCTTTAACAGGTCTACAACGTGTTCGTGGGATGACTTTAAATGATGCACATATTTTCGTTCGACCAGATCAAATCAAAGACGAGTTCAAACGCGTTGTTCAACTAGTAATCGATGTTTACAAGGACTTTGATTTGAATGATTACTCATTCCGTTTGTCATATCGTGATCCAGAAGACAAAGAAAAGTACTTTGATGATGATAACATGTGGAATAAAGCGCAAGGTATGATTAAAGAAGCAATGGATGAACTCGAATTAGAGTACTTTGAAGCTGAAGGTGAAGCTGCATTCTACGGTCCAAAACTAGACGTAATGGTTAAAACAGCTCTAGGGAAAGAAGAAACATTATCGACAGTGCAATTAGATTTCCTATTACCAGAACGCTTTGATCTTTCTTATATTGGTGAAGATGGAAAACAACATCGTCCAGTTGTTATTCACCGTGGGGTGGTATCAACAATGGAACGTTTCGTAGCTTTCTTAATCGAAGAATACAAAGGCGCATTCCCAACATGGTTAGCTCCAGTCCAAGTACAAGTTATTCCAGTTTCTAATGAAGTGCATTTTGAGTATGCAAAAGGAGTGATTGAAAAACTCCAAGCTGCTGGTCTTCGTGTTGAAATGGATGATCGTGACGAAAAACTAGGATACAAAATTCGCGAAGCTCAAATGCAAAAGATTCCGTACATGTTGGTTCTTGGCGATAAAGAGCTAGAAAGCGGTTTTGTAAACGTTCGTAAATATGGAGAGCAAAATTCTGAAAGCATTGCTTTTGATGAATTCCTTTCTCGTATTTCAAAAGAAAACCAATAAACACTATTGACAGTCATAGTTCCAAGTGATATAGTTATTAAGGTTAATGAATACAAGTTTGTGGTATAAGTAGAGGCTGCCCGCTTCTCACCTGATCGACACATTATGTTGTTTACAGGTAGACACACGATTGAACGTAACGTACAGTGTTGTACGTAACATATATCGGCGGGCGGACATCTTATAAAATGTCCGCTCGTTTTTTTATTGTCCGGAACGGCGTAACTGACTCGTTAGGAATTCCTAATTAGCAATATGCCCAAACCACGTATTCGCGACACTACCTGGAGGTGGATTACTATTAGCAAAGACATGTATGTAAACGATGGCATTCGCGCACGTGAACTTCGAATTATAGACCAAAATGGTGAACAATTAGGAGTAAAAACGCGTAACGAAGCGCTTGAAATTGCCGCTAACGTTAATTTGGATCTTGTCCTTGTGGCCCCTCAAGCCAAGCCACCAGTCGCTCGTATCATGGACTATGGTAAATTCAAGTTTGAGAATCAAAAGAAAGATCGTGAAATTCGTAAAAATCAAAAGATTATTGTATTGAAAGAGGTTCGTTTGAGCCCAACAATCGATGAGCATGATTTCCAAACGAAATTACGTAACGCGATCAAGTTCCTTGAAAAAGGCGACAAAGTTAAAGCATCTATTCGTTTTAAAGGCCGTGCAATTACGCACAAAGAAATTGGTCAACGCGTATTAGATCGCTTTGCAGAAGCTTGTGCTGAAGTATCGACGGTTGAACAAAAACCGAAGATGGAAGGCCGTAGCATGTTCTTAGTGTTACAACCAAAGAACGAGAAAAAGTAAGATCTACGAACAGTTTAGGAGGAATTTGACATGCCAAAAATGAAAACTCACCGCGGCGCGGCTAAGCGTTTTAAAAAGACCGGTTCTGGAAAAATTAGACGTGCTAGTGCTTACCGCAGTCACTTATTCGCTAACAAGTCAACAAAAGCTAAACGTAAGTTACGTAAAGGTGGACTTGTATCAAAAGGTGATTACAAACGTATCAAATCACTTATCGCTTACATGAAATAAAACTCGAAATTTAATTGTTCGAAATAATAGCAGGAGGTAATTATTATGCCACGTGTAAAAAGCACACCAGTCACAAAAAGACGTCGTAATAAAGTTCTAAAATTAGCAAAAGGTTATTATGGTGCTAAAAAATTACTTTATAAAGTAGCAAACCAAGCAGTTATGAAATCAGGTATGTACGCATACCGTGACCGTCGTAACAAGAAACGTGACTTCCGTAGATTATGGATCACTCGTATCAATGCAGCAGCTCGCATGAATGGTCTTTCATATAGCCGTTTAATGCACGGTTTGAAATTAGCTGGTATCGAAGTTAACCGTAAAATGTTAGCTGAATTAGCTGTTTCTGACTCTGCAGCATTCACACAATTAGCAGACGCTGCTAAAAAAGCAATGAATAACTAATTTTTAACTATTAAAAAGGCTGATGGATTTCCCGTCAGTCTTTTTTTGTACCGAAAAATTAAGATTACTTCAGTTTATGAATAAACATAGAGATCTCAATCAACTAAAATGTTTTAATACTGAAAATAGATAGAGAAAATTAATTGAGTGAATTTCTATTCTTGTTTAATATGTTCGTGTTATATAAAAATTGCTAGGTTATTCAAATAGTCATGTTCACGAATTTAGGACAATCCTATATTTTTTAAAATCATTATATTAAGACGATACACATGGTATGCTTGCTTTATTGATTAAACGATCGAAGGAGAAGTATATGAATCTATTGCCAGTACTATTGATTATCTTAATGTCGATTATTGCCTTCGTAGCAATGGGTGTAGACAAGCGGAAGGCTAGACAGCACCAGTATCGAATTTCGGAAAAAACATTGTGGATTGTAGCACTTCTAGGAGGGGCTATCGGTTCGTACTTGGGTATGATTTTCTTTCGACACAAAACGAAGCACTTAAACTTTCGAATTGGATTCACTTTATTAGCAGTTGGTCAATTAACTTTGCTATTTTGGATTTATTTTATTCGTGATTATCGATAAATAGATCGATTTAGAATTCAAGTGAAAACCCGTTACGAAATTAATCGTGACGGGTTTTATTTATTCGTTCATTAAATTTTCGATTGGGTTTTTCCAACTAATTTTGGCATCAGGATAATTCATGTGAATCTCATTCTCTAAAAAAAGAAAATCCTCTTTCGTCATTCCTTGTAAGGTCATTGTGTCCTTTACCCACACAAATATCGACACAACTTCAAATGAATCCTTTGTGGTTCCTAAATACTTTTCACCTTCGAATAATGCACCCTTGTAGGTGATGAAAAAATTTTTTCTCACATTTTTAATATCATCGTAAAAATAGTACGAATTTTTTTCAACTGCTTCATCTAATTTTCTTTTAGGATCCATTAAAAACGAAATTCCACGGTAAAATAAATAAATAATAAATGCAAGAACAACGAAACGTAATAAAACAATTATCATAATGAACCCCCTTTTGGGCAGACGTGTTACTATTATATACGGATTACCTTATAAAATGGTTTCAATTTTATGAAAAAGATTTGAGAGGGGCTTTAATATGCAATTACAACCTTTATTTACAATGCAAAAGACTTTAGATACTTATATACAAACTGAAAAAAACATCTCCAATGATGTCTTTTTAGAAAAAGGATTAGCTCTTTTAGTAGAACTTGCAGAACTTGCAAATGAAACTCGTTGCTTTAAATTTTGGAGTGAAAAAGGACCTTCTGAAAAAGAAGTCATACTTGAGGAATATGTTGATTCAATTCACTTTCTATTGTCCCTTGGTATTGAAATGAACTTTAATACATTAGAAAAGTGGCCAAAGAGCCACAAGGAAGAATCTCTCACTTTATTATTTTTGCACACACAATCTTCCATTAATCAATTCTTATTGGAACCTACTATGAATCAATACATGGATATTTGGTCGTGGTATGGGGCACTGGCAGAGAAATTAGGATTTATTCATGAAGATGTGGTACAAGCATACAATGCTAAGAATGAAAAAAATTATGAACGACAACGCTCTGGTTATTAAAGAAAATTTTGAATACTGTACGCGTATACATTATAATAAAATGGACGGTATATTTAGGAGGGCGAAATAATGACGAAACTAGATCCAACGTTAACGATGTTAAAAGAACTAACTGACGCTAAAGCAATTCCAGGTAATGAACGTGAAGCTCGCGATGTTATGAGAAAATACATAGAACCATTTGCAGATAAAATGGATACAGATAATTTGGGAAGTCTTATTGCTGAAAAAGTTGGGGACCCTAATGGACCGAAAATTATGGTAGCTGGACATTTAGATGAAGTAGGATTCATGGTTTCACAAATTGATGAAAAAGGATTTTTGAAATTCCAAACCGTCGGTGGATGGTGGTCACAAGTGATGTTAGCTCAGCGTGTAACGATTGTTACTCGTAAAGGAAAATCAGTCACTGGTGTAATAGGCTCAAAACCACCACATATTTTGCCAGCTGAAGTTCGTAACAAGCCAGTTGATATTAAAGATATGTTTATTGATATCGGTGCATCATCAAAAGAAGAAGCAATGGAGTGGGGCGTTTTACCAGGAGACATGGTAACTCCTTATTTCGAATTTACTGTCATGAACAATGAAAAACTTTTATTAGCAAAAGCTTGGGATAACCGTATCGGTTGTGCGATTGCTATTGATGTTTTAAAAGCTCTAAAAGACGAAAAACATCCTAATATTGTATATGGTGTCGGAGCTGCCCAAGAAGAGATTGGTTTAAGAGGAGCGCGCACAGCGGCTGCTAAGATTAAACCTGATATTGGGTTTGCTGTTGATGTGGGTATAGCAGGCGACACGCCCGGAATTACAGCGAAAGAATCAACTAGTAAAATGGGTGCAGGTCCACAGATTGTTCTATTTGATGCATCCATGGTGTCTCATAAAGGACTACGCGATTTAGTAGTTGATGTAGCAGATGAAAACAACATTCCATATCAATTCGAAACGATTCCTGGTGGAGGAACAGATGCTGGAGCTATTCATTTAACCGCGAATGGTGTTCCTTCTTTAGCCATTGGTGTTGCTACTCGTTATATTCATTCTCATGCTGGTATTTTACATCGTGATGACTATGAAAATGCTGTGAAATTAATCGTAGCAGTAATTAAAAAGCTCGATAAAGAAACAGTGAATGAAATTATTTTTAACTAAATTAGGTTTTTAAAGCATCGCTTATGCGGTGTTTTTTTTATTGAGAATATAGTAGAAAGAAATCAAACAAGCTATATACATCTCTCTAGCAATTAGAACCAATATTTTAAAAATGAAGCATAGTTTCCTGACTACGCTTCATTTTTTTGATTTTTTTAAGTTGAAATCATCAAACATATTAAAAGTTCTAAGTAAAAAGATTAATGATAGCATTGAAAATAAAATAACTAGAAATACTCTATAGCTCTTTCCATTTTGCCTAGTTCCTTTTTCTATCTATTAATATTTTATATATGAAAGGCAAATACGGATCGAATGGACATTTAATAGAAGTCTATTACTTTCCAAATGAATGGAGGTGTAATCAATTATGAAATCATATAACGAAAAGAAATGGGAAAGAAAAGAAGGTTGTAATTGTTGGAAGTGTCGTGAAAACGAAGAGGTTCATGAAAAAATTGTAATCAATGTAGATTGCAATAAGGAACATGATCGAGACAATCAAAAAAATGATTATGATAAAAAAGATCAAGATAAAAAAGACCATGAGAAAAAGCATGATAGTAACAAATGGATTCGCGAAATATTAGAAAAAAACTTTTTGTATAAAGAAGTGACCTTCTTTACTAAAGATTCCACACATACTGAAGGAATAGTATCAGAAGTGGGCAAGGAATTTGTGAAATTGGTTAGAGGAAATGAACCAATCGAAGTTGAGAGTAATTGCGAAAATGATGAAGAACTTGAAGAATTCGACCTATACTTTATTAGATTAGACTGTATTTGTGGGTTCGGACGCGAAACAGAAGATTAATTTCTAATGACAATGTTGTATAAATACTTTGGAGAAACGTCTAAATATTTTTAGACGTTTTTCTTTTATTAATTAATGACTTTTAAAGTTATTATGATAACTATTCTTTTTAAGAAAAATTCTTTCATACATTGAAGATTTTCATATTTCGTTAATAATAGTTTACTTTATGTTAAGTATAATGTACATTATGTATAGTATACTTAACATGAGGGGTTGATGAAATGCTCCATAACCGAGTCAAGGAACTCCGAGCAAGGTATGGTTTTTCTCAAGGTGAATTAGGTGAGAGAGTTGGTGTCACGAGACAAACCATTGCATTTATTGAAAAAGGTGAATTCTCACCATCTGTAACATTAGCTTTAAAACTGTCTAGAGAATTTGAAATAAAAGTAGATGAATTATTTTGGTTAGAGGGGGAGAAACCATCATGAAGAAAGATTTTCGAGTACAATATCCTTTATGGCAAATGGCATTCATTATTTTATTTGGATTTATTGCAATTAGCCTTACTGGAGCATCATCAGAAATTCACAATGATGTCGAATTTAGTTATTCATTAGAGTTTCCGGCATTGGAATCTATTCTATTATTCATTACACTTGCAATGACATTTATTCTATTAATAATTTTTATTATGAAAATCACTAATCATAATAAACGATATCCTCAACAAAAACTATCATTCTGGCAGATCAAACCAATCGAATATTTAGAAGAAGATGAAGGTATGATTTATATTACGAGACGCGCAGCTCAAAAAGTGTATACATTTTTTGTTTGGGCTTTGCCATTTGTTGCTATGATTTATCTTCTATTTAACCTGAGTCGCTTGTGGATTGTCATCGGTATTTTATTTTTAGCATTCATGCAATATCTCATTTTTTATATAGAGGTTCGCAAATATTTAAGTAAGGATGAAGCCTAATGTGGGAATATTTTTTAGTTTTTTTAGGTGCCGCAATCCCTTGGCTTGAAATGGCCTTAGTTATTCCACTAGGAATCGTTACTGGGTTGAACCCATTTTGGGTTGTGGTCATAGGGTTTATTGGTAATATGGTGACGGTTTTGATTTTAATAATAGGCTATGACAAATTTAAGTTATGGTTGGCTAAACGGCGTGAAGGACAAGAAGTAAAGGAATCTAAACGAAGTGAAAGAGCTAAACAATTATGGAACAAATATGGTTTACCTGGTATGTTAATGCTCGGTCCAATATTAATCGGAACACATATAGCGGCGTTTATTGGAATGACACTCGGGGCTAGTAAGAAACAAACGACGATTTGGTCAATTATTAGTATAGCGATATGGGCAATCGTATTTGGGGTTTTAACTGCACTAGGGTTTGATTTATTCGTATCGGATATATAAAACTGAAAACAGCTCATCCTTTTGGAATGAGCTGTTTTGTCATGATTGGAAGGATTGTTCTAAATGTTTTAAAACAGATTCTTTTTCAGGTTCTGGAGCGGTTTTCCACCATTTTTCAAAAAATACACCTAAACCAGGAAGTAAGTGCTCTTCACCTCGCGTAATGGCATCTTCTACCACATCACGAATTTCGGAAGCATTGTTTCCAATCATGTTCGCAGTAATGGCGTCTCGAATTTGAAAGTTCATATTCTCTCCTCCTCAAAATTCATTTTGTCCGCTGACCTCGCCACTTATACATGTATTTGATACACTATAAAGAAAAAGGCGGTAAAATTGATGAAACGAATTGAATCCCTACAAAATACACAGGTTAAGCACTGGAAAAAACTTGGTACTGTTCGAAAAGAACGTGACAAATCAGGTGAGTTTTTAGTTGAAGGTTTTCATTTAGTAGAAGAGTCTTTAAAAAACAAACATAATGTTTTAGCCATTATTATTAGAGAAGGCATGGAGATTCCAAGTAAATGGAATGTTGACGATATTGAAATTATTGAAGTAACAATGGAGATTGCGAAAGAAATGGCTGAAACTGAGCATTCACAAGGAATTTATGCACATTGTCTTCAACAAACGACTTCTAATGATCAACAAAAATCGTGGAAACAAGTCCTTATGATCGATGCTGTTCAAGATCCAGGTAACGTGGGAACGATGATAAGAACTGCTGATGCAGCTGGCATTGATGCTGTTATTTTAGGGAAAGGTTCAGCAGATGCGTTTAATCCAAAAACAGTACGATCAGGTCAAGGTTCACATTTCCATATTCCAATCGTTAAAAGTGATTTATCCGAATGGATTCAATCTTGTAAAGAACAAGGAATTCCTGTGTATGGAACTTCATTAGAAGAATCCATCGCATACCATGAGGTACAACCTCAAGCAAAATTTGCATTAATCATGGGAAATGAAGGAAGTGGCTTAGCGCCAAAACATCTTGTACAAACTGATATGAATTTAAAAATCCCATTATACGGACAAGCTGAGTCGCTAAATGTGGCTGTCGCAGCGGGAATTCTATTATATACGTTAATTCCTCAAACAAATTGAGCCTTGATGAATTGCAGATTCGAGCGTATAATAAAGACTAATTTAATAAAGAAAAGCAATGATCGGGAAGAGTACATGAAATTCTTTTATAAAGGGATTTTGCACCTTGACTGCAAGTGCAAATATAGAAGGTTCATCGAAGTTCACCCCGTTAGCTGCCATCAGGACCAGCATAGCTGTAAAGATGAGCCGGTGAAGAGCCGTTAATTCAATGAAGTGATTACGTCTGGAATATCAGCGTAGTAATCAGGGTGGTACCGCGAAATAGTTCCTCGTCCCTTTTATAGGGGCGGGGTTTTTTGATTTTTTAGAGGGAGGATATAAAAATGGAAGCACAATTACAACAATTGAAACAAGAAGCGATCAGTAAAATAGAAGCCGCTTCAAGTGTGAAAGAACTTCAAGAAGTACGAGTAGCATACTTAGGTAAAAAAGGACCGATTACGGATTTGTTAAAAGGTATGGGGAAATTACCTGCTGAAGAACGTCCTAAAATGGGGGCTTTAGTAAACGTTGTACGAGAAGAAGTTACAGTCGTACTTGATGAAAGACAAGTAATATTAGAGAACGCAGCTATTCAACAACAGCTTGAAAATGAAACGATTGATGTGACCTTACCAGGTCGTCCTGTAAGAACTGGGAATCATCACCCATTAACGCGTGTAGTTGAAGAAATCGAAGACCTATTTATAAATATGGGGTATGAAATTGCCGAAGGTCCTGAAGTTGAAAAGGATTATTACAACTTCGAAGCGTTAAATTTGCCTAAAGGTCACCCTGCAAGAGATATGCAAGATTCATTCTACATTTCAGAAGACATTTTACTTCGTACACATACATCCCCAGTGCAAGCTCGTACGATGGAAGCTAAGGGCGGAGAACCGATCAAAATCATTTGTCCAGGGAAAGTGTATCGTCGAGATAGCGATGATGCAACACACTCTCATCAATTTACTCAAATTGAAGGTCTTGTGATTGGCGAGAATATTCGCATGAGTGATCTAAAAGGAACTTTGTCTGTATTTGCGAAAAAAATGTTTGGGGATGATCGCGAAATTCGTTTGCGTCCAAGTTTCTTCCCGTTCACTGAACCATCTGTTGAGATGGACATTTCTTGTTTTAAATGTGGTGGGTCTGGATGTAACGTTTGTAAAAAAACAGGGTGGATTGAAATCCTTGGTGCCGGTATGGTGCATCCTAATGTATTAGAAATGGCAGGTTACGATTCAAAACGCCTATCTGGATTTGCATTTGGTATGGGACCAGAACGCATTGCGATGTTGAAATATGGAGTGGAAGATATTCGTCATTTCTATACAAATGATGTGCGATTTGTTTCGCAATTTCACCGAACTGAAGTGTAAGGAGGAGATCACATGTTAGTTTCAACTAAATGGTTAGCAGATTATATAGATACAAAAGGATTGCATCCCGCAGAACTTGCTGAAATGATTACTCGCTCAGGGATTGAAGTGGATGCAGTTATTGATCGGTCACACGGAATGACAAATGTGGTTGTCGGTCATGTTTTAGAATGTGAAAAACATCCTGAAGCCGACAAATTATCCATTTGCCAAGTGGACGTGGGTGAAGAAGTAACACAAATTATTTGTGGTGCTCCTAACATCGCAAAAAATCAAAAAGTTATTGTGGCAAGACCTGGTGCAGTTTTACCAGGCGGTATGAAAATTAAAAAAGCTAAACTTCGTGGTGAAGAATCGAACGGTATGATTTGCTCACTTCAAGAACTTGCGATAGAGGGAAAACTTGTACCAAAAGCTTATTCTGAAGGGATTTATGTTTTACCTTCTGATACAGAAATAGGTGCTGATGCGCTTGATGTTTTAGGTTTACAAGATACAGTACTTGAACTTGGACTTACTCCTAACCGTGCGGATGCAATGAGTATGTTAGGTGTGGCATATGAAGTTGGAGCAATCCTTTCTGAAGATATGAAATATCCACAAATACAATACTCATCTTCAACTGATGTAGCTGAAAACGTTTTAAAACTCAGTATTGAAGACATGGATGCCAACCCAATGTATGTAGCGAAAGTCGTGAAAAATGTCTCTATTGGTGAGTCACCTTTATGGTTACAACAACGCTTAATGGCGGCGGGTGTTCGACCACATAACAATGTAGTAGATGTAACGAACTATGTATTAATGGAATATGGTCAACCGCTTCATGCATTTGATTATGATCGTCTACAAACAGGCGAAATCGTTGTAAGAGCAGCTAAAGATGGTGAAAAAATCACGACTTTAGATGATCAAGAACGTGAATTGAAATCTCATCATTTAGTGATTACCAATGGTCAAGAGCCTGTAGCAATTGCAGGAGTTATGGGTGGGTTAAATTCCGAAGTACACGAAGGAACAACGACGGTAGTTATAGAATCAGCCTATTTCAAACCCGCTTCTGTCCGTCAAACATCAAAAGACCACAATTTGCGCAGTGATGCTAGTTCACGATTTGAAAAAGGGGTTGACCCTAATCGAGTGGAAGCGGCTGCTGAACGTGCTGCTCAATTAATTGCTGAATTAGCTGGTGGAGAAGTATTGCAAGGAAGTGTGAAAGTCGACGAGTTAGATAAATCTCAAAAAGAAGTTATCGTATCTCCTGATTTCATCAATAATCGTTTAGGCATGAAAATTTCTTTAGAAGAGATGAAGACAATCTTACAACGTCTAAAATTTGATTTTGAAGCAGCAAATGGTTTGCTTTATATTAATGCGCCAACCCGCAGACAAGATATTCAAATTGAAGAAGACATTGTGGAAGAAATTGCTCGTATTTACGGCTACGATGAAATTCCGTTAACCCTTCCAGAAGGAGAATCTACTCCTGGTGGTTTAACTCCATACCAAGCACATCGAAGAATTGTTCGTAGCTACTTGGAAGGGGCAGGCTTACATCAAGCGATTACGTATTCTTTAACATCTAAAGAACTTGCTCAAAGTTTTGCTCTTGAAACTGCTCCTGTAACAGAATTGTTAATGCCAATGAGTGAGGATCGTAGTACTTTACGTCAATCCTTGATTCCGCATTTATTAGAATCAGCTACCTACAATGTGGCACGTAAAGCAGATTCAGTTACTTTGTTCGAAACTGGCGCTGTTTTCTTAGGTGAAACTGCAGAAGGTCTTCCACATGAAGAAGAACATGTCGCGGCTGTTATGACAGGTAAGTGGCTTGATCATAGTTGGCAGGGTGAGCAGAAAACAGTTGATTTCTTTGTATTAAAAGGAATCGTTGAAGGTCTTCTTGCAAAATTAGGTTTAAATAAGCAAGTTTCTTTTGAACAAAGTCAAATGGATGGATTGCATCCTGGTCGTACAGCATCAGTTAAAGTAAATAATGAATCTATTGGAATTTTGGGTCAACTTCACCCAAGCGAACAAAAGAAACGGGACTTAAAAGAAACATACGTTATGGAATTAAATCTAGCAAAACTATTATCAATTTCGTTAGATCCATTACTATATACACCGGTTCCACGATTCCCATCAATTTCACGCGATATCGCATTAGTTGTCAATCGCGAACAAGCAGCTGGTGAATTACAACAAATCATTCGTAATGCTGGTGGTAAATTACTAAAAGATGTAAATGTATTCGATTTATATGAAGGTGAAAAAATGGAACCTGGTCAAAAATCGGTAGCATTCTCTCTCCTTTATGAAGATCCAGAACGTACATTAACAGATGAAGAAGTAGTTAAAGCCCATTCAAAAGTGTTAAAAGCACTGGAAGAACAAGCAAACTCACAACTTAGAGGATAACACGAAGAGCAGCGATAAGAAATTATCGACTGCTCTTTTTTATGAGGAATTTTTGGAGAGGAATGTTGACGGTTAGCGTTTTCTTGAATGTCTTTGGCGGTGGTGAAAATTTGATGTTGGTTAGTGAATTCATATCTATCGCCAATTTAATGATCGCAAACTCCATATTAATCGATTTTTCCGCTATATTCTGAAGCTCAAACGACATTATGTAGATCTACCGCAATTATACGAGTCTACCGCTATAATAACGCAACAAGGTAGACGCCATAAATGAACTTCCTGTCCTTCAACTTTAAGAAAAAGGACTCTCCATAAATGTCGTGTTTCATGACGTATTGGACAGTCCGATTTAATTAGTTGTTTCTCTTCTTATTAACAATTGCCAATGCTTTTCCAGTGTTCGCAAAATGTTTTTTCGTAATAGTTGATAAATAATCTTCACCTTTTGATAGTATAATCTTGGCAGCAACTTCATCCACCTTGGAACCGGCTCCTTTAGGAAGAGTTACACCTGCATTTAAACTTAATCGATCCATCTCTTCTAAAAAGGCAACACGTGCTAATATGGAAGCTGCTGCAACTGCTACATGTAATTGTTCAGCTTTGGTTGAGAAAAGTATATTTTCTCTAATTATTTCTTTTTCCATTTTGATGTGATTGTAATAAATGCCACGTTCAGCAAATTGATCAATTAAAATGTAATCTGGTTTTTGAGGTCTCATTTTGTTCAGTACATGTTTCAAAGCTTGGTTATGTAAAAGGGCTTTGATTTTGCCTTGTGACCAACCTTTAGACTGAACTTTGTTATATTTTTCATTTCCTAACGTTAAAATACTGTAGGTCAATACTTCTTTTAAGTCAGGAGCAATTTTACGCATTAGTGGATCTGTCAGCATTTTCGAATCTTTCACACCAAGTTCTTGGATTAATTCGATTTGATCGGACGAGACGAAACATGCGGCAACCGTCATCGGTCCAAAAAAGTCGCCAGTTCCTGTTTCATCAGATCCAATGACTGAAGTTTGAGAGAAACCAAGAGGTAAAGTATCACCTTTTGCAGCACTTACTTTTGGTTTTAGCAAATCACTGCTCCAACGATTTGCTTCTCTTTCTGCACCAGCCCCCTGGAATAAAACCTTGCCTGACTTATATCCAGTAATAGATGTATCCGTTAGTTTAGCCGCGAAAACAACACCAGGTGCAGAGCGAATAATCTTATGAGTATCATAGTAAGTGGCAACTTCAGATAACTGTTTAGCGTTTAATTGAATAACTTGATTGGTCATGACAGGATTCCTTTCGTGTCTCAGTATTCACATGTGTATCCATTTCATGGTATGATAATGACTAGTATTTTGTTGGGGAGGGTCGAATTTGACAAAACTACATAAAAATCGAATATCTGTTGATATATATGGCCAATCGTATAAAATGATTGGATCTGAAACGTCAGGTCATATGCGCCTAGTCGCATCTATGGTTGACGATAAAATGCGCGAAATCAATTCACATAACCCCTCACTAGACAGTGCTAAATTAGCGGTACTTACAGCCGTAAATTCGGTCCATGAATATGTGAAATTGAAAGAGCAAGTAGAATTACTAGAAGAAGAAATTAAAAGGTTAAAGGGTTGAATTCATGTTAGATATACTTATTCTTGTCTTATTAATTGTAGGTTTAGTAGTTGGAGCTAAAAGAGGTTTAATTGTCCAATTGATTCACATGACTGGATTCATTATTGCTCTCATTGTTGCTTATACCTATTATAAACCACTAGCAGAAAAATTTGTTCTTTGGATTCCATATCCTACAGTGGATTCGGATTCAACATTAACATTAGCTATTGATCGTTTGGATTTAGATCAGACTTTTTATCAACTAATTGCATTTGCCATTATTTTCTTTGTTATTAAATTCGCTCTTCAATTAGTAGCTTCGATGTTTGATTTCTTGAAATATTTACCCGTCTTAGGTTTTGTAAGTAGAATCGCTGGTGCGATTTTAGGATTCATTGAGTTGTATATTATTCTCTTTATTATACTTTATGTAATCGCGTTATTACCGATTGCTCCATTCCAAAATCTAATGAACAATTCGGTTTTAGCTACTTATCTATTAGAGAATACGCCATTTTTATCTGATACAGTTAAAGATTGGTGGTACATTTATGTGAAATCATGACTTCTCTCTTAGGAGAGAAGTTTTTTTAAACTGATAAATAACTATGATTGATCTGGTTGTTTTTTGAAATTGGATTGCTTTTATTCACAATGAGAGTTTCATTGGATACACACTATTATTCCGAAAAAATACAACGACTTTTTATTAAAGGAGTGGCTGTTTATGATCAATAAAAAACAAATTATTCGTACGTTCGAAAAAATTGCTCTTTATATGGAATTGGAAGGTGAAAACCCATTCAAAGTTTCCGCTTTTCGAAAGGCAGCTCAAGCACTCGAACTGGACCCAAGAAGTCTTTCGGAAATGGATGATGTAACGAAGCTTAAAGGAATTGGAAAAGGCACAGCATCTGTAATAGAAGAATTACTTGAGACCGGAAAATCAACCGTATTAATTGAATTAGAAGAATCAGTGCCAAGTAGTCTTTTACCTCTATTAAAACTTTCAGGTTTAGGCGGCAAGAAAATTGCAAAGCTGTATCAGGAACTAGGCATTGATTCGATGGAATCATTAAAACAAGCTTGTTTAGATGGAAAAGTGCAAAATTTAGCTGGATTTGCTGCGAAGACTGAAGAGAAAATCTTAAAAGAAATCGAACAATTTAATTCCCGACCTGATCGATTACCGATTTGGCGTTTTGATCAAGTTGTCCTATTAATTGAAGACATCGTTAGTAATATAAAACAGGTGGATCGTTTCTCTGTTGCGGGGAGCTTTAGACGTGTAAAAGAAACGAGTAAGGATCTTGATTTTATTATTTCGACTAAGCATCCTGTTGATGTAAAAGAAGCATTGTTAAAGCTCCTTCCAGTTAAAGAAATTATTGCTGCTGGAGAAACAAAAGTTTCCGTTACGATTGAACTGGAAGAGCTGATTGATGTGGATTTTCGAATTGTCGAGCCTGAGGCATTTATTACAGCGCTTCACCATTTTACAGGGTCTAAAGATCATAATGTTAAATTGCGACAAATTGCCAAATCTCAAGGAAAGAAAATCAGTGAATATGGAGTGGAACAAGAAGACGGCACGAATCTAACGTTTGAGTCCGAAGAAGCATTTTTTGGCCATTTCGGTCTACCTTATTTTCCACCAGCCGTTCGAGAAGATTCAAAAGAGTTTGATCGAATCGATGAATTAAAAACCTTGTTACACTTAGAAGCGATTAAATCTGATTTACATATGCATACCACATGGTCTGATGGAGCGCACTCACTTCGGGAAATGATAGAGGCTTGTATTGAAAAGAACTATACCCATATAGCCATAACTGATCATTCACATTATCTACGTGTAGCAAATGGTTTATCTGCAGAACGGTTAATGGAGCAAATGGAAGAAATCCATAAACTTCGAAAAGAGTATCCATCCATTCATATTTTAGCAGGAACAGAAATGGACATATTACCTGATGGATCTTTAGATTTTGACGATGAAATTCTCGAACAACTTGATTTTGTTATTGCTTCTATACACTCAAGCTTCAGTCAACCACAAGAAAAGATCATGGAACGATTGTTAACCGCAATGAAAAATAAACATGTTGACATGATTGCTCATCCTACAGGTAGAATTGTAGGAGAAAGAGCAGGCTATAATCCAGATGTTCCACAATTAATTGAGTGGGCTGCTAAATATGGCAAAATTCTCGAATTAAATGCAAATCCTCATCGATTAGATTTAGCGACTGAATATTTAGTTCAAGCTCAAGAATTACAGGTACCAATTGCGATTAATACAGATGCGCATAGCATTGATCAATTGCGATTTATGGATACAGGTGTCAAATACGCACAAAAAGCTTGGTTAAAAGAATCTAATATCGTTAATACTTGGTCAATCGAAAAACTGATTGACTATTTAAAGTAATTGTAAAAAAATTTTTTTACCTAGCATTACAATTTGAGAGTCCTTTATAAAATACAGGATCAGCAATTAAAATAACTACAATAAAAGAGTAAATGGAGGTGTTTTGGATGATCGCTAAACGCGCATTGAAAACACTAGAATTTGATAAAATTAGAGAACAAGTTGCCTATTTTTGTACGTCCTCACTAGGTCGATCTCATCTTGATCAATTAGAGCCTTCTATTGATTTAGAAACAGTCACACGTCTATTAGATGAAATGGATGAAGGTCTTGCCTTACTAAGAATTAGAGGCAATGTGCCAATGGGTGGTATATTTGACGTGCGTGGTCACGCAAAGCGAGCTCAAATTGGTGGGATGTTAAGTCCAACGGAATTAATGGAAATCGCAAGTACAATTAGAGCGAGTCGTATTCTACGTCAATTTTTTGAAGCAGTAGAAGAATCGAAAGAAATTGCCATTCCATATTTCATTGAACATAAACAAGCATTACCAATATTAACAGCTTTAGAACATGAAATCGTTGCATGTATTGATGACAATGGTCATGTCCTTGATAGTGCTAGTACGCAGCTTCGAACAATTCGACAATCGTTGAGAGCCCAAGAAAGTCGCGTTCGAGAGAAACTTGAAAGCTATACTAGAGGTAAAAATGCCTCTAAAATGTTATCCGATTCTATTGTGACGATACGTAATGATCGTTATGTAATTCCTGTTAAACAAGAATATCGCAGTAATTATGGTGGAATTGTGCACGATCAATCATCATCAGGACAAACATTATTTATTGAACCAGATGCGGTAGTCCAAGCGAATAACGAAATTCGTAGATTGAAGATGAAGGAGCAAGAAGAGATTGAACGAATTTTAATCGCTCTGTCATTAGAAGTTCAGACTGTGGCTCATGACTTGTTTACCTTAGTTAACATATTAGGTGAAATCGATGTAATTCTGGCGAAAGCAAAATATGGACAAGCGAATAATTGTACAAAACCATCAGTTAATAACAATGGAATCATTCGCTTAATAAAAGCTCGACATCCATTGCTAGATAAAGATGAAGCTGTACCAAATAGTATTGAATTTGGCAAGGATATTACTGCAATCGTCATTACGGGACCAAATACGGGCGGTAAAACAGTCACCCTTAAAACAGTTGGATTATGTACATTAATGGGGCAAGCAGGAATACCGATTCCTGTCCTTGACGGCTCTGAAATTGCTGTATTTGATCAAGTGTTTGCGGATATAGGAGATGAGCAGTCGATTGAACAAAGCTTGAGTACTTTCTCGTCTCATATGGTTAATATAGTTGATATTCTAGGGAAATTTGATGAAAATAGTCTAGTATTATTCGATGAATTGGGCGCAGGCACAGATCCGCAAGAAGGTGCAGCCCTAGCTATTTCCTTATTGGATGAAGTACACGGTCGCGGAGCTCGAGTAATGGCGACAACCCATTATCCTGAGCTAAAGGCTTATGGATATAACCGGGATGGCGTAGCAAATGCGAGTGTTGAGTTTGATGTAGAAACACTTAGTCCAACCTACAAACTATTGATAGGTGTACCTGGAAGAAGTAATGCCTTTGAAATTTCGAAACGTCTCGGCTTACCGAGTCACATTATTTCACATGCTCAATCCTTTACTGGCACTGATCGTCACGAAGTGGAATCGATGATTGCTTCATTAGAAACAAGTAGAAGACAGTTTGAAAAAGATGCGGAATTAGCAAAAATCAATCTTTCAGATTCTGAAAAGCTTAAATCAGATTTACATGAACAGCTGCAACAATTAGATGAGAAAAAAGAAACATTGGAACAAAAGGCGAAAGAAAAAGCTCGTAAAATTGTTGAAGAAGCGAAACGTGAAGCAGATGGAATAATTGCAGAATTACGTAAGATGCAAATGAATGCCAATCAAACCGTTAAAGAACATGAATTAATTGATGTTAGAAAACGACTGGAAAAAGCCGCTCCTGAAAACAAAGTTTTGAAGAAACAAAAACAATTGAATGAGCGACAGATGACTTTAACTCAAGGTGACGAAGTAAAAGTACTAAGCTATGGCCAAAAAGGAACGCTGCTAGATAAAGTCTCAAGCAATGAATGGATCGTTCAAATTGGTATCTTAAAAATGAAATGTCACGAATCCGATTTGGAATACATGAAGCCTGAGAAACAAAAACAAACAGTTGCTATGACAAATGTTAAAGGTCGTGATTCGTATGTTAAACTTGAGCTCGATTTACGTGGTGAGAGATACGAAGATGCGATTATGAGAGCTGAAAAATACATTGATGATGCTGTTCTGTCCAACTATCACCAAGTATCGATTATTCATGGCAAGGGAACAGGTGCTTTGCGACAAGGAATACAGCAATTCCTGAAAAATCACTCCCGCGTCAAGAGTTATCGATTTGGTGAAGCGGGTGAAGGTGGCCATGGAGTGACGATGGTTGAATTGAAATAAATGAAACCATCTCTTTGCTCATCCGTATTAGCAAGAAAGATTTGAAGGAGCAATGTAAATGTTAGGTATTGATTTTTGGCAAAACCCCCTTGTTCAAACAGCAGGTTATTTTAGTGTAGCAATTTTATGTATTATTTTAACGATGATTGTTTTTGAACTTGTTACGAAGTACAACAACTGGGAAGAAATTCAAAAAGGTAATATTGCTGTAGCAATGGCAACAGGTGGTAAAATTTTTGGTGTGGCCAATATTTTCAAATATTCGATTGAAAATCACAATTCATTACCTGAAATTATGGGTTGGGGACTTTATGGATTTTTCCTTCTTGTATTAGCCTATTTCTTATTTGAATTTTTCACCCCTAAATTTAATATTGATCGTGAAATTGAACAAGACAATCGGTCTGTCGGTTTTATTTCCTTATCGATTTCAGTAGGGCTGTCCTTTGTCATTGGAGCGAGCATATCTTAGGAGCGGATTAAGTGGAGCAGTTAGCGAAAATTTTATTAGGCGTTTGTGTACTTTTTATTGTAGTGGGCATAGTCTATTTATATCTTCAGTAAGTCGGATGCATGGGATAAGAAAATTGTCCCATGTTTTTTTCTAGATTGAATTGAATGTCGATTCATTTTTCTCTATAATGAAGAATAGGAATATTCAAACGATTTAAAAAAGGGGGAAATACAATGACGGCAAAACCTTGGTTATCACAATATCCACCCGAAATTCCGCACACGCTTAATTACGATCCAATACCTGTTCAAGAATATTTGACGCGTGCTTATAAGAATTATCCGGAAAAAGTAGCCATTCATTTTCTTGGGAAAGATGTCACGTATAGCGAATTATATGAATCTGCTTTAAAGTTTGCTAACTACTTACGCACGATAGGAATTGAAAAAGGGGATCGAGTAGCAATTATGCTACCTAACTGTCCTCAAAATGTAATTGCTTACTACGGTATTTTGTATGCTGGTGCAATTGTAGTACAAACAAATCCTTTGTACACAGAACGGGAAATTTCTTATCAAATGAAGGACTCTGGAGCTAAAGCGATTTTGTCTCTTGATATTTTATTCCCACGTATTTCGAAGGTTTTAAAAGAAACGAATCTTGAAAACGTTATCATTACGGGTATTAAAGACTATTTACCATTCCCGAAAAATTTGGTGTATCCTTTTATTCAGAAAAAGCAATATGGCTTTAGTGTTAAAGTAGAGCATCGTGGAATGAATCACCTATTCCCTGAAATTATGAAAGTAGCTAAGGCTGAACCTTTAGAAAATGCTTTCAATTTTGAAGAAGATATTGCAATTTTGCAGTATACTGGTGGTACAACTGGTTTCCCTAAAGGTGTTATGCTGACGCACAAAAATCTAATCTCAAATGCTTCTATGTGTGATGCATGGCTTTATAAGTGTAAAAAAGGGGAAGAGACGATTTTAGGGATTTTACCATTCTTCCATGTGTATGGAATGACCACTGTTTTAATCCTGTCTGTTATGTTAGGAAATCGTATGGTTTTATTACCGAAATTTGATGTGGACTCGGCATTGAAAACGATTGATAAACAAAAGCCAACATTGTTCCCTGGTGCACCAACTATTTATATTGGACTATTAAATCATCCAGATATTGCGAAGTACGATTTGTCGTCAATTGAAGCTTGTTTAAGTGGTTCTGCACCGCTTCCAGTAGAAGTTCAAGACAAGTTTGAACAAGTTACCGGCGGAAAGTTAGTCGAGGGATATGGCTTAACGGAATCTTCTCCTGTTACTCATGCCAATTTTGTGTGGGACGTTGAGAGAATTAAAGGCTCTGTAGGAGTTCCTTGGCCAGATACAGAAGCTGCGATTTTCCAAATGGATTCAACTGAACCATTGCCACCTGGAGAAATTGGAGAAATTTGTGTACGAGGTCCACAAATTATGAAAGGTTATTGGAATCGACCAGAAGAAACAGCTGCAACAATGCGTGATGGTTGGTTATTAACCGGAGATTTAGGTTATATGGATGAAAAAGGTTTCTTCTATGTTGTTGATCGTAAGAAAGATATGATTATAGCAGGTGGATTTAATATTTATCCTCGTGAAATAGAAGAAGTTTTATATGAACATCCTGCGATTCAAGAATGTGTGGTTGCTGGAATACCAGATCCATATAGAGGCGAAACAGTAAAAGCATATATCGTGTTAAAAGAAGAAGAAAATATTTCTGAAGAAGAATTAAACACGTTCTGTCGCGAACATTTAGCGTCTTATAAAGTACCGAGAATTTATGAGTTCAGAAAAGAATTACCGAAAACGGCGGTCGGAAAAATTTTACGTCGCTCATTAGTTGATGAAGAAAAAGAAAAAGTAAAACAAGCTTCCGAGATTTCTTAGAGAGATTTCTTGACACGCACAGCTTGTTCATAATAATATGAAAATATGAATGAATAGTCATTCATATTTTCTTTTTTTGGTGGTGAATTTATTGAAACGAGACAAACCGAAATATAAACAAATAATTGATGCTGCCGTTATTGTTATTGCTGAAAACGGGTACCACCAAGCACAAGTTTCTAAAATCGCGAAACAAGCAAGTGTCGCTGACGGAACCATTTATTTGTATTTTAAAAACAAGGAAGATATTCTCATTTCGGTTTTCACCGAAAAAATGGGCGTGTTCGTCGAAAATTTAAAACAGATTATTAAAGATGAATCAACTGCTTGTGAAAAGCTTTTGAAGATGATTGATAATCATTTCCGTGTACTAGCAACTGATCACCATTTAGCAATCGTTACTCAGTTGGAGTTACGCCAGTCAAATAAAGATATTCGATTAAAGATTAACGATGTTTTAAAAGAATATCTTGTCTTGCTTGATCACATTTTGATTGAAGGACTGGAAAATGGAGAATTTAATAAAGATTTGGACATACGACTTGCTCGTCACATGGTGTTTGGTACAATTGATGAGACCATTACAACGTGGGTCATGAATGATCAAAAATACGATCTAATGAAATTAGCTCCAAAAGTGCAAAAGTTACTTCTTAGTGGTATGAGAGCATAACTGAAAGGGTGAAGTGAGTGGAGTTTTTAAGTTGGACAATCGAAGATTATGTTGCGGTTGTAAAAATTAACCGACCACCTGCAAATGCATTATCAAGAGCATTGATTCTTGAAGTCAATGAATTGTTAAACGCAGTTGAACACGATAAAGATGTGCGTGTTGTTGTTTTACAAGGAGAAGGACGTTTCTTTTCTGCAGGAGCAGATATTAAAGAGTTTACATCTATTCAAACTGGGGAAGAGTTCTCTGCACTAGCTGCAAGTGGACAAGAAATTTTCGAACGTGTTGAACGTTTCTCTAAACCAGTTATTGCTTCAATTCATGGTGCTGCACTTGGTGGGGGATTAGAGCTCGCTATGAGCTGTCATCTGCGAATCGTATCTGAGAATGCTAAACTAGGATTGCCAGAACTTCAATTAGGGTTAATACCTGGTTTTGCTGGCACACAAAGACTTCCTCGACTAGTAGGTGTTCCAAAAGCAGCAGAAATGCTATTTACTAGTGAACCTATTACTGGCTTAGAGGCTGTCCAATGGGGATTAGCAAATCGTGCATTTGCTGAAGAGGAACTTGAAGCTAAGACGATGGAATTAGCAAAAAAAGTAGCTAAAAAGAGTCCTGTTGCAGTTAAAGCATCCATTGAAATGTTGCAATTTGCAAAAACTTACTCGTATGATGAAGGTGTAAAAGCTGAAGCACAATCTTTTGGAACCGTTTTCGTTTCAGAAGACGCAAAAGAAGGCATTCAAGCTTTCCTTGAGAAACGAGAGCCTGTGTTTAAAGGAAACTAATTACAAGTATTGGGAGGTCTGTCACATGAATATTTATGTGTTGGTAAAACGTACATTCGATACAGAAGAAAGAATCGTTGTTTCAGGTGGGAAAATTCAAGAAGATGGTGCAGAATTCATTATTAATCCTTATGATGAATATGCAATTGAAGAAGCAATTCAAGTTCGCGATGCTCATGGCGGGGAAGTAACCGTTTTAACTATGGGTGGCGAGGAAGCTGAAAAACAGCTTCGAACTGCATTAGCAATGGGTGCTGATAAAGCTGTGTTAATAAATGTTGAAGACGATATTGATGAACTTGATCAATTCACTTCAGCACAGATTTTAGCTGACTACCTAAAAGACAAAAATCCAGACTTAATCTTAGCAGGAAACGTAGCAATCGATGGCGGATCAGGACAAGTAGGACCACGTGTTGCTGATTTACTTGATATTAACTATGTAACAACAATTACTAAGTTAGAAATTAACGGAACTCAAGTTAGCATTGTAAGAGATGTTGAAGGGGATTCAGAAGTAATTGAAACTTCTTTACCACTTTTAGTAACAGCTCAACAAGGTTTAAATGAACCACGTTATCCATCACTTCCGGGGATTATGAAAGCTAAAAAGAAACCATTGGATGAAGTGGAACTAGACGATTTAGATATTGATGAAGACGATGTTGTTGCAAAAACGGAGACAATTGACATTTACTTGCCTCCTAAAAAAGAAGCAGGTCGCGTATTAGAAGGCGACATTTCTGCTCAAGTAACAGAATTAGTACAGTTACTTCGTACAGAAGCAAAAGTCATATAATCGGATCTGAACATTTGTATTGGAGGGAAAACACATCATGACAAAAAAAGTTATCGTTTTGGGTGAAGCGCGTGAAGGCGTTTTACGTAATGTATCGTTTGAAGCAATTGCAGCTGCTAAAAAAATATCTGGTGGCGGAGAAGTTGTCGCTATTTTACTAGGAGATTCTGTACAAGCTTTAGGAAATGAAATGATTCATTATGGGGCAGATCGTGTTGTTACGGTTGAACATCCTCATTTAAAAACATATACATCTGACGGCTATAGCCAAGCATTCATGGCTGTCGTTGAAAATGAAAAACCAGATGCTGTTGTCTTTGGGCATACGGCATTAGGTAAAGATTTATCTCCAAAAGTAGCAAGTAAATTACAATCAGGATTAATTTCTGATGTTACTGATATTGAAGGAGAAGGAGAAGGTGCAGTATTCATTCGCCCAATCTTCTCTGGTAAAGCATTTGAAAAAGTAAAAATCAAAGAAGGAATCGTTTTTGTAACGATTCGTCCAAACAATATCGAACCTCTAGCACATGATGAAAGCCGTTCTGGTGACGTGTCATCTGTGAGTGTAGATATTACAAACCTTCGTACGATTATTAAAGAAGTTGTTCGTAAATCAACTGAAGGCGTTGATTTATCAGAAGCAAAAGTAATCGTTGCTGGTGGCCGTGGAGTGAAGAGTGAAGATGGTTTCGAACCATTAAAAGAACTTGCGGACCTATTAGGTGGGGCAGTAGGAGCTTCTCGTGGTGCTTGTGATGCTGATTACTGTGATTACTCACTTCAAATCGGTCAGACTGGTAAAGTTGTAACACCAGATTTATATATTGCAGCTGGTATTTCGGGAGCAATTCAACATTTGGCTGGTATGTCAAACTCGAAAATCATCGTTGCTATTAATAAAGACCCTGAAGCGAATATCTTCAAGGTAGCTGACTACGGAATTGTTGGAGATCTTTTCGAGGTAATTCCAATGCTTACTGAAGAATTCAAAAAAATGAAATCAAATTAATCAACTAAACTCCGTACATTTTGTACGGAGTTTTCTTGTTGATGAAAATTTATTAATGCTATATATTATAATGAAATTCGAATTAATTTGATTTCCACTTCAGGCGGACGCTTTCCGTGGGCACGGCTTCAAGCTCCTCGTCACTTTGTTCCTTTGGGGCTTTCAGCTCGTGCTATTCCCACTGGAGTCGCCGCCTTGCGCTCCAATCAACGATCTCTGCTTAAACGGATAATTGACAATAATACCACTTAACTGATTGCTGGTTTTGTATAAATATATTTCAAATGATTAATAAAGAAGCTTGTTGTCTATTCCTTTCGTTTATCTCTGAAGCAATAGACAACCATTTTCCAATTAGTAGAGATTAGAGTTGCTATTTTATAATAAACAAAATGGATAAAATTATATTCAAATTTAAACGATTTCTAGTTGTTTGGAATGGAGGCGGCGACTCCGAGGGGATCAGCACGAGATTTAGACCCTGGACTGAGCATCGCGAGGGAAGCGGCTAAAGCCGTGCCCCCCGGAAACATACTAACATTAGTAGTACAAACCAAGGCCACGGTTTGTGCTACTATTTTTTTGTAGAAGTGAAGGGAAGTCGTGCGGACGCTGGGGTCTTAGAATCCGAATCAGGAAACCGACTCACTTCACACCCTTATCAGAATCAGATTAGTATGTTGGGTCTTCGAGACCGTGTATAAGAAAGTGGAATCGATAAGGCACTGTGATGGACTTCTATGAAGAATGAAAAAGGAGGAAACGTATGAAACACGTTATCGCTTTTGATGTCAGTATGGGAAAAAGTACGATGGTCGTTTACGATCACAATCAGCACTGCCACCATGAAGGCGAATTGGAACATAACCAAACCGGTTTTCAATCACTAAAAAAGCGCATTGATTCCTTAACAGATCTCGATGGTCAAGTGCCTGAAATCGTATTCGAAGCTACAGGAGTCTATTCGCAAGGTCTTGAGAAATTCCTGCAGGAAAATCAATATCC
>NZ_JBHZRU010000006.1:0-159288 GCF_043641925.1 Paenisporosarcina quisquiliarum
ACAAAATTGAATGTAGTGAAAGAAGTCCTGCAGGACTGCGAACACGAGTCAAAACTCTCTGAGGATAAAGATGCGAAGACCGGTTATAAATCAGCTGACCATTCCTTCTTCGGCTTCAAATCTCATCTTGCGATGACTGATGAACGTATTATCACGGCCGCGGTCATCACAGCTGGTGATAAGGCAGATGGCAAATATCTTGCCGAGCTCGTAGAAAAGAGTGAAGCTTCAGGAATGGAAATCAGACACGTGATCGGAGACACTGCTTATTCTGGTAGAACAAATTTAAAGTATGCCGAGACGAAAAGATTTAAACTCATATCAAAACTACACCCTGTGATTACTCATGGGGCTAGAAAAGAAGATCGATTCATCTACGTGAAGGACGCTGAAAGATACATGTGCCCAGCAGGGCACCTCTCAAAGACGAAGGGACGCATCAAAAGAAGGATTGACGAGACTCGAAGTGACCAACTCAAATATTTTTGGGATGTGAGTATATGTAAGTCCTGTCCGCTACGGGATGGTTGTTATAGAGATGGGGCAAAGACCAAAACATACTCCATTGCAATCCCCAAGTCGATACATCTTGAACAAGAGTCTTTTCAAAATACAGAAGAGTTTAAAGAACTGGCTCGTTCTCGCTATAAAATCGAGGCCAAAAATAGCGAATTGAAAAACGCCCATGGGTACAACAAAGCCATTACCTCGGGCTTATTTGGCATGCACATTCAGGCAGCCTCCACCATTTTCGCAGTCAATATGAAGCGAATTATCAAACTGATTGATGAAAAAGAGCTCAAATAGGGCAGTAAATGATTCTAAAACGGGACTTTAATTGGATTTAATATCCAAATGAAGTCCCTTTTTTATTTTTATGATACTCCAATCTTACAGATAACCAGAAAACATGTCTTTTTCAGTGGCCTCCATTAGTAAGTGCTAAAGACCCTAGACTGAGAGAATCGAAGGAAGCGGCTGAAGCATTGCCCCTCGGAAAGCGTCCGCTGCAATGAAAATCAGCTACTTCTTTTTTGTTAAAGAAAAGGGAGTGTCCAAAAGTCACATTTTCGACTTTTGGACAGCCCCCCTATCTTTGCACAGCATGGAACAAATAGCCGATCGACATTTGAAGTTGGTCGTCATTTTTCTTACTTGATTTGAAGGTAACTACTTTTTGTCTTAGATTTTGGAAGAACACAGGATTCATGTCTGGTGATGCTTTTTTCGTTTCTTTCTCATTGAATTGTTCGATGGCTTTCGCCGTACCTTCATCAAAATAGCCATCTACGCGAGAAATGGAGTGACCAAGAGCCTTTAACACTTTTTGTGCGTAGGCTACATCTTCGTGGTAATCGCCTACGCGATAAGTGCCTGTAGAGATTTGTGGATTCAGTTGAAATAATTCATTTGATTCAACAAGGAAATCTACTTTAATGCCACTGCCATGAATCCATTCTTGACTCGGTGTTAACCATTTGTGTGACGATAACTTGATTTCTCCACCATTTGAAAGATCCCAAGTTTCTTGCACCGTTCCTTTTCCGAAGCTCTTCGTACCCGCAATTAACGCACGTTTATTTGATTTCAATGCGCCACTTAACACTTCACTTGCTGAAGCACTGCCTTCATCTTGCAATAAAACAAGTGGCATCTTCCGCATCGTGTTGATATAAGCATCTTCTTTTTGGCCTACAACCGGTAGCGGCTCAAGGACACCCTCTGCATCTTGCATATATGCATAAGTGGCACCTTTGTCTAACATGGTAGATGCAATGGCTTCAACGCTATGTAAATAGCCTCCTGGGTTACCTCGCACGTCGACTAATAGACCGTCCACTTCACGTTTAACGAGGGATCGAGTATGTTTCTCCCACTCTTCAGCCGTCTTCTCTCCAAACATGGTGATTGTAACGACACCAATTTTCAGATCATCTTTTTCAATTAATTCACTCGTAACGGTGTGAATTTGAAGCGAATCTCGTCTCATGCTGACTTCGACGTGACGGTTTTCATCCCCACGGAAAACTGTTAACGATACTTTCGTTCCCTTTTCACCCTTAATCGCTTTTAGGAGTTCCGACAAACTTTTGCCTTCCATCCGTTCACCATTTACCCGAACGATTTCGTCATACGGTTTGACACCCGCTTTTGCTGCAGGCGATTCCTTAACAGGTGTTACAACGATAAATCGTCCATTGCTTTCCATCACTTCAAGGCCGATTCCAACCCGTTCATCTGCTAACGATTCTTTGTGCGCTTTGGCTTCTTCTTTCGTTAAGTAACGGCTATACGGATCTTTGACTGTCTCTGCCATCCCTCTTAGTGCACCTTCGACCAACAATTCGCTTTTAACCGGATGGACAGAACTTTCTAATATCCGTGCATAAGCTTCATTGATGGCTGGAATATCACTAATGGATTTCTCCTCTGAATTCTTCTGAAACGGAGACCAAAACACGATGAAACTAATGATCATGATAATTAAAAGGACAAACAAAAAAATCCGGCTTCTTCTCACATCTATCGCCTCCCTACATCTTCATACCATTGTATGAACGAGCCTAGGGAGTTACGACTGAGAAGAACCAGATTTATAGGAAAACTACAGCTTATTTGATATTCGAAACAAAATCTTGAATCATCGTTTCATCCATTGGACCAACAATTTTATGTTGAATCAGTCCATTTGTATCAATAATATAAGAAGTCGGAATAGTAACGGCTTGGAATTTTTGTCCAACCTCACCCTCTACGTCCATTGGGATTGGGAAAGTTAAACCATAGTCTTTCACAAATTCCTCAACACTTGCTTCACGATCTCCGCTTGTTAAATTCACAGCAACAATCTCTACATTTTCTGCTTCTGCATAATCTTCATAGAAGTTTTGCATATGAGGCATTTCAGCTTTACAAGGAGGACACCATGTCGCCCAGAAATTTAAGATAACTTTCTTCCCTTGTAACTCAGACAAACGAATCGGTTCGCCAGCTAAAGTAGTTAATTCAAAATCAGGTGCTTGCTCGCCTTTGTTAAGTCCTTCATTGGCAGCAACTCCTACTAAATCTACTCCGCGTTGCTCATCGTCAAACGAATCTTCCTGATCGACATTTTTTTTCACCATGCTCGTGACTGCAATGGCAATCAACGCAGCCACCAAAATCAAACCAAACACTTTCTTCGTCATAATTTCTCCCCCATTTGTTCCTGTTGTTTATGTGTGACCACGTAAATAGCCACGCTGCAAAGAACGAATAAGCCCGTCACAAATAAAGGTGTTTGTACGAATCCTCGTGGTTGTAAGGTTGAAACAAACAAATGTCCGGCTAAAAACAAAATCGTTAACTGGATTCTCCACACACTGGAAAGCTTTGCTTTCTGCCAAGTCAACATCGTTAACCCAACAAACACAAGTACCGTCAAAATCTTTTGCCACATCTCTGCTTCGTTTAATAAAACCATAAACAATTGATACAAGGATTGTACCATGACCATTGCAATCAACATGGCCACAAGCTCACGTTCCGGCCAGCCCTTACGGCGAAGTTGCCAAAATAAGCGACCCAATGCAGCAATGACCCCTAAATACAAACCAGTCTCGCCACCATTAAAATAGAGAATCGATAATGGAGAATCCAAGATCATATCAAAATCAGTCACAACGACGCTTAACTTCCAAACTAATAAAAACAAAATCGCTGCATCAGAATACCAGTCTTCCGTCTCTTTCCCAAATACACGCCATACCACAATACCAGTCAGTATCAACGCCAATAAAACAGCAACCCATGAAGAAGGAACAGTTAACGATTTAATAATAAACCACTCAGTGACCGGCAACGCCACACAACTCCTTTAAAATAAAATAATATGTATACCCTCTATCGTATATGAAACTGGGGGATTTTTGTAGAAATTTGCTTGGAAACTTGGTTTTTGATCCAGCTGATGGATCAATATGGCGCAAATCGAAATTATTATGTCGTTCCGAGCTAATATTCCCATCTGACACAATCCTGTCCTATTTGTTTCTAAGCTTTTCCAATAAACTATCGCTCTATTCAAAAATGGCACTCACTATCAGTTTATTGATAGTGAGTGCCTAGCATTTTACTTAAAATGATACGTAACGAATTGGATTGACCGCGTTAGAACGAGATCCATTCCATGGACCGTTATGAATTTCAAAGTGTAAATGTGGTCCAGTTGAGCGACCCGTATTACCCATTTGACCGATAACTTGTCCTTTTGATACAGATTGACCAGATCCAACATTATAGCCATTTAAATGTGCATATACAGTAGTGAAAATTTGACCATCAATTGAGTGAGTAATCATAATTACATTTCCGTATGTACCCATTGGCGCTGCATACGAGACAATTCCGTCAGCTGCTGCAACGATTGGCGTACCAATGCTGTTGGCAATATCACTACCGTAGTGGAACTCAGCCCCAGATCCGATATTACGTCCTCCAAATGTAGATGAGAAACGACCTGATGCTGGGCGTGTCCATGTTCCAGAGGAAACAGATGGTGCGGATACATTTGAACCACCAGACGAAGCTTTATTAGATGAAGATTTTTTACGAGCTGCTTCTTGACGAGCACGTTCTGCTGCTTCTTTTTTCTTACGAGCAATTTCTGCTTGGCGAGCAAGTTCGATTAAACGAGCTTGTTCTGCTACGATTTTATTTTCAATTTCTTTACTTACTTCCATTGCTTCGTGTTTAGAATGTTCTAATTCTTTTTTCTCTGCTCTAAGTCTATTTTGTTCCGCTTCTAATTCATCAACTAATTTTCCTTTAGATGCTTTTTGTCCATCTAAACTCTTTTTTAATTGAACCAATCGATCACGACTATTTTCTTGCTCAGCAAGCTTGTCCTCTACTTGAGCTTGTTGCGTTTCAAGTGATTGCTTATCATCTGCTTGTTCTTGCAAAATCTTACGGTCAGCGTCCATTAATGTATTAACAGCACTGAAGCGATCAATGAAATCTGCGAAACTACTTGCGCCTAAAAGAACATCTAAGTAGTTAACGCTTCCGCCACTTTGTTGTACGGCACGAAGACGTTCTTTAATTAATTCGTCACGTTCAGCGATTTTTTTCACTAAAACTTTAATCGATGCTTGAAGTTTTTCAATTTCTGTCGTAGTACGACTAATTTCCCCTAAAACGGCATCAATATTTTTGTCTGTTTTAATAATTTCTGAATCCAATGCTTGAATTTGCGCTAATAACTGTTCTTGTTTCGATTGATTTTCTGTAATGTCGCCTGTTTTCTCTTTAATATTAGAGTTTAGCTGATTCGTCTTATTCTCTATCTCTTGTTGTTTCTCTTTTAAATCGTTTAAAGTGTTTGCATTTGCGACTGGCTCTGTCAAAACTACTGATAAGCCTAGAACCGCAGTAATACCAGCTAACATCCATTTAGATTGTTTCTTCCCCATGGTAGACCCCTTTCGATCGTGCTTATACACGTAAGAACTTTCGAACTGACATAAAACTTCCCCACACGCCAATGAAAATTCCCATAATAAGGATCAGTCCATTAACTTGATACAAGAAAGGTGTCAGCGGCATTAATTGGAATAATTCACCTTCTAAATAAGGCTGTGCTACTTTGTAAAGATTGACGTAAAGAACCGTGACTAGAGTGATTGGGACAATTGCTCCTAAAATTCCGATCCACATACCTTCTAAAATGAATGGAACGCGGACAAACCAGTTTGTTGCTCCTACTAGTTTCATAATCTCGATTTCACGTCCACGCGCCACAATTGTGATGCGAATCGTGTTTGAAATTAAAAACATTGCGGTAAATAATAGTGCAAGGATTAATCCAAGCCCTATATTTCGAGCTAAATCCAAAAAGCTAAATAGCTTTTTAATTTGTGTTTCACCATATTCAACGGAGTAAACGTTTTTAACACGCTCAACACGTTGAGCTACTGCTTTCGTTTCAAGTGGATCTTTTGCTTTTACATAAAAGGCTGCTCGTAAAGGATTATTTTGTTCAGATAATCCCATATTTTCGCCGAAATCTTTAATTAAATCTTCAAGTTCAGCTTCCTTTGTTGAATAAACCACCGTGCTAACACCGTTAATTGACTTAATGTCTTCCTCAATTTGAGAAATCATAGCGTCATCTGCTGTTAATTCAACTAGTACTTTCATTTCTACATCTTTTTCTAAGTCGTCAGCGACTTTATTTAAATTCATCATAATCATGACGAATACGCCGACTAACAATAACGTAACGGTAACGGCACTTGCAGATGCAAATGTCATCCAACTGTTCCGTCCTAAACTTTTAAAACTTTCACGGAAATGTCGTCCAAGTGCTCTAGCTTTCATAACCGTAATCACCTCCGTGTTCATCACGGACGATGAGTCCACCTTCAACTGCAATTACACGATGTCGAATGGTATTAACTATTTCTTTATTATGAGTGGCCATAACGACCGTAGTTCCGCGTCTATTAATCTCTTCAAACAAATTCATAATATCCCATGATGTTTCTGGATCTAAGTTTCCTGTCGGTTCATCCGCAATCATCACTTTTGGAACATTGACGATGGAGCGTGCAATGGAAACCCTTTGCTGTTCTCCGCCTGATAATTCTGTAGGAAACATTCTTGCTTTATGTTTTAAGCCAACTAAATCGAGCACTTCCATAACACGTTTGCGAATAACTTTTGGAGACTCTTCAATTACTTCCAAAGCAAATGCGACATTTTCATACACGTTAAGACGTGGCAATAATTTAAAATCTTGGAACACAACGCCAATTTGACGACGTAAATAAGGAACTCGCTTTGACTTTAACTGTGCCATGTTGATTCCGTTAATAATAATTTCCCCGCTAGTCGGGCGTTCTTCTCGATACATCATTTTGATGAATGTCGATTTACCGGCCCCACTCGGACCTACAACATACACAAATTCACCTTGCTTAATTTCCACATTAATACCGTTTGCAGCAACAATACCGTTTGGGTACTTTTTGTAGACATTCTTCATTGAAATCATATATTTGTAACCACCTATGTGTTTTTCCTTGCTGTCAGAATTTTTCCGACAAGCTCATTATAACAAGAATTACAACAAATTTTTATTACAGTACTATTACAATATTCGATAGTAAATTCTTGATATTCCTGCACTTCGATACTTTATGCTTATTTTTGACAGACGTAATAAGTCCTACTATTGACTAAAATTCGTCACATTTTCCAATATCCCTTCTTTTTTCTAATAAAAATTTTATATTGTCGAGTAAGAAAATACAGAGCCATCAAATTAATACTAGTTTTGCTATTTTTTTATCGGTAGGAAATTGGAAATCTTTTAATATAATTTAAATTTGTCGTTTCTAATTTCTGGGGATGCTTAAATTAACTCTCTAACTAGTGGTTTTCCTGGAAAAATAAATCAGTATAAAAAAAACTCCGAAAACGATTTCTCGTGTTCGGAGTTTTCCAGCTTATTTTTTATTCGATAACCATTCTGCTACAACTTCTGCTTCAGCGCCTTCAATAATGTTTGGAGGCATTCCACCTTGTCCATCTTGAATAACTGATAAGATTTCTTCTTCTGATAATCGAGATCCTACATCATTTAATGCAGGGAAATTACCTTGTCCTTCTAGGTTACCACCGTGACAAGTTGAACATTTGGCTTGAACAATTTTTTCAGCATCGTGTGATTGTGTTACTTCTCCACTATTTTCTTCATTCGTTGGTGTCGCTTCTTCGTCTCCGCCGCCACAGGCTGCAAGCATAAGGGCTGATCCGAATAGAACAGCTAACAATTTTTTATTCATTTAGCTACCTCCCACAATCTATTGATTCCTAAAGTATACCATTTTCAAGCACGCTTGAAACCTTCACCAAGTACTTCATATGCATCAGAAACGATGACAAAAGCTGAAGGATCCACTGCTTTAATGACATGCTTCAACTTCGAAAACTCCGTTTGATAAACGACAACAAGTAAAATCGGTTTCTCTGCGTCCGTATATCCACCGACAGCTGGAAGTTTCGTCACCCCGCGGTTAATCTCCGTATAAATAGCATCCCGTATTTCTTCTTGTTTATTCGTAATAATATAAACCATTTTGGATTGGCTAAAGCCAAGCTGAATAATATCGATTGTCTTCGTCGTTACAAATAATCCAATAAGTGCATACAAACCTTTTTCAACATCAAAAACAAGAGCCGCACTTAACACAATCAATCCATCAATTAACATAACACTCGTTCCAAGCGTTAAACCTGTGTACTTCGCAATAATTTGTGCCGCTAAATCCGTACCTCCAGTTGATGCATTCCCACGAAACACAATCCCAAGACCAACTCCAACTGAAATCCCGCCGAATAAAGCACCAAGCAACGGATTCAAAGTTGCCGGCTCCCAACTTGACGTCAAAATAACGAACAAAGGTAATGTCAATGTTCCAGCAAGTGATCGTGCACCAAACTGTTTACCAAGGAAGATCACACCAGCAATAAACAATGGAATATTAAACGCATATTGTACAAAACCTGGCTCCCATCCAAATACACCTTTCAAGATTGTACTGATTCCACTGACGCCACCAGACGCCACTTCATTTGGCAATAAAAACACATTAAATCCAACCGCGACAATTGCCGCTCCAATAATAATATATACATAAGCCAAGATCGTCTCCAAAACTGGATGCGGCTCTTTACGTACTTTACGATTATTCATCTATATCCTTCTCTCTTTAAAGAAAATTTCCCTAAAGAAGTATAGCATTCACCCACACAACTGTGAAGTTTAGCGGAGTAAAGCAGTAGAGGAAGATGAAATCCTTACTATTTCAAGTGTTCTCCATATAACGGTTTCCATTCAAGCATTTAACCGGTCTATTCTACAAAGATGGCTGTTTATTGTTATTGTTATTTATTGTTTCAAAAATCGAATATTCAACTATATAACTCGTTTGCTGGAAAAGTAACTTTACACAAATTACTCTTCTTTATATAAGCTCTGATTGACATTACTGCTTATTTTCTTGCTACTCATTATTTACTACTGTTTTCCTGAGATGCGATTAATTCATTATAGAATATAGCCATAGTAGTCCCGATATAAGGCACTAACCATAAAAATCCGATACCTAAACTAAATAAACACAAAATTCCCCATCCTATAAAACTTAAGTTCATTAAAAAATATTTCCATTTAAGCCCTCGCATTCTTTTCTTACTCTCTGAAATTGCCTCAAGGACTGTTAATTCAGGGAAATCTCTTAATAAGAAGAACATTTGAGAATACGACATACTCTTAATTAGTCCAGGAATAATTAATAATAAAGTCCATAAAAGTAATAAAACACCTTGTAAGATAGATGCATAAATAAGTTTCAAAGTATTTTTTCCATCTTTATAAATGGAAAACACCTTATAAAGAGCAGGATTTTCTTTTCTTACCAAAGTCAGATAAAACCAATATACGGCGATAGTTAGTGGCAATAAGACAATATAAAGTAATGTGTTAAATATAGACGCCCCTAATGGTGTTTTATCTTGAAAAAGCCATTGCGTAAAACCGCCGCTAATGATGATTTCAACAATTAACGGTAAAATAATATTAATCAAGAACACTATTAACGTAAGTATAATGGCTAAGCCCCATTTTCCTCTCAAAGAAAGTCTGGCTTGTCTTTTTAATTCTGAAATTTTCATAATTTTATTGAATTCCCCTTTTTTTCATCTGAATTTTTTAACGAAAGTATATTCATTTCTCAGGAATATTCTAAATGACTATATTCTTTTTGCGATTCTTATATTAAATCAGATCTGTCCAAATCCAGTCCCAAAAATTTTCAGACTGATTTTAACAATCCTAGTTAAACAATATTCGAGTAAATTTCCCTGCGGACTGCATTAAGTAATCAAACAAACACAGTTCAATCTTTTATCTATTTGCCACTACAATAAGGCAATAACTATAATTGTATGAGAAAAATATTCACACACTAATCTTTAATTACATTTATTCACCATCTCTATATCAAATCTTATGTATTACCCGGATAATCAACAAAATTATAATACACGTTCCAAAATATAGATATAACTCAAATAATGGAAAGTTACTTAACTTGCGAAATTACCCCAAATGACTAAATAAGGAAATAACATTTAAAATTAAAAGGGACGAAACGTGCAGTTGAGACCCCTCAATGAGCGAAGCGAGAGGAGGTTCAGCAATCGCCCGCGAAAAGGGCACAAATTTATGCATTTCAAGAAAATACTTTTTATCATACCTAACTCTAGAATCTATACACTAATGTTCTTAAAATTAAAAAACTGCCATAAATCAGTTTTCACTGATCTGTGGCAGTTCCCTATTAGAATTAGTTCATTCTAGAACGTAAATACGCATTGATAAACAAATCGATGTCGCCGTCCATTACACCTTGTACGTTTCCACTCTCAGCACTTGTACGGTGATCTTTTACCATTGAGTACGGGTGGAAAACGTATGAGCGGATTTGGCTGCCCCATCCGATTTCTTTTTGCTCTCCACGAATTTCGAGCATTTGTGCTTCTTGTTCTTCAATTTTCAAAGCATACAACTTAGCTTTTAACATCGTCATCGCTTTTTCACGGTTCTTGATTTGTGACCGTTCTTGCTGACAAGTAACAACTGCACCTGTTGGTATATGCGTAATACGAACGGCTGAATCCGTTGTATTGATATGCTGTCCACCTGCACCACTTGCGCGATACGTATCAATTTTCAAGTCTTCCGTGCGAATGTCAATTTCAATTTCATCATTAAACTCCGGCATTACTTCGCAAGATACGAAAGATGTATGACGGCGTCCTGAAGAATCAAAAGGTGAAATTCGTACTAAACGATGAACACCTTTTTCAGCTTTCAAATAGCCATAGGCGTTATGCCCTTTAAAGCCAAGCGTTACAGATTTGATTCCCGCTTCATCCCCTGCTAAATAATCCAAGGTTTCCACTTTGAATCCTTTTTTCTCGCCCCAACGTTGGTACATGCGAAGTAGCATTGAGCCCCAGTCTTGAGACTCGGTACCACCAGCACCTGGGTGTAATTCTAAAATGGCATTGTTTTTATCGTATGGTTCGCTCAGTAACATTTGCAATTCAAAGTCATTCATCTTCGCTGTGAATTCTTTCATTTCACGTCCAAGCTCTTCTTGCAAATCTTCGTCCGCTTCTTCACGCAATAACTCAAGTGTCATTTCTAAGTTTTCTTGCGTTTCCATTAATTCATTGAAGGAATTAACGATTTCTTTTAATGCATTACCTTCACTGATCACTGCTTGAGCGGCGTTTTGGTCGTCCCAGAAATCGGGCATCGACATATTTTCGTCCATTTCAGCGATTTTGGCCTCTTTGTTTTCTAAGTCAAAGAGACCCCCTAAAGTCAGATAATTTTCCAGCTGTTCGATCTAATTCATTCCGTACGTCTGCTAATTCCATCATGTTTAAATCCTCCGTTGCCTATACCGCGCCGTGACAATTTTTGAACTTCTTGCCACTGCCGCAAGGACACAATTCGTTTCGTCCGACTGCTTCTTCTTTACGGACTGGTTTTTTCTTAACCTCGCCCCCCTCTTCTTTCGGGTTAACGGCTTGGCCTTTAATGATTTCTTCACGTTGTAAATTGCTGCGAATTTCAGCTTTCATGGCATATTTCGCTACGTCTTCTTGAACGGATTCAACCATTGCTTCGAACATCGCAAATCCTTCGTTTTGATACTCACGAAGTGGATCGTTTTGTCCGTATGCACGTAAGTGAATTCCTTGACGTAATTGATCCATTGCATCAATATGGTCAATCCATTTCGAGTCAATTGAACGCAGTAAGACAACCTTCTCAAATTCACGCATACGTGCAGGTGTCATTTCTTCTTCTTTTGCATCGTAATGTTCATACACAGTCTTTTTCAGAAGTTCCACAATTTCATCTTGTGATTTGCCTTCTAAATGAGCTTGCGTTAAAACTCCGTCCGGTAATAGGTTGGCATGAATGTAATCTTCTAAACCTTTAAGATTGATTTCACCTTGTTTTTCCATCGATTGGTGAGCAGCTACTGCACGCTCAATAACTTCATTAATCATGGTTTCCACAAGTCCGCGCATATTATCCGTTTCAAGAACTTCTAAACGCTCTTTATAAATAATTTCACGTTGTTGACGAAGAACATCATCATATTGTAGCAAACGTTTACGAGCGTCGAAGTTATTTCCTTCCACTCGTTTTTGTGCGCTTTCAACTGCACGTGACACCATTTTTGATTGAATCGGTGCAGAATCGTCCATTCCTAGACGTGTCATCATGGTACGCATATTGTCTGAACCGAAACGACGCATTAATTCATCTTCCATCGAAAGATAGAATTGAGTCACACCCGGGTCACCTTGACGACCTGAACGACCACGTAACTGATTATCAATTCGGCGAGATTCATGACGCTCCGTACCAATAACCGCTAAGCCACCTACTTCAACTACGCCTTCACCTAATTTAATATCCGTACCACGACCAGCCATGTTCGTTGCGATTGTAACAGAACCTTTTTGCCCTGCAAGCGCAACGATTTCTGCTTCACGTTCATGGTTTTTCGCATTTAAAACACTATGACGAATGCCATATTTCGTTAAATGCTTTGAAATAATTTCAGACGTTTCAATCGCAACAGTACCAACAAGAACAGGTTGTCCTTTTGCATTTCTCTCAGCGATATCATCCGCAACTGCTTTATATTTCCCTTCCATCGATGCGTAAATTAAATCCGCACGGTCATCACGTTTAATGACACGATTCGTTGGAATTACAATAACATTCATATTGTAGATATTATGGAATTCTTCTTCCTCCGTTTTTGCTGTACCAGTCATACCGGCAAGTTTTTCATACATACGGAAGTAGTTTTGGAACGTGACAGTCGCCATCGTCATCGATTCATTTTGAATTTCCAAACCTTCTTTTGCCTCAATCGCTTGATGAAGACCATCTGAATAACGACGTCCCTTCATTAAACGACCAGTGAAAGAATCGACAATGACAACATTGCCTTCTTGTACAACATAATCTACGTCAACATGCATACTTGAATGTGCTTTCAACGATTGGTTAATTGCGTGATTCAAACGCACATGTGTTAAGTCAAATAAGTTATCGATGCCGAATGCTTTCTCGACTTTCTCAATACCTGATTCAGTTAATACAACACCTTTTGTTGATTCATCAAATGAAAAATCGTCATCCTTACGAAGTGCACGAACTAATGCATTTGATTGCATATACAGCTGTGCAGATTTCGCAGCTTGTCCTGAAATGATTAAAGGCGTACGCGCTTCATCAATCAAGATTGAATCGACTTCATCGATAACTGCATAGTAAAGTGGACGTTGAACATGATCCTCTTTATACAGGACCATATTGTCACGCAAATAATCAAAGCCTAGTTCATTATTTGTAGAATACGTGATATCAGCCGCATATGCTTCACGTTTCTCGTCTTTATTCATACTGTTCAAATTCAAACCAACCGTTAATCCAAGGAACTCAAATAGCTGTCCCATTTCTTGTGCATCACGGCTTGCTAAATATTCATTGACTGTTACAACGTGTACGCCGCGTCCAGTCAACGCATTTAAATATACAGGTAAAGTGGACGTTAACGTTTTACCTTCACCAGTCTTCATTTCTGAAATATTCCCTTCATGAAGTGCAGCGGCACCCATGATTTGAACGCGGAAAGGATATAATCCAAGCACACGCTTAGCTGCTTCACGAACAACCGCGAAGGCTTCTACTTTAATATCTTCTATGTCAGTTCCGTTTTGCAGTTGAGCTTGGAACTCGCCCGTTTTTGCACGAAGCTGATCATCTGATAAAGCTTCCATATCTGATGCTAATGCCTCAACTTGATCAGCAATTTTTTCTAATCTTTTTACATCACGTTTATTTGGGTCAAATAATTTCGTTAATACACCAACCAATACAATCACTTCCAATGTTTAGTCTCAACGTCCATTTTAACACTGCACAAGTAGCGGTGCAAATGACTCAATCTCTAGGTTGGATTCGACTCTTTTCGCAAAAACTCTTCAAGAGAGGTTTGATTCAACGGTCGACTGAAGTAAT
Organism: Paenisporosarcina quisquiliarum; assembly: GCF_043641925.1. GTDB lineage: Bacteria > Bacillota > Bacilli > Bacillales_A > Planococcaceae > Paenisporosarcina > Paenisporosarcina quisquiliarum_A. Next base: position 14,171 of record NZ_JBHZRU010000006.1, read on the forward strand.
AGCCTTGAATCACATCCACATGCCAGTCTTTTAATTGGTTTAATTGCCCAATCGTTTCGACACCTTCCGCCACCACATCGAAATCGAGTCGATGCGATAAATCAATTATCGACTGCACAATGGCATGAACTTTTGGATCCCCTTCAACTTGCCAAGTGAATTCTCGATCAATTTTCACACGATTGATTGGCAATAAACGCAAGTAATTTAATGAAGAATAACCTGTTCCAAAATCATCAAGCGCAATCGATACGCCCATTTCTTTCAAGTTGGATAATTTCATTAACATTTCTTCGCCACCATCTATTAAAAGGGACTCCGTAATCTCGAGCTCAATAAAATTCGGTGCCAGCTGATGTTTGTTCAGCAATTCTTTTAATCTTCCCGTAAACGAAGGTTCACGTAGTTGCAATGCACTCACGTTAATGGCAATTCGTTTGACATGAGGATACGCTTTTTGAAGTTCTTTAAATTGTCGGATAGCTGCTTCCATAACCCAATCACCAATCGCTTGAATATGTCCCGTGCTTTCCGCAATCGGAATAAATTCAGCTGGTGAAATCATGCCCCATTCAGGGTGTTTCCAACGAATCAGCGCTTCTAAACTCTCAGTTTGGTTGCTACCTAAACTGAATTGTGGTTGAAAATGCAACATGAATTGATCGTTTTTCATCGCTTCACGCAAGCCCTGTTCCATCATTAACTGTTTCTCAAACACTTCCTTCATTTCAAAATTAAAGAAAATGACACGGTTACGGCCGGTTTCCTTCGCTTTATAAAGAGCCGTATCTGCATTCGCAATTAATTGTTCACGTGACTGTGCATCTGTTGGAAATAAAGATACACCCATGGAAGGCGTCACATATAACGTATGATCATGCAAAATAAATGGCTGCATAAAGGTACGGTGAATATCACGTAACGTAGAACGTATGTCAAAGAAATTTTTCTTTTCAGCCCGCAGTAAAATGATGAATTCATCCCCACCAAAACGACCAAAATAGCCGCTTTCGGGTATTAGTTGTTGGATACGGTCTGCCACTTGGATAAGTAACGAATCGCCATACGCATGACCTTTTGAATCATTAATTTGCTTAAAATGATCCAAATCCATAAAGGTGACTGCCACAATGTCATTTTCATTGGAATGGTTTTCAATCCATTCATTCAATTTTGTATCAATGGATAAGCGATTCGGTAAGTTCGTCAATTGATCGAATTTCGCTTGGTGATCCATTTCTTGAATTTTATAATGCAATCTCGAGCCCATTTGTTCAATAGATTGCGCAATCATGCCAACCTCATCTTTTCTAGAAATGTTCATATTCGTAAGTAAAGTGCCTTTTTCCATATTCTTCACGTGGCGATCAATCGTTGAGACATCACGAAGCAAAGGTCTTAATGACATGCCAATAAAGAATAAGATTAATAACCCAGCTAATATCCACGTAAAACTTAGTGTCGTTAAATAGTTGCTTAAAGGTTTAGTCACAATGGACTCATTGGCGTAACTAACTAAATGCCAGCCCGTCCGATCGACCCCACGAATTTCTACATAATAACTCCCTTTATCTGTTTCAATTAGTTTTGAATCGTTAGCCAGTAAATTACGTCCTTCAAACACAGACCACATACCTTGAGAGTCATACAACACTTGACCACTACTCGATAGCAAAATGTGGTGCTTATCCTTGGCCTCGAATAAATTAATCATTGGAGGAATTCCTTCTAAATACATATCCGCCCCAACATATCCAAGTCGTCTACCATCACGATCAATCGGATAAATAACACTTATCGTATTTTCACCTGTTTCGTAATCGATGTATAAATCGGAAAATGAAACATTCGAAGTCGACGTAGCTTTACTTAACCAAGGGCGATCATTCACACGGTAAAACTCATCCGACACGACTCCGTTATCACCTATATAGAAATCATTCTTTAAAAATGTTACCCACAAAAATTCTAGTGCACGATCTTCTTCTTGTACACGTGTCAAAAAGCTATTGATAATTGCGTAATCCGGATTTGACGTTACATTTTCTCTCGATGGCTCAGATTCAGCAAATCGTTTCACAGTCTCAAGCTCCGCAATTTGTTTTACAACTTCCCCTTTACCAGAGAACAACGAAAAGACTTTCTCAGCCACCAACTCATTTTCCAAAGCCAAACCTTTTTCCATCTGCGTTTCATACAAACTTTTAGAATGCATATAAGAATAGGTTGCCAATATGAAAATTATCGGAATGACGACAGCAGCCATCGCTAATAAAACCTTCGCACGGAACCCTAACTGATTCCAAAATGTCATCTTCGCCATTCAATTCCCTCCCCTAACCGAAACGGAATTCTTTTTTCTATATATCGTTTATTTATTCTCTTTTTCTAGTCAAATTCCTTCTATTTCGACAAAAAATTAATGATTTTTGGGTTGGGAAATAAATATGTCTAGAAACAGTCTCGTAGGTAATTTTATTAATAAAAGTTTAACTCTGAATTGATTTCCGTTTCAGACTGACGCTTTCCGCGGGCACTACTTCAGCCGCTTCCCTCGCGATGCTCAGTGCAGGGTCTTCAGTTAGTGCTATTCCGCAGGAGTCGCAGTCTTCCACTTCAATCAATAACAAAGAGTCAAAAGATTAGAATTCGTAGTGCTAGAAATTAAGCAATCACTATGAAATTTTCCATTTGGAATGTCACTTACATTATTTACAGCAGAAAGAATTAGAAATCTCCCCTTCTGTTTACCTGATGACAGATTCATTAACTACTAGTATGGCCAACTTTTGATTAATGCTGAAGGTATCAGTAAGAAAGAGGTCAAATTTCTTGTGTGCAACACTTAGGTACAATTCAATAATTAAAACACAACTTTTTATGCAATATTCTTTTTACTCTCCAAAGATTGCAGTGGAAGGTGGCGACTCCAGCGGGAATAGCGTGTCCGAATGAGACCCCACAGCGCAACGCACGAGGAGGCTCATGGACCGCCCGCGGAAAGCGTCCACCTGAAACGGAAATCTTTATTATGCATAAAAATTTGCACAAAAAAGAAAGCCCTCATTCGAGGGCTTCCTGAACTACCATTATTGATTTGTTTCAATCAAACCATACTTACCATCTTTACGTTTATACACAATATGTGTACCATTGCTTTCCGCATCCGTAAACACGTAGAAATTATGGCCTAACATATCCATTTGTAAAACAGCCTCTTCTTGATCCATTGGTTTTAATTCAAACTGTTTTGTACGAACAATTGTGATTTCTTCTTCATTGTCATCAGTATTTGCTGTTTGTTCTGCTGAAGTAAAGTTCGCAAAATGCATCCCAACGCCTTCGCGCTCACGGAACTTGCGATTCACTTTCGTTTTATGTTTACGAATTTGACGCTCTAACTTGTCGATGATTAAATCGACTGCTGCATACATATCACTATGCATTTCCTCAGCACGTAGCGTTAAATTCTTCATCGGAATAGTTACTTCCACTTTCGTTTCACTGTTATTAACGACCTTTAAATTGACATTTGCGTTCGCTTGGAAGTCTTCGTTGAAGTAGCGCTCGACCTTATTGATCTTGCTTTCAACGTGCTCGCGAATCGCAGGAGTTACCTCAATGTTTTCACCGCGAATGTTATAATTTAGCATGTAAACTCCTCCTTTATTTAAGGCTATGTTAACCTTATTCTACTTATCCCCTTAAAACTCCTGCAACAAACCAAAAACTTTTTGTAGTTTTGTCGAAAAACGTCGTTTTCATCAATAAAGACGCTTTCCCTTCAACCTAAAATCTTCCTCCAATTCTCTGTGACGTCTGAACTTTAATTCTGAAATAATGTCTTGCTCCTGTTTCTTATCATGTGAAAAATGCATGCCGAATAGCGTGCCATCTTTCGAAGGACGCTTCCATACAATTTCACCTGGGATAACCAATTCTTTCTTAAACAATATAACGACCATTTCAACAATGACATCAGCAGTGTATTCATCCAGCCGAATTGGTGAAAATAAGCGAGCACCACGTGCACTAATGTCAATCAAATCACATGTATAGCTTAAGCGATTCGACTCATTCGCTTGAAGTTGGACAACAGCAGATTGAGGAGTATCAAACGTAAAACGAAATGATTCCTTTCGACGATACTGCATGGACTCAACTCCTTTTCTAATGCTTCCTCTTTTCGACATAACTATACAAAATTCCTTTATTAAAATGGAAAAAAGCCAACAAAAATTTCTGTTGGCTTTACAACTATTATTTATTTGATTTTTTAGTCTCGATCAATTCAAGACGACGCCGTTCTTTTAATTCTTGAATGATTTGAAACTCAATTTTTTCATCCGTTTTCAAATCGATGCCATACTGATGCCCGTCCATATATGCTTTTTTCCAAACCAAGTCACCCACAAGCTTTATAGGCACATCTGTCAATAAAACCTCAATCGCTAAATGGATTGGATAACCTGGACGCTTGGGAATATCCAATTTCGAATAAATCCGGATCCCACTTGGACTTAAATCAACGATTAAACAAGCGCCTTTATTTGAAAACTCAACCTCATCTTCTTTTTCACCTTCAACGATTAATTGAAAAGTAGCAGGAATGGGATTTTTAAATGTGTGGCGAAATGCTTCCTTACGATTGTATAACACATTTCTCACCTCTATTTTCGGATTGCCACCGCTTCGTCATATGTATCATTCACATAACGAGTAATTTTTTCTTGTTCATCCGTCAATTGGACAAGTGTGGCATTCAATTCTTCAACAGCAGCCGTACTTTCTTCAATAATAGAAGCAAATTCATTCGTGCTTTCTTGAATCGTTCCAGTATTTTCAGAAATGACATCCACTACCTTCGTGAAGCTAGTTAATTCATGCTGTAATGCGTTCATTTCGTTAAATAATTCTGTAAAAGTAGAATTGGCTTGCTCCGTTGTTTGAACTTGCTTATACACTTGCGTAGCACCTTCATCAAGCTTAGTTAATGTCAACTCATTGTATTGATTCACATTCGATAAGTTCGTGTCAATTTTCTTCAACGTTTGATCCGTTAACCCAGCAAGTTTACGAATTTCATCAGCTACAACAGCAAACCCTTTACCATGCTCACCTGCACGAGCTGCTTCAATTGAAGCATTAAGTGCCAATAAATTCGTTTGCTCAGTAATCTCACGTATCGAACTAGCAAATTCATTTGTTTCTTTAATTTTATCTGTTAGATCTTTGAAGGTTTTATTCAACTCAGCAAAGAATAACGTAAATGAATCCATTTCGGTTTTAACAGTCGCCATTTTAGAAGAACCATCTTCCGCTTTCTGTCCAGCTTCCGTTGCTTTTTCCACAATTCCATCCAGCTGTGAAACCATTTGATGCACGGAGTGATTGGTAGACTCTGTACTCTTCGCAATATCTAAAATATGATCTGTTTGACGTTGAGATCCTACGCTCACTTCATTTATTGCCACCAACATTTCTTGTTGTGAAAGAGTAGTCGTCTGTGCATTCTCTCGAATTTGTTCTAAATTTTTCGTAATAGCTGAAACTGCTGAGTTTAATTTCTGTGTTAATAACTCTTCTTCTTGAGCTTTCGTTTGAGAAGTTTGCAGTAACTCAACAACCTGCTTTTCCAATTTCTTCGCTTGACGAATTTGAAGGAATAAAGCAAAACACAATAAAATAATTATTAGCATTAACGACGACTTACTTGATTCAATTTGTTCTTGATGTGGATACATTGTGATAAAAATTATTTGCAACGCAATCGCTAAAATCGACCCATAAGTCATGACCCAACGATTAGCTGCCACACTCGCTAATCCAGCGATGAAGAACGCAATCCCCATCGTTGCAACAGAAGGCTCACCTATGTAGGCACTCGTCGTAGCTGCCCCAAAAATTACCGTCAACACGATCCATGGAAATGCAATCGCTATTGGCTTAACCTTCTTAGAAAGCAAATAAAACATTACCGTTAGTAAAAACGGTACAAGCATGCTAACCGTTTTCACCGTTCCTTGGTCTGTTAACCAATAAACAATCGTACCGATAAATCCTGAAATCCCATAAGCAGCAAACAAAATAGTATTCTTGCTCTTTATATCTTTTTGTCGAATTTCTTGAACGTTCAACAGTCTTTCCCCCTAATATTCTATCTATTTCAAAAGTATCATAGTTTTAGGATTCCGTCATGAATATTTTGACAATTATTGTTGAATTTTTTCGAGAAGGACAGGTTGCACTCTCTCATACCAGGCAAGGTATGTTGGAGCGAGCTTTTGTTGCACCACTTCTTGCTTCGCTTGTGACTGATGGAAGATACCTTCTAAATCTTCAGCTGCAACAGTTACTTCATAGAAAGAAGAGATAGCTGATTCAAGTTCTGCATCGTCTTTGAATAAAACCTCGAGCGACTCATTGGCTTGAATAACTTGTATGAAAGCTTGAAGAATATCGTTTAAAATGACATCTCCTTCTGTTTTTGAGTAATCAGAATAGCTTGCAGTGATATATTCAAAGCCTTCTTGAATCGAAGATAATAATTGCGTGTATTCTTGGATTAAAGTGATTTGTTCTTCCGTAAAAGTAGTCATGAAGTTTCTCCTTTTAAAAAACCGGCTCAAGCAGAAGCCTGAAGCCGGTTATACATTTATTTTTTTTTGTCATAAAATGTTCCATCACGGAACACTTGTGAATATGGATCCGTATAAGCATTCGAAGAATCCATTTTCTTCTGATGACCAGAAATGTCCAAGCGAATATCTTTTGATAACAGAGCCAAATTGATTTGCAATTCTTTTTCGAGCAAAATAAGTTCTTTACCAAATTCATGTTCTTCCTTTGAAAATGGAGGTTGAATGGAAGGCTGCAGTTGATCACGCTCAGATAGTAACTTTTCTACATGTTCAATTGTAGTATCACGTTGATCTTCTGCACCCTGATCTAATACAGTTAACAATGACATGGTAGCCATGTGCCATTGTGATAAACTCGGACGAATCATACCTCGCCAGGTTTCCCATATTGTTTTTGACGATTGATTTGAATCACTTGCTTCCATGTATCACGGAATTCAGTTGTATAGCCAATCACTTCTTCTATAATACTCGCATCGTTTTTCACATTCGCTTCAATTAAACGATTATTCATATACTCATACAAATCGAACATCGATTCAGAAACTGGAACTGATTTGTCAAGAGTAATCATAAACTCGCGAATGATCGCTTGAGCCTTTTGAATATTTGTATTGCGTAATTCAATATTATTCGTTTCAATGCCTTTTTTGGCTTGATTTAAAAATTTGATACAACCATTATATAACATCAACGTCAGTTCACCTGGCGTCGATTGAGTCACGCTATTTTGTTGATACGATTGGTATGGATTATTTACAGCCATGAGAACACTCCTTTTATTGCAACTTTAATGTAGTTATTGTCCGCCACCAAATGAATTCATGAGGTATGCAGATTGTTGGTTTGCTCGTTGTATTGCAGCTTCCATTGCTCCGAATTGTCGATAATAGCGCGTTTCAACCATTTGCAGTCGTGCTTCAAAACGCGTTATTTGAGAATCAAAACCATTTAAAGTTCGACCTAATGAGAACGAGTTATTAACAGAGGAATCCGTACCTGCTTTTTTCACTATTTTATCACGGGATTCATTAATCTCTTTGACAAGTTTTTCCCCTAGCCCTGTTGTTTCTGTAGAAAATAATTCATAAATTTTATTTGGATTATCAGAAATGGCAGCTCGAAGTTTTCCTTCATCAATGATTAATTTTCCATTTTCCGAATAATTATTAGATGTTGAAATCCCAATATCATTTAGTCTTACTGAGCCAGTAGAAGTAGTAACAGATTGATTCAAAATCGAGCGCATAGTATTTAATGTACTAGAAATAATTGAGTCATTTCTTAAAGTACCACTTTTGGCTTTTTCTTCCCACAATTCAATTTCCTTATCACTAAGATCTTTCTTTTGTTCTGTAGATAGGGGTTGAAAATCTCGATAATTTTTTTGACGAATATTTTTATTTAATCCTTCAATTAATTTATTATATTCATCTACAAATTTTACCACTTTATCTAGAACAGCTTGTGTGTCGGTTGAAGAAGTAAAGGTAACATTTGCCGAAGTTGTTTGAAATAAACTTACCTCATAACCACTAATTTGAAATGTATTTCCCGCACGTTCCGTAGCTAAGCCGTTTATACTAAACTTTGCATTTTTCCCTTCAGTCCCATATCCAATATTAGCTGCTTCCCAATTATTTACTGATAATTTTAAACTACCAGTTAAAAATGTACCTGATATATCATTTAATACAATTTCATTTCCACTAGCATTATTTCCTGATTCGTCAGCAGTTAATGCAAATCTTCCTGTAAAGGAATCATAAAAAGCAGATACTCCTGTCTTAGAACTTATCTCACTTAAAACTTTATCCAAACTCGTCGTAGCTGGATCGAATTTTAGTTCAACTGCTGTTCCTAATGAAGTCGTACCATTAGAATTTGATATTAAAGTTTGTATCGAGAACTTTTGTTCTCCACTTATTCCAAAAATTTCAGTAAGAGTTTTACTTGTATCAGAAATGTTATTAGAAACTGTGCTGCGCATGTTAGCTTGAGTTGCTAATTGGTCAACTTTAATTGAACCTGTGAAATCTTCAGTCGAAATAATATTTCTCACTTTGACACTATTCGGGTCTGAAGAAGTAACTGTTTTTTGGATGTAAGTTGCTTCCCTATTAATACTATCACTGATAAGATTTTTGAAATCAAATAACTGACGATTAACTGTTCGATAATCATCACGCTGCCATTCCATGTACTGCTTTTTTTGTAGTATTTTATCAATCGGCATTCGTTGAACTTTCATCATATCTTTAATCATTGTTTCTGTATCTAATCCACTGGCTAGTCCAGTAATACGCATTATTTCACCTACCTTCTATATTTTGCGATCGACCATAATTCCAAGGAAATCACGCATAGCTGCATAAATATCCATCAACTTTTTCGATGGAATTTCTTTAACTAACTCATTTGTTTTAGAATCAACTATTGTGACATAGTATTCCTTTAAATCCTCATGGTACTGGAAACGTAAATTTGTATTTGTCGTCTCCATAAAGCGATTAATACTTTCCGTCATCTTTTTCGCTTTTTCTGCTGGTAATGGATTTTCTTGTTCTTGTGAAGGTTGACTTGATTGAAAAGATTCAGAGCTCACAGGCTGCACAAACATTTCAGGTGCTTCCACCACACTTGAAACTGAAGAATTTGAACTTACAGAACCAACAGGAATTGAAGCAGCTAAACGATTTAACATTGAATGAACCTCCTAATAATCATTATCTTGTTAGTTATATCGGTTTGATATGAGAATTGTTTAAAGAAAAACAGGATTCAATTGATATTTAAGTGAATGATATTGATTTTTTAATTCTACTAAATCATCGTTTAGTTTGAGAGCGTAAAATATCTTATGAAAAGGAATAAAGAGAATAAGGAAGACCTTTTCTTGAAGAATTAATTCACCACAAAGAGGACTTCCCTATGAACCATTTCACATCAAATATCATGCAAGCTCTAGTGAAAAAAGAGAACATCACTGAAGTATTCCGTTTGCACTTAGAAGCAGCGGTAAATACAATTCTTTAAACAGAGCTTAAGGTTTTCCTAGATTATGAAAAATACGATCGATACTGTGAATTTAAATAACAGTCCGTAGCTCCATATTAACGTTCAAACGACACCCTAGAGTCTTTTGTGATTCATATGTTCCAAAAAGAGGTGAAGGTAAGTGAAATCTCTGATTTACATGAAAAAATGTTTTGACACCATTACACGCCACAAACGATTTCCTATATGACAAAAACGAGAAGTGAACAAGTTGAAGCTTTTAAAACCCGTGCACTGGATTCTCACTATGTGTGCGTCTATTTTGATGCTACATATATTGCCCTTAAGCGTGACAATGTTTCAAAAGGAGCTGTCTATATTGCGGTTGTAATCCGTGAGGAAAGCTATAAAGAAGTACTTACATTTACGATTGTGCAACCGAATTTGCTCTCACTTGGTAAGAGTTGTTAGTAGATATTAAGGCTCTTAGTGCAAAAGAAATTCTTATGTATATTTCAGACGGTCTAAAAGGCAAACTAATCACATTTTTGAAATTTCCGTTGATTCTCAATATCAGTCATGTTGTGTTCATCTTTCTCGAAATATCGCACACAAAGTCAGTGGAACAAGTGTTTAAAAATTTATGAAGATTTCAAATCGGTCTATCGCTCTGAGAATCGTGAAATAGGTGTGAAAGCACTTGAAGATATCGTAAAAAAGTGGAAATTAGCCTATCCAAAAGTGACAAAATCATTAATGGAAAACCAATATATATTAACTTTCTACAGCTTTCCAAAATCGATCTGGAGAAGCATTTATTCAACGAATTTCATTGAGTCGGTTAACAAACAAACCAAGAAATATAGTAACCGTAAAAAGAGATTTCTTGTTTCTCAATCTGAAATATACTATCAAAAGTTTTCTACTGGATGTCATTTAGGTTTTAGAGCAAATATAAGAAAAGTTTTTCATTATTTACGCGAACTTCTTGAATATACCATTCCATACAATCTTTGCTAATATTTTCATTTTCAAAGCAACTCAGACATTTGTTCTAGAATATATCTTTGTTCTTTAAATCATCGTAAATGTTTTTTAAGGAATTTTCGTAAGATTATGTTAACTAGTTCCAAGAATGTTTTGGTGCTGGATGCATCATAAAATTAGATTCCTGGACTGTTTGGAGGATTTTGATTGGTAAGTGAAATCATTGAGAACCTGTCTTTAAGCAAAGAAAAAAGACACGAATCGAGTAAATCGATCGTGTCTTTTTAGTTTTAATTAACGTAGTAATTGAAGAACTCCTTGAGGCTGCTGGTTTGCCTGGGCTAACATTGCTTGAGCCGCTTGAGCAAGAATCGAGTTCTTAGTTTGAGTCATCATTTCTTTCGCCATATCTACGTCACGGATACGAGATTCCGCTGCAGTTAAGTTTTCAGAAGATGTGTTCAGGTTGTTGATTGTATGTTCTAAACGGTTTTGATTAGAACCTAATTTAGCGCGCTCGTCCGAAACAGTTTTGATTGCTGCATCGATAATAGTAATTGACTCTTGAGCACTTACTTGATCATCAACATCTAAGCCATCGATTCCCAAAGCTGCAGCTCTCATATCTCCAATTGATAGTGAAGTGGTTTGAGTTTCATTAGCACCAATTTGGAATTCTAATGCTTTACCGTTAACTGTAACTGCATTAACTGCATTACCAGTTAAAGTGTTGTCAATTGAAGCTCTAAAATCATCTAAACGTAAATTTCCATCAGTTGTCTGTAAATCAGTTACAGTGTATAAAGTAGCTGATCCCTTTGTAATTGTGTAATCTGCTTCCATTGCAAAATCAAACTGTACAGTACCATTTCCACTGCCATCTACTGCATTGAATGAGTTTGCTGCAATAGCAAGTTCTCTACCGCCACCTGAATCGAAAGTTGCGATACCAGTTGTGTCAAAATCAGTTAGTGTTTCAACAGCTACTCCATTAACAGTTAAAGTTAAATCCTTACGGCCGGATGTAGCACCATCAGAAACCAAAATTTCCATTTGATCTCCAACATCGTAGTTTGCCCCAGTGAAAGTAACATCAGTAGCAGCTAGTCCAGTATTTCCAGCACTATTAAGATTTGCAGCAGCTTTACTTACGTTTTGAACATCTACATTATAATCAGTACCTTCTTGTACCGAATTAAATGCAGTAAATGATTTAAGTGAAGAGTTATTTGTAGTTACACTTACATTTTGAGTTTGTGCACCATTAATTAATTTTTTAGTATTAAATTCTGTAGTAGTACCGATTCTATCAACTTCACTTACTAGTTGATTTATTTCATCTTGGATAGCATTTCGATCATCATTAGTAGCGGTACCATTCGAAGATTGTACAGACAATTCACGCATACGTTGAAGGATTGAGTGCGTTTCATTTAAAGCTCCTTCAGCCGTTTGGATTAATGAAATCGCGTCTTGAGAGTTACTAGAAGCTTGATCTAATCCACGAATCTGACCACGCATTTTTTCAGAGATTGCAAGACCAGCTGCATCATCCCCAGCACGATTGATACGAAGACCTGAAGCTAATTTCTCCATTGATTTAGATTGTGCATTTGAAGCACTTGATAATTGACGGTGCGTGTTAAGAGCTGCGATATTGTGATTAATTCTCATTTTTGTTTTCCTCCTTGAATTTGTGTTGCTCACGTCCTTGTGAGCGGATATGTAATTAGTAGAGACCGAGTCGGCCGAACCCCGCGTTCTACTGTTACAATAATAGTATCGGAAATAGTTTCAATTGTTTAATAGTATTTTGAAAATAAATTTTAAAACTTTTTAATGTTAGGTAATTCAGATGATAAAGCTTCAGTGTTTGCATCGGAAACTTCTGTTCTTAATTCTCCTCGAAGGATTTCAATCGTACGTGGTGCATTGATTCCTATTTTAACTTGGTCGCCTTTAACTTCGCTAATAATGATTTCGATTTCATCATTAATCCAAATAGATTCGCCAATCTTTCTTGTTAAGATAAGCATTTAATCACCCTTTTCCTTGTGAAATTGGATGTCTTAGTGGAAAATCTGTTTTTTCAATGATAGTTTGTTTTGCTTTTTTCAACTTCATATTAATGACAATAGGTGCTTTCAAATTCAATGTCGATTCTGAAAAAGGTTCTTTTACTGTAACAATAGATAATATCGCTATCTCTTCATTAGTTTTAATTGATAGAGAGTGAACTGTGCTTTCGTCTAAATCAAAACTATAACTCGTAAATACAAATGGATTTACGGTTACAAATGCTATGTGTGGATTATTGATTGACTGTAAAACTTGATAGACTGCATCGTCCTCTAATGGGATCAATGTAAATTTTTGTTCTTCTTCAAAACCTGGTAGTCCATGTTCGAAATGAATAGTTTGTGAATCGTCAATTTCGATTTCACCTAAAAATGCGGTTTGTATTTTCATATTAATTCTCCTCTTTTACCATGAAATATCAATGGATGGGTACTGTATCATTTCAGCAGTTACTTTGCCTGGTGTGTAGTCATGTGTCGGTTTATTTATTTGAGCTGATATAATTGGTTTTTGTTGCTCTGTTTGAATATCAACATTACCTGGGGTAAAGCTTACTTTTACACTTCCGTATGATGGTATGAATTTTATTCCCAGATCTTTCATTTGTCGGCCAGAACGATGAGCAATTGAAGCTAAAGCATTACCGCCATTTTCTATTCGCATCATTTCAGCTCCCTCCGAAGCACGTCGAGCTGTCCCTTCCGATACAGTCTGTCTACTGTAACTTGCTACTTCTTCCCATCTCTTCATAGAGCTTTTTAAATCTACATCAGCACGAGCTTGAGTGCTATCAATGTTGACCTGTGGTTTAGTAGTACGGAACGTTTGAATCCCTTTAGGTTGTTCTATTGAAAGTGTGGCTGGTTGCTGTGATATTCTTTGAACTGGCTTAGTAGTCGAAAGACCAAGTAAACCTTTAGTTGTTTGTACACTTAATCTTGGAATATCCATTTGATTCACCTCTTTTTAAAAAGCGCCTACGCAATAATGCGTATGGCGCTTTTTTATTTTAACGTATAAAGTCTGCTAATGAGGGTTGAATAATTTTCGCTCCTACCGACAAAGCTGCACGATGGACAGACTCTTGAGTAATCATCTCCGTGATTGATTTTTCGTAATCAATGTCTTCATTTTCAGACATTTGCTTCGTAGCGATGACACTCTGTGACTGAAGTCGGTTTTCCATTAACTCAGCTCGATTTTGACGTGCACCAATATCCGCTCTAGTAGTTAAGATATTATCCATTTGATCACTAATATCTTTTAAAAACTGGGAATAATCAGAACCTGTTGAATTTCCAGCAACCATTAAATCACTAATTTCTTTTAATTTAACATCAATTTCATTGAATACATCAATAACATTGGTATTAACTTTTAGTTTCACACCATCAAATACTTCAATCTCAACAGACTTCATTAATGCTGGATCAGATGGGTCAGTATAATTTGTCCCATCATGAAGTGGTGTGGTTGTTTTCGTACCACTAAAAATATATTTATTACCCACCTTGGTATTCGATATATTTTGAATGTGAGTACGAATTTGAGAAATCTCACTTTCAATCTTTTCTCGATCATCATTAGTTGTTGTATCACTGGATGCTTGAACCATCAATTCATTGACACGTTGCATAGCAGAACCAACTTTATCAAGAGCATCGTCCGAACTATCAAGTAAATTATGAACTTCACCTAAGTTACGTTGAAATTGTTCAACTTTTTCTAGTGATGAACGTAAAGCAATACCCTTCATTGCCACTACAGGATCATCGGAAGGTCTATTTACTTTTTTCCCAGTAGTAATCTGGTTTTGTAACTCACCCATCTTTGTATAACTATTCGACAAGTTTCTAAGCATATTACCTGAAAGCATTGATTGTGTTACGCGCATTGGTTGGACCTCCTATTAGTTTCCGACACGGCCCATGCCGTTAATGATTTTATCTAAAGTTTCATCTACTACTGTAATCATTCGTGCAGATGCGTTATAAGCTTGTTGGAACGTTATCATATTCGTCATTTCTTCATCCAAAGATACAGAGCTAACCGAAGCACGACGTTCAGCAACCGCTTGTTGAAGAGTAGCTGTATTGAACATCAAGCGAGATGCTTGTTGTCCGTCGACACCTAACTGACCAATGACACTTTGGAAGTATGTCTGAACACTAACTTCACCTAAATCTGATAAATTTTCAAACTTCATGTTTGCTAATTTCAAAGCGAAATTTCCGTTACCTGGTTCTGCATCATCTGGAGAAACTGTAGGAGCAGAATCTGAAGCTACTATTTTTCCAGGATCTTTGATTATTTCATTCGATACATAAATATTACTTGCATCAATGTTAGAATCTGTCTCATTGTCATCTACAAAAAACGCTTGTCCTGGTCGTCCATTAATATCTGATCCTTTCGGATATTCGGTAGTTCCATCCCCAATATGAATTCGATTGAACTCCTCAGCAAATGCTTTGGCCATTGTATTTAACTTTGTAATCATATCAGGGAAAAGCCCTTTAACTATATTCGAAGTAACACTTGTAAGTGGATCAGTATCAGTACCCGAAACATATCCATAGGAATTAGTAAGTGACTTTATTTTACCTAGGTCATAAAAATTGAGAATGTCATGAACTTCTGCAACTTCTACATCTGGAGTCAATGGGTCACTGTCATCATCAATTCCTACAGTAGGATTCATGTTTTTATCCAATAATGTCTCATTACCATTCGAATCTAATTGAACTAAATAGAATCCTTTAACAGCTCCATCCGGAGTTACATCACCTATTGGTTTGTTAACACTTGATGTTCTTAGTTGTGCGAAATCATTTCCATCCACAACTTTTAATGATGTTCCATCCTTTAACTTTATTGAAACCGTCACTGATCCTTCAGCTACTTTCAAAGCATTTCCACCTGATGGTGTATTCGAAGTTTCGATTGGGAAAAACTGCCCTAATTCGTCAAGTAGGTTATCACGTGCATCGTATAAATCGTTTGGCATATAGCCATTCGGTTCGATGGCTGTGATTTGACGGTTCAAGTCTCCAATTTGTTCAAGGATGGAATTGACATTATTAAGTGAAATGCCGATTTCTTTAGCGGCATTATCTTTAATTTCAGAAATTGATTTATGCATGTAGTTAAATGAATCAGCTACTGCGATTCCTCGTTGAACCACTACTGCACGTGCTCCACCGTTTTCAGGGTTTACACTTAGGTCTTGTAGTGATTTCCAGAATTCATCCATCGATTTAGCTAATCCGTAATCAGATGGTTCGTTTAAAACGTCTTCCATTTGAGAGATAGCTGACGATCGTGACTCCCAGTATCCTAATTTGTTTGACTCTTGTCTGAATTGGCTGTCTGTAAATGTGTCACGAATGCGTTGAACTGAACCTGCTTCCACTCCAGTTCCAATAAATCCTGGAGTCATTGGAGCGTTTAGACCTGTTCCAGGAAATCCAAGTGTCGGTTGCATGTTTACTCGTTGACGTGAATAACCAGCCGTATTAGCGTTAGCTATATTATGACCCGTTGTATATAAGGCGGTTTGTTGCGTGAAAAGGCCGCGTTTGCTTGCTTCAAGTCCCATAAACGTACTGCGCATGGTTTCGCCTCCTTAGGCTTGTGAATCGAAATAGATTTTATCTTTATTTACATTGTCGCCTTTTGCTTCCGTCCGTGAGTAATTAATTTGCTCGGGATGTGGCTTCAACATGTCTAGTGTTAAATTGACAAATTGCAACGACTGGTAAGTTAACTTTTGATTTAAGTCATTTTGAAATTTCAGTTGATCGACTGTTAGTAAAAGTCGATTACGAGATATTTTGAGTTGTTCTTGATCAGATGGCGACTCAGCTGCTTCCATTACTTCCATAACAGTTGGTGTGTCAGAAGGAGCAATTCCTTTTGCTCGAAGGTAATCCGTTACCACTGTCTGACGCTGTAGTTCAAGTTGTGAAATTGCCGCTACGTGCGCCTGCTCGTCCTTGAGCAGTTGATCGAGACTATCCATGTCTCCAGTTTTGATGAACTCGGTTTTCTTATAGGCAAGTTCAAGCAAACTTTTGTGTAGTTTTTCTAAGTTGTCTAACGTTTGAATGATTGTTTGGATCGACATGGAAAAAACTCCTTTAGTCAAATACAGAAAATGGACCGCCAGCGCGATTTAGAAGACGGTCATTTTATTTACGGTAAAATGCAAGTAAATCTCCTGCAACTTGCTTCGCATCCACTTTATAGTTACCTGATTCGATATCTACTTTAAGCTGTTGAATGCGCTCAGCTCTTTCCGTTGCGAATGATGAAGACTGCAATTCTTTTGCTACAGATGAAATTTGCAATTGATCAGCTGCTTGTTTTTTCGTTTGTTCAGCAGCATCTAGCTTTTGTGCTTGGCGTTTATATGGATTGACGGCATTGACGCCTACATTATTTATTTTCATAATGGTCTCCTTCCTTTTATGAGTGTCTACTTACTATTTCGGCTGATTTTGTGAATTGTTAAGGGTCTTTTGAAGGAAAATTAACTGTAGACAAAAAGGTCTATGTAAATTAGCATTCCACAAAAAAACGATGGCAAACATCGCCATCGAATTAATATTATTTACGATCTGAATGGTACGTTCCCTTATCTTGATTGGCAACTTTATCACGGAAGTCTTTTGCAGCGTCAAATGTTTTTAAGTCTGCTTTTAAATTCGATGTACAATTTTCACAAAGCTTCCCACTTGTAGTTAACTTCCCACAGTTATCACATGGATAACCAAGGTTTGGGAACAATGCCGGCTGCAGTCTTCCTTTTCGAACCCACTTGTGTAAAAGAGATTCTTTAACGCCAGTTACTTCACAGATTCGTTCTATATTCGCCGCACGATTTTCACGTTTACGCAAAAATTTATAGACGGTTTCATATTGTTGTTCCTCGATATTAGCACATTTTGCACACACATCACGCATCCCCGTGTAATTGAAAAATTCATTACAAGTTGGACAATTTCTTAATTCACCCATGTTGAACGCCTCCTGGTGTTGATGGTTGTTAGGAACATTGTACTCGGAGGAATGATTTTGGACAAGATGAATTTACACACGCACCAAGGTGAGGGCACTTACTTTTGATGCTCCAGCTTGCTTTAATATGTATGCCGCATGGTGCAAAGTCGTCCCGGTCGTGTATAGATCATCTATTAAGAGAATGGATTTTTCAGCAACATTTTCTGTAACTGTGAATAAAATCTCTGATTGCGTACGTTCTATTTTTGATTTCTTCCCTTGTGTTGTGTTCATAATTTTTTGTAATGGTTGTGTGAAAGGAATATCTGCAGCAACTAGTAATTCATCAACTTGGGCAAAAGTCCGTTCCTTCAGTTTTTCTGGATGCATCGGAATAGGAACAATCATAGCTGTTTCAGATTTTAAATGAACAAAATCTTCTCGGAATATTTTAGCCATCTCAACATCCTGTAGAAACTTATATTGATGAAGAACGTCTGTCATGAATTCGTTATAACAATAAATCGAAGTTAGCGAATCTAATGCACCTTCAAAAATCGTACCTTCCCAGTCTCGACGAAAATCTCTCATTTCAGCTTGTTCAAACTTATTTTGGCATTTATCACAAATTACTTGAGGCTGTTTAATCATGAATAGAGTTGACCATGATGGCTTTTCAATAAATTCGTTACTACAAACAAGGCAATTCATTTCTTCACCTTATTATGTTCCTCGATTAAATACTTCGCTTCATCCATTTCATTCGAAATCCCGTGATGGAAAAAGACGATATCGCCAGTTGGAAATTCAGGTGACCTACCTACTCTTCCGCAAATTTGAATTAAAGCACTGCTTGAAAAAATCGATTCATCAGCTCCAAGCACTGCAACTTGAAGATTTTCGATTGTGATTCCTCTTTCTAAAATGGTTGTCGTAAGAAGTCCTGGCACTTGTTTACTTCGCAGCATCATAACTTTTTCTTTTCTTTTGGAATCTTCGGCATGAACGGAAGGAATATTTTCGAATAAAGAGGATGCCTGCTCCATTAATTCAATCGTTGGAAAGAAAATGAGAAATGGCTCATGCTTATTCATTCTTTCATCCGTCCATCCCTTTAATTTACTTGGGTACTTCCCTTTCTTAATCTGCTTCGAATAATTCCATAACGATTCAAACCGAGGGACTGGTAAAGGATGACCGTGGAATCGGGAAGAAATGACTGATTTATTCTTTACCTCTCTCAGAAGGTCTTTCGATGGTGTTGCAGTTATATAATTAACCGCTGTTCCAAATTTCTTCGCTTTATTAACCGCAAATTTAAGTGAGTTGTCCATTAAATATGGAAAAGCATCCGCTTCATCGACAAAAATGACATCAAACGCATTCTCAAATCGATATAGTTGATGAGTCGTCGCTATGATTAGTTGAGCAAAACCTTCTTGATTTGGTGCTCCGCCATATAAGGCATGTATCACAGTCTTCGGAAAAACTTTCTTAAATCGCGGAGCTATCTCGAGCACGACATCCGTTCGAGGTGTCGCAACACACACTCGTTTCCCTTCCTTCAATAACTCCTCAATAATAGGAAACAACAACTCCGTCTTACCCGCTCCACAAACAGCATGAATCAGATGTGATTCATTGGACATCACACTGCGCAATAATTCATCAGAAGCACGTTGTTGGTTAGAAGTTAATGTTCCATTCCATGCAAATACGACCTTCTGTTTTATTTCCAATGAAGGTCCCTTCCAAGATATTAATTCTGTGCACCGACTAATTCTGCCCATACGAATACAATTTCGACAATAGAGGCACGAGCCTTCGCATTTGGCACAGTTGAATGAAGTTAGTTGGTGATTGCCGCATCGACGACAACTGTTTGTTTGATAAGAAAATGTAATAAGGGTTTTGACACTCGATTGAATGCCTGGGTAGGGGGTTATATTGCCTTGGGTTATTTCATTGTCTATGTCTTCTCGCGAAAACGGGGTATGTTCTCGCAGCCACATGCGACCTGTTAAAAATTGTTGAATCTCGTTCATGAACATCCCTCCAAAATTGGATTGACCTCATTCCTGTTTTCAGTTTAGCATGAGTTATAAAAAACACCATAATGAAACTTCCTCATCATGGTGTCCAATAATTTATTCAACTTTATCGCCAATAAAGAACACACTCGTTACTTTCCACTCACCGTCTTCATTCGCAAAGACAGTCACCTGACGACCCGAGCGATCTAACTCCGCCCCACTCGATTCTTGCACCATCGAAATATCGAAATTAGCAAATACTTGAGCCTGGTTCTTATCGTATTTTATCAATGTGATATTATCAGCAGTTCGGTCAACATCATATTCTTTGAAAGTTTTGCTAACTAATTGTTCTTCTTCAGCATACTCGAACCCTTCAGGTTCCTTCGCAATGACAGACATATAGGTTTCAACATCTTCATCATTGAAGGCTTTCATGTAAGTGTCGAAAGCCGAGAGGATAGCTTGTCTTTGTTCTTCTGGAACATTCGTCGCTTCCTCAATTTTGCCACCAGCCATTTCAAAACCAACTTCGCCTTGATCAGTTACGCCATGTTCTAAGGCATTGCTTTCATTTGGGGATTCACCGTCGTTAACGGAGCCGGAATTTGTCGACTCATCATTGTTACATGCCGTCAATAAAAGTGCAGTCATTGTTAATAAAAGTATATATGGATATTTCATCAATTCTCGTCCTCCTACTCGGTTATTAATTTTGGCATATTCATGCGTGAAACTCAATGATTATTGACTTGTGAAATTTATTTGAACATGCTATGTTGAAAACACCCCTATTTCCTCCTAAATTCTACTAAAAGGAGTGTTTCACAAATCGACTTCACACGAACCGAACCATCTATAATTCAAGCATACACAAGAGTTTTACATCGACTTCCCCTTGAGCACATATCCAGACACGATATCTTATCTAAAATCGATATGACGAGAGCAGGTTATAATGGCGAATGCCAAGTCGACCACTTCCTAAAACAGGTCAATTTCACAGAACCCTATGCGATATTAAAAGAAGTAAATTTAAAAAGTGATGGTGAATCATTCATTTCCATCGATACATTGATTATCACTCAGTCTTATATCTGTGTGTTGGAAATAAAGACGATTAAAGGCAAGCTTATGTTCCAATCAAATCCCCCACAACTATTAAAAGATGTCGACGGTGTCATTACCCCACTAAAATGCCCTGAACAACAAATTAACAGAAATGTAAAAAGACTGAAAATGTGGCTAGATAAGCATGGCATATCATTACCTATTTACAGCTATATCGTGCTACCTTACTCGAAGACACATGTAGCCCTCCCACCTAAATTCGCCAAAATTATTATGGGATGCGACATCAGTAGCTATATCGAAGAATTAAATGAAAAACAACCAATTATTTCCCTGGAAACTTTCGACAAACTGGTGAGGTCAATTTCTGAGATACAAGATAAATATTTCCCTCCTCCTCTAAGTAATCGTTATAAAATTGATTATCACCAAATACGAAAAGGATTAATATGCAGCTATTGTTTCAAGACAATTAAGAATGAAAAAAAATGCCCCAATTGTAAAAAATCGACGAAACTTGCGAAGAAGGAAGCGGTAGAAGATTGGTTCTATTTGTGGAAGGACAGTATTTCTAATCGAGAATGCTTGGAATTCTTAGGTTTAAAGGATGCTTTTGCAGCGAGTTATTTATTGCGGAGTATGAACTTAATACCTATTGGAAAAGGGCCTAGCAGAAAATATATATGGCAAAAATAAATTTCAGTTTTTTTTGCCATACTCCAAAGGCATTTTATAAGCGATATTACTAGATTACCTATAAAAATTACTAGATTAACAATCATTTTTACTAGATTAGCTTTCAAAATTACTACATTAGCACTCAAATTTACTAGATTCTCCCCTACACAAAAAAAATCCGCTCACAAAAGTGAGCGGATCCACATAATTATCGCACTTCAACCCAGCCATTTTTAATAGCTGTTACAACGGCTTGTGTACGGTCATTTACATTCATTTTTTGCAGAATGCTTGATACATGGTTCTTAACTGTTTTTTCAGAGATGAACAATGTTTCACCGATCATACGGTTACTTTGGCCATCAGTTAGTAATTGAAGAACTTCACATTCGCGTTTCGTCAACAAGTGGAAAGGACGACGAATTTCTGATTGGTGGAAGCTTCCTTTATTTTCACGTTCGCTTAAGCGACGGAATTCAGCAACTAGGTTACGTGTTACTTTTGGATGTAAGTAAGATCCGCCAGTTGCGACAACTTTAATCGCTTGAACAATCGCATCTGCATCCATTTCTTTTAACATGTATCCAAGTGCACCAGTTTTCAATGCATGGGTTACATAAGATTCATCATCATGAATTGATAACATGATTACTTTAGCGTCTGGGTATTGCGTCATTAATTCGCCAGTTGCCTCTACACCGTTTTTACGTGGCATGTTAATGTCCATTAGGATAACGTCTGGAGAATATTTTTCGTAAAGGCCAATAGCGTCTCCACCGTCTCCACCTTCAGCTAATACTTCAAATGAATCTTCAAAATCTAAAATCCGCTTTACACCTTCACGGAATAATTGGTGGTCATCTATGATTACAATTTTCGTCATCGTCATTTCCTCCTATATCGGCACAAACTTAGTATTTTTATTTTTCCTCAATTAATGGAATTCGAAACATCATCGTCGTTCCTTTGCCTGGTGAAGAAGTCACAGTCATTTCACCTTTTATCAAATCAATGCGTTCACGCATCCCAAGCAAACCAAATGATGAGTCTTGAACTAAGGTTGGATCAAAACCGGATCCATTGTCTTTCACCAGTATGTTCACAGCGTCATTTCGCCATTCAACCTTAACCCAAATTTGAGTACACTTCCCGTGCTTCGTCGCATTCGTAACCGATTCTTGAACTAATCGGAAAATGGCTACCTCATAATTACTAATGATTCGTCGATCTTCACCCATCGAATTGAAGTGTATTTCGCACCCCATGTTATATTCTTCGATAGTCATTAAGTATTTTTTGAGGGTAGGAATTAATCCTAAATCATCCAACGCCATTGGTCGCAAGTCATAAATAATTCGACGCACTTCAGAAAGTGCATTTCGAACCATAACTTTTAAATCGGCAAGTTCTTCAAATGCCTTCTCGACGCCCTTTTCTCGGTACGTACGTTCAATCAAATCGGAACGTAACAATACGTTCGCCATCATTTGAGCTGGACCATCATGAATCTCACGGGATAATCGTTTTCGTTCTTCTTCTTGTGCTTGAATAATTTTCAAGCTGAAGTCTTGTTTTAATTTTGCCGTTTCAAGGGCTTGTCCTACATTTTTTAGATCCGAAGTTAAATAATTCATAACAACATTCACTTGTGTAACGAGTTGATCTGCTCGCTGAATGGTTTCGAGCAACCCTTGCAATCGGCGTTCCAAATCGTCACGTCGTTCACGAAGTTGTTTTTCTTCTGTCCGATTAATGGACAATTTAATTTGTAGATTATTGGCTAATTCATATGCCTCACGTACTTGAACTTCAGAGAAAGTATTGAAATGCTTTGATACATCCGCTAATCTTGTTCGCGAATATCTTGTCTTCTCTTCAAGTAAATCGCCTTCAATAATTACCAACGCAATATTTTCTCGAACAATTTCTAATTCTTTTTTCATTTGTTCAAAGCTTTGACGGCTCTGTTCACTTATAATAAAGATATCATTTTTGGACTGGTCCATTGTATCGACCATTTGACTAAATATATAATCCAAGGACTTGATATCAACTCGATTCCCAGACATAATGATTCCCCTTTGTTGCTCGATTGTCTGATGGGTGACTTTTTATTCATACATGTACCATTCGTCACCTACGCCTTTTTTCCTGCAAGGGCTAAAACTTATTATAGCACTATGACTACATTTAAATATTAAAATTGCATGACAACTAGATGTCAGTGAGGATGTGAAGCGTTTGCGAAACGATTACAAAACAGTAAAAGGTTTTGGTGAGTCAGAATTAATTATACAAAAATCCCGCTTTATTACCTATGTAAACCGGGCAGAAACTGAACAAGAAGCACAGTCTTTCATTGATAATATCAAAAACCAGCACAAAAGTGCTAACCATAACTGTTCTGCGTACATGATTGGTGAGCATGACAATATTCAAAAAGCCAACGATGATGGTGAACCAAGCGGCACAGCTGGATTTCCAATGCTAGAAGTTTTGAAGAAACAAGGCTTAAAAGATACGGTGGTAGTAGTGACGAGGTACTTTGGGGGAATAAAACTTGGTGGCGGCGGCTTAATTCGCGCATATGGAAAAGCGACCACAGAAGGTATTTCCATAGCACAAGTTGTCGAACGAAAATTGCATTATATAATGAAGGTTTCAATTGACTACACGTGGTTAGGAAAAGTTGAAAATGAAATCCGCAGTTCTGAATACCCTCTCGATCGAATTGAATATGCTGATTTAGTAGAAATATATATCTTTGTGCCAGTTGATAATGAAGAAGTTTTTAGAGGCTGGATAACAGAATTAACGAATGGACAAGCTGATTTAGAGCATGTGGGAGAGGAATTTCTTGAGTTTGTCATGTAAATGATACAAAGTTTACCTTTTACGGAATGAATGAAACGCTGTATAATGAGGAGTACTGTAGATTAAGATGCAACCATATCTTAAATGCAGACGTCTTATTGAACGAGCAAGGATTAAACCTGCTCAGAGGAGAATTCAAATGAAACGAAAAGAATATCAAACCGTGTCACATAAATCGTCAAAAAAGTCATTGGTTTTAAAAATATCAATTATGCTAGTAGCTTCAATGTTAATTAGTCTAACTGCTTATGGTTTATATCTTCATAAAAAAGCTGAAACGGCTGCTGGAAATGCTTTTGAAGCAATCAGTAATAGAGAAAAATCAGAATTACGGGAAGAAGCTGTTAAACCACTTGAAGACAATGTCTCAATTCTCTTCGTTGGTATTGATGACAGTGAAGAGCGTGGTCAAGGAGATTCTAACAGTCGATCAGATGCGTTGATGCTTGCAACCTTAAATAATAAAAGTAAAACAGTAAAACTTGTTAGCATTCCACGTGACTCACTCGTATACATTCCAGAAGTCGGGTATGAAGACAAAATTACACATGCTCATTCTTATGGAGGCACTCGAGCAGCAATTGAGACTGTTGAAGAATTATTTGAGATTCCGGTCGATTATTATGTGAAAATGAATTTTGATGCGTTTATCGATGTGGTTGACTCATTAGGTGGTATTGAAGCAGAAGTGCCTTATGCTTTAAACGAAAAAGATCAGTTTGATCGTAATACTGTTCAACTTCAACCAGGTCTTCAAAAGTTAGATGGACGCGAAGCATTAGCACTTGCAAGAACACGTAAACAAGATAATGATTTGGAACGTGGGAAGCGTCAACAAATGATACTACAAGCCATAATGAAAGAAGCTTCATCAGCAAGCTCATTCACAAAATATGGAGATGTAATTGATGCAGTAGGCGATAACATGAAAACCGACATGACCTTTGAAGAAATGAAATCCTTCTTTGCATACATCAAAGATGGTATGCCACGAGTGGATACTCTTCAACTAGATGGTTTAGACGATATGTCTACCGGTGTTTACTATTGGTCTCTCGATCAAGAAAGCTTAGATGAAACTCGAGACATACTAAAAACTCATCTTGGAATAAATGGTGATTCATC
This sequence comes from Paenisporosarcina quisquiliarum, assembly GCF_043641925.1. Lineage (GTDB taxonomy): Bacteria > Bacillota > Bacilli > Bacillales_A > Planococcaceae > Paenisporosarcina > Paenisporosarcina quisquiliarum_A. The sequence continues at coordinate 39,657 of NZ_JBHZRU010000006.1, forward strand.
TAGTTATACGGATCGTAGCTCTGAATCAGAAGCAACAGAATTTGCATCTGACCATGAACATTCTAATTAAATATATTAATATTTTAAGACTGACCAATTTTGGTCAGTCTTTTTTCATGCGGAATAAACCATTATATTACATTTCATGTATAATTAGAAAAAAGCACGATTGGAGTGATTGAATGAAAAGAACAGATTATCGAAAAGAAATATATTACCCATCAAAGAAATCGTTACTAATTAAAATATCATTAATACTCATAATTTCATTCGTATTGAGTTTGTCTGCATACGGTCTTTATTTGCAAAAGAAAGTCGAAACGGCTGCAACAAAATCGTATGTATCCCTTGATCGAAAAACTTCTCCCTTTCGTGGTGATGTTGTAGAACCCATTAATGATAATGTATCGATTCTATTTATAGGAATTGATGATAGTATTCTAAGAGATCAAGGTGATAATAAAAGTCGGTCCGATGCATTACTACTAGCTACATTGAACAAAAGAGAAAAAACAGTAAAATTATTAAGTATCCCAAGAGACTCATATGTCTATTTTCCAAACCAAAATTACAAAGATAAAATTAATCATGCATATGGAAAAGGTGGTCCCCTCTCCTCTATTCAAACAATTGAACATTTATTAGAAGTCCCTATAGATTATTATGTAAAAATGAACTTTGATGCGTTTATTGATGTGGTTGATGCATTAGATGGAATTGAGGCGGATGTTCCCTACGCTTTACATGAAAAAGATCAATTCGATCAGTTTACGGTTCAATTAACTCCGGGCTTTCAAAAATTAGACGGTCGCGAAGCGCTTGCATTAGCAAGAACACGAAAAAAAGACAATGACATTGAAAGAGGAAAGCGACAACAAATGATTTTAGAAGCGATCGTTCAAAAAGCTACGAAAGCCACTTCAATCACTAAATATGATAATGTCATTGAAGCTGTAGGCAATCAGATGAAAACGAACATGACATATGAAACAATGACTTCTTTTTTAACGTATTTTAAAGACGGAATTCCAAATGTCGATTCGATGTATTTACATGGTTTTGATGACACTTCGACTAATACATATTATTGGAGACTTGACGAAGAAAAATTAGTAGAAACAAAACAAATTCTTCAGCAACATTTAGAATTGTCTTCCGATTATCAAAATAATTCAGATATATAAAACCTATGACAAGGAAGAACTCCTGAAAGTAACTTTTCAGGAGTTTTTATTTGATAAAAGAAAAAACCTTATGCAAAATGCATAAGGTCATTTACCAATCATTCTGACGAAATTAATAAGTGGTCTATAATTCTTTCCAGCCAAGCCAACTGCTTCTACGAAGAGTTCAATAGCTACTAACATAACTGCTAACAATAGTATCGCACCCCAAACAGTGGCCTGCGAGAAAATCAGAGCAGCTAATCCAAACATGGCAGCTAGTGCATAAATAATTAAAACGGTTTGTCGATGAGTAAATCCAACGTTTAGTAAGCAGTGATGTAAATGTGATTTGTCTGCTGCAGAAAGTGGTTGTTTCATTCGGTATCGACGCACGATGGCGAAGAACGTGTCAGAAATTGGAACCCCTAACATGATAATTGGAATAACCAACGAGATAACGGTAATGTTTTTAAAGCCCATTAATGCAAGTACCGCAATCATGAAACCAAGGAACAACGCCCCTGTATCACCCATAAAGATTTTCGCTGGGTGGAAATTGTAAAACAAAAATCCTAAAGAACTGACCGCTAAAATTGCTGCCATTGCAAATACAAAGGTATTCCCCATCATTAGTGCCATTCCAGCAATTGTGATTAAAGCAATGGTTGAAACACCTGCTGCTAATCCATCTAAGCCATCAATTAAGTTAATGGCATTTGTAATTCCAACAATCCAAAGAATCGTTAATGGAATATTTAAATAACCAAAATCTAAAACTCCACCGAATGGAAGTTTAATAAAATCAATATCTAAACCACCATATATAACAATACCAGCAGCTATAAGTTGACCTAATAATTTTGCTTTTGCCGTAATTTCAAACATATCGTCGAGCACGCCAGTAATAATAATCATCAATGCACCTAAAATAATAAATGGTGCTGTTGGATCTTCTGGTCTTAAAATAAAATATCCTATTAAAAACGCACCAAATATGGCTAATCCGCCTAAACGCGGCATAATTCTCGCATGAACTTTTCTGTAGTTAGGTGTATCGACTGCTCCAATTCTGATCGCAAGCATTTTAACAAGCGGAGTCAACAGTATGGATGCGACAAATGCCAGAACCAGTGTAAGGTATAGCATTTCTTTCCTCCTCAAATATCTATCATTAAATATATCAAATCACTCATGATTATAGCATGAAAACTTACTTATTATATACTTTCAACAAAAATAAGCCTTTCATCCCATCAATATTTGACCTCTTATTATAATGTTACCTTTTAGGCCAGAATTTAAACTAGTTAACTAGTAGAACGTGCTTACTTTAATAAAGTTTCATTTTTTCCTTATTTTCCTTAAAATCCATTTTAATTCATCAAACTTAAATACATACATCAGCAACACGAAAGATAACATAAATATGGTAATGCCATATATAAATGTTAACCATTTTGAATCGAATGTCAGAAAAGTCGAAAGCCACGTAATACCTGATAACACTACATACATTAGAAACATCTTTATGCCACGACCTGAAGAAGAGATCAGCTTTAAGTCGTATTTAACATGTAAATACATCACAAGCATTATAAGATTAATAAATGCACTTATAAAAGTTCCCCATGCGATTGAAGTAGCACCTAATTCTTCTTTCAAAAGAAAAATGACAGAAATATTTATTCCAAATACACTTATTAAACTAAATAGTAATGGAATATGTGAATTTCCTTTTGCATAGTAAAATCGCGTAACATAGGTATTTGCTGCTAGTAAAAACATAGTGAATGTGAAGATTTTTAAAATAGGTGTTGTGTATTCTGTTGAATCCGAAGTGAAATTGCCATATTCAAAAATAATTCTTACTAATGTTTCCGAATAGAAAAAGGCAAAAATGGTTGTAGGAATCAATAATAAACTTAAATATTGCATTCCTTTTCCATATAAATCTTGTACAGCTTTTTCATCATTATTTCCAACCTTTTTAGTAAGTAGTGGATAAATGACTGTTGTAACTGCAGTCATCATCACAGCTTGAGGAAATTGAGTTAATTTAGATGCATAGTTTACAACTGCAATTGCACCCTCAGAAAAACCGGCAGCAAATATTCGTTGAATGATGATGTAAAACTGAAGTGATGCACCACCCAACATAATTGGTAATGCAATTTTCCATAAGTCCTTCGTGTTCCCATCAATATTGAACATAGGTTTTAGGGAATAGGTTCGAAGTTTTTTTATACCTATATATAAAAAGCCAATCATAATTACACTACTGATCAAAGCTCCAACACCATAACCTTCCGCACCCATGATGTACGTAAAGGCTACAGCGATTAATAAGAAAGAAGCATTATATATTAAAATAGCAAAACTAGACAAATGAAATTTGCTTTCTACGTTTAATACACCACTCATCCAAGTTGATAAAACTAAAAGAATGGTCGATGGCATCATCCAATAAAATAAGTTTCGAGAAAGTTCGTATTCTTGAGCAGATAAATCCCCAAAGAATAAATGTAGTAATGGATCCGTAAAGATAATAATGATACAAGTTAATAGCGTAATGGTTGTTAAAATTATGGTAAATGTTTGTCTGACAAAACTCTTAGAGTCCACAGTTTTTTTATTTACAACAGAAATAAAGGCAGTGGTTAATGCCCCGCCTACTACTAAATATAAAAAATTTGGGATCGTATATGCCGTAATGATACTATCAGCTACGAAACTTGTTCCATATTGGTACCCAATAACCATTTCTCTTAAAAAACCGAACAGTCGAGCCAATATATTAATAATAGCGACTGCACCAATAATCTTCATGAATTTATTCATTGAATTCCTCTATATCTTTGAATGTTTTTTATACAATTCAATCAGTTTTATAGTCAAAATCTCTTGATCATTTTCAATTAAAACTTTTTCCACAGCTTCATCAACATAATATTGTTCCCTTGGAGTATTTACCGCTTTCTTCATCTCAAGATATAAACTCTCACTATCTCGAGGCTTGATAAAATGACCAACACCATTAGTTAATAAATGTGCTAAACCACCTACTCTTGATGCAATTACGGGAATTTTACATGCAAGCGCTTCTAAAGCAACTAAACCAAAACCTTCTATATAAGATGGCAAAACAAAAACATTTGATGCTTGAAACCATGTTACCAATTCATTCTGAGGAATAGGATCAATGAAATGAATTTTATTTTTAAAATCGGGTTCTACTTCAGTGTAAAGTTGATCCACGAATTGAGATGATTTCTTCGATCCAATAATATATAGTAAGCTATTTGGCTCATCCAATTGCTGAAAGGCATTAATTAATTCACTTACACCTTTTTCTTTGATCAAATTTCCTACAAATAAAAAAATATAAGGTTCAAGTGGTATGTTCAAATCATTCCTTGCCTTTTCTTGCTTGGCTTCTTTAAAGACTTTACGATTCACTCCCATACTCATAACTGTAATTTTGTCATGAGGAATGGAAAAGTCCTTTTTAATTGTTTCAGCTAATTCTTCCCCCACCGCAATAACATGAGCAGCTTCTTTTAAGATGACTAGAGTAACTTTACGAATCCATTTATTTTTTTTTGCCATTTTGTCTATATCGCCGCCATGAGCAGTAACTAAATATGGAATACCAAAAGTTTTTTTTAGTAATAAAGAAAGTAATCCCGTTGGAAAAACATAATGAGCGTGTGAAATTTCAATAGTTCTTGAATTTTTTAATGCTTTTATTAAAACTTCATTAGACCATTTAGCATATTTTTTCAATACATTAAATTTCCCATTACTTGTATCAGTATTAACTCCTGTCAATACTGATATATTATTTTCCTTCAAAGTCTCAACTTGATTCTTTACGAATATACCAAAAGACAAATGATTTTTTGATGGATACATATTACTGAGAATAAACACTTTTTTCATAATTTTTATTTCACCGCTTTAAGCATTTGATTTTTCCCAATCATTGCCTCTTCATATAATCGATTGGACAGCAATTTTGTAGTAGCAATAGTTGAGTCCCAATTTTGATAGATTTGATTAAATCCATTAACGAAGAGATGCGAATCTTTATGAATATCATCGATATGATAAATGTATTCATCTAAGTTTGCGAGCTTCATGAAATCGGTAACCTTATGATGGTATCCTACAGCCATAATAGGCGTTTTTGTATCAGTAGCTAAAATGAGTGAATGTAACCGAGTTCCAATAATTAAATCTTGTTTAGCCGTTACTTCCATTAAATCAACAGGCAACAAGTTTTGGTCAATGATTTTCACATTTTCCTTGTGAGTCATTAATGTTAAAATATCTTTCGTTACATCAGCATCTTGAGGATATTTTGTCGCAAAGAATGTGATTTCCACATCATATTTGGTCGAAATTTCATCAAGATTTTTAGCCATACCTGTAATATAATTGTTGTATTTTTCCTCATTACCTTCTGGCCAATAAGCATTATTGTAGTATGGCACTGCAGTGACCCCAATTTTTCGAGGAAGTGGGCTATACTCTTGACGATCATAAAGTAGGCTAAAGGCTGGATCACCCATAACAAGAACTTCCTTACTAACACCAATCGACTTCAAAAGCTGTTTTGATTCAGGGTCCCTCACAGAAACACTTTGAGCATGCTTACACATATAGCGAATAAACCATTTGCCTAGAGACGTATTTAACGGACCTGCTCCACATCCATAAACAATATAAGGAACGTTCGAACTTTTTGCCATCATGGCATAAGACCCATATAATGGAGCTTCTCTTTTGTACAAGTCCATTAAAATTCCACCACCACCAATGATGAGTAAATCAAATGTTGCAACGATTTTTTTATTTTCTTTAAAGGTTTTCAAAAATGTTTTTGCCGGATTTCCATTTTTGTAATATAAGGGATAACTTTCTACTTCGTATCTCTTTGATGTTTGAGCTGGGTTATTACTAAATACTGTGATTTGTTTTGAGTGAATGTTAAATGTATCTTTCACTTGTTGAATGACACTCAAAAGAATGGCCTCATCACCATTATTGTCATTCCCATAATTACCTACAATTCCAATTTTCATTTCGCATACATCCTTCGGTTTGATAATAGTTGATTATAGCATACATAGACAACAAAACTCCTCAGAAGATATGAGGAGTTTTGTAACATTATTTATGAATACTTCTATATAGGAATACACTGAAGTGCATTCGACTAACTGGTAAACCTGGTTTAAATGTTCCATCTAAATATCCTGTAGTCACTTCATTATAGGCAAGAGTTCTTATTGATAAATCAGCCCAATGTTCTGAATTTACATCTGAGAACTGCACACTTCCAGCTCCAGTTAATTTGTAAGCTTTAACTAATATGGCAGCCATTTGAGCACGTGTTAAAGTACCACTCGGATCGAAAGTTCCGTCCCCTTTACCACCTACTATGTTTGCTTGATAAACTGCAGCAATTTCATTGTAATAAGGATGTGATACCTCTACATCTGTAAAATTCGGATTAAGTGGATTAGAAGTATCTAAATCTAATGCTCTACTTAACAGAACTGCTGCATGTGCTCTTGACAATGTATCTGAAGGTTTAAAATACCCATCGAGATATCCATTAATTAAATTATTATCAACTAAGTATTTAATCTCTTTTAAATACGTATGTTTGATAGAAACATCATTAAATAAATCTTCTTGATAAGCAGTGGTATAGATAGCTTGTAACTTATCAAAATATAACACGCCTTTAGATTGCTTACTTAACGTTGGTTGAGCAATATACAAGCTTTCTATTTTGATAGGTGCATTGATGGAACTTGGAATAGGGGCTTCAACGTACTTCCAGCCATTCCAATTGAGTCCATCGTTTTCAGTAAAACTAATTGTGTGCAATGCACCACTGTTGTCTATGACTCTACCTCTTAACCAATTTTCATTTCCATCTCCAAATACCCACACACCAATTTTCAATGGTGCTCCTGGCATTTCAATTGGTGAAGTTCGATTCATATATACAGCTGCAGTTCCACTAGTATTCCCAGTCATATCGTATGATAATTTTAAAGAACCACTACCTAATTTAGTAGGATCTGGGGACTTAGCTAATGAAATTGTTGAACTTGCATTTGCTTGTGAAGAAACCCAACCATTTGCTGTATCCAAACTACTGATTAAATAGGAGTTTCCTTCAAAGGCTAATTTCACTACTATTTCTTTGCTAACTTCCTTTGTTCCTAATTTTGCTTTAATAATACCTTTTCCTAATTTTCCATTCGATTTGAAAACACCTGAACTAGAAATAGTCCCAATATCTCCTTCAGTTGACCATGTTAATTGGTTTGGAGAATAAATTAGGTTATTATTCTCTGAATCTTTTGCTGTTGCTTTAAATGTCATAGACATATTCGGCTCTAATGTAGATGCGGTAGAAGAAATAGTTAAAGTTGATGGAGCATCTACTACTTTAACCGGAAATGATTGGCTTGCATTATCATAATTTATACTTACCCGATCTTCTCCCGATTTAATACCGGTGTAGTTTAACCCATTTGAACTAATTAAAGAAGAACCACTCGTAATTTTGACATTAGAAGTGTTAATATTTAGCGGATTATAAAATTGATCTAAAACATAGTTTACTTTTAGATTAACAGTAGCACCAACTAAAAGAGTACCGATTTGATCACGACTTGCACTAATTCGACTAGCCATTCCTGTCGGAGCTGTGCTAATAGCCTCTAGAATTGCGGAAACTCTTCTTTCGTAACCATCAGATGGACGATTTGCTAAAACTACGGTGTTACTGCCATAATTGCGAATCCCCATTGTAGTGGAACCACCACCATCTAAATTGATCGCTCTATCAAATCCAAGTTTCGCTAAATAATTTGCAAATTGAGTTAAAGACATCCCTTTACTAAAACTATCTAGGCGACCATCAACCGTAATTAAATTTACTGTCTTCTTATCTTTACTGATAGCAATTGCACTTCGAGGTGCAAGTTCAGTTGCTCTATAGTTGGAAGTATCCATCGTTATATAAGGCTTTCCGTCTAGTAATAACATTGGGCCACTAGCAAGCATAAATTGAGAGTCTTTCCACTTTGGATTAATATCAAAAGAAAGTTTAATAGTTTCATTCAAACTTGTATTTTGAAAAATATCCATCCATTTTGTTCCATTCACGGATAATACAAAACCATTTTTCGGAATTTGTATTTCTTCGGTTGATCCATAAGGACGAATATAAGTTACTTTCCCTTCAAGAACTTGACCAAAATGATTAGAAGTTACTGGAGCTGAAGTTTCCACTACAATTTCCATTCCATATGAATTAGATCCTGTTGTTGCTTTTAAGTGTTGCGGAGTAAATATAATCGCTTCGTTACCTTGACGCTGTCTATTTAAACCCGTCAAATCATGAGTAATTCCACGATATTCAGCTTTAATATCAAAGTCGAAATTTTCGATATCCGCATTTCCATCTGCTGTAATACCGAATGCGATTGGTTCACTTACGTAATTGGAACGAGAATCAGATATGACACCACCATTTACGATTTCATTATTTTGAGAAATTAAATAAAGTGGCATATTATTGTTAGTTTCAAAAAATGAAGCATTAACAGCACCTACTACGCGATTACCTTCACGAGTATGTAAATTCGAAATTTTTGTCGTTGTCGTTAATTGATTTGTAGGAGAAGGTAATCCTACAGCTAATTTCGTATAAGGGTCATTCAAATTAACTGAAAGGTGATTGATTGAATTTGTAAAACTATTAATATATGTATATTGTTTATACACTACTCCACTAGAAAGTGGATAATCCTTTTTCACGTCTTGAAATGCGTGTGTCGATAAGGGACTTGTAAAAAGAAAACATGTAACAACAAAAGTGTAAATTAACCATAACCATTTTTTATTCATAAGAAACGCTCCATAGTACTTGAAGCTTCCACACCGTCCTTTCTATATTTCCAAATTCAAGCATAGCAAATATTGTCATCTACTTCTATGAACCATTTGGGTCATTCGCACAAAAAAACCCAGGAAAAGTATAATCTCTTCCTGAGTCCTTCGATTTATTGATCCCTAAATGGAATCTTCTTATATAAGTTAAAGTAACTTGCAAAACTACCAAATATAATAAAATAAAACATAGTATACAGTTTAAGTTCCCAAATATTATAGTAGAAACCTGAAAAACCAGTTGCTAACCAAAATGCAATCATAAATTGGCCAAAAGCTGTCTTTCGTTGCTTCCAAAATAACATCAACATTCCTATCAAGAATCCAGCAAATAGAAGTACACCAACTATTCCTGTTTCTGCAATGATTTGAATGTACTGGTTATCAGAATAAAAATTCTTCCCACCATAAATATCTGAACGAATTCCATATTCATCATATATAGGTGAACCATAAGAAAGTGTTGCAGATCCACCAAAAGTACCGAAACCACTACCCGTTATCGGATAGTCAGAGAAAACTTCAAAACCTTTTTTCAAATAAAAAACTCGTCCACTTTGTGCCATAAGAGCTAAGTTCTTTTCATCAAAAGTTTCTTCAAACCTTCCTCCGATACTTCCTGATCCACCCTCTGGCGCTTCTAAACCTAATGATTGGAAGAATGTAACACCGAAATTAACAGGTAAATAAATGAGTGCAAATGATGCAACACCTGCTATTGTTAATTTCTTAAGTAGTTTCCACTGTCTTGATAATAAGATAAAGACTGCGGCAAAAATAAATGCTGAAATCCATGTTCCACGAGAGTAAGTTAAGACTAAAACCCCCATAAATAACACTAAGTTAATATATAAAAACAGTTGATATTTTTGGTTTTTATAAAGATATTGTAGGAACAAAATAGAAATAATCCCAAAAATCAAAAGTAAAGCAAGTGAATTAGGATTTCCAGGTAAACCGTAAATACGAACAAAGTTTGTAGCAGATAACATTTTATAACGCCATTCTTCGGGTAATAACAATTGACGCATTGAAAGCTTTTCGATTAAGCCATGAATTGAAGCAGCTAAACTAACAATAATTGTTGCCCAAGCCATTCTTGGATACCAGTTATCTGGCAACAAGCTTCTTGAAATTACATAATAAAGTATATACATAATTACAAACGTACGAAGTTGGAAAATAACCGAAGCAATGCTCACATCATTAAGTAGCCCTATGATACTTCCGAAAACTAAAAACGCAAAGAAAATCCATTCGAACCATTTAAAATAAAACAAAGACTTCCATTCTTTTTTACTATTCACTATCAGTTTAATAAACACGACAAAAGTAATAATATCCCCTACTAATTTTAAACCAGAATTAAATTCAATTAATATGGGACGAACACTTACATAGGTTATTAAGAATAGCAAGCTTTGAAACGGTCTAAAATAAGCAAACCCAGCAAAAAAAACAGAAGAAATAATTAAAGCTAGTGTTGAAGGAAGAAAAGCGATAATTATTAGGAAGAGAATTGCTATTGAGAAGATGAGAACATCTTTTTTATTTAATTTTTCATTTAAAATAGTCATTTAAGAATTCCTTTCTAGATGTAACCAAACAATTTTTTTATCACGAGTTATTATAACATCATTTTGAGCGTTCTGAGGAATTATAAAGTTACAATTTCATTACAGGCATTTTGTAAATATTCAATCTATCTGTTTAGTTGATTGATAGAGTAATGTTGATACAACCCTATTTTCATCAAAACGAATTTTGTTAATAATTCCCCTAACACAAAACTATAGATTTTTATGACAGTTTGTTAGAATAGAAAGGCTTATTAAAATTAGGAGGAACTTTATAGTGAAATTTTCAAGTATTATACAAGCTCCGCTAATAGTCGCTTTGTTAATATTTTCAGTATCATTTTTTATATTATCAAATACTAGTCATGCCGAGGATCAGCAATCTGCATCCAATTTCACAGACATCCCAAATAATTTTTGGGCAAAGGATGAAATTCTTCATTTAGCACAACTAAATAAAATGAATGGTTATCCTGATGGTCAATATCGGCCAGCAGCATTTGTTACACGTGGAGAAGCTGCAAAAATAATTTCAGACACTCTGGAAATTCCAGATACAGATAGCACTATACCCTTTTCTGATGTTGAAGAAAACAATGCATATTATAATGAAATAATGTCTACTTCTACTCGTGGTATTTTCCAACCTAAAAAGGATGGAACATTTGGAGTTAATGAATATATTAGTCGTGAAGAATTTGCAACACTCATCGTCCGAGCTTTCAAATTAAAAGACATAGGCACATCTATAAATTTTAGGGATCTTGATAAAATCAATAAATCTCATATCAACGATGTTCAAATAATTTCAAAACATAATATTATGACAGGCAAAGTCAATGGGAATTTCGAACCGAATACGTATGTTAATCGATCTCATTTTGCTGTAATTCTTCATCGTACATTGAAAGCTACTAAATTAATCGAAAAGGTTCCTTCGGTTAAAATAATTGAACCCAAATTTTCATCCAATTTTATAGCAGTTCCTGAAAAGAGACACTTTACAGAACTTCCTATTGATAATGATGTCCAAACATTCATTCGATCTAATGACTCTCTTACTTTTTTAGGAGAATCTTCTATTAAATATACTTTTGCAAAAGATACAATTTATTCATATGCCATTAAAGGTAAATCCGCTTATCTTAAAGTAACAAAAAGATTAATAAATAATGGCGATTATTTCTTATTCACCGAACTTAAGAACACTTCAAACAATTTTGTGAAAATCGATATAATTCGAAAACAGGTTGATATTAATAGTGTCGAACTTCATCGATATGATCGATATCCTATTGAAGAAAAATACGATGATACATTCGGTTACGATCCCACTTCCTATCCAACTGGTATTATTGAAAAAACTTTTACTAATGGAAGAGTTTCTCAAGAAATGATAGGACAAGCATATCGCTCTAAAGAATTAAAACTTAAATACAGTAAGAAAGCTTTCAGTAATACTCGAGATTTAGTAGAGGAGACTGAAGCCTATTCTTCAGTATTTTTAAATGGCACCCATATATCAATAAACACACTTATTTCACATGGATATGATATTGTTGACCATTGGTCAATGAGTTCAAAAGAGCATCTATTTATCGATAAAAAAAACATGGATAACTGGATGTCAGAATCAGCCATTAATTTCAGAAAACGAAATTCTTGGTATACTGCAGAAGGCCCATATAACAAAATGGCAACTTCCGTAGAACCTTTACCTTTATCATTTCAAGTATATGGTCGTAATCTTTTATTAGTCAAAGAAGATCGCGCATTATACCTTTACATGCAAAATGATGAACCATATTTTTATAATTTGATAGTGAACTCTTTTGTGAATCTACAAAATTTTAAAGGCGAAAAAAATTATTGGGAAACTGAAGTTACTAGTACCTATCTTAAAAATCTATATAATATAACTGCACCATTTATTGACACAAGATTTAATGAGCAAATTGCATTATTTTTGTATAGAAGTGGAAAAGACTTCAAGGATCCAAATTATCAGACTCCACTTAGAAACTATGCAAATCTACTAGTCAGCCAAGAATCAAAAGGCAATGTGATTCACGTAGATCCAGATTCTTATTATATTGCCGATTATTTTCCACTCGTGCAGGATATAACCACACACTCCTCTATGAACCATGTTCTAGGCGGAATGAATATATTGCTAACAGCATATGAAGAGTTTGGAGATGAGAAATATTTAACAACAGCTATAAAAATTCAATCAGCAATCGACAAAGAAAAAGACTTATGGTTACGTCCAGATGGTGATATTTGGTATAAAGTATCAACAGATAAAGAGTTTATTGGTCGAGATTATTCACACTTAACTTTGGAGGATTTAATTAATTCATATAAGTTATGGAGTAAGATTGATTCTTCTCGACTTCCAGTCATAGAGGAACTGATTCGATCTAAAGCGAATTATTTATCCAAAAATAAATTAGGGTACACCACTAAAATTAAAAAAGGTCTAAAAGAAATACAAATGATTGAAATACTACCTCAAGGTTCCGAACTTACAGATGCACAGTAAAAGACAGGATGTGAAGTTTTAATACTTCATATCCTGTCTTTTATATTATAAAAACGTCCAATTGCGAACTAAATCGCAATTGGACGTATGTGAAAAAATATTGAATTATTTTGATGAAGCAACTTGCGAAACTTTCGTTACACGTTTTGCACCCATATATTTTGAACCCCAGTAATAAGGATCATTCAATTTAGCAATTGAAACACCTTTACTTGAAGAAGAATGAACAAATTTACCATTACCAATATAAATACCAGCATGGGATACACCTTTTCCAGATGTATTAAAGAAAACTAAGTCACCTGCTTGAAGATTTTTTTTTGAAACCGATGAACCAGTTCCATACATACCAGCCGATGTTCTTGGAAGAGAAACGCCTACTTTTTTGTAAACATATCCGATGAAACCTGAACAATCAAATCCTTTAGCTGTTGTCCCACCATAAACATATTTAGTTCCAATAACACTGTTAGCGGCTTTAACAAGTTGTACCGAATTTACAGAACTTGCTGCATCTGTTTGATCTGCTAATGGTCCTACTACTAATAATAGTGAGATTGTTATCATTGATATGAATTTAGCTAAGTTTGACTGCGATTTCATCAATTAAAATCCTCCGGCTGCCCATGGCTACAATTTTCTGAAAAATTAACTAAATTCATCTTATCATGTAATAAACCTCCTTTAGGTTACATTTATGTAACAACAACATTACATTTTTGCGAAACTTGACCAAAAAAGTACTCAAGCTATGAAATTACGCTTGAGTACAAAATTATTTATTGTATAACTAAGTAACCATCTCTTATATCAAACCCAATAATATGTTCTTCGTTCACTTTAAATAGCTCATGACCAGTTTTCGATTCCTTACCAATATGTCTAATTGTGTTTGTCGTTATTTTATAATCCACTGCTAAACGATACGGAATATAGTCTAATGCATCAGCAATATTCATAGAAAGTGGAATATTCGTAAGGCTTTGGCTATTTATATTTCTTATTTTCCAATTATTTTCATTCTTTATCAACTCGACAGTAGTTCTCACACCATAATGAAATTCACTCCGAGGACTAGCTGATTCTAAAATAATAGATGTAGCTGATAGATTTTTAAGATTAAATAACAGACCAAAATCTAAATCTCTTGGTACGTTTGCACCATCACAGAAATAGCACGAAGCAATGTATCCCTCTACTGCTCTACTATAATAAGGATTCGTGGCTAATAGTTGAAGATCTTTTTTTATAACTTCTTCATTTTGATTTGGATAAGAGTTTTCTAATCCTTGTATTAACAAATTCCTTACCTTTCTAATGCTCTCATTTATTGTGTTCATTACTTCATAATCATTGAATTCATTTCCCGGGACATTATCATAAGCCCTCATTAAGAATGCAGCCATTTGTTTTCTAGGAATATATAAATTAGGTTCATATTTAGTCGTTGTTACCCCGGTTGTTATTCCATTAGCATATAGAGCTTCTACAAAACCCTTATATGTTTCGTTTACATCCGTAAAATTGTTTGAAATAGTAGTTGGTATATTATATCCAAAAGATTTTGTGATTATTTTCGCCATATGAGCTCTTGTGAGTGGATCATTTGGTTTGAATGAACCATCAGGATAGCCAATCATAATTTGTCTTTCACTAATGGCAGATACTGCATCTGCATACCAGTCGCTACTTTTCACATCACTATAATGAGTTTCATTACCAGGAGACATACCTAATAATTGGTATAACATATAGGCCGCTTCTGCTCTAGTAACCTCTAGGTTAGGTGAAATTAATATATGACCATTCTCATCAATTTCGCCTTCTATTACTTCTTTTAAATGTAAACTATATAATACTTCATAATAATAGTTTGCGATCGATAAATCGGAGAATACGGAAGTTCTTATTGAGGAAGTTGCATTAGAATGCGTAGGTATAAGTGTTAAAACAAAAATAAAGAAAATTGATAGACATAATTTCTTCAAAATAAAATCCCCCTATCCTTCAAGATAATAATACCATGAAAATTGTAATATTTTGATACTTTATATAGTTAACAGTTCATTTGCTCTATTCTTTTCCCATATATAATTATAATACAAGGACAAATCTTAATTTTATAGCTCAAATGATTCTGTTAAATTACCAATTTCCTGTTAAAATTAGTAGAAAGATAGTTTAGGAGGGAAATATACATAAAATGAAAAAAATTATTATCAACATATTAATTATCATGATGTTTATTGGTTCGATTGGTGTTCCATCAGTTTTTGCTAGTGATATTGATAATCACCAAATGAAACATGAGATGGAATTTCTAATCAACATGGGTGCGTTAAGACCTGATGTGAATGGGAACTATAATCCAAACAAAAAGGTAACACGTGGAGAATTCGCTGTATATATTGCAAGATTATTAGAATTACCTCCATCGACTAAATATCAATTTACAGATTTAAAAGCAAGTAACCCTTTAACCTTAGAAATTCAAAACGCTGCCGGGTCGGGAATTCTTTCAGGTTATCCGGATAAAACATTTAAACCGGATTTAGCCATTACTAGACAGCAAATGGCGGGAATGCTAAACAAAGCATTAAGATATTTAGAATTACCAACTACAAGTACGAAACTAACGTTTAAAGATTCCTACCGTATTAGTGAAAACTTTATCGATGCAGTTTCTAACTCAGTAAACCTGAATATTATTCGTGGAGATTCAACAATTGAAAAGGGACAAGTTTATTTCTTACCTAAAAATAATGCAACTGTCGCTCAAGCTTCTGCCTTCCTGTTCCGCTTAATGGCAGTTGTAGAAGCACTTAAACCAGATGAGCCTACAGATCCTGAAATCCCTATTGAACAAAATGTTTATCAGTTAGCTACAATTGTAAATGGCCAAATAAATAAGGGCAAAATTTACCCTGATTATCAAAAAGCTTTTGAAAACTGGTCAGGTGGAAGTCAAGTAATCCTTAAAAATGATGATATCGTTAAAATGTCAAGTGGATTAGCTGTTACTCGAAAGGCTGGCGCATCCTCTCTTACATATTTTTATAAAGAAGATAAAAAGACAGCTGAAACATACGTAACTGTGGACACGGAATTACAATACCTAGATAGTGATGGGGAATTCATAAAAGTTCAATTCGCAGATCGGATTGCATATGTTAAACAAGCATCAGTAAAACTGATTCCTTATTCAATGCTAAAGAATCGTTCGTCTTACGAAGCAAGAAATGGAGAATTAACTCATAAAATTTGGAATCATGCTTTAGGATATCAAACAAGTTATAATGCAGGTAAAGCTCCTTCATTTTTAATAGAAGGAAAAACATATTATAGCTGGAATGGTACAAAATTCTTTGATCAAAACAGTGTAGTGGCTGGAGAAGCTTATTCATTTTATCAATATCAGCCTGTACGATCAGAAACAAATTATACGGCTGAAGAAATTGATACTTATATTAACTCAGAACTTACGAGATTAGAAAATTTATACAAGGCTAACCCATCAACCTATAAAAACTATTCTGATGCTTCAACAAAGAGTAAATTAATAGGTATTGGATCAATTTTAAAGAAGATTGAGAAGGAAAACCAAGTAAATGCCTTAATGATTTTATCACTCGCTCTACACGAAAGTGCTTATGGTTTAAGTGCACATGCTCAAAATTATGATAATTTATTTGGATTATATGTATATGATGACAATCCACTAAATAAAGATTTTGACAGTATCGAAGAAAATATTTATGAGTTAGTTAATGCCTTTTGGAATACAAACTATATTCCACCAAATGCTAAGTATGCAAATGGTGCTGTGTTTGGAAATAAAAATATTGGATTTAATGTGAAATATGCATCGGATCCATATTGGGGAGCAAAAGCTGCAGGACATTATTATCGAATTGATAAAGCTCTTGGCTTTAAAGACTTAAATAATGCTCCTAAAATTGGTATCACAACGATTGATGGTTTAAACGTCAGAATAGATCCTAGTTTGTTAAACAATCCTCTTTTCCGTTATCAAAAGAAAAACATGCCAATATTTATTCACGAAACATTTAATGGTAGTAACATTGATTGGGTACAAACTAATTCCGACCTACTTTTCAATAGTAAAGTCTATATCTCAGACGATTATATTAAAGAATTAAATATTATTAAATAGAAAAAAGAGGGATGTCCGAAAAGTCATGAAAATTGACTTTCTGGACATCCCCTTTTCTGTAAAAAAATATATAGCTTCGTTCAATTATTTTAAGATGTTTAATCTTTTGAATCCAATAGTCAGGAACTTTATTTGTGATCGCCTGAAATGTTGGACCGATTGAGGTATAAGCTACAACATGAAAGTTATCCTATCTTCAATCTTTTCCATTTTAGATACTTGAACAACTTTAAATTGAACAATAACTTGTTTAAATTCATCTGCACGCCTCTCCATTCTTACTTGTTTCTCTATCATTCAAGTTATATAAGATATGGATGATGTCGTGCATTTTTCATGCACTAAATTGTGTGTTTACCTCGACATTATTATAGAAACATAAAATACTATTCTTTTGTCTATAATATAAAAAAGTGCTAAGCAAAAATCACTTAGCACTCTTTTTATTATGGTGCAGAATAATATTGAACGATACCGTTATAAATAGAAGTAGCAAATTTCTCTACATATGCTGGACTTGTTAATTTCGATAAATCTTGTGGATTTGTCATGAAGCCCATTTCTACTAATACGGAAGGGATGTCCATATTACGATTTACGAAAAACGCTTGTTCTTTTACCCCACGATTATTCATATCTGCGTTAACTACAATTTGAGTATTAATTTTTGATGCTAAATAATAGCTTTCTAGTGAATTATCATTCATCGTCACATTATAATATGTTTCTGTTCCTTTTGCAGCCGGATTGTCATTTGCATTTGCATGAATACTAACAAACAATTCAGCATAGTTATTAATAGCAATGTCTACACGATCTTGAAGACTAGGGAACGTATCAGAAGAACGTGTCATTACAACTTTTGCACCAGCTGCTTTCAATTTCTTTTCAACAAGCAATGCAACGTTTAATGTGATTTCTTTTTCACGGTATAGATTACCATCTTCTTTAACACCTGCTCCTGGATCTGTATAACCATGACCTGCATCAATAACAATAATACGATTCTTTACACTAGACGGATTATTTAAGAGTTTTAAATACGTTTTGTGGGTATATCCTTCTTTTCCGTTATAAACCACTTTAGCCCAGAATCCATTAATACTTTTCACGGTAACCATTGCGCCCCTATTTACTTTTGCAATAGTTGCATAAGAAGCACTTGGGCCCGAACGAATGTTTAGACCATCTACAGTTACCTTACCTGTCAAATTGCTAACTACAGGTGGTGTTGTAACTGGAGGCGGAGTTGTAACTAATGAATCAGTTGTATAAGTTTGACTGACATAAGCAGGTACACCATTTATTGTGGTTAAATACCAATTGTCTTTAGAACCATAAACAGATATAATTTCATCTTTTTTCAACACACCAACAACCTTAGAAGAAGCTGAAGGTAATCTTCTCGCATTTAACTCTGTTGCAGTTACTTTAACTTTTTTAATTTCATTACCTATGACATTGCCATCTGCGTCTAAGAATTTTGTAAATCCTTTATGAATATAAGCTAATTCATTCTTATAACCAATTTGCAGCCAATCACCTTGGACATCAAAAACATACAGTTTGTCTGTAGTGTTAACTTCTCCAATTTTGTTATCTCCCATTGTTGGTGATGTTCGTACATTCAATTCATCATCTGTTACTTTTACCATTCCAATTGCTAATGACAGGTCTGGTAAATTAATTCCGTTTACATCACCATCTACTTTAAATCGATCATCCATTGCTCTTGCAAGGAATAAAGCGAAGTGAGAACGAGTGACAGAGTTTCCGGATAGGAACATGTCACCATCCCCTCTTGTAATACCGTTATAATAAATAGCTTTTATATTAGATATATTGGCATTCTTAGAAGTAACATCTTTAAAAACATTTGGATATGCAGCCCATTTTTGAACATCTAACTTAAAGGCATTAACTAAAATCGCAGACATTTGCCCTCTTGTTAGTGGATCATTGACACCAAATGTACCATCAGCATAACCGCCAAAATAACCTAGCTGTACTGCTTTTTCGATATATCCAGATGCTTCTGTTCCTGTCTTAACATCAGGAAAACTTGAATTCACTTTAACTGGTTGAAACCCTGTTGCAATTACAAGCATTTTTGCTGCTTGTGAACGAGTTACATTATTACTTGGCTTATATAAACTGCCGTTTGTAGAATCGTAACCTTTAATTATCCCTTTATTAAATATGTATTCAATCTCATCGTGAGCTTCATCTGTACTCTTAATATCTTGAAAAATATGATGAGCATTTACCTTAGCCGTATATACCGTAGACAACATGATTAATGACAACAAGACAAAAAATACTTGCTTTAATTTCACTTTATTATTTCCCCCATATCAACAGATTTCTATTTATTTTAGCAAAATAATCCAAGTATAAACATCCTACATATTTACTCAAAATTATTTAATTTTTATGTTTTTTAATTTTTTTGCAGGATAAAAGGTTTGAACTTTAGGAACAAGGGTATAAAAAAAGGAGAGACAGTTGTCTCCCCCTTCAAAAATTCTTTACTGAACGCGGTTAATAAAGACATCTAAATGTTTGTTCATTGTATGATCATTAATTCCAAAGGTACCATCGCCCTTACCGTTTGTAATACCAAGTGATGATATTGTACCTACATAATTATGTGCCCAATGCTTTGTTGGAACATCACTGAATTTTTCTGCTGACCCAATGTTATTTAAATTAAATGCTTCGACTAATACTTTTGACATATGTGCTCTTGTCAAAGGGCTATTTGGGTTGAATTTACCGTTTTCATCGCCAGTAAAAATACCTGCTCTTTCAACAGCGGCAATCGCTCCTGCATATTTAGATGTAGATTTTACATCTACAAACGAACTTTTAGTATTAGATGTATCCAAATTTAATTTTTCAGCAATTTCTTGTGCTACTTGCCCACGTGAAGCATAAACAGTGAAATCAATCGATGCTTCTTTTACTGCTTCTTTAACTTCTGTTTCTGAAGTAAAGTTCACAACTCTTTTTGCTCCGATATATCGACTTCCCCAGTAGTAAGGATCATTAATACTTGAAACGCTTACCCCTTTACTAGATGAAGAATGAATAAAGTTCCCACTTCCAACATAAATCCCTAAATGAGATACTCCCGATCCACTTGTATTAAAGAAAACCAAATCTCCAATTTGTAAATTAGATTTTGAAACCGAAGTGCCTTGTGAATACTGTCCTGAAGAAGTTCTATTTAAAGTGTAACCTAGATTTGCAAATACTTTTTGTGTATATCCTGAACAATCAAAACCACTTGATGTGGTTCCACCATATTTGTATGGTGTTCCTAAATATGTATATGCTTGATCCTTTATTTCCGAAAACGAAGCAGCGTCAGCAGTTTGAGTATTTGTTGTCAATAACATAAATGATGCAAATACTGGTAATAACCATTTCTTCATAAAATTTAATATACCCCTTCCAAGATGGAAATTTTCTGAAAATCAACTAATTGCAGTTTATCACATAGAAATATTATTTAACGTTACAAGTATGTAACAGTTTCATTACAATACTAAATTGATATTACTACTATTTCTTTGCTCTTAAGTTTGTTAAACTATTTAGGTTAACAAACTATAGGAGGAAATATGTTGTCAAAAAAAATTTTACGATTACTTACTATCTGTTTCATAGCCACTGTATTAACACTTTCTTGGGTATCACATTCAAATAAGGTAAACGCTGAAGAAAATCTAAGATTAATGAATTTTTCAGATGTACATAATAATTTTTGGGCAAAAAATGAAGTAACACAACTGGTTGATCTTAAAGTCATCAATGGTTACCCTGATGGACAGTTTCGGCCTTCAGTGAATGTGAGTCGAGGTCAGTCAGCAAATCTATTAACTGGTGCTCTAAAATTACCCGAAGCTCCATATAAAGCAATATTTTCTGATGTATCCCCTCAATCAAGTCATTTAACAGGTGTAATGGCCACATATGAAGCTGATATTTTCCAAGGAAAGCCGAATGGTACCTTTGGTGTTGGTGATGTATTGACTCGCGAACAAATGGCTTCGGTACTTGTTAGAGCGTTTGAACTTAAAGATACGGGAGAAGAAATAACATTTAAAGACTGGAATCGTATTAGCGAATCCCATAGATATGGAGTAAAAGTTTTAGCGCAGCATGGAATTACGACAGGAAAAGAAGATGGCACATTCGATCCAAAAACTGCTGTTAATCGGGGAACTTTTGTCGTTTTATTACATCGTGCTTTAGTTAGTAGCGGACAAATCACTCCGATTGAAAATATCGTATTTGAAGAAGCTCCATTAACTGGGGATTTTGTCGAACAGAGAGAGGAACAGAATTTCACTTTACTTCCTATAGAAGAGGATGTTCGGACATTTATTAGATCCAAGTCACCCTTAAGGTTTATAAACAAAGAAATTAATGAATATCCTTATGCTGAAGATACTATTTATAATTATCGTGTTAGTGGTAGTTCTGCATTATTGGAAATTACGAAAAGAACTCTTCCAAACGGTGATTTCTTTTTATTCACTGAATTAATAAACCCTTCTACACAAACAGTTCAGATTGATATCATAAGAGAAGAAAAAAATATAAGTTCCTCAAAAATGAGTAGATATGATCGTTATCCTATTAAAAAGAATGAAGATGATATATTTGGATACGATCCTACCACCTATCCTACTGGATTAATTGAAAAAGTAGATTTAAATGGAAAAGTTGAGCAAGAAATGATTGGACAAGCTTATCGCTCAAAAGATCTTAAACTTACTTATTCTACTGGTGCTGTTAGTAAAACTAGAGAGTTATTACAAGAAAAAGAGGCATTTTCATCAATTCAATTAGATAAAACAATGTATAGTTTTCATTCAGTTAAATCATTAGGAAATGATACAGTTGATCAATGGTTTATGGATTCCGAGTCCCTATTATTTAAAAGTAATGAGAATTTGGAAGAATGGATGATAGAATCAGCGGTTAATTATCGTAAGCGTAATGCTTGGTATACAGCAAGTGGTCCATATAATAAAATGGCTATTACCATCGAGCCAATGCCTGCATCCTATAAAGGCTACGGAAGAATTTTGTTATTAATGAAAGAGGACCGTGCACTAACTTTATTCCTTGAAACAAAAGAGCCATATTTTGAAAACTTAATAATTAATTCCTTTGTAAATTTACAGAATTTCAAAGGAGACAAGACATACTGGGAAACAGAAGTAACAAGCACATATTTGAAAAATTTATATGGAATAACAGCTCCTTTTATTGATACTCGATTTAATGAGCAAATTGCCCTTTTCTTATACACAAGTGGCAAAGAAATGAATGATCCTAATTATAATTCTGCATTAAAAAATTATGCGGATTTACTTGTAAGTCAAAAAAGTAAAGGTAACATCATAGCTGTAGACAGTTATTCGTACTATATTTCTGATTACTTCCCAATTGTGCAATCAACCGTCACACATGCTTCAATGAACCACGTTTTGGGTGGAATGAATGTATTATTAACTGCATATCAAGAATTTGGAGATCAAAAATATTTAAATACTGCACTCTCAATTCAAAATGCAATTAGAAAAGAAAAAAGCAAATGGATTAGAACTGACGGCGATATTTGGTATAGAGTCAATAAACAAGGTGAATTTGCAGGACGCGATTACACTCACCTTACACTTGAAGACTTAATAAATTCTTATAAACTGTGGGAGAATATCAGTCCTGCTCAACTAGATACAATTGAAGCTTATATACGTTCTAAAGCTGGCTATCTTGATAGGAACCAGTTAGGTTATACAACAAAAATAAAGATCGGGTTAGAAGAGATAGGCATGTCTGAACTCTTACCTCGAGGACCTGAATATACGGATGCCTTATAATTAGAAAAAAGGGAACTGTCCTATAAGTCATATAAAATGACTTAGGGCAGTTCCTTTTTATGTTGAAATCAGACATATAACCATAAAAGAAATTCACACGAAAAAAACAGAAAGACAAAAACGAGACGTTTTAGTCTTTCTGTTTTTTTATAGCTTTTAAACAATCCCACAATTATTTACTAGCAAACATATGAACCCAATAGAAATTTCCATTGTTATCTTTGGTAACGCCTACACCGACTCGTGTGTAATTATCCTTTAAAATATTGGCTCGATGACCTTCAGAATCCATCCATGCCACAACTACATCTTCTGGGGTACGATAAGTTCTTGCAATATTTTCTCCAAAACTCTTATATGAGTAATCAAAATTAGCTGCCATTTCCCAAGGTGGCCCATAGATTGGAGAATAATGCTCCCAGTATCCGTTTTCAGCTAAATCATTAGCCTTTATAAGAGCTACTTGTGATAATTCTTTATCCATTACTAAAGGCATTAATCCTTGATTTTTTCGTTCAACATTAATCAATTCAATGGTCTTATTAGAATAACTAGGAAATTCATTTTCACTAAAAATATATTTACTAGTTACGTAATCGTAAACAGCTTGATATCGTAATTCAATTTTTTTGAATTCCAAAGCACCGTGTATAAAAGCTGCCATGTGAGCTCTGGTCACATAACCAGTTGGATCAAAATGAAATTGATCTACACCAGAGGCAATTTTCACTTCAGCTATTGTATGAATATAATCATAAGCCCAGTAATCTTTGGAAACATCACGGAATTTATGCTTGTTTATATCATCTACTACGATATTAAAACCTTCTGAAACTATTTTTGACATTTGTCCTCGAGTTAAATACTCGTTCGGATTAAAATAGGTTTTATTTTGAAAGATACCTAGCTCAGTAAGTTTTGCAATTTCATTATAAGCAGAGTGGTTTTTGGATACATCTTGAAATTTAGGTGAGTATAGTGTTGATAAATCTAATTTTAAAGCACTCGCTAATAATTTAGCGGCTTGAGATCTGGTAATAGGATCTTTTGGTCGATATGTTCCATCCTCGTACCCATTTACGATCTTCAAGTTGGCAACATAATCAATAGAAGTGTGTGCCCAATAACTAGTGGGTACATCTGAAAATCGCGTTTCAGCACTTGCATTACTATTGCTTAACGAAAATATAAAAATAATAGTTGTTAAATACATGACTATCCTTTTCAATTAAACTCACCCCTTCCTACTACATTATCAAAAATCAAATAATAAATACATTAATAAGCTACGATGTCCACAATAAATAACATCGTAGCTTATTTGGTTAATTATTCAAAAAAAGATTTTAGATATTATCTTGAATTTGCTTCTCTTGCTAAGTATAAGCCTACCTTGCGATTTAATTTCCACACTGAATCCCAATTAGCTAGTGGCACTGGTTTATTACCCACGTAAGGCGAAATTTCAATAACTAAACCAGGCATTTTTGTTTGTTTAATAAACCAATCCGTAGATGCCCCAGAACCAACGACAAACATTGGAGGTACGACTCTATATCCGGTTAGCGATGAAACATTGCGAGCAATCGTAATATCACGTGTCGCTTGTCCATCCTTTTGGAAATTAAACCAGTAAATAATTTGTCCTGAAGAATGATAGGAATAATATCCTTTAAAATCACGACTTAACACAAAGTCACGTAAGGCTCTTGACTCAGGTTCAGAGAATACTCGAGGTCCACGATATCCACTTGGACTTGGTGATTTAACAGTAGAATTAATCTTATCCCAATTTGAATCGAAATTATCATTCAAATCAACTCCACGGACATTCGCCTTCCATGCTTGGAAATTAGTACTTCCCTTGTTGATTTTCGTCGATAATTCTCCATTTTTCACTCCATTCGCACCAGATTGTACTAAAGTAACACCGTCTGGATTAAGCATGGGAATAAACCAAATGGAAACATTGTTTAATAAACTTCGAGGTGAGTATCCCTCGTAAATGGAGTTTTTTAAATAATTGGCACTATACGTATCTAGCATTTCTAAAATTACATTTGTGGTCATATGTTCTCTTGCATGTAACGAGCCATCCATTAAGATTTCTTTTTTACCTTTACCTAACTTTAGAGCATAGATATCTCTACCTTCGACAGACTTACCTATAGTTTTTAACTCAGTGAATTCTGGATACATAGCTGCAAATACTTGAAGATAGAATCCAGTTTCAGGATGAGAAAATGCTTGTTTGGGTTGAATCGCATTTGTATGAACTAAATGATTGAAAAATATTCTTGCATCTTTTCCATAAAAATTAATGATGGCTTGTCTACCATCAATGCCTTTAATATGTAAGAGGGATCCTTTATTTAATGTCCCCAAAGCCCTACCATCCTTAGTGAAAACCGGAGTTAGTCTTTCTGTTACTAGTGATAGTGGATATTTTGCAGACTTTGGAACTGACACCGAAGGTTTTTTATTTGAAGGGAAAGTTCCTATTATCGGAACATAATACTCTTTAGAACCTATTCGGATAATGTGATATTTCGCAATATCTCTTTCTATTTTCCATGCTGTATTTTTGGCTAGAGTTCCCTTATGAACGAGTTCACCGTTTTTCCATTCATATATCGGTAAATCGTTTCCGATTATATCAAATGCATATGTGTCCTCAAATAAAGCTTTTGCATTTTCAACAGATAAATATACGTTTGTTCCTCCGAATTGTATTTCATAATATCCATTTACAATGTTTCCAACTTGAAATATGTATTCCACCCCTCCTGTGAAAACAATCAAACTTTCAGGAGATGGTTCTTGATATAGCTTATACATTGAATTAGTTTTTACTTGCCCAATTGTTGCAACATTCTCTGGAGTTATTGTCTCTTCTACTATTTCAATAGCAACTGCATCTATAAATAAATCAGATTCCGGGTGTACTAGTTTAACAAGAGTATCATTATAAACTTCAATAATTACTTCTGTTCCTTTAGAAATAGTTCCAATAGTCGAACCTTTTTCATCTTTTAAGAATGTTTGATCACCAGTAACCATTCCTTTATATTGAGTTGCTTCAGCATGTGCTGATACTACACCGATATTTAAAAATAAAAATAATAGTAGAACAATCTTTCTCACATAGAACTCCTCCATTCATTTACATTAAGTATACTTGGAAATAGATGGTTTAACCTATATTGCGAATGTCCTGTTTTCAACAGAAAAAAAACCTTAGCTTTAAAAAGCTAAGGTCTTTTTCTCCTATTCCATATATGACAAGAAATTAGAAATCATTTTAGAAGCATGTGCACGTGAAGCATAGTTTAAAGGCATAAACTTGCCATTCTCACCTTGTGCAATTTCTAACTCATTCAACATTTGAATAGCATATTTAGTTTCTTCATTATAGTTACCTAAATCCGTATAAGTTGATTCAGATTCATTTACATACGGCTCCTCAGAAACAGCATTGAATGCACGACTTAACATTAATGCAAATTGAGCACGAGTTACTTTTGATCCTGGCATAAATTTACCTTCTATGCCAAAAACAATTTCAGCAGCATAAGCTGCATCGATTTCAGCTTGAGTTGTTGCATCATATCCAGATATATCAGTGAACGGTGATTTTTCTTCTGTCTCCAAACCAAGACCACGGACAATTAATGAAACAGCTTGTGCACGAGTTAAGTTTGATTTCGGTTCAAAAGTTGTCTCTGATGTCCCATTGATTAATCCTTGGTAGAATAGATCTTGAACATAGTCGAAGTACCAAGATTCATATGCAACATCCTCGAAAGGAATTACTGCAAATATACGTTCTTCTACCATAGGTTCAACTTTGTCTAAAGATTTCATGTAATCAATAAACATTTCGTAATCAATATTTCCTGGTTCAGAAAGACGACCTTCTGCATATGCAGTTGCAAACATTGTATAACCGTCGCCACCTTTAGCAGTAAAGGTATTTGCTGCAACCTTATACATTTTGTCAAGTTCAAGTGGTTCTTCTCCAACATATACGTCTAATACGCGACTTCCCACTTCAGCAGTTCCATCAAATGCAACACTCATTCCTGACATATGCAAGAATCCACCATTTTCTTTAGGAAATTCCTTTAAACTATGTTCTAATGCAGCAAGAATTTCAGAACCTTTTAAATTCAAAATCCCAAGGCTATTACCAAACGGCATAACTGTTAAAACTTCACCATACGTAATATCGCCAGGTTCAATTGAACCACGAATACCTCCACCATTTTGAATAGCTATTACCGTATCAGGATCAATTTTTTGAGCAGTTGCTAACATACCATCCGTAATTAAATTGCCTAGATTTGTTTCACCAGCACGTACTCCCCATAGACCACGAGATCCATCTAAAAATACATCTGTAGAAACTCCAGTAGATTCCATCTTACGTTCTTCAATTTGATCAGTATATGGTTGTAATAAAGCAGCCGCTTCTTCATCTGCCACTAAATCTTCTACTGGTAATAACTCTCCAAACTGTGAAGTTACTTCCCCATTTACATCAAAAGTCACATCAAGTTTACCTAAGTTTTCACCATATTGTCCTGCTTGAACAATAATAGTTGGTGCATCAAAATTGTTAGCTATTTTAGCTTCTGTTAATTTTGAATGGCTATGTCCACCAACAATTACATCAATTCCTTCCACATTTTCAGCTAATAATAAATCATTATCAACCTCAGCAGAATCGTCATAACCAATATGTGAAATAGCAATGATTTTATTAATTCCTTGCGCTTCAAAAGCAGCTACTGCGGCTTCAGCTGAAGCAATATAGTCTTCAAAAGTTACGTCTACGGGACTTGATATTGTTACAGTCTCTTCAGTAGTTAAACCAAAAATTCCAACTTTTTCACCATTAAAATCTTTGACAATTCCATTGTAGACTTGACCGTTTTCATAATTGGCTTCATACGTATCATTCTGAAGACCTTCAAAAAATGGGTCTGCTGAAAAATCGACATTTGAACTTACAAATGGAAATTCTGCACCCTTTACAAATTCAGAAAGAGATTTATGTCCTTCTTCTGCATCTCCAAGATCGAACTCATGATTACCAAATGTCATTGCATCATAACCCATGTAATTCATTAATTCCAAATCAGCTTGTCCATTAAACTCGTTAAAATAAAGTGTACCTGAGAATACATCTCCTGCATCTAATAATAAACTATTCGTTTCTTCTGCACGAATTGATTTAATTAGACCTGCTCTTTTTGCCACAGCATCTAAATTTGCATGTGTATCGTTCGTATGCATAATTGTTAAATCAAAATCGCCTTCCGCTGCAACTGCAATGGGTGATTGTAAACCCAAAAGACCAAAAGTCATTGCTGTTGCAATTGCTGAATTAATCCACTTTTTGTTCATTAGACACCATCCTATTTAGTATTTGGAATGAAAACAATCATCCTACACTTATCATATATGAAACTTGTAGAAAGTATTGTGATAATTATGTAAATAAGGTGAAACCGTTTTCATTCCCCTACTATAATATCATTAGTTGATAATTCTAACAATTATTGAATTAGTTTAGTAAATGTTACTGTTCCATATTGGATACTGATGGTATCTGGACTTGAAATAATATAAGTTAGATTCGCAAATTGATAATCATATATATTATATTCTAGACTTTCTCGACTTAATTTAACATTACTATAAGCCTCGAATTTTTTTGCGAAGTTTAATGTTTCATCATTATATTCTTTTGTCCCATGTTCTAATCCCATATCATAGTTCGAGTAGTCTAATGTAACTAACTTACCATCTCTAAATAGCAATCCTATAATATATTCGCGACCATCAAAACCTGGATAATTTAAATAAGAGATAGAATATAAATCTTTTCCGGATTCACTTTCACTTACTTTTTCATATTTGGCCATATTCTTTTTAACGTCATCAATACTCATCTGAAACTCAATTTCAGGAACTAAAATTTTTATGGTTGGTATATAAATTCGCACTTTTGGATTTAGCGTTCTTGATAGAAAAGATGAGATTTGAGCTCTTGTTAAAGGTTCTTTAGGATTAAAGAAACTTTGCGTACTATCCATATTCGTGATGCCTAAAGCTGCAAGAGGGTCAACAAATATCCTTTCTTCTTTAGTAACATCATGGATATATGATGGATATTCACCCTCAAGCTTAAATGCTCTTGTAAGCCATTTAGCCATTTCCATTCTTGTTAGCGGATTACCACCATAAAATGAAGATTCTTTATCTATAACACCCATTTCTACTAATTTTGCAATTTCCTTATATCCAGATGCTTTTACACTCAAATCTTTAAATTCAGGATTTTCAACCAATGAGGTATCAATTTTTAATGCTCGAGCAATTAAAACAGCCCCTTGTGTCTTAGTAACATTTTGGTTTGGTCTAAAGGATCCGTCCTCATAACCTTTTATGATTCCTTTATTTACTAAATAATAAATATCATTGGCTGCTGATGTTTTCGACACATCTTTAAATGTAACCTCTGCTTGTGCATCAGTGTTTGACAAAAATAGTAGTGCGAGTAATAGTACAAGTGTCTTCTTCATAATAACCTCCAAATAAATGATTCTTTTAAACCTATAAATCTATTACTCCATGTCATTCTCAATAACTAACACAGCATAAGGATTTTCCAAGTCACTATCAGGTATGATCGCATTCCAACTCATCAATGGATAGTTCCAATACGTAGCAATAGAATAGTCCTTTATATCATTATTCCAATCAAAATCGTAATAATCAGCTTCTCCATATTCATATTCCAATACATCAAGCATATCAAAGAAAAACTCCTCTTTATCTGAGTGAGATAGAGTTTCAAAACCTAAATAATAAGTGGAAATTGAATATAACTTATTATCTTTAAATGTATAGTAGACATCAGCTTCTATGCTATGATCAGATACCCCATAATAATAGATTGAATCCGACGTAGAGTCAGATGGAATACTACCTTCTGCTTCAATTACTTCTTTCGGACTCATTCCAAAAGCTACATTGCGGTAAATGACTTCCAAAACTGGTTTTGGAGGGAAAATTGGTTGAACTTTCAATTGACTATGTGACAGTTTGAGAAAAGATTTCCAAGAATCTAATTCATTAATTGAAACGGAAAAATTCAAATCTGCAGTTTCATTTTCTTCTACAGATGTTGTAACACCAATAAGATTTCCTTTCGTATCAAAAAGCCCCCCGCCCGAACTTCCAAATGTCATTTGAGCAGTGTGTTGAATTGTAGAAATACCTTCTATATCTCTAAAAGAGCTAATAATTCCTTCTGAAACAGTATTTTGAAGACCTAAAGGATTTCCAATGGCTACAACTTTCTCCCCTTTTTTTAAATCTTCATATCTTTTAAAAGTTACTTTTGATGCAGTGATATTTTCCTTTAATTTTATTAAAGCTAGATCCTTAAGTTCATCTGATTCAACAATCCCCGCTATCTCGTATTTTTTATCATCTATTGAGAAAGCCGTGCCAAATTGGAAATCATTAATCACATGTTGATTAGTCAATATCAAACCATTACCTATTAGTATTCCACTACCTAATGTCACGTTATTTATTTCAAGTAAAAATATTCTAGAATCATGCATTTTAACAATCTCTTGAGTTGTTAAGGTCTTATCATTTATTGGTTTAAACGAATCATTTAATGCTCTTGCTAAGAACGCTGAAAAATGAGCTCTTGTGAGTGATGAAAATGGTTTAAACGTTCCATCCTCGTACCCAGTAGTAATATTATTATCTGCTAATATGGAAATATACGATTTGTTAGGATTATTTAAATAGACATCATTGAACTTAATACTGGTATCACCTTGAAGATTTAATCCGATAACAATGGCTCGAGCCATCATTTCTCTAGTTCCTGGAGAACCAGGATTGAAATTGGTACCTTTAGGCATTATCCCTGCATTAACTACAGCAGCAATTTCTCTGTATGCCGAATTTGATTTCGAAACATCCTTAAATCCCGGATCTGTCACATTATTCAGGTCTAACTTTAAGGTTCTACTCATCATTACAGCAATTTGTTTTTTTGTAACAAATTCAGTCGGACGAAAAGTTCCGTCTGGATAACCATTAATGATTTCTTCGTTTACTAAAAAATTAATCTCATTAATATACGTTTTTACATCTGAAAATTTATTTGCTGCAAATGTTTGTAACGGTAAAGCAACAAGTATTATTAATAAAAATAAAGCAACGAATTTCTTCAACATAACATCTCCTCTAACATGGATTCAATCCTTATTACTTATAATATATCAATATTTTGGAAATGTATGCAGATATTTTCCTGTATTTTTAGAGGAATGATTTTTAATATAATTTATGTAAAACTCTTAACCAGTCGGCTAATTTAATATTCATCTTTCGCATAGTATTGACTGTTATCAATCAATTCTTAATGACTATCTTCTAAAAAATCAAATGTATTTCCGAATTTTTTAAAAATGGTCTTCTACTTATGATTACTCATAAAAAAAAGCTGGAAATGTTACCCTCCAGCGGTTTCTATATCTATTCAATCATCTTCTTTTCTTCTATCAATTTCTTCACATACCCATCTCTCAACTTCACAGATATAAATACACAGTCAACAAACAACACTCCGTTATCATCACGAACCTTAGCAGTCATAACAACCGGCAAGTCTTCCTTCGCTGCTTTCAATGCTATATACACTTCAGAAACAGAATCATTTAAATTGATTTGTGGCAATACATAGGATTGATAGTAAAGCCGCGATGGCAATGTTAATAACCGTTGGAATGATTGGTCAATTACTTCGCCCTCTTTGTATCCCAACATCATTAACATTTTTTCGTTAACTTCAAGAACTTGACCATCTTGATCAAATACTAAATAACCACATGGTGCATGGTACAGTTGTTCATCCATTTGAATCATCCTTTATTGTGCTTGTATTATTTTTTTGATTATGCGAATTGTTTCCTCAGGATGGCTTAGATGCGGGTAGTGCCCCGTTGCTTTCATCAACTGTAAATTGGAATTCGGAATCTGTTGCTCTAAATATTGTGCTGCTTCTATAGGGACCACGCTGTCACTGGACGTTTGCATGATGGTGGTTGGAACTGAAATAAGTGGCATCTCCCTGCGATGATCACAGTAGAATGTAACTTTTGCAAAATGTTTGGCGATTTCTTCATTTGTTGAAGTAAAGCTTTGCTGAAGTTCTTCCGTTAACACAGGACGATCTTCATTCTTCATAACAACAGGAGCTAAAAATTTTGACCAATCTTCAAAATTGCTTTCCATCATCTCAAAGAGTCCATTTAAATCTCTTTCATCGAATCCGCCTTCGTAGTCTGGGTAATCGTTTAAATATCTCGCTGAAGGTCCGATTAAAATCAATTGTTCAAAGGCTTCTGATTTCATGATCGACGCAAGCATACCAATCATTCCACCAATGGAATGGCCCACAAAGATAACATTTTCTAATTGTAATTCGTCTAACATTTCCAGTACATCTTCTGCGTAACCAACCAATGAATCATACTTCTTAAAATCATAAGCATCCTTAGTCGAATGCCCTGAACCCACATGGTCGAACGTTACCACCTTGTACTCTTCTTTGAATGCTGGTGTTACAAAACGCCACATTTTGTGATCACAACCAAATCCATGGCTAAAAACAATCGTCTTTTCACCTTCGCCAATAATCTTTACATAATTTCGTTCTTCAACCTTCATTGTTACTCCCCATTTCGCGACACGAATACTAGCGAATTGCAATCATACCATCCGTACCAATATGCGCTCTAACTTGGTATTCCTCGACCGCAAATGTATGAATTCGGTTACCAATTTGAAAATGCGTACCTTGATACACATGATCCACTTGAATAATACCGTCACTAGGTACACGAACGATTGTTTTCACGCCAACTTCTGAACCTAATTCATCTAGAATCACTTGTCGCCCAGCAACAATGACGCCACCTCGGCACACATTCGAAATTCGCACATTATTTCCCGCTTGTACATTGCAGTGGTAAGCACCTTGCCCGGTAATAAATATGTTCCCACTACAATAAAGTGAACTATTAATAGCGTAGCTTAACGATAAATTCGACTTAGGTTCAGGTGGAATACAATAGATTTCATAGATCTCTCTTACTTGTTCAATCAATCCATAGAAACTCTTTAAATCCATCGTCGAATCCGTTCTTGCCGTCATAAATTGATTATTTAAGCGGTTTGCCAATGTAATCCACTCGGCATCTAATACGCCTTCAGAAATTCGAACTTTTTGATTTAATTCATGGACTAACGTTTTTAAATGAATAAATTTCCGCTCCATTAAAAGTCGTATTAACTGTTTCAATTGTATGACGTTCATTTCCTGTTGACTGGAGTGATTTACACTGATGAACTGCGAAATGCTCATACTCATTTGATCAAGTTGGACTAATAATAATTTCAACATATCCGTCAATTCATTAAGAATGATAGTAGATTTTCCAACATCAATACACGACGAAAACACATTTTTCTTTACCGTCACAGATTGCCCAGATAGTATAGAAGCTTTTGTGATATTACCTTCTACAACTATTCTTCCTGCTGCCTCAACAATCATAGAATCGTCGATGTCTCCCTTAATGGTTACATCCCCTTGGAAACGAATGTGGCCGCTATCTACCGACACATCCCCGTGATGGACTAACTCTTTTACAATATCCACTTTCACAAGACGTCCCCGTTTTTCGATTACGGGTCTGCCGGAAGCTACCGCAATAATCTCATCACCTTTTCTTACCAAGTGTTTCGTTAGTCGCACATCAACCTCATAAATTGCTTTTGGCAAAACAACATTTCCATATAAATCAATGCCCGGTATCCCTTTCGTTGGAGGAATAATCTTTGCAATAATTTCCCCTTCTTCGACAGTTAAAATTGGATTCTTCTCACGAAAATCGACTTTTTTCTTTTGATCTCGAACGGATTGAAAAATAGAGTTGTCGAATATAACTTGCAGAGAACCATCTTTCCCATCAATCGGATAAGTTCCTTTGGCAATAAGAACTTTTTGTTCCTCAAATGAGTTAATCGCTACTGCTATTGCTTGATGATCTAAATTTCGCATAGCTGGAATTAAAGCCAGCTCTTGCATTACATCGGATATTGTTAATTCGTTATACGGAAGAATCGTTTCAGTCGCTGAAAGCACCATCGTATCTTCAGGTGATGTATCTTCTAAAAACCGCTGAATTCGTTGACCAGGGATAACCTGTAAATATGCTTCCATGTTTTGGTTTTCCAATAAAATATGAAACTCTGCTTCGTGTATCTCATTCTCTATATCAACTTCGATTCGATCCTGTTCTGAAACGATTTGTCGATTGGTCACATGTAACCCATTAATAGAAACTCGAACACCTTTCCCAATAATTAAAATCGGGTATTTATTGCGAGCAGATTTTACTTTAATTTCGCCATTTTCAATCCAAAGACCAAATGGTTCAGTGACAGAGTCAGAAGCATTTAGACTCTCTTTTTTATTCTCAATCATCGTAGTATTCTCAACATTAACTGGAAAAAGTTGTTCGTCACTGCTCATCTCATCAACCAGACGAGTTACATTTAAATTTGGTTGAACTTCTTCGGTAACTTCTAATTTTGTAATGGTTACTTCGGCAAATTGTTTTGTACGACCGAAAATGCCTTTACTAGGTGTGGAAAGCACGGCTATAGATACTTCATCCATTTGGGCACCTAGGATGGATAATGCCGTTTTCACTGCTTCTTCAACTGTTTCTGACTTAATGGTAATGGAAGGTTGCATCATCTTACTCCTTCCCCGCTAAGCTTTTTGCGATGTATTTTGTTTCAAAAGCATCGATATCCATCGGTTTTTCTAAATAATAACCTTGGAATACGGTACATCCAATAGACTTCAAAAATTCAGCTTCTTCTTTCGTTTCTACTCCTTCTGCTACTAATTCACAATTTAAATTTTCGGCAAAATCAACAAAAGAGCGTATGATTGCTTCCGACTGTGCATCGTTCCCAATTCGGTTTATAAAATATCGATCGATTTTGATTTTATTGACAGGAAAATGTGTAAGTGATTTAAAGAGCGAATACCCTGTTCCAAAATCGTCAATGGCGATACGTACACCGCGTTCTTGACAGTTCTTCATATTGTCTAAAGTTGTTTCTGACGCTTCAATTTGTGAATCCTCTGTAATTTCCAGCTCAATCATTTCAGCTGGTAAATCATAGCGCTCCAACAATTCAAAAAAGTCATCAAAGAAAGATCTTTGGGAAATTAAATAAGGTGTGACATTAATGGATATCGTTAAATCATAGCCAAATTTCTTTCGCCAGCTTGTCACAATCGAAAATACATCGGCCATCAAATAATAAGTGAGCTTTAGAATATTTCCGCTCTCTTCGGCAATTTCAATAAATTCAAGAGGAGAAATGGCACCTAAAACGGGATGATTCCATCTAGATAGCACTTCAAATCCTTTTAATTCACCAGTTACATAGTCAATTTGTGGTTGGTATTGAAAGTACACTCCGTTTTTCTGTAGATCCTCCGACAATGAATCTTCAATATTAACTCGGCGAGATAATTCACGCGTCATATTCGCATGGTAAAACTGATACTGATTGCCTCGCATTTTCTTTGCACGATACATAGACGTGTCTGCATAACTGAGCAATTCAGTTACATCTTGAGAGTCTGCTGGGTAGCGACTAATTCCGATACTGATGCTGATTGAGAAAGATAAGTGAGCATCAATAACAATCGGTTTTGCAAAAATAGCTGCAATTTCTCGAGCTAAAACTTCCAGCTCAAATCTACTTTTCTCACGAACGAAAATTAGAAATTCATCTCCACCAATACGTCCTATATGACCATGTGGAGATACTGCTTTATATAATTTTCTAGCTACCTTTTTTAATAAAATATCACCTTTGACATGTCCATATAAGTCATTAATATTTTTAAATCCATCAATATCTAAGTATAAAACGGAACTATCGGTATCTTTTTTAATGGCTTCATCAATTCGTTCAATCATCCATCGTCTATTCGGAAGTGACGTTAAATCATCGAAATAAGCGAACTGTTTTAAATCAGACTCTGATTTTTTGCGATCACTAATATTTTTGAAATAAACCGATATACCTCCCTCACGTTGTGGATACACATGCATTTCAAACCAACGATCATAGGGAGCATAATATGCTTCAAACGTTTGTGACTTTTGAGATTCGACAGTCTTCAAGTAATAGTGATAAAAATCGCTACCAATCGTGTCAGGGAACTCAAGCCATTTATTTTTGCCGACTAAGTAACCTGGCTCTCTCTCAAGTAGTTTACTAGCTGCCGTATTTATATGAGTGAAATTCCACTTTTCATCAAGAGAGTAAAACGCATCAGACATACTTTCTAACACATCATCCACATTCATTTTTAGAATATACTGTTCAGTAATATCTCTTGTTGTAATGACTAATCCGTGTTTTTTTTCAGAAATGACAAATCTTTTAGCCTTTAGATGATACCAACGAGGAGCAGTTTCACTCGGCATGGAGAAATGAAATGAAAATTCTTTAATATCACCTTCCAATACTTTTTGAAAAGCTTGGACTTCGACCGTTTTATTCAATTTTTTTAAGGCATCAAAATAATTTAATCCAATTTCTTCAGCTATTCCACTATTTTTTCTACTCTCTTCAATTGAACTGTGTGCTCCATTTGTACATATAACATTTCCCGCTTCATCCAATAAAATCGTATGATCTTCTAATACTTCAAAAAAAGACTGAAGATAATGATAATTTTCAAGCATACTCATGCCTCCTCACGACAACAACTATTATTTCCATTCTATCCTTATAAAAGGAATAAATCAAAGAAAACTGAATTTTTAGATAAATTTATAAAAAGTATAAAGTACCTATTTATCCCAATATACCATTTCTTTTGACATATGTATTCTACAAATTATGTGATTTTAAATAGAAAAATTAGTGTAAATTATCAATTAATAATCATCGTGGTTAATATAAAGAAATCCAGCAACATTAATTGCTGGATTCATTTAATACAAGAAAGTTATTCAAATATTGTTTTTCAAACTCAATTGCTTTTATTGGTTTACTAAAATAATAGCCTTGTGCAATTGTACATCCTAAGCTTTGAAGTAAACATAATTGATCTTCTGTTTCAGTACCTTCAGCTACAATATTCAAATTAAAGGTTTGACCAATTGTAATAATCGTCTTTAATAAGGCGATATCTTTTTCATTGCCATGTAAATCATTCATAAATGATTGGTCAATTTTTAATGTATCTATTGGCAAAGTCTTCAATAGATTTAATGACGAATAGCCCGTCCCAAAATCATCAATAGAAATGCAAACGCCAATTTCTTTCATATCTCGTAATATTGGAATAACTAATTCTGCATTTTCCATTACGCTTTCAGTTACTTCAATTTCAAGTTGCGGAGGGTCTATTTCATATACTTGAAGTGAATCATGAAGAAAATCAACAAAGCTACTGTCTCTTAATTGTCTTTGAGATACATTGATGGATGTGTTAAATTTTGGATAACCTGCTAAATGCCAAATTCTCATCTGTTCTAACACATCATTCACCACCCATTTGGTTATATCCAAAATGATGGCCGAATCCTCAGCAATCGGAATAAATTCCAAAGGAGATATTAAACCTAGCGTTGGATGATCCCAGCGAATCAAAGCTTCCATTCCCCATAATTCATTCGTCAGCAAATTAATTTTTGGTTGATAAACCATAAATAATTCGTTATTCTTAACTGCTTTTCTAAGCTCTGAATCAATAAAAGTTCTTCTTTCAAGTTGAGATTTCAATTGTTCGGTAAAGATTTTATACGTGTTCTTCCCATCTAGCTTCGCATAATACATGGCCGTGTCTGCCAAACCAATGAGTTCAAAAACATCATTTGTGTGGTCAGGTGTGGTACTTATTCCAATACTCGCCGTTAAGAAAATTTCATTTCCTTCTATATAATAGGGCTCTCTTAAATATTCAACGATGTCGTATGCAACTACCTTCACATGATCCAAATCTGAATCACATATCATCGCAATGAATTCATCTCCACCTAAGTGGTAAGTGGAAATATTTTTTTTATTGAAGAAACGAAGTCTGTTTGCGACATCTCTTAATAAATAATCTCCTACTTCATGTCCTAACGTGTCATTTACGATTTTGAATCGATCTAAATCAATAAATAGAATGCATGTTGAACTGTCTGCCGTTTTTCGCTTCTCTAATTCCATTAAAAGTTTTCTTCGATTTGCTAGACCCGTTAATTCGTTTAGTTCGACTTTTTGCTTTAAACGTCTTTCTTCTTCTTTTTGTTGCGTAATATCATGAATTACGACGATTGTTTTTTGATGTTCTTTCATTAATGAAAGCGAAGCAGATTGATGAAAAGTTGAGCCGTTTTTTCTTAATCCAATGCTTTCACCACGAGCAAAGCCATTTTCAAATAAAGGCTTAATCATTTCCTTTCTAATATCCTGAAGTGATTCGGTTGGATATAATTCTTGCCAATGCATGGAAGATAATTCTTCCTTCGTATAGCCATGGAGCTGAGCAAACGACTCATTTACAAACTCATAATTGCCTTCTGAGTTCGTAATTCCGATTGCGTCTATAGCAGAATCAAGAGCAAGTGAATAATCCATAAGCACACTTCTAGTTGAATCTAATTCCTTTTTGGAATGAAGATACTTATCCACCTGTAAACCGATTAACCAGCCAAGCCAAATGTTGATTGGAAAAACGATTGTCCTTTCCCATGAAAATTCATTTTGAACAAGGCCAAAAACATTTCCTATCAGAACTACTGCTGCGATACCAATTTGCCATCTCCACTTCATCCAACCACCACACTCTCATTTTTATAGGTAGAATTTTCACACAATTTATACATACTATCATGTTAGCAAATGGAAATTGAGTGGTCTATGTACCTAATGAATTATTTTTCGGCACGATAGTATAAAATACCCTAAAAATTTTAGGTAGAAAATCACTTCTTAATAGGTTATTAGAGGTCTATTTAATTTCAAGGAATCTACTGGTCTATTCAAGGATTCATAAGCTATCAATTTCAAGACTTCAATTCTAATTTTTTTTTACAAACAATTCGTTTCCGAAAAAAAGGAGTAACTGCATATGCAGTTACTCTTGATTTCTTTATTCCCAATTCACTCGGTGTCGATTTAGTTGTCTTCTTTCCTTACGACCATCGTTCTCAAACTTAGCTGCTAACAGTCCCATTACCACTCCTAAGGCTGCCCCACCCAATACTTCAATCGGTTGGTGACCTAATAGCTCTTTTAATTCTTTTTCGCGTTGTACATATTCAAAACTTGGAAATTCCCCCGAGAATTTAGAAATATTATCTTCTAAATCATTTACAAGTTGTGCAATCTCACCGGTATGTCGACGAATACCTTGTGCATCATACATAACAATTACACCAAATACAGTTGCAAGTGCTGTTTCCGTATGACGCGTTCCTTTATTCGCAGCTACATACGATGCTAACGCTGAAACGCCAGCTGAGTGGGAACTCGGCATTCCCCCTGTGGTGAAAGCTTGGCGCCAATCCCACACACCAGACACCTTTTTATGTGTTACTATTTTAAGTCCTTGAGCTAATGCAATTGCCGATAATGCTGTTACCATACCGCGATTCATGCTTCTCATTATTTCAACCTCCACTTCACGATTAAACCGATAATTTCATCGATTTTCTTTTATCTTCTTTCATTACCCCAATTCACCCATAATTATTCGAAAAGCATCCAAATTTCACACAAAAAAATGACCAAGATAATTTCTTGATCATTTCCTTCAATTATTTAGTTTAAAATCTTACTGACCACTGCTTTAATTTCATCATCAATAATTCGGCACCTTTTGGACTTAAAATCAATCCAGGTGCAAGTTCAGAATTACTCGATAATTTTTCACCAGTGATAAAACATGTTTGGTGTGGAGAATATTTTTTCAATACAAGATTTTCGCCATCTATGAAAAACTCAATTCGATCATCTTGTTTAATTTTCAATTCATTTCTCACATCTCTTGGAATCACCATTCGACCCAATTTGTCCATTGATCTCATCAATTTATTGCCCATGCTAATCCCTCCGTCACTATTTATGTAAAAACCTTATAATCAAATAGTAATGGATTCAGCACTGAGTAGATAGACAATTAGGTTGGGAAATCTTTTGCGAAAAAGCTCATTTTCTCATGTATTTTATCATTCGGTTTCCCAATAAAACGAAATTTAATCACGAAAAAACCATCTCATACAGTTAGAGATGGCAACTAATCATTCAAATATGAAATTAAATCTTTAAATACCGATTATCTCAAATGTCGTATATCCTCTGGGTCATCCTCTTTACGATCAGTCAAAATCCCCATTTGTTCTATATGTGCTCTCGCTGCATCATCACCTAATTGATAAATAATGGCATACAGCATTTTCTGCTGGGCATCATATCGGTCATTTTCCGGGTCATGATGATACTCCAAAAACGGAATATGAGAACGTACATAGGTTTCCATATCCGCTTCATGTTTTTTCTCTAACACCGTCTCTAACGCATGAATTTCTTGTCTATTTGCTTGAACCACAAAACTCGTACTTTCAAGAGGCTCAGGTAAAATACTCTCACTTACCAAATCGACATAATACGTCTCTTTTGTTTGATCCATTATTTTCATCTCCTCCATTCACTTGTTT
This sequence comes from Paenisporosarcina quisquiliarum, assembly GCF_043641925.1. Classification (GTDB taxonomy): domain Bacteria; phylum Bacillota; class Bacilli; order Bacillales_A; family Planococcaceae; genus Paenisporosarcina; species Paenisporosarcina quisquiliarum_A. The sequence goes on from NZ_JBHZRU010000006.1 coordinate 80,845, forward strand.
TACTTCTACCCCTTAAGATGTAAATAAAACCTTATGACATGCAGTCAACTCATAATTCACACCTTTTGAAGGCATGGTAGAGATGAAAATATGAATGATAATAAAATGAACTGTGCCTCTCCATTCAAGTAAGTGAATCGAATCATTTAATACTGTTTTTCTATCTCATCCATATTATAAAATCTCAACATTTGCAGATACGGCAATTCCACTCAACGCTTGTGTTGCCAATCGATCCGATTCATTATTTACTTTCCTTGAAATAAGTTCATATTCGGGTTGAATTCCTAGATTCTTCATCTTCTCTTCAATCCGGTCAGCCCATTCTAAAAAGTTCTTTTCAAGAGTCGGCCATTCTTCTTTCATCTGATTAATAACGACTTGTGAGTCGCCAATAATTTTTACAGGTTGATGGTGGACATTTAAATGTTCTAGTTCTTGAACTGCTAAATAAAGTGCAGCATATTCGGCTTCGTTATTTGAAGTCAATTCACCTGAAGGGGCATTGCTTCTCAGTCTATATGTTTTGCCATTTTGTTCATAATAAATCACACAACCTAAACCTGATTTATTCGTTTCGTGGTCAAATCCTCCATCAAAATATACACTCACCTTATACGGTTCTGTTTCAAGACTCTTTAAATAAATTTTCATTTCTTTTATAGTCCAATTACTATCATATTGGTCAGTAAAAGTAATTCTCTTGATGCGACCTGTGCGCTCCAAATCTTCAGCAATCAGGAGAGCATGTGCGACTGGCAATTCTTCAGAGTGAAATTCTGCTTCTGTCCCTTTTGGAGTTTTATAGATCCAGTCAATTCTAATTTTCATGGCGAATCATCCCTCATAATTCATAGTTCTATTCATCATTCCCATTTCCCTTTTTTGATAGTCTAAATTGTGTCCGACGATTAACTCATATCATTGATTAAGCAAAATTTAAAAACCTTCGACAAAATGACTAAGTCAATTTGTCGAAGGTATATTTAAGATAAATAATATTTCGTAAAGTAGTTACTCCGCACCCTCTTCAAAACTAAACTGCCATACCACACCGAATTTATCCTCTAGAGCACCATACGAAGGACTCCAAAATGTTTCTTGAAGTGGCATGGATACTTTGCCATCTTCAGCAAGAGCATTAAATTCTGCCTCTAACTTTTCTTTGTCTCCAGTAACAATCGCCAAAGTAATGTTTTTACCGAAGGTCACAGGAGCATTTGGCATGGAATCTGAGAACATGACCGTACTGCCATGAACGTTAAGTCGAGCATGCATCATCAATTCCTTCATCTCTTCAGGTAGAACAAAATTAGGATCTGCAGGCATATCACCAAACTTAGAAATTTCAGGTTTTTCTTGTCCAAAAACTTCTGCATAATACTCGACAGCTTCTTTACAGTTTCCATTGAAATTAAAGTACACGTTTACTGGCACCTCAACATCTCCTCACCTTTATATTCTAGTAATCATAACATCTTTACTTCTTCCTTGAAATATCAGCTACTGGATGTTTCCGTGAAGCACCTTTTTGTCCATTATTAGATTTCTTTTTATCCTTATGATCCACTTTAATCACAATAGTTGTTAAAGCATCGATCGTTAACGTGTCTTTCGTTAATGTAAATCCTGATTTCTTATGAACTTTCTTCGTTCCCGCTTCCTCACTATCGACTAAGACATCCCCTTTGGATAAATCCAAATCTCCCAAAGTTAAGGTTCTAGCTTCTGTATCTGCATTTACAAATACATTGTAATCCCCTGTATTGTCCGTCGACTTACTTTCGTAAGCAATGACTAAATCAGACTCATTTATCTCAGGGAATTCCAATAAAGTTACATTTGTATCTACTAACTCCTTATCTCCTAACCTGAAAGCATTAGTAGATCTACGTAATTTAATTAGACCTTCTGTGTATTCTCGTGTAGTTGTATTCACTTTATATTCTTTTTTGTTCGTCGCTTTTTCCCAATCGAATTTATTAATTGCATCAGAAGAATCATACGAATCATGAATGAAGTATCCAAACGAATTCCCGTCTGTATCACTTAGTTCATGATATTTCTGTTCAGGAACACCTTCACCTAACCATTGCTTTGTTCTTCCATATTCTTGCCCAGCGTGAATAAATGCTGTACCTTGAGACGTTAAAATCATTGAGTTCCCAATACGAATCCGTTTATGAATTTCTAAATTATTTTCAGCAATTTTTGGATCCTTTTTAATGGATTGCGCAATCACATCGTATAGCGGTAAGTTATCATGTGCAGCAATGTACTGAACCATATCACCTGGATCGTCGTCAGCTGTATTCGATGGCTGACCTTTGATGTTATTGAAAATGGTCGTGATATTTCGTGCGCCACCTGTAATAAATCTAGGCTCACCTTCTGAACCGAATCCAGATTTCAATTCGTTACGGATTTCGTCAGAGAATACGCCAACATCGTCCGTTTTGTCCATCCAGTCCTGATCTGCTCCCATTCCTGCAAGTGATGGGTCAGAAATTTGACCAGCAAACGTTCTCCATCCTTCACCAATAAATAATGCATCTGGATTTACAGAAGCAGCTGCATCATATGTATTTTGAATGGAAGGATACGTCGCGTCACCCATCATATCAAATCGCATGCCATCAATCTTGTATTCTTCGAACCAATACTTCACCGAATCGACCATCAATTTCTCAGCCATTGTATGATTCGTAGCCAAGTTGTTACCAAAACCGCCTAAGAAATTACCTTTCGAATCTTGGAACGCATAATAATTCGGCACTATATCATTTAATTGGCTAGCTTTCGCCATATGCGTGTAGACCACATCAAACACGACACCCATCTCAGCATCATGAATTGCATCAATTAATTCTTTCAGCTCTTTTACGCGCAATTCAGGATCCGTTGCATCCTCTGAATACGCACCATCTGGTGAGAAGTAATTATGTGGGTCATAGCCCCAGTTGTATTCATTGCCACCAGCTGAATATTCTAGTTCCCGCTCATCCATTTTCGTTTCATCGCCATAATACCAAGCCATGACCGGAAGGAGCTGAACATGAGTAACACCTAATGACTTAATATAGTCGAGTTTGTCAATAAAACCTTTGTAAGATCCCCATCTCGATTTTAAGTCCTTTTCAATAGTAGGGTCAGATGTAAAGTCACGAACATGAACTTCGTAAATGACCGCATCTTCCCGCTTCTCGTAACCGTCAATTTGGGCATGACCGAAACCTGAAGGATTCGTATCACTTAAATCAACAATAGCAGCTTTACCAACCGTATCGCCGTCCAGGCCCGCATTTCCTTCTGTATTCACAGTGAATGCCGCCATTGATTTTGCATAAGGATCTAAAACTGTTTTTGTTACGCCATCATTTGTGACTTCGTACTGATAATAATATCCATTCAAATCAGCTACTTCTAAATCGCTAGAAAGTATTTCTTTTGACCAAACACCTTGTTCTTCTAGTGTTAAATCTATACTGCCAATTGGCATTGCCGCGTCATCTTTATCAAAGAAATTGGCAACAACTTTGCTAGCTTTAGGTGCCCATAATTTTAATGTGGCATTACCATCTTTGTATGTCGCACCTAAATCATCCCCATCATACGCATACATTTCATCTAGCAATCTCCATCCTGTCGAAGCTGAAACAGTTCTGCCTGCATACGTAATCGACAATGGAAGTTTGTCTAAAGCGAATGTTGCTTTTACTTCAACTGATGTGTCGCCTGTTATTTCAACACTTTCTACAACAACTTCTGTTCCATCGATATCTTTAATGACTAAATCCGTTTTCAACTTTTCAGCTGTTAACCCGTCAGTCATCGTAAATCCTAATAGAATGGTATTTTCAGAAATGACTTCACCCGATACAATTCCTGATGCTACTTCTTCATAAGGAGAAATATAAACCGTATCATCACCTTGCTTAATCCATAAGTGATTATACTTATCGAGTAAGTTAAATGATTTATCTCCTGCATCTTTTTCGTGTGTTTCTTGATTCACAATTAGGAACCCAAGATCTTTCGCATCTTCTTTAAGCTCGATATCCGCGTAAGCACCATAACGATCTACCCCACCTAAATCAACTGCATCTGTTGGCCAAGTAACTGAAGGTGTTGCTGTATCTCCCCAGTTCCATACGCCAAAGTTTTCGTAATCTCCGTTATCACGTGTGTAGTGAATACGAACCGTGTTCTCTGGTAAATCAACCGGTTCGTACGTATACACTTTATCCGAACCTTGCTTAATCCAAATTTCGTTCATTTCTGGTAAAGCAATCGTAAAGCCTTTATCGCCACCATCTTTACCAGCATCCCCTTTTGTTATGTCCATAACAAGGAAGCCAATATTTTTTGCACCTTCAGTTAGTGGAACATCAATGTAAGCTCCATAGCTGTCGGTTTTTTCAAACATAGTCGCACCTACCGGCCAGTTTGCAGATGGTGAAGCGACATCATTCCAAAGCCATGCTCCATAGTTTTCATAAACATTATCTTCGCGGTTATAGTGAATGCGAATGCTGTTAGCTGGAATCGGCTCAACTTCTACACCGCCTTCTTCAGTAGCAACCGCACCAGTAATACTGCCACCTTCAGTTGTTAATAAAACTGTACCACCTTCAGCTCTACTTGGAAGTGTTAAAAGAACTTCTCCAGCTTCATTCGTTTCATAAATCTCACCCGAATAATGGTTAGTTACCACAGCATCTATTGAATCAACCGTTAATGTTACCTTTTTTGCTTCTTCCGCAACATTTAAACCAACGTACACAGATTCATCGTTATACGCTCGAGAGAATAACAAGAACTGATCTTTATCCGAACCACCTACAAATGTTCGTTCTCCTTTAGCAAACACTTTTGAATGGTCACTTCGGAAATTAAGAACTTTCGTATAGTGATCTAAAATATCATTATTTTCAACTTGATCCCACGCAAAGTCATACCGATTATCGTATTGTGGGTAGTTATTGGCTCCCGTTAAACCAAGCTCTTCGCCGTAATAAATAACAGGTTGTCCTTTTGCAGTCGCTTGTAGAGAGGCAGCCACTTTTAACTTGCCTTCATCTCCTCCCAAAGAATGCAAAAACCCATCTTCATCGTGACTACCAAGGAATTGGCCCAATGTAGCGGTATTATCGAGTTTCCCGTTACGCGAAACTAACGCTTCATTGGAAGCTTTTAATTGACCATTCACGAAATTACGAGCTGTATTTTTAAACTCAAAATCTAGTAATGAATCCATCATCCCTGTTTCAAGGTAACCGAGATTATTGTTAACATTGGCACCCCAAGCTTCACCAATCATTTTAAACTCAGGTTTCTTTTCTGTTAACGCAGTTTTGAACTTCATCCATGTTGTATCTTCAACATGTTTCACTGTATCTACGCGGAAGTAGTCAATCGTATTTCCTTTATCCGTAGTAGCTTGTTCAATCCAGCTTGTTTGCCAATCAATGATTTGCTGACGAACTACAGGGTCTTCTGTCTTAATGTCAGGTAGACCTGCTAATTCACCAACCACTTCATCCGTTCCAATATCAGCCCCTTGACGGACAATATTGCTAAATCTCGAACGATCTTCATCTGTTGGGAAACCTGCAGGTGGATTCACCATGTCCCCGTCAATTTCTTTTAAGCCGTAACCTGTATGATTTAATACCACATCGACCATGATTTTCATGTCTCGCTCATGAGCAGCATCAATTAATTCGTGGAAATCTTCCATTGTTCCAAAATGCGGATTTAATTCCCCGAAATTGTTAGCCCAATAGCCATGATAAGCATAGTAGGGTTCACCGTTTTCGCCAGAACGAACATCATATTTAACGTTTTCGACGATTGGACTAATCCAAATCGTATTGACACCAAGATTATCAAGATAATCGAGCTTCGTCGTAATCCCTTTTAAATCCCCACCTTGATAAGTCCCACGTTTAGACGAATCATAGGTAAGGTCGTAAGGGTCATTATTAGTAGAATCGCCATCAAAGAATCGATCCGTTAACATAAAGTAAATAACGGACTCGTCCCAATCAAAATCAGCATCTCCTGTTGATTGTCTCGTTTTCACTTCAACTTGAGTCGAACCTTCGTAGTTGTTTCCATATGAATCTACTGCAGTTAATGGAATTGTTTTCATTCCTGCTGTTGTATCTTCATCTACTGCAATCGCAATTCCTTTTAATGAAGGATCGATCTCTAGCTTATCTGATCCCCCAATAGAAGATGCATCCGCAAAGATTTTTGTAATCGTTACATCATCTGTCAATCCTTCGATACCTACAGTTAAAACAGCGTTTTGATTGTAGTCAATAGCTGCAGGTTCAACTAAACCTGTCACCGTTAAATCTGCCTGACGGAAATCAATCGTTGAAATACCATCTACTGTATTGTAAGGATCACTTACTTCCGATGTATCCCCATCTTTTGTTACAAGAAATGAATATGGGGTTTCCCCATTTGGAATGTCGTTGTAAGAAAGGACGAATCTCTCATTCTCAGGTTCGTACGTCATTTCCTTTATTTCTCCATTAAACTTTAACTCCACTTTTTCAATCGTATGCATCGCATCGTTTGTAAAAAGGTCTTTATCACGGTAATAAAACGTCGCATCACCTTGATCGATAACAGGAGCTGACCCATCAGGGACAATTCGAATTTGCTCGACCCCACTTGTGATGTACGCTTTCGTCAATGAGTCGTTTTTATTTACTTGAATAAAACGATCACTAAACTCTTTTTGCGCTGTGTTCCAGTCATAAGTGCTTCGAAGAACAAAGCCAAATTGTTCCGTTTCAGGTGCAACCGCAATATGAACAGTTGCTTCACTACCTTCTTTCGTTTCGAAATCAATTTGATCATCTTTAACACCGGTGTTCCAAGCCCAAATGTTCCATTCGCCAAAGTTTTCATCCTCACGAATATACGTAAAACGGACTTGACGGTCTGCCGATTCAGTTGATTCAACCTCATTGGTCTTTACCGTATCTACCGCAAATGCCTGTTTTGCTGGAACAAATGGTAGCCACATACTTAGAGTCATCATCATAACCATAAAAATAGAGAACTTGCGCTTCGTATTTTTTGATATTATCACTGCTTTGTTTCCTCCTCTTGATTTTGCAATCGCTTACACAAGTCTCGAAAAGGTAATCTACTTAAATAGATGGACTAATGCAATCGTTTGCACTTTTATTATGATAAAAGAGCCAGCAAATTGCTGACTCTCGTATTTATTATTTACCTTGTTTAGAAACCGAGAACTTTTGAGTTGCCTCGTGACCTACCAAATCAACCACTTTTAATTCAAATGAATTTTTACCTTTTACTAAAGGCAATTCGATTTCAATTGTTTGTTCGTAACCTAACATTGCGTAAGGCTCAGAAATTGGTTTGTAGAATACTTCGCTACCATTTAAATAAACACGGACTTCATCAAAATTGTCGCCGACTTTTACTTTAATGACTGGGTTATCAGCATTTGCTTTAACTGTTTTCGGCACTGTTGATTTTACCGCTTCAATAGTTGGTTTTGTTGTATCCACAAAAATTCTGCGCGAAATCGCCATCGTGTTACCAAATTCATCAATCGCTTCTACATTTACAACTTGTACACCATCAGCAAGTGTTAAAGTATGCGAGAAGTTCACGCCATCAAATGAAGTTACACTCTCACCATTCACTTTTAATGAAACAATGTTTGAAGCGTCTTCAACCGCTCCACTTACTTCCACTTGTGAAGAAGTGTTGTATCCGAAGAAACTTGGAGAGTCGATATAGATAACTGGTTCTACTGTTTCTGGCTCGTTTGGCGTTGAAGAATCGTCATCTGATCCACCATCTCCAGGAGTAGTTCCTGAACCTGTATCTGGCTCTTCCCCTTCAACTTCTTCATAATCCGCACTCGTTGTTTTAATTGCAAATGTTTGTTCCGTCACGTTTCCAGCAATATCCCATACTTTAAGTGTAACTTTGTCGCCTTTTTTCACGTTTGTGACTTCATATTGTGATGCAAGCTCTGCAAATTCTTCACGTTCAACACCGTTTACATATACTTCTACTCGATCAAGTCCAATGCCAGCATCTTGAAGTGTGTTCGTCGAAATGATGTTTTTCTTATGATCGAATTTGTATTTAGCTTCTGGTGCTTTCGTATCCACATAGATTGGGAATTCAACTGATTGCCATTCTGCACCTTCAAAGTCAATAACTCCACGCAATTGAATGTAGTACTGACCATCTGCAGCCGGCTTACCATTAATCATACCGTCCCAAGCATTTGCTGAACTATATTTATAAGCAGGATTTGTTGCTGAATTAATATAGTTTTTCGTCATGTTCATTTCAGTACGAATCGTACGGACTTTGTTACCTTCAGCATCCAACACGTTGATTTCCAGGTTTTTCGCATTACGTAGCAATGAGTACACTGGAGTTGCTGAATCGATATTGCCATCCCCATTTGGAGAGAATGCAAATTTCGATGGATCGAAGTTCGTCCCTAGTGATGGACCAGCGATGTAACTTCCGTTTTCATCTACCAAACCTTGGTAGCCCCAATAAGTCGAGGATTCCCAAGCACTACCATCAAAGATGGACGCGTCGTCCCATGAACCGTTGAAACCGAAGAACGGCACAGTTAATGGTACATTCCCTGACGTTTCTTCAGTTGGATCATTCAACATAACAAAACCGTCAATGAAGAAGCCATTAATGAATGCTTCGTAACCTACCTCGTCTTTCAATAGAGAAGCATCAACAGATACTTGAATTTCAGTTTCACCATTTGCAGCTATTTCAATAGTTTCAGGAGCATTTACATCAACCAAATCAGTTACAATGTTAGATCCATAAATATTAGGTACAACTACGTCATATCCAGAAATTTTACCTGCATAGTCTGTTTGAAGTTGAACATCCACATTGAAGTTTTTCACTTCATCCGAGTAGTTTTTCGCTTTTAAAGTAAATGTGAACTTGCCTTCTTTGATTTCTTTTAATGCTACTTTCGCTTCACCTGTTGCAGTGTTTGTAACCATGACATCTGTTTCTAAAGCGTTAGCAAGTTGCATGATTCCTGCCCCTTGCCGTCTTGGAGAAACGTACTCTTTCATTCCACCATATTCAGCCAAAACTACTGGTTTTGCTGTGTTCATCATCAAGTTCTTCGCGAACTGTACTCGTTCTGCACCAGTCAATCCAAACTCTTCATTCACACGTTCCATAACAAGTGCAGTACCACCTGCTACATGCGGTGCAGCCATCGAAGTTCCACTCATTAAACCATAAGAATCATTGTTTAATGTAGAGAAAATGTTACCACCAGGAGCTGTGATTTCAGGTTTGAAATCTAAGTTAGGTGTTGGTCCCCACGACGTAAATGTACTCATTTTCCCCGCTGATGGACTTGCTGTTTCGAGGTATTGACCGTCAAATCCAACTGTTACTTCTTGTCCCTGTTCTAGTGCAGTCTTAAGTGCTAATCCATCCACTTGAAGTGCAGACATGTAAGGAATTTTGATTTCAGAACTAGAAGCCATACTAATAGTACCGGCTGCATTGTTATAAATAATAACACCTTCAGCCCCTGCAGCTTGAGCATTTAAGCCTTTTTCAACAAACGCAATACTTCCACGTGATACCAACGCAAATTTACCAGTTAAGTCCTTACCTGCAAAATCAGCTGACGTTCCAAATCCTGCAAATTCAATAGGGTATTCTTCTAATGGTAAATCATTTGGTTCAGCATCATTTGCAAGTAGGAATAGTGCTCGACCAGCTTCTACTCCATCAAATTCATATGTGAAACTTGAAGCTGTTATTGTACTATTTTCAAAAGATGCAACACCAAATGAATCTTCTGATACAGAAGGTGACCCCGTTAAACCATAGTCCTGATTATTTGCCATAGGATAAAAAGTACCTGATCCAAACATATCCGAATTACCAGCAGAAATAGCAACTAAAACACCATTATCTTGGGCTCTTGTAACAGCCATTTGTTCAGGGTTCGAGTTATCTACATAACCTGCTGTAGCACCTAGCGACATATTAATAACGTCTGCACCAAGTTTAATTGCATCATCAATTGCTTTCACATAGATATCACCAAATGTAGACGGGAAAAGTGGATCATTTCCAAAAACTTTTAGCGCTAAAAGTTGAGCTTCTGGTGCTACACCTTTAATACCGCCATTTTCCTCAACACCATTCGCGCCAACAGTACCTGATACGTGCATCCCATGCATGGAAGCACCTGGACCTAAATCACGAACTTCTTGGTTTCCATCCATATAGTTATAACCATAAGGGACTTTATCTGTGTAGTATTTTCCTGGCTCAATTTCACCAGCATCAACTAACGCAGATACTTCATCAGAAGTAATTTCTTCATCAGTTTCAGCCGACAAGATCATATCCCGGTGACTTGGGTCGATACCTGTATCAATTACCCCCACTACCATTCCTTCACCTTTAAATGAATATTTTTCCCAAGCTAATTGGGCTTGTACCAATTCTTTTGAATGAACCATGTTTGGTTCTTCCGTTGGACGTGTATATTCATTTGTTTCATATACCGCTTTTACACCCTCAGTTTGAGCAATACTAGCAACATCTCCAGCAACTACTTCTGCAGAGAATCCATTGAATACAGTTGTAAACTCTTCTTTAAATTTAATATTTTTAGATTTGCCTTTTACTTTATCTTTTACATTCTTTTGATCAGACTTAATTGATGCTTCTAAACCCTTACGCTCTGATTTCGGAAGATCCTTATAGAGTTTCCCTTTTTTTGTTGCCGCTTCAATCGCAGGAGCTTTCTCAAGCTCCACGATAATACGAACGATCTCATTCGCATTCTCTGGTGCAATTAATCTTTCCGGCAATTTCAAAGCAGGTTTCTGCATTTGAATAGCTGGTATTTGTTTAGCCAATTGAGTTGCTGCTAAAGGTGCAGGTACCCCAAATGACGCCGTACTAAGTGCAAGTGTTGTAGCAATTGCGAGAATCATATTTTTTCTCTTCATTCCCAATCTACTTTCCTCCCTAGTCGTTTTTCACGTATTAGACGAACTTTACAACTATATTAAATTTCTGTCTAAAGTATGTGACAAATTGAAATTTAACATATATTCCGACTATTTAAAATACTTTTTAGACTTCCTAATATTACATTTTCATTACAAATTTTAGTAAGGTTGGAAATCTAGATAAATAGAATTATCCTTTCGACAAAATCTTAGGAATATGCGTTTATACGGCAAAAAAACACGTAGTTCAATAGACTACGTGCAGATTTGATAATTATGAAATTAAAAATTAATTTTTAAAATCTTATAATAAAGTGAAAATAATCCTTCACAAAATTAAGCTTTATGTAACTTCTTTTTTAACGCATGAACTAGTTTATCGATATCTTCTTTATTACTGATATTCTCTGCCCATTTTGAATCCCATCTCTTTTAGATAGTCACTGCTCAAAATATGATTAAAAACAACGACATGTATGTAATTGTTTTTACGACGTGGAGCTGCGGACAATAAACGCTTTTTAGGTTTTAAAGAATAGTAATAGACCAAGACGACATAACCTCAAGATGTTGATGAATATTCACTGATTAAAGCTGCAATATTTGATTGAATTAATCGATCTTCTAAATACTCTATTAATATTTCGGAATTTTTCGTTGCCTGATAAATTTTCTTTGTTTCAGATGTAGACCAACAAATATTGTGTTTTAGCATACTGTACCCCCATTTTTCATGTTCTTCTATTTCAATATTTTGAATCTAAACGACATATAATAGTCTTTATCATAGTAAACTTTGATATTTATTAAGTAATGCATCAAGTTCTTGACTGCACGTTATTACTCGATGATCTTTCCTTCCTAAAGATTTTGCTTTTGCATACAAATCTAGTCTTTTCAATTTTATTTTTCTGAGTAAGATCGTTTGGAGGATCCATCTTTTCATTGTTTCACTATCTCCTATAACATCGTTTGATTTATTTTAAGTACTTTAAAATTTGTTTTAATAAATATTTTTAGAGCCGCTGCGATATGTAAAATAAATTAAACTTCTTTTTGGGAATTTAAACTTTACTTGTTATAAGGTGAAATTAACTCCTTAATCATCAAAAAGCTAAGAAATTTATGTAATTATAACCATTATATTACTTTCAAAATGCAAACATTGTCGAAATTCGTCAGGACCTATAATAATTTATTGTATTTACCAAAAAGAGGTCGCAAATCTTTCTTTCTTTAAATCGTTTAGAATAATTTCATGTCCCATTTCAGGTTGTCCAGTTGTAAGAGCAAATAAGCTATATAGCTCATCTTCAAAAGCATTCCACCATATGGATTAACGCTTCGTACATTAAGCCTCTAGAATTTTCTCTTTAATGAAAGAGCCTAAATATTCTGTAGTTTACTTACTATTTAAAATCATTTTAAACAAAAAGAATCCAACAGCAACTTATCTGTTGGATTCAAATTAAAACATTCATTTTTCATTATTCCGGATTGTTTTATGCAATTTCCTGTTCCTACTCTTCATCGTGTAAGAACAATACCCAGTCGAATGTTCCATCAATATCTTGAGCTAATCCCACTCCAAGTTTTTCATATTTTGAAGATAAAATGTGCTCTCCGTTCATTGGATTACCTATAAGATGATCGATAGCAAATTCGACATCATTACTTGCTGTTACTTCATCGATCGTCCCTTTTAATTTCTTGTTAAACTCTTCTTCATAAAATTCTTCAACAAAATTAAATGCGTGATCTGTATTTGGATATTTTGCAAATCCTCGGGCTTTAATATGTGTTAAATGATTTAGCTTTTCATCAATTGTTAATGGTGAAAGACCTTTTTCTTTTCTTATTTTATTTATTAATAAAATCATTTGAGCTTTTTCAATAGCAAGCTCTTTAGGAGTTAACCATTTAGTGGGTGGTCGATTTAGTTCATACTCATCATCTGGAATAAATTGATGTCCCATCGGATTCAAGTTTCTTTCAAGCAGGCGAGCTAGGAATGCAGCGTATTCTTGACGAGTTACCTTCTCATTTGGCAAAAAATTTCCATCATTTGGACCAATACTACCCGCTGCATGACTTAATGCACTAATTTGTTTTTGAGAATGAAAAGTTTTTAAGACATCTTTATAACCCACGTCACTACGATCTAATGGAATTTGATAAGAACGTGTTAAAATTAATGCCATTTGCGATCTAGTGAGTATAGCATTAGGATCGAAATATTTAGAACCATTTTGTGCAACTTTTCCTTGTATAATACCCAAATGAACTGCTTGTGCCACAGTTTTATAATGGGAATTATTTATCGTCATATCTGTGAAACCGGGATTAACCGGATTAATCAGAAGGTCTCTTCGTTCTCGCATAATCATCGTGACAGCTTGAGCACGTGTAATTCCATTCGTTGCACCAAATTCTCCGTTCGGATAGCCCTGTATAATTCCTCGGTGTGCTAAATAGTCTACTTCATCTAATAATTCAGGTTTTACGTCTTTCAGTGATAGGTCATCATGAAATGCATAAGATGTATTCGCATGCGAAATTATAAATAGTGCTGCACTGAAAGACAGTATTATTTTTATCTTCATACAAAAACCCCTTTTTTTCTTATTATACCATTTTTATGAAATGAATGAATATTTACATTAATTTTTATTATACAAAGTAGTTTTTTGTCATTATATCCCCGAAATAGGTCAAGTTATGTTTTCACCTATAAAATGCTGATAAACTCTATACTACATTATTGTTATGATTATCTACTGGCAGTCAGAGGAGACATCAATAAAACAGTATTAATAATTATTATATATTATCTTCCTAGGTGCACTGATACTAGCTTTCTCTACAATCACCTAATCTATCACTGTATTTTTTAACGGATGTTGTCTCCCCCTTAATTCAAACAAGATATTAGCTCATTGCTAATAAACTTTAACCACGATGTATTACTTCAATAAAAATGGTGTCTTTAAGTATAGTTTGCTTGATAAAAAGACGAGCAAACTCTCGAATGTCCTTGCAAAGGATACATGTTACCGATACGGAATTAGTTGTGGCAAGTATAAATGGAATAATTCATACACTAAGTAAGTAATCAATACACAAAAAAGTAGTGATTCAAGCCAATCTTGGCCAGGATCACTACTTTTTTTGATCAAGTCATATAATTAATGCCTTCATTTTAGTGAACAAATTTACTCCTCACATTTCCACTTGTACTTCAAAACTTCTTGCTAAAAATGCTGCAAAATGAGCACGTGTCACTGGACTTTCTGGTGAGTATTTACCATTGTCTCCAATGGTAATACCATTTGAATAAAGAATACTTATATAATCACTTGCCCAATGATTTTTTGAAACATCTACAAAAGAATGTTCACCTTTTTTCTTTAAATCAAAAGCCAGTACCAACACTTTGGCCATTTGTGCGCGAGTTAAATTTTCTTGAGGATTAAACTTACCAAGATCACCAGAAACCAATCCTGCTAACTGGGCTTTTTTAATCTCTGGATAATATCGATAGGTTACTTGTACATCAACAAAGTCAGCTGCCTCTAAAACTGATGGTAAATCAATAGCTTTTGAAAGTAAAACCGTTACATGGTCACGACGTATAGAAGAGTGAGGTTTGAAAGTATTGTCTTCATAACCTAATATAATGTGTCGATCTCTTAATTGATTAATATCTTTATATGCCCAAAATTCCGATGGTACATCGCTAAAATCAGGCAAATGAATTTCTTCAATAACATTTATTTTTATCTCAATAGTTTTATTATCGTACGTAGCCTTAACATATGTTTCGCCAGCACTTTTTAGCTGGATATTCCCTTGAATTACTTCAGCGATGATGTTGTCTTCAGATATCCAAGTCGACTCCTTTGTGACATTTTCAACTGAACCATCTTCCCTTGTCGCTTCCATTTCCACTTGTATAAAATCTCCGATTTGTCCGTCAATGACACTAATACTTGGAGTTACAAACGATACAGGGTTTGCTTCCACGACTTCAATTGGTATTTTTGTGGATAGACCGCCATATGAAACTGAAATATTCCCTTCACCAATCCGAAGTGCGTCTACTTTGCCTTCTAGAACAGTTGCAATTGCATTTTCACTAGAATTCCATACTGCTTCATTGGAAATATTAATTTCTGTGCCATCTTTAAGAACAACGACTGCATCTAATTCTACAGATTCCCCAGGAAATAATTTGATGTTTTCATTTGAAATCTTTAAATCAATTGCTGGATTACCTGTTGACGGTACTCCAAAAAGAGGTAGTTTTAGATCTGAAGCGATCACTAATCCATTTCCAAAAAACTGGTCAAAGCCTGGTAATCCTAAATCCAACGTATGATTTATTAATAAAGATCTTAATTGATAATTAGATAATGATGGATATGCTTGTTTTAATAAAGCTAAATAACCTGATACAAAAGGTGTCGCCATTGAAGTCCCATTAAGTCGAGCATATGAGTTATTAAGGTATGTACTTAATACTGCAACGCCAGGAGCTACCACTTCAACATCTGGACCAGTGGAAGAAAAAGAAGCAAACCTATTATTTTGATCAATTGCTCCTACTGCAATAACAGACGGGTATCTTGCCGGAAAGTCCACAGTGTCACCTGATTTTGTCCCATCGTTACCCGCGGCAGCAACAAGCAAAATACCCTCGTCATATGCTTTATCCACTATGTCTTTAAAAGCAGGTGACTCTGATTGAGTACTCAAGCTTAAATTGATAATATCCATTTGGTTTTGAATTGCCCAATTGACTCCTGCAATCACATTCGACAAATAAGCACTACCTTTTTCATCCATTGTTTTAACGGCATATAATTCAACGCCCGAAGCTACACCTTTAACACCGTATCCATTGTCACTTGCACTGATAATACCGGCAACATGCGTACCATGACCATTATCATCTTGATAGGAATTGGTGTAATCCACGAACGACACTCCACCCGCAATCACTAAATCCTCATGACTTGAAATACCTGAATCAATAACTGCAACCTTTACCCCTTTTCCTGTATAACCCGTTTGCCAAGTTTTAGTAATATTTATAGATTGGATACCCCAATCCAAAACTTGTGAATTAGATTTAATTACAAGATCTTTCTCTATTCGTTTAATCGAAGGATCTTTTTTTAATTCTTGAATGCCTTTTTCTGAAACCGATACAGCTGCAACCGCAATATCATCAAACTCTATGTTAATCTCACCATCCACTTGCTCAATAACCTCTTCACTTATTTGATCATTGAATGTGATGAGTACTCTTTGATCTTGCGAATCTTCTGCGGAAACAACAGAAACGTTGGCTATTAATATAAGAAAAATAAGTGTTAAAAACACTTTTTGAAAATGACTCATTTCACTATCTCCTTTAAAACTGTTTATTAAAAATATAATCTCTCGTTTATATCGGACATCTTCCGATTCTATACATAAGTCATTTGTTTTAAATGCGTTCTTCTGAAACTACGATAATTGTGCTAGATAGTCTAAATTACTCAATAGTTATCCCTTTCTATCTATTATTTAATGAATTTAAAATATAGAACACATTGCCCTATTCAATTCCCAATGTTTTTCTTGTATATTTTTACAAAAGGAGGAATTGTTATGAAGTACTTTTTCTATGTAACTATGATTTTTTCCATATTATTAACTTTTTCTTTACCTAATGAAGTTTTTGCTAAAGGTAAACAATACCACGATGTAGTAGGATTATGGGCTGAGATGGAAATAAACTATCTTTCTGGTGAAGGTGTGATTAGCGGCTATCCGGATGGCCTTTTTAGACCGAATAAAGAAATCACGAGATTTCAAGCTGCTGCTATGCTGAAGAAGGCTTTGAATATTCCTACTAATGATTCACTAAATTCTATTTTTAAAGATATTTCCAAAGAGTCTCCTATGTATGGCATTGCAGCCACAATGAATGAACTTGGTATTATGAGAGGTTCAAACGGATATTTCCGACCTGGGGAATCCCTATCCCGTGCTCAAATGGCGGTAATATTACGACGAGCATATGAACTCCCTCATACCGAAAGACCATTTTTTATAGATGTTGAACCCAATCATTGGGCATTTTTTGATATAAACTCATTGACAGAAGAAAGAATTGCAGGTGGTTATCCAGATGGCTCTTTTAAACCATCAAATGCCGTGACACGTGCTCAATATTCTGTATTTTTAGCAAGAGCAATGGATGACAACTTGAAATTAGGTTCAGCAAAACAAAAAGTTGCGCTGACTGGCAAAAGCATTACGTATGATGGATATCGATATTCATTTACCTCTCAATTTCCTAATTCGGTGGAAAAAGACTATATTGTTAAACGAAATTTATCTAGTAAAACTGATTCAGTCCTAGTAGATGCATCTAAATTAGTTGATTCAGAAGGATATCCTTATTTAATGGAAGACGACTTTGGAGGTTCTGAAGGAGCATTATTCGAACGAGAAATGATGATATATGGGAACGAGCTATATTATTTAATTTTTCCAGAGATGAATTTTAACATAACTCAAGTTAAACAAAGCACTTTGATGAAGGTTTCACTTAATGGTGGAAAATCGGAACCAGTCTTTAAAAAGGTCTTTGCATATGGAAGTGAAGGCTATAAATCACTTGATGGGAAACGTCGGTTGGATGGTTTAGGACCGATTGCTACTAAAAAGGTTCGTAACTATACAATATGGAATGATAAAATTTATTTCATAAAATCCGTAGAAAAACATACTGGGCTAGATATTGTATCTCAGGAGAACCTTTCAAAAAAAGGGGAAAATGTGTCCTTATATATATCAGACTTAAACGGGACGAATGTTCGACCGTTAAAAACACTTAATATTTTTACTTATTCAAACGTAGAGAACCAACCTTATTACGATACAGTCGCAATAGATCATTCAAGTATTTACTTTGCTAATGAAAACGGGGTTTTTGAATTGGATTTAAGCACCCTAAATACAATAAAAATCTCTAAAATCGTTGCATCAGAAATTAGTACAGATATTAATTTTGTATATATTACTGATTTCAATGGTAACAAGAGAAAAATAAAAAAATAATTTCAAATGAAAGATAAAGGAGAACGTCATGAATTTTTCATGACGTTCTCAATTTTCCATTAATATAAATTGTGTTTTTACACAATAAAAAAAATGCCTAAGAAGAATCTTAGACACTTTAGAGAAGAAAGGATCGATGGCTCACCAACCATAAAAATCCCTTCACTCACTACTATTACCCGCTAGTGTAGACATTAACCATGAAATTTATTCCAATAAAATATTGAGATATTTCAGCCTATTAATGAAATGTACTTACTTTTGGTGAATGATGAAATTTAAATTAATTGTACTAAAGACATGCTTTATTAAATATACAAACTTTTAAATAAGATTTGTTATAACCGTTCAATATATACAAAGTATGACTTGGGAGATACTCATTTCTAATTCATCCCCAAATGTCATTACAAATATATGATGAGATATACAAAGACATACCAAATTTGTTCTTAGTCCAGACTATTTATTTAGCTCACCCGATAAAATCATAAACTACAAAAATAAATGACTATCTTAAAGATATCGAGGCGAAATTATGAAAAAACATTACTATTAGTTGGTTTAACGTTCATTTTATTATTTACGGAATTTTTCGAAGTACAAGCTGCAACAGTACATTACAATGATGTGAAAACAACAGACAATTTCTATTATGCTGTTGAGAATCTTTTAAACCAAGATGCAATTAGTAGTACTTTACCGGAATTTTATCCATACAAACCTATTACTCGAGGTCAAGCTGCTAGTATTATTGTAAAAGTATTAGGTCTAGATATTACAAATGTTAAGGATCCACACTTCACAGATGTTCCTCCAACACATCAATTCTATCCATACATTGCTGCCCTACAAAATGAAGGAATTATTGGTGGCTATTCGGATAAGCGATATGGAGTCAACGATCCGCTAAAACGTGGGCAAATGACAAAAATATTAGTGGATGGTTTCAATATACCATTGATTGGAATATACGATGCGAATTTAGAAAATTACTCTGATGTATATAGAGCCTATGTTGATACAAATGATGGTTATAATTATATAGCTTTTAAAGCTCCTTTCGGAAAATATATTTATACAATGGATTATTATGGATATATTTCAGGCTTCAAAGATAATACTTTTAGAATGAATGCCTATCTTAATCGCTTACAACTTGCATTAATGATTGAAAAAATCCAAAGAAAAAGAGAGGACTTTGATTACTTCTTTTTCAAAGATTTCGGCTTAGAAAGTAAAGAGACCTATGATACTATAGTAGGAGAACATGGGGAAACACGATTTGTTTCTCTTGATTCATCTATAATTTCAATAATTGATACAATTGATGATACATCTTTTGGACTCCAAAAAACTTTTCAACCGCCAGTTGCAGATCAAATGATAATAAGAAATGATAATGAGTACGCAATACTTAAACCACATAAAGCAGGAACAACCCAACTCTCTCATATTTCTGAACCTACAAAAAACGGACGAATTACAACAATAATTGATGTTGTAGTAACCGAAGAGAATGATAAATTGAATGTTGCCATTAAAAAAGCACCTTAACTTCGGTTTTTATAGCTCGCCCATATGAATCAAAACATAGCCAAGATTATCTATCTATTGAAACCAAAAGCTAAAAGAACGAACAAGTTGACGCAGTCAATAAGTTCGTTCTTTTATTTTCCAACAATATTAGACAATAAGTAAGATTCTATGTGGTTTAACCGATAGAAAGATACGCCAGTAATATTGGTCGAGTACCAACGTATAAAATGCTGTCCATATTGAGTTGATTTCCGTGAAATTTTAAATAAAGAATTCATAACTCTAATCAGCACTGATTGTAGTAATTTAGAACCAATTTTAGTAATATCGACTTAAAAGGTATTAATTCCCTATTAATCCAGTTAATCTAATATTAGGGGGAATTCAAAATGAAAAAATTATTAATTAGTGGCTTATTAGCTTTAACCTTTGCACTTACTACTTCTACTTTTGCTGCAGCGAAAGAATTTACAGATGTACCTACGACACATCAGTTTTATGATCACATCCATTACCTTTACGATGAAACCATTATTACTGGTTATGAAAATAATCAATTTAAACCTGATGAAGAACTTTCTAGGGGACATGCAGCAGTAATGTTAGCCCGTGCATTCGATTTAGATTTAACTCCTCGAGAGACAGTTTTCAAAGATGTAAATAAAACGATTTCTGGAGCTGTTCAATCCGCATATGAAGCTGGAATTATTAATGGGAAAAGCCCAACTTCATTTGCACCAAACGACAAAATTACTCGCCAGCAAATGGCCATGTTATTGGCAAGAGCATTTAAGCTCGAAGAAGAGTCTGCGAAAGAATTTAGTGATGTTGGTTTGCAAAAGGAATCTTACTCAGCAATTCGTAAAATACATGCATTTGGTATAACAGAAGGTGTGAATGATACCCACTTTAATCCAGGAGGGTTTGTAACACGTAAACATTTTTCAGCGTTTCTTGCACGTGGATTGAACGAAGACCTGAGACTTGATTCATCAAGTTGTGGGTATGATGAAGATTTACGAACTAACCCTAGTCGCCAAACACTAAATTGTATGATTACTAATGCTGCACGTAATGCTGATGGAATCATTCCGCCTGAAATTGTTAAAGGAATTGTTAATGTTGAAAATGGTGAATGGAAACATTACGAACCTAATGGTGAACCTATTATATCTTTTGATGATGGAATTGGGTTAATGCAAATTACTAACATACAAGATTATGATGTAGAGAAATTAAAATACAGCATTGAATATAATATTGAAGTTGCAATTGATATGCTTCTTTATCACTTTAATCGGTCAGACCTACCTAAAATAGGTGCTCATGATCCGAACCAATTGGAAAGTTGGTATTTTGCGGTTATGGCTTATAATGGGACTAAATCGGTAAATAGCCCTTTTTATAAAGCGACTGGTGAACCTAATCCAACTGCTTATCAAGAGAAAGTATTCTTAGCTATTAATACATCTAGCCAACGAGCAACAAATATTCCAGCGATACAAATGTCTTTAAAAGACTTTACTTATGGTGCAGAAACTAATGAAACAATTGTTTTTAATAAACTTAAATTTATGATGAGTTCTGAAGGAACACGTTCGAATGATCGTTTCAAAACAGGTGATCAATCAAAAATGGTAAATACGCGTCTACGTGAAAAGCCAAGTACTAATTCTGAAAAAGTTGAAGTCCCAGTTGGTACACCAATTAAAATAGTTGGTGGACCCTTATATGACTTCTCATCAACTGCCGCAAATAACTTTATTTGGTATCCAGTTGAAATCATGATTAATGGGAAAAAAGATTATCTATATGCTCCTTCACAAAGCATAGAATAATAGAATCGAGCCATCAGTTAATAAAGATAAATTAATATTACGAAAAGAGCGTTACACTTCAATATAGATAAGAAGTGTAACGCTCTTTTATTGTATAGAGGCGTAAAATATCTTGTGTAAATGAATAAATAGAAAAAAGAAGACCTTTTCTTGTAGAATTAAGTCACCACAACCAATTTACAGAAAAGAGGCCTTCCCTATGAACCATTTTACATCAGATACCAAGCAAGCTCTAGTGAAAAAAGAAGACATCACTGCAGTATTCCGTTTTCACTTAGAAGCAGCCGTAAATACATTACTTAAAACAGAGCTTACGGCTTTCCTGGATTATGAAAAATACGACCGAATCGGCTTTAATTCAGGTAATTCTCGAAATGGCGCTTACTCTCGTACACTCCATACGGAGTATCGGGACTTAGAAGTGACCATTCCTCGTGATCGAAACGGTGAATTTAAACAACAGACTGTAGCTCCATATAAACGATCAAACGACACCCTAAAGTCTTATGTGATTCATATGTTTCAAAAAGGAGTGACTATGAGTGAACAAGTGGAAGCTTTTAAAACAAGACCACTATATTCTCGGTATGTGTGTGTCTATTTAGATGCTACATATATTGCCCTTAAGCGTGACACTGGTTCAAAAGAAGCTGTCTATATTGTGGTTGGAATCCGTGAGGATGGCTCTAAAGAAGTACTTACATATACGATTGCTCTAACTGAATCTGCTTTCTTTTGGAAAGAGCTGTTGGAAGATATTAAGGCTCGTGGTGCGGAAGAAATCCTTTTGTTTATTTCAGACGTCTGAAAGGCATTACTGATCGCATTTTTGAAGTTTCCCCTGATGCTCAGTACCAATCTTGTTGCGTTCACCTCTCACGTAACATCGCTCATAAAGTCCGTGTAACAGATCGTTTAGAAATCTGTGAAGATTTCAAATCGTTCTATCGCTCTGAGAATCGTGAAATGGGTGAGAAAGCACTTGAAGATTTCGTGAAAAAGTGGAAATCAACCTATCCAAAAGGACAAAATCATTAATGGAAAACCCATATATATTCACATTCTACAGCTTTCCAAAATCGATCTGGATAAGCATTTATTCAACGAATTTAATTGAGTCGTTTAACAAACAAATCAAGAAATATGGTAAACGTAAAGAGCAATTTCCAAATCAAGAATCCCTTGAGAGGTTTCTTGTTTCTCAATTTGACATATACAATCAAAAGTTTTCTACTCGATGTCATTTAGGTTTTGATCAAGCTCGAGCAGAACTGGCAGCCATGTTCAAAGAATATTAAGAATGGGTGCATGCACCTACAAGAAAAGTTTTTCATTATTTACACAAACTTCTTGACGCTCCCGGTTTCATTTATGTAAATAACACTAAGACCTCTATTTGCTTACTACAAATTTTTTATTAAACTGAATAAAAATAGTATGATTGTTGTTACAACATCTACCATGCTCATCAGCTATTAATAATCCCTTCATATTATATACACATTGAACTGTGTGTTTGAATGTGAGGAACAGTTGTTAATAGTGTTGATATTATTCCCATTGTAGAAATGAGTTAACACCGGAGGAATTTTAATGACGAAAACATGTTATAAAAAAAAAAGAAAAAGTGGCCATGGATTGTAGGCATCCTTTTACTAATGACAACCGTTTTCCTATTAAGTGTTTACCTAAGTTTCTCTTCTGCAATAAAAGAAATTCATAGTCCACTTAAACGTGAAGTATCTGATTTGCGGGTCGGTGAAATAAAACTAGAATAAAAAGAGCCATTCTCAGTTTTCCTACTTGGAGTTGACGAGCGTGAAGATGATGTAGGACGTTCTGATACCATTATTGTCATGGTGGTCAATCCTACAGAAAAGTCGACTAAAATGGTGAGTGTTCCTCGTGATACATACACTGAAATAATTGGACGTGGAATAAAGGATAAAATAAATCATGCCTACGCGTTCGGCGGCCTAGGAATGTCTATGGATACAGTTGAAAAGTTATTTGATATTCCTATTGACTACATTGTTAAAGTTAATATGGAAGGATTTGAAGATATTGTGGATGCTGTTGGTGGTGTCACAATAGATAATACTTTCGCTTTTTCTGCTGGACCTCATGATTACCCCAAAGGAAATGTAAACTTGAATGGTAAAGCAGCATTGTCATTTGTACGTATGAGATATGACGATCCAGAAGGTGATTTCGGTAGACAGAACCGACAAAAACAAGTCACCCAAGCGATATTAAAAGAAGGTGCTTCAGTTAACAGTTTACTCAATTATCGTAGTATTTTTAATGCACTGGGTGCTAATGTGAAATCCAATATGGAGTTTAAAGAAATGGTAGATGTCCAAGCCAATTATCGTGATGCAGTAGGAGAATTAGAACAACTGTACTTTGAAAAAGGAACAGGCGGAAAACAGAATGGCGTTTGGTATTATTACATGGATGAAATTGAGTTAAAGAAAGTCCAGGATAGATTGAAGAAGCATTTGGATTTGAAATAAAAATAAGAGCCAATACAATCAGTCTTCTTTATTGACTAATTTTATTGGCTTTATTGTTGTTAAGAATAGTTTAATGAAGGAAATTCTTACATATTCTTTTTCTTACAAATATTCCAATTATTTTTAACAGGTCATTAATGAATTAGGGATTCAATTTAATCCTCCCAAGTAAAGTGTGCATTTGAGGCTGATGTCCATATTACTATTCCATTGAACATTCCCTATTTCGGCCGACATTTCCACTGCAGTGGTGGGGCCAATCCCCGGAATGCTCAAGAGGAAACCCTCATCAGTCTCCAGTAGTTTTTCTTCAATTAGTTCCTCTAACTGCTTGATTTGACTGTGAATTAACTCATATTCATTCAACTTCTGTTGAAGTAAAATCAATTCACTTTCAAGCATAGTCTTTGGTTTGCGGATCGCATCCTTTGCGTAATCTATGAGCTTATTGATTACACTATCACGGAGCTTTAAATTATTTTCGATTAAAAAATCTTCCTAAGTCCTGCTAAGCCAAGTGTTAGAATGTCTGAAGGGTGAGGATAGTGTCTCATCAAGAATAGGGATGTTTTTGAATCGAACTGATCCAGAATCTTGATCACCTTGTTTTCATCATCGACCTTTACATTTTTTACTTGAAACTCTCGGAAGATGTGATCCATATACAAACGAAGATGATTGATTGTCCTTATTTGAGCGTTCACTAGTGTTCTTTCTGCTCTAGTCAATTTTTAACGATTCTAGCTCAAGTAATGAAACTACGCTCGTTCCATCTCGTCCATGAAGTTACGACTGGACAATCGCCATAAAATCCACACGGTCCGTTTTCATATAATTTAACACGGTTTCTCTTTCTCTCGCAGTTATCGCCGGATTCAAAATACGAACTATATACTCATCATCCATACAAATTCTCACCAGGTCTTCATAATAGTGCGCAGTCAGCCCCTTTATGATTTGTCAAATTCAGTGGAAACGTACTCGAATCAACGATTTTTAACGGCATCGTGTTTTAGAGTAATTCGTTTTCTTCTGAATTTGGAGGACTAAATAAATAGTTGTTGTAAGATGTCAGGATTCATGCCGTTGATTTTCCTGACAGCTGAGAAACGCTAGTAGAATCCAGGTTTGCAGTTTTTTGAAGGTGATCATCAATAAAAACAATCGTTGAGAGCGTGCAAGCTTTCTTTTTCGTGCAGCTGTGCATATAGGAGTAATTTAAAAAATTAGGTCGTTGGTTTTTTAGTATAATGGTCTAATCTCATCACATTTTCTTCAAAAAATTGAAGATTAATTGATGAAAAACATTGTCCAAATGACGTTTTTCGTCGTAATCTTGTCTATTATTTCAACACCAGTGACGTTAGACAAAGAATTTTAATCATTCTTTACTATTGAGCATTCTCGTGGATTATAATTTTCTCAATAGGAATCTCTTTATTAAACTTCTTTCATTATCATTTAAACCAATAATGTAAATTAAAGTAAAGTAAAAAAGTATAAAAATAAACGATGATATAAAAAAATAAAACCAGGACGTTGTTGTACTCCCAAAAGATAATTCTATAACTAAGTTACTTATTATTAAACATATTAATATCGCTGGAATTAAATTTGTAAATAGCGAACTAAAAAAACTTTTGATATTAATCATCATCTTTTTACTATAAAAATAATTTGTAATTATTATATTACCTACTATAATTGAAATCATAGTGCCTATAGCCGAACCCAAGACCCCAACTTTTTTGACTAATACTATTGATAAAACTATATTTACTAAAGAAACACATAGATTAATAATTGCCATTATAGAATGTTTATTTTTTATCTGAACTAAATTACCTACAACATTCTGAACTAAAGGTATCGTGAATGGTACTATTATCATTAATACTACATAATAAACTAACTCATATTCCACCCCTAACCACAGATAAACAAATGATTTTCCGAAAATTATAAATCCTGATAGAAAAAATCCTAATACTATTAATTGTAATCTTCCTATGGTTATCATAAAATTATTTAATTCCTCATTACTAGCTTCATTAACGACCAATCGGGTCAACTTGCTATAAAAGATACTACTTATTGATGTAGATAAACTTATATATCCAGCAACAATCGTCATTGAAATTGCATATAAGGCAACCGCACTCGTATTGACCATTATCCCCAAAATAGTTTGATCTATTTTCCAATAAAGTTGATCTATTACCACATTAATAAACACAAAAAATGAAAATGAGAAAATTTGAAAGATATACATTTTATCAAAATTGTTTATTTTAATCTTTACTTTTAAATATCTAAAAACATAATAAATATTAGTTACCATTATTAATATATTCAGTATGGTATCAATAATTACAATTGCGATTATTCCAAACCCTATATTAAGACAGATTATAATTACCACGAACCTTATGACCACTCTAATCAAACTAATTAACTTTGGAAAAACAAACTTTTCATACGCAAATAATATACCATTAAAAGTATGATTGGGCATAGTCACCATTATGTTTAATGCCAGAATGAAAAACATCTGTTTAGCTTGAACTAATTGAGAATCATTAAAATTATTAAAAACATTGTCAATATTCATATAAAAAATCATGCTCAAAATTGCAACTAAAACAATAATTACCGAATACAATAACAAAGAGATTGCAATAAAATTTTCTTCTGCTGTTTTATTTTTCTCTTCTCGATATTTTGCAACATATCTAATAACTGTATTTCCAAGGCCAAAATCCATAATAGTTAAATAACTTACTAAAGCACCTATTAAAGAATATAATCCAAATTGACTATTCCCTACAAATGAAATGATAATGGGGATTAATAATATTCCTGTAATATTGGTTAAAAATAGGGTTAGATATGTTATTAATATACCATTTTTCTTCTCCTTCATTAATATTACCTACTTTTCATCAAATAATACAAGATTTGGATTTTTATCAAGAATGGATTCATATTGTTCAATAATACCGTATCTTCCTTTGCCGTCTAGTTTCATATATCTTTCAAACTTTTTATGACGGTCTTCTTTTCTAGCCCACCCGAAATGTTTGAGTCTAATATCTGATTTTTCTGTTTGTAAATTGTTAATATTTTTTGGCAGTCTACCACAATGTTGATTTGTCTTATTAAAACGATACTTAAAATGTGGTTGATATCTAATCAAAAATGTAGTGTATCTTTTATGGGCATTCCAGTATATATCTTCTCTATAATAATTATCATTCCACATGTCAAATAATTTAAACGAATATGCATCCACGTTATTGTTTCTTATTAATTCTCTAGCCTGCAGTATCATTTCATCTTCAAAGACTTCGTCTGCATCAAGAGCTAAAATCCAGTCTGGATCCATTTTTAATGTTTCATCCCACTGTTGTTTTCTAAGTTTATACTCCTTACTAAATAAACTAATTTTGTTTGTGATTATCTTATGTGGAATATCTTTCAATATATTTTCGCAAATTTCTTCAGTACGGTCTGTACTTCCATCATTAATTATTACTACATTATCAACATATTTTATAGCATGTTTTAATACCTCTTCGATATATCTGCCTTCTTCATTTTTCACCACCATTGATAGTGTTATTTTATTGTCATTTTTTACTACTCTTTTATAAGATTTTATTTCAGTTAATAGTATTTTATAGTAGCTTTTTAACAAAACACGAATCTGGGTAGGTATATCTGGTACTTTTATTAATGTACTTTTAACCTTGCGCTTTAGATTCATTTTTAGAGTATTATTTTCAGAGAAAAAATAACCACTTTCTTTATATTCATTTATACCAGATAAATGTTTAAGTGTGTATATATGGTAGGAAGGGTAATGTGTATCCACGAATAAATCAAATCCATGAGCCACTGCTCTTATACAGAAATGACGATCTTCACCCCAAAACGAAATATTTTCTAATCTACTAAAACTTATATTAGTTTGTAATACTTTTCCACTAATTAATGTACATGCACCCAAACCACCGACTTTATAAATTCCAGGAATTTTTAGCATATTTCTAAATTCATTAGACTTTTGTCTAATTTCGAATTTTGATAATTTTTCATCAGGATTTTTTATGTACAACTTCCCAACATCTTGAAGCCATACTTGAGGCTCGAGGACTCCTCCCTCTATCCATTGGGTCCAAAATATATTTGAAATTATATCTCTATTTGAGTTGAGTAGTTGTTTTAACGTTTTGGGATGCATAACAATATCTGAATCCACAAAAAAAATATAATTGAAATTATTTATTCTTGCAAAATCAAGCATTCGATTTTTATATCTTGCTACTTTCTCGATTATGCTATCTTTCCAGTGGTGAGTTTCATGATCACATACATATTCTTCTGTTAAGTTTAAATCATTTTCTAGTAAATAAACTTTATTCCGAGAGCAAAAATTTTCAAGTATTTGTTTTGATTTAAAATCTACATTATCGTCTACAAAACAATAATGAACAATTAAATCTTCTTTATCAAGCTCTTCTAAAGAAATTAGAAATTCGTTTAATATATCCGGATGTTGTCTTATGGGACTCGCTACTAACACCTTTGCAAACATATATTCTCGTCCTTTCGTTTATATATATCTCTCTCTTAGCAGTTATTTCTGATTTCAATAAATATATATGCACTGATGTCTCTTCGGGCAATTATTAGCAATGTAAAAATAATATAGGTAAGTGGTGATAGAAGAAATGGATATATGTTTTATTCCTATATGGTAAATCTACATAGTTAAATTTAGCAATTTTTTAAATATGCGTCGACTCCATACTATAACAGCTCGAGATAGATCACCTTAAGTTTTCTCTTGCAATAATTATTTATGTCTAAAATAAACCCTTTCTCGATTAAAAGAGTTGTTTAGTATGGGGCAACTAACTCCGAGGTGACAGCATGTAAATTCTCTGCTAGCTCTGTTTACTTTTATAACTCATATTCTCATGTATATCTATCATAGCATTAGTGTTCTCGGAAGAATGACGGATTTATATTTTCATAAAAACCAGTGGTCTCAACTTCTGCTGTTAGGTTTTAAGGTGGGAATATGTGTTCACCCTATCAATCTTAACTACTTATAGCTTGGAGAGAAGTAATATTCTTGTCAAAGTTTATAACATGGAAGCCAGTAGGACCTGATTCTATTTTTATAAGACAAACATTTTGAAATTATTCAGTTTTCCTAAATTCATAATGTTACAAAAATATTTTGACTTTCTGTTATGAAAGCCAAGTTTACTTAGTATCGAACTTGAGAGTATTTTTGCATGCACAGTATTGATTGATTCTACACTATGGGGCTTCGTCGGATTTTAATAGAGACTTCCATCATCAATCTACTTCTGTTTTACCTCACTAGAGTTACAATTTGGTTAGGGAGCTCTCTTTCCTAGGAATAACGAACAAAAAGGGAATCACATTATTATAGCTTAGCTCAACTTCAGCACCCTATTTTAGATTATTAATATGAATCTAAAAGATGATATATATAGATCATATGTTGTACATAATCATTCTGGAAGATTCATATAAAAACATATTTCCAACTTGTATAATGAGATAAATTACATTAAATGAGACTTAAAAATGTATTTTAACTTTATTCTTTAGATAGCCCGAAATATGTATTATGGAAATCTTCTCAAGATTTTAAACTATAAATGTTTTAATCTTTCTCATTTTGTGCTTAAGTCCTAATATTAAGATAATTAATTCAGGCGCTATTAAATAAATTTGAATTTTAATCTTATCTCTTGTATTGATATCGTTTTCAACTAGGATTTGTCTTAATTTATTTTTATCAAAATCAATCAAATATAAGTACTCTTTAAAATTAACGTTGTTTTCAGCCTTCATAGTTGAAAATAAGAATAAACCTACCTCGAAAACATTGAAGTAAACCCTATTTGAAAATGAAGGGTAGTTTACAGAATAATATCCATACATCCTTTTCTGAACTAAGTACTCATCAATTCTTTTGATTGTAAATTTACCTCTTAGAGTACTTACAGGATTGTATCTATAATAATACAAAGGTTCTATAATGTAATAAACTCTAGAGCATTTGTCTATCAACTGATATGATATATCTTTATCTTCTAAAATAATTTTTTCGTCAAATCTCAAATTTTCAAAAAGATGTTTTTTATACAACTTATTGCAAGGGCTAAAAGTCAAAATTTTATTTCTAAATATTTCACTCATAGCAGAAATCTTATCAAATTCTATATTTCTATCAGATTCAGTGTAATTTCTAAATTTACCTTTTTTAGTCATTAAAGAAAGATTGCAAGCAACAATCTCGGATTTTGTTTCCAAAGCAGTCTTTAAGAGTTTCTCGTACATATCAGTCTTAATCCAATCATCACTATCAACAAATCCAATATAACTACCGGTTGCTAGATCAATTCCCAAATTTCTAGCAGAGGATTGCCCTCCATTAGTTTTATGCCTAACCTTGATTCTGCAATCTTTTTTTGAATAATCATCACAGATTTTTCCACTTGAATCTGTTGAACCATCATTTATTAGGATCAACTCAATATTCTCGTATGATTGCTGTAAAATTGACTTAATACATTTTTCTAAATACTTTTCTGTATTGAAGATTGGTACAACTATACTAATCTTCTTCATAATCCAAAAAACCTCTCAATGAATCATCCCAATCTTCTAGTTTATAAGCAAACGCACTCCATGTTTTGTCTTTACACAATCTTGAGTTCTTTGGTCTTCTAGCTTTTGTTGGATATTCTCCACTCTTTATAGGCTTTACTTTAACATTAATCCCAGCCTGCTTGAATATCTCACATGCAAAATCATACCAGCTACAATAACCTTCATTAGCGGCATGGTAGGTTCCAAACTTATCTGATTGAATTATTTCAACTAAAAGCTGCGCTAGGTCGTAAGTATAAGTAGGAGACCCAATTTGATCTGCAACTACAGATAACTCATCTCGATCTTTACCTAATCTTAGCATAGTCTTCACAAAATTATTCCCGTGTCTACCAAAAACCCAGGATATTCTTACAATAAAATATTTAACCACGTTATTTCGGACTTCTAATTCACCTTCATATTTTGTTTGACCGTAGTAGTTGACTGGATTAGGTTTGTCTGTAACATCAAACGGTTGATCTCCTTCACCATTAAACACATAATCGGTACTTATATATACCAATTTTGCATTAATTTCTTTACATGCTTCAGCTACATACTTTGTTCCGAGTACATTCACTGAATAGCATAAATCTTTTTCATCTTCAGCTTTATCTACTGCGGTGTAAGCAGCACAATGAATGACAACTTCAGGGTAATAATCACTTATAAATCTTCTCACATGTTCTTTACTTGTAATGTCTAAGGATTTTCTGTCAGTACCTAAGTACTCAATACCTTCCGAATCTAGACGTTTTATCACATCATATCCTAATTGTCCATTAGCACCTGTTACCAAAACTTTCATTACTCTTCACCTTTTCTATCGCCGTACATATTAACATAGTAATCTTTATAATCACCAGAAGTAATGTTATTCCACCATGAACGATTGTCCAGATACCAATTAATTGTCATTTTTATACCTTCATCAAATAAGGTTGTAGGTTCCCATCCTAACTCACTTCTTGTCTTTGATGGGTCGATTGCATACCGCAAATCATGTCCAGATCTGTCTTTTACATAAGTGATTAGTGATTCTGGCTTCTCTAATTCTTTAAGAATTGCCTTTACTACTTCTAAATTAGTTTTTTCATTGTGACCGCCAATATTATATACTTCTCCCTCTCTCCCTTTATGGAGTATAAGGTCTATTGCAGTGCAGTGATCACCAACAAATAGCCAATCACGAACATTCTCGCCTGTACCATATATTGGCAATGGTTCATCATTTAGCGCTCTGATTATAATAAGGGGAATCAACTTTTCGGGGAAGTGATATGGTCCATAGTTATTAGAACACCTCGAAATTGTAATTGGCAAACCAAATGTCCTATGATAAGCCTGTACCAATAAATCTGCTGAGGCTTTAGATGCTGAATATGGTGAAGATGCATGGATCGGAGTTTCTTCAGTAAAGAACAAGTCAGGTCTATCTAAGGGTAAGTCGCCATATACTTCGTCTGTTGAAACTTGATGAAATCTCTTTACTCCATATTTTCTAGAAGCATCCATTAAAACTTGTGTACCTAAGATATTTGTTCTTAAAAATATTCCTGGATCTTCAATTGATCTGTCTACATGAGACTCTGCAGCAAAATTAACTACAAAATCAAGTTTTTCTTCTTCAAATAGCTTATTTACTAATTCTCGATCTGTAATATCACCTTTTACAAATTTAAAATTATCGTTCTCCATAACTGGTTTTAATGTAGATAAATTCCCTGCGTACGTTAATGCATCTAAACATACAACTCTATATGTTGGATGCTCTTTCAGTATTTGTAAGACAAAATTACTCCCTATAAATCCTGCTCCACCCGTCACTAATACATTCATTCCATTTCCCTCACTTCACTAATACTTGAAATTTATATCGCTATCTTTCAACAAAGGCGCATTTAGATCTTTGTCTGATAGAATTGGACTATCTACATCCCATACTACTCCAATTTCAGGATCATCAAATCGAATACTTCTGTCATTTTCAGGTGAATAGTATTCATCTACTTTATATTGCACTTCAACATCATCTGTAAGTGTTAGGAACCCATGAGCAAAACCTTTAGGGATTAATAGCTGCTTTTTATTATCTTCTGTTAATTCCACTGCAAACCATTTTTTATAGGTAGGAGATCCTTCTCTAATGTCTACGGCTACATCCAGTATTTTACCTTTCGTACATCTAACAAGTTTAGCCTGCGCCTTAGGATTTAGCTGAAAATGTAATCCCCTTAATGTTCCTTTCTGTGCAGAAAAAGAATGATTATCTTGAATGAAGTCAACATCTTTCCATAGCTCTCTAAACTTTTCTTTGGAATATGTTTCTGTAAACCATCCTCTATGATCTCCAAATATTTTTGGCTCAATTATTAAAACATCTTCAATGTCGGTTTTTATAATATTCATTAATCTACCTCTTTTCTAATAATGGATTTTACCTTCAGCAACCTTTTTTAAATGTTCACCGTAAGGTGACTTTCCGTATTTTACAGCAGATGCTAATAGAGTTTCTCTATCGATCCATTCATTATGGTATGCAATTTCTTCAAGTGCGGAAATTTTAATGCTCTGTCTTTTTTCAATCATCTGGACAAACTCAGCAGCTTCAACTAAACTATCCATTGTCCCAGTATCAAGCCAAGCAAAACCTCTACCTAAGAGCTTGACAGTAAGCGTTTCATCATCTAAGTACATTCTATTTAAATCAGTAATTTCGAGTTCTCCTCTATGAGAAGTCTTTACTTTTTTCGCAAAGTCTACAACTCTATTATCATAGAAATAAAGACCCGTAATACAATAATTTGATTTAGGATTTTTAGGTTTTTCCTCCAATGAGAGGACCCTACCATTTCTATCAAATTCGACAACTCCAAATCGTTCTGGATCATGAACATAATATCCAAAGATAGTAGCTTTGCCATCTTTAGCATTCTCAGCAGCTTCTTTTAAAATAGGTGTAAACCCGTTTCCATAGTAAATATTATCTCCTAAAATCATTGCTACATTGTCATCACCTATAAACTCTTCACCGATGATAAACGCTTGGGCCAACCCATCTGGAGACGGCTGTTCTGTATATTTAAGATTAATACCAAATTGGCTTCCATCACCTAAAAGTTTTTCAAAATTAGGTAAATCACGAGGTGTTGATATTATTAGAATATCTTTTATACCAGCTAACATAAGAATTGATAACGGATAATAAATCATCGGTTTGTCATATACTGGTAACAACTGTTTACTTGTAACCAAAGTTAATGGGTACAACCTTGTTCCTGAGCCTCCAGCTAAAATAATCCCTTTCATTTAACTTCCTCCTTGTAATTTTCTAATTCTTCGAAATAAATTAATGAAGAGATTCACTCTCCAGTATACAATTTTCTTAAATTTGCTCCTGTGATTATTTGTAGCAGTGTTCCCATGTCTTCTATATAAAATCAAAGGTTCTTCAATATATTTGATTTCGATCTCATTTAATTCAGCCAATAATCCTATCCAAACATCATGCATAGGAATATTTGAAGGAAACGGTAAAATTTTATCCAACAGGGTTCTATCAAACGCCATACAGCAACCAATGTAAGTGTTTTTAACAAAATTTCTTATTACCCCCTTTTGCCAACTTCTGTTGTATATTGAATCTATCTCAAACTCTTCAAGATCAGAATTCACACGTTTCGCAGAAGTTACTATCAATTTAGATTTATTATCATTAAACTCATTCTTTATATACTTGACCTTATTAGGTAACCATACATCATCTTGGTCTGATAAAATTATGATTTCATTTTGTGTTTTATTAATCGCATTTTCAAAATTTTTGATAACGCCTCTATCTGGGTTTTTATATAGTTTTACACGATCGTCTTTTAAATAGTGATTGATGATTTCAATTGTATTATCAGTTGATCCATCATCACTAATTACCAACTCATCTTGGGCACCTAACTGATTAATAATGCTATCAATTTGTTCTATTAAAAAGTCTTGCCCATTATATGTCGCCATGGCTACTGAAACGTTCATTCTTTTCTCCTTTCAAGAGCTATTTTAAAGAAATCAAGTTTCTTATGCATCATTGAAAGCTTTGACGCTCGAAATGAAAGTTTCATCAAACAATAAATTCTACCTTCTAAACTATCTTTACAAAACTCATAGAAATCATTTGAATATATTCGAAACCTATTTAAATCTCTTAAAAAGTTACTATGATCATCATCAGAAAAATCTTGATTAAGTATGCTATTAAATACTGCAATTTCTTTAAAATGCTTGCGATATTCTTTAATGAAGAAATGATCCAAATAGTCTAAGAAAATTTTTTCATTATAATTCCCTACTAAGTTGAATACTTCTTTTTTTATAGCCATCCCCGAATTTATTGCAGTAATGCCAGTGTAAATACCAGGGGTACTAAGTTCAATGCTCTTAACTCTATATTTTTTTAGTTGACTTGGTGATATCTGGCATCTTTTTGATTTCACAATTGGAACATGAATATTTACGTTAGGGTAACTATTTAATGATTTCCCTAATTCTACAAAATAATCTTGGGAAATATCAGTATCTTGATCAAAAATAACCATCCAACTATCGTTATCTAATTCCTTAATTGCTTCGTTATATGCTTTGCTAAGCCCCTTGTTTCCGTGCATATCAATATACTTAATATAGTTTTCTTCACAGAATTTATAATTAGCAATTTTTAACTCTTTTTTTTCACTATTATCGCAAATAATAATCTTTGCATTAATCTTGTTAGTGATTAATGGTCGAATATTATCTAGGTTATCTATTTCGTTGTTGTACGCAACTATAACACAATTAATTTTTAGCATGTGTCTATCTCCCACTTAATAATTTATATACAAACTAATATTAGATATAACGTTTGCTAATTCAAATTACGATGAAAACATTTATTCTTAAATTTGTCTATCAGAGGATACTAATTTGACTTTTCTTTTTGAGAAAACATAAATTATGGCTGCGACTATTACCTGAAGTGGAATATGAGTATACGAAAAATAATCGGTAAAAAATAAAAATACCAATTGATTTACCACAGTGAAATAAATTGTGAAGCTGATAATGCCGATTCTAGTTGTAGTAATTTTCAAGTAAATAAACTTCGAAAAAAATCCTAACAAAAATGGAAATATAATTATACCAATTACTCCAAAATCCAAATAATACCCCTCAAGGAATGTCCCTACCCCAGAAAAATATGGATTAACTGATTGTGAAAATAGAGCCTTAAGACCAGTAAAAGTCCAGAATGGGGTGAATGTTTGGAGTCCATATGTTAATGAAGGATGCAATTCAATCGCATTCTGTAAGTTTGTAAAACCAACTGTTAAGTAATGGTATGTCCACATAAATACTAAGTTATATTTTTCCTTATAACCAATGGCAGCCACTAAATAATCTGATGAAACATTTCTCAAACTTCCCAAAATGGTAAATGCTATCAAACTCAAAAATATTAGTAAAAGAATGTTTTTCAATTTAATCTTTTTTACAAAATAATTTCTAACCATGAGAATTCCAATTACACTGAAAATGATAACGTGTCTATTTAAAATAGATATTAACATCACAAATCCCATTACAAACATAATTTTCAAAAGTCCATCTTTCGAATAAACAACAAAATAAAGATACGTCAGTACTAAGATGGCTCCAATAGATATAACTAAATAGTGAACATATGATATTCCAAAATTAGCATAATCTCCAATATTATCACCAAACAAAGGAATAGTGCCTGCGTGAAGCACTTCAGTAAAATACGCACAAAAAGAAATTATATATGAAATTATCAAAACTACTTTCATCTTCTTATGCGATACGTTCTTTTTAATTGCTTGCATTCTGTCTGTGGGTGATATAATGACTAATTCAACGGTTTTACTAAACAAACCAATTATTTTACTTCCAAAGGCAAACGAAAATAAAC
Organism: Paenisporosarcina quisquiliarum; assembly: GCF_043641925.1. Lineage (GTDB taxonomy): Bacteria > Bacillota > Bacilli > Bacillales_A > Planococcaceae > Paenisporosarcina > Paenisporosarcina quisquiliarum_A. The sequence continues at coordinate 117,557 of NZ_JBHZRU010000006.1, forward strand.
TTGTTATCACAATTAACCACATTTCATAATTCCAAGTTGATTGTGTATATGTTAATTTCAATTGACCTAAACCTATTGTAAAAATCCATACTCCAAAAAATAAGCCATCAGAATTAAAGCAATCAAAGTCAGTTCTTATATACTCATAAAGATATGCGAAAGAACCAAAACTGCAAATAAAAAAAGCTATGTATTTGACATCATTAGTTATTGAATATAATACGGCCAATATAATCATTATTAAAAAGAACACAAGAAATAATAGTAAAAAACTAAGATTTTTGTTTATGATCGAGGTTTTCATTTATTCCTCCCACAGTTTATCTTGTAGTAATTCACAAAAGCTTCCATCCCCATTTATTAAAATAAATAATCATGGATTGCACTGTTATTTTAGCAAACTTAAAACTCTTATGACCACTTCTCTCCCACGCATGAATGACTCTTGCTTCAGGATAAAATATTGCTTTTGATATCTGATTTACTCTTCTTGTTATATCAGCATCTTCTAGGTACATAAAAAAAGTGTCATCAAAACCTTTTAGTTTTTTATAAACATCAGTTCTAAAAACCAAAAATGAACCAGTTGCGTAATCAAGTCTCATAATGTTGTTATAGCCAGTTTCTTTCATAACATATTTGTCCTGCCTTTTTTTAAAAAGGTTTGGCGATAATCTTCTAATCAACATATCAAAAACTGTTGGGTTAGTTTTACATAAGTATTGAATTGATTGATCTGGACTTAAAATTAGAGGTGTTAGCATCCCCACATCTTGATTATTATCAAGATAATCCACCATTTTTCTTATTTGATCTGAATTTTCTATTTCAATATCAGGGTTTACTACAAAGTGATATTTCGAATTTATGATATTCAGAATTGTATTATGTCCATAACCAAATCCTTTATTAACTCCAACTTCAACAATTTCAATATTTCCATTGATTCTTCTAACTAAATCAAGTGTATTATCTTTTGAATCATTATCGATAATATACAATTTATACAAATACTCACTAGGTATGTTTCTCACAACGCTTTTTACTGTATTTTCTATTATCTTTGAATTGTTATATGTAACAATTGCTAAACTTAAATCTACCTGACCCATAATTGATACCCCTATCTTCACTATTTTTCATAAATCAAATTACCAAAAACCTTATTGATAAGATTAACTCTTTTGCCAATTAGCTTTATGACTATACCTATAGTTTTTGATAAGTGTAATGTCTTTCCATTCGCCTCCGCCAGCTCTTTTACCCTTAAGCTCGTATTTACGTACTCATCGTCCTGTGGGAAATATAACCCTTCAGCATCTTCATCAATGTACTCCTTAACAAACTGACAAAGCTTGTCTATATGTAGCATGCTTCGCTTATTATCTATTAAAGGAAATACCGGTAAATTGATTGCCAGCTTTTCTAACCTAGCATAATTCCCGGGACAATTTGGACCGTATACCATTGGTGGTCTTAATACAACAACTCTAAAACTAGCATCATTTAACTTGTTAAGTTCTGCCTCAGCTTCTAACTTGCTGACACCATAAAAGGTTTTTGGATCAACTAGTGTATCACGATTAATAACCACTTCTTGTCCGAGTTTGCCTTCTTCTCCATAAACAGCCATCGTACTCATAAAGATGAATTGTGAGACGCCAGCTTCTTTTGCCTTGCTAGCTACTTCAACTGGCAAATCACTATTCACTTTAAAGTACAATTCTTTCATTACAGGCTTTTCTTTTTGGTGAACGACAGCAGACACATGAAACACAACATCATAAAAAGAAAAATCCTTTTCCTTCCATGAATTATCTCTTAAACTTATCAAAGCTATTGAATAGCTATCAGGATATCTGTCAAGCCACTTTGCTAGACTGTTCCCTACATAACTATTTTTTCCTGTTATCAATATTTTTTTCATTTAAAAATGCTCTCCTTGCTACTAGCAACTTCCTTCTTATGACGAGTGCAGCCTTCAACAACCCCATCACTCTTTATAACACTTACAATAGTCAAGAAAAAACATTTGATATCCATCCAAAGACTAATTCTCTCAACGTACTCTCCATCTAACTGAGCTTTTACCTTAATAGGAAGTTCATCCCTACCATTAATCTGGGCCCAACCAGTCAACCCTGGCAGAATATTATTAGCACCATACTTATCTCTTTCTTTAATCAAATTATACTGGTTCCACAATGCTGGTCTCGGACCAATAATACTCATCTCCCCAACAAAGATATTCCAAATCTGAGGTAGCTCATCAAGAGATGTTTTTCTTAAAAACTTCCCCATTTTAGTAATGTATTGTTCCGGTTTCTCTAATAAATGAGTTGGAGTATTCTTAGGCGTATCTATGCGCATTGTACGGAATTTCAATATGTTGAAATGTGTTTTGTTTATTCCAACACGTTTCTGCTTAAACAGAACAGGACCTCTTGAGTCAATCTTAATAGCAATAATTAGAATTAAATAAATGGGTGAAAATACGATAAGTCCTATTAAAGAAAAAATAATATCTATCAATCTTTTAATTTCCAAATACATGCCTATAACACTCCTTGAAAAGTTATTTAGTAAGTTAGGACTTAATTGAAAATCATTCACCTTTCCAACAAACTACTAAAATACTAAAACGTTTCTACTTCTGATAGCCACCTCGTAATATCTATTCATTCTACTTAACAAATACAAAATAGATATTTACTGTTTTAGCACTGCAAACCGAGATTCTTCCTACTATATATACAATTCAATCAATCTATAATTCTCACTAGAAACGCCGCAAACCTTTATCCCGCAAGGTTTCTATCGTTCAATCTAATTACGATACTCAGTTCTTCAAATGGTTTTAAACGTTTTTATGAATATTCCCCCTGAAAAGCCCGTCAAATCAAAGTTTCTAAATCTTTCCAAAAAGTACAGCATGTCCCAACCAAAGTGGTTATTTTTTACGTATAAAATGGATCTCAACCTTCGAGCTTTCTCTCACTTTTTCTAGCAAATCGAAGTTTTCTTTTGTAATCAAGTTTTCTTTCAAGTCAAATGCATGATCAAAATGATCTTAAATAGCAGGTTTCTCTTTACCTGTTACAATAATAATATATTCAATACCTGAAGCAATTGCTTCTAATTGTCTGTTTATCAACAATTGGCAATATTTCTTTCGGCATAGCTTTTGTAGCAGGCAAGAAACGTTTTTCCAAGACCTGAAGCAGGAATGATCGCTTTTCTAACTTTTTTCATTTTATTTCCTCCTCACAGAATCTGTTTATCTATTTTTTACCGATAATAATCAAATTAATAGGGCGTATTACACGCCCGTAAATACAAAGAATTTATCCCAATTGTCGGCCAGCAAGGGACGCCTTCGCCTAAAGATAATGAGCTCGCAATAGCTTAACTCACAAGCTGCCAGTCACCAATTCCATAACTCCTTCTCTCTTAACCTCTACATTCCTTTGATTAGCAACCCCAACTAAAGTCTCTTTTAACTCAATGCCGGAAAGGGACGGTATCTTCTCTAACAAATACGCAAGCTCAAGCTTCGTTATCGGCACAGCCTTCCCTATATAAATCTTTGGAAAAACTACCTCATTTTGTCTTTCGCTCTCATTCATCAACTCTTCAAACAACTTCTCACCAGGACGAATCCCTGACTCTTTAATCTCAATCTCACCATCTGCATACCCTGACAGCCTAATCAAATTCTTCGCCAAATCCACGATTTTAACCGGTTCACCCATATCCAGAACAAAAACTTCCCCACCATTAGCTAAAGTCCCAGCTTGTATCACAAGCCGCGAAGCTTCAGGAATCGTCATAAAATATCTTGTCATGCGCATATCAGTAATTGTTACAGGTCCACCATAAGCAATCTGGTTCTTAAACAATGGAACAACACTTCCACGAGATCCTAGTACATTCCCAAATCGTACTGCCGCAAATTTAGTTTTACTAGTCATAGCTAAGTTTTGCACAACCATCTCCGCAAAACGTTTCGTAGCTCCCATTACGTTCGGAGGGTTAACAGCCTTATCCGTCGATACAAGCACAAAATTCCCAACACTAAAAGTATCCGCAGCTTCAGCCACATTCTTTGTTCCAAAAATGTTATTCTTAACTGCTTCCATCGGATTGCCTTCCATTAAGGGAACATGCTTATGAGCAGCCGCATGATAAATCACATCTGGTCTATACTCCTCCACAATGTCAAAAATCCTTGCACGATCCTGCACATCAGCTATTTTAGGAATAATTTCTACTTCATTTACATAATTAGCATGTAACTCCATATCAATTAAATAAATGGAATTTTCTCCATGTCCAAGCAAAATTAATTGCTTAGGCGAGAATCTCATTACCTGTCGGCAAATTTCGGAACCTATTGAACCACCCGCTCCGGTAACCATAATTGTTTTACCTGAAATGTTCTCCGATATTACTTTCATATCTAATTTGACTTCTTCTCGACCAAGCAAATCTTCTATTTTCACATCACGTATTTCATTAACCGAAACTTTACCAGTAATTAAATCTTCAATGAGAGGGATGATTTGAGTTTTCATTCCTGTATCAACACAAAGTTTTGTTACCTCTGCCATTTCTTTTTTCGACATTGACGGTATGGCTATGACAATTACTTCAATATTATCCGACTTTACTATTTTGGGTATTTCTTTTAACTTTCCTACCACTTTAACGCCATACACTTCAAGGTGGTATTTGGAATTATCATCATCAACAAAAGCTACTGGCTTTAACTCCGCACTTTGATTGTTTAATAATTGCCTAGCAACCATCGTTCCTGCAGCTCCAGCTCCCACAATAAGGGTACGTTTATACTCATACTGATCTTTCTTTTGATTATGCGAGTGGTAAATCCTTAACAAAAAACGTGATCCCCCAATCGCTATAATATGAAACATCCATGTTACTATTAGCACCCGAAAGTAAATATCTTTTTGAATAACGTATTGAACAGCACTTGCAGAAGCTACTGATATCGTAACAGCATTTACGATAGATAATAACTCTTGGACAGAAGCCGCTCTCCACAACTTTTGATATAGCTTAAAATAAGATGCAGCAATATGGTGAGAGAAAAGTAATGTTATAGAACTAATAAACAATGTTGGCACAGTAAAAACATTTAAATTCGGATTGAGTAAATAATAACTCATATAAATTCCTGTTAAGACAATTATAGAATCCATAAGAGTGAAAAATATATAACGCTTACCTATTGTCATAATCTTCCACCTCACTTAACTTGCTTTGGATGATGATTCAATCCAATAATTTCTAAAGAATACAATACCAACTCCAAGTAATAACCCAATTATCATTGCAATAACAACATTTAATAGTTTATTTGGTGCAGCAGGTTTCTCTGAAAGGGTTGGTTCAACAATTAATCGAATAAAAGGATCTGGTCTGAAACTATCAAGTCCAGTTTTAACAGACTGATACTTGTTAAGAACATTTCCATATTCTGTGGATTTCGATTCAATTCGCGCTTGCATTTGCATTAATTCGTTATGAATTGCTCCGTCAATATTACTAAGGGCTTGAGTTTGTTCATCAGTAATTGACATAATAATTTGTGAATTGACTAACGTTTGCATTGTTAGTATTTCAGGTAAATTATTCGAAACAATTAATTGATTATATTGCTCTATTAGTACTTCTATTTCAGTTGATAAATGTTTTGCTTCAGTAGTATATGTCTTCTCAAGTTCTGTTAACGTCTTTTTAACAGATGTATTCATACGATCTTTCGTTTTGTTGATAAAGAGTTCCAGATGATCGTGTGCTGTTTCAGCACTATTACTCTTATACGTTAAATCAATTAGATTTGTATTTTCCTGAACAATAACGGTCAAATCTTCTATGAACATTTCACTTTCTACACCAGATGCAGATAATGCCTCGTTCAAGAGATTGCTATTTTTTATTCGTTGCGAAAAAATTTCTGGTGTGAATTCCACAGCTACAAAGCTTGTTAAAATCCCAGTATCTTGAACCCCACTATTAACTTGGACAGTCGCTTTAGATTCAAATTTTTCAGGAATGACAAACCAACTGAAAATGGCAGCAGCAAACATAAATAATGCTGTTAGTCCTGCAATTATCCATTTACCTTTCCATACTATTTCAATTAGTTCTCTTAATTCAATCGTTTCTTCCATCGGTATTCTCCTCGACATCTTTATTTGTTAATAATATCGCCATCATCATACCCGCAATTGTCCACATTGGACCTGATGTTGCAGGTAGAGAATCGTTGACAAGTGCTTGGGTAAGGAATGCTAGCCATGCTAAACCAAATATTGCTGCTATCCTATATTCCCTGACAATGATAGCTTTTAGTGCAGAAATTATAGTTATTATGGCTAGTCCTGCGAAGCCAATAAACCCTACTATACCTGTTCCATATAGAACTCCGATATACATATTATGTGGTTTGTCTACTATAAAATCTTCAGACAATATCCCTTTACGTGCATCGATATTATAATGGGGAAATTGGTACATTAGCGTATCCAGTCCGAACCCGAACAACGGTCTTTCTAATGTTAAATTAATAGTTTTGTTCCATATATATTCTCTGTTTGATAATGCAGAATATCCTCTTTCAGGTAAAACAGGAAGTTCAAAAGTATTTTCAGCAGCATATACATGACGTCCAAATGTAAAATCTAAATCACCGGAATCAATAGTTGGTGTCTGTACTACGGTATCGGTATATGGATTTTTTTTAATAACAAATCCGAATGATTCATCCCATACACGTGGATTCTTCTCTGCAAGTACATGAAAAGCCGATACACCAAGAATTAAGAAAATTGCGAGTCCTATTAACGCTTTTTTCAAACTTAGTGATTTAATTGCAAGGACTATTAATAACGGTGTAATAATCACAAGTGTCAAAAAACCACTTGTCGATAGTGCCATTAGCATAACCGAAAGTGAAATAACAGACATGACTACATTTATACTACTTCTAATTTTATTCGAATCAACAATTGCCCAAGCTAAATACATGACTGTCATGATGGCGAACATACCGCTCATGTAATTCCACTGGTTTAGTGTGCCCAACATGATAGATCCTTCATTTAATGATGCTCCTTTAGGAAGGAAGATACTTATCATCTTTTGAAAAAATGGATATGTCATAGCATCGTGTCCAGTAAAATTCATCGTAATTAATATAAAGTTAATAAAAACAAAAGGATATAATCCGTATTTAACATAATGAAACCTTCTAGTTGAGTATTCAATATTCATGGCAACAAAAAAAAGTATCATGTAGCATATGTACGATATTGCTCCATCAGAGCGATTGTACTGACCCCAAAGAGCAATTGAGATGGATGGAGAAAGTAATGTTGAAATTATTACTGCAACAATAAAAACCCCTAGGAATATATTTAATTTAGTCTTCCGAATCTCTCCACTCATGAAAAATATTTTTGCAAACAAAAGGATTACTGCACCGATTGTTATTACAATAAGTGCTATTGATTTATAGTGAGTGAAAATATCACCCTTTTCACCTGATGAAATTTGTTCGATTGTTGTAATATGTGGACTCATAACGTCTCTTACACTACCTACAATAAGAATCGGTACAAAAGATATTACAAGCATTAGAAGTACAAAAATCCATCGGTCCACTTGCTTACGGGATAGACGATCTTCCTCTTCATCTTTATAAAATTCAGTATTTCTAGTATAATATGAAGCCATTAATTCTAATCCTCCTATTTATGACTGAGTAGCAAGTTGCTCTTGTAATTGAATAATTTTTTCTTCGTACTGTGGATAATTTGTCGGTTTAGGTAATTCCAAGCATTTATTCAAAACCTTTTCAGCAGCAACCTGATTACCTAAAGTTAAGAGTATTTCTGCATATTGAATCATAAATATTGGATCTTCCACTCTATGGGGATTAATTTCTAGTAAACGTTGCATATGTAGTAGAGCTGTATTATATTGTCCAGAATTTGCTGCAGAAAGCCCAATAATGTAGTTCACTGCTTCTGAAGAAGATTGACTAACCTCTAAAACTTTAGTTGTTTTTAGTGCTTCTTCAAATTCTCCTTCTTCCAATTTTTGAACTGCTTGATTGTAAGTATGGTGATCATTAATAAAAGCTTCGTCCTGTCTCTTCCCCATAATATTTGCAGTGAATAGACCAATTAAAATAAATAAACCAATTCCAAATGTGATTTTGCGCCTAGTAGAATCTTTTAAAATCATAACTTCTATAACCTCTCAATTTCCAATTAATAATTTTCCATATCTTGTTATTGTACAGCAATTTCTATCAAAAGTCTTTGTGATAATGGATTTATATAATACTCACCTTTACTACGTATTCTATTTTTATTCTAAATACTTACTTTTATACTATTGATTTATTTTTATAACATTGAATTATATTAAGCATTTTGAATACTGGGTCATACTTTCCCTCTTTTTTTATTGTTACAAAACAACAGAGAGAGCAAACCCAAAATCAGTCTTTTCCATTTTAGTTATTTGAACTTCTTCAAGATCTGGCAAAAACATGAAAAATTCATTTGCATGCATCTCCATTCTCTATTTGTTTCTCTTCATTTCGAGCGCAAAAAAAATGGATGAAGTCGTGCATTTTTTTATGCATTAATTTGATTCCAATATTTATTATTGAACCTAAAAATTTAGCTAGATATTAAAAAAACTCTGGTTCTTGAGTCTTTTTTCAAAGATATCAAGAACCAGAGTATACTTATCCAGTAAATGGATATATATTGAATTTTACTGAATTAATTAATCGTTAATGATAACTTTGATTGTTTTTGTAATTCCAGTGCTAGTAGTAGCTGTAATTACAAATGAATCTCCTGCAGTACCACCTTGAGAATCGGCGATTGTAACAGCACCAGTTGTATTGTTAATTCCAACTGATAAAGTTCCTAGGTCGTCTGCATCTACAATATTAGTAACTGTGAAATGCACATCCTCAGATGTAACAGCATATTGATCTTTTAAGTCATAATAGAATGTACCTTTACCTGTTGTTAAGATATCTGTAATATCCGCTTTATTTAGCGCAACTACCGGCGTAGTAATCTTAGTAGTTCCTTTTTTGATATCAACAGATGCGGCAACTGGTGCAGCACTGCTATAAACTACTTCTTTAGTAACTGCTACTGGAGCGTTAGCACCCTCAATTAATACTGTCAAAGTTGCAGTTTTATCTGCTCCGTCAGTATTTTTAGTTACAGATTCCAATGTTACAGTATCTCCAGAAGTTGTAACTGTTAAGCCATTTGTAATAGATACATTAGCAATCAATGACTGGTTTACTTTAACTTCTTGCTCACCTTTCAAACCGAAAATTGCAATAGTTTGATCATGTGAAGCGCCTGCATTATCACCAGTATAATGTTTCTCTAAGTCCTCAACACCAAATCCTGTTAAGTCACTAAGTGCCAAAGATTCCATTGTGAAGTTATATTCATCAAGAACTTTATTAGAAGCATCTGTTAAAGTAACTTTGAATTCTTCTGTACCTTTAGAAGCTGCAGTGAATACTCCATTAGAATAAGTTACTGTATCAGCAACGCCATCAACAGGTGTAATTGTATAGTTGTAACCAGCAGTTTTGCTAACTGCTTCTCCATACTGATCCACAAAATCAACAAGTCCAGTAACATCAGATGATTGTCCTACTTGTAAAGCCGTGTAGAATGTAGAATCAAGACCAGATATACCAACTGAAACTGGTGCTTTTGATACTGACCAAGTTAAATTTTGAACTTTCCCTGTTGCTGTAACAGTTGTTAATATAACTGTTTCTGCATTACCAGCAGGTGTCAATTCTACTACAAGTTTATTGTCATTTACATAGTCAACTTTTGTAGATAAAGTACCATTTGTTGCAGAGATTGAACTTCCATCAACGAAAGTGATTTTGTTTGCTGCAACTGATGCGATAGGCAGATCAGAACTTGAAGCTAATACATTTCCATACTGGTCAGCAGCAGTGAAAGGTACAGCAACTTTAACGCCTTGTTTTAATTCTTTTGAAGGTTGTTCTAATGTCAGAACATCAATTTTACCATTTTCTTTTACTTCTACTTGAAGACTAGTAGAAACTCCAGAAGGTGAAACCAATGTAATTACAGCTGTACCATAAGTAGCTGTAGCATCAGGTGTAACAAGAGCAAGAGCTGGTTTGTTGTTTTTAGTAACAAAAGCACCTGTTTTTACAATTTTTGTATTCGAACTAATTACTGTAATTCCTGCTAAGTCTGATGCTGAAAGATCATTACCATACTGATCTTTCACAGTTAGTGGAATATAGTATTTCGAAGCATTGTTAGACATTGTTGAAACGTAAATTGTTTTATCTTTTAATTTAGCATCATCAGTAGTAATTGTTCCTGCAGCAATGCTAGCAATATTTGCAGATTGGACAACAGTCAATGTCGCTGTTGATACCGTAGCTGTTGAATTATGAACAACTGTAACTACAACTTTTTCCCCTACAGTATAGTCAGAAGAGTTTTTCAAAGATAATGAACCTTTGTTTAAACTAGCAACTGTTCCTTTAGATGCGCTAATAGTTACATCAGATCCAGTGATAGAATCAGTAACATTTTCTCCATATTGGTTTTCAAATTTCAATGAAGCTTTTAATCCATCTTTTTCTGGAGAAACACCAGCAACATCACCTGAAGCTACATGATTTTCAATAACTGCATAATCAGATGGGAATAAAATTTTAGTGATTTTCTCATCTTCTACAGCAACTGTCTTAGAAAGAACTGCATCAGTTAGTCCAGTAACGTTTACAGTATAGTCACCTTTTGTCATTTTAGAAGTTAATGCAATAGTAGCAACTGTTTTAGCTTCATTGAAAGTTATTCCAGTAACATTTTGTTTAACCGAACCTTTTTTCACTTCTAATACTGCTTTAGTAGAATCAACTGGTTTGTTAAAAGTAACTTGTAAGGTTTTAACTCCTGTTGGGTTAACAGTTGATAATTCTACAACAGCATCAACTGGAGCTTCTACTTTAGAAGTCTTGAACAAGAACGTTGCGAATTGTCCACGAGTTGTTGTTGATTTTGGATCGAAATTAGCTACAGAAGTGATGTCATAGAAATCTAAAACATCGATAAACGGACGAGCTTCAGCTTTAGCTGAATTTAAGTCAGTTACTTCTTTATCGAATTCTTGACCTTCAACGTGTGCAACAAGATCAGTACCATTGATTGCGTCATAAGCACGAACCAATACTAATGCCATGTTTTCACGTGTGATAGCTCCTGTTGGATCTAATTTACCACCGCTACCATTAAATACGCCTTGATCTTTTACAAGTGCAGCATATTTAAGTAACTCTTGGTTACCAGTTAATGAAACATCATCAAAACGTTGAACTGATGCATAATCAGCTGGAACTTCATATCCTAAAGATACAAGCCATTTACCCATCATTTTAACTACGTCAGAACGTGATAACGTTTTGTTCGGTTGGAAAGTTCCATCCTCATAACCTTGAATTACGCCTAAGTCTACTAATGCATTAATTGCATCTTCATGTGTATTACCAGCAGTGTCTGAAAACTCCGCTGCACTTGCTGTTGGTACGATTGCTGTAGCTACTAAAGCAGCTGTTACTGTTCCCGCTAAAAACTTGCGAGATTTCGTTGGTTGGTGAGCCATCGAATAAATTCCTCCTCTAATTTGAATAAATTTAGTAATACTACAAACATATTTCTAAATACGTATGTAGATAAAACAATTACACTGAATAGTATAAATTGTTTGTGAAAATATGTCAAACGGGAAATGGAAGGGATTAGTGAATAGATCCTAATTCCACCTAGTTCTCCATATTATTATTCTATTGTAACTCTAATTGTAATAATTTCAACATTTTTTAGTCAATTACATAATAAATATGTCATTTGCTTTACGTTTTGAAGTTTCCACTGATATAAAACAGGTTAATATTACCTCTTTTATATATATGGTATAATGTTAAGTTGTATAAGTAATTACTAAGGAGCTAAAAATCGATGTCTATTCCTATAAAAAAAATATTTTCTGCTGACTCTCGTAAATTACGAAACTTCTATAAAGAAGTTTCGGCTATAAACAAATTAGAATCCTCATATGAATCTCTTTCAAATGAAGAACTTAAAAACCAAACGACAATATTTAAAGAACGTTTATTACTAGGCGAAGACTTAATGAATATTCGTACTGAAGCATTCGCTCTCGTACGAGAGGCTTCTAAAAGAATTCTAGGTATGCGTCACTTTGATGTTCAACTAATCGGAGGTCTTGTTCTCTCTGAAGGAAATATTTCCGAGATGCCTACTGGTGAAGGTAAAACATTAGTAGCGTCCCTTCCTTCTTATTTACATGGCTTAACCGGAAAAGGCGTTCATGTTATTACGGTTAATGAGTACTTAGCAAAGCGAGATAAAGAACAAATCGGTCAAATTCATGAATTTCTTGGTTTGTCTGTAGGTTTGAATTTACCTATGATGGATCCTAATGATAAAAAAGCTGCTTATGCTGCTGATATAACGTATGGATTAGGTGCTGAATTCGGATTTGATTATTTACGAGATAACATGGCATTTGAAGCTTCGATGCGTGTTCAACGACCATTTTATTTTGCTTTAGTTGATGAAGTGGACAGTGTATTGATCGATGAAGCAAAAACCCCTTTAATCATTGCTGGTAAAACGGATGTTCACCCGAACTTAAGTCATTTGTGTGCAAAACTTTCTAAATCATTTAAAGGCAATCATGATTATACGTTTGACTTGCATACGAAATCCGTTAGTTATACAGAAGAAGGAATCGAAAAAATTGAGCGTTACTTCTCTGTGGACAACCTGTACGACCTGGAACATCAAACACTTTATCATTATATGATTCAATCCTTACGTGCAAGAGTCATGTTCATAAAAGATGTCGATTACATCGTCAAAGAAGGTAAAGTGATGTTGATTGACATGTTTACTGGTCGACCGATGGAAGGAAGAACGTTAAGTAACGGATTACATCAAGCAATCGAAGCGAAAGAAGGCTTAGTCGTTACAGAAGAAAACAAAACACAAGCATCAATTACGATTCAAAATTATTTCCGCATGTATCCGAAAATTGGCGGGATGACAGGAACTGCTAAAAACGAAGAAAAAGAATTTAATGAATTGTACTCTATGGAAGTAACACAGATCCCAACCAATAAACCTGTTATACGGAAAGACTTAGATGATGTCATATTTGATACGGTAGACGCTAAATATTTTGCTGTGGCCGAAAAAGTAAAAGAGATTCATGCAACAGGACAACCTGTATTGATTGGAACTACGTCTATATTGCAATCTGAAAAAGTAGCGGACTTCCTTTCAAAAGAAAAATTGCAATTCGAATTATTGAACGCGAAAACAATTCAACAAGAAATTTCTCTCATCTCATTAGCCGGCCAAAAGAACGCGATTACGGTTGCTACGAATATGGCTGGTCGTGGAACGGATATCTTACTAGGTGAGGGTGTTGCTGAATTAGGCGGACTATTTGTATTAGGAACGGAACGTCATGAATCTAGACGAATTGATAACCAATTAAAAGGTCGTTCTGGGCGTCAAGGTGATCCTGGTATCACCCAGTTTTACATTTCCATCGAAGATGATATGTTACAACGTTTTGCCGAAGAAGAATTAGACAAGTTGAAGAAAAAAATTAAAGCTGATAAAAAGGGAATTATTACTCAAAAATCTGCGTCTGAATTTGTCTCTCGAACACAACGAATTTGTGAAGGGTCTATGTATGGAATGCGTGAATATAATTTAAAACTTGATAATATTCTCAATGAACAAAGACAAACGATTTATGGGATCCGTGATCAACTATTGTTCGGAGAACAGATAGAAGAGACATTTATTCGATTCTTACGAGATTTACCTTATCATGAAATTGAAAGATTGTTTGACCAAGACGCTGAAGTTCAACTAACTGATTTAGCTTTATTATCTATTAATTTACAAAAATATATGCCTACTGAGACGATTCCAACATGGGAATTCGTAACTGAAGAAGCTCAAATCATTGAAGAAATTCAACCGATATTTAATGAATACCTCCCTAAAGTGAATGAATTACTTGCAAAAGCCGTGGAAAAAGATCAATTACGGTTGTATTTAATTCAAGTTGTCGATACTCATTGGTTACGTCACATGGAATCGATGGAACGATTAAAAGAAGGTATTGGCATGCGTAGCTATGCTCAAGAAGATCCAATGCGTCAATATGAAAGAGAAGCTCTTATTCTCTTTCAACAAATGAGTTATTTAATAGAACGAGATATTGCAATTGAAATTGGAAAACTCGTTTCACATTACAATCATCAAACGAAAGGTGAGGACTTATAATGAAGATTCCTTTTTTCAAAAAGAAAGATTCAATCCAAAATTCTACTGCTAAGGAATCGAATGCTTCGGTCGAACAGTTCGATTTAGAATCAGAAATGGTGGAAGATGTTCTTATTAGTACATCTCTTTCCTTTCACCCTGAAGCAACCATTCAACCAGAAGATCGTTACTATTTTCAGTTTCTATTAAATGAATTGTCGCCATTAAAGAGAAACCAAATATCCATCTCACCAATTGAATTGAAAATTGAAGAAAGTGAAGTTCATGCTCAGGTTTTCTTTAGACAGTCCCTTAAAAAAGAAGTACAACTCGGTTCGGCTGAGCTATTGCTTATGAATGGCGCAGGACAAGTACAAGCTTCTCAAACTTTTGATTTAGCTGAAGTTGGTCAATTACCAGCGGAAAGTGCACGACCATGGATCGTGACATTTAATCAACAATCCTTTAAAGTCCCTATTGAACAAATTAAAACAACGGATTGGACGGTTGCCTTTAAATTAGCATCACCTCACCGATTAGAACTCTCTGAGGAATGGGAAACTTCATTAGCAGAGGATCAAAAAGAACGACTTCATCAATTGGTTGCTGGATTAACGCCACCAAAAGTAAATGAAATTAACTTAATGGGTCTAGAAGCAAAACAAGACGAAGAAGGGAAACTGATTATTTCAATTTTGATACGTAACGGACAAGAGAAAAATATTGAAATATCACAACTTCCGTTGGTTGTGACTGATGCAAGTAAAGTAGAGGTTGCGCGAGGAGGATTCACATTACCCCCATTAACAGTAAAAGCGAACACGAGTAAACCTTGGACTTTCATCTTCCCTAGAGAAATGGTCGTATCAGAAAATATCGATTTAAGTAAGTGGAAAGTACAAATTCAACAATAAATTGAGTAGGCGGATAACTTCCGACCAACGGAAAAAGTCCGAAGCGTATGCTTCGGACTTTTTTGGCTACCAACCGGTTTCTTCTATAGAAATTAGAGAAATTCATGTATTCGAGAATATTTTACCATTTATAATTTAAAAGAACAACCGGTTAAATGCTATTGTTAAAAAATTATTTTTTAAGAATTTTCCACAAAAATTTAGGTAATTCTATCTGTCTCTTTATGCGTGATGGTTCCTTTAAAAGTCGATAAAACCACTCAAGACCTGCCTTTTGAAATGCCTCTGGTGCTCTTTCGATATTACCTGCCAACACATCAAAAGATCCCCCCACCCCTTGATATACAGAGGGGTATAGATCATTTCGATTAGCTTCAATCCATTTCTCTTGTCTAGGTGACCCCATTGCAACAAATAGAATATCAGGTTGAGCTGAATTGATGGTTTGATGAATAAGTATTTGATCTTTTTCATAACCATCTATGATTCCGGAAATATTAATATTTGGATAACGTTTTTCAAGTTCCTCTTTCGATTCTTGCGCAACGCCAGGTTTTGCTCCATATAAAAAGATTGATTTCTTTTGTGCTGCCGCTTCCTCGCAAATCTTTAGCATTAAATCGATCCCAGTTACTCTTTGTTTAATCTTCCCTTTTTGAAGTTTTGAGGCAATTAATATTCCTACTCCATCAGGTATTTGGAATTCTGCACGATTTAATAAATTGTGTAGCTCTTGATCCTGTGAAGCTTTCATCACTTTTTCTGGATTAATGGCAACAATCATTGCTTTTTCTTTATTTTCAATATACGAGAAAATACGCGGAAGTAATTCCGCGTATCCTTCAGTGTTTACATGTATGCCTAAAATATTTTCTTTCATTATCTCTAATCACCACTTATTCCATTGGTTTGTTTTTCGAGTCTCCTAGTGCATAAAATGCAAAGCCAGCTTTTGACCACTCTTCTCGGTTCATACAGTTTTTAGTATCTAAAATGTGTTTTGTATGCATTACATCCATTACACTTGTTGGATTCATTTCTTTAAACTCATTATGATCTGTTAATACTAATAATAAATCAGCTTCACTAGCCGCTTCATGTAGATATTGAGTTTGCGTTGGGTGTTGATTTTCTTTAATGTGTGGATCATAAGAAACTACATGTAATCCCAAGGCTTCAAGTTCATGAATTACTTCTGTTGAAGGGCTTTCTCTCATATCATCGACATTTCCTTTAAACGCTAAACCTAAAACGGCCACTTTGGCATTGGTTTGTCCTTTTGCTTCCAGAATAGACCATGCTTTTTTCGCAGTATAAGCTGGCATTCCATCATTCGTCATACGTGACTTGTGAATGATCTCTGCATGTTCTGGGCTTAATTCAACTAAGAACCAAGGGTCTACCGCTATACAGTGTCCGCCCACTCCTGGCCCTGGGCTATGAATATTCACACGAGGATGGAAATTCGCAAATTTAATCGCTTCCCAAATGTTCACATCGATTTTTTCAGCAAGTTTTGCTAATTCATTTGCAAAGGCAATATTGACATCGCGATACGTATTCTCCATTACTTTTACAAGTTCAGCCGTTGTAGCATCTGTTAAATGGATTTCACCTTTAACAAACACTTCGTATAACTCCTTCGTTTTAATTGCTGAGATTTCATTAACTCCACCAACAATACGATCATTGTTTACCAGTTCTTCAAAAATACGTCCTGGAATTACGCGTTCAGGGGAATGAGAGACATATACTTGTTCTCCAATGATTAATCCTGATTTCACGATTTCAGGTAACATAACATCTTCAACCGTTTTTGGAGGTACTGTTGATTCTAAAATAACTAGATTGCCTTCTTGTAGGTAAGGAACAACACTAGCAGTCGCTTTTCTTACATATTCAAGATTTGCCGTTTTATCCGGGTTAATCGGAGAAGGAACAGCAATAATAAATACGTCAGCTTCTACTGGTTCAGTAGAAACTGTTAAAAGACCTTGATCAATCGCATTTTCTAATCGCTCTTGCAGGCCATTCTCTTCTATATGTAGTTGCTTTTGTTGAATCATTGAAATTGCTTTTTCATTTACGTCTACTCCATGTACACGCACATTGTGATTAGCGAACATAACTGCTGTTGGAAGCCCAATGTAGCCAAGTCCTACTATACATATTTTCTTTTCCATTCGGATACTTCCTTTCAATTTAACATTTGCTTATTATAGCATAAAGCACGGTTCGACACCTAGATTTAATAAATGACAGAATATTTCTAGTATTCGACTATTTTTCTTGACTGATTTTAGACTTTCTATAATTGATTAAAAATATTAAGGTGATGGCTACAAATGCTCCGAATGCATCTAAAAAAACATCTTGTATTGTAGCCGTACGTCCTGCAGTCATCGATTGATGATACTCATCCACCACTGCAATTAGCAATGTAATTAGGAATGCTGAAATGTATTTTTTGGTCATTATATAAGTCGCTACTGCTAGAATTTCAAAAGTTATGACATGAGTCGCTTTTCGGATCAAAAACTCGACAAATGAATAGTATCCTCTTTCTTCAACCGATACGGTTGTTCCCCAGTAGGGAATGGATAATTTGGATAGCAAACTCTTAAAAGGCTCTTCAGGAAACCATTCTTTTAGAGTAAATATTAAGGATTGCTGTTCGGATGTTTGACTAGAAGAGATAAAAAGAATCACTACAATAAGAATAAATAAATAATATTTTTTCATATAGCTTACCTTACCATTAAATTGAGAGATGCTCGAGTAGAAAGGCAATTCTTTAATTATTTAAGTTCATTTTATTTATTCAAAAAGCAAAGAATCCAATTGCCACCTATAAAGTACTTGGCAATTGGATTCTATTTTGTTCCCGCTACTATTTAGTTTCTTGTATTTTCTACTGACACTTCTTTATAGTTTTTGAAAGTTGCTGAGAAGATCACTTTAGTTGGTTCACCGGTAAATTCACCTTCAACAGCCCAGTAACCATCTGCTTCGTAATCGAATGCAGCGTCAAATGGCATTGATACTTGAGTAGCCTCTGGGTAGTCTTCAAATAATTTATCGGTAGCTGTACCTTTACCTAAAGAAATACCATCTTTGTCAAACCACTCTGCAGATAATACTTCTAAATCAGCGAATGTTTTACCCTCAGTTAATTCTGCTCCTGCTGAATATACATTTTCACTTTGAACTCCGAAATCTTGAGCAATAAGATTACCTGATGCTGTTCTCGTGTTTTCTACAGATACTTGTTTACCATTTTCAAATGTTGTCGTAAACACAACTTTTGTAGGTTCGCCAGTGAAATCTCCTTCAACTGCCCAGTAACCATCAGAAAGATAATTAAAATTCACATCGAATGGCATTGACACTAGTGTTGCAGTCGGGAAGTCTTGCATTAGTTTATCTTTCGCAGACCCTTTACCGATTAAATTCCCCTTTAAGTCAAACCATTCAACTGTTAACTCAGCTATGTCACTGAATGCTTGGTACTCAGTGAATTTTGCTCCAGCTGTGTAACCCGTTTCGTTAAGTGGTCCAAAATCTTGTGCTTCAATCCCGCCAGATAAAGCTCTAGTGTTTTCAACTGAAGTTACTTCACCGTTGTTATAAGTTACAGTGAATTTCACTTTCGTAGGCTCACCAGTAAATGATCCAACAACAGTCCAATATCCGTCTGTTACATAGTTAAATTCAGCATTGAAAGGCATTGATAATTGTGTAGCATCTGGGAATTCAGTTGCTAATTTTTCTGTCAACGTTCCTTTACCAATAACTTTACCTTCTTTATCAAACCACTCAGCTGTTAGAGAATCCACATCACTAAGTGTTTTCCCTTCAGTTAATGCAGCGCCAGCTGTAAAAGTCGTTTTACTTTGAGCTGCGAAATCTTCAGCTGTAATTCCCCCAATTTCCATTTCACTTCTGTGAATGAAAGAAGCTAATTGGCCACGAGTAACTAATTGTTGAGGATTGAATGTAGTTGTTGTTGTACCAGTTGTAATTTCATTTGAATATAAAGTTTGAATGAAATCAGCAAACCATTGCTTATCATTTACATCCGAGAATGGTAGATTAGACAGTTCAATTTCATCAAATCCAAATCCAAGAACGATCATTTGAGACATGTGTGCACGTGAAACATTTCCAGTTGGTCTAAATGTTTGGTCTTCGTATCCTTTAATTACTTCAGCTTCAACAAGAGCAGCGATGTATTTATAATACTTATGATTTACGTCTACATCTTTAAACCCTGGATCTACTACATTTTCAGTGTCTAATCCTAAAGCAAGTGCCATAATTTTTGCCGCATGTTCACGACTAATGTTTTGACCAGGTCTAAATGTTCCATCTTCATATCCTTTAATAACATCTCTAGAAGCTAAATTCATTACACCATCATAGAAATGGTGACTAGGAATGTTTTTAACATCTGTGAATGATGGCGTTGAGACAGCCTCTGCCTTTGTATATAGTGGTGCAACTGAACCCATAGCACCTAATGCTACTGTTGTTGCCAAAGCAGCTTTAATTGTTTTTTGATATGTACTCGCAAATCTTGTCATCATGTAACCTCCGTTGTATATCGGCTATTTATTAGCCTATTAATCTTGCTTTCTGATAGTAGCACATTTTTACAATAGAAATAAATGAGCCAATATATGGATAGGTAACCAACTAGCCGAGAAAATGATAGTGTTGGAATTTTATGAATTTATTCATAAAACATCAAGGCCACGTTATCAATTAAGTAGTTTTAATGATGTCAAACACTTGGTAAATATGAAATAAAATTAATGAAAGTGTATTTAGCTATCTTTAACACCAATTAATAACAATGAATTAAAAGAACTAGTTCTTTAGGGTAAATATAGGTTCTAAAGATACTGAACAATATACCTCTATGGTATTTTTATGTCTTTTAAATATTTGATTTGTATGGCTTTATTACTAAAATATATTAGAAGAAAGTTATTTCCTACCATTAACTGGATGATATATTACGATTATCAGTAAATATCAAAATTTTTAGAGGCTTGAAAACTTGTGAACCATTTGGTAGATTCATGAAAAGGAGATGTTTTGTATATTTTATAGACGGCACAGGCCAATCAGTATTGATGCTTTGAGTCGATTGAAAAAGCGACTGCCAGAGAACCATCCAAAATACGTGGAAGTATGTCAGGATCTTTACAACTATTCAATGCGTCTTGGAGCAGAAGAACGTGTTGATCAAGGAATACGTAGTGTTTGTTTTACTAATCCAAATGCAGTGTTTCAAAATATTTTATTGAGAAAACACGAAGAGCCACCTCAGGTTTTATCTAATGATTTAATGCAAGAAATAATTTCAACTCTACAGTCACAAAATCCCCCCTCTACTCTCAAACCCTTATGTCAGCAATATTCTATACGCACAAAAGATTTAAAAAAGGGCTTGTTTTGCTCAGATTGCCACTTTCATTTACTAGAAAAATCCTCACGGATGTATTATTGCCCTAATTGTATGAATATCCCGGACAACCCATTTGCTGATGCTATGACGGATTGGTTCTTTCTTGTGGGTCCAAGTATTACTAATGGAGAGTTAAAAGCATTTACAAACATAACGACTTCGAGTATTATCCGATATTTTATGAAGAGATCTGGATATGTTAAGACGGGGAATACGCGGAATAGTGTGTATCATTGTGAATTAAAAACCTAAAAAATTTTAAGAAAACAAAAAAATTTGGCACCGCGATATTGCTGCGGTGCCAAACTAAATAAGTGAAGACTGAAATTAAAACTTACTCATCTTTATCCTTTTTGCCTTTATTAGATTTGTCTTCATTTTTCTTGCCTTTTTGTGAATCGGATTTTTCTTCTTGTTTTGATTTAGCTTCTTTTTCTTTTGCTTCAGCAGCTTTCTGGTTTGCTTTTTCTTTCGCCTCTTCAGCTTTCTTTATAGTCTCTTGACGTTTCGCTTCAGCCATTGCTTTTGCTTCTTCCGCTTTTTTAGCTTCATTTTGACGCTTTTCTTCAGCTTTTGCTTTTGCTTGTTCTGCTTTTTGTGCAGCTTTTTCTTTCGCTTCAGCAGCTTTTACTTCAGCTTTCTTTGCAGCTTCTTGACGCTTATCTTCAGCCTTCACTTTTGCTTCTTCCGCTTTTTTAGCGGCATCTACTTTTTTAGTTTCTGCTTTAGTCGCAGTTGTTTTTTGTTCAACTGTTTTTGCAACTGCAGTAACAGCGGCAACAGTTGGTACTACGGTAGATTCAGAGTCTTCTTCTATCGTGTCTGTTAATTCTTCATTAGCAGTTTCTGTTTCTACCTCTTCTTCTGTTTCAGCTGGTTCTTCATTAACAACTTCATCTTCCGTTGCAGGTTCTTCTACTGGTTCTTCTGGAGTTTCTTCAGCTTCTTCAGCTGCTTTTTTAGCTAATTTCGCTAATTTTTTCTCCACTTTTTTGTTTAGACGTTCAATCGCTTTTAGCACATTTTTTGCTAATGCTTCTTTTGCTTTAGGATTTTCTACTTTTTCTAATGCTGCTTGTAGGGCTAATAAATTTGATGAGAATTTTTCGATCAATGCAGCACGCGCTAAATCTTCTTCTGTTTCTTCAGTTGCAGGTTCATCTACTATGACTTCATCAGATTCAGGAGATTCTTCATCCACCGGTGTTTCATCGGTTTCGGCATTTTCTTCTTCGGTAGTTCCTTCTTCTTCAGTAGGAACTTCTTCAGTTGTTCCCTCTTCTTCATTAGGAGTTGGTTCTGTCGTACTATCTTCTGTTGCTTCATCTTCTGTTAATTCATTAAATTTAGCGATAGCTTCTTCTTGTTGATCAATCGCAAGTTGAAGAATTTCATTCGCCAACTCTTCTTCACCATTTTCAAATAAAGCAGTCGCTTCTAAAATACGTTCTTCAACAAACGCGTTTAACAATTCAGCTTCTTTTTCATCACTGAAAGTAAAAGCTAATTGTAAATTTTCTTGAATTGTTTTAAGGAAATAAAAGAAATCTCCAGGTACCAATGACGGCTCCTCAGTTTCGATTACGTCTTCAGTTTCGCTTTCAACTACGCTTTCGTCTGTATTTGCATAAGCCGGATTGACTCCTGCACTTACAACGAATCCTCCAAGTAACATGGCGCTTAGTAGTGATTTGTAACTTTTACCAGTAAAAATTGACATAAAAAAACTCCCCTTTTCTAATTGTGATAGAAAAACAAGGAAGAATTGTGAATTAAACTTATTCAAGTTTACACTCATCATTCTTCAGCGGTTCAGCCACCATCACCATTTCGGTATTAGGTCTGGAACTTTGCGTCTTCACCTTTCGATGAATTTGCCTTTTTCAAATGAGAACTAATTACTTTTACTAAGTTAGTTCTTATCTAGCAATATTATACAACTTTAGATATCATATTGCACATGTGAATTGGACTATTAATAGATTAGGTGAATAGTTTCATTTATAGAGGTAATAGAATCTAATTCTATAGATTAATAAAAAACATGTCAGTAGGCTTAGCCAACTGACATGTGACTCTCATTTAATAATCGCTCTTTACTTTCACACTATTAACCAGTACTTCTTTAACCATACCTTCAACGAGTGCAGGCACTTCGACAAAGGCACTTTGAATATGCAATCGCTCTGTTCGTTTGTGAGCGTCTTTGCCAAACGGTCCTACATTTAGGATTGGTGCTTGTAGTTCAGCCATTCCATCAAACGGGATTGAATAGGAATCTCCCCATACTGGTGTATTGGCTTCAAACACTTGCCAGCCGCCTGTTATGTCTTCGTAGTTTACATAGCTAAGATCCGAAATTCCGTTGAAATAGTGCATGCGTTCGACCGGCAGATTGAAGTCAGCGTCGCCTTTTTCTTTTACATACTTCACACATGCTTCGACTACTTCATCTTCGCTCGTGTTCACTGCTGGGTAGTATGGCGGTGTGTACATTAACACGATCGCTGGAGCGAGTTCTTGGCACTGGATCATCAGAGTGTCAACGATGCGGAATGATTTTTCGCGGTCGTCCCACTCTGTGTTTTCTCCGACTAACGCTTTGACGCTGTCGATATAATCCATACCGAATTTCTTTTCTGCGTGATCCATCAATTGTTCGTAGCGAAGTACTTGGATATCACCAACCGGTTCAACGCCTTCACGTTCGCAAATGCGTTGATAATCTTTATTACAAGCATCCGCGGATTCCTGTGCTACTTGCTGGAATAAATCCATGATTTCCGCTGCATTACGCTTCATTAAAAAAACATTGTAAAGTGCTTTCGCACGATATGGCGTTTGGGTCGAGTATTCCATTTTCAAGTCTTGTTGTTGCAATGAAACGGGCAAAGGTGTTTTTTCACCAAGAACCGTTTCTTGGAATAAAGAATTGAACTCCATACGTTGTGTTAAATAAGATGCAATATAGTTCGCCGTGATGCCACTTAAAGGTTCACCGACGTGCGTTTGCATGCCATAAAACAGGGCTGAAGGCATGATTTTGCCGATTGTTCCCGAGTAAATATAGAAATTTGGATCACCCGGTTCTTGAGAGAAAACAGGTTCGCCATTTAAAAACAATTTGTATGTTAGATCATGTTCATTGCGTAAATCGATTAGTTTCAACACTGCTGCACGCATACCTGAACTGTTTACTTCTTCATCTGGTACCGTCAATAAAATTAAGTTGATTGGCCAGTTTTCTGCAGCTGCCTTTTCAATTAACCCCATGTGCATAACTAGTCCCATTTTCATGTCCATCGTTCCACGACCGAATAAATAATCGCCAGACTCAAGGTCTACTCGTGCCTCGTCAGGTAGCTCGTCCTTAATATCAAGAAGTGCTTTTGTTAACATTTCCGGTTCAAAAGCAAGAGCTTCTAAGTCACCATACTCTTCTGTATTAACCGTGTCGAAATGGCTAATCAAGACGACGGTTTCTTTTGCATCCGGGTGTTTATAAAGAGCGGTCAATAATTTACGTCCGTGATCCGCTTCGGTTAGTTCGATATTTCCTGGATTTTCTGCAAAATACGGCACACCATGTAATTTCGCTTGAACTTTAAGTGGGAATTCCCGCTCTCCATCCGAATGCGTCATACTTTTCCAACTCACAACTTCACAAAGCAACGAGCGTAAGGCTTCCGGTGTCGACCATAGTAGTTCTGTCATTTCTAGGACTCCTTTTTTTGGTGCCAGGTACACAAACAAACGTGTTTGTTTAAACATTCATGATTGTTTGTGTACCTGGTACCGATCTATTGATTTTACTGATTATCCAGATTCTGTATGAACGCTTCGAGTCTATTCATTCCTTCGATTAGGACAGGCATCGAATAGGCGTAGGAAATTCGCATATAACCTTCTCCATATTTGCTGAAGGCACTTCCAGGAACGCACGCTAGACCGCCTTCTTTTAATAGTTTCGTGGCAAAGTCAAATGAGCTCATGCCGAACTTTTTAATAGAAGGAAACATGTAAAAGGCGCCATTTGGTTTTACGACTTCAATGCCCATGTCGATTAATCGACCGTACAAATATTCTCGTCGTTCGATATATTCTTTATTCATAGCAGCTGGCACATCGCGTCCGTTTGTTAAAGCTTCAATTGCCCCGTATTGACTTGGCAAAGGTGCGCAAACTGTGTTGTATTGGTGAATTTTAATGACGTGTTGCATAAATTCTTGTGGTCCGAGTAAGAAACCAATGCGCCATCCAGTCATGGAATGGGATTTCGACAAGCCGTGTATCAAAAATAGTCGATCGCGTAGTTCGCTATAAGATGCAAACGAACGATGTTCGCCAATGAATGTGTTTTCGCTATATATTTCATCCGTTAAGATGAAGATTTCATGTTGTTTCAATACGTCTACCAATGCATCCATTTGTGCTGGTTCAATCGTTACACCCGTTGGATTTGACGGGAAGTTAAAAAGTACCGCTTTCGTTTTTTCATTAATTAATGAAGCTAACCGCTCGGCAGAAGGCTGAAAATCTGTGTCAGAAGTGTCGAGATAAACCACTTTCGCTCCAAGCAATGTAATAATCGGCTCGTACCCTGTATACATAGGTGCTGGCAAAATCACTTCATCGCCTTCAGTCAATATGGCTCTGAACGTTGCGTCGATTGCTTCACTCGCACCAATCGTGATAATGATTTCGTTTTCCGCATTGTAATGAAAGTTATATTTATCGTAAAAAAATTGACTGACGGCATTTCGTAAATCAATCAGTCCCGCATTATGCGAGTAGCCTGTCATATCATTTGCAATGGCCGCCATTCCTGCAGTCTTGACACTTTCTGGTGTTGGGAAATCGGGTTGACCAATCGTTAAATTGACAGCATCCGGGTAATGCACAAGTTGGTTGGAAAATTGACGAATCCCCGACACGGAGATCTGTTTCACACGCTCATTAATCGTAATCGGCATCTGGCTTCAGCCCTTCTCATAAAATGAAGAAATCTTTTGACTCTATGTTAACATTTCCGCACTGTTTGTATAGTGTTGTCTTTGATTTGAAATAAAGAGTTTTGCTAAGTGGAATTTGATATATGGAAATCATTTAATTGAAACTTTTATTGAAGATATCCGTATACTAAGTATGAGAGATTTAAGGAGGAATTTATGATGTTAAGAAACCCTGGTATTGCAGCTGTCTTAAGCTTTTTCTGGACAGGTGTTGGGCAAATATATAATGGTGAAATCGTGAAAGGTATTATTTTAATCCTGGTTCAAATGGTGAATGCAGCGTTGATGTTCGTATTAATCGGATTCATCACTTACCCTATCGTATGGATTTGGGGCATGTATGATGCATACAAGGTCGCCGAACGTATGAATCGATAGATTGTTGATTAGCCACTTCCTTAGGGGAGTGGTTTTTTATATGGTTCAAGAATGGAGAATATTTCAATAATAATTCAAGCTAACAATCGTCTGATTTTCATTGCTGCGGACGCTTTCCGGGGGGCAAGAGCTTTAGCCGCTTCCCTTGCTCCTGCGTTTACTCGTCGCAAATACAAAAACATTCGCTTTGCTCAGTCCAGGGTCTAAAGTTCTTGCTAATCCCCCAGGAAAGATTAGAACCAAATGTAATTTGGCTTTAATCTTTGCGACGAAGCTAGCGAAGCGATACAGGAGCAGTATTTTTACGCCGCCTCCATTACAATCAGCAGAGGAAATTCTTTATATAGCTCATAGCGAAATTATTAATTTACTGATTGTATGCTAGTTTTAAATTTTAAATCTTTTAATATCCCAAATAATAAACAGTCTATTTTACTCAACACTAATATTATGCACCTTGATCTCTTAAAAAAGTCACAACCTCTTCATTTCCATATTCCTCTGCATAGAAAATCGCAGTATTACCATCGTTGTCCTTTGCATTAATATCCGCCGATCTCTGAACAAGTAACTTTACGATTTCAAATTGGTTGTAAGTACTCGCAATCATCAAAGGAGTGGTTCCGTCAGTATTCTTTATATTAATATTCGCTCCGTTATCTAGAAGATAGTCCACGATTTGTTTATTTCCATCAGCGGCAGCTTGATATAGCGGCGAAGTTCCATCATCGTCTGTTGTATTTTATATTTGCTCCTGAGGACAGTAGTAATTGAATGATATTAAGGTGTCCTTCCTGGGTAGCCCATCTAAGTGCTGTAACACCATTTTCATCTGATTCATTTACGTCAATTCCAGACCGGATTATTCTTTTCACCTTTTCGAATTGACCATAATAAATCGCCCAAACCAATTCCCCTCTATACCTCTTTGCGAGTTTCATTCTTATTCTTTTTTTCATTTTATCGTCCCCTTAATTAATATAAAATTTCTTGCCATAAGTGAAAATACTTACAATGACAGTTAGGAGCTGAGCTCTTTTAATTTCGTTAAAAATTTAGCTTTAAATTCAGCTTCAAATATAATGCCTTGAATAATTTTCTGGTCTTCAGAAAAGGAAAATAACCCCTTTAATTCAGTAAAAGATAAATGTGTAAATTCAAAAATGGATCTTGATTCCCATGATTGGACTTCACCTATACAAAGAAAGTCTTTAGATAATCGATACTCATTTTCGGAAAAATAGCTTGCAAGAAAATCACTGAATGAGGGTTCTATACAATCAGTTTGAATCATTTTTTTCCCCTTCAGAACAGTTTGTTTAAAATGAAAGGGAATTTTCAAAGGAACGGGTTCAGATATGATTGTAATTAACCTCGTTGAATATTCACTGAGAATGTTTATAACTCCTTTAAAAATGTCACGGTACTCCTCAATATCCTCAAAATTTATCTCTATAACATTAATAGGAATTTCATTTGTTTTAATACCTAATCTCACTTCTTCATTGTCCTTGCTTATATTTAAAATTTCGATTTCCACTTTTTTATTTCCTCCCGCTAATAATCATCCATTAGACCCCAGTTAAATAAAGTTCTGTAAGCAGTTCTTCCACTAATCTTATTTTTAGTTTGATAGAAATGTAAAAGCTTTCTTAAATTTTACAACATTGAACCCCAACCCCTACTTTAATATAAAAAAATAACCACTATACAAAAGAGTGGCTACTGATTATATATTTCTTCATAGGCTATTTTTTGCAGCGCAAGCATTTCTTCTTCAGTCAGATTTTCTTGCAAGACTTGGAGAATTTCTTCCTTCGATGCTTCGCCTGACTGGGCTTTGGTTTGAAGATTTTTTAATTTAGATACACCAAGTTTGTTTACCAATACGCGAGTGGCTTCACCTTTTGTGGTGAATGGCAATGTGCTTGGGTCAGCGGCTTTTGCTTCCTCCATCATCGCTAACAGTTCTGGGTCGCTTTCAATCATAGTTCTTACTTCATTCATTTGCCCGCTGTCTTCTAAATTTGCAGTGTAGTCATCGACGATTTTTTCAGAAGCGGTATTCGTTCCAAAAATATAAAGACCATAACCGAGTCCTGCTAAAATCATCAAAGTAATGATTGTTCCGATTAGAAACTTCTTCATTTAGAAACCTTCCTTTCAGTTTCAATCCTGTTTATTCAAAAAAGTTATTCTTCCGTGAGTTTCTTCGACCGATTTCTACGTTTTCTCCACATGTCTTCTGCTGCACCGGATCCGAAAATTACGCCTGCAACAATAAGGACTAAACCGAAGATATGTCGTGTCGTGATGTCTTCCCCTAAGAAAACCGAAGATCCGACTAGTGTAAATAGCGTGTTTAAGTTGATAAAGATAGCCGCTTTTGATGGACCTGCTTGACCGACAGAATAGTTATACAACATGTGCCCAACGGCTGTCCCGATCATTCCGCTCCCAAAGAAAGCTAACCAAAACAGCGGTGGCACGTCAAAGAATTCGACGATTTCACCAGGTTCCTGCACAAGGCTGATTAAAAATAACACAACCGATCCAACCAGGAACATATACGCCGTTAATAAGCGTGGATCTAACGTTTTAGCAGCTTTACTGATGACAATAAAACTGAACACTTGCGTTAAAATTGCTAAAAACACGAAAATGTCGCCAAGTGAAAATCCACCCGCCCCTTCTCCACCTGCTAAAATGGTCGCACTCACGCCACCAAGACCCAGGACGAATCCGAGCCACTGAAGTTTCGAAGGATAGATACGTAATAATAAAGAAACGAGGACCGCCGTTAATACAGGCCCAGTTCCTAAAATCAAGCCAGCTGTCGATCCAGCTGTTTGTGTTAACCCAATCGACAAGAAGTAATGGTGACCGACCACATTCAGCATAGCTCCGAGCACAATGTATTTCCATTCTTGAGTTGTTGGTTTTCGAACGAGTTTAAATACGCCTAAAATCGCGAACACCGTTAAGCTTGCGACAAATATACGAAACGCGGTCATCGTGACCGGTTGAACTTCACCTACTAAGTATTTAACTGCGGGTAAGTTGAACCCCCATATGAACATGACAAAAACGAGTATGCCATAAATTTTCCACTGATTCATCCGGATTGCACCTCACCTATTCTTTCGGAAAACGAAAAACAATAGGAATATCTTAATCCTTTATCGGACTAAAGTAAATGATTATTTTTGCCTGTCCCTCAGCAGAATTTCTCCTCCAGGTCGCAGCTGTACAACTTTCCATAAATCAGTCTCGACAATTTTACCGAGCGTCGCATAGCCCCCGGTTGTTTGAGCGTCCGCCATGAGAACAATGAGTTGTCCTTTATTGTTTACTTGAATGGTCCCAGGTTCTACAGCTTCAGACAAAATATCTCCAGATGAATGGAATTCGATTGGTGGACCTTCGAATAAATATCCCATTCGGTCACCGGATTTTAGTTTATAAGTACCTTCGAAATTCTCGTTTTTGAATAAAAACCTATGCACACTCGGCCAAATTTCTATAGTCAGCTTTTGTGAATAAACAGGTCGTTTCAATTGGATTAGTTCTTGATTAGTACCGCTAGTAGGTAATCCTTCGATAAAATCTCCCTTTTTAAAGGGTCGTCCCATTCTTCCTTTTGAATAAACACTCGCAGAGCCTAGCCACTTTTCGACTTCCAGCTCTCCGCGAATACCTAGATATGCGATAATTCCTTCCTCTGCTTGCCCTAGTTTGACCATCTGACCAGCTTTTACTCGAATCACTTTCCACATTTCTTGAATCGCTCCATCAAAATGTATGTTCACCTTCGCACCGGTAATAGCTATTTCACAGTCGGACAGACATGTCAGTTCAATCCCTCCAAGCCACACTTCGAGTACAGCGCTCGAAGGTTTATTGCCCAAAAGATCGTTCAACATGGTATATGCAAAACGATCCATCGGTCCTGAAATGGGCACGCCATTCGCCCGGTAGCCAAAACGACCGTGGTCTTGAATGGTCGTCTGTATCCCAGGTTTCACAATTTCAAAAAGTTTCATATCGTTGGATCCAACTTTTGTACCGAGATACCTTCTCGTGTTAATAAATTCCGGACTGCGCCTAACAGTTCTATGACACCCGCTCCGTCACCATGAAAACAAATTGTGTCTGCTTCCATCGCAACTCGTTCTCCCGAAACCGTTTTGACATGGCCTTCTAGAATAATTTGTTTGACTTGATTCAGCACAACCGAAGAATCTCTTAACACGGAGCAATGCTCGTTTCGAGGCATTAATGAGCCATCGACTTGGTAGCCACGGTCTGCAAAAGCTTCGCGTGCAACTCTGATTCCTGCTTCCTGGCCAGCTTCAATTAATTGACCACCGGAGAGCCCATAGAGAATGCCATTTGGTACTAAATCTTTTACAGCGTTCGCAATTGCATTCGCCACTTCGCGGTCTTTGGTTGCGCGGTTATAAAGTGCTCCATGAGGTTTTACATGCGACAATTCGACACCTTCCACGTGACAAAATGCTTGTAGCGCACCGATTTGATAGATGAGACTGTCATAGATTTCGTCAGGCGTTAAAGCGATTTCTCGTCTGCCGAATCCTTGTTGATCCGGATAGCTTGGATGCGCACCAATCGAAACGCCATGTTCTTTTGCCAATAAAACGGAGCGTCGCATCACACTGAAATCGCCACCATGAAACCCACAAGCAATGTTCACAGAACTGATTAATGGAAATAGTGCCTCGTCATTGCCTATTTTGTACGCACCAAAACTTTCTCCAGCATCAGCATTCAAATCAATTCGCTTCATCAATGACGCCACCTCCGGAATAATTTCGATATTCATCTTGAGTTATTTCGGTAAATTGAATACGGTCCCCCGCTTGGAATAAAAATGGATTTTCTAATGATGTTGCAGAGAAAATGTCGATAGGAGTTTGTCCAATTAAGTGCCAGCCACCAGGACTTTCAATCGGATAGATGCCAGTTTGAGAACCACCGATTCCAACAGAACCTTTCGGCACGGACTTCCTCGGTACCTCTCGTCTCGGTAAATGCAAGCGTTCATCGAGACCGCCAAGATACGGAAATCCAGGCAAAAAGCCAATCATATAGATGGTGTATTCGACTGACGTATGAATTTCGATCACTTGTTGTACGGTTAATTTTTTTGCGTGAGCAAGTTGTTCTATATCTTCCCCGTTATAGCAAACTGGTATTAAGTGAAGCTTGCTTTCATAGTCTATGTGATTCAAGGTTTTATTCCAGCCTTGTAAGATTTGGTTTTGAACTGATGAAATGTTTCGTTCATGATTGATGTAGAGAGTCAGCGTGTGATAACCAGGGACCGCTTCGAGAACATCTTGACGTAATAGCGCCAGACTTTGTAAACGAATTACTTGGCGGTGAATTTCAGGATCAATCTTTGGAGCAAATGCATAGCGCAAAGTTCTTTCAGCCGTTTGATGTACATGAAACGATTCCACTCGCATCACTCCTTTTAACCATTATACCGAAAATTATTTGAACATTCAGTTTCATTATCGCTTTAGTTACGTGACATTCATTGCAGTTAATCAAGTATATAGGTTACGATAAATGTAAATTTCAAATATATGGAGGAATTGGATGTTAAAGAAAACTAGTTTATTGTTACTTACTATTGCATGTTTAACAGCCTGTGCTGAAGAAAATGCGTCAGAACAGCCCAAAATTGAGGAACCAGTTAATCAAGAAGTTGAAATTGTTGAAACGGATCAAACAGAAATCGAAGATGTTGAAACGGTCGATCAAACACAAGTGGAAGTTGTAGAACCTCAAGAAACGTTGGATGTATCGGAAATTCGAACAATTATGGATAAATTCGAGAAAATGCGTCAATTGGTTATTGATACACACAGGACTTTGACATTTACAGAAGAAGAGTTTTATAGTCCAGAATTACAAACAGCTAAAGTGATGGAAAACTTGCCTGAAAGTATTCATGATCTTATATCGACTAACATGTTGAACAATCAATTGCCACAACTCCTTCAATCAATGTATGAAGCTAGCGGCGAGGGTGGATTCTTGCCTGATATCAATATGGATGCCCGTATGGAAATAATCGAAAACACACCTGAAAAAGTACAGATAAAAACCTTTCAACTTGTAGAAGAAATTGTCTATAAAAGTAACCATAATGTTTACCTCACAGCGATAGAAGAAAATGGTCAATGGGTTATCGATGAATATGCAGGCACAAATGTGGACAAAGAACCCTTACAATTAACTCGAGAAGAAGTTATCATTCATGAGCAGATGGTACAAGATTCGGAGATCGAGTTTGTTGCAGAAGAAACCATTACGAGTGAATCAGATCTTAGTCTTTCTAAAACGGCTAATGCGATTATCGTTCGTATCGTAAAAGATGGTCGATTATTGGCTCGGTTTACTGAGACTGGCGAAATTGCATACGATATACCTGAAAAATATAAATAATTGACAAACAGCTTTCCTATTTTCATAACAGGAATGGCTGTTTTAATTTGAAAATTATTAAGTTAGCATTGTACGAATAGGAAATGAAATAGTTTAAGTGTCCAGTGTCCATATAGGCATGAATAAATTGTAACAATCCACACGATTCATTAATACAATATTTGTGCAAACCAACTTTAAATGTCCGGAGGAAATACAGTGTTTTTCATGTAAAAGAATTACAATACCATGCTAAACCAGAACGGCCCGATCCTTTATTTGCGAAACAGCTTCAGGAAGTTTTAGATGGACAGTTTGGCGAAATCACTGTTGCCCTTCAATACCTTTTTCAAGGATGGAATGTTCGTGAAAATGGGAAATACAAAGATTTATTAATGGACACAGGCGCTGAAGAGTTGGCCAATATAGAAATGTTGGCCACTATGATTGCTAGACTTTTAGAATGCTCACCTGTTGGTGATTTGGAAACAGCCGCAAAAGACCCCATTATCGGAGCCATATTAGGCGGAATGAATCCCCAGCATGCGATTGTTTCAGGTCTTGGTGCAATGCCAGTTGATAGTATGGGCAAATAAATGGAATTCTGGCTTTATCATAGCTAGTGGATATTTACTAGCTGATTTCAGGTCGAATTTAACTGCCGAATCACAAGGAAGACTACAAGTTTGTCGTTTATACGAAATGACCAATGATCGCAGCGTTAAAGATATGCACTCATGGCTAATTGCACGTGACACTATGCATCAGAATCAATGGATTGCAGCCATTAAAGAACTAGAGGCTCAAGAAAACGTTGTTGTTCCAAGCACATTCCCACGAGAATTAGAAAAACAAGAAGTTGCCTATACTTTGTTCAATTACTCACAAGGCAATAAAAGTGCAGAAGGGCGATGGGCACATGGACCAAGTATGGACTGTTTAGGGACTTTCAATTATGTGGAATATCCCGTTCCTTATGGCGGTGTACCAAAACTAAAACCGGCACCCCCCTATATCTTCGATACTCCACCATCGGTTCTAAAAGCAGGTCAAATAAATATTTCATCGAATCTTCCACCAAATCTGTGTTAAATTCGTATAAATTAGTTTTCCTCATAAATTGTTAAACATATTACCTTGCTTAGGTATAGCTATTTTATCGAATTCTTTTGATAGGTAAGCTAAGTTATTTTTTAACCATTCACCAGAGACAGGTTGACCATGTCCTGTAACAGCTAACAAGGGATGAAGATTTTCTAATGTTTTCACTGATTGCCAAGAAGTTGCCCAATCTGGAGTTAAGTATTTGGGAGGCCCATGAATTTCTAACTTTTGAGTTATTACTTCATATAACGACTCTTGATTTACAGTCACAAAGGCATCACCTACTATTAATGCTCGATCTATTTCTCTAAATAAAGACACATGTCCTTCCGTATGACCAGGAGTATAGATCCAGCGCCAACCTTCGATGTGTGGTACCGTTCCATTACTCGGCAATTCATGTACACGATGTCCTAAGTCAATGGCTTCTATTGGGAATAATGGCGATATTTTAGCAATCAATCCTTTATCCACTGAACGGTCGGGGATGGGATAATTTTTTTGACCTGTCAAATATGGCAGCTCTAGAGAATGTCCATAAATCGGCACGTCCCACTCTTCCATTAATTCAAAAATAGCCCCGATATGATCAAAATGGGCATGTGTTAAAATAATGGCTTCTGGCTTAGCATTATGACCGAATCGTTTTTCAGCTTCATCGAAAATTTTTCGAGCTGATTTTGGAGTACCTGCATCAACTAAAACCCACCCCTTTTCAGCAGTTCCAATAAAACAAACATTCACAAACTGAATCGTGAAACTATAAATATCTGGCGCAATTTCTATCCCTTTCCCACTCGAGATGGTCGTCATAGGGATATATCTTTCTGTAGAAGAACTTTTATCCATGTTCTCGCACTCCTTTAATTAAATTAATGCCTCCTCTCATAAGAGTGGAGGCATTATCATTTAATCTCTTCGATCGTCTTTTCTCTTCAATCCCATTAGTCCAGCCAACCCAATTAACCCAATCCATCCCCAGTCCATTCCATCATCGTCTGCTGCTGTTCCTGCCGCGGCATTTTCATTGATATTATTACCGTTTCCTGTATCAGGAGAAGCAAAAGTTGTAGTTCCGAGTACGGTAAATGTACATACGATAACCAAGAAAAAAGCTGTGATTTTTTTTAACAATTAAATCTTCCTCCTCTTTTCATATCACATGTAGTATGAGTGAAGATTTTGGAATCATACTATGTATAGATGATTTAACTAGAACTTCATTACAAGCAAGTCGAATTGTATGGAAAACATGAATTTTAGAATGTGGTGTTCGAATCCTTGAATAGGGTCGGTGAAGTCTAGAATGTAGTACAAGAGATGGAGAATACACTTGATGAATCCTTGAATACACCTTGTGAAATGGAGAATCTATGACATTTCTTCTATCACTGTAAACGTGCCAATTGGATGCGCCAACTTGCACCATTACGAGCAAGTCGAATTGTTTGGAAAACGTGAATTTTAGAATGTAATGGTCGAATCCTTGAATGTGGTCGGTGAAGTCTAGAATGTAGGGCTCGAGATGAAAAATAGACTCGATGAATCCTTGAATAGACACTGCGAAATGGAGAATCTATGACATTGCTTCAATAACAGTAAACGTGCCTGTTGGTTGCGCCAACTGGCACCATTTCAAGCGAAGCGAATTGTGTGTAAAACGTGAATTTTAGAATGTGGTGTTCGAATCCTTGAATAGGGTCGGTGAAGTCTAGAATGTAGAACAAGAGATGGAGAATACACTTGATGAATCCTTGAATATGCCACGCGAATTCTAGAATGCATCAAAAATCGACTGATGCACTCCACGATTTATTGGCATAAAAAAACTCCACTCAGTCTATGAGACTATGTGGAGTAACGTAGGCAATATTGATAAATTTGAGCTGTGGCTAGGCAATCGCCGATTGCATCATGTGCGTTGTGTTCAAGTCGCAAAAATTGAGCCAGCGTCGTCAATTTGTGGTTAGGTGTTTCACGTATGACTTTTCGCGCGAGCTTTAGCGTATCAATTACAGCATATCGTGGGATTTCTGTGTATTGTTCGAGTGCATATAAAAATCCCATATCGAATGAGGCATTGTGCGCCACGATTGGGTAGTCGCCAATAAAATCAATCAGTTGGTGAATCACCGTACTGATGGTTGGTTTGTTTCTTACCGAATCATTAGAAATCCCAGTTAATGATGTAATTCGAGATGAGATATCCCGTTGAGGATTAATCAATTGGTTCATGATAGCTACTTGTTCATGATTCTTGTATTTAATCGCTCCCACTTGAATAATTTGATCTGCACCTGCGCGAAGGCCGGTAGTTTCAAAGTCAAGTACTACATAATCAACTGCTTTTTTCATAGAAGGTTGATATTTTTTCGGGGTAGTGGACCGGTTTGATGACCAATACTGTTGTCGCGATTTCGCTCTTATTAGTGCCGATGCATCTAAGTTATAATCGTCCATATTGCTTCCCTCCGAACTCTAAGTTGCCATTTCTTTTCCCTTAGTATGCCCTGTATACCCAAATTTTCCTACTCTAAACTCTCAAATTAAAGATATTATTATTTTAGTAGATTTACGCAAAAGTGCCAGGTCCCGAAACAATCGTGTTTGTTTAAACAAACGTGACTGTTTGAGTACCTGGCACCTTTAATTTGTTACGGCATTAAAACGTCGGAAGTCGACGAAGTGGGATTTCCAATAGCTATTGTCAAGGTTTGTAATTTCGACACCCCTTGAAGCAGCGTGGATGAATTGATTGTCGCCAACGTATACACCCATATGTGAGATTCCCGTTATATACGTATCTTTAAAGAATACTAGATCCCCAATTTGAGGTACATTGACCTTCATCGAATCTTTGTAATAATCTGCACTACTTTTTCGGATGATATTTAATCCCGCTTCATTATGTACATAATGAATGAAACCACTACAATCAAATCCAGTTGGTAGTTTACCAGCAGGAACATAAGGAACACCTATATAATTAGGTGCTATGGATGCTAGTGCTGCATAGACAACTTGTCCATTTGCAGAAACTGGAGGAGCTATCGGTTCAGTTACAGTCACTGGAGCCTGTGATCTCTTCAAGAAAATCGCTGACTTTTTCAATTGAGCCATGGACGAAATATGTGTTTTTTTCCAACCTGCTGCTTCTACTGTTGGCGTAACGATTAACCCAATGAATGACACAATGAGACATATAATAGCGAATTTTTTCAACACGTTCTGACTCCCCCATTCAATAAAGTCCGTTCGATGATTAGTAATCTCATCATAGATTACGAAGAATATTCAGTCAATAATAATTTTCGCTATTTTCTGTTGAAGATATCGGACAGATATCGTCAAGATGGCCAAAAGTATTCCCCGGGAAATAAATCCACTTAATCTGTCGAAATAATTAACCGAATTTATTGGAAGACTCATCACAACTCGTATTTCACCTCAGCAAGTTCCATAGATGGAACTTCTTGTGCATTTTTGGTGTTTTAAGTTGTGAATTTTCTCGCTTTTGTCACAATTCCTTGCATTCTACCTATATCAGTACTGTATAATAGGCGACTGATACACCTTCTACAACAAAGGAGTTTTTATTAAATGAAATCACAAAATTCTCTGACGATAGGTGAGAACATTGTCGTCGGTTTAATGCTATTTGCTTTATTCTTGGGAGCAGGAAATATCATCTTCCCTCCATTATTAGGTCAACTTTCCGGAGATCAATTAGTCATCTCCATCATTGGCTTCTTGATAACTGGTGTCGGACTGCCTTTGGTTGCCGTGATTGCCATCGCGAAATCTGGCGGAGACCTTCAATCAATCGCTAGTCGTGTACATCCGCTATTTGGAATCATCTTTACGGTTGTTATTTACTTGGTAATTGGTCCGTTGTTCGCGATTCCAAGAACGGCCACTGTTTCTTATGAAATTGGCGTTTTGCCATTTTTAACAGACTCTATCTCATCTGAAAAATGGCCATTGGTACTATTTAGCATCCTTTTCTTCACAGTCACCGTATTATTCGCCTTGAATCCAACGAAATTAGTTGATCGAATAGGTAAAATTTTGACACCAATTTTAATAACAGTCATTGGTTTATTGGCAATAAAGAGTTTTATCACTCCGATGGGTGAAATTGGTTCACCAATTGATGCATATAAAGAAGCACCATTTTTCGAAAGCTTTTTACAAGGTTATCTAACAATGGACGTCCTTGCGGCACTTGTATTTGGGATTGTCGTCATCCATGCACTTAAAGATAAAGGTGTTTCGGATTCGAAATTATTGGTTCGAGCAACGATCATAGCGGGCGTCATTGCAGCTATTGGGTTATCGATTGTATATATTTCATTAAGCTTTATTGGCGCAACAAGCGTTGACGCTATTGGTATTCAAGATAATGGTGGCTCTATATTAGCTCTATCTTCAAATATATTATTTGGAAGCTTCGGTAGCATTATTTTAGCGTTGACGATTGCATCCGCATGTTTAACCACTTCGATTGGACTGGTTGCTGCTGCATCTCAATTCTTTGAGAAGCTTGTTCCATCACTTTCGTATCGTTCATTCGTTTTCATTTTCTCAGGTTTCAGTGCTTTATTTGCAAATGTGGGATTAACTCAGCTCATTAATTTCTCTGTACCTGTATTGTTAGCGATTTATCCATTGGCGATTGTTTTGATGTTATTGTCTTTTGTGGATCGATTTTTTAATCGTGCACCAATTGTTTATGCATTGGCTTTAATATTCACAAGTTTCATTAGTATTTTTGATGGGTTAAAAGCAGCAAATATTATCTTCCCAGCTGTTGAGAATGTTTTAGGACATTTACCGCTTTATAATGAAGGGATTGGGTGGTTAATTCCTGGGATTATAGGTGCTTTGATCGGGTTTATCATTTATAAAACTAAAAACTCAGATTCCCATTAAACGGGGATCTGAGTTTTTTTAAAATTTGAATATCAAATAATCACTTAAAAATCCCTACAATAATTTAGTGAATTTGCAACTGACTTCTACCATTTCCCTTGGCCGTATACATCGCCATGTCAGCCTCTTTCATGATTTCTTTTAATTGTTTGCCTGGATATGCGTATGTCATTCCGATACTTGCGGAAATCGACAATTGTTTTCCTTCTATTTCAATCGTTTGTGTAGTCAATAAATCAAATAGGTCCGCTGCGACTTTTTTTGCTTCTATCATTTCAACTGAAGTAACAGGAATGAGGAAGACAAATTCGTCGCCGCCAATTCGAGCTACTACACTATCTTTAGGAGCAGTCTTTTTGAATAAAGATGCGACTTTCTTCAGCAATTCATCGCCAATATCATGTCCATACTCATCATTTACTTCTTTAAACCGGTCTAAATCGACATAAAGTAGACTGTACTGTTTTCCTGCTTCTTTTTCTTGTTTAAAGAATTCTTTTAAATAAAAGCTATTGTACAGTACTGTTAAATGGTCATGTAACATTAGATCTTCAAGAATGATCGTTTGGCTTAATAAAGAGCTCAAAGTTTTTATTAAGCGAACATCGTAAGCGGTAAAATCATAAGGTTTTGTATCGAAAGCACAAATTGTGCCGTAAATTTCTCCATCACCTTTGTAAATAGGTGCTCCTAAAAAACAACCATTTCCGACGTTCAAGGTGACAGGATGATTAATCGTCAAGGCATTTTCAGCTAGATTGGTAATAACGATTGGTTCTGAATCATTATCGACAACGAGTTTACACAAAACATCCTCAAAAGGAGTTTTCTCTCCTTCTTTTAATAAGGCTGCTTTTCGGTTAAAAGCTTTGACGATAAAATTGGAATACCGATCATTACTTGCTAAAAATATTGTGTTAACATCCATCGTTTCACTTAGTAAAGTGATGACATCTTCAGCCACCTTGTCCAATTGATTAAAATAATGAGAGCTTTTTTGCGTAATCATCCTGAACACCCCCTTTTATTTTTGCTAATTATACTATAATTAGTATTTCTCTTACTTATCTCAATGTGTTCCCTTTAACCTATAATTTAAAACTTCCATGCAGGACTAATGATGTACACCAATATAAACGAATTAAAGAGGCTTTTAGATTACTATTTGTATGATAATATTTTTCGATTAATTAATTTAATTAATATCAGCAACTCCTGTATAAATTTTAATTACTTGAATCCCCCCCTTAAATGGAGAATGAACACTATGAGGCGGGCAGACAAACAATAGTAAAAGTGCCAGTTTGATTCTCAAACTGGCACCATTTCTACGTGTCCAAATTGTGTGGAAATCGTGAATACTAGAATGTGACCCTTGAATCCTTGAATATACCTTGCGAATCCTTGAATGTTGCTCGTCAAATATAGAATGAGACATGTGAATTCTTGAATGCCACCCGGGAAATGGAGAATGTCAGCATAACGAGTTAAAATCAATAGCAGAAAAAAACGCCCTGCAGACTCTGTCATCTGTAGGGCGTTTCAAATATATATGGTGGGGGTCACCTTATATGAGTTAGATTAAAATAGTTTTGTTGTTGGTGGTGGATTGTGATCTGAACGGTATTGGTTTTTATCAATTTTTTCTTTAAATTGATCATTAGCCAATTCTTGTTCGTCGTCATCAACTCCGCCTGTAAGGACTTCATTGTTCGTTGAGTCGGTATCGAATGAGAAGGCATTGCCGTCTCCATTTGTTTCATAGCCAGACTCAAATTTTTCGTCATTGATACGTGGGTCTTTTTCAAAATCATGTTTCATTTCGCCAGATGGCATTTCGTTTTCAACATCTCCAAAAGCTGCTGGTCCTAAATTCGGATCAGTTCCTGGTGATTGGAATCCTTCTGTTTTATGATTTTCAGTTATTGGTTCGTTTGTATTAAATTCAGCTCGCTCATTCGAATTAAATTCTGCACCATCATTTGCTTCATTAATCGTTGGTCGGTGTTCACGCGTCACTTTGTCTTCTTGCATCGAATGACCGATATGATCCGTTTCTCTCGCTAAGTGAGGACTAGTTGCAAACGTTTCCCCTCTTTCGAAGCGGTCCATTGGTTCGTCAAATCGACCATCTGTTTCATTCACTAGCTCATTGTTAGACGGCGTGAATCCTTGTTCCTTTGCATACTCACTTTGTGGCTCATCGTATTTTGATTCAAATTTGTATTCGCCACGTGGTTCTTCTGCACCAAATGTGGTTGTTTCATTTACTGGCGTTTCGTTTCGTTCGGTTTCATTGAAACGTGTATCCACAAAAGCTGTACCAGACGTTGATGACATTTGTGGGTCTTCGCTTTGAATACGTTCTTCAAAACCAGGCTCATTTGTAACAACTGAGCGCTCTTCGCCATGATATGACTCGTAACTATTACCAGTCGCACCGAATGTGTCATAACCTTCTTCGAATTCGTTTTGATGGTCCTTCGCATCCGTTACTACATGGTCTGTGTAAAGTACGAATCCACCACTTGCCACATCGTGAGAATAACGATTTTTTTCTTCTTCGGTTAAATTCAATTTACGAAGTCCTTCTGTTATCGCATCTTCACCTGTGAACCAAGACTTGAATTTGTCCATAACTGTTCCCGCTTCGTGTGTCGAAACTTCTGAGTGTTTATTTAACGTGTGGATATGTCCGTGATCTTTCGACACAACATGAATATCACTTTCTTTATATCCTTGTGATGTTAACGTCTCAAGTTTGTTATATAATTCTTCTTCTGTGCGAGCTACTTCAATTCTTCGGTTCATTTCATGACTCATTGGTGGAACCTCCTAAGTGTTTTTTGTTGTACACTCTATCTACCCCAAGTGAATTTAAATTTAAACACGATTCCCAATATTTAATGTTCTTGTATTGAACTACCCCCACTTATAATCGACCTTAGGGTCTGATTGAAGTGGGAGATTCTTGGGAACAGAGCGTACTTGTTGACGTATTTCTTTGTCAACAGAGGTTTCTCTT
>NZ_JBHZRU010000007.1:0-146054 GCF_043641925.1 Paenisporosarcina quisquiliarum
CATTTGGATAAAGAAAACGAGTAATTTTGTGCATCTTTAAACAAGCGAAAGTGTACATGTTTAGATTGACATTTACACATGGAAAAAGAAGTGAAGAAAATGACATTTGTAGAGGATTCAAAAGAAGCGTTATTAGCCGAAAATGAACGTTTACGTATGGAAAATGACTATCTAAAAAAGTTGAATGCCTTAGTTCAAGAAAAGGAGAGATTACAGAACAAGACAAAGCACAAGTGATTCTTGAATTAAGGCATAAGTATAAAATTATTAACTTAGTCAAGGTCGCGGACCTTCCTCGCAGCACGTACTATTACTGGGTCGAGAAAATGAAGCGTCCTGACAAGCACAAGCTAGTTAAGAGTGTAATAAAACAAATATTTCACGAACACCAAGGGAGATATGGATACCGCAGAATTACGATGGAGTTACGAAATCAAGGTTATTTACTTAATCATAAAACTGTCCTTAAGTTAATGAATCAACTTGGACTAAAATGCCTGGTACGGATGAAGAAGTACCGTTCCTACAGAGGAAATGTCGGAACGGTTGCACCAAACATATTGGAGCGTGATTTCAAGGCTTCTAAACCGAATGAAAAGTGGGTTACTGATGTGACAGAATTCCACCTCCATGGTGAAAAGCTGTATTTATCACCTATTTTAGACCTATACAATGGGGAAATCATTGCCTATAATCTAGAGAATCGTCCAGTATATCAATTAGTATCCAAGATGTTAGATAAAGCATTAGAGAGAATCAATGACGGAGACTCTCCTATCCTCCATTCAGATCAAGGATGGCATTATCAGATGAAAAAATATAATCACGTATTAAAAGAAAACAATATTGTACAAAGCATGTCCCGTAAGGGAAATTGTCTTGATAACGCGGTTATAGAGAGTTTCTTTGGTTTATTGAAATCTGAGTTATTATATCTCAAAGAGTTTGAAAGTATCGGTCATCTCAAGCAAGAATTAGAACAATATATTGATTACTACAACCACAAGCGGATTAAGGCAAAATTAAAAGGCATGAGTCCGGTTCAATACCGAATTCATACCTTATCAGCCGCCTAATATTCGTGTCTAACTTTTTGGGTTCAGATCAATTGCAGTGCCAATTTAATGCTATTAATAAGCGTTTTATTGTGTT
Organism: Paenisporosarcina quisquiliarum; assembly: GCF_043641925.1. GTDB lineage: Bacteria > Bacillota > Bacilli > Bacillales_A > Planococcaceae > Paenisporosarcina > Paenisporosarcina quisquiliarum_A. Next base: position 1,153 of record NZ_JBHZRU010000007.1, read on the forward strand.
ATTTCGTTTTTTGTACTTCAAAACAGAACCCGTTACCGATTCGGATCTACCTTTTTTTCTTATTTCAGCGTTTCCGCTTTCCTTTTAAAAGCTGTGAGACATTTGTTTGAACAGGTGTTTCTAATTCATTAGACTTTTGTTTGATTAACATGAAAGGAATTCTTGATAACATGCGATAGCCGAATCTTCTTAACGTTATATCGATAAAAAATAGCAACATGGCAAGGAGTATTAACCATTGTTGAATACTCTTAGACTCTGTACTCACGTATTGAATATCTCGCATAGCTTGTTCCGGTGACGATACGACTTCTCCTCCCGTGCGGTTTGCTATATCTGACAAGAGTCCTGCGTTTGGAGGTTGAATTTTATATTCGTCGCTATATGGAATTGAAATGCCTGCTTGATACAAACCATTTTGTTCATTGGAAATACGAAGGAATATGAGCCCTGGATCTGCTTTAAAAGATACCCGACTTTTTCCTGGTGCAATCGGTTCAGACAAACTCTCTATTTCCTCACCCGATTCATTCACAGCGACAATATCCAAAAAGGCTGATTGTCCTGAAGGATCTAATACCGTATAGGAACCATCTTCAGATTTTCGAATATCAAACGGAACTTCACTATAGGATGGCAATAATCGAGATACGGACGTATTCCAAAAGTTCCCCCACTGATCGAAGCGTGCAAAATCTCCGCTCCATGCACCGCTTGAATCCGATGTATAAGCAATTGTTCTTCCGAGTCCATACATCCATTCAGCTAGAACGGGATCTTCTTTCGTACTTTCTGCAATAACAGATGCTGTTTGTTTTGCAGTAGTTGCAATGTAGGCATTTATTTGTGGAACTCCTTTCTCAAATAAACTCATCCACGCTGGATCGCCTTGAATCGTAGGATAGAAAGGATTGTCTTCGATATAAGTTCTTGAGATCATAACGGTTTCTCTTGATAAAATTGCTGGAATCGTACTTTCATCCATTACATCATAAAATCGGCCAGTCCCCATTTGCGATAACCCTTCTAGTAAAGAACGATCTGCGTCTTGACCAATCGCTACAGTGGACAGTGTAATGTTATCGGCTAAACCGTCAGCTATAAGTGTTTCATAGTCATTTTGCGTAGCTGACTGTCCATCCGTCAATAAAATAATGTGCTTACGCTGAAGTTTCAAATCACTTAGCCTTTCATAAGCGAGTTCTAACCCTGGATAAATTTCGGTACCTCCACCAACACTAACCGATAAGATTTTTTCAAGTGCTTCCTCTTTGTCAGTGAGTGTTTTTGCCTCTATGATTTCCCAAGGTTTATCATCAAATGCAATGAAACCTAATGTATCGTCTTCTCGTAACAACTCTACTGAGCGAGCAGCAGCTTCTTTGGCTAACTCGAATTTATTCCCCATCATACTGCCTGATCTATCCATCACAATTATGAGTCCCAGTGAAGGCAATTGTTGCTTTCCTTTCACTTCCATTTCTACAGGAAGTAACTTTTCAATAGGTGTTTTAAAATACCCACCTAATCCAAAGCTATTGTCTCCCCCAACCATCATGAAGCCAACACCGAAGTTTTTAACTGCTTGTTCGATCACTTTCATTTTGTCTTCCCCAACTAAATAACCCGGTACGTTATCAAAAATAATGGCGTCGTACTTCAAATAATTGGACAAATCATAAGGTAAATCTACAGCTGCAATATTATCTGTGTTAATGACTTGCTGATCAATAAAGTCTGGAATTGGTGAGGTCACTTGATCGTTACTGACTACTAACAAACTTGGTGCACGCTCGACCATTGTGACACTAGTCAATTCATTATTTTCCAATAAAGCATCGTTCGTTAAATTCAATTGAACCTCATATTTTAATAATCCTTCACCAGTTGAGGCATGACGAAGTGTAAAGGTGTTCGTTCCAGCTTGGATTTCTACTTGTTGGGTCAACAAGAATTCATCATTTTCAGATAGAATGAGTTCACCTATCACATCTTTTGAAGACTCCACTTCAACAACAAGTTGCTGTTGCTCCCCTTCAAACGCAACTGGTGGAGTTTCAAAACTTGTAATCGCGGCATCATCCGATTGTGGCCGGTTCAACATATACGTATCAATTTCCACATGACTTCCCGTCATTCTAGCAAGTTGTTCTTGCACTGAGCCGCTATTTTCTAATCCATCTGACAGTAATACTACTCTCGTGGCTTTTTTTTGGTCTGCCAAATTTGTGGCTAACTGAATACTTTCAGCTATGTTTGTTTTTCCATCTTGATTCGAACCAACAAGTTCTGGCACATCTTTTGTGTCCAATGATAAGGGTACCTGCGTTTGAAAGGAATCATCAAATGTATAGATCCCTATTGCCTGATGATCTTTCTTTTTTGCAAGGGATTGTGTCAAAAATTCAGTTATTTGCAGTTCAGTTCCTGCAGTTGATGCAGATTGATCAACCACGAACAAAATTTGCTCTTCTTTAATGGGCAATAAAATCATTGGCCCCGTCATCGCAAAGATAAGTAAAAAAATAACAGTCGCTCTGATACCGACGATTATTTGTTGTTCTCGAGTTTGGTACTTCTTATGTTTCCATCTGTCATAGATGAAATAAGCAATTGGCAACAAAAAAAGAAGTAACCAAATGGGTGATTCAATTCGTAAGTCCACGACGTCTTTGCACCTCCCATTCTGCTAGTAATAATAAAATAATGAGAAGTAAGAACCATGAGACCATTGAAGTTTGAATGGTTTCCTTTAAAGTTGTGTCAGAAGATGTTCCAATCGAGTAGGAAGATCCGGTTCGGATTTCTTTCTCTTGTTGTTCTAACAAAACGACAAATTGTTTTTCGACATCCCCAGACCTTAATGAATACATGCCTGGTTTTGCAGGTGCTGTGAATTGACTTCCTTGTTGCAGGGAGGAGATGTATTCATTTTCTTCAGAAAACACTTCCCATTCTGCATCCTCTTCGTCCGCTACTAATGAAATTGACTTTTTTTCCTTAGGAGAGAATATCCCTAGATAATCACTGTTTGTCGTCATTTGCTCTGCTGTACTCCACAAAAATAAAGGAAAAGAAGGGTGCAACGGCCAATCAGTCATTTGGACATCGGCTAAAACGATTAGATCGCCTTTTTGGCTTCGTTGAATAAAAGGTTCTTCATTCACGCGAGCAATCGTTTCGTAATTTTCGAAAGGTGGATATAGGCTACTGACATATAGGTCGTCCAAACTAGCATAGGCAAAAACATCATCTCTTTCAGTCATGACAACACCATTCACCTCATGAGCTTTTTCATCATTTCGGCCAATTAATAACACAGGTGATGTCGCTGTTTCGAGTAAAGAAGTTTGATTTGTCACGATTATTCCCTCTTCTGAAAGATCACTTAATTGTTCAGAAGGTACTGAACTCACAGGAATAGACATCGCTTGAAAAGCTGCTGTTACCAACTGATGTAACTGATTATCAACAAAAGTTTGGGATGTTTGTGACTGTAGTAAAACAGTGGATTCGTTATCAATTTGATAATCATCGTCAATTTGAAGAATAGCTTTTAAACCAGAAGCTAGTGGTAATTCTTTCATTGATAACGACAATGTTTCTTTTGCAGGGATACTAACAGGTTCTGAGTAAATCAGTTCATTATCATCGATTGAAGTAATAAGAAATCGACCTGTTTTTTCCTTAGATGAATCATTAACCAATTGAGCAAGGGCAGAAATTTTTTGATTGGTTTTGTTGGCACCAAATCTAAGAATCGATACATTTTCTAATGGTCCTTCAGATCCTTTAACAACCCAAGAAAGTCTTTCGTTTTCTAATGGGAGTCCAGTTCGATCTACATGATCTGTAAATAAATAAACAACAGTATCTTCACCTTTAACTAATGACTGTGTAAAATCCAACATTTTGGGTAAATGCTCTTGTTCATATTCAACTTCTAATTTATTAATAGCAGATTGAATTTTTGAGAGATCGCGTTCTTCCCGCAAGAGAATGGTAGGTTCTTCACCCATTTTCAGTAACGTGACAGGTTTACCTTCTAATTGCTCTGATAAAACCAACATGTCTCTTTTGTGTTGTTTAAAAATGCTTTCATTTTTCGAACCCGCAAGCATACTTGCTGATGTGTCGACCATCCAAATAATTTGCTCACCAGCAAGTGCACGAGATTTTATATAAGGCTGAAGCAAAGCAAAAGCGAGCAAAATTAAAGCAAGTATTTGGAGATAAAACAACGCATTTCGTTGCAAGTATTGTAAATAAGGAGAAACCTTTGTTTCTTTCATGACCGTTTCCCAAAAAAGAGTTGAAGAAATCGGTTGGTCTGTATATTTCTTTCTGAAAAAATAATAAAGTAGAACGATAAAAGGAATGAAAAATGCCCACAAAAATCCTAGTTGTCCAAAGCCCATGAATGGCTCACCTCAATTTATCCAGTTGGCACGAATCATTTGATGAAAAAAAATGTGGCTAATATCATCCTTCGTTTCAACTTTTAATGTATGAATGCCATAGCGACGGCAAAGAGAATCTAGCTCTTTAAAATGTTGAATTCTTTTCTTTTCGTATTCAGCAATTATTGTTTGAGAGACCGACACATTTACCCGTTGCTCTGTTTCTGAATCAATTAACTGTAAGTCTCCTGTAAAAGAAGGGTTGATATCCTCGCTAGACTGAATCAGCAATAAACGAATGTCTTGTGAAAACTTGGGCATTTTCCGAAGCATTTTCTCCCATTCCTCAATTGGCTCTAATCCATCAGTTAGGATAAATAACACTGTGCAATCCTTCGCAATATGCTGAGGGGTGATGGAAGTAAACAATTGAGTACTTGTCGGATTCGGAAGTTTCGAAACATGAGATGAAAAAGCTTTTCGATAAACAGCCCCTTTTCTTCTAAAAGGAATTGTCTTCTCCTCAGATACCAAGGCAAATGATAATCGATCATCTCTCCCAAGTACCAACTGACCTATGGAACTAGCTAATTGTTTAGCCAAAGTCCACTTTTTCTCGTTTTTCATAGATTTAGATCCATCAAGTACAATATGGACACGCATTTCTTGCTCATCCAAAAATCGTTTAATGAAATATTTATCTGTGCGTGCAAAAACATTCCAATCAATTTGACGCACATCGTCCCCTGGGTAATACTCTCGAAAATCGGAAAAATCAAGTGAGGAACCAAAACGCATCGAGCGATGAGATCCTTTGTGCTGACCGCGCAATTTAGATTTTGTTGCAATCTGTAGTCTTCCTATTTTAGAAGACCAATCTTCAGGTAAAAGTGAAGTAGTATTCATGTCAACTGACCTTGTTTAATCGTCAGAAGTAATTGATCTAAAATAGAGTCAGCTGTTTTTCCTTCTGCCTCCCCTTCGTAATTCAATAACATCCGATGTCTAAGTGCTGGTTTTGCTACCGATTTAATATCTGCGATCGACACATGATATCTTCCAGCCATCAATGCTCTAGCTTTTGCTAAACGTATTAAGCTTTGTAACCCCCGTGGACCACTGCCATATTGTACAAACTGTCGCACCTCTTCAGTAGCCTCTTCATTAGGGTGAGTGGCTGAAGTTAAGTCGATTGCATACGAAAGCATATCTTCAGCAATCAAAACTTCCTTAACCATTTGCTGAGCTTCCACTAACTCATTCGTGTTCATGATTTTCTGAAGTTGAACAGAAGTTGCGCCAGTCGTTCTTAAAACAATTTCTTTCAATTCTTCTTTCGTTGGGTAGTTCACCAAGATTTTGCATAAGAACCGGTCCATTTGAGCCTCTGGAAGAGGATATGTACCTTCCATTTCAATCGGATTTTGTGTTGCTAACACAAAAAATGGACGCGTCATTTGTTTTGTCTCACCTAATACGGTAACTGTTTTTTCGCCCATTGCTTCTAATAATGCACTTTGTGTTTTAGGCGTAGCACGATTGATTTCATCTGCAAGGACCATTTGACTAAAAATAGGACCTTGTTTAAAGGAGAATTGCTGTCTCCCATCCTCGGATTTTTCAATAATACTAGTACCTGTAATATCGGAAGGCATTAAATCGGGTGTAAACTGAATACGAGAAAAAGACAAATCCAACACGTCAGAAATTGTTCGTATGAGCATTGTTTTCCCTAAGCCCGGTAATCCCTCTAACAGTGCGTGCCCATCTGCTAATACAGAGTAAAGGGTGAAATCGACTGCTTCATTCTGACCAACGATAAACTCGCTTATTTCTTGTTTAACTAATTGTAATCGCTTGCTCATTTCTACATAATTCTCTGGTGTAAATGACATGTAATCCTCCTCATTCCTCACGTGTTTCGATTGATGAAAAATAATCTTGAACGATTCTCTGTAAGTCTGGTGGTAACTGCATGCGTTTGGAACTGTTTAAATAGGAGTCCTTGTAATTGCCGATTACTTCACCATATGGTTTCACAGTTCCTCTAGCTATTGGAGCATCCGTTTTTTGCTCCTCTGCAGAAGAGCCTTCTCCTAGTTTTCCACTATCCGTACTTGATTGGCTCGATCCACCTATTCGTGAAGGAACAGATAGGAGGTCTCTACTACCCGATCCTTGACCTGCACCAAGTCCTTGGCCTTGACTTTGCCCTTGCCCTTGGCCTTGTCCTTGACCTTGTCCTTGACCTTGACCTTGACCTTGGCCTTGTCCCTGACCTTGGCCTTGGCTTTGTCCCTTTCCTTGGCCTTGTCCTTGGCCTTGTCCTTGTCCTTGTCCCTGGCCTTGGCCTTGGCTTTGTCCCTGTCCTTGTCCTTGTCCCTGACCTTGGCCTTGACCCTGACCTTGGCCTTGACCCTGACCTTGGCCTTGGCTTTGGTTATTACTTTGTGTTGCGGATTGGCCATTGCCAGTTTGTGCATTTGAATTCGTTGCTTGAGATGCTAGTTGGTTTGCATCTCCAGAGGCTTTACCTATTTGACTAAGCACAGTCTGAGTTTCGCCAACTTGTTCTGCTAATTCTTTTGTTGCTTTTTGCAAAGCAGCCAACTCTTCTTTTTCTTCAGAAGTTAATGTTTTAGAATCACTATTTCCATCTGACGTTTTTTGTTTATTAGCTAATTGCTGTTCTCGCAATTGGAGTTCTTTTTGTTTTTTTACTAACTCCTTTAATGCCTCTTCTGAAGAATTCATTTTCTTTAATTGTTTTTCAAGTTGCTCCAGTTCTTTTGTCACTTTTTCGGATTTCGTTTTTTTCACTAATTTAGCAACATCTTTTTTTAATTCTTTCACTAATTCTTTTTCTACTTCAATATCCTTTGCAACGAGTTGAGTTTCTGAAGGAAACGTAAGTAGGATCACAAGAAAAATGCTAGCTATCAATATTCCGATTAAAGATTTCTTTTTCCATAAATTCTTTTTACGAAGTTTAAATAAATCAAATGCTGGATTTACTAATTGGAGCGTGCGATTTCGCAAAGCAGTTAGTAATAACGAATCCTGTTTAAATGAATTCAAAGCTGTGAGTAAAAGATTCTCCGGAAAGTAATGATCAAATAAGGATATGGAATCCTTGAATTTTGGCCTCTTCCATATGGTTAGTAGTAAGTAAATCAAGAAAATTAAGACGGCTGAAGCAATAGCCCAAAGTTGATAATGAGGAAACACAAATAATCGAGAAACAACATGAAATAAAACCATCGTTAAAATACTAAGGAGTATGCCCGTTTGCACCATTCTAAACATATACTCGCTTATTAAATGCCTATGTGTCTTGTTTACAGCCACGAGTATTTTGTCTCGACTATTCATGCTAAAAACCTCCTTATTTTAATTTTTTCATATTGACTCTTAATTTCTTGATTGAGATTGTGATAGCTCCAAAAGATAACAGAACATAAAAGATTATATAGCTAGCCCACACTGGGAAATCGATTTTAGTTTGCATATTCACAAAATTTTCAGTAACAGGATTTAATAATGTATACATGAGTATACCTGGATTAATACTTGCCCAAAAATAAGCAAATGGCGCTGGACTTTGAGTTAAGCCAGGATTTGGTCCGCTCATTTGGTTTACTTGTATAGAAATTAGAAAGAAAAATAAAGTAACACCTGATAAAAAAATCATCGTGCCATATGTTGCAATCATGGACACAATCGTTTTTCGAGTCAATGTAGAAAACATGACTCCAATACTTCCTACAGCAATCATTGTTAAGATGAAGAATAAGAAGATAACGCCTAATTGGCCAGGAGAAATCCCGCCAAAGAGAAAGACTAAGCTGTAAATCGGTAAGCCTGCTAGAAGCATTAATAACAAAAATGCGATGGAAGAACTTAATTTTCCAATGATGATCTGCAGGGAACTTTGAGAAGTTGTCAAAAGCATATTTAAGGTTTGTTTTTCGCGCTCGGAACTAATCGTACCTGCTGTTAATCCGGGTGTAATAAACAAGATTAGACCTAATTGAATGAATGTTAATAAGCCAAACAGGAAGAAACTTTGGTCTGGTCGGAAAAATCCTTTGCCTGTAAATTGAGTCGTTAAAAAGATGAAACCAAAAACAAAAATGCTCATCGCGATTAAGTAAAACAAAATACCTGTAAAGCTTTTCAAAGATCGGAAGCGGAGTTTTACTTCCTTAATGAGTACAGGATTATTCATGTTCACTCTCATAAAGTCTCCACTCCTTTCGTTATTTCCATAAAGACATCCTCTAAGTCTGTTTCCATTTCAGCAAAGGACAAGATGGAGAGGTTTTCTTCTACCGCGTGTTTTAATAATCGAAGTTGGTCTTCTTCTGATCCTCTGTATTTAAATGTAATCGTATGAAGGTCTTCTTTTTGTTCCAATCCAGTGACAAATGGATCTTCCTCAAAAAACCGAGTAGCTCGATCAGTTAACCCTTTCAATTTAACGGTTATTAGGCGTTCCCCTTTTAGTTGAGCTTGAATATCGGAAACAGATCCATGTGCGATTAATTTACCTCCATCTATGACACCGATTTCATCACACATTTCTGCAAGCTCAGGCAAAATATGAGAAGAAATTAAAATCGTTTTGCCCATACCTTTTAATTGTTTTAAGATATCTCTCATTTCCACTCGAGCTCGAGGATCTAATCCTGAAGCAGGTTCATCTAGTATCAAAACTTGCGGATCATGAATCAATGCTCTAGCTAAACATAACCGTTGTTTCATTCCCCGTGATAATAAATCAACATACTCATATCGTTTATGCGATAAATTCACTAGTTCTAATAATTGAGGAATTAACTCAGCACGTTGTTTTTCAGGAATTCCATAGCTCGCACCATAGAAATCCAAATACTCGTCTGCTTTCAACTGATCATATACACCAAAAAAGTCGGGCATATAGCCAATTTGCTTTCTCACTTCATGAGGCTCTTTACGAACACTTTTCCCATTAATAATGGCGTCTCCAGCTGTTGGTTGAAGAAGAGTGGCCAATATCGAAAACGTTGTTGATTTACCCGCTCCATTTGCACCAACAAAACCAAAAACTGTTCCTTCACTTAAATTTAAATTCAAGTTATTTAAGGCATAAAAAGAACCATATTTTTTGGTCAGTCCTACTATTTCTATCATTATTGGACCTCCCCTTTTAATCGTAATTCTGGTAGTCGTGTATAATCGTCACCATTTATTCCTTGTTTGTCTATTTTAAATTGGACCATTCCTTCAGTTGAAACATACTCACTGACTTTTTCTTTAATTGAAAAACGACTACCTTTTACTTCTTCAAATGCTTTTGTGTTCCAATTAAAGATTTCAATTTGCATCGTTGCTGAATTCGTATTAGCAAGCATTAGTTCTGTCCATTTAACTTTTTCCAAAGGCATATTGGCAGGTATTTTCCAATCATAAATATACGTGCCATTGACCATAATCCATTCGAATTTACTCGTACCCATCTGTTCAAAATAAGCTGACGGGTCATCGGAACTAACGTTTATATCAAAGGATGTTGCGGGCAATGTAAAGTCTCCTGAAAATATGGTTGTTGGTGAAAATCTTTGATAAACCATATTAATGGCAGAAATTTCTGCTCGTTCGTTCGCCATTTTTATTGGAACAATAGGATCTTCTGTATGAGCCACAATAGCTGGCTCTGTTGCTCTGTTACCTAACATTTGAGACATACGTAGCAAGCTATTTTTCCGTTCCTTAGGGAGGTCAGCAGCGTTCATAATTGCTGTATTTCCCATGTAAGATGAAGAGGCAGTGATAGGAGATAAAACGGCAGCTCCGATTGGTTCATTCACTTCAATGGACTCGTTTGGATCGAGATTACCTAACTCAATCATTTTTGTGCCAGACCAAATCGCTACATCTTTTAGTGCAAATGAAAATTCATTTTTTACGGTTCCTCGTACAATTCCTTTTTCAACCGTTAAATCGATATTAAAATTCCCACCTTCTTTAATGGTTGATTCACCTAAAACAGATGATACCGACCAATAGCCAACGTCACGAACAGTTAGCTGTGTTTTATTCGCCTTCTCTTCTAAGATGGAGAGTCCTTGAACACTGGCTACTGGACCACCGTAACCACTATTCATCCCTTTTGACCCGACCATCGTTGTACCTGGTTCAGATTCAAAGGTGAAATTTCCACTTCGATTTGATAGAAGAGATTCTACATAATAACCTGTTAAGCTTTTATCTTTTTGGACTTCGTAAAAACTGACTTGTTGAATTTGAGGGCGCACTAATCGATCCTTCGCACCATAAGCAAATATGGCAACAGAAGCTACGATAGAAATCACCGGAATAATCCACCATGCATATTCCCTTTTATCTTTGCGTTTTAGGAAAACGTACAAGAGAGGACCTACTAGTAAAATGTAAAAGACAACAATGACCAGCATGAGAGTCGTAGAAATCTGAAAAGATGGAAACAGTTCATTTATTGAACCCAACTCATAGGTCATTTGTTCCTTTATACCTTGATGGTTCATATACATGCCGTAATTTGTTGTTAGTCCAACATTTGCTTTTTTAATAATGTCTGCAAGGAACACGGTTGCATTCGTCTCTTTTGAAAAAGGTTCATCTCCTAATGAAAATGATGTTTGGATTATGGCCCCTTTCCCAACATTTTTCATTGCTGCAAGCGGATTGCTTTCTGATTGAAGTAAAACTCGTGAGCCTTCATTTTTTGAAGCAACAAACGAACTAATCGGGTTTTTAAATTCTTTATTGGAAATAAAAGATGACAGAACTTCTTTCGAAACTTCCTGTCTTTCCTTTGATAATGTTAAAGGCAAGTGAGTTGCGAGCATGCCAACTTCAGCAGTTACATTGTCAGATGCCCCAATCATGACAACCCCACCAGTTTGAATCCAATCCAATAATGCTTTTTGTGCATCCTCGGATAAATCAGCTAAAACATATTCATCGACAATGATAAAATTCGCTAGTCCATATGAAGATGCAGCCGTTGGAAATTCAAAATTCTTTATTTGACCAAGATGAATCGTTTGCTGGTCGCCCATCGAATTTAGCTTCATAGAAGAAAACGGACGAACTCGATCAGCACTTTCAGATAAGGTTAAAACAAAAGTAGATTCTGGTCCGTAAAAATTGGGACGGACCGATTTATTTCCCTTATAGGAAATTTCTTTCCCGCTTTCCCAATCCCCTTCATAAAAATAAAACATTTGTGAGTTTGTTCCTGAATACATAAATTCATCAGATAAACCAGGCAATGATAAGGTAATGGTTTTCATTTCACCTGAGCCGACCGTAATGGGAAAGGCTTTTGCAGAACCTACACCGTATGATTCAGAGGAATCAATGACTAAGTCCCCTGAAAATTCATCCCCTTTGTTTGTAATGGTTAAAGTTAAAGGTAATCCTTGTCCATGTTTAACTTTGTTTTGAAACCCTGCTGTCGCTTTTACATCTAATTGGGATGCTGCATACGCTTCTGAATAAGTCATATTGCTTAGAATATATAATAAGCTTAATGCAAAACACCACCGTAAAAATTGCTTCATTTGTACTTCCCCCTTCTCTCTATATTAATTAGTACGAAACAACTAAATATAAGTTGCGGGAAAAATGAAAATAATAACATTTTTTTGTAAGAAAGAAGGATTGTTCTTTATCATTAATCTTTTTCGTTTTCATTGTTTTCTTCGTCAGCTAAACTAGCCATATATTTTGAAATAACTTTGGGAATTGGTACTCCAATTTGATGTAGATTTTCGATAATCGATAATCCTTCCATCCCAATGTAAAAATAGAGAGCAATTGTTTTAAATGCAGGGACATCAGTGGTAGTTAGCGCATCCAACCAATTTGCTAAAATGATGACTAACATAATGGTGGCTTTCTTCAAAAATCCTTTATAGCCAATTTTTGAGTTTACTTGTCGTTTGATTGCCGCTTTGATTAATCCCGTAAAAATATCAATACACATAAAAACGATTAGTACCGTCATTAACATTTCCCAGCCTCCTACGATATATAAAAACCATGAGCTAACAAATGTTGTAGACAATAGTATTTTCCCCATTCCTCTCACCTCCTGTAATTTAGACCTAAAATAAAAACCCTTCTATTTGAAGGGTTTTACGTAAACACATTACTAGGTAAATTCGATTGAGAAGACTTTCTTAGGTTGAACGCTAGTAATATTTATTTTTCTTAACAATCCTTCTATTTAATATATGTTTCTTAACCTATTATTGACTCACGCATTTTACTAATTGATAGAATCATTGTTTCACAATGCATGTAATTCTTTCTCAACCTCGTGTAAAATTCATTGAAATTTGTTTTCAACTAATTTACTAGTCCAGCCACACTCATTGTATATACTGAACAAAATTACAGGTTTTCGCATTAAATAAAAGAATGACATGTAGAAAGGAAATGAAATTGCCAAAAAAACCTCCTAAATATAACCATCACCTTAAGCCACATCAACCTGATCATTCGTCAAATGAATCTGCCATTCATCAAGCAACTGCTTTTTTAAATAAAGAATTATGCGTTGAAGCAAAAGTAACTGTTAATCCTGATGTATCGATAGGTCCAGTAATGGTGGAATGTTATGAAGCAGAAGTAGAACCAATTTCAATAACTAAAAACAAATCAGACGAGTGCACCGTTATTGTAAGTCAATTAATTCGCGTTAGAATACCACTTCAATTTAGTGCGAAAGTTGATGCAGAGAAAAACAAGGTTGGTTGCAAGAAACTTTCAAACAAACCTTGTGGCTGTGATTGTGACTGTGACTGTTGATGAATATTAATGAATAAGACAAGAAAGCATCCTTTTATACAGAGATGTTTTCTTGTCTTATTTGCATGTGAAATAAATATAAGTATTAAATTTAATAATTTGGGACCTCAATTCATATGATTTCAGTTCTACTTCATAAATTTAAATGATTTATTACTAGAGACTAAAATCTATATTTTTTCCAAATTAGGTAGAAAGCTCAGACTTTTATTTACTATATGAATCTACTAGAAGGAGTAACAAAGAGGAGGTGATATTATGAGTGAACAAATACCATGTGGTTGTGGTGAAAATGGTTTAGCTGCTTCAGCTTTTGATACACCTGAAGTCTTAGCACCTGGATGTACACGAACTGTAAGTAAAGAAGTATGTGTTGAAGCGAATGTAACAATCAGACCTACCGTTGAAGCAAGAACTCCAATCGTGACTTGTGTTGGAGGTCCTTCTCTAAGAAGTTGTGTAGCACAGGGCTTTATCCCAAGTGAAACCGGTTTATGTACATTTACCGTCTCTCAAGTTCTTTGTGTGAATGTTCCAATTCATTTTGATGCACAAGCTCGTGTTGTAAGAGGAACTGTAGCGTGTGGAGCATCCTTCCCAAATGAAAACTGTCGTACGACACCCCCAGCTGTGTAGCTTTTAGATTTTAACTTTTGTGCACCATAAGTGAAATCCTATGGATCTTCCAAGTGATGTACATTATTTGTCACGGTCTTTGTTAATGAGAGACGTTCTGCTATTCAGAACGTCTTTGATTAGTAGAAATAACATAGCCGACGATCAAAATATTTTTCATTAATATATCCAGAACAATTTGATTCACCTTTATTTAGTAGGAATTAAATTCTATTCTTTTCTCTAATTAGGTAGAAAGCTCAGACTTTATTTTACTATATGAATCTATTAGTAGGAGGAACAAGAAGGAGGTGATTTTATGAATGAACAAAAACCATGTGGTTGTGGTGGAAATAATATAGCAAATTCCGCTTTGGATCCATTTGAAGAAGTGCTCGCTCCTGGGTGTGATCGAACAGTTAGTAAAGAAGTGTGTGTTGAGGCAAACGTTACAATTAGACCTACAGTAGATGCGAGAACTCCAATTGTGAATTGTGTTGGAGGTCCTTCTCTCCGTAGTTGTGCAGCACTGGGTTTCATCCCAAGTGACACCGGTACCTGTACATTTTCAGTATCGCAAGTTCTATGTGTGAATGTTCCAATTCATTTTGACGCAGAAGCTCGCGTTGTAAGAGGAACAGTAGCATGTGGAACAACTTTCCCCGAAGGAAATTGTCAAGATGAACCAAGCACAGCTTGTACCTTCTCGCAGGGAAGATTTCGAACCGATGAAGAGTTAACAGCGGAATTACTTGCATCTGCTCCAGGAGGTCAAATTGTTCTTGGAATTGGAACCCAGGGATTTAGCTTCACTGTGGATTCAATGGATGATGTAGATACTGTGTATAATAACGAAGTGCCGACAAGGCCGATGGGACCAGGTTTGGCTGCATATAACAATTTATATATTCAATTATTGGCAGCAAACTTAAATGTATTGAACAATGCTACTTGTCCATTTGCAGAAACTGCTATAGCTGCAGCAAATGCTTTCCTTGCATCTGGTGTTGTAAGTAATGATACAGCATCAACTTTAGGTACGGCTTTAGATACCTACAACAATGGAAATGCAGCAGGATGTCCGGAACACTGTGAATAAACGTTTAAAACACGAAAGCCGTTCTGAATTCAGAACGGCTTTTTCCTTTTAGAATTTTATAATGATCTTAAATACGATTCAATAAAAGGAACCAGCGTATCGATGACTCTTTCGTCTGGATTAAGCTTCGCATGGTGAAGACCATATGATGAATCAACACCTGCCCAAAATAACAAGCCAGGGATTTCTTGTAGGAAATATCCAAAGTCCTCACCCGTCATTGCCGCCTCGCATTCTATGGCAATAGTGGAATCGTCTTGATTAGCAAATGATAAAAAGTTTTGAGTGATGTCTTCTGTATTATAAACTTGATAATACGATGAACCATAGTCAATAAGCACTTTACAGTCGAACGCTAATTCAGTGGCTTGGCAAAATACCTCAATTTTTTCTTTAACATGGGTCATTGTGTATGCATCCAATGTTCGAATCGTACCTTCTAATCTTGCATGACCTGAGATAATATTTTGCACAGTGCCTGATGTCATTTTTCCGATCGTCACAACAGCAGAGTCGAGTGGATTAATCGATCGACTCACAATCGTTTGTAATTGCATCAGTAAATTAGCTGCCGCAACGGTCATATCTCTCGTTTTATGTGGGAAAGCCGCATGTCCTTCAATCCCCTGTAGATCTATAAACAATTCGGATGTATTGGCGAATAATAGACCTGGTCGTGTTGCAATTGTCCCAACGGGATATTCAGGTGCAATATGAAACGCAAATATCATATCCGGAACTAGTTCTGGATGTTCCTCTATTAACCATTCTCTCATCGGCAGTGCGCCACCAGGACCTTCTTCAGCAGGCTGAAATAGAAATACCATGGAATCATGAATAGGAGATTCGATGATTCTTTGTAAAATACCTAAAGCTACTGTCATGTGAATATCATGTCCACATGCATGCATAAAACCTGAGTGAATCGATTGAAATGGAAGTGATGTTTGTTCGTTTATCGGCAAACCATCTATATCCGTTCGCCAACCAATTGTCTTTTGCGGATTTAATCCAGTTACATGCACAACGATACCCGTTTTCCATTTAACGATTTTTAAACGCTCTTGATTAAAAGAAGAGATAATCTCCATTAAATAAGCTTGTGTTTTAAACTCTTGAAAACCGATTTCTGGAATCTGATGTAGCTCTCGTCTAATTTGTTGAAGAGTTTTCATACTGGCTCCTACAATTGGCGAAGTTCTTGCATAATTTCTGTTTTCGATTTTGTTTGATCATCTATTTCTTTAATAACTTTCGCTGGTGTACCTGCAACTACGGTATAAGGAGGAACATCTTTTGTCACAATAGCACCTGCCGCAACTACTGCTCCCTTACCAATTTTCACACCTTCTAACACAACTGCATTTGCGCCTATTAAAACGTCATCCTCAACAATTACAGGCATAGCAGATGGTGGCTCAATAACGCCTGCTAATACAGCTCCTGCGCCAATATGACAGTTCTTTCCTACTGTCGCACGTCCTCCAAGTATGGCACCCATATCGATCATCGTACCGTCACCAATTACCGCACCGATATTAATAACAGCACCCATCATGATGATACAGTTATTTCCGATTTCAACTTGGTCACGGATAAACGCACCTGGCTCGATTCGTGAATTGATTCCTTTTAAATCTACTAAAGGTATTGCTGAATTACGGCGATCATTTTCTACTACCACATCTGTTATTTGATTTTTATGATCTTCTAAAGCTTTTTCGATTTCAGTCCATTCACCAAATAAAACAAGTGAATTCCCTTCACCAAAAATCTTAGTATTTTCACCAAAAGATAAATCTTTTAAGTTTTCACCATTTACATAAACTTTTACAGGTGTTGATTTTTTCGCATGTTGTATATACGAGATAATTTCATAAGCATCCATTTGTTTCATTCGAGTTGAACCCCTTTCAATCTTGCAAAATATGGACTAATTGTACAGGAAAACGAACAATAATACACGAATTTATTTTGAATAATCATGCAAAATTGATGCATGTTCTTTCACGACTTTGACAAAAGCCTCAACTTGTCTTAATTCAAAAGCGGAATCATAACCGATTAACCAGGTATCTCGTGTTAATTCAAATTCCTCAGCTTGATTTGTTAAAGGAATTTTATTGATCGGTTCAAGTCCATTTAAAGTGATGGACGGTAAAATCGCATAGCCAATACCATTTAAGGCCATTTGTTTACATGTTTCGATTTGGTCTACCGTAATTTGGCGTTTTGGACTTGAAGAAAAATGTCGCTGCCACCAAGCTTGAATCTCTTGATAATAATTTGAATCACTTTTAAATTGTATAAACGGTCGATCTGTAGACAAAACATCTTGAACCGAGGTAAGTTCTTGGTCAACTAAATATAAAGTATCTCGGAATAAATGGATCTTTGTTCCCTTCCATTCTGTATGTCCACGAACGATTCCAATATGGGCATCTCCATCATATAACGCCTTAACAATTTCTGAACTCCAACCAGTGATCAGTGAAATTTTTGCTTCTGGATATTGAGTGACGAAATCTTTTAATACCATTGGCAGCCAGTTTTGACCAACAATTGATGCACATGCAATTTTTAGAGTGCCATGTACTTTAGAGATTAATGACTGAATCGTCTCAAATACTTCTTCCTGCTTAGCCAATTGATCGATTGAATATTGAATCACAAGTTCTCCCGCTGATGTGGCGGTTAAACCTTTTTGGGAACGAATAAACAGCTGAGTACCCCACTCTTTTTCAATCGATTGCAACCTTTGCGAAAGTGCGGGTTGCGATAAAAAAAGCCGTTCTGCAGCCTTTCTCATATTACGTTCTTCAGCTAATATTTTTATAATTTGAGATTCATTTGACGTCATTTTTTTCACTCCAATGAACTTGCTAATATCATGAACATTTCGAAAAAAAGAAGACCTCACAAGGAGATCTTCTATTATTCTTTCATATTACTGATTATTTTGATAGATATGTTTTTTTAATTGTTTCAATACAACTCTACGCGTTAAAATTCCTACAAATGTTTCCTCATCATCAATAACACATAAAAAAGGATTATTAATTAATAAATCAAGTCCACGTTTAAATTTCTCTGAAACATGAATGGAGGGAACAGGTTGTAACATCACTTCATCTACTTTAATGTCATGTAAACGTTCATATTCAATATGATCAAGTCCTAATATCGCATCAGTTATCATTTGAGTACTTACGAGCCCTTTTAGACGATATTTAGTATCTAAAACTGGAATGGATGAATAACCGGTTTTAGTTAACACTAATAATGCATGTTCTGCACTATTTCCTAATTGAACATGAGCAACTTTTTCAGATGAGATGATGAATTCTTCGATTTGCATATCCAAAAAATCTCTGCTTGTAACCGAAATCATACACTTCTACTCCTTCTTATGTTCTTTAAAAGAACAACAAACTACTTCTTTATCATATCACAAAGTCACTCAAAAAAAGAGAAAGACAACTCAATATAGCTTCATCAATATGTAAAAAAAATACTTCTCCACGAATTATCGCGAAGAAGCAACATAATAAAAGATAATAACAAACATGAAAATCATAGCTACCAGATATGACCAAATAACTGGATTAAAAAGCGCGGGATGTTCTTTGATTTCACCTGAAATTGGTGCATCATTCACACTTTGTCTCTGTCTTTCAAACCTCATCACTTTAAGTGTTGCATACAAACTGATTCCACCAACAATAATAATCATGCCGACTAACGGCCATGTCCACATACCCATGTCAACTTCATCCTTTCAAGATTGTATGAAGTAGTATGGGCATCTTAAATAGAATCATTCATCAAAATGGAAATTTATTCAACCATTGACCACCATCTAATGTGACAATTTCGCCATTCATATAAGCTGCTTTTTCAGACATCATGAACGATGCTAGGTCTGCAATTTCTTCTGGTCTTCCAAGACGACCTAACGGCACTGAGTTCAACGTTCTTCTTGCAGCTTCTTCGGATTCCCAAAGTTTTTCTGCTCCACCAGTTCGTTCGATTGGTCCAGGTGCAATCCCGTTTACTCGAATACCATATTTTGTTCCCCACTCAACTGCTAAAGTGCGGGTAAGAGACATAACGCCTGCTTTTGCTGCTGCTGAATGAGCAATTCCCGCTCCTGCATTCCAAGCATACGTTGCAATAATATTAAGAATTGAGCCTTTTTGTTCCTTTTCAATCCAATAGTTCCCCACTGCGTGAGAACAGAAGAACGTTCCATTTAAAACGATATCTATAACTGACTTCCAGCCATTTGGTGTTAATTTCTCTGCGTGTACAATGAAGTTTCCAGCTGCATTATTAACTAATCCATCAATCCGGCCAAACCTTTCATCCGTATAGGCAACCATTGCCTTCACATGTTCTGGTTCACGAACGTCCATTTGAAAAATCCCAACACAGCTATCATCATGCGAAATTGCTTTTTGAGCCGTCTCTAATCTTTCCAAATTTCGTCCTGTAATGACTACGTTTGCACCCTCTTCGACAAACCGTTTTGCCATATAAAAACCCATTCCACTTGATCCACCCGTTACGATAATTGTTTGGTCTTTTAATAACATATGATTCAGCCCCTTTTATTGAATGAATATTCACTCATTATCGTATCATGACTTTATAATTCTGTCTTTCTAAATGAGATGTTTATTGGAAAAAATTCTTTCCGAAATTGTGTGAAAAAGATGAATTTTAGAAAGTGCCATCTGAATCCTTGAATAGGCACAATGAATTCTTGAATACACCGATCGAATCCTCGAATGACCCCCACCAAATGGAGAATACAAAAAAAGCCATAAAAAACCGATGTGACTTGTGTAAGCTCACATCGGTTCGGTTTTGATTAACTCATATATTTGGCGGTAATTTCGTCAATTGGTACAGGACGACTAAAATAGAAGCCTTGTGCTTTTTGACACTTTGCCTCTTTTAGGAAGTCTACTTGTTTAAGTTTCTCAACACCTTCAGCTATAACTTCCATTCCTAAGTTATGGGCTAAGTGAATAATCGTTCTAGCAATCGCTGCATTTTTCGTATCGGTTTCAATGTCTCGAATGAAAGACTGGTCAATTTTAATAATGTCGATTGGATAACGCTTCAAATAGCTAAGTGACGAGTATCCCGTTCCAAAATCGTCAATTGATATAACCACACCAATTTCTTTTAGATCATTTAAAACAGATAAGGTCTCACGCATATTGGTCATTGCACTTTCGGTTATTTCAACCTCTAGAGCATTCGGGTGCACACCATATTTGTCTAAAATTTGTTTGATTTGATGAGCAAATGTCTCTTGCTTGAATTGTTTAGGTGAAATATTAACTGCTACCCGCATTGGACGGAATCCTTTTTGTTGCCATTCACTTAATTGTAAACAAACTTGATCAAGAACCCACTCGCCAATTTGAATGATTAAACCTGACTCTTCCGCAATCGGTATAAACTGTGCTGGTGTCACAAATCCAAATTTACGATTATTC
This sequence comes from Paenisporosarcina quisquiliarum, assembly GCF_043641925.1. Classification (GTDB taxonomy): domain Bacteria; phylum Bacillota; class Bacilli; order Bacillales_A; family Planococcaceae; genus Paenisporosarcina; species Paenisporosarcina quisquiliarum_A. The sequence continues at coordinate 21,615 of NZ_JBHZRU010000007.1, forward strand.
CATCTAAGTAGCGCTTCAAAGCTATTGATCATTCCTGTATTCAAATCCACCTGTGGTTGATAATGAATAGATAGCTCATCCATTTCAATTGCTCGTCTTAAATGCGATTCCATTAAAGCTTCATTGGGAAATGAATGATTCATATCTTCTTGATAAAAACGATAATGTGCTCTTCCTCGATCTTTTACGTAGAATAACGCTTGATCGGCTTTTTTCAAAAGGACATCCATTTCTTTGCCATCAGACGGATAGACAGAAATTCCCATTGATGCTGAAACAAAATACTCTTGATGATCGACATAGAATGGTTTGTTTAATTCTTTAAGTACGATATTTGCGAATTCTTCTGATGTTTCTTTTGAAGAATGTCTAAGTACATAGACAAATTCATCTCCACTGTGTCGATACAACTTACTCGTCCGGTCGGAAAGCATGTTTAAACGGTCCGAAATACGTTTTAACAGTTCATCACCTGAATTGTAACCAAGAGAGTCATTGATTAATTTAAAACGATCTAAATCGATGTAAATGATGGTGATTTCTTCATTATGAAGTTCAGCAAAGCGAGTGTCTTCTCTTAAATGCTCTTTTAAAGCACGTCGATTCCATAATCCGGTTAAATGATCATGGTAGGATAAATAAAATAATTTTTCCTTATTCTCAATATGGGGAGATGTATCCCTTATTAGAAAATGGACACCCGTAACTTCATTATGAACAACGATCGGAATGGTTTTCATGTAAACCGGTACAAAATGGCCGGACCGATGTAAAAATGAGCATTCTTCTAGATCAATCGATTGCCCTAAAAAGGCTCTCTCCATTAATTGTGAAAAGCTTTTTCGACTCATCTCATCGACAAAACCGATTAACTCTTTGCCAATAACCTCGTGTGAATGAAATCCAAAGGAATTTGATAAAGCAGGATTTGCATATTCAATTTCCCCTTTATTGTTAACAGCCACTAATGGGTCTAAATTATGATCTAAAATCGATTCGTATTTCTCTTTCGTTTCTAATAACTTTGTCCGCTCTGCTTCTTCAACCGTTCGATTCGTTAAAGTCATTCGAATAATTGGTTCTTCCGTGTTTATTTCCACAAGTAGTAAGCTAAGATCAAAGACCTCAAGTTCTTCGTAAACAGGTAAAAAGATTTTGGTTTTATAACCATCTTTATGAGTCGACAACTGATTCATAAAGTTTTTTAAAGTCACCCATATATCCTCGGTGAAAAAATCTGAAGCAAGCTCAGAATTCTTTCCTTCTCGACGGAAATGTGTCGCTCCCTGCTGATTTGCATATGTTACGCGATAATCCGAATTAATTGTTTTGTGTAAGATAAACGTCATGTCGAAAGGATTAATTGTTGCAAACAAATGCATATAATCGCGTGTTTCAGACGCATCCGCAGATGAGTAATTCATGATTTCCTCCAATAATTGCACATATACTTCTATACAAGTTCTATTGTAGTTGGTTTTAACTAGTTTGAACATCATTTTTTTATGATAAACGACAACTTCCTAGTTATATCGTCACGATTCTGTGAATTTGAAGGAAATATTCATCAATTTATTCTCCATCATGCGTTACACGATAAGTCAATTTCAATAACTCTTCCTGACTGTTAAATGGTTTTTCATGTTTCTTAGGCTTTATATACGAATATTTACCATGTTCATTTTGAATTCGCGCTTTCATTGTATCTTTCATTTGCAAGTCTAAAACGTCTAGAATACGTGTTTTAATACCGTCATCATTTATCGGAAATAAAAGTTCCACACGTTTAATCATATTGCGGGTCATCATGTCTGCCGATGATAAATAGAGTAACTTCTTACCGTGATGATGAAAATAATAAATGCGGGAATGTTCAAGAAATCTCCCCACAATGCTGATCACTCGAATATTTTCACTGACCCCTTTTATTTGTGGGCGAAGGCAACAAATTCCCCGGACAATTAAATCAATTTTCACGCCAGCTATAGAGGCTTCATACATCTTGATAATCAATTCTTTATCCGTTAAAGAATTCATTTTTAATTGAATATATCCATCTCCATGCTTTTGATGAAATTGAATTTCTTCTTCTATTAACCTGACAAATTCATCGCGAATTGTATAGGGAGCCATGACTAAGTGATGGAATTTTGGTTTCTCGGTATATCCACTTAAGTAGTTAAAAAAGTTCGTTGCATCTATTCCAAACTTTTTCTTCGTCGTAATTATGCTCATGTCCGTATAAACTTTTGCGGTTTGATCATTATAATTTCCAGTTCCAAGATGTACAAACCGTTCAATTACACCATTTTTACTGCGTACAACTAACGTAATTTTGGAGTGTGTCTTTAAATTATTCATGCCATAAATGACAAGACATCCAGCTTGCTCTAACTCCTTCGCCCAATGCACATTATTCTCCTCATCAAACCTTGCTTTTAACTCAACCAACACGGTAACTTGTTTACCATTTTCAGCTGCTCTTTTCAGGGCATGAATAACAGGTGAATTCCCACTCACGCGATAAAGTGTTTGTTTAATGGCTAAAACCGTTGGGTCATCTGCTGCTTCAGACACAAAGTCTATAATTGGCGCAAATGATTCATACGGATGGTGGAAGAACAAATCTTGCTGAATCGCCTTTTCGAATAAATTCTCTTCTGAAGCAAGATCAAAAGGTGGCTGAGCAATATAACTCTGAAATTCAAGATGCTCTCTCCCCGTATTTATTTCTTTCACGAATGAGAATAAGCAAGTTAAATCTATTGGACAATCAATTTCATAGACATCATCCTCATGAACTTCTAATTCTTTCAATAAATACTCCAGTACATGAGGGTCAATCTCATTCTTTCGGACTTCTAATCTGCTAGCTGCGCCCCATTTTCTCTTTTTAAGTTCTTTCTCAATTTCAACTAATAAATCTCGTGCACCTTCTTCATGGATAGTTAAATCAGCATTCCGCGTCATTCTAAATGTACTAACTGATTTCACTTCATAACCATAAAACAATTGATTAATTTCATGAATGATTAAATCCTCTAAATAAATCAGTATTTTTTTCTCATCGCTAGTAGCAATCGTGACGAACCTAGGTAATACAGAAGGTACTTGAACAATCGCTACTTTTTCGACTAACTCATTCTCTTGCGTTTTTTCTAACAAGACCATAATGTTCATGGTTTTATTTAATAATGTTGGAAAAGGTCGATACGCATCTACTGCTACTGGCGTAAGAACAGGGAATACTTGTTCCTCGAAATAAGCTTGAGCAAATTCTTTTTCAGTAGACGTCAATTCCTTAAAGGATTGTACGAAAACATTTTCTTTTAATAGTTGTTTTTCAACCAACTTTTTGTAAATCACCGTTTGTCTTGCAACTAACATTTGAGTTTCTTCTGAAACATGTTTTAATTGTTCTTTTGGTGTTAGTCCCGCTTTGTTTTCAGGCTTTTGAAAATTAGCTCTCACCTGATCTTGAAGACCTGCCACACGTACCATAAAGAATTCATCTAAGTTCGAACTAAAAATGGCTAAGAACTTTAATCTTTCTAATAATGGATTTCGTTCATCTTCAGCTTCTTGTAAAACGCGCTCATTAAAAGCTAACCAACTTAACTCTCGATTATTATAATACTTGGGCTTTTCAAGTTCTTTTAAAATATCGATTTTGTCAGTCATCTACTTACTCTCCCTTTGTGTGGAACGATAAGGTCACATCACACTTACATAAGCGTTCAATATGCTTTTTTTGTTTCTCAGCTTGATATTTTTCAGCCATTGCATTGCCATTAACGTACAAATCAATATGATACCCAGTCGTTTTTTTAGACATGTCAACCTTTTCAACTACATGTCTCTTTGAACCATTTAAACCATAAGAGAATTTTAAGATTGCGCCAAGATTACGTAAACGCTTTAATTCATCTTTCGATAACCAGGATTCAAAAGGTTCAGCAAAATGTTTAAAGGTGTCTTTATTTTTGTAAGAAGCTACTAACGCAAGCTTTAGGCGATCTAGATGGGCAATTCCATCGATTGAACGATTAGCTAAAATGTAAAATGTATGCTGGCTGACGGAATCCGCATCAATATATTCCCCTAAGTAAAATAGCGCGGAAGCACGTTTCAGAATTTCTAAATCTTCTGGGTGGAATTCAACAACGTTGTGTTGGATACACTCCTCATACAATTGCACGGCTAGAAATTCTAAATGATGCGCATTATTTTGGTCGATTTCATACTCCTCTGATAATGCCAATTTACTCTGTTCAAACACTTGGTGTTTATTCAGTGAATTCGGGTGACTTTGTAAAACTCGATTGAGCATAATTCCTTCTCGTAAACCTTTACGGCTAAACATAAAATCCTTCGATTGAACAACCTTCATTAGTGCTTTAAAGACTTCTAAAGCCGGAATAATAATGTCAGAGCGATCACTCGACAAGCCATCAATTTTTTTAAGTTCGTCTATTGTTAAATCTGAAAGTGTGTCACTTAATGAATCAATATCATTTACTTTCATTGTGTACTGATGCACACTCGAAAGGGGGTATTGCTTACGTTGTTGATCAATTTGAGCAATATTACGAGCACTCCCCCCAATTCCAATAACAGTTTCTTGAACGCCCTGCAACCATGATAGAGATCTAAATTGAGCTTCGGCAAAAAGAGCTAATTGTTCTTTTTCTGCATTGGTCATACGATTTTCTTTCATGAATTGTTGTTTTAAAGAAACGACACCAAACGGAAAACTATGTGTTTTTTGTAATTGTTTATTTATATAATAAGTAACCTCTGTACTTCCTCCGCCAATATCAATGGTCACAGCATTTTCAGTTGGAACGGAATGAACCACAGCTAAAAAGCCAAAATAAGCTTCTTCTTCCTCAGATAATAAATCAATATCAAATCCAGTGTTTTTTTTCATTCTTCTTAAGATTTCATCGCTGTTTGTTGCTTGTCGAATGGCAGCTGTTGCTGTAGCTAGAACTTCGTCTACTTGATAATCTTCAAGCATAAGTTGAAATGAAGTTAATACATCCTCTAAGAGCTGAATTCCCTCTGTACTCATTGAACCATCTTTAGACAAATATGTACGAAGTCGCGCTACTGTTTTTATATTTTCAAATTCCCTTAAACCCCTTCGGTCATCAAATGAATAAATAACTAATCGAATTGTATTAGACCCTATGTCCAAAATAGCAGTTTTAGTTGACTTCATAAAATTCACCTTTTTCCTATTAATTTGGATTTCTCTATACATGTTGAGTAAATATTGGTATTATAATAGTTAATTGAATGCTCTGAATTTTCCTTATTTCTAGGTATAAAAGCTGAGTCACAAGATGGGTGGGATAAAATGAAAAACAATTTGAATGATGAACAATTAGCAACGGCGATTTTCGTTGTAAATAAACATGCGAAAACTGCTACAGATAATAAATACTTGTATGAGTTAAAAAGATTAGCCATTGAAAAAATGATTGCTACTGGTAAAGCTAAAAAACTAGGTTTGCATTTCGTTAAAAATCCTAAACTCAGTCAACAACAATCTTCTGTGTTGGTTCAATGTGCAGATTACTTTTTTCATTTATTACCCAAAAAAGAAGATTTTAAAAGCCTTCCCCATTTAGGTGATTTAGACGACACTTACAGAAATCCACAAAGACGAATGAGTTTGAATTCCGCGAAACAATTATTGAGCTCCTATACAGGACTTCATCATACAATCATTTCTAAGAAATCCACTTCTAACTCCCCTTCTGCGAACAAGCGGAATGTCTCATCCAAACGATCATTTACGTTTGGCAGTTCTTATTTAGATTAATAATTTTTATAAAAAGCCGGAACCCTTCAAAAGGTTCCGGCTTTTCTAATGAATACTATAAAATATACTGATCAGCTTTTAATACTAACTCAGCTATTTCAGGTTTACTAATTTGAACTTGTGCGCCAACTTGATCACCTTTGTGTCTTAAATCATCTGTGATCAAACTAGAGAAAATAATAACTGGAAGTTTGGCTAATACTGAATTTGACTTGATTTGTTTCGTTAAATGATGCCCGTCCATTTGTGGCATCTCAATATCAGTTATAACAAGTTGTACATGCTCTTCTATATTTTTAGTTGATTTCGCAATATTTTCTAAGTATTGCAATGCATCGTATCCATTCTCAAAAAACTCAAGATTCATATACCCAGCTTCACTCATTGTTTCATGCAATAATTTTCGTAATAACGGAGAATCCTCTGCTATGACAATTTTTTTGTCTGAGCGTTCTCGCTTACCTAATTTTTTGACTGCATCCACTTGAATTCCTGATTCAGGATTGATATCCACCATGATTCGCTCAAAGTCTAATAAGAGAATCATATCTTCTCCTTTTTTCACCACGCCAATAATTTGAGAATTGCCTCCTTGATACATTTCTGAAGGCTTCTCAATTTGGTTCCAAGAAATTCGATGAATTAAGGAAACATGGTCCACGTGGAATACAACTCGCTGCTTATTAAATTCTGCAACAATAAATTTTTGTTCATGAGCACTGCCTTTTAATTCCGTTCCTAGCACTTTGGCCATGTTAACCACTGGCAATACTTCTCCTCTTAATTGAACAATCCCTTCAATATGAGGATGTGAAAGAGGAATAATCGTAACAGGTAGTGGTTGTAAAATTTCTTTCACTTTAATTACATTAATACCGAATTTATTTGACCCTACTTCAAATTCAACGATTTCTAGTTCATTTGTTCCACTTTCCAATAAAATCCCTTTTTGACTATCCATATAAAGCACCCCTTACTGATTGACTACATGTACTACGATTGTATCATAGCGGTCGCCTTTAACCTATATTCACTTTTGGTGACTCATGTTTAACTTTTAGATGAATAATTAACCCAATAATAGTCATCACGATTAAGGTCGATAACGCAATGCGACTTGCAAGCGGACCATAGTCTTGAAGCTGATACGTGATCGTACCATATACTGCTGGACCAATAATGGATGATACTTTACCAGAAAAGGCAAATAGCCCGAAGAATTGTCCACGCTTATGATCAGGTGTCAATTCAATAATGAGAGTTCTAGAAGTTACCCACATCGATCCTAAGGAAACCCCAAACATACTACCAGAAATCCAGAACATCCACTGGTCAACAGCAAAGACGGAAATAATAAGTGAAACGATCATTAAAATCGCCACAATGGTAACACCGTGTTTTGCTCCAATTCGCTTAATGATATAGCCAAAAATAAAGGAACCAATTACGGCTGAAATAGTTGAAACTAAATATAAAATAATGAATTGTCCCGAAGAAAATCCAACAATTACAGTTGCATAGATCGCCATCATTGCAATCGTGGTAGCGATAGCATCATTAATAAAGAAATAAGCAATCATAAAAGTAAATACCGATTTATACGATTTCATTTCTTTAAATGTTTGAATGATATCTTGATATCCTTTAAAGAAACTTCCTTTTTCTCGAAGTTCTTTTGGAATCGGTTTGTCTTTATTAATAAAAAATAAGGGCAGCGAAAATAATAAATATAAAATGGCTGTAGGTATAAACGCTTTATAATAATCTCCCTCGGATACAATTAAGTACACAAGTAAACCGACAATTGTTCCTAAGTACCCAACGGCCACTCCAAATCCTGAAATCAAAGGCATTTCCTGCTTCGTTCCTAAATCACTCATCATCGAATCATAAAAGACAAGACTAGAGTTAAAGAAGAACTTGGCAATGACAAAACTTATGACGACGAGTGCGTATGATAGAGGGACGCCCCATAATAATGACTCGCTTTGAATGCCTCCAAAAATCCCCATCATGAAAGTAGCAGCAATCGAAATCGATGCAAACCAGACAATAAATCGCTTTTTATAACCTGTGCGATCGATCCACACACCGAACAATGGTGAAAATATAACCAGTAAAAAACTAGCAACTGCATTTGCATACGAGACGAATGTGCTCGCTACTTGCTGACGAGCCTCATTCGTTCCGATGACTTCATCAGTATAAAACGGGAAAAACACGGTATTGATATTCGAAGAAAATATCGTATTAGCAAAATCGTAAAAAGCCCATGATAGAATTGGAATTGTTAAATACAGTGCTAAAGGACTCCGTGGTGCCTCATTTTGACCGTTCATCTCATTTCCCCCATAGTGAAGTCTCTATTTTACATAAGCTTTATATAAAGCTTGTGTTCCTTCATTTTCTAGACCTTGTTTCGCTAATTCTTGATACGTTTCATACGCAAGTTCTAACCCAGGTAATGATAAATTCATTCGCTTAGCTTCATCAAGTGCGATACCCATGTCTTTAATGAAATGCTTCATATAAAATCCTGCCTCAAAATCCTCTTTTAACATACGCGGAGCTAGATTAGTTAATGACCATGATCCAGCTGCCCCTTTCGTAATTGATTTTAAAACATTTTCAGGATTTAAATTTGCTCCTTTTGCATAACTTAAAGCTTCACATGCAGCAATCATGGAAGAAGCAATGGCGATTTGATTACACATTTTCGTATGTTGTCCTGCACCAGCTTCTCCTTGGTAAACAATATGCTCACCAAATAACTCAAACAACGGCAAAGTTGAGTTGAAAACGTCTTCGTCTCCACCAACCATGATGGAAAGTTTACCTGTTTGAGCACCAATATCTCCGCCAGAAACCGGCGCATCCAACGAATTCATTTGATACTCCTTCGCTTTTTCATATAGTTCAATCGCAAGTGTCGGAGTTGAAGTCGTTAAATCAACCACGATTAAATTCTCATCTCCATGTTGATAAATTCCTTGCTCCCCGTAATAAACCTCTTTTACATCTTGGGGATACCCTACCATAGTGAATACAACACTTGAGCATGCCGCTACTTCTCCAGGCGTGTCCTTCCAAACAGCACCCATTTCGATTAATTCAAGTGCTTTCGCTTTCGTACGTGTATAAATAGACACTTCATGTCCTGCTGTTAATAAATGCTTTACAATGCTTTTACCCATTACTCCTGTACCTACAAATCCAACTTTCCATTTCTTTTCCATGTTAAAACCTCCAAGTACTGTATTAATCTCTGTGATATTAGTTTATCAAAGTTCATTCACTTAAACATCGAAAGATTCCGATAATGTGCATATTTAATTTTGTAAGAATGTTTTGCTAACCAGAGGGGTTAACTAAAGACGCTTGATATTCATGTGTACGCAAATCAATGTAACTTTAAAATTCTAGAAAAATGAACAATAATTTTCTGAGGGGAAATTTAGACAAAAAAAAGTAGGACACTTTCCATTATGGAAGATGTCCTATAAAAAGGGGGAAATGAGAATGTTGCTGTGTTCAAGATTAATTTCCCCCTTTTTTCAAAACTTTAAACCTCATTTGAAAAATATTTTTCAGAAAACAATTCTAATTGGGTAATAAACCATTCACCATCTGCACCACTCATTTGAGTTTGACCATAGCGAACCGTGTCATAAATCGAAAAAAATCGTTTGTCGCCTTGCCAGTTTTGTCTACTAAACCATTCACGAACAGTTTCATCTTGAAGTCTGGCTAAACCAAATTCCCGTGCTTGCTTTTCAAATGACCGGTAAGCTTCACGAACGATATTGGTCTCCATCGAATATGCCCACGGAACTTCATTACTTTTAGAAACCGTCGAGGTCAAAATGGGTTCTCGACTAATGGAAATTTCCATGTTCTTTTTAGGTGTGTTTTTTTCCAATCTCTTTTTAGATAATTTCCACAGCAAATAAATAACAAGAATTGTTGCAACACCTATGAAAATCATCATCCATGGAAAATCGATTGATTGTGTACTCTGATCTTGAAGAGGCTTTAGTTCATCTAAGGCTTCACTAATTTGCTGAACAGCTTCTTTTTGCTCTTCTTCAGGTGGGCTAATCGATTGGAATCTTTCTTTGAACCAGTTTAAAACAGTGCCTAAAGGAACAAAAAGGAGCATCAATAAATCACCAAAGAGTGCAACAAATAAAATTCTCGTTTTTTCAGCAAATAATGAAACAATGAAATATACACTACTTGCTATTCCCATAATTGCACCAAAAAAAATCACAATATAATAAAAAGGAATCTGATTAATTGTTTTGGTCATTAGCCAGTGCACGATAAGTCTGTGAATGATATATACGATGACACCGGAAATGACTAGAAAATAACTATCGCTAATCGCTTCGTTATTTTGCATAACTATAGAAACAAAAATGCTGATTGAAAAGAAAAGAATAAGCAACATATAGAACATTCCATCATGAGTTAAGTCATCTTGTTCGGTTGCAAACCTCTCCTGTATTCTCCATACACTTACAAAAACAACTGCAAGATAAAACCAAAATGGAGCTCCAAATAGAAATACTAATAAGGTTATTAATAATGAAATTAGTAATGGCACCGCTATCTGGTAGCCTGTTTTTCGGAAAATGAATAATACACTTATTAAAATGAGTGTATGCATGACTAACCAGATCATCGTTAGTGAAATACTGGCACCGTCAGGAATCAATATAAAGAAAAAAGCGATTAACCAAATATCCTGCACATATTTCCCTATTGATTGACTAGTGATTAACGAGTTGGAATCAAATCCTTTTTCCATTGGATCTCTCCTCCTTTCCGATCATCACCATAAACCAATACTTTCGTTTTTTGTTTCCACTTTGCTATATAAGGGGCAGCTTCTTTTTCATCGTGAGTGAAAATGATAACGGACATTGGAAACTCTTCATGAATTTCCAAATGGCTTAACATCCGATTAAAAGGCATAGTTAAATCATTTTTAGAAAGAATCGATAAAAGTTCCATTGATTTTTGTCGTTGCTTTTGTCCATCACCTGTAGGAATAAAAAGGTAAGGAGATTGTCCAAATGCTCGAACATTAATAACAATTGAATAAGGAATTCCTTCACGATAATAAAAATCAATAAAGGATGCAATTACTTCAATCTTTTCCTCTAAATCAGAAATGATCGAATAACCTTGTGCAATATTGACAATGAGCATGACAGACTCATTTGCAATCTGCGTAAATACTTTCGTTTGTAGTTTTTGTAGTCTTGCACTAGCTTTCCAGTGAATATGATGAAATTGATCAGACGGGACATAATCTCTCGTACCTATTGGAGAAAATACATCATTAAATATGGAGTGTTTCATTTCAAAAGAACCAGGCTTTAGTGGTGATGGGTGTCTCAATTCCTTAACAGGGAAAATATTTGGGAATACCATTTGGTCCATTAAGATGATTGGTTGATAGGTCATTACAATTGAACCTTCGCCAAATAAATGTGGAATTGTCAATTCTACATCTTTCAGTTTTGATATGCCCCTCTTAGCGCCTTGAACCGGTATATTCAAAACTATTTTTTCTTTGTAGCCAATTGTAAATGGAACTAAGACTTCGTTTAATTGACCATGGGCGTTTGATTGTGGATAGATGGGATTGACGGCATTTTGAAAATGAAGTCTTAGTTGACCATTCCAAATGGGCAGACCAGGATTCTCAAATTCCAATGTCCACGAAGATGGACCATGTACTAATAATCGACTTCTGTTTTTCTCATTTTGCATAACCAGTCTTTTTCCAACCTGCCTAAAATACCAAAATTGCAAACTAGCAATTGTCCCTAAAAAAGCAAATACACCAGCAACTACATAATTCATTAGAAGCAATGAAAACACAAACAAAAACCCTAAAACCACTAAGGCCCACTTTGTTTGTGCAGCACCATAATAATCTCGTTTCCAAATCATTTGATAGCGGCCTCTACAGGCGTTTGAACCGATTCAATGATTTGGTTAAGTAAATCTATTGGATCATGAATAAGCATCCCTTCAGCTGTCAGCATAAGACGATGGGAAGCAAGTGGCGAAAAGACATATTTTACATCGTCAGGCGTAACAAATGATCGGTTTTGTAAAAATGCAATCCCTTGAGATGCATGTACAAGAGCAAGTGTAGCTCTAGAACTTAGACCTAATTCAATGTATGGATGTTGTCTCGTAGCTTGTACTAGTTGAAGTATGTAAGTTTCCACATCTTCATGGACAGTTATGGATTTAATTTCTTTCTTCCATTCCAAAACGTCTGAGATGGTCAAAACAGTAGATGAGCGAACCTCTCCTGGATTTTCATTAAAATCGCGTAAGATCTGTCTTTCTTCTTCAAAGGTTGGATATCCAATACTAATTTTAAATAGAAAACGATCTAGTTGTGCAGCAGGTAAAGAAAATGTCCCTTGCTGTGATTCCACTGGATTTTGTGTAGCGATGACCATAAATGGATTTGGCAACTTCAAGGTTTCCCCATCTATTGTTACTTGCTTTTCTTCCATTGACTCTAACAAACTCGACTGAGTCCTCGGAGTCGCGCGGTTTATTTCATCAGCCAATAAAATATTGGTCATGACTGGTCCAGGTCTAACAATAAAGTCTTGTGATTTCGGATCGAAATAACTGATTCCTGTTACGTCAGAAGGTAAGACATCAGGTGTAAATTGCAAACGTTTAAAGTCGCCTTCAAATGCATGCGCAAAGGTTTTAGCCATCATTGTCTTCCCCGATCCTGGGACACTCTCAAGAAGAACATGTCCACCTTGAATCAAGGCAATCAACATAAAATCAATTTCTTTCTCTCTTCCTATTATTGCGTTGTTTAATGTTTCTTTTATCTGTCTAAGCTTGTTCATATACATCCCCCTATATAAGTAGCTTTTTCTTTACAATGTTCTTCCAAATAAAAGTAAAATGTAAAAAAATCACCTTGAAATCATGAGCTTCACCGGCGTAATTTTTTCAATTGAACGAAAATTTCAAAATTCAAATAAAAAACTAAACTGCTAAGAGTTTAGTTTTTCAGAACAACTGATTTTCCTTTAGAATGCTTTAACTTTTTAGGTAATTGGTAGATATTTAATAACTGATCTAGTTTTTTACTGAGTTGAATGGTTTTCGAATTACTAAACCCATTTTCAATAGCCGATTGTATCATAGCTTCTCGTGTGATTTCTACTTGCTTTAAAAGTGATTCAGTCACGATAACGGCTCCTTTAAAAAAACTTCATATTATCCATTATTATACACGAAAAGTAAATTTTCTACAGAGATAATTTCCGACAAATTACGACATCAACTTAACTTCTTGCAACCTTTTCATATGTGTAGATGACCGATCCACCTTGATGTGCAATTCCACGAAAGTGTTTAAAATCAATTTGTTGAATTAATATTTCTCTAAATTCAAGAAAATCTTCTTTTGAAATACTTAAAGAATCGATTTTTCCTTCCTTAAGATCTTGTATGGCCTTTTCAAAATTTCCCACTCTATTCTCCCCTAGCTTCTTATTGTCATTTTTACTAAAAAACCTTTACCTTCTTACCTTTTTGATGCAAACTATAAGGTATGCATACTCTTGTTATACGAAAGTATACAATACATTAATCAACTCTTCACGCTCAATCTTATTCGATCATTATCGAAAGAAATATTATTTAGGAGGTGTATAAATGAATTGGATTGCATCAACCCAACGTTGGGTTCTTTATATTCCAGCTGCCTATTTGTTATTATATTTCACATTTTCAAATAGCAACATTTTTTGGTATATGTACACCTTTACAACATTGTTATTTATAGCCGCCTCATTTGTCCATGGAAAAATGGAAGACGAAGTTCAAACATGGGAATTCCTCGTGTTCGGTGTTGGGTATGGTACATTAACGTACGGTTTAATAGCAGCCGGATTTCATTTATTCTCCATTTTTTCAAATCAAACCATTCTCTCTGTAGAGAATTTTCTTGAAAGTTATGGACCTACCACTGTTTGGCATTATCTTTTATTAATGTTAATCATCGCACCAGGTGAAGAATTATTTTGGCGAGGCTTTATTCAACAAAAACTCAAAGCCTATATGAGTCCATTCTTTGCAGTTGTAACAGCTGCCTTATTATTCGGCTTCTCGCTATCATTTAGTGGTTTTTGGTTAGGTGTTATTGCAGCTTGTTTCTCAGGATTCATTTGGGGACTTTTGTACGAGTGGAAACGTAGTATGCCCCTCATTATAATTGCTCATATCACAATGACCATACTCCTGTTTTTGGTCCTACCACTAACTTCTTGAAACAAATCACACGACATCACGTCTACTTACTTAAAGGGGGATTTTAACATGCAGAAATATTGGTTATTAATGGCATCAATTACTCTATCAATTTCAATGCTAGCAGCTTGTAATACTTCGGAAGATACAAACTCAGGTCAAGGAAATACATCATCAGATGTAGAAGAAGTTGACCAAGAAGAAACGACAGCACCAGAAGAAACAGTTGAAGAGACAGAAGACGAATCAACTGAAGATACAAATTCAGAAGAAGTTACAGAGGAAAGAGGTCCTGAAAAAACTTTATCCTTCAGCGTAAAAGGTGAAGCAAAAGAAGAGACTGCTACTCTTACGAATAGTGACGAACAAAACTATTCTATTTATAAATTAGAAGGTTTCGAATTAACAGGTGAAGAACCGAATAAAGATTCACTTTATTTAACAGAAAATGATGCGGTCTTTATGCGTATTGAAACGCTTTCCAAGGCTGATGCATCCATTGATTTTGTTCGTGAAAACATGCTTCAAACTATGGCTGCAGTAAGTATCGGGAGTGAACCAGTTACAATTGAAGATGACGCAAAACTTCCTCAAGGAGCTGGGATTTCTAATCAATCAGGTGTGGAAGTCGTTACGGATCTTGGAACTGTTTCAGGGATTGTATTTGAACAAGGTGACCTAATTGTTCGATTAACTATTTTCGATCGTAAAAATGAAAGCATGACTGATGCATTCTTAAAAATGGGCGAAACTATTGGAATGAAAGAGTAATTAAAAATTGGACCGTCTCCTAGTCATTAAATGACTGAGAGACGGTCCTTTTTTGTATTGATTTTCACACCCTGGCTCGAAGTTAGCACAACAATGAATTAACATTCGTAGAGGTCTTCTAATGTTGATTTTCATTGCGGTGGACGCTTTCTGCGGGCAAGACTTCAGACGCTTCCTTCGCGCCGCTCAGTCCAGGGTCTTCAGTTCTTGCTGATTCCGCTGGAAAGATTAGAACCATAGTTCTAATCTTTGCGACGAAGCTAGTGCAGCGATGCAACGTACTTTCATGTTTCGAAGCTAGCGGAGCGATGCAGAAACAGGAGCAGTTGTTTTACGCCACCTCCATTGCAATCAACTAAAATCGTGGTAGTTGTAAATTCAATATTATAAGGCATTCCTTATATAAGAATAAACACATTTGTTTAAGAGATTTTCATCTACAACATTTTGTGTTTTTTTTACTTGGAACATTTATTTTCTCAACTATCTTGTAATTTCAACAGCCCAATCAATGACTTTTTATCATGCTAAAGCTATCATTTTATCAATCCAAGTAATTTCAAATAGGCAAAATTTTTATAAATAATTATTTAGACAATCACTTTGGTGCATCATAAAAAATTGATAATGACTTTGCAACTTTTGTTAGATAGTGGGCGGCTTTTTCTGAAGACTGTTTTCACAAAAAAAACATAGCTTGCACCATTTTGGATGCAAGCTATGTTTAACGAACAAGTTTTAATAAGATAAATCCTTTATTGATAAACCTAATTTCTTAAGCAGGTAGATAGCTTGGTCTTTTTCTTCAGCTGTTAATGCATTCATAATTTCATGAAGTTGCTGCTCATGCTCTGGGAATAATTTAGCCATAAAAGCTTCACCCTCTGGCGTTATCTCAGCGAAAGTAACTCGACGATCGGACGGACAATTCACACGGTGAATAAATCCTCGCTTTTCTAATTTATCAATCACGTACGTAATTGATCCACTTGCAAGTAAGATTTTATTACCGATTTTTTGAAGTGGTTGACGTCCTTTGTGAAACAACAGTTCCATCACGGCAAATTCAGTTGGATTTAATCCATTTGCTTGAAAGAATTGATTAGTACATTCATGCAGAGCCTTGTTTGACCTTGATAAAACTATAAATAACTTTAATGATTGCGATATTTCTTCAGATTTCAACTTAATCACCTTATTCCCAATGTCTTGAATTACCACAAGTATATAGGGAATCAAAGAGTTTTGTCAAAATGACTCATTTGTTCTTCCGTCCTATGAATATAAAATCACCTTCCACTAGGTGAATTTAATAGTATTGGGTTACTCTCAAGTTTATTTCCAACGGTACTTAGTGGTAAATATAAATGGAAGGTTGTCCCTCGATTTAGTTCACTTTCAATTTCAATAAACCCACCATGCTGTTCAACAGTTTGAATGGCGTGTGAAAGTCCTAAACCAGTTCCATTTTGCTTAGTCGTGAAGAAAGGTAGAAATACTTGATCTATTTGTTCTTTCGTCATTCCCCTCCCTTGGTCGCTAATGGATATTTTCACTTTATTGTCAAAAGTAATTGATTTGTAAATTCGAATAACACCATCGGAAGTCATTTCTTCAATGGCATTTTTAAGGATGTTAATAAACACTTTCTTCAATTCATAAGAATCACCTAGGATACAAGTCTCTTCCATTTCAGACAAATCATCATGAATCACGGTGTTATACATAATCGCTTGCGGCTGCATAAATTCTATGACTTGGTTGAGCAAGGAATTGATACACACAATATCTTTGGAACGATTTGTTGGTTTTGAAAGTACCAGGAATTCATTTAATATTTCATCCATCCGGTTCAATTCTGTTTCTATTACTTGAATATATCTCGTTCCATCTCCTGATACCGTTTGACTTAACAACTGGGTAAACCCTTTTAAAGAAGTCATTGGATTTCGAATTTCATGAGCAATACTTGCTGCAAGTTGTCCTAGCGTTGAAAGAGAATCCGCATGAGCCGCTTTCTTTCTTAGACACTCAACCTCTGACTCATCTTTAATAACTGTTACATACAAGTTATTCAGTTCATTAAAGCTAGTTTTAAAATGATAGTATTTTTCCGTGTTATTTGATTCATATCGTCTTAATATCATTTCTGCAAAATTGTTAACTTTCAATTGTTGATAAAAAGTCTCAATTTCTTGTGTCGATTCTTTAAAAAGGAAATGGATGTGCATGACTGGTAAACCCAATACTTGATCTTTTTTTATTGAAAAATAGTCTTCAGCTTGATGATTAATATCAACGATTGTTCCTGCTAGGTCAGATAGGATTAGACCATGTTTTGCGTGTTTGAAAAAATCAACATATGAGATGTTATCTTCAGGAAGACTCTTGCACTCTTTCATACAAAAGAACAATTCTTTCACTTCAGGATCATAGTACCCTGTTATCGTAGATGATAAGTATTCTTTTTGTGATCTAGGACGGAGCTTTAATTGGCAGGAAGCAGTTGAATGTATTTTGACTTCATCGAGAAAATCAATCCATATGTTTTTCGATTCCTTGTCCAACATTTCATGAAAAGGAATTTCCGAGGATAGTAAAAAAAGCTCTTTTGCAGCGTCATTTAAATCAATCCAATTTTGATCTGGATTTAATATGAACACTGGACTTTGACTTTGTTGAAACAAAAATTCGAAGACTTGATTTCTTTTACTTCCAATCAAACTGTTCACCGAACCTTTCACTTTATTTAATACTTTCATACTATAATTATTTTTATATTCTGAATAAACAAAAAATATACACGCGTAACTCCGATTATTCCATACTAAAGTATTAAACTGAATAGGTATATAGTGGGATATTGTTTGTATGTTCTAACCCTGTTAAAATAAACAAATGTAGTAAAGGAGAATGTTAAATGAACATAGTAATTGCAACACTTAATGCGAAGTTTATTCATACAAATTTAGCTTTGCGATGTCTTAAAGCAGCAGCTCAACCAGATTTTAATCCGGAGATTGCTGAATATACGATAAAAGATCCTGCCTTTTCGATTGTATCCGACATTTTTTTGAAAAAACCGCAAGTTGTCGGATTTAGTTGTTATATATGGAATATTGAAGAAACGTTAAAGGTTGTCCGTATGTTAAAGAAAGTAAGTCCTGAAACTGTCGTTGTTCTTGGCGGTCCTGAAGTATCTTATGATGCTAACTATTGGTTAAAGGAAAATAAAGAAATTGATTTTATTGTCATGGGTGAAGGTGAAGTTTCCTTTAAACAGCTACTTCATGCCTTACAAGGTGATGTGGAATTAAAAGATGTCCCTGGAATATGTTATGAAAAAGAAGACAAGTTTATGCTAAATGCAATGGGACCAAAAATTGATTTACGTGAAATGCCCTCTCCATATCGATTTACAGAAGATCTTGCCGATTTATCTAAAAGGATTGTGTATGTAGAAACAAGTCGAGGATGCCCTTTTTCCTGTCAATTCTGTTTATCTTCCATTGAAGTAGGCGTTCGCTACTTTAACAGAGAAAAAGTAAAAGAAGATATTCGCTATTTGATGGATCATGGTGCTAAAATAATTAAATTTGTTGATCGCACGTTTAATATTAGCCGAAGCTATGCCATGGAAATGTTCCAATTCTTAATAGACGAACACAAACCGGGCGTTGTATTTCAATTTGAAATAACTGCTGACATTATGCGCCCGGAAGTCATTCAATTTTTAAATGACAATGCACCTGTTGGCTTATTCCGTTTTGAGATTGGTGTTCAATCGACAAATGACTTAACAAACGAACTTGTTAAACGAAAACAAAATTTCGCCAAATTAACTAGAACCGTCACAATGGTTAAAGAAGGCGGCAAGATAGCTCAACATTTAGATTTAATTGCTGGCTTACCTGAAGAAGACTACGCTTCCTTTAAACAAACATTTAACGATGTATTTGAAATGCGACCAGAAGAATTACAACTTGGCTTTTTGAAGCTTTTACGTGGGACTGGACTACGGATACAAGCTAAAGAATACGGATATGTATTTGTTGATCAAGCTCCATACGAAATTTTCTCAAATAACGTGTTAAGCTTTGACGATATGCTACGTATTAAACAAGCTGAAGATGTTTTAGAGAAGTATTGGAACGCCCACCGTTTAGACCGTACGGTTGAATACTTAGTTAAACATACCTTTGAAACTCCTTTCGATTTCTTCCAAGACTTTGGGTCGTACTGGGAGAATAAAGGGTGGTCTAGAATTGGTCATCAATTAGAAGATCTGTTTAAACGTTTGGAAGAATTCCTACTTTATGACGGACGCGCACATATGGCGACTGTCCGTAGTTTAATGAAATTAGATTACTTAAGTCATCAAAAGTTCCAACCAAGAAAACCTTGGTGGGAAAAAGAAATGGCAAGAGAAGAACAATCGATGATTTATAAAAAAATAATCGAGAATCCTTTAATTGCAGGACAACAATTTGCACAGTTATCTTTGCATGAACGTGAAGTTCACAAACAAACCTCACTGGTCCCATTCTCATTGGATTTAACTGCACTTGAGCACGAAAATACCCTACAGTCAAAAGATGGTTATTTATTAACTTACTATAAGCCAGGTCAATCCCCACAATTTTCATTTATTCAAAAAGAGCAAATATCCTGAGTACAGGATATTTGCTCTTTTTTTATCCGATTATTACGCGTTCTTTTGGGAACTGATATTTCGTTTTTGTCGCTCTTCCACCTATTGTAAACAAAAAGGAAATCAACCCAACTCGACCGATAAACATCAGAATCATAATTAACACTTTACCGAAGTTCGATAAATCATCCGTTATACCTAAAGACATTCCACATGTTCCGAATGCTGAAGTTATTTCAAAGACAAGTGCTGTTATCGGTAAATTCGGTTCAGATATTGATAATGCCATTGTAGCAACTAAAACCATGAAAATAGCTAGAATGATGACAGCATATGAACGAAAAACGTCGATCAGTTCTATTTCTCGATTAAATATCTGTATTTCACTTTTACCTCTAGCGAAGTTAATTAAAAATAATATGGCAATGGCAAACGTTGTGGTGCGAATCCCCCCACCTACAGAACTTGGGGAAGCCCCAATGAACATCAAAGCACTCATAAAGATGTTTGTTCCTTCGCTGAATTGCGTAACGTCGAAAGTGACAAGGCCACCTGAACGGGATGATACCGAGTGAAACATCGCTGTGAATAATGCCTCGTGCCAGGACATGCCTTTAAAAGAATTAAACATCTCTAAAGCTAATATCACAACAGTCCCAACGGCTAATAAAACACCAAATGTGACAGTCGTAATCTTTGTGAATAAAGAAAATCTGAAGTTTTTATTTTTGTTAGATAAAAACGCTTTAACTTCTATTAACACAGGAAATCCAATTGCACCTAAAATAATGAGAATCATGTTGATAATTTGAACAAAGTAATCGTTATGATACATCATTAAAGACTGTCCAGTAATATCAAAACCACCGTTGGTAGTTGCAGATACTGCAGCGAATAGTCCATGGATAAATGCTTGTGAAAACGATTCATAAAACTGAGTGAAGTAAAATGATAAAATCAGTGCGCCAATTGCCTCAATTAATAATAAAATTTTTATAATTTCAATAATCAAACTCACGACACCAGATAAAGAGTGTTGATTATGATCCATCATAATCAACTGTCGTTCACGTAAACCAATTTTTTTACCAACAATTAACCAAATAAAAGTACCCAGTGACATAATGCCAATTCCACCTAATTGAAGAACAAGCATCAGCATAAAGATACCAAACGTTGAGTAGGTTTGTGATACGTCTATAACTGTAAGACCAGTTACACTGACAGCACTAACAGCAGTAAAAACACTGTCTAAAAAAGGGACTTTCACGCCATCTTGATGGACACCCGGTAAACTTAATAACAAGACAGAAAAAGCAATCGCAAGAAAATAATAAGAAACGATAGCTTGTGCGGGTGTCAGTCTTCGTATTCGTCGAACAATTGGATTCATAAATCAGTCAAGTCCTTTCAACAGACACGAGAGTCATATTCCTATTCTAAGAAAAAAAACGATAAAAAGAAAGGATTACTTATATAGAAAAACAAATGGTGCCATCAAATTAGCGCACTCAACGCTATTCCTAAACAGATCCCCTTCTACTTATTCACATACATCAGTAGAACAAAAGAAAAACAAGCTTTTCATATGAAAAGCTTGCAAGGTTTTCATCGATCATTCTTTTTACTGTTAGAATTTTTTGATGGATGGTCATTTTTGTTCTGTTGACCGTTTTGATTGTTATGCGATTTATTATTTGATTGCTTTTTATAGTCATTCTTTTTTTGCTTTGAATCTTGGGATTTACGTTCATTTCTTTCATTATTTCTTGTTTGGTCCGACTTATTTGATTGAGAAGAATTTGACGCTTTTTCTTTTTTGTCGGTCTTATTTTGTTTTACTCTGTTTTTTTGCTCATTCACTTCTTGTTTAGTATTGTTTATCTTTTGGTTTCCATTTTTACTTTGATCGTTTTTATTTTCGTTTTTATGATTATTTTTCTTTTCTTTTTTTGGTTGTTCTTTATTGTTTTGTTTAGCTTTACCTTGATTTGATGAATTCTCTTTTTCTTTAGCTTTCTTTTCTTTTGGAAGAGTAACTGGTTGATTTTCTAAAGATTTTTCTTTCTCATTCACTTTTGCTTGTGATTCTTTATAAGATTCAACAGATACGCCTTTTTCATTTGCTTGAAGACGTTCCTCGATAGTGGCTTGCTTAATTCTAATTTTTTCCGGAGCAACTTTTACAGTCGTTCGCGTTACAGCTGTTGTAATAATTTTTTCGAGTGCCACTTGATTTTGACTTTCTGAAATGATTGTTGTAATTCCAAATTTACTTTCGTCTTCAAATGAAACATTGGATTCACTTACGATTTTAGACATAACCCATGTTAACGACTTACCTTTCCAAAAAGAGATATCTCTTTTTAAGGCAACTCCATCTTCATTTAAACCTCTAAATACTTGTACATCACCTTTTCTATCAATTCCAAGTTCAACACTTGGATTGAAATCCATCTGTACATACGCTGATACTTTCGATTGTGACGGTATCAATACAGAGAAAAACATAAATACGATAGCCACTGCAGCAATAAGCGGTGCCATGTATGCCGTTCTCTTTGGCTTTTTAAATGCAACCATTTCTACATAAGGACGAAATGATACTTCTTCCCCAACGTCAGACAAAGAGTCGGGAATCCCTTTTAGGAATCGACCATCATCTGTTAAAAAAATACTATATGAAGACGTATTTTCAAATACGATTCCCTTTTGTTTGTTCATTTTTACATCCGTCCTTTTAAATAATCTTTTAAATAATCTAAATCACTTTTTAATAAAATCACAATGGCCACAATATATTTCCTTTGTCTCTCAATCGTTTTACGAGAAACCATTACTAACTCTTCTAATTCTTTCATTGGAAGTTGTTTTTTTTGTAGGAATGTTTCATAGAATTCGTCAGACTCCGCGATAATCTGAGCGATTTGAAACGCTGTTTGACGTGTATCTTCATGTGAAGGCGAGACCTTCACTAATTCTTGAAATGATAATCCGTATGGTTTTAGCAACTGTTCATATGCAAAAATCTGTACTCGTCTTTCTGCAGCTTGCTGCTCCGCTGTAAACTGTTCGAATGAATGAGAGGATTCGAGTGTCCCAAATGCATCTAATTCATCTTCTGAACTATCTAGTCCTAACCCAACTGGTGAATCTTTACGTCGAGCTTCTTTGCGAATATGATCGATCAGTTTACGCCGAATCAGCAGATGAGCAAAAGTTAAAAAGGAAGCATTTTTAGAAACTTCATAGTGTTGAATGGCTTCATGAAATGCTGATAATGCAATACTGTATTCGTCGTCTTGTTCGTGAATATATCTTTTACAAACAAATGAAGCTGTTTTTTTCATATAAGGTGCATAGGAAAGAAGAAGATCATTTAGAACTTCTTCATCCCCATCCTTTGCTTTAGCCACTAGCGGCTCAATATTTGAGTTATTACTTTTGCGTACAAATAAACCTTGTATTGACGCTAGTAGCATATGCAATCACCTTCCGTTCATTCGATAGACTAATTCTTATCGATTGTAACGGGTTCTTATTAAAATGAAAAGTAGTTTTATATGTCAGTTACCTAACAATTACTCTTTGTCTTTTTTACCTTTATCTTCATGCTTAGCTTTTTTTGCTTCAGCTTTAGCTTGTGCTGCTGCTTTTTTTGCTTCAGCTTTAGCTTGTGCTGCTACTTTTTTCTCTTCGGCTTTTGCTTTGGCAGCAACTTTTTTCTCTTCAGCTTTTGCCTTTACTGCTGCTTTATGAGCTGCAATTTCAGCTAATTTTTCAGCTTTTTTTGCTGCAATTTCAGCTTTTTTCAAAGCTTTCTTTTCAGCATCTTCCAACTCTTCTTTTTCTTCAACAACTGGTGTTGTAGCTTCCGTTTCTGGAGTTGTTACTTCTTCTTCTTCTTCAGTTTCAGGCGTTGTTACAACATCCTCAGGAACAGTTACTACTTCTTCAGGTGTTGTAGTTTCTTCTTCTGTAGGAGTTGCTTCCTCTTCAGGAGTTGTTGCAACTTCTTCTGCTTTTTGTTTAGCTTCCCATCTTGCAATAGCACGTTCAATATTTTTTTGAAGCGCTTCTTTCGCTCTAGGGTTACTAATTTTTTCTAAATTCATTGATAATGCAAAAATGTTATTTGCTAAATATCCGACTGGTACTACAGATGAAATAACTTCTAAATCTGCAGATGATGCATTTTCTTCTTTTACATTTTCTAATGCTTCTTGTAAGTTTACTGTTTCATAAGTCGTGTCAACTTTTTCAGTGTCATTTGCTAATACTTGTGCAGATGTTGATGTTACTAATGTTGCAGCAAGTAATGTAGCACTAATCGATTTCCAAGTTTTTAAGTTTTTCATTTACTTCACCCCGTCAAATTTTTAGCATCTTTCATTTAAAATTGATGCTCGACATACTATACGTTTAGTCCCTATTATTTTTGGGGGGTAATAAAAAAAAAAACTGGAAACATCTTTTAGATGCTACCAGTTTTTGGACATTAAATTTTGTCGTTTTTATTTTCTAGTTCGTTTTCAATAACTACTTCTTCTTTGTTTTCGATTTCGTTTTCATTTAGGACTTCTTCTTTGTTTTCGATTTCGTTTGCATCGTCGACCTCATCAGCAATCTCAATCAATTTACGATTTTTGTACTTACCTGCTAAAAGTACCGCAATTGTAATGAACGCAATCATTGACCATGTAATAAGTGGATTCGATTCAAAGAAATCTTTTAAAAATCGTTCATGTGTAATCATACGTGCAGCTGTAAATGCTAATACACCAGAACCAATATAAATAATGATTGGGTAACGGTCGATTAATTTTACAAATAACGTACTTCCCCATACCATGATCGGAATACTAATAATTAAACCAATTACAACTAATAAGAAATCACCATGAGCAGCTCCTGCAACAGCAAGAACATTATCTAGACCCATAATTGTATCGGCTACAATAATTGTACCAATCGCTGACATAAGAGTGGTTGAACTTTTATGATCACCAGCATCTCCATCTTCAATTAAAAGTTTATAAGCAATACCAATTAAAATGATACCCCCAACTAACTGTAAACCTGGGATCTTCAATAACCATACGATAGCTAATGTAGCTAAAACACGAATTACGACTGCCCCAGCAGTACCCCACATAATTGCTTTACGGCGGTGATGAAGAGGTAAGTTTTTTGCAGACATACCAATAACAATGGCATTGTCTCCTGCTAATACTAAATCAATCATAATAATTGAAAGTAAGGCCACAAAAAATTCTGCTGATAAAATTTCCATAATTATCTCCTTTAATCATGTATTGAAAACAAAAAGACCCCTGCCTTTAAAAAAGGCAAAGGTCTTGCTAAGCACATTAATAAAATGGCTATCATAACCGATGGCGAAAGCCATGTAATGACGACTATGAAGTAGGTTTCCCTATAGCTACTCCCCTTTGACAACAGTCAAAAGTAGATAAAGTTTTCATTTGTTATTATACCACAATCGAATTCACTGTAAACAAATTCTATTCAATGACGACATGATATTGTTTATCTTTTTTATGAAGTTCATAGAACGCCAACATCGTGGGAAGACTTTCAATGAAATCTTCACACCGAATCTCACTATCCTTTAGCAATGAATTCGCGACGGTCGTATCAAATTGAGCAGACCAAGTTAAGTAATCCAAAGTTTCCTTTTCAACACCTAATGTTTTCCTTAGTAATTTTGAATTTAATCCTACTTTCGCTAATGTCAGTGGTACTCTACCTTTCGGTTGCTTGCCGGTTATTTGAGCAACCATATGACGATAAACTTCTTTAACTGGATGAGATGACGGATCTGTTAAATGAATCGTTTTCCCGTCCGCCTCTTCTTTCTCGCTTAAATACACCACTGATTTTACTACATAATCAATTGGTACGACATTAATATAAGCCTTTGATTTGCCGACAAATGGAATGAACGGTAAAAACTTTAATCGATCGATCATATTAATAAAGAAGTACGGTCCATCAAACTTAATGGTTGATCCAGTTTTTGAATGTCCTCGAACAATTCCAGGTCGAATAATCGTTACGGGCAAATCTTCTTTTAATTCCTCAACTAACACTTCAGCATCAAATTTAGTTTCTTCATAGAAATTCTTAAATGACTCCGGACGAATTAATTCATCTTCTCTTAATAAGCCTTCTCTAGTTCCAGCAACGTAGGCAGTACTAAAATAGATGTACTTACGTAAATTGGGCAGAGTTTTCACAAAATCATTCACCATAGCTGTTCCTTGGACATTTACGGTTACTGCTGCTTCTTTTGGGACTGCCAAATCGTATATAGCAGCTAAGTGCCAAACTGTATTGATGTCCTGTTGAATTTTTTCTAATAGATTCACATCAATATTTAAATGAGGTTTCGTAATGTCACCTTCAACAAGATAGATGTTCACTTCCTTTTGTTGACTCATCATCGAATCAGCTATGGTTTGAGCATGTTCCATTTGACTTGGTAAAACAAGAGCATACATCTCTTTTACTTTCCTTTGTTCAATCAGTTCATTCATTATTTGCTGGGCAATAAAACCTGGAAAACCTGTGAACAATGGAACCTGCATCTTCATTCCTCCAAAATATGTATTAATTGAATTTTACAAAAACATTGACTAAATAACAATGTAATATTTTAAAATGACGAGACGTTAGTGACTGGTGATAAGTGAGTAATAGTTTAATAAACATCAGAAAATACGACTTTTTGAGTGAAAAAGAATAAAGAAGATGGTCAGCTAATTCTTTCGTTTTCTTCGCGTGAACTTGTCTCTTGCAACTGCACTGTGGGGTCTATCCCTTAAAGCAAATGATAATTAGAATTCGAGGCAATACGAAACAAAAATGATGGCATGAAAAAAGAGACCATCTCCTAGTCACAAAATGACTTAGAAGATGTCTCTTATCTGTTTATGCCTTTGGTTCTTTTGCTCTTTTTCGTGTTTCTTTATCAAGCAGACTATAGAGTACAGGGATTAAATATAACGTTAGCAATGTCGAGCTGATTAAACCACCAATCACGACAATTCCCATCGGCTGATTAATTTCCGTTCCTTCACCTATTCCGATAGCTAAAGGCATTAGCCCTAGAATCGTTGTTAAGGCTGTCATTAAAATTGGACGCACGCGATCTCGAGCCGAAGAAACGATTGCTTCGTAAGAACTTAAACCTTCCCCTTTACGTTGGTTAATAAAATCAACCAACATAATTCCATTGTTCACAACAATCCCTACTAAAACAAGAATACCGATAACTGCGGTAATACTAATTGGTGTTTGAGTAACGAACAATCCAAGAGCAACCCCAATAATCATAAGTGGAACTGAGAACATAATAACAAATGGGTATTTAAAGGATTCAAACTGAGCTGCCATCACGATATAAACTAAGGCTACTGCTAGTAATACAGCGAGCATCATATCATTGATTGCACTTTCAAATAGTTCTCGATCTCCTCCAAAAGTAATGTCAACTTCATCAGGTATGTTCGATTCGGCAATCGCTTCATCTACCTGATCAGACATTTCTCCAAGTGAAAGCGATGATGCATATTTAATAGTAAAATCTACAGAGTTTGCTTGATTTACCCGTCTAATCGATACTGGACCTTCTGCAATTTCAATCGTTGCAAGTTCCTGCAATTCTACAAATTGACCAGAAGGTGTTCGTAACTTCAATAACTTTAATTGCTCAATACTGCTTCGATATTGTTCATCGAATTGAACAAACACACCATAAACATCATCGTTTTCTGAAATAATTTGTGTGGCGAATACACCTCGAGTAACATTGTTAACGATTTGTGCAATTTGAGCTGGAGGCATACCGAACTCAGTTGCAGCTTCTTTATTTATCGTCATTTGTATTTCATCAACTGTATCTTCAAGATCATTTGTTATTTCTGTAACTGATTCTAATTTTGATAATGAATCTTGTATGTCACTGACCGCACTTTGTAATCGTTGATTATCAGAATCAGTAACTGTAAACGATAGTGAATTTGGAGTAGAACCTGCAGCCGTTTGTAAGTTGAAACGTACGTCGACGTCTTCTCCTACTTCTTTTAGTACGAGTGGTTGCACATCATCTACAAACTCAAAGATTGATCGATCTCGATTATCTAAAGGAACTAATTTCACATAGATTTCTGCCCGATTAGCCTGAGATGATCCTTGAGCTTGCCCTTGTTGTGTTCCGCCAATTAAACTCACATATACATCCACTTCAGCTTGTTCTTTGAAAATGGATTCAATATCGCTTACTACTTCTTTTGTTGCTTCTAATGAAGAACCATTTTCAAGGTCCACATTTACACTGACAAATCCTTCATCTGTAGCAGGTAAAAATTCCGTCCCTACTTGGAATAAACCTAGCGCACTTAGTCCAAGCATTACCGTAGTTACGATAATGACTACTGTGCGGTGACCTAAAGCCCATTTTATAGATCTTTCAAAATTATTATAAGCCTTCGAACGTCTTCTTTTTGCTTCCGAATTTCCTTTTGGTTTCTTTAACATACGACTACCTAGCATTGGAATTACCGTCAAAGCAACAACTAATGAGGCAATTAAACTAAAGGAAATCGTAAGGGCAAATTCAGTAAAGATTTGTCCGATTAGTCCGGTAATGAAGATAACCGGTACGAAAACGGCTACCGTCGTTAAGGTTGATGCGGTAATAGCACCAGAAACTTCTTTCGTTCCGTCAATAGCTGCCCTTTTAGAATCTTTGCCCATTGCTAAATGACGTTCAATATTTTCAATAACTACGATGGCATTATCGACTAACATCCCGATTCCCAATGCCAGAGCACCAAGTGTCATAATATTTAAAGCAAAGTCCGCAAAATACATAAGGACAAACGTTACAATCACGGAATATGGGATAGCAATACCGATAATAATCGGGCTTTTTATTCCTCTAAGAAAAACAAATAGAACAAGCATGGCAAATATAGCACCATAACCTAATGAAGAACCGATATTACCTATTGCTAATTTTACATAATCTCCTTGGTCAAAGAGGATATCTGCTTCAACACCTTCGTATTCCTTGTCTGCTAGTAATTCTGACAAAGAGTCTTTAAATGCTGTTGAAACATCAGCTGTATTGGCACCTGACTCTTGAAGTACAGACATTAAAACAGCTGGTTCCTGATTAGCCGTTGTTTCAGTAGATGCTTCTTGTTCGCCTAGTGAGACGGAAGCGACATCCGCGATCTTAATAGACGAACCATCTAAAGGATTAACCGTCACGACAAGTTGTTCAATGTCCTCAACTGTCGTCAGTGTACTTATAATACGGGTCGTTAATTTTTTTCCATCCTCTGTATCAATCGGATCTCCCGGGAATGAAATGTTGTTAGATTGTATAAGTTGAACAATATCAGATTGAGCAAGTCCCTTTTCTTCTAACTTTTTAGGGTCAAGTAAAATTTGAACTTCTTCCACTAATGCACCGGATACATTTACACTCGCAACTCCGTCCGTTCGTCGAAGTTCTTTTTCGAGTTGTTCCGCTATAACTCGAACATCTCCACCATTCTCTGGCGCGCGGAGTGATAATTGAATAATCGGAAATTGTGCTGGATCAAATTTCAAAAACCTTGGTTTTTGTGCTTCATCTGGTACCGGAGTTTGGTCAATTCGTTGCATTATATCACTTTGGACATCATCGATATTGGTTGTCCAATCGAATTGCATGAGAATAAAATTCGCACCTTCTTGCGAAGATGATTGCAAAGATTTTATTCCAGGAAGGGTCGACAAACTCGTTTCAAGAGGCTTCGTCACTTTTTCGCTAACTTCAGTTGGACTAGCACCTGGATAACTAGTTACGACAACTCCAATCGGGGGGTTCAATTCTGGAATTAAGGTAACAGGAATTCTAAAAAAAGAAACCGCTCCTAAAATTAATACTAAAAACATAATGACAGTCGTAAATACGGGGCGGTTAATAGAAAAATCGCTAATTTTCATTGTGTGTAAATCCTCTCCTACAAAAGCTTCTATGTCTATCATATGCTCTACTGTATCTTTGTTCAAATATGAATATTAGAAATGTTTAACAGTTGTGTAGGAATCATGAACAACTTTTTAATTTATTCGAATTCGCCTAACGAAAAACATAAAAACCCCTTAATTGTTCATAAAGAACTTAAGGGATTTCAATGATTTATCTTGATGATGATTTAGCAAGCCAACTAGCATCGAGTGTGGGTTGAGCGGCTGGTTTTCCAACAAGATAACCCTGTGCTAAGTTGTATCCTAGCGATTTACATAACTCAAACTCTTCAATTCGTTCAATTCCCTCAGCTAAAGTTTGAATTCCTAAAGCTTGCGCTCTTTCGTTTGTTTCTTTTAAAAACTTCTGTTTCTCCACATCTTGATCACAAAAACTGATATACGATCGATCGATTTTCACATAATCTGGTTGAAGTAATTCCAACATATCAACCGTTGAGAATCCTGCACCTACGTCATCAAGCGCTACTTTCATTCCTTCCTTTTTATAGCGATCTAACACAGATCTTAAATGGTCCACATCTTCAATTTTTTCGGTCTCTACTACCTCAAAGATTAAATCAGCTGGATCAATTTTATATTTTTCGACAATACGGAATGTATGTTGCAAACAGAAATCAGGATTATAAATAGTCGAAGGTAAAAAGTTAATAAAACTTTTAACACCAGGAGAGATTTTGCCATTACGTGCTTTAATTGCTTCTTCTCGGGCACGTTGATCTAAAAGAGAATGTAATCCTGTTTGTGATGCCACTTGAAATAACTTCCCTGGTGACATAAACATGTCAGGACTTGTTGCTCTCAAAAGAGATTCATATCCAAAAATCTCATTCGATTTCATATCAATAATTGGTTGTAAATGACTCATCATTTCACCATGTTGAATGAAATTCACGGTTTCTTTTTCTTCATATCTCAATTTGAAAGTTTTCACATCTATTAAGCGTTCGACTCTCTTCGATCTCGATAATCCAATTCGAATTCCATCCTGATTATCTAAATCTTTCAATTCTTGCTCAATTTCAAGCAAAGAATCATATATGAAGTATCCTAAATAATCATTAATCATTTCATACTTTTGAGGCAAATTTGGTTTTGGTGTATTTGATTCTATAAAGAAAAAACCTTTCTCATAAAAATCAAATGAAATACCACAGTGGATGCAACTATTCATCTAATTCTCCTCAATTCTATTTATTTATATATCCTAATTTTATCGTATTAGTAGACAAAAGAAAACTATTTATACAAAAATCACTCTCTATCACAGGCCTTTTTTACCACTATTTAATTTGACCAATGGTCGCTCAGTTAGAGATTTGGCGATCTCAGTTAGAATTTTGCCGTTCTCAGTTCGAAAAATCGCATTCTTGGTTAGAAAAATCGCCATCTCAGTTGTAATTGTCCTCATAGTAAGATCTCAGTATAAGGCTAGTCCAACAGCAAACGGCTGCGAAATTGAAACGGTCAGCCCCTATTTGCCCTGCCCGCTCCGCTTGGCAGGTGTTACTGTTGGTAAATGGTCGCTCAGTTAGAGATTTGACGATCTTAGTTAGAATTTTGCCGTTCTCAGTTCGAAAAATCACATTCTTGGTTAGAAGTATCGCCATCTCAGTTGTAATTGTCCTCATAGTAAGATCTCAGTATAGGGCTAGTCCAACAGCAAACGGCTGCGAAATTGAAACGGTCAGCCCCTATTTGCCCTGCCCGCTCCGCTTGGCAGGTGTTACTGTTGGTAAATGGTCGCTCAGTTAGAGATTTGACGATCTTAGTTAGAATTTTGCCGTTCTCAGTTCGAAAAATCACATTCTTGGTTAGAAGTATCGCCATCTCAGTTGTAATTGTCTAATTCGAGAATTGATTTTAAAGAAGAATTCTTTTACAAATGCAAAGTCTTAGCTTCATTAAGAATACAAAAAACGAGACGAAGCAAAATACACTTCGTCTCATCTAAACATTCATTTTGAATTAGGAACAACATTTTTAAAGCAAACTATACAATTCGATGCCTTCATTCTTATCTTGGAACCATCTCATCGCAAAATCATTTTCAAATAAGAAGACATACCTGTCAAATCGATCTCTCACCAACATACTTCGTGGACTAGACATCGATTCAGTAACCTTCTCTTCATTCATAATCCATCGAGCAATTTTGTTACCAATTGGTTCCATTCGAACTTCGACGTTGTATTCGGCTCTCATACGATGTTCGAATACTTCAAATTGAAGTTGACCAACTGCACCTAAAATAACATCTTCGGTGTGCAATGTTTTGTAGTACTGTATTGCGCCTTCTTGTACGAGTTGCATAATTCCTTTGTGGAAATGCTTTGATTTCATAACGTTTTTAGCTGTTACACGTACAAAGAGTTCAGGGGTAAATTGAGGTAACTTTTCATACATGAATGATTTTTTGCCACCAGTGATTGTATCCCCAATTTGATAACTTCCTGTGTCGTGGAGACCAATTATGTCACCAGCGACCGCTTCATTGACTGTTTCACGATCATCAGCTAAAAACTGAGTTGATTGAGTTAGTTTAAACGTTTTACCAGTTCGAGCCAAGGTAACCGTCATGCCACGTTCGAATTTACCAGAAACAATTCTTACAAAAGCAATACGGTCACGATGAGCCGGATTCATGTTTGCTTGTATTTTGAAAATAAAGCCTGAAAACTCGTCAGATACTGGATTGATTGTTACATCATTATCTGTTTTTCTTGGTTGTGGAGTTGGTGCAAATTGCAAATAGGTTTCTAAAAAGGTTTGAACACCAAAATTAGTTAATGCACTACCGAAGAATACAGGTGTCATTTCACCATTTTTAATTTTCTCAACATCGAAATCGTTACCCGCTTCATTTAACAACATAATGTCGTCCATTGCTTGTTTGTAATAAGTCGATTCCTTCATTGGATGATCAACTGCAAGCTCTCCAGTATCAGTTACTGGCAAGAAGCGATCTTTTTCTTCTGTTCTAAATTGTTCAATGCGGTTATTGTAACGATCATATATTCCTAAAAACTCTTTCCCCATACCGATTGGCCAATTCATCGCATACGATTGGATACCTAAAACTTCTTCTAACTCTTCCATTAATTCTAAAGGTTCTTTACCTTGTCGGTCCATTTTATTAATAAAAGTAAAGATTGGAATTCCACGAAGTCGACAAACTTTAAATAGTTTAATCGTTTGCGCTTCAATCCCTTTTGCAACATCGACGATCATCACGGCACTATCAACAGCCATTAATGTTCGGTACGTATCTTCACTGAAATCTTGGTGACCAGGTGTATCTAAAATATTGATTCGGCAATCATCGTAGTCGAATTGCATAACAGACGAGGTCACAGAGATCCCACGTTGTTTTTCAATTTCCATCCAATCGGACGTAGCGAATTTACCCGTTTTCTTTGCTTTTACAGTGCCTGCATCACGAATAGCGCCGCCAAAAAACAACAATTTTTCGGTCATCGTTGTTTTCCCAGCATCGGGATGGGAAATAATTGCAAAGGTTCTTCTGGATTCTATTTGGTCTTGAATTTGGTTATTCATATATAATGATTCTCCTTCTTTTACCTTATTCATCATATGGAAAAATTCATAAAAATACAAGTGCAGGAACATCGAAAGAACCGACCATGAAACTGATCGGTTCTTTCTTTAAGTTCGTGATGTAGAATCTTGGAATTTGAGCTTTCCTGCTGCGAGTGCAATATCCCCGTCACTATGAGGATACTTCGTACTTCCGATAATTTGATAATCTTCGTGACCTTTACCCGCAAAGATAATCATATCTCCTGGTTCGGCAATTGAAATGGCATGTTTAACCGCTTCTTCACGATCTCCAATACATGCATATTGGTCATGCTTCATGCCTTTTTCTAAGTCCGATAAAATCGAATCGTATGGCTCATTTCGTGGGTCGTCCGTCGTTAAAATTACATAATCAGCTACAGATGCCTTCTCTGCCATAATTGGTCGCTTAGAACGGTCACGATTTCCACCAGTTCCAACCAAGAATATTAAACGTTTCTTTTTAAACGCCAAAACAGATGAAATGGCTTTTTCAATTGCATCAGGTGTATGTGCATAATCAATAAAAATAGAAATAGGCAACTCACTCTCGAGTTTTTCCATTCTTCCTTTTACAGGTGGAATTTTTTCAAGTTCTTTTAGAATAGAGTCTAAAGGAATGCCTTTTGTATACAGAGCAGCAACCGCTGCTAATGCATTATAGACATTGAATTCGCCTAATAAATTCATTCGAACTGGGAAGGTACCTTCTGGAGATTTCAAATTAAATTGTGTGCAATCTGCATGTAATTGAATATCTAATCCCTCAAAATGGGCATGTTGTTTAATTGAATAAGTCCAAACAGGAAAACTTGTTAATTCTTTTAATCGATTAGACCAAGGGTCATCAATGTTTAAAATGGCATGTTTAGACTGCTCTAAATCCTGACCAAGTTGTGAGAACAATAATGATTTAGCTTGACCGTATTGTTCCATCGTCCCATGAAAATCTAAATGATCATGTGTTAAGTTAGTAAAAATAGCGATATCGAATTCCACGCCAGCTAGTCGGCCCAAAACAAGACCATGCGAAGATACTTCCATAATCATGGTTTCGCAACCTTCAACTTTAGCACGATGAATCATTTGTTGCGTGCTCAACGCATCACTAGTTGTATTAGCCGAATCATATAATACTCCATTTAAATTAAATCCAATTGTGCCAGTTAATGCAGACTTTACCTGTAAGCCTTGTAGCATACTTTGTATAATACCACTTACACTCGTCTTACCATTTGTCCCTGTAATCCCAATCATCGATAAAGATTTGGAAGGGTATTGATAAAACTTTGAAGCAAGGAGGCCAACAGCACGTGTCGTATCATCGACAATCACAAGTGCAACTCGTACTAAATCAATCTCAAGATCTTTTTCCGAGATAATGATTCGAGCACCATTTGCTATTGCTTGTTCCACAAAGTCATGTCCATCCACTGTATATCCTTTTATACAGATAAACACACAGTCTGGCTGAACACTTCTTGAGTCTACAGCAATATCCATTATTTCATTAGGTAAAGTTCCTTTAATTTGTTTAACTGGCAAACAACTGATTAAGTCAGCTGCGCGCATACTTGTTCCTCCTATTCCAAAACCATCGGAGATTTTACATATGCTTCTAAGAGTGAAGCAGAATGTTTTAATGAATCGATATGAGTTCGCTCAAAAGCATGTGATGATTCGATGCCTGGCCCAAACAATGCGTGTTTAACATCATATCCAGCTCGAATTGCAGCAGACGCATCAGAGCCGTAATAAGGGTAAATGTCTAACTTATATCCGATATTATGCTCTTTAGCTAAGTTGACTAAGTGACGAGTTAACTCGTAATGATAAGGACCGGATGAATCTTTCGCACAAATGGATACAGTATACTCATCAGAAGTTTGACCATCTCCAAGCGCACCCATATCAACTGCAATATACTCTACTACTTCACTTGGTATGTTTGAGTTACCACCATATCCAATTTCTTCGTTATTAGATATGTAAAAATGTGTCGTGTAAGGTAATTGGATATTCGATGATTTGATATTTTTCATTAATTGTAATAAAAGTGCTGTACTAGCTTTGTCATCTAGATGTCTTGATTTGATAAAACCAGATTCAGTTTCTTCAAATCGTGGATCGAATGAAACGAAATCACCAACATCTATCCCAAGTTTACTTGTATCTTCTTTCGAAAATACCTTTTCATCAATACGTATTTCCATATTCTCGGCATTTCGTTCAATGGAGCCTGAGTTTTTATAAACGTGAACAGACGATTGATGCAGTAAAATTGTTCCACGAACCTTTTTCCCTGAAGAAGTATGTATAAAACATGATTCGCCTTCCATCGCATTCCAACTAAATCCGCCGATTAATGAAAGTTTGACTCTCCCGTTACTTTTAACTTCTTTTACCATTGCCCCTAAAGTATCCGTATGAGCTGTTAATAATCTATGATTAGAATTGTTATCGCCCAATATAGTTGCTACAATAGCACCTTTATTTGTTTTTACATAGTCTACGCTTAACTCATCTAAATAAGAAGAAATGACCTTCATCACTTCGTTTGTATAGCCTGAAGGACTTGGTGTTTCTACTAATTTTTTAAGAATGTTAATTGTCTCTCTTTCGTTAAATGAACCATACATTCATAAAACCCCCTATATATATACATCTTAACAAAATTCGGCATTTTACGACACCGGCAAATCATGTATGATAATGGTACTACCTATTCAATGAGGTGAACTATGGAAAATACATTTATTTTACGAAAACGTAATCGATTATTTCTAAATATATTTGCGGTCGCATTATTCATACATACATTCTCATCCATTTTCGTTCATTTTGAATTATCCATACATATCCCTTTACTTGCTATTGTCTATTGGATTCTTTTATCCATGCTGCAAAAGATGGATGTAAATGAAAAATGGATACAATTTTTATTACTGTTTGGATTAAATGGGTACATCGTGTTAATTAATATTGATACTCCTTATTATATCCATGTTTTATTATTCATATATCCACTATTTGTCGCTTCATTATACCATTCTGTCATCCCTAATATCATTCTTTTAGGAATTACTTTAATGGAAATCATCTACTTTTTTAATCGATCTTTTAGCACGTTTAAACAAACTATCGATTACGCTGATTTATTTGAATTACTTTTTCTATTTTTCTTATTAGGTTTAACTGCAATCTTTCACTCAGTTTTCATTCAAAAAGCTTGGAAAAGGATGGAGGAAAACCAGTCATCGATGGAACGTGCACTCGAATCAAAAGAAGGCTATCTTCACCTGTTTTTTGAAAATGCAAAAGACAGTATTGCTGTTTTTGACCTAGAAGCTCGTGTAATCGAGGTCAATCCTGCATTTGAACGAATGTACGGATGGACTCGAGAGGAATGCATTGGTAATCAAATCCCATTAATCCCTCCTGAGAATATTGAGGCATCAATTGAAAGAGTCCAAAGAGTGTTCGCGGGTGAAACGTTTCATTTCCTTGAAACAAAAGATATGAGGAAAGATGGAACCTACTTCGATGCACAACTTACTCTCTCACCCATTTATAATCGAGATAACGAATTAGTAGCGATGTCCGTGATTTCTCGTGATATTTCTTACAAAAAAGAAGCTGAGCGGATGCTGGTGCAATCGGAAAAGTTAAAACTAGCGGGTGAAATCGCTGCAGGTGTAGCACATGAGATTCGTAACCCAATGACGGTTATTTCTGGATTTATTCAAATGATGAATCAAGATACTAAAAGTCCCTATCACTCTTACACACAGCTCATTCAGTCTGAACTCGGGCGAATTAATTTAATCATTAGTGAGTTTTTAGTATTAGCAAAACCTCATGTCACTACCTCAAAAGAATTTATAGTTGAAGATATTCTAAATGATGTTGTGATGTTATTTAAACCAGAATTAAATTTGCAAGCAATCGAATTAAAAGAACATATCAATTCATCGAAGACTTTTGTTTTAGGCGAACCCAATCAGATTAAACAAGTATTTATAAACATTGTTAAAAATGCCATTGAAGCATTAGGTGAAAATGGTCAATTGAATATATCTACGGAGGTTGCGGTCCAGAATGATCGAGAGATCACCATTAGCTTTAAGGACAATGGGCCTGGTATGTCTCCCGACGTTGTTCAGCAAATTTTCGAACCTTTCTTTACAACAAAACAATCTGGAACTGGTCTTGGCATGATGATTTCTGAAAAGATCATTAAAGAACATGGAGGTTCCATCCGAATAAGTAGTAAAGTTGGAATCGGTACGGAGGTGTCCATTTCACTTCCCTATCGAGACCGAAAAAAAATCAGTTCTTCCTAATGGAAGAGCTGATTTTTTCATACTGTGGATAAAAGAGTAATGGTTTTATATAACATTATAAAAATTTGATTTCTGATGTGTTGAACTTGAATGATAAATTAGGTGGTCGGGTAGTACTTTCGCTTCCCGCGGACGAAACACAAGCCTGTGGGGCCTAGCGTATTTCGTTATTCTGCAAGAGTCTTCAGAAATACCCGACCATTATCCTACTAAAAATGCTAATTAGTCGATCATCTTCATCTTACAACTTTCGTGGCATGAAAACGTTATAATTTCTTAATGTCTAAATATTACTTTACTGATATGGCTATAATAAATTCAAATGTGTATATGATTAAAAATGCAATAATTATTTTTATATGTTCAATGTAGTTGATTGGAGTGGAGACGGCGACTCCGGCGGAATGAGCAAGAACTGAAGACCCTGCACTGAGCATCGCGAGGGAAGCGGCTGAAGTCTTGCCCGCGGAAAGCGACCGTCGCAATGGAAATCAACATTTTTTATGTTAGTCAACAATACAAAGAAAAGCCGTTCTCCTTAACGGAGTAACGACTTTACTAGCTTCACTTTGTTTTTATATGGTGGAAATACAATATTGATTGGCAGCTTCGTGCTTTTCTTTAATATTGATTTGGCGTGTGTAAATGCTTCAAAACTTGCTTTCCCATGATACGCATTCATACCTGAAGGTCCAACACCACCGAAAGGCATATGGGCACTTCCTACGTGCGAAATGGTATCGTTTATACATCCTCCACCGAATGGTAATTCTTCTAAGAAATAAGAAGTTGCTTTTTCATTTTCACTAAAGAAATAAGCCGCTAATGGTTTTGGTAACTTGCGAACTTGTTGAATCGCAGTTTCCAATCGATCGTAGGTCATCACGGGTAAAATCGGTCCAAATATTTCATCTTCCATTGAAGGACTTTGCCAAGAAATGCCGTCTAAAATAGTCGGTTCGATATATAAATCGTTTGCATCCACTTTTCCTCCGAATACGATTTGAGAAGATTCCTTTTGGAGTAATTGTTCCAATCGATTAAATTGACGAGCATTAATGATTCGGCCGTAATCCGGAGTGCTTTGACGATCTTTTCCGAAAAACTCTGTAATGGTTTTCGACAATAATTGAATGAATCGATCTTTCACATCTTTGTGCACGAGTAAATAGTCAGGTGCGACACATGTCTGCCCTGCATTAACAAATTTACCCCAAACGATTCTTTTTGCCGCAACTTCTAAATTTGCTGTGTGATCAATGATGGCCGGGCTTTTTCCACCCAGTTCTAAAGTAATCGGTGTTAATCTTTCTGAAGCAGCTTTCATAACCACTTTTCCAACCGCAACGCTACCAGTAAAGAAGATATAATCAAATGGCGCATGAATTAAAGCAGAAGTCTCTTCTTTCTCACCTTCAACTACACGTATATAATGTGGAGCGAATGTGCTTTCAATAATTTTGCGTATAATTTGAGCCGTGTGATAAGCAGATTCAGATGGTTTAACAATTGCACAATTCCCTCCGATTATTGCCCCGATTAATGGTTCCATTACTAGTTGAAATGGATAATTGAAAGGTCCTACGATTAAAACAGAACCATAAGGCTCACGTAAAATAAAACTTTTCGCTGGCATTAAATGAAGAGAAGTTTTTACTGGTT
This sequence comes from Paenisporosarcina quisquiliarum, assembly GCF_043641925.1. Lineage (GTDB taxonomy): Bacteria > Bacillota > Bacilli > Bacillales_A > Planococcaceae > Paenisporosarcina > Paenisporosarcina quisquiliarum_A. The sequence goes on from NZ_JBHZRU010000007.1 coordinate 60,826, forward strand.
CAGGTTTCATCCATTCATCTAGATTTTTCAACATAAATCCAATGCTATCTAAAACGAAGCCAACCTCTGTTGCATATGCTTCGAATTCACTTTTTCTTAAATCTTTATACAAAGCTTCTATTATTTCTGCTTCGTGATGCTGAACAGCTTGTTTTAATTTCACCAATTGTGCTTTACGAAATTCAGCGGACTTTGTCATCCCTTTATAGTAAAAATCATGTTGTACATTGATCATTTGTTCCACATCTTGAGCTGTAAAATTCATTATCTCACTCCATTTCTTATAGCCTAATAGTAGTCTTTCGCATGTTAATAATCAAAAGATTAAGAGGCTTAAACTATTCGCTTAAAATCTACTCTAGTAATTGATCAATCCATTTTTGTACGATTAATCCTTCTTCAAAAGTTACGAGGTAAGCATCTTTATTTTGCATAATGGAATGACACTCTTCAAATAAGGTGGAGGCTTTGACCTTAGGCTCTATTCTTCTAGCTTCTTGATCTATTTCTGCTTCCCATAATTCCGACCAATTTTTTAAGGTCATCACTTTTTTTGTCCCATAAATTTTAAAGGACAACATTTCTTCTTGTGCTATACCAGACTGGCCATTTATTAGGATTGGAATATTTTCATTCGTCTTACCAAATGCAATTGTACTAGTTTCACACAATTCTATATTTTCAGGATAATTGGTTTGAAATGCCTGTATGGAAAAATGATTAAATAGTCTATACATGATTTGAAAGTAATGTGGAAATACTTCTCTTATAAAGCCACCTTGCTCGCGTGATGCAATCCATGGATTTTGCTGCCACAGTCTCGGCCAATGTGGAAAATAGGTTTGAAGCTCGATTCTTTGGATGCTTCCGAGTGTACCATCATTTACTGCAGCCATCATGGATTGAACTGCATCACTATACATAAGCGGAAAATGCATGGCAGAATGGACATTCATTTCCTTTGTCACTTCGACCATCCGTTCACCATCGCTTACGTCATGGGCAAGAGGTTTTTCAGATAATATATGACAGCCGTGTTTTGCAGCTAGCTCAGTCAGAGGAGCATGTTGATTAGGAGGCGTTCCAATATACACCCAGTCAGGTTTTAAAGCCCATAACTCATCTAAAGAATTCAAACTATGTAAATGATATTTTGACTTTATTTCCTGCAATCGTGTCGAATTTTCATCATACACTGCCACGATTTCACATGTAGAATGTGCCAAAATCTGATTAATAATACGTTCTCCTACAATGCCAGTTCCAATTAGTGCAAACGTTGTTTTCTTCAAGTGAATCAACACTCCTTCTAGAAAATTTGTTTCATTTTTTAAAAACTTTGTTTCAGACTGTAACTTTTACGGGTAAAGAACTGTCAAACAATTAAGAAAAATAAGGGAGGAAATACACATGTTAAAAACAGAAACTTGGTGGGAACCCATCTTTTCAGGAAGCTTAAGCTTAGGAATTAACAAAGATCGCTTAAACGAGTTAGAGGAAGAAGCGTTCATTTACTTTGATGATACTGAAGAAGTCGAAACATTGGAACAATAAATTTGAAGAGAAATATCCAAACATGTCATACATAAACAGCTTCCCCTTAAATCTCAGGAGAAGCTGTCTTTTTTTGTTCATATAAATAAAACATTAAATAATACACAAAGGCACTAAGTAAGGATAGAATGGCAATAATAGTGAACGTCCAGAAAAACCCGAACCAAACCGTCATTGGAATTGATAATGGCGCAATCATTCGCCCGACCGTATAGCGTAAACTAGCTGCTGCAAAATATTGTCCTCTCATATGTTCAGGTGCCAACTTGGAAATAAAGCTTTGAGATAAGCCGACAATCATTAATTCGCCAAATGTAAAAATGGCCATCGCTAATACGAAAATCCAAAACAATTCATAATAAGCGAAAACCATCATCGCGATTGTGTATAGAATAGAAGATATAAAGAAGACATTTTTTTCACTGAATTTCAGTACATAACGTGTAACAGCTACAGTGAGTAATGCAACCAATAAACCATTCTCTGAAATAAGTACACTAAATGCCAACTCGCCTGTTAACTTGAAATCCCATCCAAAAACAGACATCAGTTGAGGATTTGCAATCACATCCTTCACATACACAGGAAGTAACAAATCAAGTTGCATAAAAGTTTGTGCACTTAAAACTCCTGCAATGATAAATAGTAAGAAGAGCTTATCCTGCATAATCACTCCGTAATCCTTTACTTGCATACGAATGGCATGCATCGCCCCTTTAGGAGTATCCGTTGCCAGGTTATCAACATTCGTTGGTAATGTTTCTTTCGTAAATTTAATTAAAATCCATGCTAATAATAAACACACTAAGCCTGCTACAACCATTAAACCAAAACGTGCACTAAAGAAGAAAATACCACCTAAAATTGGTCCAACAACGACCGCAATATTGATAGATGTATAGAAGACTGCAAATACTTCTCCTCTATGCTCTTCTGGAACGACATCAGCGACCATTGCTTGACTGGCTGGCCAGTATAAAGAACCAAAAACACTAGCAATTGTAAAAGCAATAAATCCTAATCCAGGTGATTCTAAAAATGGTGAATTAGCGAAAGCAAATAAGAAAAATGCTGCTCCCTGTCCAAATGACGAAATGACCATCATCGTTCTGCGACCAAATTGATCAGCGCAATATCCACCAACTAAATTTGCAGCTACCGAGAACACTTGAGACAAAATGAGCAAAAAGCCCGCTGTTGTTTTCCCGAATTCCTCTGCAAAGTAGATCGCAAGGAACGGGAAGAACATCCAAAACGTGATGTTCATAAATGCTTCACCGATTAATCTTGCTTTTAAACTTTTATCCCAATCTTTAATCTTCATGTTGTTTCTCCCTAGATGACTTGCTCAATACACTAATCCTACTTAGGTTAAGTCGAAATAATAAGCAGTACAACTGTTTCTCTAATTTTTTATAATTCATCTGTTCAAAGTTTCAGCAATTTCTTTTTTGCTAATAAAGCCTGTGAGATAGAAATACACATTTTAAATCGAACCTATTCAATACTTCTCCACAAATAAAGCGATGCATAACTTAAAAATGGTGACCACTGTGGGAAATGTGAAGACATTTCTTCAGCTTTTGGTTTTTCAGTGGATCCCCACAATTTTTTCAACGCATTTTGAAGTCCGATATCCGCTAACGGAAATAAATTAGGTCGACCTAGTCCAAATAATAAAAAGCTTTGGGCAGTCCAAGGTCCAATCCCTCTATATTTAATCAAGGTTTGTGTAATCGTATCATCATCTTCAAGTGCCAATTTTTCAAGATTTAATTCCCCACTCGCTATCGCTTGAGATACACCAATCACATATTCAGCTTTGCGCGTACTAAATTGAAGTTCTCTTAGTTCTTCCACTTGAAGCCGTGCAATCTTTTCTGGTTTTGGATAAAACCATACCCCATCGATTTCATGGCCATATGTATGCACAAATCGAGTCGTTAATGTATGAGCAAAAGCTAAGTTTAACTGTTGATGAATAATACTTTTCATTAACGTTGCGTAAAGTGAAAATTCACGCACAATCGGTGTACCCTTATGTTCGTCAAAAACAGCCGATAAATTAGTAGAAGCAAAATGTTCATGTATCGGATCTAACGAACGGTCGAAGTGAAAAATCTCTTTTACGAAGTTCATTTGCTCTTCAGATTCAACACCATCCAATTCAAATACAGGTTGATTTGTAGTTCCGGTTGCACGGAGTGTCAGTATTTTTCCTTCTTCAAGTGGAATATGAACACTTCTTTTGTCTTTATTTAATGAAATAATGGGGTCCATTGAAAGACGATCCAATACTCGCTCAAAATCGTAGGCAAAATCTAATTCAATTATTCGTTTCATAATATAACCCTTTCTACATAAAAAAATAGAATATGATACCATATGTACAGGTGATGAAAAATGAAAAAATGGCTACTCTGTTGTTCAATCCTTCTTTTATTAACAGCATGTGAAGAACAACCAAGTAAAACGACAAAAACAACCGGCACGACCGAACAAATTCCAGTAGAATTAGTCGACGTAATCGACGGTGATACCATTAAAGTTAAGTATAACGGAAACACCGAAACGATTCGCTACTTACTTTTAGATACTCCGGAAGTCAGACATCAAACGCTAGGTAAACAACCCGGTGGCGAAGAAGCGAGTGCACGTCACAAAGAGATTATGAAAACTGGACAAATTTCGATTGAATTTGATGTCGGAGATCGAATGGATGACTACGGTAGACTTCTTGCCTATGTGTATATCGATGGAAAATCCGTTCAAGAAATGCTTTTATCTGAAGGGCTAGGACGTGTAGCGTATATCTATCCTCCAAATACTCGTTATTTAGATCAGTTTGAGGAAGCTCAAGAAATTGCCAAAGATGCGAAAAAAGGCATTTGGGAAGTCGAAAACTATGCAACGGATCGAGGTTTTAATCAAGCCGTATTTGAGCAAAATAGTGACTGTTTAATAAAAGGCAACATTAATCGTGATGGGGACAAAATTTATCACGTACCAGATAGTCAGCACTATATCCAAACAAACCCAGAAGAATGGTTCTGTTCAGAGAGAGAAGCGAAAGCCGCTGGTTTTAGAAAAGCCGGCGGATGAATGGTGTGATTTGAAGAAATAATGGCTGAGTGATTTTGCTAACGAGGTGTTGTTCTCGATTTCATGAGGAGTATTCTAGGATTGACTGGGCGTATTCTAGGACTCGTTAGGTCTATTCTAGAATTCGTTAGGCACATTCAAGGATTCACCTCCCCTATTCTAGAATTCACCCGCTTCATTCAAAAATTCATGATTTCCAAACAATTAATTTAAAAGAGGAAATTCACTCTTTTTCAACGAAATTACATATCAAAAATCCGCATCATGAAGAAGGGAATGAATCAGATGCAAGTACTTGTACTTCGATTTGACTATAAATTGTCCACTAAATTAGAACAAGATCAAAGTAATCTCGCAGGGGCTGCCCTTCGTGGGAAAGAAACGTTAATTCCTCCTCATATGAGTTTGTTTACTTTTGAACAAGTTCATCCTGGAATTCTTGGCGAAATCATTAAGCCGTGGAGTGAAAAGCAAAAACAATTGCTTATCTCTCTCGCTTCACTTGGCTTTTTTAAACAAAAGGGAACGTTTTTTGCCGCTCCTGTGATCACGAAAGAATTAATAGAATTCCATACAGATTTGTATAATTTAATTGCCGATTTACATACAACAGAGATATCCCCTTACCTGCCAGGAAAATGGGTACCTCATGCTACTTTATTAAACAACACAGCACTTAATACGTGGGGACCATTGTTCCAACGTGCTGCCCTAGCATTTGAGCCGATGGATGGTAAAGCAGTAGCCATCGAATGTTGGACCATCGTCAACGGTCGAGCTCAAACTGAATGGACTCACTTCTTAAGCTAGTAATGCATGAACACCTATCCTAGGGCATTGACTATTTAGTCCACAGCGATATAATAGAATTTGTCCTAGTAAAAACGATCTTGTAGCTCAGCTGGGAGAGCGCCACCTTGACAGGGTGGAGGTCGCTGGTTCGAGCCCAGTCGGGATCATTGGGTCTAGAACCCGTAAGAAACCTTTATAAACAAGGGTTTCTCTAAAAAGCATCATCTCTTCGGAGGTGATGCTTTTTTCTTTATTGACCATGCCTTCCACAATAAAGTAGTTCAGCTCTTTTGAATTAATTTTTTAAAAAGGACTATTTAACATAAAAATGGGTATGTATATTGTTAGGAGTTAAAAAAAGGAGAATATTCCTATGAACCTTATTTCTTATGAATTAACTAAATTAGTCGACGATTATTACAAATGCGATAATCATAATATAAGAGAACAAATACTAGATGATATTCATTTCCTAACTGAAGCTGTAACAATGGGTTTTGATCAAGAATATAAACAATTACGTAATTGATTTAATTCTTAGAGTCATTTTATTTACTTAATAAAAAATTGATCATTAGTTTCAAAATCCTAAATGTATAGTTCGCCCTTCACTTCTCATAATAAAAAAAAGGAGTGATGAATATGGCGAAACGGACTAAGAAAAATGATGCAGACCAAAAGAATAAACAAGGTTTTGACTCCAGCAAAACAGATTCTGAATTCTCTAAAGAATTTGGCAGTGCCAATGCAAATCGAGCAAAAAAAGAAAAGGCTAAAAAAGAAAAAGCATCCAAAAACCAAGGAGAATGGAATGGAATGCATTGATTGCATTTAATGCATCGAATACTAAAATAGCTATTTAATATCTTTTAAAATTAATCAGTACAATTCAAAAGGGATCATCTTTAGTTTAGATGATCCCTTTTTCTCCTACTTACCTTAACCATCACAGTTTCATTCAAGAAATCCTTCTTAAAATCAATCCAATAATACTCTTTTAAAGATGTCTTAAATGATAATAATAGCGGTTTCATACGATAGTCTATTGCTTCGTATCTACTCCCATGCTATACTACGATAGCAAACGTGATTCAACGTTTCGTAATTAGTTTTGACATCCAATTATGTCGATTGTTATATACGCCAAAACCTAGTTAGGGTGGAAGGTTGTTTGTTCTAACCCAGTCGGAATTATTGGGTGCCAAACCCACGAGAACCCTTAAGGAACGAAGGGTTCTTCCAAAAAAGTCGTTCACTTCGGTGATCGGCTTTTTCTTATGATTAGGTAGATGGTGTGCAAAAAGAGATAATTTCATTAGAATTTGATGGGAGTGTATTCAATGATCTCACGTAAGGTAAGATATCGTATGTATCAACCTAAGTCTAAATCTAAGCATACATTTATTCTATTATTAATAGCTATTATGGGACTCATTGTTTTATCTATTCTTTATTTCAAATAAGACATGTAATTAAGGCAAGATTAGTTGAATCAACTTATTTTATTTTCAATAATTTCTTATCAATCTTTCCAAGCGAAGTATAGGGCATTTCCTCAACCATCATAATTTCTTTTGGCATTTGGAATCGAGCTACTCTGCTACTTAACCATGTTGTAATTTCCTCATTTGTTATTGTCGCGTTTTTTATTGGAAGAATGAATGCTTTTAGTCTTTGCCCAAATTGTTCATCCATCACTCCAATGACAGCGACATCTTCAATTGCATGATGTGTAATCAGCACCTGCTCCACTTCAATAGGGTAAACATTCTCTCCACCTGAAACGACCATATCATCTGTTCTTCCTAGTAAAAAATAGTAGCCCTGCTCGTCACAGAATCCTACATCCCCTGTTTGAATCCATGCATTCTTTTCATTTCTGATTGACCAATCATTCGTTATACAGAAGTGGCCGATCTCTCCTACGCTCACCTCCTTCATGTTTTTACTCATCACCTTTAATTGGACACCATTAATTTTTTTGCCAATTGTCGTTGAAGAAAAGCGTAAATCATGTGGCGTGGCTATTACATTTAAACCCGCTTCTGACGTTCCATATAAATTAAATAACACATCACCTAATTGGTTCTGAGTTTCTTCAATTAGTTTCGAACTAAGCTTTGCGCCTCCTGAGGCGATACATTTCAGTGACTGTAAGCTTTCAACAGAATGATTCAACATCTTTTGTAACATCAATGGAACCACCGTTACCACTTCTACTTGATGGGTAAGAATGATTTCACACGCTCGATGTGAATCAAATCCTTTACTGACCACGATTTTTTTACCCAATGCTAGGAATAAAAGAAGAACTCCAAGTCCATATCCATGGTAAATCGGCGTCGCAATATAAGCTGTCTGACGTTCTAACATATTAAATTTATTGAACAACGCTAAAAAAGGATTTAAATAGTTAAAGACTGAAGGTTTATGTGCTGCTTCTTTCGATATCCCTGTAGTTCCACCTGTTTGAAGGACGATTTTACTCATTGTTGTTCTTGGAATTTTTTTGTTATCACGGTTTCTGATCTGTACAATTTGATTAATGGCTGGTAATTGATTGTGGGTACTTAAAATTTTCGTGTTGTTAAAACCTGATTCCTCCACTAATGCGGTCAGTTCAACATCAAAAATTAAAACATCTAACTTTTGTTGCGACAAAAAACCGCTTAACTGACTACTACTAATTTCAGTGTTAAGTAAATACAAATCTGCTCCTAAACGAGACACAGCAAACATCGATTTAATGAATGAAGTATGATTGTGACAGAGGATACCTACTTTTTGACCACTGCCTATATGCTTTTCCTTTAAAGAAACTGCTAGGTTTTCTGACTCCAATAAAAGTTCTTTATAAGTCATTGTCTCGTTGTCATCTACCAATGCGATTCGGTTTCCATATGTACAACCAGCAAAATGCAATAAAGTCATAAGATTAATGCCACTCTTATAAAAAGCAGACATTAATCGGAATACGCCTACTGGTGAGAGTAATTTAATTTTAGATAGAACATGAAGAAGTTTAATGATCCTCATGGTAATTTCCTCTTTTTCTTAAATTCTGTGTCACGAAAAATCCAAAACCGCTTCTGAAAAACAGAGAACCGATTTGACCAAAAATGAGCCACCACGGTTGGTATCTCTTCCTTTTTGTATAAAAGGATTTGCTAATAATTTGGGCGACATGATTCGAGGACATAGCCGGTGCTTTTTTATATGCAGCTGTTGGCTCAATCATCGGAGTTTTGACTAATGGCAAATAAATAGATGTTGTTGAGATTCCCATTACGTTTAATTCAGGTTCAGCTGAACGGAACCACACATCAAATGCTGATTTAGAAGCTTGATAGGCTGCCCAAAAAGGAACTGGTGTTAATAAGGCATTTACAGTCGAAACATTAATGATATGTCCTTGATTCTTTTTTAAGGCTGGAATTAATGATAACAACAATTGTACCGGTGCAAAATAATTAATAGCCATGGTTCGGTTAAAATCATGGGATCGTTCTAACGAATCTTGAATGGACCTCTTAATAGACAACCCTGCATTGCTAACAACCATATCAACCCCATCTGGTATATGGAGAAGAAATGATAATAAGCCATTAAGCTGTTCCGCATTTCGAAGATCCGCATGATATACACTTACTTTAGCTACGGATTTTTCAATTTCTTTTTTCATTGTTACTAACTTTTTTTCTCTTCGTGCCACTAATATTAAATGACAATTTGCATCGGCTAAATCGTAAGCTAACTGTTCGCCTATGCCTGAACTTGCACCAGTGATTAACACGGTCTTACCATTAAGTTCAGCTAATAACTTTGCTTTATTAACATAGGTAGGTGTAAATAAAAATCTTTCTAAGAGAGTATATGTATACATGTGAATACCTACTTTTCATGACATATTTTATTAACAAACTAAAAATTATGAAACTATACATATGTTAGCATAAATATCCATTTTCTGAAGTGACTGTTTCCTAAATAACTTCAAGAAAGCCCCACTCAAATGAGCAGGGCTTCTTTTAATTACTATTTTGTCGCCTTTCTGCAACCCACCAATCAATATGAGCTAAGTTAAAAATAATCATATTTCGAATAGGAATGGTATGCGGTATAGCTCCATTCTGTACTAGGGAACTTAGCTTTTCTTCAGATAGTGGATAGTCAACAGAGTCAAGGTAGACCATAAGGCTTTTAATTCCTTGAACTTTTCTCATTTAACACCTCCCATTAAGTCTTCTTAATTCCTGATAATAAAGGAAGAAGACTTAACGTTAGTCGTTAAATCGATGTGGCTATTTATTTCTTACCCTCATTTCTGAAAAAGTATGCATTTTTTATAAAGTTTTTTGGTTCAAACTGCTTACTATAAAATTCTTTATTTAAATAGAAAATACCAGTTAGTTGGAAAAATGTTTTAATTGCTGTTAAAAGGGAAAATAGTCAATAGGAATTCCATTAATAATGAGGAGGAATTATTATGGGTCAAAAAGGTCAAGATAATGATAATCAACAAAACAAACATCAACGGATCTATCAGCAACAAAACAATCAGAATAATCAAGGTCAAGAGAACGAACAAGATCGTTTAAAAATGGAACAAAATCAACTTCATGCGAATCAAAACCTTGAGAACGAAAAAGAAGATTAGAAAAAGTTAGAACCGCTTCGCCTATTGGCTAAGCGGTATTTTTAAATCTAAAGTGTATGAAAGTATGGTAGTTGTACATACCATTAATGGTTTAATTCATAATTGAAAGGATGAGATGAAATGGAAAAGAAAACGAATGAGTCTAAAGAAAAACACACTCAAACCAACATTCATGAAGTAAATACGGCTCAACCTATTGGGAACGGTTTGTCTGACGAGAAAAAGAAAGAACTACATGTGAAGGACGGTCAAAACAATCACCATGTAGATGAACGCGGCGGATTTTAAATAAAAAAAATCTGGCAAGGGATTTTAAAATCCTTGCCACATTCCTTTTTCCCATTTATCAATAAATTGTTCGAACGTTAATCCGCATCGTTCTAAAACGCTGTGATAAACAAAATATTCTCCTAAACTTTCTAATAATCGGTCATTCATCTTCATATCCCCTTTGAATAAAATCCTTTACCATTTAACTTATTCCCTAAGTGGTTGTCCACAACACTAGAATGAGCAACTTTTCATAATAAAATACATGAACCATTCATTTGGTCTATTTTGCCCTAAATCACCATGGTTTAAACTGATGAATCAATTTCACAGATCACAAAAAATGCTGTAATTAATAGATATGCTACATTCTACTCGTTCGCTACAGCTGGACGCTTTCCGCGGGGCGGTCTGTGAGCCTCCTCATTCGCAAAGCTCGCTGCGGGGTCTCACCGAGACACGCTAATCCCACTGGATTCGCCAACTTCCGCTAAAATAAAAATAGCTCATATATAAATTAATCAAATGCTTATATATTCTTTTGAATTTGATTAGAAAAGGTAAATAATTTCCGATATGAAATTTTTCTCATCTAAGATATATCCAATTGAATTAATTACTTGACATGAAAATTTTTTAATATGTATTGAAAACCAATTTGTACATCTAAATTTAGATTTAATAAGTGTAAATCGGATTTTTAATAGGAAAGTGGTCGGCTATTTCTAAAGTCTCCTGTGGAGAAACAAAAGAAATACCCGACCATATTTATTCTTTAACCACAGGGAAATACTTACTAATAATAAGTGATTATTTCCCGCTTCCTTGCATAAAGTTTTTAGATCCACTATATAATCCACTCGCAGATAAACCTAACATAAGTCCGATAATGATTCCTTGCTTAATATCTGTCGTGATATAAAAAATTCCAGCTAACACGCCTAAAATAACAGCTATAAATGGTGAGAATCTATTCGATACTCCCGCACGTTTAAACAATTCGACTAATCCAAGAATCAATGGAATAATGGCGATATTGTAAACTTCAAACAACGCTTTCCCTCCTTTCCTACTAGCTTTGTACTATTGTATTCGCAGTGTTTCTTATTCATTCCAATGCAATTAGAAAAACATAGCCTGCACAAAAATAATGGTGCAAGCTATGTTTTTTTTAGACTTATATCTAAAAACCCTTAGACATTTTTTCAGTATAAAAAAACAATTCCTCTCTAATTGTTCTAGAGAGGAATTGCTCATTATGTATTAATTACTTTTTTGTATTGCTCCCATGCCTTCTAGTAATATTCTAGCGTCTTTATTCAAATAAGGCGTAATGTCTTCTCGAAGTAGCAACTCACTATGGTTTTTAACAGCAATCTTTAAGCCTCTAATATCAAACCTAGTAGCGTATAGGTTGATGGCATTGGTTGCTGCTACCTCTTCTCTCGATAATGGCTTTGAATTAGATTCAGAAGCATTTAAAAGAAAATCGAACAATTCTCGGGCATTTCTTTTTAATAAACTTTTATTGTCTTTCAGCAGCTCTTTGTTTTCTTCCATATACTTACGAGCTGCAACTAAGTCAACATCTTCTACACACGCATTAATTTTTGTAGCTAATTCTTGTAGATTCATGCTTAATCTCCTTTTACCTAAAAATGGTAATATTATGATAACTTGATAATTAAATCATATCATATTTGAAAACTATTTTGAGTAGCTAAATAAAATTATTTCAAAAAAAAACCGAATGCATCGGCAACTTAGCCGTTACATTCGGTTTTTCCTTTTAAGCTACTGGTGCAGCTTTTACTTTGTCATGACTTTTATCACGTGTGAAATATTGGAATGCAAAGATTGATACAAACATAATTAAACCAATTGTGTCTGAAATACCTTCAGGGTAAATAAGCAATAGTCCGGCGATAACAGCCCAAATACGCTCATACCACTTCACATCACGGTACCAATATCCAATCATTCCAGCACCAATTGCGATCATACCTGATATAGCTGTGATTAATACCCATATCAATTGAGGAATGGTCGTATCAATCATTAACAACTCAGGAGAAAGCACAAACATATATGGAATAATGAATGCGGCAATCGCGAGTTTTGCAGAAGTTACACCTGTTTTGATAGGATCGCCTCCAGAAACACCCGATGCTGCAAATGCTGCTAATGCAACTGGTGGTGTAATATCGGCAATAATACCAAAATAGAATACGAATAAATGAGCTGACAATGCAACAGCGATAGGTACCACTGCACCTTCAGGTGAATCCAGCATTAATAATGTAATAATGGCTGGCGCTGCTATTGTCGACGTAATAACGTAGTTCGCTGTAGTTGGTGATCCCATACCTAAAACAATCGCAGCTAACATCGTAAAGAATAGCGTTAGCAATACGTTTCCACCAGATGCAGAAACAAGTCCATTAGCTAAACTTAATCCTAGTCCTGTTTTTACAACAACACCTACGATAATACCTGCAGCTGCAGTTGCGGCTGCTACAGCAAGTGCTGTGCGGGCTCCATCTACAAGTGCTTCGATAATATCTTTAAATCCAAGACGTGTTTCTTTATTGAATGAACTTACAATGATCGTTAATAAAATACCGTACAAAGCTGCTTGCATCGTAGGGATATTGTTAAATAACATAACGATAATTCCAACAATCGGCAGCAGTAAGTAAATTTTCTTTAAGACTGCTTTGCGGTCTGGCATTTCTTCTGGTTTTAACCCTCTTAATCCAACTCGTTTGGCTTCAAAGTGAGTCATAATCCAAATACCTGTGAAATAAAGCAATGCAGGAATTGCTGCTGCTTTTGCAATATCCCAATATTCAATTCCACCAATGAATTCAACCATTAAGAATGCTGCTGCACCCATGATTGGAGGCATAATTTGACCACCAGTAGAAGCAGCTGCTTCTACCCCACCGGCAAATTCTTTTTTATAGCCAAGTTTTTTCATCATTGGAATCGTATATGATCCTGATGTTACTACGTTCGCTACAGAACTTCCTGAGATTGTTCCTTGCAAGGCACTTGAGAAAATGGCTACTTTAGCAGGTCCACCAATTAAATGTCCTGCAAAAGCAACGGCTAAATCATTAAAATATTGACCCACACCGGTCTTCACTAAAAACGCTCCAAATAACAAGAATACGAATATGAACGTAGCAGATACGCTTAACGGAGTACCTAGAATACCATCCGTTGTAAAGAACATCAGTTGAACAACACTTTCTAAATCTTGACCACGGTGAGCCAAGAATCCTGGGAAATAACGACCGAAGAACGTGTAAAGAATAAATACAGTTGAAATAATCGTGATTGGTAGACCAACCGCTCTTCGAGTTGCTTCCAAAACAAGCAAAATTGCTAATACACCGACAACTAAATCTGGAGTAGTTACATTACCTACTCGGAATACTAAGTCGTTGTACATAATTGGCCAGTATAAACCGACACCAATGGATAAAATCGATAAAATGTAATCATAAAAGGGAATCCGGTTTCGTTTGCTACGATCGCCTTTTTTAATTGCTGGGAACAGCAAGAAAATTAATGATAAGGCAAAGCCTAAATGGATGGACCGCTGAATATAGGCTGTGTATTGGCCAAAAATGGCTGTGTACACTTGGAATAAAGAAAAGGCTAGCAATCCAAAGAATACAACTTTCAACATAATGCCTTTTAAATCTCGTGTATTCGATTCCGGATCATACTTCTCTAATATTTCACGTTGTTGTTCGTCAGTTAACTGTTCGAACTGTTCATCTTTTTCTGGATGTTTTGTTTTATCACTCACGAATCCTCGCTCCTCTCAGTTGGTCCAATAGGGATAAGCGCGCAACTTGGAATGTATACGACTCACCTCTTATTAAGTAGTCCTTTAAATTATATTCGTTGTTATCGTACTTAAAAGCAAGGTCTTTATTAATATCCCCTACCAACATACTAATAGATGGAAATACTTGTGACATGTTGGTTATGTAATACTTCCCATCTAATTCGAAAAATTTCTCTCCTTCACCAGCACCTGAGGGCATTCCGATTGCAAAATCCTCATATTCAAGAGAGAAAATTTGGATTTGATGGTCATTTGTTATTTTATACGTTTCGAAGACATCTGATAAATGAATTGAATGGGTATAGCGAATGTGAAAGGTCTTCTCATCATTTAGAGGAAGATAGGCAACAGGATTTGTTGTCCGTTGCTCGAAGAATACAAAGCTCCAACGATATGGAACCAGCAAAATGAATAGGGTAGTCAAGAAAATAATTACTCCAATTATTAATTTGCTCTTTTTCATTGGAATAACCTCATTTCATGAGAAAAACCCACCTTGTCCAATTTTAGGACATGAGTGAGACATTTTCTTCTTGTTCAAATACTTTCTAGAAGAAAGAACGATGAAGCAATTGCTTCATCGTCTTATTTGAATCTTATTTATTTACTTCATCAAAGTACTTTTGAGCACCTGGATGTACATCGATATCGATCCCATCTAACGCTGTTTCAGCTTTGATAAATGCACCTTTAGGATGTTGAATTTGATCCGTATTTTCGTAAATTGCTTTAGTAATATCATAAACTAGATCTTCAGGAAGATCCTTAGTTACAGCTAACATAGCAAGAACAGAAACAGTTGGTACTTCACCAGCCATACCATATGTTCCAGCAGGAATTGTTTCTTTAGCGTAATAAGGATACTTTTCAATTAGTTCATCAGCTTTTGAATCTTCAACAGGAACAATGACAACTTCAGTCGTTGCGTTTAAGCTTTCAACTGCACCAGTTGGCGTTCCAGAAGTAATGAAAGCAGCATCAATTTGACCTGATTGCAAACTTTCTTGAGATTCACCAAAGTCCAAGTTTTGAGCATCAATATCATCCATCGTCATACCGTGAATTTCTAAAAGTTGTTCAGCATTAGCGAATGTTCCTGAACCAGGAGCACCTACAGATACTTTTTTACCTTTAAGATCTTCATAAGATGCAATGCCAGTATCAGCAGTTGTAACTAACTGAATTGTTTCTGGGTAAAGAGCACCGATAGCTGCGATTGAATCAATTGCATCGCCTTCAAACATTAATTCCCCAGCAGTTGCATAGTAAGCGATATCTGTTTGTACGAAAGCAATTTCAGCTTTTCCATCTTTAAGCGCTGTCATGTTAGCTGCAGATGCTTGAGAAACTTCAGCAGTTGTTTCCACACCAGCTTCTTCAGAAATAATGTTTGCCAGTGTTCCACCAAGTGAATAATAAGTACCAGTCGTACCGCCTGTAACGATACTGATAAACTTGTAATCTCCGCCTGAATTACATGCGCCTAATAATAGAGTCGCAGATAACCCTAATGCTGCAAGAATTCCTACTTTTTTCTTCTTCATAAATGGTTGTCCCCCTTAAATATGATTCGTCTTCCAATTTATATTCTAGCACGAATTATCTCATAATAGGTAATAGTTCGATAAGTCAGAAGACATTTATTACCATTAAATTAAGTTGTTGTACCCTCAACTTTTGTCTCAGGTGCAGTTTCTTCAGGTGTAATATCCGCAAATGTTTCATTATGTTCTTCTAAATCACGCGTTCGATGTGCAATACGAGAAGAAGCACAAGCTGCTACACTCGCTACCAGATCATCTAAAAATGTATGGATTCCATTACCGATTTTTGTATCCAACTTTTTGATAATACCAATTTTATTTTTATCCAAATGCCCGAACGTAGTGACGGCTATACTTCCATATGTAAATACAGATCCGAGGGCGATTGTTTCATCTACTCCAAATAATCCTTCATCGGCTTCAACGATTTGTTGAAGTGGAGCAGATAACATTTTTTTCTCAGCCAGTTCATCTAACTCTACACCAACTAAAATCGCATGTTGCATTTCTCGTTTTTTCAATACACTTTCCACTGATTCGATACAATGCTCAATTGTTAGTCCAATGTTATAAGCAATTTGCATCTCAAAAACGATATTTGCAATTTCTTGAATCGTGACACCACGTCTTAATAATGCTTCCTTCGTAGCTTCATATACTGCATTCGAATGTACTCTTGGTTGTAATTGATCCATCTTTTCATCTCCATTTCTGTAGAACATTCATTTCCCTACTCATTATTATACCTTCCGACTGCATTATGTTACAATTTCTTTACCGTTAATACCTAGGAGGACTTGTCATATGTCAAAAGGAACAATCCAAGATATCACACTATTTAGTGAAGCTTTACAAGAAGATATGCAACTACTTATTTACATACCCTCTAACTATTCACCTCTTTATAAATATACAGTTTTAATTGCCTCAGACGGCAAAGACTATTTTCAATTAGGACGAATTCCTCGTGTTGCTGATGAATTACTTGAAAATAACGAAATCGAAAATATTATTGTCGTTGGCGTTCCTTATAAGAGCGTCGAAGATCGTCTAAAAAAATATCATCCGGACGGCGAACAGCATGATGCTTATTTACGATTTTTAGCACATGAACTCGTTCCCTATTTAGATGCTACGTATCCAACTTACCAAATTGGTATGGGACGAGCTTTAATTGGAGATTCTTTAGCAGCTACTGTTTCTTTATTAGCGGCAGTCAAATATCCAAATATTTTTGGGAAAGTTATTCTTCATTCACCACTAGTAAATGAAGCGGTTTTAGAAAAGGTTGAACATGCTCGTGCCCCTCATGCTTTCTCGGTTTATCACATCATCGGCTTAAAGGAAGATGAAGTGAAAACGACTCGTGGAGAAGTGGAAAACTTCCTAAAACCGAATCGTGTTTTGAATTCATTGATGGTAGAAAGAGGTTTTTCAGTGTTCTATGACGAATTTAACGGAGACCATACTTGGAAACATTGGCAACCGGATATGAAACGTGCACTTCAAATGAATTTTGGTCACTAATAAGTTAATTGAATGCCAATTCCGAAATCTTTGCTATACTATAAGTATGTATTCATTCAACTAAGAAGGAGGTTTTTGATGATGAAATACGGAGTCGTTGCATTCCCATCGAAAAAACTACAAGATTTAGCTAACTCATACCGTAAACGTTATGACCCACATTATTCACTTATCACACCACATATGACTGTCAAAGGCGTATTTGAAGCGAGTGATGAAGAAATCGAAACACTATCAACTCAAATCGGAGAAGTTGTAAAACGTCATAAACCCTTTTCTTTACAGACGTCCCGTGTGAGCTCGTTCTCACCAGTTACAAACGCCATTTACTTTAAAGTAGAACCTACTCCTGAACTTCTAGAACTTCATAAAGATTTGCACTCAGATGTTTTAGGAGCTGAAGCTGAATATGCCTTTGTTCCGCATATCACCATTGCTCAAAAAATGGCATCAGGTGAACACGATGACATTTTTGGTCAATTAAAAATGGTTGGTGTAGATCATGAAGAAATCATTGATCGCTTACATTTGTTGTATCAATTAGAAGATGGTTCTTGGACGGTATATGAAACATTCCGTTTGTCTGGAGCTGGAGAATAATTGATTTCGGCAAAAAGAGTAGAAACCGAACAAGAACGAAACGATGCTTTTCACGTAAGACAACTCGTATTCGTCGAAGAACAAAATGTTCCTGTCCATTTAGAACTTGATGAACATGATTCTTATGCGACTCATTTTATAGCTTATGATGGTTCCCAACCTATTGGAGCAGGTCGCATACGTGAACCTGAAACTGGCATTGCCAAAGTAGAACGGGTTTGCATCTTACCAGACTATCGAGGAAAACATCTTGGAAACTTGATGATGGAGAAGATGGAAGAGTATGCATTACAAGCTGGTCTTTCAACTGTAAAATTGAATGCACAATCCTATGCCATTCCATTTTATGAAAAGTTAAATTATAAAATTACTTCGCCTGAATTTTTAGATGCTGGTATTCCTCATCGAACAATGGAGAAAATATTAAATTAACCAAATAAGAAGCGCACACATTTTGAGGTTGAATGTGTGCGCTTCTTCTATGTTCCAGGAAATATAGTGTTCTCATAAAAATGGTAATTTCTTTGTTTGTCATTAGTAGTCTACTAAAAATGTAATCTACTAACTTCAAAAAAAAAAAACGTTTTCTCATTAAAATGAGAAAACGTTATGAGCGACTAAATATATGCGTTAATTTGATTTCCTTTACCGCTAACTTTAGCGATTTCAGGAGATAGATTGACAGGGTTCGGTTGAATGAATCCCTTATATGGTACAGCTTGTCGGAAAGAATGCGATGAGACAGATATTGATTCATCTTCCTCTTCAAGTTGTTTTGAACGTTCTTCCAACTGATCATCAAATATCGATTTCATTTTAATTGGTTGAACGGCATTAATATGCGCAAAGTCATAATTGCTCATTTGCAATCTATTTGCGTATTGTTGAGATTGAACTGGTTGAATTGGTAAGATGTAACCCATCGTCGTCATCCTCCTTTTGTTACCATGTTATACGATACTTTACCCGCTTTTATGTCCGTCAAAACCAAAATTAATTATTTTTATTTATCATTGAAGATATTTCATTCAAATCAATTTTGTTTCCTTTTTGAATAACAGACTCAACAATCTGTTGCTCAAACTCTTTAGTTAGTGGTTTTCCAGCTAGTTTAGAAACTTTGCGAACAATTTTCTTTACCTGTTTTTCATCTGAAAAGTCAGCGAACTGAATAGCGTTGGCTAAAGTGAAAACTTCATCCATTGAAACGCCCGTTTTTTGTTCGATTTTCTTAAAAAATGAATCATGCATACGATTCCCTCCTAACAAAAACTTTTACCAACTATGATTAATAGGATGAAAAGTACGACGATTAAAACAAACGTAGACCCGTTATTAGACTTGTAGTCATCATAAGGATTACAGCATCCGTACATGTTATTTCCCCCCTTTCCTATTCGACCTAGAATATGCGAACAAATAGGATTGAGGAGGGCAAATACCTTATTAGATGTTTCCTTTTGACTTAAATAGTAGTGCACCAATGACCCCAAAAAGAATAGCGGCACTAATTCCTGAACTTGTGACTTCGAACATTCCTGTTAAAACACCGATTATGCCATGCTTTTCCGCCTCTTGTAATGCACCATGGGTTAGTGAGTTACCAAAAGACATGATGGGAACCGTGGCCCCTGCACCAGCAAAATCGATAAACGGTTCGTATAATCCAAACCCATCTAGAACGGATCCTACAACAACTAACAGGCTTAATGTATGTGCAGGTGTTAACTTTGCTACGTCAAATAACAATTGACCTACTACACAAACAAGTCCACCAACTACAAACGCGATAATGGTTGAAAGTATCATCCCTACACCTCAATCTATGCAAAGTTCAACAGCATGTGCAATGCATGGAATCGTTTCCCCTTGTTGGAAGGAGAGCGGCGATAGCAAAGCTCCTGTTGCAACTAACAGTACTTTTTTTATTTTTTTAGCTAATAAATCACTATATATCGGACCAAAATACACGGAAGCAGAACATCCAGCTCCACTTGCACCTGAGCGGAACTCAGATTTATTGCCATAAAATTCAGCTCCAGCATCACGGTAGACTTTGACTGGATAAGAATTAAGTCCACTTTTTTTCATAAGTTCTTGTAAAATTGCAAACCCCGTTTTCCCTAAATCCCCTGTCATAATGAGATCATAAGGAACGTCATTTCCGTTTTCATTTAAATGAGTTTGAATTGTATCAAATGCTGCAGGTGCCATCGCACTTCCCATATCTAGTGGGTCTGTGCATTCACAGTCAACAACTTGTCCTATTGTTGCAGAGTGAACATACGGTAGATTACTTTTTGAGTGAGATAAAACACCGAACCCACCTGCCGTAACCGTCCATTGACCTGTTGGAGGCTTTTGTGCACCATATTCAATTGGATAGCGGAATTGTCGTTCAACCGCATTATGCTGACTCGAAGATCCAAATAGCACGTTTTCTACAAGGTTAGATTCGATTAAAACACTTCCAGTTATTAAAGATGAAACAGATGTTGCACAAGCAGAAAACATCCCCATAAATGGGATAGCAAGTTCTCTCGCTGCAAAATTAGTCGGCGTCATCTGATTTACTAAATCTCCACTAAGTAAAACATCAATATCCGCTATTTCCAATCCCGCTTTTCGAACGGCAAGTAAACATGTATCTTCTATTAATTGTGCATTTCCTTGTTCATTCGTCTTTAAATGTGTTCGTTCGTCATCATAAATGACATCAAAAGAAGAATGGAATACACTTTGTTTTTCCAGAGGACCTGCCGTAACAGCAGTTGAAAGAATCGTTGGTCTTGATAGAAAAGTTAGAAGGCGTGATTTCATGACCACTCTAGCACTCCCATCGACACTAAAATCGTCTTAATTAAAGCAACGACAAAAGCAGAAAATACGCCATACACAATAACAGCGCCAGCTAATTTAAACATATTGCCACCAACACCTAAAATAAATCCTTCTGATTTATGTTCAATTGCTGCTGAAATCACAGCATTCCCAAACCCTGTAACCGGAACTGCAGATCCTGCCCCGCCAAATTGACCTATTTTTTTATAGAGTCCGAAACCTGTTAATAACATGGCGATAAACACCATCGTAGCGACAGTTGGATTGCTGGCTGTCCGTTCGGTGAAATCGAAAAAGTACATATACACATACGAAATGAGCTGACCGATTGCACAAATAATACCTCCTGTTAAAAAGGCTGTCATACAATTTTTCAAGACAGGACGTTTTGGTGCAATTTGGTCTACAATCGGTTGATATGACTTCGCATCCATTATGTTGCCTCCTTAGCTAATGACTGGATGTCGGCCAACGTTTTTTTCAACGTTTCTTCAGATGGGTTCTGGTCGACTAAGTCTTTTAATTCCCACATGATTTTTAAGTCGCTCGAAACAAAGATCTCATGATCCGGAAATTTTTTCTTTAACTCATCAGAAATTCGCTTCTCGATTTTTTCTTTTCTGAATTTCGATAGCGGATGCACTTGAACAGCCACAATGACTTGATGATCGAAAAATACCCCAACAGATTCACTCATTTTCTCCTCGTCTTCTAATATGAACCGTAAAGTTTCTAACTCTTGTTCATCCTGCTTAGCATGAAGCAAATCAATCTGTGGATCACTTGAACATCCACTTAAGAGCAGAGATATAGCTAAAATCAACCAACCTAATTTTTTCATGGATATCACCTTTTTTCTTAGTATGAGTTGAAAAAGAAAGTTTATGTAATAAAGGTCGAATAGCCCTGTTTCTTTATCAACATCGACATAAATTATAAAGACTTTGAAAGAAAGCGAGGTGAAAACAAAATGGGATGTGGACGTAACTTGGAATCAACATCTACCGTAGCTGGAATCACCACAGGTCGCTGCATTTGTGACGTCGTACGCGCGATTAAAGACATTCAAGATGCTGTAGTGGAAAATGATTGTCCGGTTTGCCCTACGAATTGCTTTTTAGAACCACTAGGTGGTCTTGTAAGTCCTTCACGTCACCAAGCTGATACTCGCGTATTCATGCTTTTGACGAAAGAAGGTACACCATTTAAAGCATTCTTCCGCGATAACGATTATCATGACTGTGATTGCTTCTCCGTATTTTTCCGTGTCGAGGACGTATTTGATGGTTGCTGTGCAACTCTTCGAGTACTAGAGCCACTTGATCGACATAACCACGAAGTAAATCTTCTAGATGAATGCGGTACTAAACTGAAACTCAGCCAAATTTGTAAGGTTCGTAATTTCCGACCTTCTGATAGCTGTATCACAGTTGACTTAAATTGCTTCTGCGGCATTGAGTGTGTAGCAGACGTATTTTTAGGGGTATGCGAATAAAATAAGTACTTCAAGCTTGCAGTGTCTAATAAGCCCAATCTCTATTATGAGATTGGGCTATTCTGATTTTAAATAGTGTGCTTCTGCCGTAGCAGAAGCTTCATTCTTGAAAGATTTTTGTTTAATTTAATATGGTGTTATCTTTTGATAATTTGTCGTTTGGTAAGAGGAATACTGCGTTATGTAGTGATAATAATATGGCGTAATCGATCGATCTATTATGCTTCTGCGCAAGCAGAATCATCCTTCAAAACAAATAAAAAAACATTTCATCTTTTCTGAAATGTTTTGACTCACATTATTTTCCCCAAAATATTTTCACATATTCTCTATTATTTTCGTTCCAATTCTAAAATAAATCGATTGACTTCAATATCCTTTTAAAACGTATATATTTTTACGATGTGAAAAATCTTCCACGTTCTATTTTTGAAATATTCATCTTGAAAAAATATAAATAGTACCCAATGTTTTAGATGAGCATCCGCTGTTTCATTATCATTCGACGATGTCGTCGACAAAAAAAGACACCCATCTCTGGGTATCTTCTTCTAACGAATCATCTAAAACGCACTGGAAAGGGTTTTCCTCGCCAGTTAATTTCTTGAATGTCGTTCATATCTATGGAGATGATGGTACCGTCAACTAATCGAAGGGTGGCACTTTCGTCGTCAAGCTTGTCGACTAAACCTTGGAGGCTTTCACCATACTTCATTTGAAAAGTTAAAGGTTTGTATACGTGTTGAGCAAATGGCGAAGTGAAGTAATTCAGTCTCTTCCACATGGTCGATTCAGTCTTCACTTCAGATTCTACTTTTACTTCTACTTCTAATTGCCGTTCTGGAAAGATCGATGTACTTTCTTCGATCCATTTTTTGATTTTCCTGTGATGTCGATATACTGGAGGTCCACTAACAAAAAGGAGAGGATCAGTTTCCAATGATACAGTCACGTCCTTTTTTGAGTTAGTTTATGCAGACCTTTTACAGAATGTGATATCCGCTGTCGCAGTGGATGGTTTCGCCAGTTATACCGCGCGATAAGTTGCTAAATAAGAATAACGCTGTGTCGCCAACTTCTTCAGGAGTTGTATTACGACGCAATGGTGAACGCTCTTCGATTGTTTTTAATATGCTATTAAAGTCGCTAACACCTTTTGCAGACAATGTACGAATTGGTCCTGCTGAAATAGCGTTAACACGAATATTGTATTGACCAAGGTCAGCAGCTAAATAACGAACCGACATATCAAGTGATGCTTTTGCAACACCCATAATGTTGTAGTTAGGCACGACTTTTTCCCCACCGAGGTAAGTTAAAGTTACAATGCTTCCGCCTTCAGTCATTAAAGGTTTCGCAGCTTTCGCAACAACTGTTAATGAAAATGAGCTAATGTTATGAGCTAATAAAAACCCTTCTCTTGACGTGTCAGAGAAATTACCAGCTAATTCTTCAGATTTAGCGAAGGCGATACAATGTGCCAAGCCATCAATTTTTCCGACTTCTTTTTCAATTGTAGAAAAACAGTTTTCGACATCTTCATCAATCGTAATGTCACATGGTAAAACAAGTTCATGTCTTCCTTCAAGTGTTTCAACTAAATCACGAACAGGTTTTTCAAATCGTTCACCTGCATATGTGAAAATTAAATTTGCGCCAGCTTTATCAAGTGATTGAGCAATTCCCCAAGCAATACTTCGTTTATTTGCAACACCCATAATGACATACGTTTTACCTTGTAATGATAAAGACATCTATGTTCCCCCTAAGTTATAACTAATTATTAATACCTGGTACTAATATTACCTCACAAAAAAGAAAAGTGCAATTGCACTTTTCTCAGTATGGTGTTTATATGAAAATTATTTTTTGTTATTTAGTGGTCGCCTATTTCTTGTTCCACAGACGACAATGTGGAAAAATGCACATTATATCTTAATGATTACAACCATTATAATTGATTGGAATGGAGGTGGCGACTCCGAGGGGAACAGCGCGAGCTTTAGACCCTGGAGCGGGTTTTAGAGGAACAAAGACTAAGAACGCCACGTCCTGTGGCAACGTCTTTGAAACCAACATCCTGTTGGCCTCCCCGGAAAGCGTCCACTGCAGTGGAAATCAACGTTTATATTTATACAGACTTTTTGAAAAGGCCATTGTCATCAAAGCTGAGTTAAGAACATGCTTGCTAACCCGAGATAGATTAAGATACTGATAATATCATTAAGTGTTGTAATAAATGGACCTGATGCTACGGCTGGATCGATATTCATGCGGTGGATTAATAAAGGCACAAATGATCCTGCCAAAGTTGCAACAAAAATCGAACCAAATATCGCTGCTCCAACTAATAATCCGAGCAATAATTGATGCTGCCAGAAATAAACGATTGCCACTACAACAACTCCACAAACTAACCCAGTTATCAAGCCCGTTCCCGCTTCACGAATCAAGAGTTTCATCTTACTCTGTTCTTCAATATCCCCTGTCGCAATCCCGCGAACAGCTACTGCGAGCGCTTGTGTTCCACTATTACCAGCCATCCCTGCAATTAATGGAATAAAGACAGCTAAAATAGCGACTTGATCGAGCGTTTTTTCAAAGATTCCCATCAAATTCGCGGTAATCATTCCTAGGAATAAAAGAATGATAAGCCATGGAAGACGCTTCTTCGCAGCAGTTAATGGACCTTTGTCGAACGTATCCATTTCGGATACGGCAGCAAGTTTCGAGTAATCATCATTTGCTTCTTCTTCTAATACATCCAAAATATCATCGACTGTAATAATCCCAAGCAAATGATTTTGGAAATCAACCACTGGTACAGCAAGGAAATTATAATCTTTAATCATTCGTGCGACTTCTTCTTGGTCTTCACTCACGGACACGCTCACTACACGTTCATTCATAATCGAACGGATCAACGTATCTTCATCGCAAATAATTAAGTCACGAAGTGACACGACACCCGTGAGTTTATTTTCTTCATTCACAACGAAAATGTAGTAAATGGTTTCGGCTTCTGGTGCTGCGTTTCTCAATATCGTCATCGCCGAACGGGCGGTAGAGTTTTCAGGAATGACCACATATTCTGTTGTCATGATGGAGCCGGCTGTATATTCTTCATAGTGCAGCAAGTCTTTGATTTCTTGAGCAGACTCGTTATCCATGATCGTCAAGTAACTTGCCACTTGGTCTTTGCCAAGTTCGTTTAGAACATCTACTGCGTTATCGGCGTACATTTCCGATAACATATCAGCAGCATACGTGTTTTCCATTTCCTTTAGGAAAGGTTCGTATTCATCGTCATCTAACTCGATGGACTGAAAAATTTCAGCCATTTCTTTAGGCGATAAGTATTCAAAGATGATTTGTCTCATCTCAGGATCGATTTTCTCAAAAAATTGTGCTTGATCATACGGGTGCAAAGAAAGGAATTCTTCACGGAATGTGTCAAAATCACGATTGAATAGTATGGCTAATAACTTTTCGTCGTCCATTTCGTTTTCTTCTCGGTTGTATGGTTGGTCTGCCATGATCGTGTCCCCCTTTCATTGCTTTACATAAAGACAATGACTTTCATTCATATGTAGTTATTTTATGGGTTACACTGTACACATAGCAACATAATTCATGTGAAGAGGTGAAAAACATGCCATATGACATCATTGGTGATATACACGGCTGTTATGAAGAACTTCTCGAATTACTTAAAGTACTTGGATATGAACAAAAAAATGGGACGTTTATTCATCCAGACGGTCGAAATTTAGCATTTGTAGGAGATGCAGCTGACCGAGGTCCAGAGTCACTCGCAGTATGGCAATTCTTATTCAATATGGAAGATGCAAAAAAGTTATTTTATTGCCCGGGAAATCACTGCAATAAATTCTATCGTTACTTAAAGGGCTCTAATGTTCAAATTACCCATGGTTTAGAAACAACTGTGGCTGAATTCAAGCAATTGACCAAGTCAAAACAAGAGAAATTCCGCAAAAGATTCATCGCGTTTTATGAGAAGCTTCCTTTCTACAATCGACTTGATAACGAAAAACTCATCATTGCTCATGCCGGAATTCGCGAAGATATGATTGGTCAACCTATTCAAAAAAACATCATCACTTTTGTCTTATACGGAGATATTAGTGGAGAAAAACATCCTGATGGTAGACCTGTTCGAAAAGACTGGGCGAAAGCGTACCATGGAGATGCGTTAATCGTATATGGTCACACGCCTGTAAAAGAACCACGCAAGAAAAACGCGACGATTAATATTGATACAGGCTGTGTATTTGGCGGGAAATTAACAGCTCTTCGCTATCCTGAAATGGAGACGGTCTCCGTTCCTTCTAAACAGCCGTACATCGCTGAAAAATTTCACGATTATGGGGATGATTGAAGTGCCAAAAACTCGCTCATGTCTTTTGGTAACGGTGCTTTCAACTTCATCACTTCTTTAGTTAATGGATGTTTGATGGTAAGACTTGAACAATGAAGAGCGGAGCGTATTAAATCCTTTACTGATCCTCCGTAGAGTTCATCTCCGACCAATGGATGCTTGATATGAGCTAAGTGAACGCGTATTTGGTGAGTTCTGCCTGTGTGCAATAAACAGCTAACATGCGTGAATCGCTCGAAACGCTTCAAAACCGTAACATCTGTATGTGCATATTGGCCATCTGCTTGAACTTCACGCTCTATAATACTCGATCCTTTTCGCCCAATTGGTGCAATAATGGATTGTTGATTTAACTCTACATTTCCTTCAACAAATGCTTCATACGTTTTTTCCAATAAATGATTTGAGGTCATTAAATGATGGATATGCCTATTTTTCACGAGACAAATTAGCCCTGAAGTATCACGATCTAGACGAGTTAAAATATGAACGGTCGATGAAATATAGTTCTGGTCATAATAGTATGCGATGATGTTCGCTAAACTCCCTGTCGGATGTTCTTTCGAAGGAATGGTCACGAGTCCAGCGGGTTTATTCACAACTAAAAGCACGTCATCTTCATACACAATATCGAGTTCCCCTGCCTGCAATAAAAGGCCTTCACTGACCTTTTCAGGCGGAAAAATAACGGTCACCATATCTCCTTTTTGGAGAATATGTCTGACCGTTTTTTCCTGTCCATTTACAAGTAGTGATCCACCTTCATATTTGATGGCGGTTAATGTTCGTTTTGAAATATCCCATTCAGCTAAAGCCTCTCGCAATATTTGTTCTTTAGTCGAAATGAATGGCAATTGAAATTGATTAGACATCGCTGTCAATGAACGAGTCGTGAACGCGCGTCCAAAATGGAAACGGTCTAAAGCGTGCGAAACGCACTTTTTCTTTTGCCACACGATACTCAATCGATTTGACATCTTTATGTAAAAGCTGAACATGATCGACTGTGACCATGAAGTCGGGTGCTTTTACCGGTTTCAATACGCATGTATGGTGTGCAGGTAATACGAGAGGTGCACCTACTGTACGAAACACTCGGTTGTTGATGGATGCCATCTCCGTCAATTGCATCGCATCTAACGACGGGTGAATGACCGCTCCACCTAAGGCTTTATTGTAAGCTGTACTGCCTGACGGTGTTGACATACACAAACCGTCTCCACGGAATCGTTCAAAATGAGTGCCGTTGAGTTCAACATCCATTACAAGCGTAACATCTGGCGATTTGATCGTACTTTCATTTAAAGCTAAATACTTTGTTTGGTCATCATTGCGATAATGAATCGTTGCTTCCAAAAGCGGATACTGAATTACTTCAAATTCTTTTTTAGCAATTGAAATGACCAACTTCTCGATTTCAGCAGGCTTCCAGTCCGCATAAAATCCTAAATGCCCTGTGTGAATACCTACGAAAGCTACCGTCGCTAATTGTTCACGATAGCGATGAAAAGCATGAAGGAGCGTGCCATCTCCACCAATAGAAAGAACGATGTCAGGAGATTCTTCATTCCATTCCAAGCCAAAATCCGACAAATACGTTTTGGCTCTATCCATCAATTCATTTGATAAATCATCATTACGTGATTGAATGAAAAATTTCATAAGCGTTTCGTCCTCCCTCCACTTGTTTTCGGGAAATCAGCAGGTCCAGTTTCCTTGTAATCGCTGAAATATTTTTGAGCTTCTTGAATTTCATTGCGAATTAAAGACATTTCCTCATCTAATCGAAAAGCGGCTTCAGCAGCACTTTGAAGACGATTCTTTATTTCCTCTGGAAATACACCCTTATATTTATAGTTTAATGAGTGCTCGATGGATGCCCAAAAATTCATGGCTAGCGTACGAATTTGGATTTCGGCTAAAATCGTTCGTTCCCCGTGAATGGTTTGTACTGGGTATTCGATAATCATATGATACGAGCGATAACCACTCGGTTTTTCTTGTGAAATGTAATCGCGTTCCTCGATTATTTTCAAATCATGTCGGCTTCGTAAGAGCTCGACCACTGTTTCGATGTCATCTACAAACTGACACATCATACGAAGTCCCGCAATATCCGGAAGTTCATGTGCAAGTTGCGAAGATGGTTCAAAAGATATCCCTTTTTCAAGAGTCTTGTCATATATACTTGCCAACGGTTTGACGCGCCCCGTTACAAATTCAATGGGTGAATTGGTATTTTCTATTTCGAATTGCATTCTCATACCTTTTAGTTTCACCTTAAGTTCGTCTACTGCTTGCTTATATGGTTCTAAAAAACGTTCCCACTGCCCCATGACCCGTCCCCCTCATCATCAACAAAGCATTTATTGTGCTGCTAAATGCTCTTTAAATAGATCTTCAACGGCACTTGAAAATTCTTCACCGTAGTTATGATTTCCTTCAATATTGAAAATAAGCATTTCTAGTTCTTCTCTAAAATTAGTTAAACGAACATCTTTGGCACCCCAAGCCAAGATAGGTTCTTCCTCACTCGTTAACGAAATCACTAAAAGTGGCCAAACCGTTTTAGGGAATAACACATATGTATAACCTTCTGCAGAATCCATTAAATAGACGAATGCCATTTCGTCCGAATCCGTAATTAATTGACCTCCAGCATTCACGTCAAGTTCTTCAGGCAATTCTTGTAGTAAAAAACGGATTTCTGCACCATTTTGTACACCACTATCAACATTATAAGTTTTACGCAAAGTAACTTCTTCCTTTCAAACAATACTTACTCATATTTTATCACAGCTTAGCCCAGCTTGCAGTTTGCAAATTTTCTAGGATAATAAAGTAAAGGTGGTTGATACAATGAGCAGTCAAACAGAAATCGAATTTAAAAATTTATTAACCGAAGAAGAATTTAATTCATTGCGTGATGCATTCTCATTAAGCGACACCGATTTTCATTCACAAACAAATACGTACTTTGACACTGCCGATTTTCAATTAAAAGAAACCAAAAAAGGTTTTCGTCTCCGCGTGGTAGGTGACCGCAATGAATTAACATTAAAATCACCAGGGGACAACCCCCACACGATGTTAGAAATAACCGAGTTGATTTCAAATGAAAAACGCGATCAAATTCTATCTCAAGGCTTTATAGATACTGATCTCTATCAAGCCTTTTCCCAACTTCCAAATCAAGTAAACGCTTTTGGGTCACTGAGAACCGAACGCGCGGAGGTTCCATATGAAGGTGGTCTACTCGTTTTCGACCATTCTTACTATATGCAATTGGAAGATTTTGAAGTAGAATACGAAGTAGAAGATTTAGAAGCGGGACGCACACATTTTTATGATTTACTAAAAAAACACAATATTCCTACTCGACAAACCGACAAAAAGATTGCCCGGTTTATGAAAGAAGCGTTGCGGCAGAAAGGCTGATGACTTTGAACTTCCAATCGATCAAAATGTTAATGGAAATTAATGCACTACAATCGTTTGGAGCTGTCCAAACATTCGCTGAACAAGGTGGCCAATCCTCCATGTTTACCGAAATGATGCAAGAAATGATGAACGAACAATCACCTGCATCTCAAGTCACTTCTGTTTCTCAAAATTTACTCGGTCAATTAAGTAGTGGATATAGTGGTTCTAACATCATGCAGCAGTTAACACCGATCACTTCAACTGTAAATAAATCCACAACTCAAACAGGCGACATTGCTGACATCATTCGCAAAGCCGCAGAAAAATATAACCTGCCAGAAAAACTAATCGAATCTGTTATTAAACAGGAATCGAATTTCAATCCAAACGCAGTCAGTCATGCAGGAGCATCAGGATTAATGCAACTTATGCCTGGCACAGCTAACTATCTTGGAGTAGGCAATCGATTTGACCCTACCGAAAACGTCATGGGTGGATCCAAATACTTACGCCAAATGCTCGATCAATTCAACGGCGATATCGACGTAGCCCTGGCAGCCTACAACGCTGGTCCAGGAAACGTAAAAAAATATGGTGGCATCCCACCATTTAAAGAAACTCAAAACTATGTCCAAAAAGTACTTGGCTACTATCAAGCCTAATCTGACCATGTCGCGTTTGCGTCATGGTTTTTTGTTTGGAGATTTTTTTAGAAGAAGCTTCTGAGGGATGCGATAGCCCTCTTATTTTAGCTCTAACGCCAATAAAACTGAGATAACGCCATATTATTGGTTAATAACGCCATATTATCAGCTTCACTCGCTATATCTGAGGGCCTATCGCCAAATAATTCACCAGTTACGCCAAATTGTTAAGTCAGAGAAGAAATTTTTTAAGAAGGAGGCTTCTGCTGGCTGCAGAAGCTACACCAAAATCCCCTCCCCCCTAATATCTTTCCTAATTGGCAATCTTCGTAAAATCGATTTGTTTGAGTAAATAAGGGAACGTTGATAGAATAGGATTACAGCGAAAGCAAAGGAGTTCTCAAGATGACCCGAAAGCCTATTATTCCTTACGAGGAAATTGGTCCGGAAAAATTGTCGCAACTAGTTGATGCATTTTACGAGAAAGTCGCGGCACACCCAAAGCTTAAGCCTATCTTTCCTGATGACTTAACCGAAACTGCTCGTAAGCAAAAACAGTTTTTAACACAATATTTAGGTGGACCAAACCTTTATTCACAAGAGCACGGACATCCTATGATGCGTGCTAGACATATGCCTTTTCCAATTACACCTGATCGAGCACAAGCTTGGCTTGAGTGTATGAGTATAGCGATGGATGAAGTCGGACTTGAAGGAAAAATTCGAGACGATTTTTATCACAGGCTTGTATTAACGGCTCATCATATGACGAACCGTCCTAATCAAGAGGAGGAAATCGAGTGACAAACTTGCAGATTCCGCCTACCGCGTATGTTTCTACGAGTTCGACTAAGCCAATTGAGTTGTATGCATTCTTAGATCCAATGTGCTCATCCTGTTGGAATTTACAGCCGATTTTAAGAAAACTTCAAGTGGATTATGAGCAATATTTTACACTTAGAATTGTTTTAAGTACTCAACTTTCTTCATTAAATAGCAGATGTACACATGTAGAGGAGGATGGTTTTTCCCATCCAGCACTACCTTCTGTTGCTGTGAAAGCAGCAGAATTGCAAGGTAAACGTGCGGGTGTGCGTTTTCTACAACAATTGCAAGAACAAGTATTTTTAGATACTAAAAATGTCTCGACTTATCAAGTGTTAATGGATATCGCTGAGAAAGCTAATTTAGATATAGCTGAGTTTGAATCAGATATTAAATCGAAAGAAGCTTCTCGAGCACTTCAATGTGATTTATATATTAGTCGTGAAATGGATGTTTCAGAAGTCCCGAGCCTTGTGTTTTTTAATGAACGAATCGAGGATGAAGGGTTAAAAGTTTGTGGTGTATATGATTATCAAGTATACGAGAGCATTTTGGAAGAAATGTTAGAAGAAAAAATCGTTCCGCAAGAACCACCTGCATTAGAGGATTTATTTAAAAGGTATAATACACTCTCAACAAATGAAATTGCAGCGATTTATGGTGTCACAAGTTATGCGGCAGAACGCGAACTTAAAAAGCGGATGCTTTTGCAAGAACTTGAAAGGATCCCTGTTGCAAATAACGTTCAATGGAGGCTTAAGCAATATACTAATCAGTATAAAAATTCATAAAATTTACCGCACGGTATGTCTACACAATAGACATATCGTGTTTTTTGTTTCTTAAAACTTTAATCCATTTATTTTGAAGATCAAGACACATGAAATCATAGCATCTGTAACCAGACAACAAAAAAGAACCGTCTACTCCTATTACAGAGTGACGGTTCCTAACACAAAGGGGATGGGAGAAATGTTCACGTTCAAACAAAGGGGTGTATGTTCGTATGTGATGTATTTCACCTCTAAACAATATCATGACATAACGAATAAATCAATCCTTCACAAACTTTTTCACAGAATCGCCATACTGTAAACGTTTTCAAGTTAATCTATACCTTTTCCGGAAACCAATTGTTATTTTTAAATAATAAAACCTTCACCCGTTAATGGATGAAGGTTTTATTTTTAATGAAGTTTTTAGCCTAATAAAAGCTTTTCTAATTCATTTAGTTTTTGCTCAAATACTTTACAAGCTTCTTCGATTGGACTTGATGATGTCATATCTACGCCTGCTTTTTTCAATACTTCGATTGGCGTGTCTGAACAGCCTGCTTTCAAGAACTCATTGATGTATCGATCGACTGCAGGTTGACCTTCAGATAAGATTTGATTGCTTAACGCTACAGCAGCGCTGTATCCAGTTGCGTATTGATACACATAGTAATTGTAGTAGAAGTGAGGAATACGAGCCCATTCTAAACCGATTTCTTCATCTACAACCATGTCTTCACCGAAATATTTTTTATTTAATTCATAATAAACTTCCGTGTACTTATCAGCATTTAAAGCAACACCATCTTGATCAAGCTTGTGGATTAAGTGTTCGAATTCAGCAAACATGGTTTGACGGAATACCGTTCCACGGAACCCTTCTAACCAGTAATTTAGTAAATAAATACGTTTTTGTGGATCATCAATTGTTTTCAACATGTGGTCATTCAGCAAGGCTTCATTACATGTAGAAGCTACTTCTGCTACGAAAATCGAGTAGTCACCATAAACAAATGGTTGATTCGCACGTGAGTAATAACTGTGTAAGCTATGACCAAATTCATGAGCTAACGTGAATAAGTTATTCACATTATCTTGCCAATTCATTAAGACATATGGATTTGTACCATATGCTCCTGATGAGTAAGCACCAGAACGCTTCCCTTTATTCTCAAGAACATCTACCCAACGATTTTCAAGTCCTTTTGTAGCAATTGATACATATTCCTCACCAAGTGGTGCGAAGCTTTTCAGCATAATATCTTTCGCTTCCTCGTAAGGTACTTCCATTTTCGACTCTTTCACAAGTGGTGTATACAAGTCGTACATATGAAGCTCATCTAATTCTAAAACTTTCTTACGAAGTGACACATATCGTTGTAGCAGATGAAGATTTTTATTCACCGTATTAACTAAATTATCATATACGTTCTCAGGAATATGATTGTTAGCCATCGCTGCATGACGAGCAGATGAGAAGTTACGAATTCTCGCATTCACATTATCTCGCTTAATATTTCCTGTTAGCGTCGTCGAGAAGGTGTTGCGGAACTTACCGAATGTCTCGTACATCGCGTGGAAAGCATCCTTACGTACTTGTCGGTTATCGCTTTCTAAGAAGCGACTGAAGCGGCCGTGCGTTAACTCTACGTCTTCCCCGTTTTCATCTTTAATTGTTGGGAATTGTAAGTCAGCATTATTTAACATTGAGAACGTTTCTGAAGAAGAATTCACGACTTCTGCCATTTGAGCTAGCAATGCTTCTTGTTCAGCCGGTAAAACGTGGGGACGCATTTCGTTAATTTCTTTTAATACTTGTGTATATAACTTTAATCCTTCATGTTCATCTAAGTATTTAGCCAATTCAGCTTCATCCAATGATAAAATTTCAGGTGTCATAAACGATAAACCAGTTGAAACTTTTACATACAATTTTTTAATTCGGCTGTCCATCGCTTGATAATGGCTATTAGCTGTATCTTGATCGCCACGCATATGTGAATATGCATATAAACGGTTAATACGTTCTAATATCTCATCTTGGTAAGTAAATGCTTGGAATAAAGCATCTGGACCATTAGATAGCGTCCCTTGGAACGATGATGCCTTCTCTGCAAGAGTACTTACTTCTTTATATTCATTTTCCCAATCTGTATCCGTTGCAAAAATATCTTCGAGTTTCCATGTTAATTCAACCGGAACTTCATCACGTGTTAATATTTTGTTTTTTGTATTTGTAGTCATTAATGTTTTCCCCCCTATTTCAATGTCTAACTAATGAAACAACTTCTATATTTTCTCAATATTCAGTCCGTTTTGCAACTATAAGCTGGAGAAAGATTTCCAATAATTTCTCCTCAGGAACTTTTTGTTTAAGAAGTGATGAATTTACTTTTAAACTTAATTGTTTCAAGATATGCAGATAAGACAAGCATAGTTCTCTTGCCAATTTAAACTTATTTTCTCTCAAGTTCTGCAACAAAAAGACCTCAATTTGTTCATTTGAAATATCTTGAAATTGAATTCCCTGTTCCATGCACATATGAATAAATGCGAGTTGCCAGTCAGCATGTCTGCCATTTATATGCTCCACTGTTCCTAAAGGAACGCCAATAAAAAGTGGCAATTCTATAGGCTGTAATTGATTAAAATAACAAATTCTTAAAAAAGGATCCTTCACCCCTTTTTTACTTGTTAATACAGCGTTCGTTAAAAAGCGCTTTCGATACCGTTGGAAAATGCCCCAATACACTTTTCCTTCTAAACTTGTTAAAGGTTTTAATTGCCTAAAGGGAAAGCTCTGCAAATGCCTAGGTAGCATACCTATTTTGGCAATAAAACGAGTTCCTTGTAAATGAATGAGATGTGAATAGTAAATAAATTGTTCAGTGTTCGGATTATAAGCGATAATACTCGCATCTCCAAAATCATCGTGCTGAATAAAGGCTTGCCGGAAATGAGTTAGTTGAATAATGACGATTCCATTTGGCGGAACCTCAGGATATTCAAATGACCGAAGTATCCATACTGGTTCTATATTTGATTTCAAATAGCCTCTAGATCTCAAATCTCGAACTTCAATAGGAATTGTACAGCATTGGAATTCAATAGCGTAGGCTTGGTGTGGGCTTTTTACAAGTATATCCGGTCTTTGGCAAATATCAGGCATATAGCTTTCTACGAAAACTTCTAAACTCTTTTCTTTAAAGAACTCAGCTAATTGCAATTTACCTTTTAAATGAATGGGAGATTCTCTTTCTGAAAAGGAAGTAAGACAGTCGCTTAATACAATATGCGCGAAATGGGGAATCATGACTTGTCCTATTTTTAAACGAACGGGGTTTTCGCATTGGGGACAGAAGAATGTCATCGTTTTACGTAACTGAATTAGGATTTCAGTCGGCACATGAGTGGTGATTGTAAAGATTTCTTTTTTGTCATTAAGTGCAGTTAATATATAAACACCTCCCGGAAATAATTATACGAATTTTCAGAAAGTAAATCAAATGAAAATTTTTATTGAATGACTAACAAAAGAAAATCCTCCCAAACTGGGAGGATTAACTAAAGTGTTGATTAACTTGTTCAAATACATGATCGGCCATTATTTCTTTGCCGTACTCCTGTAATCTGTGTATCGTAACTGTTGATAATGAAACATATTCAGAAAGAATACTGACGAGATTAACGATTTCTTTTTCATCCATCTCTTCTTCATTCACACCTATATTTAAATAGTAGTGATTGTTTAATACATACAATGAACTGTTAACAGCTTCAGGAAGTTTTACACGTTTTGCTAACGGAATTAAATCATCGAAATCTTTAACATAGAATGTATATTCACCTACGATTCCTTCGTCGGCAGCAAATATATCCCCATACTCATCAAACGAGGGTTCATCAGTAGAACTTTCACTCA
Organism: Paenisporosarcina quisquiliarum; assembly: GCF_043641925.1. Lineage (GTDB taxonomy): Bacteria > Bacillota > Bacilli > Bacillales_A > Planococcaceae > Paenisporosarcina > Paenisporosarcina quisquiliarum_A. The sequence continues at coordinate 97,056 of NZ_JBHZRU010000007.1, forward strand.
TATTTGAGAAGAAATGACCCTTGTCATCAACATCGTACGGTGAATCTACACGTTTACCGTCCTTGTTGATCTGGGCACGAGTAACTGTGACTTCAAGACCTTTATCCATAGCATGGACTTGTATCCATAAAGGACCTTCTATTTCAAAATCTGATTCATCATTAATTTCATCCATCATTTCCCAAAAAAGTTCTTCACTCTTATCGCGATTAAACCAAATTTCATCACGGCTGAAGCCTCTTTTTTCAATGTCGATGTATGAAATGTAGAATTTTACTGTGTTTTCATTTATACGTTCGATATCCATTTTACACATCTCCCTTCAATTACATTCAAGGGAAAGCCCCTTTTTCTAGCAACACTTCAAGCCATAATGAACAGTGTCTTATCTCTATTGTATGATGGGCTTTGCGAAAATGAAAAGGATATGCTTTCACTCATCATATTTTACAATGTATAAGCATTGTAGTAGACAAAACCAAGGAAAGCAAGGGATATAAAAGAAAATGACCGTCAACTCACCTTCATAAATTTGCGAAGGGATTGATCAGTCATTTTTCAGTCGAATTTAGTTAACCATACGTTGAGCTTCAAGTAATTGATAAGCTCGAACTTTTCGAGGTAAAAAACGACGAATTTCATCTTCGTTATACCCAACTTGTAGACGCTTTTCATCAAGAATAATTGGACGTCGTAATAACCCTGGATGTTCTTGTATTAATTCATATAGACGTTGTAGCGGTAAACTTTCCACATCAACATTTAGTTTTTGGAATATTTTAGAACGAGTCGAGATAATTTCATCTGTCCCGTCTTCAGTCATACGTAAAATTTCTTTAATTTCGCTAATACTTAGCGGTTCAGAAAAGATGTTGCGCTCAGTATAAGGAATGTCATGTTCTTCTAACCATGCTTTCGCTTTACGACATGATGTACAGCTAGGTGAAGTAAACAATGTAACCATCATAGGAACACTTCCTTTCAAATGTGTAACAAAAACTATAATTTTAATCTAGGTTTAATTAGAATGAATTTAATATAGGTTGCTAAAAATTATTATACACCTTTTTTGACCAATTGAATATAGATTCTCAACAAAAAGTCAAGTAATTTAAATACCCGTCACAATTCTGCAATAATATGTAGATAAAGACTGTGTTTGCATATGTCTTATTAAATCTTACACTATTAATATACCCGCAGTAACTCCATAATAAACGTAAAATTTTAACTTTTTTTCATTCTCAATTAGCTCTAGAAAATGAAAATACAAATTATTCTCATCTACTAATAATACGTATGAGCAGCTCAAAAGGTTTCATTTCTACATAAAAAAGATTCCTTCTCATATTCTGAAAAGGAATCTTTTTTATATTATGGAGTATAGTCAACACCAGGCGTATAACGATTACCCGCATTCCAAAGTAAATATTCATTAATACCAGCTTCATTTAATGCTTTAATCTGAGCTTCTACTTCAGCTTTGCCATATCTCAAATAATTACCAGCACCTAGATAAGAAGCAGTGAAATCTTGAATCCAAGGTCGAGAAATTGGAGGATTTTCAAGTTTTGATAAAGTTGCATTCTCAGCTTTTGCATATTCTTGTACAAGACGATACGGTTCTAAATCAGGTTTTTTAATACCGAAATAAGACGTCCAGTGACTTGGATAGATCATGGATGAAATGACATCGACATTTGAAGAAATTTTGCTAAAGTTCTGTCCAATCCCTGGCGCTTCAGGCAATGTCGCAGAGTATCCAAAGATATCAACCGATACTTTAACACCATACGGCTTTAATTGCTCACGTGCATAAGCTACAAAGTCCGTAACAGCATTTACACGTTGTTGTACATCATCTTCTTTTGAAGTCGCGTAATCACCTTTACCGTATTTTAGCGTGTCTGAACGCGTTTCAAAACCTTCTGGGAAGCGTACATAATCAAATTGGATTTCTTGGAAGCCCATTTTAGCTGCTTCAATCGCAATTTGAACATTATAATCCCACACTTCTTTCATGAATGGATTAACAAAAGCTTCTTTTCTACCATTCTTCCAAACGCTTGATCCTTCAACAAATGAAAGTTCTGGTTTAGCCTCTGCTAATGCAGTATCTTTAAAAACAACAACACGTGCAATTGGGTAAATTTGCTTTTCCTCTAATACTTCTAATACTTCACGAGGGTTTTTCATGTATTTATTGCCAATATTTAAAGCTGCTAAAGGTGAATCTTCTGCTGGGACATATGTTAAATCACCAAAATCGTCTTTAATGTCGATAACCATGGCATTTAAATCAGTAGTATCCATTAATTTTAATAAATCATTGAATCGTGCCCCACCTGCACTATGTCCAGTTACGTAAACACCACGGATTGCATCTGGGTATGTAAAAGTTAAACCTGAATCATATGTAAAAAGTGTCGATGCTGAAACCATTTCCTCATCTACTGCTACAAATCCATATGTACGTTCCGTAAAATCTGCTGAAGTCGCCTTTTTTTCTTCTGCAAAAGTTGCTTGTGATGTAGTTAAAAGACTAGTTGCTACAAGTGCGCTTATGCCAAACCATTTCATTGCTTTCATTCTAATATGAACACCCTTTCTACTATACTCATATTTTAACAAGGTTATATCTGTAATAACAGGTCATATTGTCATAAATTATAGAAATATGTATGAATTTGAAGATTCTTTTTTTAATACTAGAAACAACATTGCTTATCATATTCTATTTAATAAAAAATGATAGTGTTTTGAAGAAAATTAATACATGTTGATTTACATTGCAGCGGACGCTTTCCGCGGGCAAGACTTCAGCCGCTTCCTTCGCATGGCTCAGTCCAGGGTCTTCAGTTCTTGCTGATTCCGTCGGAGTCGCCGCCTCCATTCCAATCAACTGAAACCACATTGAATATAAAAATTTGAATCTGTATTTAACTCATTTAAGGAAATTCAAATAGACAATTTGTACATATTCAAAAAATGACATGTAGTGGCTACAATTGAATTAACTTCTCACTTCCATCTGTTTCTGCATCACACCTCTAGCTTCCAAACATGAAAGTGAGTTGAAACGAAATTTATGTATGGAAATGATATTTCATTAGCAATCTGCTTTATATAAAAAAAGCCACCCTATAAAAGGATGACTTTAATTACCTATTATACTCGTGATGCAGAAGTTAGTTTTAAAGATTCAAACTCACGTTCTGAACAGAATACAAAGTGTCCAGGCGTTACTTCACGCATTGCAATTTCTTCTCCGTCAGCATAGTTATGAGACGTCGGATCATACGATTTACGTACGCGTGTACGCTCATAGTTTGGATCTGGAAGTGGAATTGCTGATAATAACGATTGTGTATAAGGATGTAACGGATTGTTGTATAGCTCTTCAGCTGGTGCAAGCTCTACTAATTTACCGAAGTACATTACGCCAATACGGTCAGAAATGTATTTAACCATCGATAAATCATGGGCAATAAACAAATACGTTAAACCTTTTTCTTCTTGTAATTCTTTAAGTAAGTTAACTACTTGAGCTTGGATTGACACGTCAAGTGCAGAGATCGGCTCATCCGCAATGATAAATTCTGGATCTACTGCTAGTGCACGAGCAATACCAAGACGTTGACGTTGTCCACCTGAGAACTCATGTGGATAACGGTTAGCGTGCTCTTTATTTAACCCTACTGTTTCTAGTAATTCATGAACACGATCTTTACGTTCTTTAGCAGATTTCGTAATACCGTGAATATCCAAACCTTCTGCAATGATATCCATAACTTTCATACGTGGATTTAATGATGCGTATGGATCTTGGAAAATCATTTGCATTTTACGATTGAAAATCTTCAAATCACCTTTAGATTTTTTACCATGCACATCAACGCCGTTGAATAATACTTCACCGTCAGTTGCATTGTAAAGACGAATAATTGAACGTCCAGTTGTAGATTTACCACAACCTGACTCTCCAACTAAACCAAGTGTTTCTCCGCGGTAAATATCAAAACTAATATCGTCAACCGCACGCACTTCGTTTGGTTTGCCTTGATTGAAATATTGTTTTAAATTTTTAATTTCAAGCAATTTTTCAGCCATCAGTGCGCACCTCCTTCATAGTAGCGACTACCAGGGAACTTTTTCATACGTTCAATAATAGCTGCTGGTGGTTCAACTTGTGGTGCATCTGGGTGTAATAACCAAGTAGATGCGAAATGAGTATCGCTTACTTGGAATACAGGTGGTGCTTGTTCGATATCAATTGCTAGTGCATATTCGCTTCGTATAGCAAATGCATCCCCTTTAGGAGGATCTAACAAGTCCGGTGGTGTACCTGGAATTGCATATAGTTTAGCATCCTCTGTATCTAGTGATGGCATAGAACTTAATAATCCCCAAGTATAAGGATGTTGTGGGTTATAGAAAATTTCATCTACTGTACCCATTTCAACAATTCGTCCACCATACATAACTGCTACGCGGTCTGCTACGTTTGCTACTACACCTAAATCATGTGTAATGAAGATAATTGAAGTATCAATTTTCTTCTGTAAGTCTTTCATCAATTCCAAAATTTGAGCTTGGATAGTAACATCAAGTGCAGTTGTAGGCTCATCCGCAATCAAAATTTGTGGGTTACATGCTAGTGCAATCGCAATAACAATACGTTGTCGCTGTCCACCAGAGAATTGGTGTGGGTATTGCTTAATACGCAATTCAGGTTTAGGCATCCCTACCATACGTAGTAGGTCAATCGCAATTTTACGAGCTTCTGTTTTACCAACACCTTGGTGTTTTAACAACGGCTCGGTAATTTGTCTACCAATTGTCATTGTTGGGTTTAATGAAGTCATTGGATCTTGGAAAATCATCGAGATGTCTTTCCCACGAATCTTTTGCATTTGTTTATCTGAAAGTTTTGTTAAATCTTTTCCATTAAATAAAATCTCGCCACTCTTAAATTCTGAACTTGATTCTGGTAAAAGACGCATAATTGCTTTTGTAGTAACGGATTTACCTGAACCCGATTCTCCAACAATCGCTAACGTTTCCCCTTTTAGCAAGTCGAAGTTAACACCACGGATGGCTTTAACTTCACCTGCAAAAGTATGGAAGGAAAGCTGAAGGTCTTTTACTTCTAAGATTTTTTCCATAGTCGCTTCCCCCTATTAGTCTTTCATTTTCGGATCAAATGCATCACGTAATCCGTCACCCAGTAAGTTAAATGCAATCATTAATATACTCAAAACTAATGCTGGGAAGAACAAGATATGTGGCTGGAATTCAAGCAATTGTATACCATCATTGATTAATGTACCAAGTGATGCAGCTGGTGCTTGTAAACCTAGACCAATAAAGCTTAGGAATGCCTCGAAGAAAATGGCACCTGGGATCGTGAACATTGTATTGATGATAATAATTCCTAAAATGTTAGGAAGCAAATGTTTTAGTATAATTCGATTGTTACTAGCACCTAATGTGCGAGATGCTAAAACGAATTCCTGGTTTTTAAATCTAAATACTTGACCACGAACAATTCGCGACATGCCTATCCAACCAGTTAAACTGATCGCGATAATAATCGCGGTTACACCTGGTTCCATAACCATGATCATTAAAATAACGACAATTAAGTTAGGAATACCGATTAAAATCTCAACAACACGTTGCATCATATCATCAACACGTCCACCGTAATAAGCAGATATGCCTCCGTATGCTACACCAATAACCATGTCAATTAAAGCAGCCATAAACGCGATGAATAATGAAATTTGAGTACCTGCCCATACACGAGAGAACATATCTCGTCCTAAACCATCAGTACCAATCCAATAATAAACTTCAGGATCAACATTCTTCAATTCATATAAATCTACTTCTTCACCAGCAAGTAGTCCGTGACCATCTAAAATTCCTAAGTTTTCAAATCCAGGCACTTTTGGAGGAAGATTTGCGTGAGTAATTGTTTGTACTTCCCCATCATGAGGACTAATCATTGGTCCTATAAACGCCATTAAAATAATTAATAGTAAAACGACCATACTAATGATCGCAGCTTTGTTTTTACGGATACGCAACCAAGCATCTTGCCAGAAACTTAAACTTGGTTTTGAAATTCTTTCAGCTTGACTTTTATCTATCGTAACTCTTTCAAAAGAGCCTTCAGGTAGCTTATCAAGATTTTGTGTCATTAACTATCTCCTCCTGATAAACGAATACGTGGATCAATAATTCCGTAAAGAATATCTACTAATAAAATAATACCGATAAGGAATACAGAGAAGAACAAAGTAGTTCCCATTATGATTGAAAAGTCATTTACCATAATAGAACGAACAAATTGTTCACCAATTCCTGGTATTGCAAAGATTTTTTCGATAACAAGTGAACCAGTCAGTAACCCAGCAGCTAAAGGCCCCATTACAGTTACAAGTGGAATCATCGCATTACGGAAAGCATGTTTAAATGCAACTTCATATCCGTTAGCACCTTTAGACTTAGCTAAAGTAATGTAGTCTGAGCTTAATACTTCAATCATTTCTGTACGAATGAAACGAGCTGAAATTGCTAATGGACCCATCGCTAAAGCTAGTGACGGTAACACACTGGATTTAAATCCATCATTCCATAAAGCTACCGGGAAAAAGTCAAATCGTACTGCTAACCAATATTGTAACATCGCAGCAAATACGAACGACGGTATGGATATTCCAAGAATAGATACTATCGTACTTCCATAATCCCAGAAACTATTTTGTTTAAGTGCGGCGATCATACCTAATATGATTCCGATTGTTACACCGAAGAACATAGCTTGGGCACCTAATTGCATAGATGGTCCTAAACGTTTAATAATTAGATCGGTTACGTCTGCACCTTTAAAAGCAAACGAATTCCCCAAATCACCTTGCACAAGATTAAGCATATAAATTCCATACTGAACTGGAACGGGTTTGTCTAAACCATATTTCGCTTCAACTATTGCTAGTTGCGCAGGGGATAGTTTTTCAGCGGAGCTAATAGGGGAACCTGGTAGTGTTTTCATTAAGAAAAATGTAGCCGTCGCAATCAGGAAAAGAGTAATAAACATGTAAAACACTCGTTTAATAATATACTTTGTCATCTTCGCACCTCCTAAAAAATAAAAACATTTTAAATATACTTTAAGTCTATTATCTATATAAACAGATTAAACTAGTTATTTGCAACATTAATTTTTGAAAACAGGAAATTTTTTGTGAATTCACACTCATTTAAAAAGAGAGTATATGGGCCCTATTGGAATCCATATACTCTCTAACTATGAGATTTTTAAAAGATTAAAAAATTATTCTTTACCTTCGATGAAAGCCCACTTGTAGCTATAGTCTCCACCGAATTGGTGAGATACAACACCTTTTACGTATGGTTTTACAAGTTGCATAGTACCACGTTGATAGTTAGGTGAGATACCGAAATCTTCTCCAACAAGAATTTTTTCAGCTTCAGCCATTGCGTTCCAACGAGCTTCAGCATCAGTAGCTAATTCACCAGCAGCAGCAGTGATTAACTCATCGTACTTAGGATTTGAGTAAGACATCATGTTGTTTCCACCATCAGTCACGAACAAGTTCATGAATGTGTATGGATCTTGGAAGTCAGGACCCCATCCAGCACTTTGAATATCGTAATCTTGAGCAGTATCAAGGTCTAAACGTACAGCGAATGGTACTTGTTTAAGGTTAAGAGTTAACCCTTCAAGAGTACCTTCCATTTGTGATTTGAAGTACTCGTCCATTTTCTTAGAAAGATCCGAGTCTCCACCAAGTAATTCAAGTGACAATTCAGTAACACCTAGCTCAGCTAAACCTTTTTCCCAAGCAGCTTTCGCTTCTTCTGGGTTGTAAGCAACTAAGTCGCCGTTGATATCACGGAAGTCATTAGCGTTCTCATCAAAAGTGAATTCAGCAGGTACTAAATAGTTAGCAGCTACAGAACCATTATTTAATACTACGTTTACTAAATCTTCTTTGTTGTAAGATTTAGCGATTGCTTCACGAATATTTTTGTTAGCAAGAGGTGTTGGTTTACCATTACGCTCTTGGTTAAATTTGAAGTAGAATACTACTGAATCTTTTTCTTTTAGTAATTCTGGGTCATTTGCATATTGTGCAGCAAACTCACCTGAAAGACCTGTGCGGTCAACTTCACCAGTTTTGTAAAGGTTAACTGCAGTTGCAGTTTCTTTAACTACGTCGTAGTTAATTTGAGTAAGTTTTACATTTTCTGCATCCCAGTACTGATCATTTTTAACTAATGACCAAGAAGATCCTGTTCCATCCCACTCAGTAAGAGTGAAAGGTCCATTAGAAATCAAAGTATCTGAGTTTGTAGCATAAGCGTCACCTTGTTCAGTAACGAATTTTTCATTAAGTGGTAAGTAAGTTCCGAAAGCCATTAAAGATAGGAAGTAAGGAACTGGTTTTTCTAAAGTTACTTCTAAAGTTTTTTCGTCAAGCGCTTTAACACCTAGTTCGTTAAAGTCAACTGAACCTTCAGAAATTTCTGTAGCGTTTTTAAGTACGCCAGCCATCATGTATGGACCGTACTCAGATGCAGTGTCAGGGTTCATTGCACGTTTCCATGCGAACTCGAAATCACCAGCAGTTACAGCATCACCGTTAGACCATTTAGCGTCACGGATTTTGAATGTGTAAACTAAACCATCTTCAGAAACTGTTGGCTCTGCTTCAGCCATAGCTGGAACAGCAACATTTTCTTGGTTCAAACGGTATAAACCTTCAGCTACGTTGTTTAAAAGATCAAATCCTACTGAATCTGTTACAAGTGAAGAATCCATTGTTGGAATCTCTGAACCTGCGATAAGATTAAGAATTTGCTCCTCTTCAACTTCAACTACATCTTCTGAACCATTGTCTTCACCTTTATCAGATGGTGCAGCTGGTTCGTTGTCTTCGTCGCCGCCACATGCAGCTAAGAAAACACTAAGTACTAACATTAGGCTTAATAGCCAAACTAACTTGCTCTTCTTCACAAAGTTGACCCCCTTAAGTTTTCTGAAAAATTGGTACAATGTTTATTATACATAATCTAAAAAATCTGTACAGTCTTTTTTTGAATATTATTTACACTTATGTAACAGAAAGATTACAGAAAGATAACAGAACCCTTGGCATAAAGGGGTTTTTTAAGAATTGTGAATATTTAATTCCTTGTGGAAATTTTTGATTTTTTCTATCAATTCTAATACAATATTAAAAGGATTGAGGTGTATAACTTGAAAAAGAAGTTCGTAATATTTGTTGTTTTGCAAATATTGATTGTGACAATCATGTTTCTGTACTACCAAAAGGTGGGTTTAACTCCATATATTAATTCATCGTTTTTCGTTGGAGGAATACTTGTTTTTATTGGACTAATTATTTATGTTGTTTCAAATGGATTTTTTGATATCTTCACGATGAGCATGAGAAAAGCATTTACTCCTAAACGTTATCAAAAAGAAACGGAATCAATGCGATCTCCATCAGATATTTTAGATTTTCCTTATATTCCATTTTTCCAACTAGGTGGGTCCATTTTACTTTGTATGTTCGTGGCTTTAGCAATTTATTTCATGTAATTTTTTTTACTTGATTTTGGAGTTTCTTCTATAATATAATAACAATCAAAATATACGTTAATTGCTAAGACGAAGAGTAGTACATTTGAACGGGCAGTTTAGAGAATCTGTGGATGGTGAAAACAGATCTTCCCTTCAAATCGAATGGACTTCAGAGCATATTCGGCGAACTTGAACAAGTGTAGTCGAATACGTCCCCTTCACGTTACGAAGTTAAAGAGGTCAAGAAACTTTGACAATCTGGGTGGTACCACGGATTCACACATCATTCGTCCCTTGTTAGGGAGATTGATGTGTTTTTTTATATTTAAGGAGGAATTAAACATGAAAAAGATTTTTTCAGGTGTCCAACCGACCGGAGTTGTTACGATAGGGAACTATATCGGCGCATTCCGTCAATTTACAAAATTACAAGATGAATACGATTGTTTATTTTGTATTGTAGATCAACATGCGATTACTGTTCCGCAAGATCGATTAAAGCTTAGAGAATCTATCCGTTCTCTTGCGGCTCTTTATTTAGCAGTTGGCATTGACCCACAAAAAGCTACGCTGTTCATTCAATCTGAAGTTCCAGCACATGCTCAGGCGGGTTGGATTATGCAATGTATTTCTTACATTGGCGAACTTGAGCGTATGACTCAATTCAAAGATAAGAGTGCAGGAAAAGATGGCGTATCTGCTTCTTTATTAACCTACCCTCCTCTTATGGCAGCTGATATTCTTCTTTACCAAACAGATATTGTTCCAGTTGGAGATGATCAGAAACAACATGTTGAGTTAACACGTGATTTAGCAGAACGTTTTAACAAGCGTTATAACGATATTTTAACCATTCCAGAGATTCGCTTACCGAAAAATGGCGCTCGAATTAAATCACTTCAAGATCCGTTAAAGAAGATGAGTAAATCAGATCCAAATAAAAAATCTACAATCACATTATTGGATACCCCTAAAGAAATCGAGAAGAAAATTAAAAGTGCAGTTACAGACTCTGAAGGTATTGTTGCTTTTGATGTTGAGAATAAACCAGGAGTATCAAATCTGTTAATCATTGAATCAGCTTTAACGGGAACGTCAATTGAAAATTTAGTTACACAATATGAAGGTGTTGGATATGGAGATTTTAAAGCATCAGTCGCTAAAAGTGTTATTGATCATCTAACTCCGATACAAGAACGATATGAAACTCTTCTCCATTCAGAACAATTGGATAACATATTGGATGAAGGAGCGAGAAAAGCAAATGCCATGGCGTTGAAAACTCTTAAAAAAATGGAGAACGCGATGGGCTTGGGAAGAAAACGATAATCGCTAAAAGTACAAAAGAACAAACGAATACGAAAAAATCGGGTGTCTGGAAGATAAATAGCCAGACACTTTTCCATGAGTACCCTAGAGATCGATAGTTCATATATAGCAACACATGTGTGCAACTAATTACGACGAGAATATAACAAGCAACAAAAGCCATCCATTTAGCCAAGTACCGCATCCTTTTGTACTAGCATATGATTGGTTCTATACCTTCATACAAAATTGGTTTTTTGTTTATATGAAATCCCCACAACTATGAGAAGTTGTGGGGATTTTAAATTCTAATGGAAATCATCAATTAATGTATTTTGTGATGAGCTTTCACTTTCAAGTGACAATCTTTCACTTTCAAAGCCTTATCTTTCACGTTCAATCGTAGATCTTTCACTCAATTTCGTAAAAGCCGTGCCCCCCGGAACGCGTCCGCCAAAATGAAAATCAACCGCATACACTCACTTTATTTACTCAATCAAAAATCCCCACAACAGCTTTCGCAAAGTTGTGGGGATTTTCTATTATGAATTATTTAGAAGATTTAACTGGATCTTCAGAAATTAATTCAACTTCGTTCCAATCAAAGTTACCAGAGTAGTCAATATCATAGTACTTCACAGCATGGTTAACTGGACGAAGTTCTAAACGGTATTGAGTTGGAATGATTGGAACATTTTCAGACATATATTCTTGCCATTCGCGGAATTTACCTGCACGGTACTCAGAATCGAATGCTTCAGGAGAGTCGATAGCAGCTAAAAGCTCTTCTAACTTCTCAGAAGTGTAACGGCTGAAGTTATATTGTGCAGTTTTTGAGTAAAGACCTGATGGAGATGGGTTAGTACCTGTACCCCATGCAGCCATGAAGATATCGATTTCTGGATCATCAGCTTGAACTTTATCGTAGAAGCTATTGAATTCGATTGTACGACCTGTTGTAAGAGTTACATTTAAACCAACGTCTTTCCAGTTTTGCATGTAGAATGACGCGATATCTTCAGCGATATCTCCACCAGACATTGTAGCGAATTTAATTTCAAGTGGCTTGCCATCTTTATCTTCACGAAGTCCGTCACCATCAACGTCCTCATATCCAGCTTCGTCTAATAATGCATTAGCTTTATCCACATCATATGTGTAGCCTTCTAATGTATCATCATAGAATGATTGGAATACTGGTGGAATTAGAGATGTTGCACGTTCACGTAAATTGTTGTAATACACTTCAGAAACTTGTTCTACGTCAATTGCGTAACCCATTGCTTGACGAAGTTTTACATCGCCCATTTTAGCATTTGGATCCATTACAACTTCGCTCTTATCCATGTCGTATTTACCAAGTTTGAAACCAATGTATTGGTAGTAAAGTTCATTACGGCCAAGTACAGTTAGGTTGTCAAAATCTTTGATTTCTAAATACTTGTCTGTGCTGAATGTGTTAGCAGTCATATGGTATTCCCCTGTTTGCAATGCAACAGAGATAGATGTTGAAGGAACTGTTTTTACTAATACGCTATCAAGTTTTGGAGCACCTTTCCAGTAGTTTTCGTTTTTCACGAATTGTACTGATTCACCAGGTACGATTTTATCAAATTTGAAAGCACCTAAAGTTACAATGTTTTTACGTACTGCATCTGATTCTAGTAACTCACCTACTGGAATGTCCTTAAGTACGTGACTTGGTTCTGCAGTAGTCCAAATACCATCACCACCACTGAAAATAGCTGGAGATAATTTGTTGAATGAAATTTCTAAAGTCTTTTCATCCACTTTCTTTAAACCAGAAATTGTATCAGCTGTACCCGCATTGTACTCAACAGCACCTACGATGTTTTGGAAATCAGCATCGTAACGTACTCCTGTGTAGTCTGGAGAACCGATAATTAGGTAAGGCTGCATTAAATCTTCAATTTTAAGTGGCTCACCATCAGACCATTTAACTCCGTCTTTGATCGTGATTGTTACTTTATTATTATCTTGATCAACTTCCATACCCGCGATACCATCGTTCGTTAATAGGAAGTCACCATCTGTTTCAAAAATTGCGTTACTAGCGAATTGCATGATGTCTGCATCATACGCATCCTCATATAGAACTGTAGAGAAAATCCCTTGGAAAGGTGAGTCATTTACTAGAGCTACTTTTAAAGTACCTCCTTCAATAACATCTCCTTCATTTTCAACATTCAATGGGAAACTTGCAGTATCAACAACTTCTTCAGTATCACCATCATCTTCATTGTCTTTTGGAGCATCGTCTCCATCATTTGTACTTTCTCCATTACATGCACCAAGTACAAGTATGAAAGCTAAAAGTAATGCTAATAACGACCAAAACTTTTTGTTCATTCCTTTTCCTCCTTTTTTTATCTCTTGTTCTATATATCAAACGGTAACCGTTTAATACCAATTATAATTAGGGATTACCCTAAGCGTTGCTTCGCATCTGCAGATCGGCGAATTGCTTGACCCACATAGTTGATGCCTAACATTAATAAAAGAATTAATAACGATGCTGGTAGCCATACCCACCACTTATCTTGTAAAACGAGTGGGTTATTTGCATAACTTACTAAAGTTCCTAAACTCGGAGTTGAAGGTGGTAAACCAAATCCTAAATAAGAAAGACCTGTTTCAATTCCTACATTCCCAGCAAAGGAAAGAGTAAGATCAACAATTATGATCGAACTAAGGTTTGGCATCATTTTCCCGAAAATAATGGTCGCATCACTTGTACCCATTGTTTTCGAGGCATTGACATAGTCTCTTCGACTTTCAGATAGTGCTTTGCTTCGGATTAGACGAGCTGTACCTGGCCATATAAATACACTGAGAATTAATACGAAAATTGGAATATTATATTTTGGGACAATTGTTACGAAAACGATAATAATCATCAATGATGGAATCGTTATGAAGAAATCAATGATTCTCATAAAGATATTGTCAATCCAACCGCCAAAGTATCCGGTAGTTAATCCAATAATTAGACCAACTGCACCTGTCAAAAGTGTTACTGCGATTGCAATAGAAATCGAATTTCGGGCTCCAATAATTAATTGCCCTAAAATATCTCGTCCACCTTGATCGGCACCAAGCAGGAATTTCTCACCCGGCTCTGCGAACTTATCTCTTAAACTAACACGCATCATTTCTTGTTGATCTATAAACATAGCCAATATATAGATACCTAAAATCACGATAATCAGTGCGATAAGTGAAAACATCGCGAGTTTATCTTTTTTGAATTCACGCATGATAACTTGAAATCCAGTCGGCGGAGAGCTTTCTGGATGTTCAGATTGAATTACTACATTGTCTGTCTGCTCTTTCATGTATGTACACTCTCCTTAACCATTATTTTCATCAATCTATCCTGATTCGTGGATCTACAATGCTCATAATAATGTCAGATAATAGACTGCCTAATAACGTTAAGAATCCGTACAGCATAACCAAAGCAGTAATTACACTATAATCACGTCCAGCAATGGAATTAATAAATAGTTGACCCATTCCAGGATATGCGAAAATTGTTTCAATAAAGATGGAGCCGGTAAGTAAACCTGTGATTGTAAACCCTAAGAAAGCAGCAATTGGCAATAAAGAATTTCGGAAAATATGTCCCGAATATACTTTATTCAAAGGAATTCCTTTACTACGAGCCGTACGAACATAATCCGCAGACTTTGAATCAATTACTTCTGTTCTTAAATATTGAATAACCCCTGTTGTACCTAAAACGGCTGCAGTTAATGCTGGTAATAAAATATGATAAATTTTACTCCAAAGGTAACTTAAGGAACCATTATCATATTTAATATCTACTGTTCCACTCGTTGGGAACCATTGTAGTTTGTATCCAAAGAAGAAGAGGAATATTAACGCCAATACGAATACTGGAATTGCATAACTGATAAAACTATATAAAACAACGGTTTTATCTAAAAATGTATTCTGATACCGCCCTGCAAGAACCCCTAATGGAACGGCAATTAAATACAGTAAGAATGCACTTAGTAAGGACAACCACAATGTATTCATTGCACGGTCGCCAATCAAGTCGGCTACTTGTACTTTATATGTGTAACTTTTACCAAAATCCCCTTGGAAAGCATTTCCCATCCACTTAGCATATTGGACATACCAAGGATCGTAGAATCCTGCTTGCTCACGTAATTGTTCAATACGTGCTGGGTCAGTGTCTGGTGTGATCATTCCTGTAAAAGGATCTCCAGGCATAAATTTCGCCATCACAAAGATTAAAAGACTTAAAACTAATAATTGAGGAATCATGACTAATACACGACGAAAAATTGTTTTCCACATCTTAAATGACCCCCTCTACCTTGTCCGTCTTCGCAACAGCATGCGTATCCGAAATAGATTGAAGATCATAAACCCGACCATTTGAATCAAAATACTGATGGTGATCAAGTTGATAATTCTTTTCTACATTAATGCGCTCTATCTTACGTTCCACACGACTTTCTGGCTCTATGTTTGGAATAGCCGACAATAGACGTTTCGTGTATATATGTTGCGGATTTTGATAAATATCTTTTTTAGATCCCGATTCGACAAATCGACCTTTGTACATAATCGAAATATGGTCACACATATGTTTCACAACGCCAAGATCATGTGAAATGAACAAGTAGCTCAATCCCAATTCATCTTGAATATCTTTCAAAAAATTCAACACCTGTGCTTGAACGGATAAATCTAGTGCCGATACCGGTTCATCTGCAATAATCAATTTCGGATTAGTTGCGATGGCACGTGCAATACCGATACGCTGCTTTTGGCCACCCGAGAATTCATGTGGATACTTCAATTTTGCATCTTCAGGCATTCCAACAATCGCTAACAATTCATTAATTTTTCTGCGCTCTTCTAAATCTGACAGACGCAAGAAATTACGAATTGGTTCAGACAAGATATCTTGTACACGTTTTCGTGGATTTAAACTTGAGTGAGCATCTTGGAAAATCATTTGAATATCTCGATTGTAAGAAGAATTACGCTGACGACGTTGATTCGTCACGTTTTTTCCTTCGTATATGATTTGTCCTGATGTTATTTTTTCAAGTCCGATAATGGCTTTACCTGTTGTGGATTTTCCACAACCAGATTCACCAACTAAACCATATGTCTTTCCTTTTTCGAATTCCATATTAATACCGTCAACAGCATGAACATGGTCAACGATTGTATTAAAGAAGCCACCGCGTACAGGATAATGGACGCGTAAATCTTTTATTTCCATAAAACTCATGTCAAGCTTCCCCCTTCTTCACCTTCAAAGTGAAAGTGGTTCCAGCAGGTACATCGCACAAAATGTCCTGGTGCTATCTCGTGAAGTTGTGGTTCTGTTTCATGTGCTTCAGCAGGAATCCAAGGAATCCGAGGAGCAAAGCGGCAACCATCTCGCGGTAAGTTTACTAATGATGGCACGATGCCTTGAATGACTTCTAATTTTTCGTTATCGCTATGTGTTTGTGGAATTGAGTTTAATAGTGATCTAGTGTATGGATGTACAGGATTGTTGAACAATTCATCAACAGGTGCTTCTTCAATTACTTGTCCTGCATACATTACCGCAACACGGTCTGCAACTTCAGCAACGACACCAAGATCATGCGTGATTAAAATAATGCCAGACTCAGTCTCAGCTTGTAAGTCTTTTAAAAGATCTAAAATCTGAGCTTGAATGGTTACATCTAAAGCAGTCGTTGGTTCGTCTGCGATAATAATGGCTGGTTTACACGAAATAGCAATTGCGATGATTACACGTTGACGCATACCACCTGAAAGTTGATGTGGAAATTGTCGTACTACTCGTTCCGGTTTAGGAATTCCCACTTGATTTAGCAGTTCAATCACACGATGAGATCGCTCTGTTTTTGACAACTTCGTATGATAAATTAATGCCTCTGCGATTTGATCTCCAATTCGCATTAAGGGATTTAATGCAGATAATGGGTCTTGGAAGATCATTCCAATATCATTCCCGCGGACTTTGTTAAGTTTGTCATCCGTTAATTTGGCTAAGTTAAGACCTTTAAATTGGATTTCACCT
Organism: Paenisporosarcina quisquiliarum; assembly: GCF_043641925.1. GTDB lineage: Bacteria > Bacillota > Bacilli > Bacillales_A > Planococcaceae > Paenisporosarcina > Paenisporosarcina quisquiliarum_A. The sequence goes on from NZ_JBHZRU010000007.1 coordinate 114,086, forward strand.
GAAATTTTGGTGTTGTTTGGATCGTGGAGTCCGATGATTGATGTTGCTAACGTACTTTTACCACATCCTGATTCTCCAACGATGGCTAAGATTTCATTTTTCTTTAAATGAATCGAAACGCCATCTACTGCATTAAAATATGTATCTTTTACTCGGAAACCAGTATGTAGATCGTTAATCGTTAAAAGATCTTGAGTCGGATTCAAATGATTACTCCTCTCATGCATATACTTAGATGTTATGAAACTTGTACTCTTTATAAAATTTAAATTATTCTGTTAATTGTTTACCTAGTTTTAAATTCTATTACAGAATTATTACAACCGCAATATAAATTTTGCAAATTTCCTAAAATTCGCTAATTTTGTAAAGACGTTTGCCACTATAACCCTTTAATATCAACGATTCGTTAGTTGATTGAAATTTCTTTTTTTTCAGTTAAAGGTAATTTTTGAAATAGAATTTCTTAATGCTTAAATTCATTCAAAAAAAAATCTCCTCAAAAAGAGGAGATATTCCAAACATTATATTTTTTTGAAAACCAACGTTGCATTATGACCACCGAATCCAAGTGAATTGCTCATTGCATACTCAATATCTTTTGGACGAGCAGCATTTGCCACATAATCTAAATCACAAATTGGATCTGGATTTTCTAAATTCATTGTTGGTGGCATAATTCCTTCATGAATCGCCAGAGCTGTGAAAATTGCTTCAATTCCGCCTGCCGCACCAAGTAAATGGCCTGTCATCGACTTCGTAGAACTCATTGCGAGTTTATTAGCATGATCACCAAAAACAGATTTTACAGCTAATGTTTCGAATTGATCATTGTACGGTGTGCTTGTTCCATGTGCATTGATATAGTCAATTTGAGAAGGATCGATTCCTGCACCTTCAATGGCTTGTTTCATTGCACGTGCTGCACCTTCTCCTTCAGGAGCTGGAGCGGTAATATGATGGGCGTCACCAGTTGAACCATAGCCAATAATTTCGGCATACATTTTCGCTCCACGCGCTTTCGCATGTTCGTATTCTTCTAAAATCAAAATACCCGAACCTTCGCCAATGACAAATCCATCGCGATTTGCATCGAATGGACGAGATGCTGTTTTAGGGTCTTGATTTAACGTCAAAGCTGTATTCGCACAGAATCCTGCTACAGACATATTCGTAATTGGCGCTTCTGCTCCACCTGAAATCATCACGTCTGCTTCTCCACGTTCGATAACTTTAAAAGCATCACCAAGCGAATTCGTACCAGATGCACATGCTGTTACGGTACAAGAATTCATCGCTTTTGCACCGAAGTGAATCGATACTTGACCAGCTGCCATATCTGGAATCATCATTGGAACAAAGAATGGACTTACGCGACGGTATCCTCTATCAAGGAACGTACGGAATTGTTGTTCGTACGTCTCCATTCCACCGATACCTGAGCCAATCCATACACCTGTACGAAGGCCAAGTTCTGGTGTAATTTCAAGCTCCGCATCTTTAACAGCCATAATCGAAGCCGCTAAAGCAAAATGGGTAAACCGATCCATTTTGCGTGCATCTTTCTTTTCAATATACGATTCAATATCAAAATCTTTCACTTCAGCAGCTACTTTAGCTGGAAAGTCATCCGCATTCACTCGCGTCATTGGACCAATACCCGAACGTCCTTCTTTTATCCCAGCCCAAGTTGTCTCGATATCATTACCTAAAGGCGTAACTGCACCTATTCCTGTTATTACAACACGACGTTTTGTCATGATAATCGTTCTCCCCTCATCAATAAGCTATACGTGTACATTAAGTTTTATTTACCCCAACGCATGGCAATTGCGCCCCATGTTAATCCGCCGCCGAACCCAACCATGACAATTACATCATCGTCCGAAATCTTGCCATTTAATACTTCTTCTTTTAATGAAATCGGAATCGATGCTGCAGATGTATTCCCAAACTGATTAATGGTTTTTGACATTTTCTCTTCAGGTAAGCCTAAGCGTTGACGTGATGATTCCATAATCCTAATATTTGCTTGGTGAGGCACTAAGAAATCAACCTCATCTTTAGAAAGACCTGCTTTTGTTATCACATTCTCTGCAGACTCACCCATTTGGCGAACCGCAAATTTAAACACTTCTCGACCATTCATTTCTAGATAAGGTCCTTCTTGATACAAATGCTTTCCACCTGAACCATCCGCTCCAAGCTCAAATGATAAAATCCCTCTTCCTTCTGAAACATGACCAATAACTGCAGCTCCAGCTCCGTCTCCAAACAAGACAGCTGTATTGCGATCTTCGAAGTTCGTAATCTTTGAAAGTTTTTCTACACCCACGACTAAAACATATGGATAAGTCCCTGATTCGACAAATTGTTTTGCCGTAATCACACCATACATAAAACCAGCACAAGCAGCTGAAATATCCATAGCTGCCGCATGGGTAGCTTCTAAACGCTCTTGAATCATGGTTGATACGCTTGGAAATGGTTTATCAGGAGTGACTGTCGCCACTAAAATTAATCCAATTTGATCCGCACGGATTCCTGCATCATGAATTGCATCCTTTGCCGCTTCATAAGCCATATCGGACGTATTGACGTCGTCACCAGCAAACCGTCTTTCTTCTATACCAGTTCGAGTGCGAATCCACTCATCGGTTGTGTCCATTCTTTTCTCTAAATCAAAATTGGTAACGATTTGTTCAGGAATATATCTACCTAAACCTACTATTCCAGCATTCATGAGACAACCTCATTTCGTTTGTTATCAATTATTAGTACCTGGTAACAATAATAACGAATTCAAGGTCATTTGACAACCGTCCGCCACGACTTCGCCAAATATACGCGTTCATTTTGAAAAGATTCTTTTTCAATAAAGATTCGTATGGTATGATAAAGTCATTAAATAGTCTGTTTAGAGGTGAAACCACGTGAAATTTGTCTTTACATTTATTTGGTCTTTTCTATTGATCACATTGCTTAACTATGTTGTTAGTTCTGTAAATGGTGTACCTTTTGACTTTACACTAGGCGCAATCGTTTCAGTTGGTGTTGCATTGTTATTGTTTGTAATTTCTAAAGTTATTCCAAACGAACCTGTTGCACACGAACATCACTAATAATTAAACATCAAAAACGGTCTCTCATTTTATTGAGAGACCGTTTTTTCTATACATAAAAAGTTTCTGATTTTCATTACTGCGGACGCTTTCCGGTGGGCAAGGCATCAGCCGCTTCCTTCGCTATGCTCAGTCCAGGGTCTTTAGCTCTTGCACCTGCCGCTTCGCTTTCGGTGCAAAAAACATCTGCTATTCCCCTCGGAGTCGCCGCCTCCATTCCAATCAGAATTGAGTTAACCAAATGCCAGTTAATCTGTAGAGATTACCTGTATTCTCTGAAATCAATACAGTTTACAAATCTATATTTTATTAATTTGGATTTGCTTATCAACAACTGTCGCTTCAATTCGGCTACCTGGTATTAATTCTCCACCTAATAATTCTTTTGCAACTGCCGTTTCGACATGACGTTGTATAAATCGACGTAAAGGGCGTGCACCAAAAGCGGCATCAGTTCCTTGATCAACTACCCACGTTATGAGCTCAGGTGTATACGTTAAATGGATTTCTTGTTCACCCACACGTTTAGCAAGCTGCTCTAAATATTTCTCAGTAATTGCTTCAAAGTGAGAACCTTTTAGTGAATGGAATAAAACAACTTCATCCATACGGTTCAATAGTTCGGGTTTGAAGTGAGCACGTAAAGCAGTCATTACTTGGTCTTCCGCATGTTCTCCACCATCTAATAGATACTGCGATCCAATATTGGAAGTCAATATAACCACGGTGTTTGTGAAGTTAACCATTCGTCCTTGGCTATCAGTAATACGTCCATCGTCTAGCAGTTGCAACAAAATATTCGCTACATCTGGATGTGCTTTTTCAATTTCATCTAACAATACAACCGAATATGGATTTCGTCGCACTGCTTCTGTTAATTGGCCACCTTCTTCATACCCGATATAACCAGGAGGTGCCCCTACTAGTCTAGAAACACTATGCTTTTCCATGTATTCAGACATATCAATTCGAATGAAATGATCTTCGGAATCAAACAAATTAGCAGCTAATGCTTTCGCTAATTCAGTTTTCCCAACTCCGGTAGGACCAAGGAATAAGAAGGAACCAATTGGTTTAGATGGATCTTTAATACCTGCACGAGCACGCCATACAGCTTCCGTTACAAATCGAACGGCTTGATCTTGCCCCACAACTCGTTCTTGAAGTGTTTCTTTTAAGCGCAATAATTTATCTCGCTCTCCTTCAATAAGCTTAGTCACAGGAATGCCCGTCCATCTAGCTACAATTGAAGCAATTTCTTCAGCTGTTACTTCTTCTCGTAATAAGCGATTATCTGTGCTTGTTTCAAGATCTGCTTCTAAATCCGCCAGTTCTTTTTCGAGCGATGGCATTTTTCCATGGCGTAGTTCTGCTGCTTTATTCAAATCATAACGATTTTCAGCATCCTCTAAGTCTCTTCGATAAACATCTAATTGTTCACGTTTTTCTTGTATATGCTTCAGTGATTCTTTTTCAGTTGTCCATTGGTTGCGCATTGCTTCTGTTGACGATTTTAGTGTCTCTAGTTCCGTACGCAAATTAGTTAACCTTTTTTGACTAGCTGGATCTTTTTCTTTCATTAATGCCTGTTCTTCTATTTCGAGTTGCATCATTCTTCTCGTAACTTCATCCAGTTCCTGCGGCATCGAGTCAATTTCAGTACGAATCATCGCACATGCTTCATCAACTAAATCAATCGCTTTATCTGGTAAAAACCGTTCAGTTAAATAACGGTTCGAAAGTTGAGCTGCTGCTACAATCGCACGGTCATGAATGCGTACCGCATGATGCAATTCAAATCGTTCCTTTAAACCACGTAATATTGAAACCGTATCTTCAACAGATGGTTCGCGAACAAGCACTTGTTGGAATCGACGCTCTAACGCAGGATCTTTTTCAATATGCATTCTGTACTCATCGAGAGTTGTTGCACCAATACAATGCAACTCACCACGAGCAAGCATCGGTTTTAACATGTTCCCCGCGTCCATCGCACCTTCCGTTTTACCTGCACCAACAATGGTATGGATTTCATCAATGAATAAAATGATGCGACCTTCACTGTCTTTTACTTCTTTCAATACTGCTTTTAAACGTTCTTCAAATTCTCCACGATATTTAGCACCTGCAATTAAGGACGCCATATCTAATTCGAAGATGTCTCGATCTTTTAATCCTTCAGGCACGTCTTTTCTGACAATACGTTGTGCTAATCCTTCTACAATCGCTGTTTTCCCAACACCTGGTTCTCCGATAAGAACCGGATTATTTTTCGTTTTACGAGAAAGAATTCGAATCACATGACGAATCTCTTGATCACGGCCAATAACCGGATCCATTTTGCCATTTCGAGCTTGTTCGACAAGATTTCGACCGTATAATTCAAGAGGCTTTTTTTGTTCATTTTGTTGTTGCATACATCCCACTCCTCAAAGTTTGACCTTTTTTGACTATTATACGATTGAACATGGAGAACTGTAAAGAAAAGTGATTTTACATATAAATATCCTTATATTTAACAATACGAATTGGAAAATTTTTGACTCCCGAGCTGATGTATTCAACCTTCTCAATTGGAAACTGCTGGGCTTTCGCTCGTAGAACTCGAAAATGAGTGAAAGGTCTACAATTGAAAGAACAAGATCTCACTTTGAAAGACCAAGATCCGCATTTGAAAGTGAAAGCTCATCACCAAATCAATCGAATCAGAGCTATCCCCTCAGAAGCATAGCGAAAAGAGCTAATTAGGGCTGCTAAAGCAGCCTTTTTTGTTGGTAACATCGGAACAGATTTGAATATGGGGGCCAGGTTTTTGTGGCAGTTTATATGAATCGAAGCGGAAGACGGCGTAAAACAACTGCTCCTGCATCGCTGCGCTAGCTTCGTCGCAAAGATTAGAACCAAATTTGGTCCTAATCTTTCCAGCGGGAATAGCAGTTATTTTCTGCACCGAAAGCGGAGCGGCAGGTGCATGAACTGAAGGCCCCGCAAGAACGCAGTGATGAGGAGACTGAAGTTATGCCCGCGGAACGCATCCGTTTGAAGCGGAATTAATAAATAATCATAAAACTCCAAATGAAATCAAAAAAAGCCCTACAATTCAGCTTTCACTGAATCATAGGACTGTATGCACATATATTATCTGACACCGAGTGCCATTTTAGCGTAACGTGACATATTGTCTTTTGACCAACCTGGTGTCCAAACAATATTAACGTCCACTTCTTTGATTTCCGGTAATTCATATAATGATGTTTTAACCATATCAACAATCATTGGTCCCATCGGGCAACCTAATGATGTTAACGTCATCGTTACAACTGCAAATCCGTCTTCAGACAAATCGACATCATAAACGAGACCTAAATTAACGATATCAATCCCAAGTTCTGGGTCAATCACGTTTTCAAGTGCACCCATCATGCTTTCGCGCATATCTTGATCCATATTCATACCCCTTTCCGAATCTGGTATAGTTCCATCATATCAAATCGCGGTTAGACTGACAAATACTCTGCCAGAAAATCCGTTGCTTCCAGTAACCCTTTTCTTGAAACAGCATGTCCTGCTAGTTGATCCGACTTAAATTGAAAACGCTCTGGATGTTCAGCATATGATTTTTTTATGGCGTTATAGAAATTATATGTTGGTTCGTATGGAACAACTGTGTCTTGTTGACCATGCCAAAAGAAAACAGGTCGTCCATTTAACGCTTCCGGATTTTTCGTTAAGTCAAAATTGCTTAACGTCTCTAAAATTTGTTTACGCTCGATTTCGGTCACTGGCAATTTAAAGCCACGTGCTTCGTATTGTGCCATTTGTGCTTTCGCCAATTGTACATAACCAGGTGATCCCATCATCACGGCTGCGACATCTACCCATGGATACACTTTTAAACAACCTAGTGTCTCAATTCCGCCCATTGATGTACCTGCAAGCGCTATTTTTGTATCGTCCGATAATAACTGACGATTGATACATTCACTTCTTAAAGTTTTGACATCTTCAATAGAAGTTAAAACAATTTCCCAAAATCTTAACGATAATTGGATTTCATCCAAAGATTCATGACGTTCACCGTGTAAATGCGCATCTGGCAATAAAACACGCATTCCTCTTTCAGCTAACTGGTAGGCATAATGAAGATTATGCTCCTTCGCACTCGTAAAACCGTGTAAAAAGAAAACAACTGGAACTTGTTCATTTTTATATTCTTCCTTATATACATGCAAAAGAGGAATATTGCTCCACTTTTCGTGATCAACAATCATACATTACACATCCTTTTAGCTCAACATACTATTATCGTAGCAAAGTATTTCTGAAAGTTCAAAAATGAGTTGGATATTTTTGACGATTCCTCTATGTGAAGATACACTTTATATAGAAGGAAAGGAGTTCTACATCATGCAACCACATTTAATCGTTTTGGATTTAGACGGAACTTTATTGACTGATGAGAAAGTCATTTCAGAAAAAACTTTACATACGTTAAATAAAGCTCGTGAAAATGGACATGAGGTCATGATTGCGACCGGTCGACCTTATCGAGCAAGCGAAATTTATTATCAACAACTAAAAATTGAAACGCCAATCGTGAATTTTAATGGTGCATTTGTTCACCATCCTTTGGATAAAGATTTTAAAACCGTTCATGAGCCGATTAATTTAAAGGTGGTAAATGAAGTCATTGACGCTCTACACGATTTTAAATTCCACAATATCATTGCCGAGGTTATGGACGATGTATACTTACATTATCATGATGAAAAACTGCTCGATATATTCAGCTTCGGTAATCCGCAAATAACAACTGGTGACATTCGCAATTATTTAAAAGCGGACCCAACGAGTATACTCATTCATGCAGAAGAATCGGAAGTCTCTGCTATTCGACAACACTTACATGATGTTCACGCGGAAGTGATTGATCATAGACGTTGGGGTGCACCTTGGCATGTCATAGAAATCGTACGAAGCGGTTTAAGCAAAGCTGTTGGACTCGCCCATGTATCTAAACATTTGAACATTCCTCAAGATCGTATCATTGCATTTGGGGATGAGGACAATGATTTAGAAATGATTGAATATGCTGGTACTGGCGTAGCAATGGGTAACGCGATTGAACCTTTGAAGTCATTAGCCGATGATGTTACCGGTACGAATAACGAGGACGGTATTGCGAATTACTTACAACAACGTTTAAACTTATAAAAAAAGACAAGAATTATTTGGGGGATGGAAATGAGAATATTTGCAGACAGTGCCTGTGATCTACCGAAAGAATTTTACGAAATGAATCCTGTGACTTTAATTCCCTTACGTGTCCAAATTGAAGAAGCCGAATACTTGGATGTTGAAACCATTAATTCAACTGAAGTTTATGCTGCCATTCGCTCAGGTAAGCATCCGAAAACGTCACAAGCATCACCCGAGCAATTTATCACTCTGTTTGAAGAACTTGCGAAATCCGGCGAAGAAGGATTGTACATTGCCTTTTCATCTGAATTGTCAGGTACACATAATTCGGCTGTCATGATTAGAGATCAAGTTTTAGAAGAATATCCTCAATTGAAACTAACAATCATTGATTCAAAATGTGCATCGTTAGGTTATGGTTTATTGGTAAAAGAAGCCCTTCGCTTACAAAAAGCTGGAGAACCACTTGAGCGGATCGAAGAAATCATTCGTTTTAAAGCTGCACATATGGAACATTTATTTACTGTAGAAGATTTAGATTACATGGCCCGCGGTGGCAGAGTTTCAAAAGCAAGTGCATTTATCGGAGGCTTATTGAATATTAAACCTTTGCTCCATGTTGAAGACGGCAAATTAGTTCCGATTGAAAAATTACGCGGTCGTAAAAAACTCATGAAACGCATTCTTGAGTTAATGGAAGAACGTGGCGAGCGCCTGCATGAACAAACGATTGCAATAAGCCACGGTGATGATGAAGCATTGGCTTTGGAAATGAAGAAAATGATAGAGGAAACCTTCAAACCGAAACAAGTCGAAATTCATATAATTGGTTCTGCGGTTGGTTCACACGCTGGACCAGGAACACTTGCCATATTTTTTGCCAATCAATTACAGCCTTAAGAATGGAGTTTTAACATGCCGAAAATTGTCGTTGTAGGAGCTGTCGCGGGTGGAGCAACTGTTGCTTCCCAAATCCGCTATTTAGATAAAGATTCGTCCATCACCGTTTTTGATCAAGACGAAACCATGTCCTTTGCTGCATGTGGAATGCCTTACTACTTGGGCGGTCATATCGAGAATGAACAAGATCTAATTGCCACTACTCCCGAAAAATTTAAGGATGAAAAGAATATTATTGTGAATATGAACCACCGTGTCATGCGCATCGATCGAGAGAAGAAAATAGTTGAAGTAAAAGACTTACTGTCCAATAAAACCTTTGAAGATGCATACGATGTACTCATTCTATCTCCAGGGGGAACACCAATCGTTCCAAAAACAGATGGATTGGAAAGCGCAAAAGTCTTTACGTTACGAAATTTTGAAGACATGCGCAACATTCATTCATTTATTGAAGCGGAGTCTCCAAAGAGTTGTGTAATCGTTGGAGCAGGTTTCATTGGACTAGAAATGGCTGAAAACCTTGTGGAGCTTGGGATGAAGGTTACATTGGTTGAAAAGTCACCACAAGTAATGAACATTTTAGATGTCGATAGCTCAGATATCGTTGAAAAAGAATTGCATGAACATGGAGTTAAAGTATATAAAGAAAACTTTATAACGCATGTTGATGGCCGTAATATCACGTTAGACCAATGCGAAAAGCTGGAAGCAGATTTCATTTTGATGAGTGTTGGGGTTTCCCCTTCTACCGAACTGGCTTCGGAAGCGGGACTTACAATTGGGGATACACGTGGAATTGTAACGAACGAATTCATGCAGACTAATGATTCTGCCATTTATGCGTTAGGTGATGCTGCTGAGAATAAAGACTTCATTACCGGACAGCCAAAGAGAGTCCCTCTCGCATGGCCCGCACACCGTCAAGCCTATATCGTAGCAAATCATATAGCTGGACAAGAAATTCCGTTCAAAGGAATGCTCGGAACATCGATTGCAAAAGTCTTTGACTTAAGCGTTGGGATGACCGGTCTTGGTGAGAGAAATTTAAATGAATCGGATTTATACTTTAAAACCATCACGCAAAAGTCGAAATCGAATGCCGGCTATTACCCAGATCATGGTGATTTGTTTTTAAAGATTCATTATGATGCGGAAAATCGTAAGGTTTTAGGTGCACAAGTCGTTGGTGAAAAAGGTGTGGATAAACGAATCGACGTCATCGCAACAGCCATCTACGCTGGATTAACGATCGATGACTTGCAAGCATTAGAACTTGCTTATGCCCCACCCTATTCTTCACCGAAAGACCCAGTGAACATGGCAAGTTATCGAGCTAAATAATTAATTAACGCTTAAGATGCTCCTTGTCTTAAGCGTTTTTTGTTGAACAGAGACGTCGGTGAGCGAAGCTGAGACATGCTTGTTTTACAACTTTAGCTTCATTTTTTACAACATTAAGAGGAAAATTTACAACAATAGATAGTTTTACAACTTTAGAATTTCACTCGAGTAATACAAAAGAAAAAAGCCTTTATTCACAATGGAATAAAGACTCCCTCACTTATTTATCCTTTTTACGTTGCTTGCCTTTACGCCAAACTAAGTAAAGGAACCCAAGAAATAATACATAAACCATTGCTAACGCTGCTAAGTATCCTTTATTTAACCCTTTTGGTTCATTAACTGTGAAAAATTCGGCAATTTCTCGATCTACTACAATTCGATACGTGCCATCTTCTCGTTGTCTTAAAATATCACTTTCCATTAGACCGCGTAATTCTACGTTCGCCCCCATCATATCTTCTGTTAAATCAAATTGCTGCGTGCTGCCAGTATTATTAATAGCGACAACCCACGTTTCCTCTTCGTTCCAACGTTTAAACACCATAAATCCATTTTCATTATGCAATAATTCCATCTCGCCAGAACGTAAAGCTGCTGAACCATTGCGTAATTTTTGTAAATCTCCAACGTAATCAATTAATTCTTCTTCCACTTTGTAGTTCATGATTTGATTGGATTCTGGTGCCTGCTCACCATTCATGGCAATTTCAGAACCGTATGTAATAACCGGCACTCCAGGAATGGACATCAATGTTGCGAAGGCAATTTTCCATCGTGTAGGTGGAAACATATTTTCTTCTGCGGCATCTGCAGTAAATCGACGTTCATTTATGTGATCGACAGAACGACTAATGTTCGCTTGACTAAGTGTCTTTCCAAATTCTTCAGTCGGTAAATCAACATTTTTGAAGGCATTCCTCGCAAGATCTGTATTTTTTGCAGATACATTCAAGTCAAAGTCAACTTCACTTTCTGCTTTGCTCAACACATACAATTTTTCGTTTTTTTCCTTTAAAGCATCGATCATTTCATTTAAAAATTTTGTATCGACACCATCAATAGAGGTAATTCGAACTCCTTCAACTTCATACGCATCCACAAATTCAACAGCTGCTTGAATAATTGCTTGTTGAACTTCTTCGTTATTCATATCCCAATCCAGCGTACCGTCGTCATTAATTGTCGCCCAGTCTGGATTTTCTTTTGCCCACACATGGTTAGCACTCACTTGCTGAATCGGAAAATCCACCAGTAATTTGAGGTCTTGTTTTTGTGCACCGGCAATTAAAGTTTTGAACTCATCTTTTGTACCAAAATGTCGCTCGAAAGTTGAATAGTCAGTAACACGCTTTCCATCGTATGTATCTGTCGAAAACACCGGTCCTAATGACGCCACTGTAAAGCCCATTTTTTTAAGGTAAGGAATCTTTTCTAACACTCCAAGAAAATCTCCACCAGCAAAAGCTGCAGGATCTTGTGTATTCACTTCAAAATCATTTTGTACGGTTTTATTAAAAAATCGATCCACCAATAAATCATATATACTTTCGTCCATTATGTTCTTGTTCGTTTCTGCAGAAGTTGGAACTTGTCCAACCATACTCACCAACAGCACACAAGAAATAATAGAACCAATCCACTTATTTATTTTCAATTGAGGTCCTCCTCTAACAAATCTTCCTTCGTCATTTTACCAAACCGCTAAAGGACTTGTCATGATTCAAAGTAATATTAACAAAACAGTTAAGTCAAATCTGTGAATGAGGCTTATATCATTCGTATTTATTTCCCGGGAAAGAATTAATCAGATTTTTCGGAATAAAAAATAGAAAAACAAAAAACATTCAATGAGAATCACAAGGACTCACTTGAATGTTTATAAGACGTCTGTTTTAGTTATAGGTTCTTGCTCACTCTGTAACGAATCGAGTGTCTCGCGTAATTCTTTTTTGGTAAGCGTGCTTACTTGATCCTGCTTTGAACTGAAGAAGGCGGAGATTGCAAAAGAAAACATAAGTAATAAAACGAACACTAGTAATATGATGCCAATCAAGTTAATTTCAATCTCCTTCCAAATCGATTCCCGACGGTTTTTCTATTCTTTAAAATTACCACAATATTCTAAAGAATGGAAGTATGATGTTGAACCTCTTTAATAAATAGTTGAAATGTAATATGCTTTTCTAGCATTTAGACACAGTTTGCTATTTTCTTTGTAAATATGCATGGGAAGTGGTCGGCTATTTTAGATTGGTAACTATTAATATAAAAGTGATGACGACATGTACATAAAGGATTGTGTTAAGAAGTTTATATTAACATTTCTCAAAGAGTCATCACTGCAATCCTTAAAGTACTTTACTTTACCTCTCCAAGTGTTATCTAGTATAAATATTATTTATTTAAAAAATAAAAATTCAATTATAATCCTGTATGAGTCAACTTCTCAATAGTTATTAAACTTTTAGCTGTATCAGTTGATTGAAATGGAGGTGGCGACTCCAGCGGAATCAGCAAGAACTGAAGACCCTGGACTGAGCGTATGCGAGGGAAGCGGCTGAAGTCTTGCCCGCGGAAAGCGTCCACCGCAATGGAAATCAGCCCCTTTCTCTGTATATATAAATATTCATACTTAATTTTCATCCAATATAGGTAGAATAAAAGCAAAAATGCTCCGTTTTCTGCGCGTTGAAATTGTGTGGAAAACGTGAATTTTAGAATAGGTAGCTCGAATCCTTGAATGTAGCCAATGAATCCTTGAATGCCTCTATCCAAATCGAGAAACCACCCGACGAATCCTCGAAACACCCCCGCGAAATGGAGAATACCCAAAACAACACACCATTTCAAAGACAAAAAGAAAAGCCAATCGACCGAAGTCAATTGGCTCACTCGCATTACCTATTAAGCTAAGAAGTTGATGCCCATTGGAAGTTTGAACCCTAGGAACATCGTAATAAATAAGAAGACAAACAATAAAATCCAGAACATCGTTGATGGCTTTTGCTTCTTCATTCGCGCAAGAATCATTTCCATCATTCCGATGATGATGATCCCGCCTAATAATTTAAATCCGTACAGCATACCCATATCGAAGTCCATGCCATCCATAAACAAAGCAATACCTGTTAATAGAATAAAGATGTAGAATACGCGTAAAACCATTTGAGTTATTTTTTGTCCTTTGCTACCGTTCGTCATCATCACTGCTGCGAAGAACAAGATTAGGCCGATTACCCAAGTTGTAATGTGTAAATGTGTGCTAGCTAAAAAGTCCATGTGTTTTCACCTCGTCAAATTATTAGTTCCACTCTATCGTATCATATCTAGTAGATTTAATTCGGAATTTACTTGTCGTATCTATTTATTTAAAACGATTACACAAAGTCCCGATTCCTTCTATCGAAACCTTAACTGTATCACCAGCTTTTAAAAACTTAGGAGGATTGAAGCCTTTTCCTACTCCTGCCGGCGTTCCAGTCAAAATGATATCGCCTGGTTCGAGTGTTACCATACTTGAAATCTCAGCGATTAATTGATCGACTGGAAAAATCATATCTTTTGTGTGACCATTTTGGCGGACTTCATCATTCACTTTTGTCACCACTGTCAGTGCATGTGGGTCTGGCATTTCATCTTTTGTGACAATATATGGGCCCATCGGACATGAGCCATTTAAACTTTTTCCTAAGAAAAATTGTTGATGTTTCTTTTGTAAATCGCGAGCTGTTAAGTCATTCGCAATCGTATAACCAAAAACATAATCATACGCCAACTTCCGTGGCACGTTGTAGCCTTTCTTGCTAATAACCACTGCTAGTTCGCCTTCATAGTCATAAGACGAAGTTAGTTCGGCATGCACAGAAAGCGTTTCTTCATCGGCAGCAATTGTTGTTGGTGATTTCGTAAAGACCATCACATCTTCTGGTGCTTCTTTTGAACCCATTTCTTTTGCATGATCCGAATAATTTCGACCGATCGCAAGGATGTTTTTCGGTGTTCGAGGAATTGGCGCTAACCATTCAATTTCGGTAAATAATCGCTTAAATTGCTTTGGCTCTTCTGAACTCAATGCCGCTTCGACTAATTTACGCATTTGTTCAACAAAATCCATGCCCGCCTCAACGCCTTGCAAAATCGTCTGAGGAAAACTCGGCAATACTTGGAGCGTCTCTTGAATCGCTAAAACGTCCCACACGGCTTCTTCTTTTTTTACTTTGGGACCAAAGCAAATTTGACCATCATAGCGAAACGATAAAATTTTCATTTTCCGACACTCCCTCAAGAATTGATTATTGAATGTTCAATTGAACTTATTCTACGACAATTCAACCGAATTTTCACTCGTTTTTTTCGTATTTTTGCCATATGTCAGTCGCTTCCACAACATCTCTACTGGACCTTGCGTAAACTTAGCTAACCATAGCTCAGCAAATATAAGTTGTACGAGGAAGATTCCAATCGCCATCCATGTTCCAGTCATGACGTCGACTTTGCCATATAAGCCAAATCCGTATGAATAAAAAATGGTCGTTGCAATAATTGACTGGGTTAAATAAGTTGTCATCGACATACGCCCAGCTTTCGCTACAGGACAAAATAGTTTTCGGAATAAAGACAGTTGGCATAATAGCGCTATTATCCCAGCATACGCAACTGCTTGAAGTGGTCCACCAAACATATCTTGTACAAATATATTGTAGTAATTGGCACCTTGCGTGTGCGGTAAAAATTTAATATACGTTCCAACACTAAGGGTAATGGCAATTAAAATCAGCCAAAAAACTTTTTTCTCAGCAGTTCGCTGAATCAAATTCAATTTAGATGCGACAGCACCAATCAACATATACGGGAAAATCGTAATCAATAAAAAGAATAGAATGGTAAATCCATTCGCATACATCCAATCCTCAGCACGTTGTGCAAAAATATCACTCCATGAACCGGAACCAAACGCGACGATTGATGACTCAATTTGTTGAACACCTGAATAAATCGGCTCGTTTTCAGGAATTAGCTTCATGACAAAGGACATCAAAATATTCGGAAGTAAATACAATCCGAGTGCAATGCCAAGTAACCATTTCCAAGACAAGAACAATATCCACATGACCAACAATCCGCTGATCGCGTACGTAATTAATATATCACCAGACCATATAAAAAACGCATGGACAATCCCAAAACCTAATAACACCAGTAATCGGCGTAATGCTAATTTTGGAAATGAAACGCCGCGATCCTTAGCTTTCGTGAATTGCATCGCAAGTCCGTACCCAAACAACATCGAAAATAATGGGTACACACTTCCTTGAATCGCAATATCAATCCATTGAAACGCATCACGATCCGCAGGAACTGTAAACCATGTATACGGATCGATGTAGTAAATCGGTGTATGAAAAGCTAACATATTTACAATAAAAATACCTAGTAATGAGAAGCCGCGCATCATATCTAGCGCGACAACTCGTTCACTCAACTGAGTGGGTGCAACATTCACAGGGAATCCTCCAGTACCAACGTTTTCTCTGCATCAAATAAATACAGGATTTTCTCTTTAATCGTAATTCGTAAAATTTGTTCAATGGCTTCTTTGTATAAAGACAACTGCAAGCCGTAACGCACATTCATTTCTCGCGTTATGGCATTCTCCGTAATTAACACCCCTTTAACTCGGTCCGTCTTATAGTCGAGCAATACCCACTCTCCATCTGCTTCTTCAAATAAACAATCGGCTATCCCTTGAAGGATTTGAATATCGCCATCATTATCTGTCAAACCATACGTAAATGGTACTTCACGTAACACTTGTTTGGCTTGGCGTAATCGATCGCCGAGTTCACTTTGCAGGAAGGCTTGCATTGCCGAGACATTCACTGTTCCCGCTTCCGCGACTGTTAACAATTGTTTATTTGCCAATTGTTGAATAAATTCAGTTAATGCTTGTGAACTCGAGTCCATCGAAAAATCAAGATGTTGCATCGTTGTATGAAGAGCTGTCCCGATTTCAGCAGCAGACAATTTTTTGTCTCCTTGTTGCATAAAAGCAGGTCGTTTATACACCGATTTCTTCATGTCTTCCTTCACTTGAGCGGGTCTGAAAAATTCAGGTTCTTCTTCTTGACGCAGTTGGTCGAGTCGTTTCAACTCACTCACTGATTGCTTCGAACGTTTTGTAATCGCTCTTTCAAATGGATACGGTGTATCAAATCGTCGAGCGACTTCTGCCTTCAAATCTTCTGTAACCACTTGTTGAATGCTCTCTATTTGAGGCATATCAACGACTACATGGTCATGACGCAATTGTTCTACATACACAGTTTCAAATGACCAACTAGATGGATCCTCGATTCCGTTCGCATTCGGTCTGCCTTGCCATGACGCATAATCTGCGTGTCTCGCAACGGCTGGACCAATCCAATCCAGGAAGCCTTTAGCTCGTGCACGTACGTATTCAGGTAGCATCGTATCAGCTGCGACACTCGCATCTTCCCATTTGGACAAAGTTTTATCCACATCTTTTACGGTTGCGACTAATAGTAACTTCTCTTTCGCACGTGTCATTGCTACGTATAACACACGCATTTCCTCGGATTTTAGCTCTAGTTGTTTCTTTTCTTTCATTGCTAAAAACGGCAGGGACGTGTATGAAATTCGTTTTTCCGGGTCGATTGCTTTAACAGCTAAACCAAATGTTTGGTCAAATAAATACAGTTCATTGAAGTCCATTTGATTAAAATCACGGCCAAGTCCTGCAATGAACACATACGGAAACTCTAGTCCTTTAGAAGAGTGAATCGTCATTAAGCGAACCACATTCTCTTTTTCGCTCATGGCACGAGCTGTTCCTAAATCATCACCCCGTTTTTTCATACGGTCAATAAAACGAAGGAAACGGAACAAGCCTCTAAACGAAGTTTGTTCATAAGCTATGGCACGATCATGTAACGCTCGTAAATTCGATTGGCGTTGTTTCCCGTTCGCCATAGCACCGACCATTTCATAATAGTACGTGTCCATGTAAATACGCCAAATTAATTCTGCCAGTGACCCTCTTCTCGCTAAGTGACGCCACTCCTCGAACTGCAATAGAAAACGCTGTAATTTCTCAGCAGTTGCTGGATGAATACCGCTTTCCCCTTTCCTCACGAACTGCTTTAATGCTTCGTAAAAAGGTTCCTTTGGTGCGGATAAGCGAATGCGTGATAGTTCCGATTCAGTCAGTCCGACAAATGGTGCACGCAAAACGGAAGCGAGCGGAATATCTTGATACGGGTTGTCGACAATTCGAAGCGTGTTTAACATAATCATCACTTCTAAAGCATCAAAATAACCCTTTTTCAACTCGGCATACAATGGAATTCCTGCTTGCTTGAATTCTTCTGTTAAATCTTCCGACCACGTCATCGAACGCATTAAAATGACAATATCGCGATATTCTAATAACCGCTCTTTATTCGACCACGGATCGACTACCATCGTTTTAGCTTCCATAAGCGATTTAATCTTTTGGATCATGTAACGCGCTTCCCATTGCGATTTTTTCAAGTCTTCTTGTTCCACTAATTCCGCGTTCCCTACATCCTCTTCAGGCATTTCTTCTTCGTCTTGCGTGGTCAATAAAGCCAGTTCCACTGAGGCTTCCCCGTCTTTATAAGGAGCTCCCGGTTTAAGTGCAGCGGCATCATCATAGTCAATTTCACCAACGCGCTGACCCATGATTTGAGAGAATATAAAGTTCGTCGCGTGCAACACTTCTGGACGACTTCTAAAATTCGCATTTAAATCGATTTTGACACCTGATTGATCAGGTTCAGAAGTAAAGGTTAAGTATTTATGAAGAAACAGCATCGGTTCAGCTAAGCGGAAGCGGTAAATGGACTGCTTCACATCCCCAACCATAAAGAGATTCCCATTCGCTTCGGTGCCAGATTTGACGATTTGTAAAATCGTTTCTTGCAGACGATTCGTATCTTGGTATTCATCGACTAATACTTCTTTAAACTGAGCCATGACATCTTCCGCAATTACGGAAGGCACAAGCTTTCCGTCAACTTCTGTTGTTAAAATTTGCAGTGCAAAGTGCTCTAAATCCGAGAAATCGACAAGTCCACGTTCGCTTTTCACTGCTTTGTAGCGATCTCCATACGCCGTTGTTAATTCCACCAACGTTTCTAATAGAGGGTGCATCATCTTCATTTCTTCTAACAAACGTGCTGGTGAACGAGTAAAGTAATCTTCTTTAAGCTTCATCACGCGTTTTTTCAGTTGATCACGTTTGTCTTTTGCTTTTTTCACCAAGTCCTCATCACATGAATCTTTCGGAATTCGTCCAGCTGTCGCAAACTTTAACCCTTGGAAATAATCATACGTTTCTTGCCACGAGTGCGATGAGATCAGGCGAATGGCTTCAGCGAGTAAGAGCTGATCCTGTTCAACCGTTGCTCCAAGTGGCGCAGGTCCGTCTGGCAATAAAGCATATTGACGCACTTCTTCTGTCATTGCGTAAGCTTCTTCTAACGTATGTTTGATGGTCAATTTTAATGGCGCAATAAAAGCAAGATCGTCAATCACCGCATCATCCGCTAAATTGTATTGTGCCGGAATCGATGCTAACCACTTAGTAGGTTCAGGGTGCACTCGAGCAGCTCCAAATAATTTATCAATCACCACTTCAATCGCTTGATCATCACGATCGGTTGTAAAACTATCTACTAATCGATACACGGCTTCTGGGTCTTCAGCTTGGTACGCTGATTCAAGCACATCGACTAACACATCGTCTCTCAGCAAGGCCGCTTCTGCGTCATTCGCTAAGCGGAAACCTGGGTCCATATCCAGTACATACGCATATTGCTTCACTATACTTAAACAGAAAGAATGCAAAGTAGAGATTTGAGCTTTATTCAACAAACTTAGCTGTCTTCTAATGTGATGAGCCTCTGGATTTTTCACAAGCTCTCGCTCTAGTGCTTCCGCCATTCGGTGACGCATTTCCGCTGCCGATGCATTGGTAAACGTTACGACTAACAATTGATCGACGTCGATCGGATTATCAGTCCGAATCATTTTTTGAATTAAGCGTTCGATCAGCACAGCTGTCTTCCCTGAACCAGCAGCGGCCGATACGAGAACGTCACGTCCTGTCGCGAAAATAGCACGCCACTGCGCGTCTGTCCATGTCACTTCTTGCGGTTTAGTTGGAATGAGCATCTGGTTCGACCTCCTTACGTATGCGTTCTGTAACTTGATCAGCCGGTTCGACTGGTAACGTACGGTATTGTTGAGCAGGATCACTCGGGTCAAACTGACACACGCTGCGATAGCTACAATAATCACATGCTGTTTTATCTTTCATGCGATAAGGTAACACACGCGTGTCCCCAGCTAACATGCCGTCTCCAGCCTGCTGATGTTTTTTACGGACAAATGTACGAAGGGTTTGCATGTCCTCAGCTGTTACCACTTTCGAGAATGACTTAGACAAGCTTCCATCTTTATTGACACGAGCGGGAATGACTTTTGAGAAGCCTTCCATCTCTGTATCCATTTCGTTTAACACGGCCACATCATCAATTAGTAAACCATTCATTTTGTATTTTTTAAATCGCTCTTCATCGGCTTCCATATCAGACATTTCTTGCGATGCTTTTAACATCGGGTTATGAACATGCATATACAGAACACCGGCAGGATCGGCTTCATCTCCGAGCCAGATCGTCGCATTCGCAACAGCCACATCTAAATAAGTCAGCATCTGAAGAGACAAGCCATAATACACATCATTTAAATCCAAGCTTTTCGCCGAACTCTTATAATCGACTATACGAAAATACGGTTTGCCGTTTACGACAGCCGCATCGACTCGGTCAATTCGGCCACGCATATTCATCGATTGGCCATTTTTTAATGGAATAAACAGCGCAGGTAATTGTTCGCCGGGTCCAAATCCTGCTTCAATCGCGATCGGTGAAAACTGTGACATATTGGCGTGGTCACGTAAAGTCGTCATCGTTCGTTGTAAAATCTGAACAAGTTTCCGTTGAATATATTGATGACGCTTTGTACTCAACAAGATTTGATTCACAAAGAACGGCGCGATCTCATCAACTGCTTGTCTAGCAAGCTCCCAAGCTTGTTTTGTAGACAAACTAGCCCACGTAATTCCTAAGCGATTCGTTTCATCTGAAATCCATTTTAGTGCCGCATGGAATAAATCCCCGATTGCAGGGGCTTCTAGTTTAAACTCCGCTCGTTCTTCCAAACGCAATCCATACGTCGCAAAATGCGCGAAAGGACAACTGTAGTATTTCTCGACACGCGACACACTCGACGTAAATGAATCTCCATAGAGAGCATGGGTAGTGTCTGGGTCTAGACGCTCCTGCTTCGTTGATGAGGTAATCGGTTTGGTAACGCGTTTCAAAACCGTTTGCCACAAGGGATCTTCATCGTAATAAGATTCTAAAGCTCGCCATTCAGGTTCGATGTCTTCTCCTCGCGACTCGTGACGCAATGCAGTGGCAACATAAGGCATCGCTGAGCGTGGATGCTGAATATACGAAATTACATCGTCAGTTAGGTCGGATGGGTCGATCACTGATGTCACTTTCGTTACATTCGGTAAAAGTTGTTGAAGGCGTTTCACATAAAGAGATGGCAATAATGCCTTCCCTTCTTCATCCGCACTCGAATAAGACACGATGAGTTTTTCTGAAGCGGTCGTAAACGCACGGTACGCCATATACGACTCGTCCATTAAACGTGCTTTGGAAGTCGGTGCCAGTTCAAATCCGATTTGCGTAAACCAATCCCGCTCCGTATCTGACAACAAGCCTTCTTGCTCCATGCGCTTTGGAAATACACCGTCATTTACGCCGATGACAAAGGACGCACGGATTTTCGATAACCTCGACAAATCAACTGTCGCAACAATCACCTGATCGAGAGAAGGTGGAATACGAGAGAATTCTAACGTATCAAATCCTTCTTCTAACAGGCGCAAACTCGCTTCAGGAGATAGTTCTTCATTGCCAAACATCAACACAAACTGATCGAGTACATCAATCCACTGGGACCAGGCTTGTTCGTGTTCAGTTGCAAGAAGTAATTGCCCTTGTTCATTCTCTGTATCTTTTAACGCTTGCAGCTTTTCATAGATTTGTAGTTCTTCCATTAATTCAAATAAAGCTTGAGCTGTCTCACTACCTGTTTTGCAGCATTCAATTTTTTCTGCAAAGCGTTGCAATGGAAGCGTCACTAAATCTCGTACCGATGTAATGTCAGCTTGAATGGCACGCTCTTCATCCGTCTGATTTTTCGTATGGAATTCGAGTCCACGGTATTTCTTCACATGCCAACGTTTTTCATCAAACCAGCGATCGCCATAAATCCCTTGAGATAACACATAGTTTTCTAAACGATCCGCTCGTTCACGCCATGTAATCACGTCGCCATGGAGCGGGAAGAATAAGTCCGTCTTGATTGCCCGAAACATCGGTTCAAATGAATAACCTTTTAATACGGCTTCAAAAGCCGACCGACTAAATTCAATCAAGGGATGATGCAGCATCGGTTTTTTCCGGTTAATAAATACAGGAATATCGTATTGAGCAAATGTCGTTTCGATTAACTCGTCATACACATCTGCTTGTCGATACAAAATGGCAATGTCTTGATAGCGCATATGCCCATCACGAATGAGCTGGCGAATTTGTCGAGCTACCCCGTGAATTTCCGCACGACGATTCTCCGCTTCTATGATCGTTACGTTTTCGCTTTCTTCTAGAGCAGGTGCAGGATATGCATTTAAATTCGCTTCGATATGACGAATGTCTTCTGAAGTAAATCGAGAAGATTCATTCACATGGACGGACGGTTCGATTTCAACCGATGATTCTCTCGCCATTTCTTTTAAGCGTGCAGCCGTTTTAGCCGCATGATGGAATAAAGATTGTTCATTATAGAGGTCTTCTTCTTCGTTATGAAGCGGCAACGAAATCGTGACGCGCTTCGCTGTCTTCATCAACTCGCCAAGAATTTCATACTCTCTCGTCGTCATCGATACAAAGCCATCGACATAAACCGTTGCTTCCTTAATCATCTCTGACTGGTGTAACTGTCGAGCAAGCAAGGCAAAATAACCTTCGCTATCCACAAAAGTTGTGCCAAGGCGATCTTCTAACGCTTGCAATAAAACCGATAAATCATGTGCTTTATCTTGCAGCGTTCTTGGAGCTTGTACCGATTTTAGTGTTTCTTCAAGAGATGTAAGTGTATCGCCGTCTAAACAATAGCGACTAAACTCTTTCAACAGCATTTCCATCTGGTCAGTAAAACCACGTTTACTCGCTGCTTTTTTAAATAAAGTAAAATCGTCTTGATGTTCTTCTAAAAGAGATCGTATGAGCATGCGATAGCCGAAACCGTTAATTTCTTGACGGCTAATCCCGCCCGTTTCCTGTAAAATACGCCACGCTAAACGTTTAAACGTCGTGACTTGTGAGCGAATCAATCCGTGTAAATCACCGGTTGTCGTCAATGCATACTCAGAAGAGAATGACATCTGATCGGGCACGATTAAAAAGATGGGCGATCCAAGTGGCTGAGCTTCGGATGCTTGCACAATTTCACGTTTCATAAATGCAGATTTCCCAGCCCCTGCACGACCTGTAACAATGCGAAGTGACATCGTCATTCCCCCTATCAAGATTTATATATAGTAAATGGTTTTAGTCGTTGAGATTATTTAGATGTTCCGCAAAACAGCTTGCTTTCCGCGTGGCTTGCGCCGAACTAACTTGGACTTTTTGTCCGAGTGGATTTCGACAATTCGCTTTTCCCGCTGGAGTCTTCGCTGTTTTGCTACATATCTTTTAATACGGATATTAGTAGAGATAGTTTCTAGAGCAATGATTTATACATGTGTAGTCACTCGTCACTCGGTAGTGTTTGATTAGAAGATATTCCGCAAAACAGCTTGCTTTCCGCGGGGCTTGCGCCGAACTAACTCGGACTTTTTGTCCGAGTGGATCTCGACACTTCGCTTTTCCCGCCGGAGTCTTCGCTGTTTTGCTACATATCTTTAAATAGCAAAAATGATAGATATAGTTCCTCTAGCAATGAGTAATATGACAGTAAGTTCGCAATTTCTGCTTAAGGTTGTGAGTTAATCGTCACTCACAGAGATTAAATAATTTACTTGATCACACTTCTTATTAAATGTATATATCTAGTGTAGCGGAAGGTGGCGACTCCGGCGTGAATAGCAGGTCCAGGTGAGACCCCGCAGTGAGCTTTGCAACGAGGAGGCTCACGGACCGCCCGCGGAAAGCGTCCACCTGAAGCGGAACGAGCGTATATAATTTGTAAATCAATGTACATACTTTTTCGATTGAATTTACAAACAAAAAAATCCCGAATAGTTCTATCTCTATTGTACCTAACTCGGACAATAGAAAGAAACTATTCGGGACGTGCTGTCATGAAATTTATTGTCAAATTTGGGAGTGGCCAGTAACGAAGAACGACTTGCCCGACAACTTGATCAGCCTTAACAAATTTAAAATAACGGCTATCTAGACTATGCCTGCGATTATCACCTAATACAAAGTAGGAATCTTCCGGCACACGCAAGTTTCCGGTTAAGCCTTCTAATGTGAAATTCTCGGTTAGATTTTCATCTGGATTCACATACGCAGGATGTGTATCGAGGAATGGTTCATCAACCTTTTCTTTATTGACATAAAGCTGATCGTTTTCGTATGTAATGATATCTCCTGGAATACCGATGACTCTTTTTACGTAATCCTCATTTTCGTCATTGTGAAAAACGAGCACATCTAATCGATCAATCTCGCCGAGCGTGTACGCAATTTTGCTCACAATGACTTTGTCTTGGTCTTGTAAAATGGGCATCATCGACTCACCTGATACCGCATAATTCGTAAAGAAAAAAATTCGAATGATCATGACAACGACCAAACCGAGTACAATTGCTTTTGTCCACTCCCATAATTCTTGCTTCAAAGAACTCAATCGATGGGCTCCTTTCCTATGTTCTGGTTCGAACTTTCTCGAAAGTCTTTTTCCACACGTGCATTTAATCGGCGTTCAATTTGTTTCCCTACAAGCCATAATAAGAAAATGACCGCCCCGACAATTGCGGTGCGAATTGGTTGTGTAATAAGCGCTCGAATGTCGTATCCAATGAAACTAATCGTTAAAATCATGACGAATTTACCCGATAGTAATGTCCATAAATAGTTTTTCTTCTTTATATCAGATAACCCTGCCACTAAATTGACTAGCGCAGATGGTGTAAACGGAAAACATAACAGTAAAAACAACGGTCCAAAACCATGTGTCTCTACCCAGTGTATGAGTTTTAAGACTCTTTCATGTCGAGTCATAAACCGTAAAAATCGTGCTCGTCCATATTTGCGTACGAGTAGAAACACCACATATGAACCTACGACCGTTCCAGCCCATGATAATAAAAAGCCTAGCCATAAACCATATGCACTCGCATTAGCAAAGACGAAAACGAATAATGGCAAAAACGGAAGGAATGCCTCTAAAAAGGGAAGGAAAAATCCAATGACGGGCCCGAGAGACCGATAATTCTGGGTTAATTCAAGTAAATTTTCTGCTGATAACCAATCTGGCATGTCCCTCATCCTCTTTGCAACTCAATTAGCGAGCGTCCACATTCGAACACCTCTATATAGTACTAGTTTTCCCTTGACCTAGCTCACTCAAACATTTGAATAGTGAATAATCAGGTGTAAAACACACTTTGAATTAGACATGTTTTCGTATCGATGAGGTTGATTGCCGTCAAATACCAATGTATCCCCTGTTGCTAATTCAACTTTCTCTGATCCTACTGTCACTTGCATATTCCCGACAACAACGGTAATCGTTTCTTCCACACCTTCATTATGGGGTGCGCTTTCATAGGAGCAATTCGGATCGAATTCTAGTCGATATAATTCCCATCCTCGATCTGGATTGTAAGGAATGATCGAGTAGACGCGGTATCGTCCATCATCTTCCGTTAAAAATGGGGCATCTGTTTGTGTGATTTTGGTTAATAAAGATTTTGGCGTTTGAAGCATAGAGGAAAAACTAATCTTTAATCCGTCTGCTATTTTCCAAATCGTAGATACAGTTGGATTGGATTCACCTTTTTCCATCTGAGCTAACTGTGCTTTACTAACATCTGTTAATTTGGCTAAATCATCTAAACTTAAATCTCGCTGTTTTCGAATTTTCTTTAATTGTACACCTAAATTCCTTCTCATTGCTTCCACATGCCTCACCTCTTATTGTTTATTTTATCATACGTATGTATACTATATTAAACATCTAGCGGGAAGGAATGTGTTAAAAATGACTTTCTCAAACGGCTTGCGGGCGGGTCTAAGTATCGCAATTGGCTATTTTCCAATAGCGCTCACATTCGGCTTACTTGCGAAAACCACTGGACTATCCATGTGGGAAGCAACAGCGATGAGTATTTTTGTTTTCGCCGGGGCAGCTCAATACATATCATTGACCCTAATTTCTTCAGGTGTCGATCCAATCTTAATCGTAATAAATACCTTTGTCGTAAATATTCGTCACTTCTTAATGACGGCGTCACTGAATGAAAAGATGCAACCTGAGAAGAGATGGAAAAAAGCCATCTATGCATTTGGCGTTACAGATGAAACATTTTCAGTGCTCGCAACACGAAAAGAAGAAAAAATTCGAACGTCATTTGCTGCGGGCGTTATTTTAATTGCATATGGAAGTTGGGTTGCATTTACAGCACTTGGTCATGTAATTGGCGCAAATTTACCGGAGTTCTTACAAGCCGCGATGTCGATCGCACTATATGCGATGTTCGTTGGATTATTGGTTCCTTCTATGAAGGGTAATCGTAAAGTGATTTGGCTCGCTACTTTTGGAGCGGTGATTCATAGCGCACTTTATTGGAGCGGGTTGCTATCTACGGGTTGGGCAATTTTAGTTGCTACCTTAGGATCAGCAATTCTTGTTGAAATTATTTTCACTCGGAAAGGACGTGTCGCTTAATGGAAAATTGGTATTGGTGGATGCTACTAGGCATGGCCATCGTTACATATATTCCACGTGCGTTCCCGTTAACCTTCTTAGAAGGACGCGAATTACCACCAATGGTGAGCGGAGTATTACGAAATATTCCTTTTGCCGTACTTGGGGCATTAATATTCCCAGCAATTTTGTTTGTGCAGGAAGGAAATATTTTATTTGGCTTTATTGGAGCTGTTGCAGCATTTGCTATTGCGTTTGCTGGAGCGAATGTCATTGTAGTAGTTATGGGTTCGATTGCTGTTTTGGCGATTTATAGTTTGATTGGTTAAAAAATAGTGTATTAAAAAACGCCTAAGCACGATGCTTAGACGTTTTGTGAGAAAGAGATATGGCTTACCAACCAAAGTCGTCTCACACTATCAATATATAACCTCTATACATCAAACTAAACGAAGGAATATATACCAACTGAACCAGAAACAGGCCGAATTCTATATTATGGATAAAATGTAAGCTATAATGTACAAAACGAATTCATTGAGAAGGAGTTGAAGTACATTGGATAAAAAGAAAATAGTCATGATTGTATCAATCATATTCATACTTACAGTCACTACGTTAAGAATCGTTCAAATTAATAATAATCACCTGGCAAACGAGCAGAAACTCGATGAATGCATGGCGAATGGGGACAGTGTTACGGTAATCAGTGGTAGTTTATTTGAGCTATCGACTGTTCAATGTGAATAACCAAAAGACTGCTAATTCCAATGAGGAATAGCAGTCTTTTTTGTTGTTTATTTCTTTATTGCCACTGGCTCATTCCGCCACGAACGTTAACAACCTTCGTAAATCCAGCTTTTTTTAGAATACCTGCTGCACGAGAACTTCTCATACCACTTTGGCAAATAACATAAGTCTCTTTTTTCGGATCTAGCTTGCTAAGTTTAGCTGGTAGCTGATCAAGTGGGATGTTTTGGAATTGTGAGATATGACGGCCTTTAAATTCACCAGGTGTGCGTACATCTACAAATTGTGTTCCTTTGTCATTTAACTTACCTTTTAAATCTGTTATTGTAATTGTTGAAACGCCTTTTGCTGGCATCATTCGCCAAACAATAAACGCGACTACAGCTCCGATTAAAATCCATTCCATTTCCATATCCCCTATCTACTTTTCATGAGTAATTGGACTGCTTGCTTGACATGTTCGTCAGAGCCTTGTCCATCCGCCATGCTTTCTCGTACACATTGCTCTAGATTTTCACTAACAATTAAACCGATGGTGCGGTCGAGCGCGCTTTTAATTGCGCTCAACTGCGTTACCACATCGCTACATTCCCGAGTGCTTTCGATCATTCGAAGAACACCGTGAAGTTGACCATCCACTCGATTTAATCGATTGACTATTTGTTTAGAATAAACCATTTTGCATCGCTCATTTCGTTATGCTTTTATTAAAGCTAGCACACGGTCTGGATCAAATCCAAGAACCCACTGGCCATTAATGTTCGTTTGAGGAACACCCATTTGACCAGTTGTTTCAACTAATTTTTGTGCTGCTACTTGATCTGTTTGCACATTTACTTCTGTAAATGAGATATTATTTTGATTCAAAAAGCTCTTCATCATGTCGCAATAAGGACATGTATTTGTTGAGTAAACCGTTACTTCGTTATTCATATTAAATTCCTCCTAAATTATGCTTTTTTGTAAGCCGCGTATCCGCCAGCCATATGCTTAACATCTTCAAAACCTAATGATTTTAATACAGTTGCGCCAATTGCTGAGCGCGCACCACCTTGACAGTGCATCAAAATTGGTGTGTCTTTTGGCAATGTTGTATCGCGAAGTTTCCCAAGGAAATGGTGATGTGCGCCATCAATATGTCCTTCACTCCACTCCGTATCATTTCGAACGTCCATGACATAACCATTTGGCATTTCTTTTTTAAACTCATCCACCGATAATGTTTCATAAGTAGTTAAGTCCATTTCATTCAATAAAGATGGATCCACAAATGCTTTCACAGCATCCAAGTGAATGGATTGCAATGAATCGACAATATCTTCACGCTGTGATTCTTCTGCGATAATAACCATTTGCTCATCGTATCCGATTAACCAACCTGCCCAGTTCGTGAACGCTTTGTTAAATGGAATGTTGATTGCGCCAGGAACAAGTGTTTTTTCTACTAAGCTTGCAGGACGCGTATCTAATACGAAAGTGCTCGAATTTTGTAATTCCTTTTCAAACTCTTCTTTGGACGAAATTACTGGGACTGTTTTGTCTTCCATTATAGCTGGTCCCATTTTGTTTACTTTTTTCATTTCAGCAAAGTAAACAGGCGCTTCCGGTTGATCTTTTAGTAATTCATTTACAAATGCTTCTTCATTTGTTTCTTTCATTGCCCAGTTAAATTGTTTTTCATAACCTACTGTGGATGATGGAACCGCACCAAGTGATTTCCCACAAGCTGATCCAGCACCGTGAGCCGGCCAAACCATCATATAATCAGGAAGTTCCTTGAAGCGTTGAACCGATTTGAACATATCGCGAGCACCTGAATCTGCTGTATCAGCAATCCCAGCAGCTTTTTCTAATAAATCTGGACGTCCAACATCACCAACAAACACAAAGTCACCTGTGAAAATACCGATTGGTGATGTCGCACCGCGGCCTCGGTCAGTTAAAACGAATGAAATACTTTCAGGTGTATGACCAGGTGTATGCATCACTTCAAAATCAAGATTACCTATTGTGAATTTAGAACCGTCTTTAACGAAATCTACGTTAAGACCATCTGTATATTGATATTTCCAATCTGCATCGCCTTCATCTGAGAGATACAGTTTGACGTTTAAGTCATTTGCTAGTTGTCGTGATCCTGATACAAAGTCAGCGTGAATGTGTGTCTCAGTCGCTGCGGAAATATGCAGACCTTCTTTTTTTGCAGCTGCAATCACTTCTGATGAATCACGTGCTGGGTCAATGACAATCGCTTCACCCGTACGTTGGCATCCTACTAAATATGAATACTGTGCTAATTTTTCATTAAAGAAAGAACGGAAATACATGAAATCTCCTCCTTATTGTTTTTAACTTATAACCAAATAATATACCGTTAGGGGTATATTTGCAAGCGTTTTGTTTCGCAATAATTTACGATTCCCTTTTTAACTGAAAATATGTATTAAAAGCTAGCTTTTCAAGACTTTTTTGAACACACTTTTAGTCTATTTATAATGAAATGGCTGATTTTCATTGTGGCGGACGCTTTCTGGGGGCATGGTTTAAGCCGCTTCCCTCACTTCGCTCAGTCCAGGGTCTTAAGCTCATGCTTATCCCCCTAGAGTCGCCGCCTCCATTTCAATCAGCGACAATAATTATAAAACGTAATTTGTATAGCATACTGAAATACTAAACATTTTTTGAAAAAATAAAAACGCCCCTCCTCGATTGAGAAGAGACGTTATTCTATTCTATGCTTGTTTTCGCGCACGGTTCATCATTTTTGTCGCATACCAGAAACCAACTGTAAGTGACAACGCATCAGCCACGTATAATCCCCATGTATGCGTGTAACCCGCGTACACTGACGCTGTAATTAACGCCACCGTTAAGATTAACGCAACAACATGGTGAAAAGTGATGCGTGTAAATAATACGACCAGTAATCCTGGTAAAAATAATGCGAGTATAAATTTTGTTAACATGGATTCCATATGTGTCTCCTATCTAACCACGAGCAAGCCTAGACGGTGATGATCGTGTCGATAAATCACGTGCTGTCTTAAGCGAACTTCGCCTTGATGATCCAGCACTTCAAGTCGACAATGTGCCGCATTAATTTGAATCGCTTCATACAAATCACGCTCATTTGTTACAGACAAGCCATTCACTTTGCGAATGCACTCCCCTACAACAAGCCCCATTTTATCAGCAGGTGAATCCGGTAGAACACCCGCAATCATGACACCTAAATTATGTGGTGAAACTGCGTAACTTCCTTGTCTTTCTTTCATTGAAAAATACAACCAAACGCCAAGGCGACTTACAACACCAACTGCTAAACTGATGACTCCAAAGATGGGCATCCAAATTCCGATAAGAGCGATCACAACAACAGATACCCCCACCACCATAACAGCTTTACCGACTACAGGGTAAAAGTATACCGGCAATGTGCGTCGAGCTTTTTGAGCAAAACCAATGACAACTGGCAATAAAACCAATCCGAAAGCATCTTGACCAATCGTAATTTGTGGCCAGTAAGGTGCATAAGTAGAAATCACATCACCTGGAACCAAAACCAAAATAGGTAGCAACCATAATCGTTTGGACAAATAAACCGCTGCATTCATACCGCGAGATGACTTTTCAAGAATTGGCGATGCTGAGTGTGCTCCTTCTTTACGAATCATCCAGCCTTCTACGAAGACAACTGCACCAATTAAAACGCCTACAGATACAGCAACAACCATCCAGTTATCAGCCGGGTTCCAATCAAATCCAATAAATGAAAATGAATAGCCAAGTCCCATCGCTAAAATAGCGAGCGCTGCTGCAAAGATCGGTGATCCAATTTGATATACATATAAAACAACTAATAGAATACTTGCTACACTAAACGCTAAAATCCAGTCCATCGTGACTGTTAAACCTGTCGCAATACTAATAACCGACAATATGAGAGCGAATAACCAAGTATCTGCGACTAAGCGTTTTACTTCCGTCCAGCCCCATAGGATGCGTGTGCGAAACGATCGACGTTCCCGCTTAACACGAACATAGCCTAACAATACAGCAAAAACTACTGTGATGTAGACGAGTGGATTTAAAAATAATTTACCGATACCTTTTAACAACTCTAACCCGATCTCTTGCATCATGAAGCGTCTCACCATCCATTCAACGGTTCGTACATTTCCTTCCATTGTAACATAATAGAATGAAAATATTATAAGGATTTTCAGCTATTAATGGAGGGAATATCTAGCTATAAATGTCAGCTCGTGGCTTTCATAATGTTGTTCGTATAGATTTTCTTAGTGATAGTCTTTGCTGATTGAAATGGAGGCGGCGACTCCAGAGGCATTAGTAAGAGGTCACTGAAAAACCCCCTATTAACAGACATTCTTAGGATTTCTTAAGGATGTCTTTTTGTTTATACTATTATTAACAAATGATTGGTGGTGGTCTTGCATGTTACCAACTCAAGAAGAGCTTCCTCTAAGCCCGTGGTCGGGCATCTACGATGTTGTTGTGCCAAAAGATAATAGACTACGTAGAATGAATGACCTTGTTGATTTTTCATTTATCCTTGAAGAACTGAAATC
>NZ_JBHZRU010000008.1:0-143783 GCF_043641925.1 Paenisporosarcina quisquiliarum
GGCTCAGTAGCTCAGTCGGTAGAGCAAAGGACTGAAAATCCTTGTGTCGGCGGTTCGATTCCGTCCTGAGCCACCATTTATATATATAGTGCCGGTGTAGCTCAGTTGGTAGAGCAACTGACTTGTAATCAGTAGGTCGAGGGTTCGACTCCTTTCGCCGGCACCATCTTCATCTGGAGGGGTAGTGAAGTGGCTAAACACGACGGACTGTAAATCCGTTCCTTCGGGTTCGGCGGTTCGAATCCGCCCCCCTCCACCATTTTTTAGGGGCATAGTTTAAAGGTAGAACTGAGGTCTCCAAAACCTCCAGTGTGGGTTCGATTCCTACTGCCCCTGCCAATTTATATTTTAATATTATGTTGTGGCGGGCGTGGCGAAGTGGTTAACGCATCGGATTGTGATTCCGACATTCGGGGGTTCAATTCCCCTCGTTCGCCCCATCTTTTTTTTGATTTCAAGCATATTTTAAATAGTACGTATTCATTATGGCGGGCGTGGCGAAGTGGTTAACGCATCGGATTGTGATTCCGACACTCGGGGGTTCAATTCCCCTCGTTCGCCCCATCTTAATAGTGGGGTATAGCCAAGCGGTAAGGCAACGGATTTTGATTCCGTCATGCCCTGGTTCGAATCCAGGTACCCCAGCTTTGCGGAAGTAGTTCAGTGGTAGAACACCACCTTGCCAAGGTGGGGGTCGCGAGTTCGAACCTCGTCTTCCGCTCCAATAGTTTGGCGGCATAGCCAAGTGGTAAGGCAAAGGTCTGCAACACCTTTATCACCGGTTCAAATCCGGTTGCCGCCTCCATATTTTAAATAGTTATCGTCTGCAAGCAAGAATTTGCCCGAGTGGTGGAATGGCAGACACGCCGCACTCAAAATGCGGTGCCGCGAGGCGTGCCAGTTCGAGTCTGGCCTCGGGTATCAGAAAAAGCAGTATCTACTTTATGTAGATACTGCTTTTTTGTATGGTTTCGATACTATCACTTAGCGGAGTTCAGTATGAACCTCAAAAACCTAGCATGCTCTCTTTTGAAGCAAGCTAGGTTTTTTCTTATGGCTGTTCATATAGTAAGAATAATCATGTGAAATTTGATGTTATTTTGGTTCGTTTTTCGTTGGATGGTTTGGTTCTCTTTTTGTGTTTGATTTGGCTGAACGGTTTTGTCCTTTCACATCCAAGTCATCTGGGCTGAGATCATATCCATAGCCAAATTCCTCTCGATCGACTTTTGCTTTATTCCTATTCATGTTTTCTTTTTGTTTTTCCTTGCCTTTGTTTGTATCCAAATCACTGCACCTCCATTTTTAGTAGCATGTTCACAATTGGATCATTTATGCCTTTATTATGAATGAAAAGGATTTTCCATAAGCATTATTTGAAAAATCATTTTATAAATGCTTAGCAAAAGACTTTTCGTTTATGACCTTTTTAAGTTGTACATACTTACTTATATTTAACTGAAAGGGTGATGTATTGATTGCATTAACTTACTTGTTGGTTTCATTAAATGTAATAGATGCAGTTGCAACATATTATGGGGTTTCAGCTTCACTGATTTCTGAAGCTAATCCATTGATGGCTCCATTTGATGCTTTGTCCATTTTGTTAATAAAAATTTTCTTAAGTATACTACTATTCATCCTCGTTCTCCGTATTCCTAAACTAAGTGACAGTAAGACTGTTAGAAATTTATTGATTGTAGCCAATGTCTGTTATTTAGGCGTTTTTAGTTTGCATGTTTATTGGATAACAATGATCTAGGAATATTTTAGTCAAATTAGGGAATACAGGGTAATGTATCTGTATTTCAAGTCATTGAATTAACAAAATTTTTACGATTAAGGGAGATGGAATAATGTCTAACGTAAAATTAGCAGTTGTTTATTACAGTTCAACAGGAACCAATTATCAATTATCAAAGTGGGCAGAAGAAGCAGCGAAAGAACATGGTGCTGACGTAAAGGTATTAAAAGTTCCAGAAACTGCTCCACAGGAAGCAATTGACTCTAATCCAGCGTGGAAAGCACATGCGGAAGCAACAAAAGATGTTCCAGAAGTAAAATTAGATGATTTAGAATGGGCAGATGCGATAATCTTTAGTGTACCAACACGATTCGGAAATATGCCTGGGCAAGTGAAGAGTTTCTTAGATACTACGGGAGGATTATGGTTTAAAGGTAAGTTAGTCAACAAAGTAGTAAGTGCTATGACTTCCGCTCAGAATCCACACGGTGGACAAGAAATCACAACCTTATCGCTTTATACAACCATGTACCATTGGGGAGCTATTGTAGTTGCTCCAGGATATACGGATCCAGTTCTTTATGAAGCTGGTGGAAATCCATATGGTACAAGCGTATCCGTTAATCAAGATGGGGAAATGATTGAAAATGTTCAAGGTGCGGTAAAACACCAAACGAAACGTACCTTGACAGTAGCTCAATTTGTAAAAGACGGACAAAATCTATAAACATGATAGGGTGCTGCCACTTATGGTCAGCATCCTTTTTTAATTGTAAGTAAATTCCCAACAAGTTTGTATTCCAGTTAAGATTCGTTATAATGGGAGTATGAGTTTCCAAGAATAGGATGAGGTACATGCAAGATGTAGGTAAGATTCCAAATGATATTTCAGTAATAACCGCATTAAATAGTATTGGTGAAAATATATTGATTGCAGATATGCAATTTCATATTCGATGGATGAATTGTAATGCATCGGATTTATTAACGCTGATAGCACCATTGTATCAGTTAGAAAGTAGCGAAGACTTTATTGGGAAAAGCATGGACTATTTCCATCAAAGACCTGAACGTCAACAAGGAATTATGAAGTCGATTAAATCGACACATCGGACGCGAATTACGATTAAAGACCGATTTGTTACGGATATCGTAGTTACGCCAATCATAAATCATGCTGAAGAAATTGATGGATACATTATTATGTTGATGGATGTATCAACCAAAGCGGAAGAAGAAAAGAATAAAGAAAAGCTAATTAAAACGCTTTCCATTCCGATTCTCCATGTGTGGAAAAACACGATCGCATTGCCGTTAATTGGAGAGTTCAATGCGGAGCGTTCGGATTTGCTACTTACTTCTGTTTTATTTGAATGTTCGTCGCATAGGATTGAAAATGTAATTATTGATCTAAGTGGTGTCTTAAATTTCGATCAAGATATTCAGTTCCATATTCAAAAATTGCATGATTGTTTGAAGTTAATTGGAGCAAGGTGTATTTTAGTCGGAATAAAACCTGAGTTAGCGATAACTATGGGTGCTCTAGATCGTGATGTTCAAATTTTTAGATCAACACATGCGGGCCTTGAAATGATTATTAATCAACAAAAATAAAACAGCTTGCATTGTGCAAGCTGCTGGTTTTTCGAAATGATTAAATTGAAGTCATCCACTCATGAAAAATTGAGTGGTTTTTCTTTTTGTATCAAAATCGCTTTTAACTTTCCAACTCGTTATTATTTAAAAGAAGCGAAGAAAATTCTCCTCCGTTCACTTGGGTAAACATTTTTCCAGCTGCTGCAAGCATTTGTTTTGCTTCAGAAATTTCCATGGAAGGACGTAAAAAGAAAAACTGATAAGCTTCTGTAGTCTGTTCATGCACAGCAGTCCTTTTAGAATCCACATACGGGCTACCAAAAGGTCCGTGTTGATCTACAAGGGCTAATATGCCATCTAATCGATTGTCTCGACCATTCAAACCTATATAAGATGTATCTGCGTTACCAATGGCCATCTGGATATTCCCTTGTATATTCGAAGCATCATATATTCCGACAGGTATTTCATATTCCAGTGAAAAGAATGTGTTTAAATCGATGACACTATTCACTGGGGACAGGTAATTTTGTTTTCGAATGCGGCGAAGTAGAGCTTCGATAGATGGTCTATAGCGTCCTGGATCTGATCCGAACTTTTTCCATAACTCTCGCCATTCTTTAACACCTTGGACGGATGATAATTCTTTATCCTCTAAATCAAAAAATAGATGCTCTTGAAATAATTGCATACGACCTATTAACATTTGAGGCGATTCTGACGTCACAAATTTGGTATAATGATTAATACCTATTTTAAGTTGAGGTTCTAATTGAAAAATATATGGGTCAATGGAAATTTTCATATAATCACCTACATGTTTTTTCAACAGTTTAGCACAAGAAGGGAGGTCATTTCATGAATGTGAACCAATTTCAGCAAGAGTTAATTGAATATGCACATTCCATTGGAATCGACAAAATCGGGTTTTCATCAGCCGATCCTTTTCGTGAGCTTAAAAATCGTTTGAAAAGACAGCAGGAATTAGGGTTTCAGTCTGGATTCGAGGAGTCAGATATTGAAAAAAGGACGACACCTACGCTTTTATTAAATGAAGCTGAAAGCATCATTTCGATTGCGATTGCTTATCCATCAAGAATGGAAGATGCTCCTCTAGGAAAGAAAGGTGCACGTAGAGGCATTTTTGCCCGAGCATCTTGGGGGATGGATTATCACACGGTTTTACGCGATCGTTTAGGGAAATTAGAACAATATATTAAAGAGTCTTTAACAGATGCGCAAACTCGTTCCATGGTCGATACAGGAGAGTTGTCGGATAGAGCGGTGGCGCAGCGAGCAGGCATTGGATGGAGCGCAAAAAACTGTTCTGTCATTACACCAGAGTTTGGCTCTTATGTTTACCTTGGAGAAATCATTACGAACATCCCGTTTGCTCCAGATACACCGATGGAGGATGAGTGTGGAGATTGTCGGTTGTGTTTGGATGTATGTCCAACAGGTGCTCTCATTGAAGGTGGACAATTAAATGCTCAACGATGTATCGCATTTCTTACTCAAACGAAGACCACATTGCCAGAAGAATTCCGCACGAAAATTGGTAATCGATTATACGGTTGCGATACGTGCCAAACAGTTTGTCCAAAAAATAAAGGCAAATTAAACACACACCAACTAGAGTTTAAAGCGGATCCTGAAATTGCTAAACCTTTGCTCGTACCCCTACTGACAATCAGCAATCGGGAGTTTAAAGAAAAGTACGGTCATGTATCTGGTTCATGGAGAGGCAAAAAACCAATCCAACGTAACGCTATTTTGGCACTTGCTCATTTCAAGGAAGTTTCTGCAGTTCCGGACTTAATTGGTTTATTAATGAAGGATGAGCGTCCTGTCATAAGAGGAACGGCTGCATGGGCAATTGGGAAAATTGGAACGAGTGAAGGCAAACAAGCTTTGGAAAAAGCTTTAGAATTAGAAAAAGATCAAGAAGTAATAGATGAAATTCACAAAGGACTAGCCTTTGAAACCATATATTGAGGACGTGACGACATGGCCATTCACGTGGTACTTTACCAACCATTAATACCAGCAAACACGGGAAATATTGCTCGAACGTGTGCAGGTACAGATACGAAATTACATTTAATCCGCCCATTAGGCTTTTCTACAGATGATAAAATGTTGAAACGAGCTGGACTCGACTATTGGGAACATGTAGATATCCACTATTACGATGGCTTGGATGAATTATTTGGGAAATATCCACAAGGACAGTTTTTCTTTTTAACAAAGCACGGCTCTAAGCCGCACACGGTATATGATTATAGCGAAGTAGAAAAAGATTATTTCTTTGTTTTTGGAAAAGAAACTTCTGGTTTACCTCGCGAATTAATCGATGCCAATCAAGAGACATGCTTACGAATCCCTATGAATGAAAATATTCGATCGTTAAATCTATCAAACACAGCTGCCATTCTTATATATGAGGCATTGCGTCAGCAAGATTATCCGAAATTAACGTAATGAAAAAGGATCGCTCCTATGATAAGGGATTCTCTTCAGAGGTGCAAAACTTAAAAACAAAACACAAAAGGTCTATCAATTCGCAAATGGATTGGTAGTCCTTTTAATATGGTTATATAGGAATTTTTGCTCTAATATCACTATTTTTTGCTTTATATTTAGCAGACTATTTGGTCGCACTACAATAGAAGTTGTAATACGTCTAATCAGTCTGCTAATTGATATTAAAAAACCTTCAAACTGCATCGGTTTTTATTAACAGAAAATTTTAATTTTTACAGGATAAATTGTAAAGTATTGGTATAATTAAAAACAGAGGATTTGCTCTTCTTCAACTCCCATGAAAGAACGTATTTTCTTTCATTATCTGTGGTGTAACTATTTTGAGGTACATGGATGGCTAATGAGGCAGTTTAGTTGAACAACAATTTGAAACTTTAGTACGTATTATGCATCTAATTTTTCAAGGGGGTGTTATTGTGAAAAATAAAATCACAATAAGTTTATTATTATTGATTTTTTTATTTATTACTGGCTGTTCTGATTATCAAGAGGACTTTACTTTCACAGGAACAGTAGAGGAGATACTTGTTGAAGAAGAAATGCTAGTTATTAAAGAATATGACGGGGTAGAAGGTAGAAAAGGCGGGAATATTTACGAAATACCTGTTGATAATGAAGAGAAATATAGCATTGGGCAGAAACTTGAAGTAACTGTCTTTTCTAATACTGATGATGACGTCTGGGATTTAGACCGTATGAAGTTTGAATTAAAGACAGTCGCAGATTAAAATTCTTATTCAACTAACAGGTGCTTAAGTTGAAGATTTTTGGGCTGTGTATGTGGCTTTTTTCTTATTGAACTAACGCCGCAGAATACTTCAATAAGGAATATGGGGTTTTATGGTGAAATTCTTAATAAGGGGAAGTACATTTGAAGAGTAACTTTTTTACGATGAGTTTATTGATAGTAAGCATATTCCTTTTAAATGCGTGCAGTAATGTACAAAAAGTTCAACATATCGAGGTATTTGTTACAGAGACATCAGAACAAAATGATGAAGGTTTTTTTGAAACAACTGGTTTCAAGAAAGTAAACTCAATAACGAGTATTGAAGAAGGAAAAAATCATGTAAAAACTGATATTAAAGCCATTGAGGATATTTATGATACGGAAGGAAATTATATAAGAACAGAAATAATACATTCAAACTTCAATAAATCCAATGTTACTCAAGTAGAGGACGGGGAAAATCGAAAGGAAGAACTTCAGGAACCGTCAACAATCCTAATTCCCGATGAAAGTATTGAACTGTTTAAATTAGATAATATTTCAAAAGAAGATAAGGAAAAAGTGAAAGAACACGTACTATCTTTTATGGATATGCTATAAGGAATATTTTCATTATCGGGGTGCTTTACTTCAATAAGGGGTAAAGGCATTTTTTTATTGAATGCAATAAGTACTTCTTCGGGAGTGCTTTTTATTTTGTTTTGGATATCAATGGAAATAAGGAAGTGGATAATTAAAAATACAATGGTAATATAAGGATATATATTTTGAGCCATATCTGTTTTATGATTTTAAATTCAACAATGATTCTATATCAGTAGTTAAAATAATTATTAATCGTCTTAACAAAACAAGTTGAAAAAATTTTTGAGGTGAAGTATGCAAAATAGTGATGTGATATTAACTGTTGAAAATGTATCTAAAGTTTATGAAGGCGAAGGATATTCAGTGAATGCTTTAAATAATGTTTCTTTTAATCTACTCAGAGGTGAGTTTGTTGCTGTTATGGGAACAAGTGGATCAGGAAAGAGTACATTACTAAATATTCTAGGTGCTTTAGATGCGCCAAGTACAGGTTCTATTAAGCTAAATGGACATGTGACGAAAGAGATGTTTTTAGAGCCTATGGCTTCT
The DNA here is from genome assembly GCF_043641925.1 of Paenisporosarcina quisquiliarum. Taxonomy (GTDB): domain Bacteria; phylum Bacillota; class Bacilli; order Bacillales_A; family Planococcaceae; genus Paenisporosarcina; species Paenisporosarcina quisquiliarum_A. The sequence continues at coordinate 7,749 of NZ_JBHZRU010000008.1, forward strand.
TATTATCGACGTGAGAATATAGGATTCATCTTTCAATCATTCAATTTATTAAAAGACTTATCAGTTGAAGAAAATATTGCCCTTCCACTGATTCTTAAAGGCGAGAATAAGGAAATTATAAGTAGTAAGGTGAGCGAAATCATTGAACTCATGGGACTAACAAATTGGAAAAGTCATCGACCTGTTCAACTTTCCGGGGGACAACAACAGCGAGTTGCAATTGGTCGAGCAATCATCACTGCACCCCCTATAGTACTAGCCGATGAACTAACTGGGAATTTGGATTTCAACACTTCAAACGATATATTACAAGTGTTGGTGAATATGAAAGAAAGATTCAATCAGAGTATGTTAGTGGTGACACATGACCCAAATGTAGCTACTTATGCAGATCGTGTGCTGTTCTTTCATGATGGGGAGATTGTGGATGAGTATAGATGTAATCAGAAGAAAGATATGGATGAAATCATCACCAAATTCAAACGAATAATGGAGAAACAATATACATGAATTCACTTCAAGGATTGGCTCTCCGACTCTTCAGAGCAAACAAATTTATCGTTTTTTCATCTTTTTTTAGTATTGCAATAGCGGTTTCCTTAGTTATTACGATGGTAATGTATACAACGAATGCGAAGGAAACTTTAAGGGATGAAGTAAAAGAAATGTACGGTGATATGGATCTATCTGTCGGTTATAGTATTCAGGATAAATTCATTGCTAAATCACTATTGGATCAAATTAGTTCAAATACACAAATCCAGCAAATTTCAAAAGTATTTGTTACACATTTAACCGTTAATCAACTTGGTGCAGAAATCTATACGGTTGGTGTTGAAAACAATAAGTTAGCTAAAAGTCGATATCACTTTGAACAAAATCTTGATAATCAATCTGTCATTGTGAACGAGGGACTTGCTAAAGCTTTAAAGATTAATGTTGGTCAAAAAATTCTGATAGAAAACAAGCCTTATTCTCTTGTAGAAATTATTAAGGATTTAAGTGCTACAGGTATTGCACCAGACATGCTGATTGTCGCTAATGAGACTGCAAAAGATTTTGTTTCTCTTAAGACCTCGAATCATGCGGAAGCAACCTATTTGTTAATAAAAGCAAAGGGCAGTACTGACAGTGTGTCTTTGGCGAATCAATTCAAAGAGCTCGATTCAGAATTACGTATTGATATTGCAGAAGAAGATGAGTTTTTAATTAGCAACTTGAATTCACTAGCTTTTTTTTTAACGATATTATCGGTTTTGGTATTATTAGTTACATCGTTATTAATCATTTCAAACTTTGAATTGATACTGTATAAAAATAAAAACCAATTCGCAATCATGCGTTCACTTGGTGCGACTACAAAACAAATGAGTAAAATCATTTTGATTCAAAGCAGCATAATAAATGTTGTAGGGGTTGCAACTGGTTTATTATTGACTATATTTACTCAAAGGTTTGTTTATCATTGGATGGAAGCGTTGTTTTCCTTTACTGCGTCCTCCAAAAACTTTGATGTAGTTCTCGCAATTATTATTTCAATTTGCTGTTCTATGTTAATACAGGTATTTTTTCTGATTCCGTCATACAGAAGCTCCAAAGTACTCCCGTTAAAGATTATGGAAGAGAACGAGAAGTTGGATTTCGGACATAGAAAATTGAGAACATGGTTTGGTAAATTACTTATCGGAATCAGTTTGTTTCTCATCATTTTCAGCAAGATTATGCCTGAGTCAGAACAGAACGGTGTGTTCTTACTCTTATTTGCTGCTGTATTGATTATCGTTGGGTTATTTACTATATTCCCAGTATACTTACCAATCCTGCTACAATGGCTACTACCATTTATTCAAAAGGTTCTTGGAAATGAATCCTATGTGGCAATAAAAAATGTCATACCGCAGGTTAGAAAAAATACTTTTGTTATTTTAACAATAAGTGCATTAATGATTATTACTGTATTTGGTTCGGTCATGTTGAAATCGATACAATCAAACCAAACAAACCATATAAAAGAACAATTTCCAACACCAATCGTATTGGTGAGTCGCCTTGGAGTTGATTCAGCAGTTAACCCACATGAAATAAGCGAGGTAGTTGAACAGATTCCAACTGTACAAAATGTAAGTACAGTAAGCAATACTACAATAGCTGAATTGAAAACAGAACAAGGTTTTAATACAATCGATTATGTCCTTGGAGATTTAGAGAAACTGGAGAAACAGGGTATTTTACCGAACTTAATCAATGCTGATGTGAGAGATATGATGGTTGTTTCACAGGAATTTGCTAGGAAAAATCAATTACAATTAGGCGACGTTGTCGGACTGGGACTATATTCCGAGGAAATTCAGGGTGTTGAATTAAAAGGATCCGTTCATATTGGAGGAATTTCAAAGCAGATAACTCCAACCGAAGTTGTTTATTTGGATTGGGAAAATACGGCTTTTAACACGGAATTCACTAAGTTTAATACCCTTTTTGTTAATTCAACGAATGAAGGAGAGACACTTAGTCAGCTTGAATTTGTTACAGACCGCTATCCAGAAATTCAAATAAACGGCTATGAACAATCTTTAAAAGAGTCAGAACGGATGTTTTATCAACGGTGGACTATATTTATTGTTGTTTTAGTGGTCCTGGTTCTTTCCATAATGGTAGGAGTCTTTAATACGCTTGCTAATAATATCTTTTCTAAGAGAAAAGAATTCGCCATCCTAAGAGCAATCTCGGTTAATCCTAAGGGACTAAATAATATTGTATTAACTCAAGTGCTTCTTTATATATTTATTGGATTAACAATTGGAATTATAGTAGGACTTGTTTTATCATTCGTGTTGGCGTTAGTCGATCCGGGTCCGCTAAAGATTAATTTCCCAGTAATCTTTATAATTTCATTTACTTTAATTGTTTCGAGTGTGCTAGTTTTCGTACCGGTATCCAATAAAATTGGAAAACAAAGCATTTCTATTGAGCTAACTCGAGATAATAAATAATAAATACACAAGAGCTGATATTCTAATTTCAGGTAAACACAAACATACGGAGGATTTATGTATAAACTGCTACTATTATTAATTGGTCCAACAATTATGATTTATATTGGCCTAGTAACTTTCAAGAATGTACCAATTACATTTATACTTTTTTATGGCTGGCTATTACTATTTTCTTTATTTAATCTTCGAAAAAGTCATCAGCAGAAACTCATAGTTCATGCCAAGTCCATTTTAGTTGGATTGATTAGTGGACTTATTTGTTTATCAGCAATATATGGAACGGTCTATTTTTTAAAAAATTCTGTTTTCAATCTTACTGAGCTTAGAGAACTTCTGATTGAGTGGAATTTCACTGGTGCTAATGTCTTTTGGCTTGTTCTAATTCTTATTATCATTAACCCAATACTGGAAGAAATATATTGGCGAGAATTTATGTACGGCGAGCTCGAAAGTAAATTAGGAGCTACAATTTCAATTTCCATTACTGCATTTTTCTACAGTTTGTATCACTTAATGTCCGTTTATTTTATTTTTAGTTTTCCTTTTAATCTTTTAGCAGTTCTACCTGTCTTTTTAGCAGGGGTGATGTGGGGATTTTTTAGATATAAATTAAAATCAATTATTGCTCCAATTATTAGTCATGTACTTGCAGACTTAGGTATCATGCTTGTATATATCAATTTAATAATATAATCTGCACTTTTTTAAAAATGAGATTCTTATATTTACTTTAAATGAAGCAACTTAAAAGCTCAATTTCTCTTTTTTGATTTTTAGAGAAGTTGGGCTTTTTAAAAAGGAAATTCTTTATCGTTGTAAATCCGCATTTTCCTGACGCTACCCCAATATCAGAAAATGTATAAAGGAACCTTTCCGGCCGCGTTAGTTAACATATGACCAATTATCGGTAGCAACAATAGATTAAACCCTTAGCAGTAAGAAACCCAGCAATCTTGTGTGATAAGATTGATGGGTTTCTTCTCTTTATATGTAAAATAGTACTTAAAATAATGCATTCCTTCCTTAAAGTAAAAACTAATCCTATCTCTTTAATAACCAGTAGTGTTTTGTTCAGATATGGACGAGTTTGTTACATTTCTATTTCTTCAATATAAATATTCAAAAAGTTTAATTGGTTATTTATGATAATATTGTTTAGAGAGCGTGAAGAGTTTCACTTACACTAATGAGATAGTTTAGTTGAATAAAAAGGTCTTATTGGCATGTCTTAAGTTAGTTGCACATGTCAATTTTTTTTAATAAAAAGGAAAGACTATGAATCGTATATTTCTACAAATAATTTTTACGAGACGACAAAAGGTTATTGGGCAAATATTAAATAATATTGGGGACATAACTATGAATAAAAATAGAATTTTATTTCATATAATTTTGGGTATTTTAGGGTGTTTATTATTTTATTGGTCTACCAGGTATACGAATGTTGATATAACCGACCTACCATTTTATTTAATGATATTTATTGTCCTAACTGCGATTTCAATTGCACTATGGAAATTTGATCTAAAATTTAGCTATTATATTTCAATATTTGTGTTATTTTATTTTTTCTTTGCCATTGTTGCTATAGATGATGCATCTAACTGGTTTTACTATATTGTTTTGCTGTTGCCGATAGGAGTAATAATTTTAACAATTGTAGGATTTTCAGAGAAAATTTTAAAAGACTTATCTTGGATAAATTAAAATAAAACTCTCAGTTCAAAATTTCAGAAGAATTCTTTTAAGCAATAATATCTACAATTAGAAGGTAAATACCTTATTCGACTCCTATGAAAGAACGTAATATTCTTTCAGGATCTGTGGTGTAGCTATCATTTTTAGTTACATGGATGGCTAACGGAGTAGTTTAGTTGAATATGAAGGAATTTTATTAATGGTGTGGAAATAGTGAGAATATGTAAATATTGTGCAAAAAGAAAGATATGTGAGAGATTGTAATTGAGTGATAAAGTTTATAACTTAATCAAGGTAACTTGTTTATTTGTCAGAGCTTGTTCAAGTGTATATATTGCATCGGAAATTGTGGAGATAAATCAAAGGTTATTTGACATAGCTAGAGTGATAGGAAATAAATAGTTTTCTTATTGAACTAACGCAGCAGTTTAGTTCAATAATCGAAAGTAAATGTGAAACTTTATTTACTTGGATTAGTCTAACTATTCATAAGGTGGTGTTTCGTTGAAAAGGTTGTCTCTATTATTTATATTTATAGTTTTTACTTTGCTTTTAGTTAGTGGATGTTCATCTAAAAATATCGAGAAAATAGATGTTTATGAAATGGAAAGCTTCTCGAATATTAAAAAAGACTCTTTGACTTCATTTACAGACTCTAAAGTTGTTAGTAATTTTGTTAATGCGTTCGAAAATGCTAACAAAGAACAAGGTATAGTTGATATGGCTGACCCTGAATATAAAGTTGAAATAGGCGAAGAATCCTATTATCTTTGGATAAGTGAAGAACAGGGAACGATAATGAATGTAAATGATACTCATACCATCTATACCCTTTCAAAAAGTTCAGCAAAAACGATTAACGAGTTATTAAACTAACGATGTGCTTTAGTTGAAGAAGAACAGATAAAATTAGTCAAAAGTACCACTAAAAGCGATGCTACTATCATATCGTATTACATTGCAGATTGCTCTGAAGAGAACCCCTTAACATATGAAGCGAGTCCTGTTTTATGCAAAACAAAAGCTTGCCCCAAAAATGGGACAAGCTGTGTTATTAATTATTTTTCTTTTCAGGTGCACCTGGTTTGTCGTCGTACCCTGCCGTAAAAATCGCAGCAAGGAATGCAACACTAACACCAAGAATAAGAAGTAAGTTCATATATGTTGCCTCCTCTTAAGAGAATTACATTACCTTCAATAAGTATAGCTTACTTCATTTCAAAAAGAAATATTCACTATGGTTTAAATATGACAAAAATCGGTCTTTCAGAAAGTCCGGCAAAGCTAAAAGATAAAACGACTGAAGTCAAAGGACTCCAGTCGTTATTTTAATGTGGTAAGAATAATAATTGATATAAGAACAACGCGGCAAAGATATAAAGCAATGGATGAACATTGCGAGCTTGTCCTTTAAAGATTTTCAATAATGGATAGAGGATGAATCCTAACTCAATACCTGTAGCAATACTTGAAGTTAAAGGCATAGTCAGAATAATGATAAAAGCAGGGAATGCTTCATCGAAGGTATCCCAATCGATATGTTTAACAGCGCTGATCATTAAACTACCGACAATGATTAGTGCTGGAGCTGTTATAGCAGCAACTCCTGATAGTGATGCAACTAGAGGTCCAAAGAAAGCAGCAATCATAAATAATACGGCAACCGTTACAGACGTTAGTCCAGTACGTCCACCAACTGCTACTCCTGCTGAGGATTCAATGTAAGCGGATGTAGGACTTGTTCCAACCATTGCACCTACAGTTGTCGCTACGGAGTCAGCAAGCAATGCTTGACGAGCTCTTGGCATCGTGTTGCCTTTCATTAAACCAGCTTGTTTAGCAACACCAATCATCGTACCTGTCGTATCAAACAATGTAACCAACAAGAACGAAACGACAATTCCAAATAAACCAAATTCAATGACATCCATCAAAGCTGTTACAGGATTCCAAACAATGATGCCTTCAGGAAGTGAAGGGAGCTTCATAAGTTGATCCGTAAATTTCAATTGACCAGTAAAGAAAGCAACGATCCCTGTTGCGATCATTCCGTAGAATAATGCGCCGTAAACGTTTAAGACCATTAAAATAACGGTAACGAGTAAACCAAAAAGAGTTAGAAGCACAGGAGTACTTGTTAAATCTCCAAGTTTTACTAAGTTTTGTGGATGTGCTTCTACTAATGTCGATAAGCGTAATCCGATAAAAGCAATAAACAAACCAATACCCGCAGTAATACCATGTTTTAAGTTCTCAGGAATAATTTCAATTAACTTTTTACGTAAAGGTGTTAACGATAAAATAATAAATAAAAGTCCGGCAATGAATACTGCAGAGAAGGCAGTAATAAAATTAATTTCACCATTCGATGAAATGACAACTGTATAAGTAAAGAATGCATTTAATCCCATACCTGGTGCAATAGCGATTGGATAATTTGCGAATAATCCCATCCATAACGTACCAACCACAGCCGAAATAATAGTAGCTAGGAAGACTTGGTCAAAAGGTACACCCGCATCAGCAAGTATAAAAGGGTTAACGATTACGATATAAACCATGGTTAAGAAAGTGGTCATTCCAGCAAGAATTTCAGTTTTTACATTAGTATTGTGTTCTTTTAAGCGAAACATAGTGTGTCTCCTTTCAAAAAGACGAACGAAATTGCCAACATTCCATATAATATTCGTTTATTGGTGGAAGTGCAATAGTTTTTGAATAAAAAGCTTCAGACTCGTAAAAAAAGTTGTCAATTTGTACAATAGAGAGAGAATGAAAAGAAAGGATGAAGACCATGATTCATACTTTACAATCCACTAAAACACTACATAATGGCGTCGAAATGCCAAGACTGGGTTTAGGTGTTTATAAAATGACAAATCCTGATGAAGCGATCCATGCAATGACGACGGCTATAAAAACGGGCTACCGTGCCATTGATACAGCTTCTTTATATGCTAATGAAAAAGAAGTAGGTGAATCAGTTCGTGCTTCAGGATTGAAGCGAGAAGAACTTTTCATAACGACTAAAGTGTGGAATTCAGATCAGGGTTATGATCAAACTTTAAGAGCATTCGAAACATCCCTTAAAAAACTAGGCTTTGATTATTTAGATTTGTATTTAACGCATTGGCCTGTAAAAGAGACGTTTGTTGATACGTACCGTGCCATTGAACGTCTGTATGTTGAAAAGTTAATCAGAGCAACTGGGGTCTCTAATCATCATGCCCATCACTTAGAAGAAATATTTGCGAAAGCGAATGTTAAGCCAATGGTTAACCAAATTGAACTTTCTCCAAGACTTACTCAATTTGACTTACGAACGTTCTGTGCGGAAAACGACATTGCAATTACTTCTTGGTCTCCACTTGCAAGAGGCGGTTTATTAAATGAACCTTCACTAGTGCGTATTGGGAACAAGTATGGTAAAACACCTGCTCAAATAATTATTCGTTGGCACTTGCAACATGACCTGACGGTGATCCCAAAATCGGTGACTCCAGAGCGAATTTTAGAAAATGCAGATGTTTTTGATTTTGAATTATCCTTTGAAGATATGAAAAATATTGATTCATTAAATTTAAATGAACGAACAGGCGCAGATCCAGATAACTTTAATTTTAATTTCTAATTTTTGAGTCAATTTTATAATAAAAGATTAATTATAAAATCCGAATAAGGTTGATTTTCGCTCCAACGCATTATGAAATTGATTCGGTTATGAGAAGAAAGCAAAGTGATTACTCTCTTTGCTTTCTTTTCATTTTTAAGATATTTAATAGGAGGAATTCAATGAGTAACATTGTTCATGCATTTTTAGAAAAGAATTTTCAGGGACTCATTTTAAGACCGGCATTATTTTATTCATGGAAATCTAGCATTCGTTTTGAAATTTCAAATCCATTCATAGCGTTTTCTGAAAAAGAGAATTTGCTTCAAATTTTTAATCGAACGACCACCTTGTTTGAAAAAATATTTGATGATGAAGATGAAATTCTTTTCATTACAGATGTTCATACGTCTAAAAACAATCCATTTTTGCATAAAAAACCTTTAAACGTATATCTAAAATACGTAAAACAAAAAGAGAAATTACACAAACTACAATATTCGCTTTTACCAAGTGTTTTCGAAGATGAAGCAGAAGAGTGGGCATGTGTTCAAGATGTTACCCATCGATTTGTGCTGCAGTGCAAGAAAAATGAAATTAAATATCTCCAACTTTTAAAAGCGATTAGTTATGAAGACTTTGCTCATCCATCAACAATATTGAAAAATAATCCTGAAAGTGGATATGATATTTATTTTATTAATCTCACCAAGAAAGTAATTTATCATCTATATGATGATCGTGGTTGTGACATCTTAGCAGCTGATAAAGAAACGATAAGATTTCTATACGATCAATATAATGATTGGATTTTAGATTATGATAGGGAAGAAATTGATATTCTATTTAACTAAATAGGAAAAGAAATAAGGACTGTTACATTAGTCCACTAAGCGGGTTTTGGTGTAGAAAAAAACATTTTCTATTCTTGCTTTTATAAATTATTCAGCTTAATTTTTTACTTAGTGAGTGATTGTAGTGGCAGACGGCGACTCCAGCGGGAAAAGCGCGTCCAGGTGAGACCCCGCAAGAGCTTGCGATGAGGAGGCTCACGGACCGCCCGCGGAAAGCGTCCGTCTAAAACGTAAATCACAGCATGTAAAAAGGGACCATCTCTAAGTCATTACATGACTTATGAGACAGTCCCTTTCAGTTTAAATAGATGTAAAGATTAAACGTGTTGCAACTATCATTTACTTTAAATCGAAATTATTTGTAATCTTCCACAACGATCATTTCTTTTGTAATCGGGTGAACGAACTGCAATTTCTTCGCATGTAAAGAATAATTGTCAGCTCGTGTACGAGAACCATACATGCGATCCCCAGTTACAGGGTGACCGATTGAACTAAAGTGTACACGGATTTGATGCGTGCGACCCGTTTCTAAAATAACATGTACTTTTGTGAAGTTAGCATCTTGGCCAACCACTTCAAAATGAGTAATGGCTTCTTGACCAGAAGGTGATACAGCGCGACGCGCAGAATCATGACGATCTTTCCCGATGGAAGAGCGAATCGTTCCACTTTTTTGTGTCATGAATCCATCGACAATCGCTTCATACACACGAATAATTTGTTTTTCTTCTAACATACGGTCAAGCATGGATTTAATTAATGGATGTTTCGCAATAAGCACAAGACCTTTTGTCCCTTGATCTAAGCGATGGACATGCTCTGCATATACGCCACCATGCTTTTTCACGTAAGCCATTACATGGTTCATACATGTCCCAGTTTGACCTGGATCATTTGGGTGAGTGGCCATATCTGCTGGTTTAGATACCACGAGAACATGAGCATCTTCAAATAAAATCGGTACTTCACATGTATGCGTAGCCACGTAAGAGGAAGGCTCTACTTTCACATTGAAAGTAAGTTTAGTTCCGATTGGATAGTGGTGCTGCCAAACCATTGGTTCACCTTGTTCATTAACAATGCTTTTCGCCATGCGCATTTCATGCATGATTTTTTTGCTAATGTTAAATTCTTCACGAAGTAATTGCTCAATCGTGATATTGTCTGTTTGTAACGCGTAATCGAACGTTTTAATCATTTACATTCCTCCAAAATAAGAGGCCATGTACGATGACATGGCCTACGTTATGTTCTATTTTAATACAACTTCATTGAAAAAAGCTTCTATATTTTCTTTTGGCTGATTTCCAACCATACGAGATACCTCTTGGCCGTCTTCAAAATGGATCATTGTTGGAGTTGCTTCAAGTCGATAATCGTCCCAACCTTGATCAAATTCATATACATTATATTGAACCACATCAACATCCATTTCTTCAACTATTGGCATAAGTACAGGTGTCATCGCTTTACAGTGTGGACAAGTCGGGCTAAAGAAATAAGCTGTAACAGGTTCTCCGCTTTCAACTTTTGCTTTTAAATCATTGGGTAGGATGATGTTTTGGTAGTTTTCATCATCTAATTGATCGATTGTTTCTTGTTTTAAATCCTCGGTACCGTAAGGGTTGCCCGCTAACTTTTTATCATTCGACATATTCGTTAACACAATTAGTAAGATAAATACTGCGGCTATAGCGCCACCGATAATTAATAACTTTTTCATTTATTTTTCCTCCTTCAAGGCTTTCAAAACTAGTAAACTTGAAACTGCAATAAGTGCAAAAGCTATTAGTGCTAAAAATGGAATCGTCATAAACCCAAATAGGTTAATATATTCGCCTGTACAGGAAACACGACCACAAGCAGGTGCACTATCAGATAAAAAGTCGACTTTTTGGATGCCGTAATGGTACAGTGATATCGCACCACCAATTATTGCTAGAACAGCCGTCGTCATTGCGATTCGTGCATTACGTTGTAAATAGGCAATTCCGATAATTAGAACAAGTGGGTACATGAATATTCGTTGGATCCAGCACAATTCACATGGTTCATATCCGCGTATTTCAGAAAAGTACAAAGAACCCATTGTCGCACTTAAGGCAACCACCCACATGAATAATAGTAGATTTTCAATTTTTTTCGACATGATTATATATCTCCTCAGTGGATAAACTCATCTCAAATTATAATTCTACAATGAACACATGTAAAATATTTTCAACGAACGACGAACTCTTATATAATAAATATGAAGCTTTTGTGAAGGGGAAGATTACATGTCCGAGGAATTCGATTTATCAAAATTTGAAGTAAGCATGGTTATTCGACAAACAACCATGGATGATATAGAACCATTATTAGAAATGCAAAGACTCTGTTTTCCGGGAATGGATCCATGGAAAGTAGATCAATTGCGTAGTCACTTAAGTGTTTTCCCTGAAGGTCAAATGGTAGCGGAACTAGACGGTGAGATTATCGGATCTTGCTCCAGTTTAATTATTAACTTCGACGAGTACGACGATCGCCATTCATGGTCGGACGTAACGGACGATGGATATATTACCAATCATAATCCTGAAGGCTACAATATGTACGGAATTGAAGTAATGGTACATCCGGAATATCGTCGTATGAAGGTTGGTCAGCGTTTATATGAAGCACGTAAAGAAATTGCACGCCAATTTAATTTGAAGTCCATTATTATCGGTGGACGTATTCCTAATTATCATAAACATGCAGACGAAATGCGTCCTCGTGAATACGTAGATGCAGTATCAAGACATAAAATTTATGATCCCGTGTTAACTTTCCAAATTATGAATGGCTTTACGTTAATGCGTATTAATCCAAACTATTTACCGGATGATACGGCTTCAGGTAAGTATGCGACACTTATGGAATGGAACAATGTCGACTACAAACCAATGTCGAAGCGTCATTTTAAAACGAGTTATCCAGTTCGTATATGTGTCGTTCAATACATGATGCGTGCGATTGAATCATTTGATGATTTGGCCAATCAATGTGAATACTTCGTAGATGTTGCTTCAGATGCACATTCGGATTTCGTTGTATTCCCTGAAATTTTCACGACACAATTGATGTCATTCTTAAATGAACCTTCACCAAGCCGTGCAATTAGACGTTTAACAGAATATACACCGCAATACATTGAACTCTTCTCAGATTTGGCTGTCCGATATAATGTAAATATTGTTGGTGGATCACATTTCGTTAAAGAAGAAAATGATGAAATCTACAATATCGCGTATTTATTCCGACGTGATGGATCGATTGATAAGCAATACAAAATCCACATTACACCAAATGAACGAAAATGGTGGGGGATTAGTGCAGGTGATACAGTTCGCGTATTCGATACAGATTGTGGGAAGATCGCGATTCAAATTTGTTACGATATTGAATTCCCTGAACTTGCTCGAATTGCTACAGATATGGGGGCTAATATTATCTTTGCGCCGTTCTGTACAGAGGATCGTCAAGGGTACTTACGTGTGAAATATTGTGCACAAGCTCGTGCTGTTGAAAATCAAATCTATACGGTTATTTCAGGAACTGTTGGTAACTTGCCACAAACTGAAAATATGGATATTCAATATGCACAATCAGGCATCTATGCACCATCAGATTTCGAATTTGCGCGTGATGGAATTGTGGGAGAAACAAATCCGAACTTAGAAATGGTCTTAATTGGGGATGTCGATTTAGAGATTTTACGTCGCCAACGTCAAGATGGTACGGTTAAGCAGCTGAAAGACCGCCGTCATGACGTCTACCGTGTTGAATACAAAAAAGGTTGAGACTTCACTGAAGAAACAAACACAAATAGCCTTCCATCCCACTAGATGGAAGGCCTTTCTTTTCAAATGAAAATTTCAAGAAACTGTTAAAAATGGGGGCATACATATGAATTACAACCAAGCATTTCAAAAATGGCTTACAAATGAAACACTTGAAGAAGAACTAAAAGTTCAGCTTCAACATATGCAAACCGACGAAAAAAAACGTGAGGATGCCTTTTATAAAAATCTTGAATTTGGTACCGGAGGCATGCGTGGAGAAATTGGTGCTGGGACGAACCGCATGAACACTTATACAGTGCGTAAAGCGTCTCAAGGGATCGCTGAATTCATTATGGCTGCAGGAACGGAAGCAATGAAACGAGGCATTGTAATTGCTTACGATAGCAGAAGAAAATCACCTGAGTTTGCACAAGAAGCAGCCGCTACTTTTGCGAAAAACGGCATTCAAGCATATGTATATGAAGCACCTCGGACAACCCCTCAGCTGTCATTTAGTGTACGTGAACTAAACGCCTTTATGGGGGTGGTGATTACGGCTAGTCATAATCCACCTGAATACAATGGATACAAAGTGTACGGGGAAGATGGGGCACAATTAAATCTTGAAGATGCAGAACAGGTAATTTCATTCGTAAATGAAATCGAGGATGAATTAGCCATTGAAAAGGGAGACTTTGATTCTCTACTGAACGAAGGCACTATTCAATATGTAGGTTCAAAACTGGATCAATTGTATGGTGATGCTGTTAAATCGGTTCAACATCAATCAGATCAGAAAATGAAAGAAAATATTAATGTCGTCTTTTCTCCACTTCACGGGGCATCAGGAGAAACGGTTCAAACAATCATGAATGAAGCGGGTTATACACAGTTTGACAATGTGCCGGAGCAAATGAAACCTGACGGAGAGTTTCCAACTCTAAAGTCACCAAATCCTGAAGAAGCAAGCTCATTCGAGTTAGCCAAGGAAAAAGGATTGGTAACAGACGCTGATTTATTAATCACGGTTGATCCAGATGGCGACCGAGTAGGCATAGCGGTTAAGCAAGACGAGGACTTTGTTCTTTTAACTGGAAATCAAACAGGCGCTATTTTAATTGACTATTTATTAACACAAATAAAAGAAAATGGCGAAATGCCAGCGAATGGTCGCGTTTTTAAAACCATTGTGACTTCGGATTTAGGACGAGTTATAGCTGAGTACCACGGCGCATCCACAGAAGACGTTTTAACTGGTTTTAAATTCATAGGCGAAAAAATTAAACAATACGAAGAAACGAAGGAATTTCAATTCTTATTTGGCTACGAAGAAAGCTATGGTTATTTAATCAAGCCTTTTGCTCGTGACAAAGATGCGATTCAATCTGTCATAGCGATTACGGAAGCAGCCGCTTACTATAAGAGCCATGGTAAGACGCTACTTGACGTTTTACATGATCTGTATGAACGACATGGTTATTACCTTGAAGGTCTTGTATCGGTTACAAAAAAAGGAGCTGACGGAGCGCGTGCTATTCAACAATTATTAACAAGCCTGCGCGAAAATCCTCTAAAAGAAATAGCCGGTCTCTCAATCGCTTCGCAAGAAGACTATTCAACACAAAATCGATCGTTTGTAGATGGACGAAAGAAAGAAAAGCTATCTTTACCAAAATCAAATGTCATAAAATATTTCCTTGAAGATGGATCATGGGTTTGTGTTCGACCAAGTGGAACAGAACCTAAAATTAAATACTACATTGGAGTGACGAGCCCAACTGAGCTCGAAAGTAAGGAAAAATTAAACAAGATCACTAAAGAGTTTACAGACGAAATGAATATGAGATTTTAACTACAATAAAACCCCAACTTATTTGAAGCAATTAAAGACAATCGAAAGTGAAGAGGATGCCAATAATGAATACAGTAATTGAACCAGTCAATGAACAATGGAAAAGGAATATCATCCTCTTTTTGAGCAGTCAAACCCTTTCATTGTTTGGCTCTATGTTAGTGCAATATGCCATTATGTGGTATATCACCTTAACAACAGAGTCAGGTGTTATGATGACAATTTCCATCGTCTGTGGTTTCCTGCCTGCTTTTTTCCTTTCACCATTTGCTGGCGTTTGGGCAGATCGGTACAACCGGAAAATGCTCATTATATTTGCAGACTCCATGATTGCCATTTCAACACTCATATTAGCGATCTTGTTTTTCCTCGGATATGATTCGCTCGTCTTGTTATTCGTGATGTCAGCCATTCGTGCTGTTGGAGCGGGGATTCAAACACCGGCCGTTGGTGCGATACTTCCACAAATTGTGCCGGAAGATCAGCTAACAAAAGTAAATGGAATGAATGGAAGCATCCAGGCATTTGTCATGTTACTTTCACCCATGTTAGCTGGAGCACTCCTTTCAGTAGCTTCAATTGAAGTGATATTTTTAATTGATGTCGTCACAGCTGCAATTGCAGTCTTCACGCTATTAGTATTTTTGAAAATACCTTTACATGCCAAGGCAGCGCAAGCACAAACAACCAGTTATTTAAGTGACTTAAAACTAGGTTACACGTATATCAAGAATCATGAATTTCTTAAGAAGTTCTTTGTCTTTTTTGCGTTCTTCTTTGTACTAGTTGCCCCTGCAGCGTTTTTGACACCGCTGCAAGTTGCCAGAACCTTTGGAAATGCAGTATGGCGACTAACGGCAATTGAAATTGCTTTTGCGTTAGGCATGATTGCAGGCGGAATCATCATTGCGTCTTGGGGTGGTTTTAAAAACAAGATGCATACGATGACACTCGCAACACTCATGATGGCGGTGTGCACGGTCGCCTTTGGAGTAGTCCCTGTTTTTTGGGCATACTTGATTTTCATGGGGATTGTCGGTATCTCGATGCCTATATTTAACACACCCTCAATGGTTTTATTGCAAGAGAAGGTGGAAGGGGATTATCTTGGGCGAGTCTTTGGCGTTTTAGGAATGATCTCCAGTTCCATGATGCCTCTCGGAATGATTATCTTCGGACCATTGGCCGACGTGGTTAAAATCGAATGGTTGTTAATTGGAACCGGCATTCTATTGTTTATTCAAGGATTTTTCCTAATGGGTAGCAAGGTGTTAATGGAAGCGGGAAAACCGATTGAGAAATTACCTTCAATAGAGTAAACTCAGAACCACTCGCTGAATGCGGCCGCATGTTACGGGATCACTGCTATTTTTAATTCAAATTGGGTTGCCCTTAAAGTCAATTAAAAGACTTTTGGGACAGCCCTTTTTTTCTTATCACCCTTATTTGTTTGTCTCAGTTCAGTCAAAAGTAGTAGCGACTGTTCCTGCAAATGCACGAAAGCAAATGGTATGATATTTCGTATACTAGTTAGTAAGTGAATGGAGGTCGAATGCATGCCTGGGAATGAACACTCGAATATTGAGCTATTAAAAGAGATAGCTGAGTTGCTCAATGAAGAGACCGAAATGACAACGATGCTGCAGGGGGCACTCCGAAAATTTTTAGCAGGCACACAATTTCAAACAGGTTGGATATTCTTTATTGACGGCAAAGGCAAGCATCAATTGATTGCCCATGAACATTTACCTCAAGCGCTCGAATTTAACCAATGTCATCATTTACAAAAAGGTGGCTGTTGGTGTATTTCGAAATATAGAAATGGTGAATTAAAAAAAGCGACAAACATGATTGAATGCCAACGAATCGAAAATGCCATGAATGCGGAAGTTGGTGATCATGGCGGGATTACCCACCATGCGACAGTTCCACTTCAATCAGGTCCAGAAAGATTTGGATTATTAAATGTTGCTTCACCTCATACAGTTGCTTTTACAGAAGATGAACTTGCGTTGCTCGAATCAGTGGCGTTCCAAATGGGTTCGGCGATTAAACGAATTGTACTAACCAAGCAAGAACAGGAAATGGCGCTTGTACAAGAGCGAAATCGCCTCGCAAGAGATTTGCATGACTCGGTTAATCAACTTCTTTTCTCTGTCACTTTGACAGCAAGAGGGGGGAGTATATTGGCTGAGAATGATGAAGTGAAACAAACATTTCAAGAAATTCAACATCTCACGCAAGAAGCTTTAACTGAAATGAGAGCTCTTATTTGGCAACTGCGGCCGAAAGGGCTAGAAACCGGTTTATTAGAAGGCATAAAAAGCTATGCAGAGATGCTTGGTTTAACCATAAAAGTACATGTAACTGGTGTCATACAACTACCTTCAAGGATAGAAGAAACACTATTTCGTATTGCACAAGAAGGATTAAATAATATTCGTAAACACGCTGGCGTTCACGAAGCAGAATTGTTTATTACCATTACTCAAACTGATGTATTACTCGTCTTAAAGGATGAGGGACGTGGCTTTTTACTCGATACATCTATTCAAATTCCTTCTATTGGATTACAAAGTATGAAAGACCGAGCACAGGCAGCAGGAGGTACGGTTGACTGGACAAGTCAAATTGAAAAAGGGACGGAATTATTAATCCGTATTCCTTATTAAGGAGGATTCTGCATGATTAAAGTGTTGATTGCGGATGATCACCATGTCGTTCGCAGGGGGTTACTATTTTTTCTGAAAACCCAAAAAGACATACAGGTAGTAGGGGAAGCGACAAATGGGAAAGAAGCGGTGGACTTGACAGCCATTCTGAGACCCGATATCGTGTTAATGGATTTGGTAATGCCCGAGATGGATGGAATTCAAGCAACAAAACGTATAAAGAAACAATTTCCTGACATACAAGTGCTCATGTTAACCAGTTTCTCTGATCGAGATCACGTCATTCCAGCGATTGAGGCTGGAGCATCTGGTTATCAATTAAAAGATATTGAACCAGATGATTTAGTGGAGTCTATTCGCACGCTTATGCGCGGAGAAAATACACTTCATCCTCATGCAACTTCACAACTTATGAAGGAACGAGAGCCGAAAGAAGTTCCTCCTCATACGATATATCCATTAACTCCGCGGGAACAAGATGTTTTATCCGAGCTGACAAAAGGGAAAAGCAATAGAGAAATTGCGTCATCATTATTCGTAACGGAGAAAACCGTTAAAACACATATTTCAAATATTTTTTCAAAACTACAGGTTCAAGATCGAACCCAAGCTGCTTTATATGCAGTCAAACATGGATTAACTGAACCAAGTGGTTTGTAAAGGAGAGGGACAATGAATATCTTAGTAATCAGTGGTGGGCCGCGTAAGCATGGCCGCTCTGCAATCGCTGCAAGATTTATTGAACGGACATACGGGTTTCATACGATGGATTTAAGTGTGATGGAAATGCCAATGTATAACGGAGAAGAAGAGCAAGCAACAAACCCTGTTGTGAAATCTTTAAGAAAGGCTGTTTTAGATGCAGACGCCGTTTTATTAATTTCCCCTGAATATCATAGTGCAATGAGTGGAGCACTTAAAAACACGCTCGACTTTTTAGGTAGCACACAATTTTTACACAAACCGGTTGGATTAATGGCCATTGCAGGTGGGGGAAAAGGCGGTATCAATTGTTTGAACAATATGCGTACTGTCATGCGTGGAGTTTATGCGAATGCAATTCCTCGTCAATTAGTTCTTGACCCTAGCACTTTCGATTATGACAGTGATGGACTTGTCAAAGAAGCAGCAGAACAAGTCAATGGATTAATTGACGAACTAAAAATGTATGCGCATATTGGCAACGAAATTAAATCACATCAATAAGAAAAAGCTGTTCAACATCCTTTGAGATGTGTGAACAGCTTTTTTTGATTTTGTGAATTGAAATCCTTCATCTTTTTTTAACTGGACGTTTTCGACTGTCTTTAGTGATTTGCTTCCATTTACTTCGCTCCGCTTTTTGTGCGGCTAAGTCGGCTTTTCGTTCCATGAAAGCTAATTCTTTTTTCAGCTTTTCATAGCTTGCATATCTTTCACGTGACAATGAGCCATTGTTTAACGCTTCTTCAATTGCGCAACCTGGTTGCCCATTGTGCTGACAGTCATTAAATCGGCAAGTTTCGGCAATCTGTTCAACATCTTTAAAACCAGCATCTAAACTTTCGCTATTATCCCATAACTGAAACTCACGCATTCCTGGCGTATCAATGAGCAAACCTCCACCTGGCATGTGGAATAACTCACGATGGGTAGTTGTGTGGCGACCTTTGTCATCATCTTCGCGAATGGTTTGCACATTCATAACATCTTCGCCGCACAATGCATTTGTTAAAGAAGATTTCCCGACACCGGAAGAACCGAGTAAGGCAGCTGTCTTGCCATCTTTCAATAAATCCTGCAATTCAGGTATTCCTTCACCAGTTACACTACTGACAACGTAGATAGGAACGCCAAAAGCAACAGCTTCAGCTTGTTCTATATAGGTTTCAGGGTCATTGCAAAGATCTTTTTTCGTTAATACGATGACAGGATTTGCACCTGAATCCCATGCTGCAATCATATATCGTTCAAGTCTACGTAAATTAAAATCTAAGTTTAAAGACATGACCAGAAGTACATAATCCACATTTACCGCGACAATTTGTTCAACCGTTGTTTCCCCAGCTACTTTTCTAGAGAATAAAGAATTTCTTGGCAAAATACTGTGAATGATTCCTTTTTCTTCTCCAGGCATTTGCTCGATTCCAACCCAATCTCCTACAGCAGGGTAATCACGTCGTTGTTGTGCGTTATGTTTAAAGTTACCTGATAAGGTTCCTAACCATTCACCTTGATCAGTTACCACTCGGTACATATGCTTATGTTCAAGTAATACACGACCCGCAACCATTTTTCCGCGCTTTTCACTTCGTATTTGTTCATTCCACTTTGTGTCCCAGCTATCGTTCCAACCATAATGTTTAATTATTTTCAATGTTGTTTCCTCCAATTTTGTGTATATAAAAAAACCGTGTCTGCGAATAGGCAGTCACGGTTTAATACACATCACTAGAAGACGTATCGCTTTTAGAAAGCACACGCGTGATGAGATACCTGAAACATGCCGATTCGCTTGTTTACATTCGATAATAAAATTGACATAATACCTCACCTGCTTTCTATTTAATAAATAAACCATACCAAAAGTGTATTCACTAAGTCAATACTCTAATTAATTAATTTGACCTAATGATTAAGTACTATGTTAAATATTTCTATTATATAAGAATGTGATGTCATAAGAGTGGGGATTCTTTCTTGACTTATCGGACTAGGCTATAATGTATTGCTTCAAATGGATTATACCGTTGAGTTTTCTGGTTCGGGAATTGCGGGTTCAATATGCACGAGCACCATACAGAATGGTTTGACTTTGTGAATTTTGTTTTCAATTTGTTCGGTAATCCGGTGACTTTCTACGACATTCAGCGTCGGATCTACGGTTACGGTTAAATCGACAAACATTAAATTCCCATGCATCCTACCTTTAAAATCTTCGATATTAATAACACCCTGCACTTTTCGAACCAGCAAAGATAGCGTTTCCACCTCTTCTTCATTGAAGCCATCCGTTAAGGTATGTACCGCTTCATTAAAAATATCATAAGCCGTTTTTATAATTAAAAAAGCAACGAGAAGGGCAGTAATCGAATCGATAATCGGATAGCCAAAAATAGCTGCTAAAATCCCGACTGTTGTCCCAACACTGACCAGTGCATCCGATCGGTTATCGTATGCAGCAGCTCGAACAGCCGAACTGTTGATACGATTCGCTAGTTTTAAATTATATCGATACACAACATACATAATTATGGCACTTCCACTAGCAACACCAGCTGTTAATAACGAGGGTGTTTGATGAACAGGATGAAGCAAATTTCCACCTGCATGGACGAGTACTTGTAAACCTACAGCCGCCATAATGAAAGAAGCGACAAGGGAGGCGATTGTTTCCGCACGTAGATGTCCATAATGGTGGTTATGATCGGGTGGTTTCTGAGAAATACGTAAGCCAACTAAAACAGCAATAGACGCCGCAATATCGGTGGTGTTATTTAATCCGTCCGCTTTAAGTGCTTCAGATGTACCAATTATGCCGATAGTTAATTTCGTAGCTGCTAAAAGGAGGTAGGTAACAATGCTGATAATCGCACCTTTTTCCCCTTCTCTTAATTGTGTATAGAGTTCCATTTTGTTTCCCACCTCCAAAACATTGTGACATAACAAAACGACTCTCATTTAGAGAGTCGTTTTCTATCGTCCGTTTTATAGATCTTCTACATTTGTAATCTGTTCTTCATTAATTCGAGCGACTTCTAGGTAAAGTATGTGATGACCTTCCATATCTTTAACCGTAAATTCATAGCCTTGCTCAATTATTTTTTCACCTTTTATGGCTTCAAAACGTTTCGTCATAAACCAACCACCAATAGTATCGATATCTTCTTCGTCAATATCAATGCCAAGAATATCATTGACATTTTCAATTAAGATTTTCGCATCTAATATATAATGGTGCTCGCCTATTTTTTGTACTTCCGGTAGTTCATCATTGTCAAATTCATCACGAATATCGCCAACGATTTCTTCAAGTATATCCTCAATTGTAACAAGTCCAGACGTGCCACCATATTCATCCATTAATACCGCCATATGAATTCGTTCACGTTGAATTTTTAGTAATAAATCACCAATCGGAATTGTTTCAATTACCCGAATAATAGGTTGCATATAGTCGATAACTGGGCGATTAATATTATTTGTATCTTTAATATAAGATGTTAATAAGTTCTTCATGTTTACTAAACCAATAACGTGATCTTTATCGCCATCAGTTACTGGATAGCGTGTATATTGCTCAACGTTAACTTGATCAAACACTTCACGAAGAGTTGTATCTTTATCTATGGTGCTCATCTCTGTACGTGGAGCCATAATTTCTTTGGCAATCCGATCGTCAAACTCAAAAATTTTATTTACATATTTGTATTCTGCTTGATTGATTTCGCCACTTTTCAAGCTGTCTGAAAGAATCATACGAAGTTCTTCTTCTGTATGAGCTAATTCAGACTCAGAAACAGGTTTTAATCCAAATAAACCCGTTAGTGCCCGAGCAGATCCATTTAAGAATTTTATAAACGGATACATGATGCGGTAAAACCAAATCAGAGGAACAGCAAAAAATAGTGAGACTTCTTCAGCTTTTTGGATGGCTAAAGTTTTCGGTGCTAATTCACCAACTACTACATGTAAAAACGTAACTAATGAGAATGCAATGATAAATGAAAGTAAAGACGCAACACTATCACTCACTGAAAAGTTTTCAAAGACTGGATGCAAAATGCGTTCCACAGTCGGTTCACCTAACCAACCTAATCCTAAAGCGGTGATGGTTATCCCAAGCTGGCACGCGGATAAATATTCATCTAAATTTGAAATGACTCTTTTAGCGGGAATCGCACGCTTATTACCTTCCGCAATCAATTGATCGATGCGTGTTGTTCTCACTTTTACAATAGCAAACTCACTTGCTACGAAGAATGCTGTAAAAGCGATTAAGACAGCAAATGCTGCCAATCGTATGGCTATGTCCAAAGAATTCCTTTGTTCCAAACCCGAATGAGGGGGAGAACAAAGTGTACACCTCCTGTTTTTCTGAAAAATAGTTAATACTTATAATAATAAAATACTCAAGGCGAAAAGACAAATAATACTTTTTTAGCACGTTATCTCTTTATCCCTATCACTATTTTTATTATCATATAAGAAGAAGCTTATATATGACAAGGAGGTCACAACAATGACAACTAACAAAAGAAGCAAATACATAGAAATATTAGCTGCTTCAACAAAACTTGGTTTGACATCTTTTGGTGGTCCAGCAGCTCATATTGGATATTTTAGAGATGAATATGTAGAAAAAAGAAAATGGCTAGATGACAAATTATATGCTGATTTAGTGGCATTGTGTCAGTTCCTACCTGGTCCTGCAAGCTCTCAAGTAGGAATATCTATCGGTATGCTTCGCGGAGGATTACTAGGTGGTTTAATTTCTTGGATTGGTTTCACATTACCATCCGTACTTTTGCTTATGGCATTCGCTTGGATCATCATGCAAACCGGTTCGTTTGAAAGTGGTTGGATTCAAGGATTGAAAATTGTTGCAGTAGCTGTTGTTGCACATGCGTTAATGGGCATGAGTAAATCTTTAACTCCAGACAGACCACGAATAACCGTGGCGATGATTGCTACAGGGGCAACATTACTAATTCCAACTGCCTGGGGGCAAATATTGATTATTATTCTAGCTGGTCTTTTTGGACTTCTTTATTATCGAAATGAAAAGGCACCTGAAGCAGTTGAGATGCCTTTACAGTTTGGGAAAAAGACAGGCATTGTCGCATGGATATTATTCTTTGCCTTACTTATTTTGTTACCAATATTCAGACCGTTTGTTCAAGCAACTTGGTATGCCATCTTTGATATCTTTTATCGAGTAGGTTCAATTGTTTTTGGTGGGGGGCACGTCGTTCTTCCTATGTTAGAGCGTGAAGTTGTTCCAGAAGGTTGGATGTCATCAGAAGCGTTTATCGCTGGATACGGAGCTGCACAAGCCGTTCCAGGTCCATTGTTTACATTATCAGGTTACCTAGGACAACTGATGGGAAGTTTCTCAGGTGCAGCTATAGCTGTTGTTGCGATGTTCTTACCGTCATTCTTATTAGTTATAGGAACTTTGCCGTTTTGGTCTATTATTCGTACAAAACCAAGAATTCAAGCTGCCTTAAAAGGTGTAAACGCTGCAGTAGTGGGCATTTTACTTGCTGCATTATATGATCCTGTATTTACAAGCGCGGTTCATGACCCAATTGATTTTGTCATTGTGCTGATCTCGTTTACTCTGTTAGTATTTTATAAACTATCACCTTGGATTGTTGTGGTCATTACAGCTATTTTAGGTGCATTGAGCTTTGCCATGTTTGGCTAAAAAGGAGTTTTGACTTTGGATACAATGTTGCAATATGCAAAGGATATGGACCAACACGATCAGATGCGTACTTTTAAATCCGAATTTTATTTACCTGAAAATCAAATCTATATGGATGGGAATTCTTTAGGACTGATGTCTAAGCGTTCAGAAAAAACATTAACTCAACTCATGTCTAGTTGGCGTGAAAAAGGCATTGATGGATGGACAGAAGGCGAGGAGCCTTGGTTTACCTATCCAGAGAAACTGAGTGAACGTGTGGCTAAGGTAGTAGGTGCACGTGGCAATGAAGTAATGGTGACGGGTTCAATTACTGTGAATATTCATCAAATGCTATCAACCCTTTTTCACCCAACGCCAGAGCGATCCGTTATTGTTGTAGATGAATTAAACTTCCCATCAGATATTTATGCAGTAGAAAGTCACTTGAAACTTCGTGGACTTGATCCGTTTGTTTCCATGCGCAAAGTAAAAAGTGAGGACGGTTACACATTAACGCTAGAAGCCATTGAGGAAACGTTAACAGATGATGTCGCGATTTTAATGTTGCCATCTGTTTTGTATAGAAGTGGACAGTTATTAGATTTGAAGAAAATCACAGAAATGGCTCATGCAAAAGGAATTTTAGTTGGATTTGACTTGGCTCACTCAGCTGGAGCAGTTCCTCATCAATTACATAACGACGAGGTCGACTTTGCGATTTGGTGTCATTACAAATATATGAACAGCGGACCAGGTGGAACTGGCGGGCTCTTCATTCATGAACGTCATCACCATGAATTACCTGGCTTAGCAGGATGGTTTGGCTCTGATAAATCAAAACAATTTGATATGTCGCATGCATTTTCAAAAGCAGAGGGAGCAGGTGCATACCAAATTGGTACGCCGAACTTATTTAGTACAGCTCCGCTTAGTGGAAGTGTTGAATTGTTTGAAGAAGCGGGAATGGATGCAATTCGTAACAAGTCCTTAGCATTAACACAATATTTACGTGATTTAGTAAAGATGCAACTGAATGATTTTGGTTTTACAGATGTGACGCCAATTGCTGACGAGGCACGTGGCGGGCATATCGCTTTAGCACATCCTGAAGCGGCGCGTATTTGTAAAGCGTTGAAACATGCAAATGTTGTACCCGATTTCCGTGCGCCAGATATTATTCGTCTCGCACCGATCAGCTTCTATTCAAGTTTCATGGATGTTTGGGAAATGGTTCAACGTCTGAAAAAGATTATGGAAGAAGAATCATACAAGACGTTTACTAACGAACGAAATGTGGTGGCCTGATTGAAAATTCATGACATTTCCATGCTGTTGAATAAAGAATCTGCCGAATGGCCAGGAGACACACCATTTCAATTTCAAATTAGCTGGTCAAAGGAACAAAGTGGCTCAGTTAATGTAGGGCAAATCACAACTAGTACACATGTCGGAACGCATATTGATGCGCCATTTCATTTTGATAATGAAGGATTAAAGGTACATGAGCTTCCATTAGAAAATTATATTCTAGAAGCCGTAGTGGTCGATGTGCGTGGAAAAAGTGAAGTTTCACAAGAAATGCTTCGTAACGTGCAGGTTGGTCCTGCAAAAGCTGTGCTCTTTAAAACAAGTGCTTGGCAAAACCGAAGTGAATTCCCTGAAGAAATTCCTTTATTTAATGTCGATGTTGTTGAGTGGATGATTGAAAACAACTTGGTGTTATTTGGCGTAGACTTACCTTCAGTTGATGCCATTACCAGTAAAGAACTTCCAATGCATCATGCATTAGGAGAGGCAGGACGCTATATTCTGGAAGGAATTGACTTAGATGATATTCAAGAAGGCATTTACAAATTAATTGCACTTCCATTAAAAATAGAGGGAGCAGATGGAAGTCCTGTTCGTGCAGTATTAATAGAAGAATGATAGATGGAAGGGACTGTCTCATAAGTCATTTTGTGACTTAGAGATAGTCCCTTTTCCCATGCTGTAATTTCCGTTTCAAACGGACGCTTTCCGCGGGCATGGCCTCAGTCTCCTCGTCGCTTCGCTACTCCGGGGCCTTCAGCTCATGCTATTCCCGCTGGAGTCGCCGTTTTTCACTCCAATCCATTACCTACTTAAGATTGTGGTTTACAAGATGCACAACAAAAATAAATACAATAAAATTCAATTTTTCCAATCCAAATTCCTGGTTGATGTTTATTGGACAATCACATTTTTCTGTTTACAAAAAAACTAAGTTGGAAATATGACGATCTCAGTTAAAATTTAAATTTTGAGGTTCTCAATTACAAAAAAGATTACTTGTTTTTGATTGGAATGGAGGCGGCGACTCCGGAGGAATTAGCAAGAACTGAAGACCCTGGACTGAGCATTGCGAGGGAAGCGGCTGAAGTCTTGCCCGCGGAAAGCGTCCGCTGAAATGGAAATCAACATTTTTGAATATGTATACAGTAAAAGCGAATGACGGATAGTCATTCGCTTTCATCAGACTTTGAATTTTTAATTTCACCATAAGCTAGCAGTGCGCGAGTTCGGCCTGCTTTGTGAGTGACGATAGGGAATGGGTATGTTTTACCTAATACAACTCCGGCGTCTTCTAATGCCTCTGCTGAAGCTTGGTCAGGTTCAATAATGTCTTTATTTGAAAGTCCTTTTAACTCTGGAATCCATTTTCGAATATAGGTAGCCTCGTTATCGAATTTCTCACTTTGTAAATAAGGATTGAAAATCCGGAAATAAGGAGCTGCATCTGCGCCACTTCCTGAAGCCCATTGCCATCCAAACGTGTTGTTAGCGATATCACTATCGATAAGCGTATCCCAAAACCATTCCATCCCTTTTGTGAAATCAATGAGCAAGTGCTTCGTTAAATAACTCGCTACATTCATTCGAACACGATTATGCATATAACCGGTTAACCACAACTCACGCATGCCTGCGTCTATTAGTGGAATACCTGTTTGACCATGACACCATTTTCGATAATGATCTTCATTATTTAGCCAAGGGAAGTTATCGAATTTCTCGTTAAGTGGTCTACTCACCGTTTGAGGATAATGAACAATCATATGATAAGCAAATTCTCTCCATATTAATTGGCGAATGAATGCTTCACATACGTCTGGTTTCATTTTCAAAGCGTAATGATACACACTGCGTACCGAGAGAGCTCCGACTGCTAAATAAGGAGAAATTCGTGATGTTCCATTTATTGAAGGGAAATCTCTCAAGTGTTTGTAAGCAGCAACATCTTCATCAATAAATGTTTTCACTTGTTCAATCGCAGCATCTTCTCCTACAGACCAAGTTTCGTCAATCCCTTTTGTCCAGTCAAGAGAGGGGACTAACTTCAACGAATCGATCGTAGCTGAAATACAGGTGACCTCTTGAGGTACCTCTATAAAGGTGGCTTCCATTACTTTTGGGACGGCTTGTGGAATTGTTTTTGTTCGAAATTGCTTATAAAAGGGGGTGAATACTTTATAAGGCTCGCCATTTTCTTTTACAGCTTTCCATGGCGGCAGAAGCATGGTACCTTCAAACGTTTTCACCAAGATACCTTTTTCATCTAATTCGTGTGCAAATGCTTCATCACGGATTCGCTGATCGGGGTGATATGAGCGGTTATAATAGACAGCATTAATTTGTAATTCCTCAATGAGGGATTCAATTGTTTCTTTAAATGAATGACTCGAGACGTATAAGTCTCCATCAAATTTGCGCAATGAAGATTGTAAAGACTTCAAGTGACCATGAGTCCAATATTTAAACGCTGAGCCCAAGTTTTCTTGAAGTACATAAACCGGTAAAATATCACCATCTAATGATGCTTGATGCATGGCAGGATGATCGTGAAGACGTAAATCATTTCTTAAAATAACGGCAATTTTCATCGATTCATGTCTCCTTTAATATCCGTCTTTAATTTACAGGTCTTATTTAAACAGGATAAACATATTCTTCTTTATTCAGTATAGAAGAATTCTAATTTTATTCGAAATAAAAATGCGTTCCTCGGTGTAAGAGAAACGCATTGGAAATTATTTAACTACTATTACTGAACATGGAGCTTCTTTTACAAGTTTTTCACTAACTGAACCGACAAAGAATTTTTGAAAACTGGATTTTCCACTATTCCCTACAATAATTGCATCTGCTTGTTCTCGTTCGGCTAATTCAGCTAATGCTCTAGTAGGGTGTCCATCAACAGCAACAATATCGCCACTTACTTGATGTTCATCCAATTGCGCTTGAATAGAATCTGACATTTGTACAGCGTAATCTCTAGCAAAATGTCTCGGTGATTCAGGATCGTTTGGTACGGGTGGAATTGTTGTCATATCGTCTAGGATTGGTGCAGAACCTAAAGGTTGACCAGAATAGGCAATCTCCTCACCTACAACATCTTCATTAACATAAGCTATTAGTAATTTGGCATTTTGATTAAGTTGAAGAATTGTAATTGCTTTTTCTAGTGCGGCTCTACTGCCTTCTGAACCATCATAACCAACGATCATTTTTTGGAACATTTAAATCACTCCTTATTAACTAAACATCGGGAATACGTAAGAAATTAAGAACCATAGAATACCAAAGAATATAATGATATAAGCTGCGTACTTAATGAATGTTGCACCTACTAGACCCGTGTCCGTTTTCTCTTCTCGTTTTACTTCAACATGTTTGTGTTCTTCCATTTTTTCATCTCTCCCTATCTCTTAAGATTTATTACTCTTTGAATACCCATCTGTAAAGTGTCTAAACTTTTTGCATAAAGAATTAGCATTTATTTCAAAATGTATTGACAATTTAAAAAACAACGTGCTAATCTTAAATAAGTAAATAAATGTGAGAAAAGGAGGTACGACCGATGATTAACAAAATGGATATTCGTTCAAATTGCATAGTTCTTCCGTACCTGCCTGTTATTTCTCAATTGACTTAACACATAACAAGGCACAGGTATGGACCTGTACCTATTTTCAAGAGCGCACGCATCTGGAAACAGGGCGTGTGCTTTTTTGTGTTCATTTATTACCAAAATTTGGTGTTACCAGTGAAAGCTGTCACATAAAAAATGAAAAAAGGAGTGCTGACGATGAAAAATCGGCAACAGAAACAAATTTTACTAAAGGAATCTCTAGAAGGTGGTTAGTTAGGCTACACCTATAACAGAAAGTAGGAAATGACATGTTCACAGTATTATTTAAATTAAGATGGTTTTTCAAAGAAAATTGGAAACGGTATACAATCGCCATTTCCTTATTAATGGTTACCAATGTGCTAGAAGTTGTCCCTCCATGGTTACTCGGAGAATCAATTGATGCTATTTACCAACAAACATTAACATCTAAATTATTACTTACATTTATACTCGCTCTTATTGCAGTTACAGTTGTCAATTATTTGAGTAACTTTGTTTGGCAATATCAACTTTTTGGTGGGGCATATGTAATTGAGAACCAATTACGTGGTCGTTTGATGAAACAATTTTTACGAATGACTCCATCTTTTTATGAAAAAAATCGCACAGGAGACTTAATGGCTCGTGCGACAAATGATTTAAAAGCGGTATCTACGACAGCAGGTTTTGGTATTTTAACGTTAATCGACTCATCCCTATATATGTTGACAATATTAATAACAATGGGTGTTTTAGTGAGTTGGAAATTAACATTAGTCGCATTATTGCCATTGCCTATTTTAGCGATTATCATGCAAATTCTTGGGAAACGAATCCATGAAAAATATATGAAAGCTCAAGATGCATTTGGAGATATGAATGATAGCGTTCTAGAAGCAGTAGCTGGAGTACGCGTGATTCGTGCCTATGTTCAAGAACGTGCCTCTGAAAAACAATTCGATGAAATGACAGAAGATGTTTATGCGAAAAACATGGAAGTTGAAAAAATCGATGCATTGTTTAACCCAATTACAAAAGTATTAACGGGTATCAGTTACATGATTGGTCTAGGTTATGGTGCTTATTTAGTGTCACAACAACAAATGACTCTAGGAGATTTGGTAGCGTTTAATGTCTATCTCGGGATGATTATTTGGCCAATGTTTGCGATTGGTGAATTAATCAATGTCATGCAACGGGGAAATGCTTCATTAGACCGCGTTGAAGAAACGCTGGATTATGAAGAGGATGTTAAAGATCCTGAACAAGCGGTTAAATTGGATCGTCCAGGTCAAATTGGCTTTAGTTCAGTTGACTTCCAATATCCGACGTCTACGAACATCAACTTGTCGAATATTCATGTTCAAATAGAACAAGGTCAAACGCTTGGAATCGTTGGGAAGACGGGTAGTGGGAAAACGACATTTATCAAGCAATTACTAAGGGAGTATCCCGCTGGTAAAGGTTCATTATCATTGTCTGGTATTTCAATTGAAGAGCAGACGAAAGACCAAGTTCGCAATTGGATTGGCTATGTTCCTCAAGATCATGTTTTATTCTCACGAACAGTGAAACAAAACATTTTGTTTGGTCATCCAGATGCAACAGATCAAGACATTGAAGATGCAATTCGATTATCTTATTTCCAAAAAGATTTGGAAATGCTTCCTCAAGGTCTTGAGACACTTGTTGGGGAAAAGGGAGTCGCTTTATCGGGAGGACAAAAACAACGTATTTCGATTGCACGTGCGTTAATTAAAAATCCTGAAATTCTTCTATTAGATGATTCCTTATCTGCAGTTGATGCGAAAACAGAATCAAAAATTATTGAAAATATTCAAAGAGAACGAAACGGAAAAACAACAATTATCACGACTCATCGCTTGTCAGCGATTCAACATGCTGATTGGATTCTTGTATTAGATGATGGTGTGATTATTGAAGAAGGTACACATGAGGATTTGTTGGAAAACGAAGGCTGGTATAAAGAACAGTTCGATCGCCAACAGATCGAGGAGGTGACGTCATGAGTACAGGAAAAAGACTTTGGGTATACGCCCTTCACTATAAAAAATTGTTAATCATGGGGATGTCATTACTAACCGTTGCTGTAGCAGCAGATTTAGCCGGACCCCTAATTGCAAAGAAAATTATTGACGATCATATTGCAGGAGCTGATGGTGGTTCAATCGATTTTGAACCAATCGCGATGTTACTTGGCATATTCTTTGCTTTAACCGTTGTTGCTGCTGTATTTCGATATGGCGAGTACTTACTTTTACAAAAGGCAGCGAATCGTGTCATTCAAAAAATGCGTAATGATGTGTATCAACATATTCAAACGCTACCAATTCGCTATTTCGATAATTTACCGGCTGGAAAAGTAGTAGCTCGAATAACAAACGATACAGAAGCCATTCGTGAACTATATGTAACGGTATTGTCTCAGTTTGCATCAAGTGCCATGTATATTACAGGGATTTATGTGGCTTTGTTCTTCCTAGATTGGAAAATGGCAACGATTGCATTATTTGTCTTGCCAATCCTCTATATTTGGATGATTATGTACCGTAAGTACGCATCAAAATATAATCATATTGTTCGAGGGAAAGTCAGTGATATGAATGCAATGATCAATGAATCCATTCAAGGAATGACGATTATTCAAGCATTTCGACGTGAAGAACAAATGCAAGAAGAGTTCGAAGTTATGAACCGTGAACACTACAAATATCAGAATAAGTTATTGTATTTGGACGCAGGAACTTCTCACAATTTAGTAGGGGCAATTCGATCCATCACGTTTGTCTTATTCATCTGGTATTTTGGTGGTGCTTCATTGACAGCAACAACAGCTATTTCAGTAGGGGTTTTATATGCGTTTGTAGATTATATAACGCGATTATTCCATCCAGTTACTGGCGTGGTGAATCAGTTAGCTAAATTAGAACAGGCTCTTGTAGCTGCCGAACGAGTATTCCGATTGATGGATCGACCTGGTGAAGATGTAAGCGATGAAAAGGTTGATAGATATGAAGGGAATGTACGTTTTGAGAACGTCTGGTTCGCTTATAAAGAAGAAGAGTATGTCTTAAAAGACATTTCTTTTGAAGCGAAGAAGGGCGAGACTGTTGCGCTAGTTGGGCACACAGGTTCAGGTAAGAGTTCGATTATGAATTTACTGTTCAGGTTCTATGATGTTTCTAAAGGTGCCATCACCATTGATGGCATGAATATTCAAGACTTATCTCGTCAGACAGTACGTGATCATATGGGAATTGTTTTACAAGATCCTTATTTATTCACAGGAACGATTGAAACAAATGTGAGTTTAGGTGATGCAAGAATTTCTCGTGAAAAAGTGCAAGCTTCTCTAGACGCAGTTGGAGGAGAACGAGTATTAAAGCATTTACCGAAAGGAATTGATGAGCCTGTTATTGAAAAAGGAAGTACATTATCTTCTGGACAACGACAACTCATTTCATTTGCGCGCGCTTTAGCATTTGACCCAGCGATTCTGATCTTAGATGAAGCTACATCGAATATCGATACCGAAACCGAAGAAATTATTCAACACGCAATGGATGTTTTGAAAAAAGGACGAACAACATTCATTATTGCTCATCGACTTTCTACTATTAAAAATGCAGACCGAATATTAGTGTTAGATCGAGGAGAAATTGTTGAACAAGGTACACACGATGAATTATTAACTTTAGGAGGACGTTACGAACAAATGTATCGTCTTCAATCTGGCGTATCTCTTAATCCTCAAGTGGGTTAAGGGATATCCCTTTTTAATAAAGTATATCTTTGCGCAACATAGCATATCAGTCTTGTAGCCTAATCAGTGAAACTAGTAATCAGTGCTTCCACAACTATTCTTAACTCATGGGTGACACCTAGAAGTTGTTTTTAGCATTTATGATTGCAAGTTACTAGTGAAAGCTTTATATTTAGAGAATCGAAACACGGAAGACTGGAGTGAGAGTTGTGCAATATGATAAAGATGTAATTAATCGTTTGAAAAGATTAGAGGGACAGGTTCGTGGAGTAATTAAAATGATGGAAGAGGGAAAAGATTGTCGTCAGGTAGTCACTCAACTATCAGCTGTGCGTTCTGCTTCTGATCGATCAATTGGACTAGTCGTTGCGAAGAACTTACAACAATGTATCATTGAATCGAATGAGAATGGCAAGTCTGCCGAAGATGCTATTCAAGAAGCAGTTCAAATGCTTGTGAAAAGCCGTTAATAAGCTATTAACAACTGGTTCATTAAAACTGAATACTCGCCTGAGTTGAAAATAAAACACAAAAAAGGATGCCAATTCGAAAATGAATTGGTATCCTTTTTTAATAATGGAAAAGCTTTTATTATCAAGCTGTTTGAATCGATTATTCTAATCGTTTTTAGAAAAAAATATGGGTTTCTTTGAAATTCCATTTGCAATGGTATTGAAACAATATATCAGTAACATAAAGGTAAACAATGGAGGAAGAATCATCCAATATTGTTTCGTCATAAAGACTTCTCTTGAAATGGCAATCATACCTGAAAGCTCAGATATGTCTGGTACTCCATACGTTGAACCTCCAACAAAAAGGGATAAAATCCCTAAGTGCACAAACATTTGTAGCACTTGTACGATATGTTGTGTCCAAAGTAAAAGAATCTTTGGCCATAGAATAGGATTTAGATGTTTGATTAAAATCCATATTAATGATCCCCCCATCACAACTGAACTTTGAACATATTCTTTTTTTAAAGTTTCATTCATTTCATTCCCTATGGAACTTGTTGTTACTGGTAGAACAATGACGGACATAATGACAATTTGAAATATCAACCTCTCCATTAATGTTGTTTCCCATATGCCAGTAAAGTTTTTAAGTACTGGCATTAATAAAATATAAGTTAGTAGTGATAATGGTAAAAAATGCATACCATCAGCAATCGAATTAATGGCTACTCTTATTTTATTGTTTGAATAAAACACATAAAGGATTGCAAATAAATAACCCGCTACAATTCGTGTAGTTGCAATGACTAAAGTGATTAGGATGGTATATTTGATACCAACTATTAATTGTTGAAGTATAGAAAAACCATATGGATCTGTTCCAAATAGAATGCTAGAAGATGGAGGATGTGGTGAAATACTTAGCATTTCCCCTTCCTTATTGTAAATATAATTGATTTGATCTATTTGATCGTCAAATATAATGAAATACATAAAGCTAGTTAATAAAAGACCAAATACAATCAAAACTGGAATCTTAATGTTTAAACTTTTGAATAAATTTTTCCTTCCTGTTGTCAAGGTTGCTGAAATTCCAGGGCTAGAGTCTTTTTTTCTAAAGATAGGTAATGATTTAATTTGTTGAATGCTTAATAAAGATAAATTTAAATTATTGAAAATCACATTTCTCATTATTTGCTCTTTATCTACAATACGTTCTGCTACTGTATAAAAAAAGAAGAAGGGAGTGAAAATAGATAAAAGAATAAAACTTGTCCCAGTCGGACTGAAATCAGCCCTCAAATAATAAAGAATGCCATTGATGCCAAAAAGGTATTCAATAATTAATAAGGAAGATAGACTTAGCCAAACAATTGATTTAGATTGGAAAAATACACTTTTCAAAACATTAGAAGTACAATGTTTCAACAATACTTCGAAATTATTTAACCCCTTAGATCTTGCCAACTCAACATAGGATTTTCCCCATTCCTCTTCAAATAACAAGATAAAGAGCTTAAAAAACAACAGAGTAGGTAAAATGGATAAACAAAGAATAGGAGCGAGATACACCAAGTTATCTCCTAAACTATAAAATTGTAAAATAAGAATATCGGTTTTTAAATAGACATAAACAACTACTATTTGTATAAGAAATACAAATGAAAAATCCGGAAATGACTCAAGAATTTTTGCTGTCTGTAGAAGGAATTTTTTTGGAAAGTCCTTTGACAAGAATGTAACTATAGACAGTACAAATGAAATTATTAGCGATATCAGGAGTGAGGCAATCAGAATCGACATTGAATAAATATAAGGACCTGTAAAATATTCAAAAAATGAAATATATTTCGCTTCCAGAGTATTGAGTGATATATAGCTTAAATGCCATTCAGCTGGTGTAAAGAAGTCCTTTACAACTCCAGAAAATGTTGAAAAAAATAATTGAAGATCAAAGAAGTGGTGAAGTTTAAAGAGAACAGGTGCACAGCTTATTAAAATAATGCCTATTACACCGAATAAATACTTAAATAATGTGGTTGATAATATCTTCAAGTAAGGTCCTCCTTAAGGACTCATAAGATTATGTTGCTAAAAAATAAAAAAGGGATCTTAAGATTGTATATAATTCATAGGATTATTCCGGTCTGCATTTCCATGATTCGATTCATTTAATACCTGTATGTAATATTGATTCACTTAACTCTTTAAATATTTTTTAAAAAATCATTACTAATACTATGTTTCTTTTAAATATATTTAACAAAAATTTCCTATGCTAGTAATACGTGCTAAAAATAAAAAAGTTTCACTTATCATCTTTTTCCACACTTTACATATGATTCTCAAAAAAACAGAAAAGACACAGCTTGCACCATTTTCGGCGCAAACTGTGTCTTTTCTAATTTATTGCATTAATCGTACACGTGAAAAAGCATTAATTCATGAATCATTTTCTTTACGGTTTCTTCATCAGGAGGATGAGAATCTTTCCACTCGATTTTGCCATCAGGATGGTAGTCGCCAATATAGCGGGATTGTTTATAAAAAAATGAAAACGTCCAGCCGGGTAGTTGCTTGTTTTCAAACATTGGTTTAAAGCTAAAGTGTTGTAACATGAGGAACTCCTTTCATAGTGTCACTTTTCGTCGCATAAGTTGTCTTAAAGACAAAAGGAGTGACAATGTGTTTACTGAGCAATTAAAACAAGCCATCGAAGGTGAGTATAGAGATTATTATGTTTATAAACATATGCTCACATTAACGGATGATGCCTTTTTCAAATCCTTTATAAAACATATTATAGAGGATGAAAAAAGCCATTATGAAATGTTTCAACAACTCTATTATATGCTGACAGGAGAGTTTGTTCAAAACCCTGCTAAGCCGAAGCATCCGACTAGCTTTAAAAAAGCAGTAAAAGATGCACTCGTAGATGAATTAGAAGCCGTTGAATTATATAAAGAAATGTTGCTTACCATCCCAATACCTCAAGCACATGATCCATTTTTTATAGCTATGAATGATGAAATGGAACATGCTATTCGACTTTCAACTATATATAACTCGATTTAAGTTCATGTCTTCTCATTTTTAATCGAGCTGCCTTCTTGTTATAATGGAAGGTAGCTTGAAAGAAAAAGGTGAAGACATTGAATTTTTTATGGACAATCGTATTTATGGCACTCATTGGTGCTTTAATAGGTGGATATACAAATCACTTAGCAATCAAAATGTTATTTCGTCCGCATGAAGCTAAATATATTGGCAACTGGAAAGTCCCTTTTACACCAGGGCTAATTCCAAAGAGACGAGATGAATTAGCAAAACAATTAGGCAGAACGGTAGTAGAACATTTATTGACTCCAGACACATTTAAACGCCGCTTTTTCTCTCAAGAGATGAGTCGAAAAGCAGAAATTTGGATTCAAAGTCAGATTACAAAACAGGTGTTTGAATCTGATGTTACGATTCAACAATGGATGCAAAAAGCCGGTATTGAGCAAATACCTAATCGAGTAGAAGCGAAAATTGATGACATTTTAGATGAGCAAATCAGAAGCATGGAAATGCGTTTTGCTACTAAATCAATTCGTGAATTGGCACCTGAACAGTGGATGGAAAAAGCAAATCAGCAAATTCCAGAGATTGTAGAGTACATGCTAAGTAAAGGCGAATCCTTTTTTGATTCAGAAGAGGGGAGACAAACGATTAAACGACTGGTTGATGACTTCCTTTCTTCTAAAGGCACATTAGGAAACATGATCCAAATGTTTATGGGAGAGTCGTCCACTATAGTCGACAAAGTCCAGCCTGAGATTCAAAAGTTTCTAAGAGCTCCAGGAACATTTGAATTAATTGCCAATATCATTCGCGGGGAATGGGAAAAGTTAAAAGATCGACCTCTCCAAGAATTAATCGGTGGCTTCGATTGGCAGCCTGTCTTATCAACCGTAAAGACATATGTAAAACAAGAGCTAGCAGTTGAAAAACGACTAGATGCTACGTTACAATCATACTGGCCAGACGGTGCAAACTGGACTGCACTTAACTTCACGCCGAAGTTAACGAATTTTGCTTTCCTTCAAGGAGAACAAAAGCTTGAAGAAATGATACACCGCTTAAAATTAGAAGATATGGTTAAAGAACAGGTGGATTCATTCCCAGTGCAACGTTTAGAAGAATTAGTTCTTGGTATTTCAAAGAAAGAATTTAAAATGATAACGGTCCTTGGAGCAGTTCTTGGAGGGGTTATCGGAATTATTCAAGGTCTTATCGTCTACTTTATGAATATGATATAGGAGTGATTTTTAATGACTGTAAACATTTATGATGACATCAACCGATTAGAAACTTCTTTTAGAAAAACAAATGAATATGCCGCGGTACAACAAGCTGTTGCTGAAGTAAAATCAGATGAACAAGCTTTGGCACTATTTAAAAGCTTTAGAGATTTGCAGATGACGCTACAACAAAAACAAATGGCTGGAGAAGAAATTTCAGGAGAAGAACTTGAGTATGCTCAAAAAACAGCACAACTGGCTCAAGCAAATCCTAAAATTGAAAAGATGCTACAAGCTGAAATGGGCTTAAGCGGTTTAATCGAAGAAGTGAATCGAGTTTTAATGAAACCAGTGCAATCTTTATATGATGGAATGTAAAACCGGCTAATGCCGGTTTTTCTTTTTGCGTATCTACAAGAACAACAAACTCATATCGTTTTATAAAAAAATAGCAGTAAAGTGTTCATTTTAGGGTATAAGTAACAAGTATCCAAAAGAAAGGAGATAGAGCATGATCTTATTTACATTTTTACTTACTTGTGGACTTATCGCTGTACATATTTTATCCAAAAGGCTAGATTTTTTAAGGTTTTCTCCTCGACACGTGTTTCTATCTTTTTCTTCAGGGGTTGCAGTTTCTTATGTATTTGTTCATTTATTGCCTGAATTAAATGAATATCAAAAAGAGCTTGAAGATACAGTTCAGTCAAATTTTTGGATGGTTATGGAAGATCATATTTATATTGTCGCAATGATTGGACTTGCTATATTCTATGGGTTAGAAGTTATGGTTAGGAAAAAAGAAGAGTTGGATGAAAAAGAAGGCGGAGATCAAGAGTCCTTACAAAGATTTCAAATTCATATGGCTTCTTTCTTTTTTTACAATGCAGTGATTGGATATTTGATGGTTCGTGGTGAATATGAAGGTGTAACTGGTACTCTTTTGTTTTTTGTTGCTATGAGTGTCCATTTCATTACGAATGACTGGAGTTTAAGAGAATCTCATAAAGAAGAATATGATCGATTCGGAAGATGGTTACTGGCGGTAGCTATTTTCGTAGGTTGGAGTGTTGGGGCTTTTATTGAAATAAAAGATGTTGTGGTTTCACTTCTTACTGCTTTTTTAGCGGGAGGAATTATATTGAATGTAATGAAGGATGAACTACCTGAAGAGCAAAAAAGTAATTTGCCCGCATTCTTAATCGGTATTTTGAGTTATACGTTACTATTGGTATTTTTACACTAAGTACAAAGTTCAAATTCGGTTAATCAATAAAATTAGACGGAGCCACCACCACATAAGTGGAGGCTCCGTCTTTCTTAAGTACAACAAAAAACAGACTCTACATAAGTAGAGTCTGTTTGAAAGGTTAAATTATGCTTTTTGAACGTTTGAAGCTTGAGCTCCACGAGCGCCTTGCTCAACGTCGAAAGTAACTTTTTGACCTTCGTCTAAAGATTTGAAGCCTTCACTTTGGATTGCTGAGAAATGTACGAATACATCGTCCCCATTTTCACGCTCGATAAAACCAAAACCTTTTTCTGCATTAAACCATTTTACTGTACCTTGTTCCATTTTTGTTGCCTCCTAGTGTGAAATTCACACAATGTAATACTATCCCTGCCCAAAGTGATCATTAAGACGATAAGTTTGAAACGTATACAAATCTTTTACACCGACAAAAATAATTCTTCTTAAGAATAACATGGATGTTTCAAATAAGCAAATGAAAAGATTAAGTAAAAAAAGTTTTCTGCTCTTACCGTTCTAATTTTCTAAGCTTTTCTCTAAATTTTAGTGAAGAAAAGCAAATTAAATGTTTTAACTCTTCATATGTTTAACGAATTACCTATTAAATAATGTTTAAAAATTTGATTGGTGATATACTTGAAAAGAGGTTCTCGAAAGGAGAACAATTTTTAATGTAGGAGTTTTTTATTATGTACTGTCTTGCTAAAGCACCATTTAATTATTACGTTTACGGAGAATCGGCTAAAGTAAAAACATTTTTAGAAGGAAATTATAATGTTGAGTGGAAAATACAATTCTTTCCATCCGAAAATGCCTTATTAAAAGTTGTAAAAAGAATCAGTAATGGACTCGATACGAAAATAGTCAATCTTTTGGATCGTTGATAATAATACTTCAAAAAATTGTTTTATAAGGGATATGTGGATACATGGAAAAATTAATCCATTCACTTCAAGCGCATAGCTTGAAAAAGAATGTTGAGCGTATCATATCCTCATTAGATGT
This sequence comes from Paenisporosarcina quisquiliarum, assembly GCF_043641925.1. Classification (GTDB taxonomy): domain Bacteria; phylum Bacillota; class Bacilli; order Bacillales_A; family Planococcaceae; genus Paenisporosarcina; species Paenisporosarcina quisquiliarum_A. Next base: position 47,322 of record NZ_JBHZRU010000008.1, read on the forward strand.
GAAATTACAAAATGGCAAAGATCTATCTATAGTCTTTTTAGATTTATATAATAAAGGGTTAATATCTCAATCAGAATATTTATTTTATAAAACAAAATTTACAGTTCAACATACAACTTCTTCTATAGAAAATGTTATCCTAGACTGCCAATGTGGAATATATATATATGATGATATGGACCAATGTCTTTGGAATGTATTCTCAAACTCTATGTCAAATGAATTTAATGTTTGGGTTAAAGGTCTAACTGTAGAAGAAAATCCGGTTTGTTTAATTAACGCTGAATATTTATTTATCCAAGATATTTTTTTAGATACACCCGATTTACCAAGAAAATATAGAGAGATATTACTAAAATTTGGTTATCGCTCGCTTTTATTACATCCTTTAATGCATAATAATCAAGTGCAGGGATATAGTGTTTTATTATTTAAAGATTTAAGAATATTAAATGATAAAGAACTACATTATTTCATTACTCAATCTAATTTCCTTGTGAAAAAATTGTATTCATATAGAAGTCATCTAATGAAGGTGATTAGAAACGACGAAATAATTACTTGAACTTATTCCTTGGAGGCGATAATGTTGATTGGATATGGGGAACGTCTTAAAAAACTGCGCCTAGAATCTAAGCAAACAATGGACACTGTTTCTAAAGCCGCTGGAATAGCAAAGTCTACTTACGCCGGCTATGAGTCAGAATTTAGACAACCGTCATTAGATAAGCTTGCGTTCTTTGCTGATTATTTTAATGTTACAACTGACTACTTATTAGGCCTTACATCAGAACAAAATAAGATAGAAACAAAATTTGCACTTGATCATTATAAAGACTCGAAAGATTTTCATTGGGATGGGATACCATTGAATGAAAAGGAGTTAAAAGAAGTTAGTGATTTTTTAAGAGGAGTTCTTGAAAAGAAACAACGACAAAATGTTAAAGAATATAGAATGTAGGGATTTCCCTTCTGATAAGAGTACATGTCATAGGTAGAGGACATGTACTTTTTTAATCTTATTTATTCTGAATAAAAGAATTAAAGGTTTTTCAAATGTAGTATCGAATAGTACTATATAATGAATGACTATTCACTTAAGGAGAGGTGTGCAGCTATGAACTACGAAACGGTGGTCTTAGAAAAAAATGGTCGACAAGCTACATTAACTTTAAACCGTCCACAAAGTATGAATGCTATGAACGGAATGATGATGAAGGAAATCGCGGAAGCGCTTGAAAGTTTGCAAGAAGATACTGACTTACAATTATTAGTGATCAAAGGGAAAGGAAAAGCCTTCTCTGCTGGGGGAGACATTAAGGCGATGTTAGACCCTAATTCACCTCTAGATATTGAAACAGTTATGGTGGATGTTTCTCGGTTAGCGAAAGCTCTTTACACGCTTCCAATGATCACAATTGCATCAGTGCACGGAGCAGCTGCGGGTCTTGGATTAAGTCTAGTGCTCGGTTGTGACGTTGTGATTGCTGAAGAGAATAGTAAACTTGCAATGAATTTTATCGGCATCGGACTTGTTCCTGATGGAGCGGGGCATTTCTTTTTGAAAGAACGAGTAGGTATTCCAAAAGCAAAACAATTAATTTGGTCTGGAAAAGTTTTAAACGGTCATGAGGCTTTATCACTTGGATTAATTGACGAAGTAACAGCAGAAGGAAGAGCTTATGAACAGGCAGAAGTAACAGCCAATAAACTATTAGCTTCTCCGTTAAAGGCCATGATTGCGTCAAAACAAATTTTGCATACTCAACATGTGCATGAACTTGAGAGAATCCTGGCGCTTGAAAGTACGTCACAAGCAGCAATGAGAAAATCTAAAGATCATCTTGAAGGTATACAAGCGTTTGTAGAAAAGCGCAAACCACATTTTCAAGGAGAATAATAAAAAAGTCTGCATCGAGTGAAAACCCCACTCATGCAGACTTTTTGCTTATACGTGAAATAAAATCAGCTTTCCGGAAGTATTAACTAAACGATGAGTTGCTTCAGTTAACTGTTTTTCGTCAATTTTATCTTGACCTTTTGTTTTCGCTTCTTCGTCTGAAGCAAATTCCCAAGTTTCTTCTACGATTAATTTTCCTGTTGGTTGATACGCGGTAAATTTATAAGGTTTCATATATATCCAACCTTTCTGAAATGAATCTAGGTTCATTATACAAGTTTTTCAATTAAAAAAAAACACTGTTATCTCCAAATTCGATTATGAGTAAAATATGCTATGAAAATTTTCATTATTATCGAATTAATGAATCTTTATATCTATATATACGTACTATTATTATCTTGAAATATTCGAAGGGGTGTTCCGATGACATTACAAATTGAACAAGTCACTAAAAAATTCGGTGATTTCACAGCAGTACAAGATCTTTCCATGACAGTTAAGCAAGGAAGTATGTATGGATTTCTTGGTGCCAATGGAGCTGGAAAAACGACAACGTTCCGAATGATTCTAGGTTTACTGGATGCAACAGAAGGTTCGATTTCGTGGAATGGAAAACCGATCACTTACTCGAATAGTACTCATATTGGTTACTTACCTGAAGAGCGAGGTTTGTATCCGAAAATGAAAGTCGAAGACCAACTCATGTATTTAGGTCAACTTCGAGGAATGAAGAAAAATGATGCAAAACAAGCAGCGAATCAGTGGTTAGAGCGATTTGACGTGCCACATTATGCAACTAAAAAAGTAGAAGAGTTATCCAAAGGGAATCAACAAAAAATACAAGTCATTGCATCCCTTATACATAAGCCTTCACTCATAATTTTAGATGAACCATTTAGTGGACTAGATCCAGTCAATGTAGAAATGCTAAAAAAAGCAATCATCGATGTCCAACAAGAGGGAGCAACGATTGTCTTTTCCAGTCATCGTATGGACCACGTGGAAGAACTTTGTGAACAGCTTTGTATTATGGATCATGGAAAAGCAATCGTTAGTGGATCACTTCGTGATATTAAACGTGGATTTGGTCGACAGAATGTACGCCTAAAAGCAGATTTTGACTTGAGTTTCTTAAATGCCCTTCCAGGAGTAACTTCATATAAACCTTCGAAAGAAGGTGGGTTATTCCAAATTGGGGAGGAAAAAATAGCTCATGAGTTATTAAAAATGGCTTTAACTAAAGGTGATATTAGGTACTTCGCTATAGAAGAACCTTCTTTACAAGATATCTTTATTGAAAAGGTGGGTAAAGATCATGCGTGATTTTTGGATAATTTTTAAACAATCTTTTTGGACAAAAGCTAAAACGAAGTCATTTGTCATCACCACATTAATAGTCATTGCAGGAATCTTTTTAATGTCTAATATTTCTTCTATTATTTCTAAAATAGAGGAGGCAGGGATTTTTGGTGATGAGGTAAATAGAAATGAAGTAATGGTAATAGATGAGAGTAACCGACTACTTGAACCATTACAAAACCAATTGAGTTTGTCAGATAGTGAAATTGTTTTAGTGGCTTCCTCTGAATCCGTTAAGGAGTTAGAACAAAATATTAAGGATGAAGAGATTACGAGTTTCTTACAGTTATCGTTAGATGAATCAAATACGATTCAAGCTGTTTACACATCAGAAAATGCTAACGCGATTGAACAACCTATGAATATTCAAGAAGCATTACAAAGTGTTCAAACAAATATTAAAGCAGAATCTCTCGAATTAACTGGAGAAGAAGTAGGCCAGTTATTTACGCCAATCCAATTCCAACAAGATGCTGTCGTGGATTCGTCGAAATCTGAAGAGGAGTTAAGTCAAGCACGAGGTTTAGTGTATGTATTGATATTTGTCATCTATTTCGCTGTATTCTACTACTCCAATATGATTGCCATGGAAGTTGCTACAGAAAAATCTTCTCGAGTAATGGAAATCATTATTTCGAGTGTATCGCCTGTAAAGCATATGTTTGCAAAAATTGCGGGAGTAGGGACTCTAGGCTTATTGCAAATCGCTTTATTCGGTTTAGTCGGGTTTGCCGCATTAAAAACAAGTTCATCTGATTTAACATCAGGCGTATTTACTTTCTTTGGATTTTCAAATGTTCGAATAAGTACCATGATTTTTGCAGTCGTCTTTTTCTTGTTAGGCTATTTCCTTTATGCCACACTCGCTGCATTATTGGGATCGCTGGTAAGCCGTACAGAAGACGTGCAACAATTATTGCTACCAATGACATTCTTAATTATTATCGCTTCTTTTATTGCGTTCTCAGGAATAGGAAACCCAGAAGCGGGCTATGTTCAAGTTGCCTCTTACATCCCATTTTTCACTCCATTAGTTATGTTTTTACGAGTGGGGATGCTGGACTTACCAATATGGGAACCAATACTAGGGATCGCGATTATGTTGGTTAGTATTTTTATTCTCGGTTGGTTCGGTTCACGTGTCTATCGTGGCGGTGTTTTAATGTATGGTGCTTCACAATCATTAAAAGATATTAAGAAAGCCATTCAGCTTGGAAAGAGCTAAACCTATAACTACCATGGACTTAGTGTTCATGGTAGTTTTTCTAATTTAATATGCTTAGCTTTCAAAAATTAAAGACCCGTTGCAAACATTGCTAGTTTCGAGCTTCGTTACTTAATAACGAAAATCACTGAGTCAAGTAGCCATTTGCTATTTCAAATGGTAAAATAAGAACAAATATTCGACTTTTAGAGGAGGTAATTTCTTGTCCACTATTCGTTTCTTTCATGCAGCAGATTTACATTTAGATAGTCCGTTTAAAGGCGTATCTTCAATGCCTGCCGCTCAATTAAAAAGTTTAAGAGAAAGTACCTTTCATGCATTTCAATCTTTGATTGATTATACGGTACAAGAAAAACCTGATTTTTTATTAATAGTAGGAGACATATATGACGGTGAAGACCGTAGTTTACGAGCTCAACATAAATTTCAACAGGGGATGGAACTTTTAAATAAGCACCAAATTCCGGTCTTTATTAGCTATGGCAATCATGATCATTTAGGTGGCAAGTGGACGAGATTCCAACTGCCTGCCAATGTTCATGTGTTTGATAAGAAATTGGAAAAGAAACACATCCGAATAGGTCAACAAGATGTATATATTAGTGGATTCAGTTATAAAGAGCGGCATGTAAAAGATTCGATGAGTTCTTTATTTGAAGAAGCAACTCACGATGATGCGTTATATATTGGGATGTTACATGGCAGCTTAGCTGGAGATACAACACATGCTGTTTATGCGCCTTTTACAAAAGACGAACTCATTAGTAAGAAGTATGATTACTGGGCGTTAGGGCACATACACAAAAGACAAGTTATACATGCAGAACCACCAATTGTCTACTCAGGTAATCTTCAAAGTCGCCATCGAAATGAAAAAGGTATAAAAGGTTTTTATGATGTTAGTTTAGAAAAAGGTCAGTCATCATTATCGTTTGTTCCTACATCATCCATCATTTACGATGAAGTGATTTGTTCGTGTAAAGACATTGTCCATGCGAATGAATGGTTTGAAGCGATGGATGAAGTTATTGATCGATTTAGAAGTGAGCATGGGGCTGGCGTGATTGAAGTGCTACTTACTGAAATTGATATACAAACTCAATCTATGTTCGAAGCAACTCCAATGGATGAGTGGTTGTCAATGATTCGTGAAAATCAAGAATTCAAAGACCCACATGTTTGGGTTCAATCCATTACGCTGGAGATGCCAGAAATGATTGAAATGGAATCTAGTGGTCTCACAGAGCAAGTCCTCTCCGTCATGGAGAATTGGGATACACAAGAATGGAAAGAAATCGTCAGTGATGTGTATCAACATTCAAGATCTAGTCGATTTATGGACAAGTTAACAGAAGATGAATACAAAGATATTGAACAGAACGCACGTGCATTTATTCACAGAGAACTTACTGTAAAGGAGTGAAAATCCCATGCGAATTCAAAAGCTTGTTATATATGGATTTGGACAACACGAAGACATTCAAATCGATTTAGAAGATGGAATTAATGTTTTTTTTGGTTTGAATGAAGCAGGGAAAACAACCATTCAACAGTTTATTTTGTCTGTTCTTTTTGGTTTTCCACTTCGCAATCAAGGACTTCTAAGATATGAACCAAAAGGTGGCGGTAGACACGGAGGACAAGTCCATATTCTTCATCCAGAGTTTGGGAAGGTCATCGTGGAGCGGATAAAAGGGAAGTCTGCTGGAGAAGTAACCGTGTATTTTGAAAATGGTACTCGCGGAGATGAAGAAACTCTCAAAAAAGTACTTTACCGATATGATCGAGCTTCTTTTGAATCTATTTTTTCATTTACCATATTACAATTGCAAAACTTCGATAAAATGACGGAAGAAGAGTTAAGTAGAACATTACTTGCATCTGGTACCACTGGTGTCGATGCGATGAATAAGCTTGAACAAAGAGCTTCGAAGGAAATGAATTCTTTATTTAAAAAGTCAGGTAAAAATCCTGAAATGAATATCAAAATTGAAGAGATTCGAGCGCTAGAGCAAACATTAAAAGATTCTCGGTCTCAAATTGATCAATATGAACCTTCAATTTTACGGATTTCAGAAATAGAACAAGAATTAAAGCGAATAAACGAAGAAGAATCAGAGCTGAAAATTCAAAATGAACAATTTGCCAAGTACCGACAAGTTAAACCTTTAATCGAACAACAACAAGAGTTAAAAGCAAAGTTAAGTAACCTTAGTCAAAACTCCTTTCCTAAGGAAGGAATTCGTCGGTTTGAAGGACTTAAGGATCGCGTACAAGAACTTACGATCCAAATTACACAGTTAAAGCAAAATATTCAACAATCCAAAGGACAAGCTTTTGAGAAAGATCCGAATGAGCATATTAAACAATTAGAATCCACGCTCGCAAAAGAAACGGAATGGCATCACTTAAAGCTTCGTAAACAGCAGTTAGCAAATGAGCGTGACCAAGCAACGCGAGACATGGAACAGCAAATGCGTTTAATAGGTATCAAAGATAAAGAGCATTTTTCGCAAGTTGTGACAATGGATGTTTCTCTTCAAAAAGAAGAGCATTTCCAAAACATAGTGAATGATCTATCACAAGTAGATGAATCAATTCGTTACGAAAATCAAGGTTTGAGTCGTCTTCAATCAGAATTAGAAGAATCTAATCGTAATTTAGCTGAGTTAAAAGAAGAAGCACCAACAAACGAAGAGATTGAATTGGCAAGTAAGAAATCTGTATTGATCAATCAATTAGCCGAATTAAAAGCACTTCAACATGTTTCTCAAGCATCAGAAGCGTCTTCTAACAAATCAAACATTCCCTTTATGGTAAGTGGACTTATCTTACTCACTTCTATAATCGGAGCTGCACTAATCGGTAATTGGCTAATTGCAGGCTTTGGCTTAGTTTTAACTGGACTCATTTTATTTTTATTAATGAAAGGGAATTCATCCACTCCCCAAGCTAAAAAGACGGATTACCATGAAGATATTACGAATATGGAACAAGAGCTCGCAAAAGCTGAGCAAATGGCCAATAAAGTGATGAATTTTAATGGAAAACAAAAACAACTACTAGACCAACATGTTGAAAAGGAACATGTGCGAGCAAAATTATCGGAGAATCTTAATCGCTTAACTCAAAAGAAACTTGAAGCTAATCAACATCTTAACGAATTTTTAATGGCATATGGATTTGATGGATTAACACAAACTCAATTGTTTACAGAATTATTTAAGCGAATCAGACTAATTCAAGAGCTTCATCAAACGATCGCTCAAAAATCTTCTGAACATCAAGAGGTCATTGAGGAAATTCATCATCAGATCGCAATGATGATTGAATTGACAGGTGAAACGCTACATGAAAACAATGCTTACCATCGTTTAAGAGAAATAACGAGTGAGTGGAAGAATCGTCAAAATAAACAAGTCTTTGCTGAAGAAAAAACTACCGAATGGAACCAACAATTAAGTGAAAAACAAAAATTGTTAGAGGTTCAAACAAATGAAATTGATGCATTATGGGTAGAAGCTGCAGTTAGTGATGAAGCCGCATTTTATGAGGCGGATGCAGCATATCAAACAAAACAAGCACTTCAACAAGAATTAAATGCAATAGAGATGCAATTACATTCAATTGGTGAAGTAGTGTTACCTCAATTAAGTGAAGAGGAACAAAATAGTCATCTTGAGAATGTGGATGATAGATTAGCATCTCTCGAAAAAATGCGACATGAACTGTTAGACGAACGTGCTATGTTAAAACAACAAACCAATTCTCTTTTAAGTGATGAACATTATGGGAACGTTCTGCAACAATTCGAACAGAAGAAAACAGAGCTTGCTGAGCTGGCGCATAAATGGGCAGTTAACAAGGCTGTGATGGAAGCAATAAAACAAACGATGGATAATCTGAAAGAAAAAAGGTTGCCATTTGTTTTGGAAAAATCTCAACAATTCTTTACACATTTAACAGGGAATCGATACGAGGCTCTCGAAGTAAATGAGGAGGGGATTTTTGAAGCTGTTAATGCTCAAGGGATAAGATTTAGAATAGCTGAACTGAGTCAAGCGACGAAAGAACAAGCTTATATCTCCCTAAGATTCGCATTAGCCGAATCGCTAATCGAGACAGTTCCACTTCCAGTTATCATGGATGATCCATTTGTTCATTTTGATCAATACCGAGTAAATCAAATGGTGCAGTTAATGACGAATTTAGAATCCAATCATCAATTCCTGTATTTCACATGCCATGAAGAAATGAAATCGATTTGGCCGAATGCGCACGTTATTGATGTTGCAGCATTGCAAAAAGAAAGGAGTGTGCCGAGCATATGAAAGGGATCACACAATTAGCAGTAGGAGAAACAGTTGATCATTACTTATTAATCAAACAATCTGTAAAGGCTTTTACCACAACAGGAAATCCGTTTATGACGCTAATTTTGCAAGATAAGAGCGGAGATATTGAAGCAAAACTTTGGGATACGAATGATGAACATGAGACGTTGTACCATGCTGAAGCAATTGTTCGAGTTGGAGGAGAAATCCAACATTACAGAGGGAAGAATCAATTACGTATTAAAAGTATACGCCCAGTTAAAGAAGACGAAGGCATCTCTTTAAGCGATTTGGTGCCATCAGCTGAGAAGTCAAAAGAAGTTTTATTAGAAGAACTCATGCAGTATTTCTTTGAAATGAAAAATCCACAAATTCAACGTATTACAAGACATTTATTGAAAAAACATCAGCCTGCCATTATTACATTTCCGGCAGCGACAAAAAATCATCATGACTATGTTTCCGGTTTAATCGATCATGTCGTCTCGATGCTTAAACTGGGTAAGGCTTTATGTGATCTATATCCAACTATTAATAAGGATTTATTGTATGCAGGCATCATCTTACACGATGTTGGAAAGGTAATTGAGCTTTCAGGACCTGTAGCTACTTCTTACACAATTGAAGGTAATTTATTAGGCCATATTACCATTATGGTGAACGAAATTGCTAAAGCGGCGGATGAGCTTGAAATTGATGGTGAAGAAGTGATGCTTCTTCAACATATGGTTCTTTCTCATCATGGAAAAGAAGAGTGGGGAAGTCCTAAGAAACCAATGTTACTTGAAGCTGAGATGCTTCATTATATCGATAACATTGATGCGAAAATGAATATGCTTAATCGCGCACTTAATAAAACAAATCCAGGTGAATTTACAGAACGACTATTCCCATTAGATAATCGTTCATTCTATAAACCAACATTTGAATAGACAAAAGGAGCCTCCAAAAACTTGGAGGCTCCTTTATTATTTATCGATAGATTATTCAGCTGCTGGTGCTTCTTCGCCTGCATTTAAAATTTGATCCAACGCATCTTTTAAATCTTCATCTTTGATTTTAATATCCGCGTCTTTCATTAATTTAGATACTTTAGGAAGTAAAGTGCTTTGGTCAGCTTTAGCCATTAATAATTGCTTACGAATTTCGTCTGACTTTTCTTCTAAAGTAGCTTCCATTTCAACTTCACGTTTTTCAGTGACCTGAATGATATGGAATCCAAATTCTGATTTTACTGGTTCGCTGATTTGGTCAACTTCTAATGCTAATGCAGCATCAGAGAATTCTTTCACCATTTTATCTGGTGTAAACCAACCAAGTTCGCCAGCTGATTCTTGTGCTGCTGGCTCAGTAGAGTATTCTTTAGCTACTGCAGCAAAATCAGCTCCGCCGTCAAGCTTTGACTTAACTTCTTTAGCTGTTTCCTCATCAGCAACCAATACGTGACGAGCATTTAATTCAGTTTTCATATTTTCGTATTGTTTTTTAACTTCTTCGTCTGTTACTTCGACGCCTTCAGTTAATGCTTTTTCTTGCAATAGATTTAACTTAATGTACTTTTTGTAACTTTCTTCGGTTTGTCCTTGTTGTGCAAGGTATTGGTCAAAACCTTCGCCCATTTGTTCTTTTTCAGAATCAAATTGTGCATTTATTTCTTTATCCGAAACTTCAAATTCTGAATCCAACACTTTTTCGATAAGCAATACTTGTAAAGCTTGTTTACCGACAGATGTTTTCATTTCTTGATAAAGTTCTTCCTTTGTTACTTCTCCAACTTTAGAAGTGGCAAGTACTTCAGAATCTGCTGCTTCGTTGTCGTTACATGCAGATAATGCTAAAACAGATGCTGCTAACGTTAATGTTAATACTGATTTTTTCATGTGTAATCGCTCCTAACTATCATCTTGCTGCAGTTGTTACTATACCACAAACGTTTCGAAAACAAAAATGGTTCCCCTATTAATGCCTACAATTAGAATATTTTGTCGCATAGGATAACAAAGAGAAGGGGGGTGTGCGAGTTGAGTCAAGGATATCAGCATCAATCCAACTTTGCGTTAATCGTCGTTTTATTTATTTTGTTAATTATTGTAGGTGCAGCATTTCTGTACTAAATAATGAACAAACCAAAAAGAAAAGTCCATTTACCTGTAAAACAGGTGAATGGACTCTTTTATGCGGTCATTGTAATTTCTACAAAAAATGAAACTAATAATATAGTAACCAAGACATTTATGGTTCTAAAAATCTTCGTTTGCTTTTCTTCTGGAATTTCTCTTTGCATACATAATGCATAGGTCATACGATTAATTTGGAATAAATATACGATTGAGAATAGAACTACTATAGCAATGATCACGTCTATTCCTCCCCTCCGACAATCTTCATTATCATAACAAAAGCCAAAGAAAAAGAACAGTATTTTGACTAGACATACGTAGGTGGAACTAATATTTCATAGCCAGTGTCTGTTTCTTCAATCAACGCTTTTTTCGGTGATTTCAGCAAGTTTTTAATATACAGTAAATCAATCAAACATAATCCACAATGGTATGCCAATAACATGGCAAAGTAATGTCCGAATTCAGGAAATGCGAACGCTCCCGATATGAGAACTCCATTTATGAAAATGAATGGCGATAGTAGCGCAAATAAAAATCGTGCTTTTGGAATGGGTTCTTTAATACGTAGTGATAATACAGGTAAAAAACCCATTTGTTTTTTTACCGACCAACGTAGTCGATCTCTATAAGTCATTATAGGCAAAAAGTGCAGCAATTTATGCAAAGGATAAATTAAAGCAAAACTACCTAGGAACATAAAAAATCGATCATCAGAAAGCTTTATATCGTTTGATATTTTAAACATCATATAGAAAAAAGTGAATACCGCAACAACAAAAAGTGAAGACAGCATGAAAATACGATCGAAGCCGTATTGTTTTTTTACGTTAATGGTTTTCCAGCAGTGCACAATATGCATCTCCTAAGTAAAATAATATACTTGCAGATACATACATTACGATGTTTTGTTAAAAAAAGCAAGCTTACTCATATTACATTTTAGAGAGCGTTTTCAAGTGTTGATATCACTCAAGTCCTAGATGTTACCGAAGGATTCAAATTTCCATTCTTTTCATCAAAGGTTTGATCAATATTTCGGAAGGAGTGCTCAAAGATTTCCATGAAGTCATCTCCATAAATATTACGAATAACCGCCATGACCTCCATGAACTCTGGAAAACGTCCGTATAAATCTTTGATTGGTAAAGAGCCTTCTATAACTGAGTGAGGAGTATTGTGATAATTTTCGATCATGTTGAGTAAAAGTTCTTCACCCTTTTCCGTTAACTCTACATATGTATTTCGTTTATCATCGTCTCTTTTAGAAAAGGATAATAATCCGCGTTCTTCTAATTTTTTAGAGAAGTTGAAAGCTGTGGACACATGCATCACACCGAATTTGGCAACATCTGAGATTGATGCACCTTTCAAGTGATATGAAATCCACAAAATATGGTGTTCATTAATATTCAAGTCATAAGGTTTTATCCATTGTTGCCAATCTTTTTCGACTGCTTTCCATAGTGCCTTAGATAGCTGTGCAATGCGTTGGCTGTAGAGCATTGCCTCTTTCATTGTGTACATTGGGTCGGACATGCCATCACCTTCTTTTCATAAAAATTTACTTTTTTTCATTATAGCAATAAAGCAAAGAGATGCATAGTTAGAATCTTGTAAATATTATATTAATTACAAATCTATTGAAAGAAATAGAGAAAGGGTAAGCGATAGTTTACAGAGCTTATAATAATTTATTAAATGCTTAACACGTTTCGCTTCAGGTGGACGCGTTCCTTGGGCGGTCCGTGAGCATCCTCGTTCGCATAGCTCACTGCGGGGTCTCACCTGGACCCGGTAGTCCCTCCCGGAGTCGCCACCTTTCGCTACACATAATAATTAGAAAAATAAAATGTTCGCTTTTCTTTATTAAAAAGGCAATTATGAAATTGATTCAACAGCATACGATTAATAAAAATAATGTAAGAAAGTACCGACTCATATACACTACTATAGAAATTAATACTTTAAATTCATAAATTAAAAAACTGATTCAAGTAGGTATGTATTTTAAATTTCGGATATTCCTCTTGCTTGGAATGATAGTCAGTTACTTGAAAAAGCTTTAAGTGATACTTTGAATATGACCAAAATAATGTAATTGGAAGTAATAATATTAAATATTTATATTCTTAAATGAGTTAATTGTAGGATTTTAAATATACAGTGAATCAAGTTGATTGAAATGGAGGCGGTGACTCCGAGGGGATCAGCAGATGGTTTGTGCACCGAAAGCGAAGCGGCAGGTGCAAGAGATTTAGACCCTGGAAGCTGAGTTAAGTGGAACACAGACTAAAAACGCCACTTCCTGTGGCAACGTCTGTGAAACCAACATCCTGTTGGCCTCCCCTGGAAAGCTTCCGCCGTAATGTAAATCAACACGTTTGATATGTCTTAATTAAAAAGTATGTTTCAATCAAAAAGGTTCAGCATCTATGTGCTGAACCTTTTTGGGATTATTCATGTAGTTGGGTTTGGATCTTTTTGATGTTTCGCTAGTGATTTTTCTAATTCTTCCATCGCCATTTGAATAGAAGCAATTTCGTTTTGAAGATTCTCTTGAATTGGCGCTGTTTCAGTTTGCCACTTTTGCACCGATTTTTTTAATTCATCAATTGTATGAGGAACTTGAGTTTTAGATTCCTTCGTTAAGTTTGAAATCGATTGTTTCAAATCACTTAATTGGAATTTAACTTCAGATAATTTATCTTTCCAATCAGATGAAACGTTTTTTACGCTCGTACGCATTTCAGTACCCGATTGGGGAGTTGAAAATAAGACCGCTGCGGACCCTGCAAGCAAACCAGCTCCAAGCCCGACTAAAAATGTAGATGCTTTCATCTCGCAAGCACTCCTTTCATATACGCTTACTATTCCTTCTTTTTACCTAATTAAAACATGTATGCATAAAGAGAACAACTGTTTCTTAGGGAGTTGTTAGTAAGGAAGATGATTGTATAGTTTATTCCAAATAAAAAAGCCTGCTACTTGAGCAGGCTTTGAAAAGTTAGTTTGATAACGCTGTTTCGAATTTTGAACGTTTTACAAGTTGTGTCACAATCGGGAAAATTACAAACAGAGCAATTGCGTTAATGACGACTGCTGGTAATACTACCGTAAGAACAAGTGGTAAGAAGGGAACTTCTACCCCAATTACAAATATGGCAACTGATAAGAAAATGACGCCGGATAATAAAGTTCCAGCTCCCGCCAGTACAGTTGCTACTGGTAGCTTACTTGAATAATGTTTTAATACAACCACTATAGCGTAAAAGACAAATGCGGTAATAAATTTATCAATTACATTTGGGATAAACCCTGCAGGAAATGTTGAAAATAGTCCTGACAGAACTCCGGTTGTTAGTGCTAACAAAAACACGTGTGACGCTTTTGGAAATAATAGAATGCCGATAAACATCATTGTTAACATGAAATCTGGCTTCATCCCGTTTCCAAATCCCGGAATCACCAAGTAAAGGGCTGCTCCGACACCTACAAGTAGGGACATTAATACTAAACTTTTTGTATTCATTTCTCATCTCTCCTCAACTAAACTAGTCTGATTTTTGGTATCTCCTAATGTGTCCTATGACCATTAGCGAGAAACTTAGTGCTGATTTTACGTGCTTTCCATAAGGATTGCAAGCCTAAATACTTAATTGTGATTTGATTTTTTCAGCGTATTCCGCCACCAAATCAGTCGTGAGTTGTTTTTCTTTTGTCTGCCAAGTCGCTTTAAAACCATCTGTTTGATCGTATCTTGGGATAAAATGAAGATGGAAGTGGAAAACACTTTGTCCGGCTGGCGCGCCATTGTTATTTAATAAATTGAGTCCTGCTGGATTAAACGAAGCTTTTATTGCAGAAGCAATTTTAGGTGCTACAGAGAATAATTGACTTGCATCTTCTGCGTTCATATCATATACATTTTCATGATGTTTTTTAGGGATGAGTAAAGTATGTCCTTTTGTTAAAGGGAAAATATCCATAAAGGCCAATACGTGATCATCCTCATACACTTTAATACTAGGAATAGAACCATCTACAATTTTACAAAATAAGCAATCGCTCATCTAGTAACACATCCTCTCATGATTGACGTAAGTTTATCATATATTGCATAAAGGTAGGAAAGGATAGAGGCAGATTTTTCACCCTACTTTTGGTAATATTAATTTAGAAATGAGGTGCCCGAATGAATGTATTAGAAGTAAATGCTGTAACAGGTGGTTACACACGTAAACCCGTTATTCATGAATTATCATTTTCAATTGCACCTGGCGAACTGGTCGGGTTAATTGGATTAAATGGCGCAGGTAAAAGTACAACTATTAAACATATTATCGGGCTGATGAATCCGAAAAACGGGGATATTCGCTTAAATAATGTTACCTTCGAAGAAAATATGGACAAGTATCGATCTGCTTTTTCGTATATTCCAGAAACACCTGTCCTCTATGATGAATTAACATTGAAAGAACATTTAGAGTTAACAGCTATGGCATATGGGCTTGACCAAGAGACGTTAGCAGCAAGATCTGAGGTTTTATTAAAAGAATTCAGAATGGAAAAGCGATTAAATTGGTTCCCATCCCATTTTTCGAAAGGGATGCGTCAAAAAGTAATGATTATGTGTGCTTTTTTAGTGAATCCGTCGCTCTATATAATTGATGAACCATTTGTTGGACTAGATCCACTTGGTATTCAATCGTTGCTTGATCAAATGAACGAAAAGAAAAAGACCGGTGCTTCTGTTTTAATGTCCACTCATATACTGTCGACCGCAGAACGTTATTGCGATAGAATCTTACTTCTTCACAATGGCCGAATAAGAGCGCAAGGAACGATGAATGATCTGCGTACAGCATTTAATATGCCGCATGCGACTTTAGATGACTTATATATTGCCATGACGAAGGAGCAAGAAGATGAATAGCTTGCAAGACGTGTGGCGCATTCGGTTCGTCTATTATGTAAATGAACTTCAAAAGTATTTAAAATATGTGTTTACAGGTCATCTAGCATTCGTCTTTGTTTTTGTCATTGGTGCAGGAGGCTATCAATATAGTGAATGGTTAAAGACGGCTCCGTCAGATTTTCCTGCCACATGGTTAATGGCTGGTATTTTAGGGATGTTGTTGGCTTATAGTCCGTCTACCACATTAATTCGTGAGCCTGATCAAGTGTATTTATTGCCACTTGAGTCATCTCTAATGGGTTATATGAAAAAGGCATTAAATTGGACTTTTTGGTCACAAATTTTTATTGTCATTTTGCCGTTTATCATATCTGTTCCTTTATTATCACAAGTCGGAAATGTGGAACCCGCAACATTAGGTGCGGTTTTCGTATCCATGTTTTTGCTGAAATATTGGAATGTTAAAGTTGAATTTGCCTTCCGTTGGGCAAATGTAGGACAAGGGGTATGGGGAGATCGTGCGATTCGAGCGCTTATTTCCATCCTGTTTTTACTAGCTGTATTTGCCATGGTGCCTATTTATTTTGCATTGTTACTGGTTCCTATAATTTTTTACTATTCCGTATGGGCGAAACAATTAAAAGGACAACCTTTTCCGTATGAACATTTCGTAAAGCTAGAACAGAACCGAATGTTACGCTTTTACCGATTTGCTAACTACTTTACGGATGTTCCACATATCAGGGGTTCCATAAAAAGAAGAGCTTGGCTGGATTGGATTTATCGTATAACTCCATATGGTCGAACGAGTTCTCAAGAATTTTTAGTCCTGCGAACCTTTATTCGAACTGACGATACGTTTTATTTATGGTTGCGTTTAACAGGTATTGCCGCAATAGGAGCTATCTTTATCGGTATTCCAGTGGTTGTCATGATTTTTGTTGGTGCAATGGCATTCGCAAGTGCACTCCAACTTAAGCAAGCTTTATCTTCTTCAAATGAGTTCCGAATGGATATGCTTTTCCCAATCGGGGAAAAAGCTCGTGGACTTGCCGTCAATAAAGTTGTTCGAATTGTCCAAGTTGTGCAAGCGGTCATCGTATTGTTTGCGATATTGTTGTCTGGTTCAGACGTTGTACTTTTATATGTTGCTCCAGTAGTAGCACTTGTTATAAGTGAAATGACTTTAAGAATGAGTAAATAATCAAAGATCTCATCTCCTGATTGAAGTCGGGGGATGAGATCTTTTTGTTTAGTTAGAATGGCAATAAAATCTCAAGGGGGCCTTTAGGTTGAATGATGTCTTGTATGTCTAAAATTGGGATAGGGAAGTAGGGGAATCCAGCAACGTAAGGTGAAATTTCATACAGTTGAAAATAAATAACAAGTGAATGATCGCCAAGATAGAAATCTTGATCCTCACGAATTTGGGTGAATTCTTCAAGAATAGGAATCTCCCATTCAGCTATTTTAGGTTTAATAATTGCTGAAAATTGTTTTACATAATCGCTACCTGGTAAAAACAAATCTTTTAATTCGTAGTGCTTACCTGTTGTTACATTGAAAGATAAAGCTTTTACAAGCGTCATTCCGTGTGCGCCACCTGTAAAAGAGTAGACAGTTAAGGTCAAACTTAAAATTTGACGTTCATTCGTTTTAATTTCAAATTCTCCGACCATTTCTATTAGATTTTCATCGTGAAATCCTAGTTCTATAACCATATCGTTTAAGGTTGACACAATTTTTTGGTTGATTTGATACTCTGCATGGAGATTTGGAAGTCCGAATACATAAGGATAGTAGATGGAGATTTTCGGTGAATGCCTAAAAATATGTTTATGCCCAATCATGACGGGAAAATCCATTTCAACTTCCTTTCTTATTATGTTAACCTCAGTCCTTGTCTTCTCTAATTGTCACCTCGAATTTACCCAACCCTAAAGATGTTGAAAGTTGATTGGAGAGATCTTGTATGTATGTTTGTGCTTTCTTTTTACTCGAATCTAGACCGAATAATACAATGGTTATTTCCTTTTCTTCCATACTGAAGATCGTGTATCCAATACTACCTGTAGGTTGATATCCTTCGCTTTTCAAAGCGTTTATCAATTGTTCATGAAAATTTGTCTCTACCATCAAACTGTTGACGGTTTCCACTTCTTTCACATCTCGGAGAAATAAATCCTGATCGGACTCTTTTGTAAAAGTGAAGAACACCAGAAATAACACAACGACCGTGATGACGAGTAAACCGAGTAGAACAATGCCGCTATTTGACCTTCTCACAGTCTCCCTCCAAGTGATTACTTATTCCTTCAACCTATGCCATCTATTTGAATTTATTCAAAAGAAAAAGTTGCTTCTCCTATGGAAAAGCAACTCATCTATCAATCATTCAGTTGTTTGATAATCAATTACTGCAGCTCCAAGCGTTTTGGCAGCTACAAGCATTGCACTTTCTTCGAAATCAAATTTAGGGTGATGATGTGGATACACTTCTCCAGCAGGTTGTGCTCCTGTGAAGAAAAATGTTCCTGGTACTTGTTCTAAATAATAGCCGAAATCTTCTCCACCCATATGTTGTTCAGATTCTCTGACATTTAAAACGCCTGGCGTTTTTTCAGCTACTTCTTTAAGGAACTGAGTTTCAGATTCATGATTCACTACCGGTGGATATCCACGTTCGTATAAAAATTCATAGGTGCAATCATTTGCTAAGCAAGTTCCTTGAATGACTCTTTCCATTTCTTTTTCGATCAGATTACGGACTTCAGGATTAAACGTACGAACGGTTCCAATTAATTTAGCGGAATCAGCAATCACGTTAAACGCATTTTGTGAGACAAATGAGCCTACAGATATGACAGCTGATTCAACAGGGTTAATTCTTCTTGAAACAATCTGTTGCAAATTAGTTACTAATTGAGCCCCAATAACGATGGCATCCTTTGTTTGATGAGGACTAGCCCCGTGACCACCTCGGCCTTGAACGGTCAATTCAAATCGATCGGCCGCAGCCATAACTGGACCGACACGGTATTCAATTGTGCCAGGTGGGGTTAGTGACCAAAGATGGGTTCCAAATATTACATCAACGCCTTCTAGACAGCCATCTTCGATCATCGGTTTAGCTCCACCTGGTGCATACTCTTCAGCATGTTGATGGATTAACACATATTCGCCAGCTAATTGTTCTTTCATTTCAAACAATGCTTTACCCAAAACTAACAGTGTAGCTGTGTGACCGTCGTGTCCACAAGCATGCATCACATTTGGAACGGTCGATTTATATGGAACTTCTTTTTCGTCTTGAATAGGGAGTGCATCAAAGTCAGCACGTAAAGCGACGGTTTTTCCAGGCATTGCTCCTTTGATACGTGCGACTACGCCATTCCCACCGACATTTGGTATGAATTCAACCCCTAAGTCTGCGTAAAAGTCTTGAATATACTTAGCGGTATTTGTTTCTTGAAACGAGACCTCAGGGTGCATATGGAGGTGACGTCTAATGATGAGCATCTCTTCATACGTGCTGTCTAATTTTTCGAATAGCTGTTGTTTCAAAATTGTTCATCCTTTCGGCTAGCGAAATAGTTTTAATTTTGGTCATTATATCATTCTGATACATGTGTAACAATTAAATGTTTTCAATTTTCAATTAGTCTCTTATCCTCCTTAAGACGGAGTTAAATTCCTTCTAGCGTAAGACGTTTTATTATGAGAAGCTGATAACATAGTGGTAGTAGGATTAGAGAGATGGGTGGGATTTTCATGAAACGTCCTTTTTTAACGGTGTTATTTTTCGTCGGACTAGGTGCCGTATTACTTGGAATGAATTTAGGTTTTTTTGATTTAGGAGAAACGTCTTGGACTAAGCTTATTATTCCAGCTTTATTGATTGTAATGGGTGCCAGCTCGTTAGATAGTTATACGAAAAAAGATCGTGCGGGTATGACCCTATTATGGGGGCTATTTACCTTTACTTTTGGGAGTCTAGTCATTCTAGGTGTACTTGATTTGTTTGAGTTCACTTATGGGGACTGGTTAAAACTTTGGCCAATACTATTAGTTGCGATTGGATTACATCAATTGTTTAAAAAGCCAGCCAAGAAAAAAGATAAAGGGAAAACAATTATCTATACGAATTGGGATAAAGATGATGACAATCATGTTAAAAAGAAGCGTAGACCCGTTGAATCACTTCAATTTAAAGAACAAGGTTGGGAAGTCGTTCCCATGAATCGAGTGGTGAATATTGGTTCGTTTTTCTTTGACTTTTCAAAAGCAAATATTCCTCTGGGCGAGACACCCATTCACTTGAGTGGAAATGTTGGAGACGTTAAGATTTTGGTGGACGAAGATGTTGCGATTAAAGTGACATTCAAATCCAATGTGTTAAGTACAGATATTCTCGATAAGAAAGAAAATGGACTGCGTTCAGAAGTGGAATATGAAACGCAAGGTTATGAAGAAGCAGAAAGACGTGTCAAAATTTTTGTCGATTATCATGTGCTCGATGCGAAGATAAAAAGGGTTTAGGGAAGGGCGTTAATATGACTTCAATCCGGTTTTTATTAATAAAACAAGCACTTCAAATCGCCTCCTTATCTAGTAGCATCTTGTTTGTCATGATTCAGCTTTTCATTTTACTAATGCCCACATTTCAACTTTCGTTATATGAGTCGCTTTTATTTATAAGTCTTACTTTTCTAGTCGTCTTATGTACGGGTGTATGGTATGGAAATAAAACAGGATCAGATTTATCATCGAGAATGACAGACATTCTCGCTGGATTTGGACAATTACAGAATGGAAAATACTCATCAAGATTAGCTGTTCAAAAAGAAGATGAAATTGGTCTTGTAGAAGATGGATTTAATGATTTAGCTGATCAAATGAATGGACAACTAAAATCGTTGCAACGCTTGGTGGATCAGAATGTCACAATGATTAAACAAGCGGAGCAAGCAGCTATGACAGAAGAACGTCAAAAAATCGCAAGGGAATTACATGATGCTGTGAGTCAGCAATTGTTTGCTTTATCGATGTTGGCTTCGGCTGCTGAACGGACTGCGAGTAGTGAACCTGCTCAGGCGGTGCCACTCATTCAGAAAATGTCTGTTCTATCAGTTAAAACGCTAAATGAAATGCGTGCGTTATTGCTGCATTTGCGTCCGATGGATTTGCAAAATAAATCTTTATATACAGCTATTTTCGAGTTGATTGCTGAACTTGAATCAAGAACGGATGTTGTTTTCGAATTTCGCTTTCCAGAAGATTGTTGCTTATCTCAAGGAAGTGAAGAGCATGTCTATCGTATGGTTCAAGAAGTACTGGCGAATTGTTTGAGACATGCGGAAGCAAAGCAGGTGAAAATTGCTGGGAAAGTTTCCGGAAATCAATTTTCGCTTATGATTCGTGATGATGGCAAAGGGTTCGATCCTGCAAAGAAAAAACAAACGTCTTACGGGTTAATGACGATCCGAGAACGCTGTGAAGAAATTGGTGGAACCGCAAGATTGTTTGCGCGAGTGGGAGAAGGGACGGAATGGACTTTTCATATTCCGTGTCAACTTAGTAAAGGGGATCTGATGAATGGAACCAATACGACTTGGGATAACGGATGATCATGAAATGGTTCGATTAGGGCTCGTATCTTACTTTTTAACGGAGCCTGGAATAGAAGTGGTTGGGGAAGCTAAAAGTGGAATGGAAGGCATTGCATTAGCCAAAGAGCATATGCCAGACGTTATGTTAATGGATTTACTCATGGAAAACGGAAGTGGCATTGAGGCAACAAAGGAAATACTCGCATTCCATCCGACTTGTAAAATCATGATTTTAACGAGTTATTACGATGAAGAACAAGTTTTCCCTGCACTCGAAGCGGGTGCTTTTAGTTACTTATTAAAAACGCTTCCTGCAGAAAAAATTGCAGAAGCAGTGAGAGATGCAGTAAACGGTCAAGCAACCATTGCTCCTAAAGTGACGGATTTAATGATGAAGAAGTTGAGACCGAAAGATCGAATGCTTCATGATGATTTAACTGAACGCGAAATTGATGTTCTTAAATGTCTAGGTGACGGTCTAAGTAATCAAGAAATTGGAGAGAAGTTATTTATCGGCGTAAAGACAGTAAAAACGCACGTCAGTAATATATTAGCGAAACTGGAGTTAACAGACCGAACGCAAGCGGCCGTGTACGCGAATCGACATGGGATATTGCATTCATAAACATAAAGTAAATCTAAAAACAGGTAGAGAAAAATGTCGTATTTTTCTCTATCTGTTTTTAATTTTGAGCGAATTCAGGCTAACTACTTCTTCTTACTGGAAAATGCAGAGGATATCATAAAACCATTTTGACTAATTTTTGAAAAGTTAATTGTCCATGTGCCATTTATTTTTATCATATTCTTTCACCAAATATTTCTTCATTCATAAACTAGGAATATTGAGCGGAAGGAGTGAACTGTTTATGAATGGTCAAACGCAACAAACTGTTGAGTATGTGAGTGCATATGATCCGTATGTGTATCAAACACTTACGTCAGTTGTGGGAGAGAAAATTATTGTGCAGGTATCAAACAACAGCGTGGTTAAAGGTGTATTAACAAAAGTATTACCCGATCATATTGTCGTTGAAAAAAATGAAACCCCATTCTTTGTCCGAACCCAACAAATTATTTGGGTGTCGCTAGGCTCTTAAAGTTAGAGGTCATATGTGTTCATTTGAACAATTGAACATTATTTTAAATGAATTGATAAGGAGGAACATTCATTTTTAAACGAGTAAATAGGTTGCAAATTGAACTTCCGGCACCTGAGTATGGCGATGCGAATGCTGCAGCAGCAGTCCAAGAATTGCTTGGTGGTAAGTTTGGGGAAATGTCTACATTAAATAATTATATGTATCAATCCTTTAATTTCCGTCAAAAAAACAAGTTCAAACCTTTTTATGACCTGGTTGCTTCTATTACGGCTGAAGAATTCGGTCATGTAGAACTGGTTTCCAACACCATTAATTTATTACAAAAAGGTGTTTCGTTTAATGGGGATCCAGATGTAACACCTCTACAAAATGGGAAGGATTTACGAAATACTTATTCACTCATTGCAACAGCACAAACTTCATTAGCAGGGGATTCGATGGGGAATCCATGGCGTGGGGATCATGTTTTCTCCAGTGGGAACTTAGTATTAGATTTGCTTCATAATTTCTTCTTAGAATGTGGTGCAAGAACACATAAAATGCGAGTTTATGAAATGACCAATCACGAAACAGCAAGGGAAATGATTGGGTATCTGCTAGTGCGCGGTGGTACTCATGTGCTTGCTTACGCAAAAGCAATTGAGATGGCTACAGGAGTAGACATTACGAAAATGCTACCTATTCCAAATTTAGATAACCGAGCGTTCGATCACGCAAGGAAATATGAAGACCAGGGATTAGGCAATATTTTATTTACTTGGAACGATGAAGGTCAATATAAAGACATTCGCCAAATTTGGAAAGGGGATAATCCAAGTAGTGGCGAGCCTCTTGTCGTACAAGAAGGTATTCCAAAAGGTGGGAAAATTCCAGACTTAGATGATCTTCCAGAGGAGTTTGCGCCAGGGATTGGACCAGATGAATATCAACAAATTGCAAAACGTTTAATGGCGAATATGTAGTTTTTGATAAAAGGAATGCAGTGATTGTGCTCGGTTTGACCGATAACCCTTCTGGTTTGTGCGATAAACTTCCAAAGTGACTGATAAAACAACAAGTTTGTGCGATGAATTTTTCGCCAACTTGTTTATATATGAAAAAGAGTCCACCCACAAAGGGTCGACTCTTTTCTTCTATTCGTCTTCTTTTTTTGGAGCAGTTCGATAGGTCGTTACATAGGAAGCGCTTGAAAAAATATTAGGTCTCTTATCAATTCCTTCATCTGTACCACGTTTTTCATGTGCTTTATTATAAGCTTGAGATGTTTGCCATGCTTCGAATGATCCAGGTCCTGTCCATTCAGTCAAGATGACATATGTATCCGTACCAATAGGTCGCAAAACACGGATGGCAATAAATCCTGGTTCATCTTCGATTGCACGTGCACGATTTTTGAAGCGATGTTCGAAAATAGGACGACCTTCATCAGTTACTGGAATGTTATTGAATACGAAGTAGCCTTGATCACTTAAATCACCTGACGAATCAATGACTTCATATTTACGTGGTGTTTGAAAAACGGTTGCTCCAGACGTTTCATGTAACAATACGGCATTTCCTTCGCCATGAAGAACAACCATCTTTTCGTTGGCATGTTTTTCTTTTAATGAAAGCATAAATTCAGGTGTTCCAGATGTTAAATAAATATTCATTGTAATCCCTCCATATCTCTATCTACAGTATAATCTTCCCTTAATAAAAATACTTAAAACAACTCTTTGACTAAATGATGTCTTCTATTCAAGACAATTCTATGACAATTGTCCTCGATAACTATACAATATAGAAGAGAAAGTCTATATTAAGAACGAATATAACGAGTTACTTAACCAATATGTGTAAGTGAAAGGAAGGATACAAATTTTATGAGAAAGATTAATGATACATTCCTAAGAGCAGCAAAAGGTGAGAAAGTAGATTACACTCCGGTATGGTATATGCGTCAAGCAGGACGTTCACAACCCGAATACCGAAAAATTAAAGAAAAATATTCATTAGAAGAAATAACACATCAGCCTGAATTATGTGCATATGTAACACGATTGCCTGTTGAAAACTATGATGTAGATGCAGCAATTTTGTACAAAGACATCGTGACGCCTCTTCCTGGGATTGGTGTAGATGTAAAAATTAAAGCTGGCGTTGGTCCTGTTATTTCTAATCCGATTCGAACAGTTCAAGATGTAGAGAAACTGGGAGAGCTGTCACCACAAGATCACATTCCATTTGTACTTGAAACGATTAAAATTTTGACAGAAGAACAATTGGATGTTCCGTTGATTGGATTCTCAGGAGCACCATTTACTCTAGCTAGTTACATGATTGAAGGTGGACCTTCAAGAAACTACAATAAAACAAAATCATTTATGGTATCAGAACCTCAAGCTTGGTTTGCGTTAATGGACAAGCTGGCAGATATGATCATTGTATACGTAACTGCGCAAGTGAACGCAGGGGCAAAAACGATTCAAATTTTTGACTCATGGGTTGGCGCATTAAATGTAGAAGATTACCGTATTTTCATTAAACCAATCATGACTCGCATCTTTAGCTCAATTCAAGAGTTAGGTGTTCCAGTCATTACATTTGGTGTTGGTGCAAGTCACTTAGCAAAAGAGTGGCACGACCTTCCTGTTGATGTTGTCGGTTTAGACTGGCGTTTATCGATTGAAGAAGCTCGCGGAATGGGATTAACGAAAACACTTCAAGGAAATTTAGATCCATCCTTATTATTAGCTGATTGGTCTGTAATTGAAGAACGTGCTAAACAAATTATTGATCAAGGTGTGAATCACCAAAGTCATATTTTCAATTTAGGACATGGGGTCTTCCCAGAAGTAAATCCTGATGTATTAAAACGATTAACAGCTTTTATTCATGATTACAGCCGTTCTCAAATGAAAGCACATTCATAAGGTATTGATGTTCGTAAGTCTAGATTGAACCTGTCAAAATGAAAAGTGAAAATAATAAATGAGGTGATGAAGTTGTCTAAAAAAACAATGGGATTGCTTGTCATGGCATATGGAACGCCATACAAAGAAGAGGATTTAGAACGTTATTATACGCATATTCGTCATGGTCGTCCGCCAAGTCCAGAAGCTTTAACGGATTTAAGAGATCGCTATCGTGCCATTGGTGGAATTTCACCACTAGCTAAAATTACAGATGACCAAGCAGAAGCATTATGTAATCGTTTAAATGAAGTGCAAGATGACATAGAGTTTAAATTATATATTGGCCTTAAACATATTGAACCGTTCGTAGAAGATGCAGTTGAACAAATGCATAAAGATGGCATTACAGAAGCTGTTTCGATTGTATTAGCTCCACATTTCTCAACATTCTCGATTAAGTCTTATAATGGACGAGCAAAAGAGACTGCTGAAAAACTTGGCGGACTACATATCACTTCAGTTGAAAGCTGGTATGATGAGCCGAAATTCATTCAATATTGGACAGAGAAAGTATCTGGAACGTTCGAAGCTATGTCACCAGAAGAGCGTGCAAAAGCATGTTTAATCGTTTCAGCTCACTCATTACCTGAAAAAATTATTGCGAATGGTGACCCATACCCACAACAGTTAAAAGAGACAGCAGATTTAATCGCACAAGCTGCTGGCATTGAAAACTATGAAGTGGGCTGGCAAAGTGCCGGTCAAACACCTGAACCTTGGATTGGTCCCGACGTACAAGATTTAACTCGTGAGTTACATGAACAAAAAGGATATACATCTTTTGTTTATACACCAGTTGGATTTGTAACAGATCACTTAGAAGTGCTTTTTGATAATGATTATGAGTGTAAAGTAGTAACAGATGAAATTGGCGCTAAATACTACCGCCCTGAAATGCCGAATACTCAACCATTATTTATTGATGCAATGACAGATGTTGTTTTAAAACATTTGCATAAGAAATAACTAAACTGAACCCGAAAGTGATGATGACCGTGTCTGGAGAAAAACGTAAAGTAGCTGTAATAGGAGGCGGGATAACGGGCTTAGCTGCCGCATTCTATTTACAGAAAGAAGCAACAGAAAAAGGATATCCACTTGAAGTGATCTTAATCGAAGCTTCTCACCGACTTGGCGGGAAAATCCAGACTGTTCGTCGCGATGGGTTTGTTATTGAACGAGGACCAGACTCATTTTTAGAACGTAAAAAAAGTTTTGGTCAATTTGCTAAAGATCTTGGGATTAATGATCAACTTGTCTCGAATGCTACAGGACAAGCCTATATTTTAGTCAATGACGGACTTCATCCTATTCCTGGGGGATCTGTTATGGGGATTCCAACACAAATCTCACCATTCATTACTTCTGGATTGTTTTCATGGAGTGGAAAATTGCGTGCCGCTGGTGATTTTGTTTTACCAAAAGCTTCAGTTAAAGGTGACCAATCCGTCGGACAATTTTTACGTAGACGTTTTGGTGGTGAAGTAGTTGAAAATTTAATTGAGCCATTATTAGCAGGTGTCTATTCTGGAGACATTGATAAAATGAGTCTCCAAGCCACGTTCCCACAGTTTTATAAACTAGAACAGGAACATCGAAGTTTAATAATTGGTTCGAAGAAAATAGCCCCTAAACAGCCGGTCAAGAAATCCAAAGAAGGTATATTCCGTACGTTTAAAAATGGATTAGAAACCATTGTTGAGGCTGTTGAAGCACAACTCAAACCTGATACTGTGTTAAAGGGAGTTCGAGTAGACCGTTTTGAGAAAGTGGGAGAACAAGTAAATCTTTTCCTTAATAATGATGCGGAAATGTTAGTTGATCGCGTCATTTTTGCCACGCCACATCTCGCAGCTCTCCCCGTATTTGAAGAACATGGAATGATGACTGATTTTCAAGACATGCCTGCAACCTCAGTAGCGACAGTAGCTATGGCATTTAAAGAAGATGCAGTAAGTCAAGAAAAAGAAGGTACTGGCTTCTTAGTTTCGCGCAATAGTGATTATTCGATAACAGCTTGTACGTGGACTCACCGTAAGTGGCCAACCACAACACCTGAAGGGCATGTACTACTCCGAGGATTTGTTGGTCGTCCAGGGGATGAGTCTACAATTGAGTTATCAGATAGCGAACTTGAAAAAATTGTCCTTTCTGACCTCAAGCAAACGATGAAAATCAAAGAAGATCCATTATTTACAGTTGTGACAAGGTGGAAGAAAGCTTCTCCTCAATATATGGTCGGCCATAAGGAACGTGTGGCTAAAGCTAAAAAAGAATTAAAAGAGCATTTCCCAATGATAAAACTTGCTGGAAGTTCATATGAAGGTCTAGGATTACCAGACTGTGTGGATCAAGGAAAAGCGGCTGGAAATGAAATTATTGAGGAATTGTTTTTAAATAAATGATGTCAATAGACGACTCTTAGGAGTTGTCTATTTTTTACAGACCATCATAAACACTTAGAAAACCTGGTACTGCAATAGAATCAATTAAAGAAAATTCTACATTGCAAAAAGTGAAAAAGTAATGTAGAATATTGACTAATTGACCGATATGGTTTTCTGGTCATTCTTATTAGGAGTGTTGAATGTTGGACAGAAGACAAGAAATATTAAATGCTGCGACGAAATCCTTTTCTCTCTTTGGTTTTAAAGCTACTACAATGGATCAAGTAGCAAAGATAGCGAATGTTGGGAAAGGGACCATCTACACTTTTTTCGATAATAAAGAAGATTTATTTCATGCAATCGTGTTTACTATGATTAATCAAATGAAAGCAGAAAAAGATGCGGTGATTAATGAAAACAAATCATTTCAAGAAAACGCGCATTTCGTTTTGATGAAGATGCTTGAATTTAGAGAAAGTCATGCACTATTGTCAAAGTTAATAGCAGAAGAAAAAGAAATGCAAACACCGGTTGTCCAAGCAGTTCTTGTTAAAGTCGAGAGAGAAATCGTTCATTACATTGCAGAACATATTGAACGTGCAATTGAAAAGAAAGAAATTCGACCTGTTGACGTTCAATTAATTGCATATCTTCTTTTTAAAGCCTATATGGCTTTTGCAGTTGAGTGGCAAGTAACACATGAAAAACCTCTACCCGAAGAGAAGATTATTGAAGTATTTCAAGATACTATTTTTAAAAGTCTCAATGTGTGAGACTCTTTTTTTAGACAAAAATGACTAATTGAACAAAACGGTCAATAAGTACTAGGAGGATTACTTTGATTAAACAAGAATTTATAGCTATTTTTAAGAATCGAAAATTACTCATCCCAATTTTGGCAGTACTGTTAATTCCAGTTCTGTATGCAGGTATGTTTTTATGGGCTTTTTGGGATCCGTATGAACAACTAAGTGATTTGCCAGTTGCTATTGTAAACGAAGACCTTGGTGCGTTACTAGAAGGTGAACAATTATCTATAGGAAAAGATGTTACAAAGAATCTGGTAGAAAGTGAACAATTTCATTTTGTTGAAGTCTCTAAAAATCAAGGCAAAGAAGCACTTGAGAATCAAGACTATTACATGGTGATTGAGATTCCTTCAAACTTTTCACAACACGCAACCACACTTCTCGACGAGCACCCAGAAAAGTTATTGATTGAGTACAAACCAAATGAGGGTTTTAATTTCTTGTCAGCGCAAATTGGTGATACCGCAATGGAACGAATTCGTGCAGAGGTAAATAAAGAGGTAGTTGCAAGTTACTCAGATAAGTTATTTACTTCGTTAATGAAAATGGGTGATGGCTTTGGAGAAGCTGCAGATGGAGCAGGGGAATTATCGGATGGAGCAAGTAAACTGACTGATGGAGCGACACATTTAAAAGGGTATTTAGAGAAATTAGCGGGTGGTTCTGTTGAATTGGCTGATGGATCCAATTTGTTAGCCTCAGGAACCATTGAAGCATCAAATGGAGCGATTGAATTAGACAACGGTCTAGGGAAACTTTCTTCCGGTGCAAGCCAACTTTACCAAGGTGCAGACAAATTATCTGTTGGGGCAAGTCAACTACAGACTGGTGTTGATTCCTATACAAAAGGTGTTACGCAAATATCTAATGGCTTCACTATGGCAAATGAAAAAGAGAAGCAACTGGTAGATGCAATTCGTCAACTATCTAATGGTGTTTCTACTGCTAATCAATCCGTAGGAAAATTGGCAGAAGGATCAACTCAAATTACTACTGGGCTCGAAAGTTTAACCAATCAAATGACACCAATTTTAGAAACGTTATCAAAAGAACAACAAGATGCTCTAAAAGGAGCTCTTAATCAATTGCAACAAGGAAGTACACAAGTTTCCAATGGATTAGGTGAACTTAAAGGTGGTACTGAACAACTATCAGTAGGAATGAATCAAACAGCTTCTGGTGCTCAGAAATTAATGTCTGCACATGTAGAATTAGAAGAAGGGCTTGGAATATTAACGCAATCTTCCGAGACACTAAATGATGGAGCTTTTAAGGTAGCATCAGGAACTGGTACATTAACAACTAAGTTAGAAGAATTACAAAAGGGGCTGACAAGCGCATCGGCGGGAAGCCAAAAACTTTCAGGAGGTTTACAACGACTCGCACAAGGATCTAGTAAGTTAAATTCAGGTGCTTCAGAAATTGCTTTAAAAACGGATGAACTTGCCGCAGGTTCCAGTGGGTTGATTGAAGGCACTGAAGCGCTGAGGGAAGGATCGAGCACTTTAAGTGAAAAACTAGAAGAAGCTTCTACTGAAGCAGGAAAAATAGATGCAAATCAAGACACAATTGACATGGCATCCTCTCCTGTAGATGTAACAAAATCAGCAGTCAATCACGTACCTAACTATGGAACAGGTTTTGCACCCTATTTCCTTTCACTTGGACTGTTTGTAGGTGCACTTATGATTTCAATCGTTTTTCCACTTGTCCAATCAGCTATCCCCCCAACAAGTGGATGGGCGTGGGCAACGAGTAAAATGGTCGTTTTAGGTGTAATAGGAGTGATTCAAGCATTACTTGCTGTGGCTATTTTAATTTTTGGTTTAGGACTGGAACCAGTCAATTTAGATTGGTTTATTGTGACTGCGGTCATAACTAGTTTTACTTATTTAGCAATCGTTCAAATGCTCGTATCCATTTTAGGTGACAGTGGACGTTTTGTAGCAATCTTGCTGCTAATTTTACAATTAACCACGAGTGCTGGTACATTCCCTCTCGAACTGATTCCTCAGCCATTGCAAATCTTTAACCAATGGTTGCCCATGACTTATTCTGTTCAAGCATTCAAAGCTGCCATTTCTTCAACAGATGTAGGTTTTATACAATGGAATAATGGAATTATGTTGATATTCTTTACCAGTGCTGTCGTATTAACCATTTATTATTTCAATGTATTGTTTAAGCATCGTTTCTCGAAAAATCAAGAAGCTTAAAAAACAGCCGTTCAGGAGGGGAGCCCTGGACGGCTGTTTTATGTTTAAAGTTGGTTACACGTATCGCATGTGTTGCCATAACATTCATGCTGTTCTTCAATTTTTTCGCCACATTGTGCACATTGTTTAGCAGGTAGGTTTTTAAAAAACTCGATTACATTTTCAATCATCAGATTAACCTCCTTTTCTATTCTGTACTAATACTGTCCTAATTACTTATAGTGTATTATAACAGTTCATCAAATGTCAATACAAAACCTCTTTATTCATATATAGTGTATGTAGAACCTTTAAAAGGAGAGATGCAATTTGTATTTTATTGATAATAAAGGCATCACAGATCCTCGGATTAACTTAGCAATTGAGGAATATGCGCTAAAAACAATGGATGTCGATAAAGATTCATATTTTCTGTTCTATATCAATGAACCTGCAATCATCATTGGTAAAAATCAAAACACAATCGAAGAAATTAATACTGACTATGTAGAGTCGAACGGAATTCATGTCGTGAGAAGACTATCAGGTGGTGGGGCGGTTTACCACGACTTAGGTAATTTGAATTTTAGCTTCTTGACGAAAGATGACGGAGATAGCTTCCGAAACTTTAAAAAGTTTACTCAACCGATTGTAGACGCCCTAAAAGAAATGGGCGTGGATGCAGAATTATCGGGACGAAATGATATTTTAGCTGGTGGAAGAAAAATATCTGGTAATGCTCAATTCTCAACCAAAGGACGTATGTTCAGTCACGGTACGTTAATGTTTGATACAGAAATTGAAGCGGTTGTTTCTGCATTAAAAGTACGTAAGGACAAAATTGAGTCAAAAGGAATCAAATCCATTCGTAGTCGTGTAGCGAACATTATGGAATTTATCGAAGAACCTATCAGTATTGACGATTTCCGATTAAAACTACTTCACTCGATTTTCGGAGGAGAAGAAGAAGTGAAAACCATCGAACTAACAGAAGAAGACTGGGCGAATATTCACGCGCTCTCAAAAGAGCGTTACGCAAATTGGGAATGGAATTATGGGAAGTCTCCGGCATTTAATATGTCTCATTCCGAACGATTCCCAGTTGGGGGTATCGATGTACGTCTTCAAGTGAAAAATGGCGTCATTGAAGATGCACATATTTATGGCGACTTCTTCGGTGTTGGTGATGTTGCTGACATAGAAGCATTATTAGTGGGCACAGCTTATGAAAAAACAGCAATCACTGAAAGTCTAGGTGATATCGATATCACAACCTATTTAGGTGGCATAACGAAAGAACAGTTTTTACAATTAATTTATTAAGTATTACTGGGGAGTCTGACTTAGGTCAGGCTCTTTTTACTGTAGACAATTAAAAATGTTGATTTCCATTGCTGCAGACACTTTCAACGAAGACCAAAAGTAGACTTTGTATTTAAAGGGTTCAGCTATTGCTGATTATTTGTACGTTTATCTAACTGTTGCTGTAAACATGAATCTGCAAACAAATTAAGTAGGAAGGTGGTTGGTTATTTCTGAAGACTCCTGCGGAAAAACGAAACAGGCTAGACTCACACAGGCCAGCTGTCAAAGACAGCTGAGTCGAGGAGGCTTGCGTTTCGTCCGCGGAAAGCGAAAAAAATAACCAACCACATTTTTTAAATAAAGTGCGAAAGGTATATTTTTTCCTAACATGTATATAGAATCCATTCAACCGATCCACATTGAGCCACATTGGCGGTTTTCACATTTCTTGGTAGAATAAAGAAAAAGAGTAAAGGGGGAGGCACATATGACGTCACATCGGATTTATATAGTAGAAGATGATCGTAAAATTGCCTCGCTACTTGCCGATACGTTGCGCAAATATCAGTATGAGGTAAAAACGGTTGATGACTTCGATAATATCTTAGAAGAGTTTGAAGCCTTTGATCCGCATCTCATCCTATTGGATATTAACTTACCTTCTTATGATGGCTATTATTGGTGCCGTCAGTTCCGATTAAAAACCACTTGTCCAATCATTTTTATATCTGCAAGGTCTGGAGATATGGACCAAGTGTTTGCACTCGAAAATGGAGGAGACGATTTCATTACGAAACCTTTCCATTACGAAATCGTCCTAGCCAAAATAAGAAGTCATTTACGACGCACTTACGGAGAGTATGCAGCAAAACAAGAAGAACGAACTATCAAACTAGGTAAGCTTTGTTTATATTTAGAGCGAATGGAATTACATACGAAAAGCCAAGAAATCCCTTTGCAAAAAAGGGAGTGTACGATTCTCGAATTATTAATGGAGCAATCGCCAAAAGTCGTCACGCGTGAACAGCTTCTCGAGGAACTTTGGGATGATCAAGCTTTTGTTGATGAGAATACGTTAAACGTTAACATGACGCGTGTAAGAAAAAAATTACAGGATTACGGTGTCACTTCTACAATTGAAACGGTTCGTGGCGCAGGATATCGATTTGTATTAAGCAAAGAGGAATCATCATGAATATTCGACTGTTTATGAAGGAGCATATGGCTTATGTGCTATTTCAATTTATTTTAGTGCTATTTATCATGTCGCTGTATTGGTTAGATGGATTTCGAAATATTGATACAGCGATTTATTCAGTTGTCATTAGCACCATGCTAATTTTGTCTTTCTTAGTAGGTCGATATGTGAAGAGATATTCTTTTTACCAAAAGATATTGTCGCAACCGATTGAAATGGAAGCGGCATTGCAACATAATGCGAAATCTCCTGAACAAGAACAAGTTGAAATTTTTAGTCAAAGCCTCTATCGACTTTATCAAAATGAAGTTCAAGCTCTCTATGCGAATCAAAACAGACATTTACAATTTATGAATCAATGGGTTCATCAAATGAAAACCCCTCTATCTGTTGCTGAGTTATTGCTACAAGAAGAAGGAGAAGTGAATAAGAAGAGCTTACAAGAAGAAATTGATCGTCTAAAACGTGGGTTAGATTCTGTGTTAATAAATGCGCGGATCGATACATTTGAGCAGGATATGCAAGTGGAACAAGTACAGTTGAAGCAACTCGTTTCTGAAGTAGTTTCTGAACATAAACGATTATTTATTACCCATCATGTGTATCCGGTTATTACAATTGATGAAAAATATGTGATTACAACAGATGTTAAATGGTTACGTTTTGTGTTAGGTCAATTTGTCACGAACGCAGTGAAATATACGTTTGAAGAAGGAAAAAAAGTCTTTATTGAAGCAAGTTGTCAAAATGGATATGTCTTATTAGCCGTTAGAGATGAAGGGATTGGCATTCCTAGTGCGGACTTACCTAGAGTCACGAAAGCCTTTTTCACGGGCGAGAATGGTCGTAAAACGGGTGAAAGCACGGGTATGGGTTTGTACTTAGCGAAAGAAATTTGTGAAAAGCTTGGCCATGAACTCACGATTGAATCCGAACCTAAAATAGGGACAAAGGTTTCTGTTTTATTTAAAAATCAAGACGCTGTCAAAAGAGGTGAACTAGTAGATGCCGATATTGAAAATGGAAGATGTGACGAAAGTTTATGAGGGTAAAGTGACGCACCGCGCATTAAACCAATTAAGTTTTGAAGTTAACAAAGGTGAATTCGTTGCTGTGATGGGTCCATCCGGAAGTGGGAAGACGACGTTGTTAAATATTATCTCCACCATTGATACGGCAACTTCCGGTTATGTAACGATTGATGGAATGCGTCCTGAAGAAATGACGAAAAACGAGCTGGCTCTATTTCGACGGAGACAGCTCGGATTTGTTTTTCAAGACTTTAATTTAATGCAAATGCTCACGGTTGAAGAAAATATGGTGTTGCCATTAACCCTAGATGGACATTCAGTTGCTGAAATGCAAAAAAGGATAACCGATATTTCATCAAAATTAGACTTACAAAACATCTTAAACAAACGACCGAATGAAATTTCGGGGGGGCAAGCTCAACGTACGGCTATAGGCCGTGCTCTTATTCATCAACCTGCATTCATTTTAGCAGATGAACCAACAGGGAATTTAGATTCAAAAGCTTCGCGTGACGTGATGGAATTATTAATGAAAGTCAATCGCGAACAAAATACAACCATTTTAGTTGTCACACATGATCCGATTGCAGCAAGTTACTGCGATCGAGTGGTATTTATTAAAGATGGTGAATTTTTCAATGAGATTTATAGCGATGAACGGAGACAGACTTTTTTCCAACGCATCTTAAATGTATTATCGCTTCTTGGAGGCAATGTCCATGACCTTTCGACAATTCGCCTATCGTAATGTCATAAGGAATCGCCGAATTTACGCTGCCTTTTTCATGGCGAGTATGTTCTCAGTGATGGTGTTTTTTATGTATTCTATGCTCCTATTTCATCCACAAATGGATGAAGGCTTTTTTGGAGATTTTGCTGCTACAGGAATGATTGTGGCTGAAATTATTTTATATATTTTCACATTGTTTTTCTTGTTTTATTCCATGAGTGCGTTTTTACAAGCTCGGTCAAAAGAGTTTGGATTGTTGCTTCTTTTAGGAATGGAAAAGAAGCAGTTGAATCGTCTCGTTTTTTTAGAAACGATGCTTATTGGTGCATTTTCGGTTGCGACTGGGATTTTGTTTGGCTATGCCTTTTCAAAGTTCTTTTTCATGATAGTACGAGAAATGCTTCAGCTTCAAAGTTTACCATTATATTTATCCATTAAACCATTTACTCTAACAATCGGGGCTTTTTTAAGTCTATTTGTGATCATTGCTATGACGAGTGTTGTATTTATTCGCGAGCAACGCATTATTGAGTTAATGCGAGGGTATTTAACTTCGGATGATCGCCAAAGCTACTCCACATTTAAAGCGATTTTGGGCATCGTCTTACTGGTGGTTGCTTATGCTGCCGCAACATTTACTTCGACTCGTGTCGTTTTTACACTTTCAATCTTTTTACCTCCAATCGCGGCTTTAGGAACCTATTTCTTTTTTACACATACCGTGTTGTTTTTTCACCATCAAGTTCAAAAAAGGAAATCACTTTATTGGAACCGATACCGCTTAATTGCTGTTTCAGAGGGGGCAGTAAAATTACGTGAAAATGCTCGCATGTATTTCATTGTTACGATTGTATCAACAGTTGCCTTCCTATCAGTGGGAACGTTAACTTCACTGTCGTCTTATACAGGCCAATACAGAGATTTAAATCCATTAGGGCTCATTTACTCGAGTGAATTAGACAATCCTTTAGAGCGTCAGCATATTCGAATGTTAACGAATGAATTAGAAAATGAAGGATTATCTTATTCGATGGTTCCTTTTTTAATAAAGAAACAAACTTCTTCCTATACGCAATTTGAAGTGGAGATTCTGAGAGAAGCCGACGTCAATAGCTTAGCTGTTGCTCAAGGTCATCCGTTAATTAATTTAGAATCTGGAGAAGCCATGTTTATTCCATATTCTGAAAATGCTTTAACAATCTTAGAGAACAGTAGTATCCAAACCGTATTAGAGGAAAGCAATGTGCCTATCTCAGTAAGAGGTGTTTACCCTAGGATGCTGTTTCCTTCTATGATTTTAGGGGCAAATGTTGTCGTAGTTAGTGACCAGGATTACGCGTTAATCGATGAACCACTACAAGGTCAATCGATGAATGATTCAATGTTTAATTTTTATGCATTTCACATTCCTGAATGGGAACGAACAAAATCGATTGGACTTAATCTAGATTCTCAAATGACCGAATCCATTTATCAAAACCAATTAAATGACTTACCTTTTTTCTTTGAGAACCCAGGGTTAAACTATTCAATTATACGAGCGACGTTTTCGTTGTTATTATTCACAGGGTTGATGGTAGCTGCCGTATTGCTACTAGCAGCTGGAAGCTTTATCTATTTTAAATTGTATACAGGACTCGAAAGAGACAAAAAGCAATTTGCTGTACTAAAACGTATGGGATTGACGGATCAAGAAATGATTAATATCGTCAATCGACAGCTTATTCCACAATTTTTCTTGCCATGGGGGATTGCCATGCTTCATAGTGCATTCTCATTTCTATCCTTGCAAGTTATTTGGAGTGACTTAGCTGATGTGTCCATTCTTTTTGAGATGACACTAGTCTTAGTTGCATTTACATTCATTCAAGTCGTTTATTATTTCTTAATCAGATGGCGTTATATAGCACATGTAAAAGCATCCTGAGTAATCGGGATGCTTGTTGTATTGTCTGAAGATTTCTTATATAATGAAATTATTGAATAATGAATGAGTATTCATTCAACAACTAAGGAGAGATACCGATGAATTTAGTTCAACGTGTTAGAGAGACATCATTAGAACAACCAACTAAAACAGCCTATCACTTTATGGGTAAAGACACTTCTTATGCTGAGTTCGATCAGTCAATTGCTAGATTTGCTTCAGCTTTACGAGAATTAGGAGTAGAAAAAGGGGATCATGTTGCTTTCTTATTAGGAAATACACCTCATTTTTTAATTTCTTTATATGCATCAATGCGTTTAGGTGCAACAGCCATTCCAATCAATCCAATTTACACGCCTGATGAAATTTCATACATCATACATAACAGCCAACCAAAAGTAATTATTGCCTTGGATATGTTATTGCCGTTAATAGAAAAAGCATCCGGTGCATTCCCATCAGTAAGCAATTATGTGATTTGTGAAACGATGCCAGAAACGACTGAAAAACTCGCTGGTTTACCGGAAGAACTGCGCAACAAAGTAAAATCATTTACACAACTTGTGATGTCGTCTTCTCCAGATACACTTCCTGTTGAAGTGGCACAAAATGATACCGCTGTCATTCTTTATACTTCTGGTACTACGGGTCGTCCAAAAGGTGCCATGCTTACACATGAGAATTTATACTCAAATGCTCGCGACACTGGTGATTACTTAGGATTCACTGCTGAAGATCGTGTCCTAGCAACATTACCTGTGTTCCATGTATTTGCGTTGACTGTAGTGGTCAATGCTCCGTTGCTAAAAGGAGCTACCATCCTATTAGTTCCACGTTTTACACCTAAAGATGTATTTGAAATGGCAAAAAATCAACAAGCAACGGTATTTGCTGGCGTACCGACGATGTACAATTTCTTGTACCAAACGCCCGACTCGGATGTATCTGACTTCTCGACAATTCGCATAGCCATCTCAGGTGGTTCATCATTACCGGTTGCATTGCTACACAACTTTGAAAATAAATTCAATGTCCGCATTTCAGAAGGGTATGGGTTATCCGAAGCTTCACCTGTTACTTGTTTTAATCCACTGGATCGAGATCGTAAAGCTGGTTCGATTGGAACGTCTATTTCAAATGTAGAAAATCGTGTGGTTAATGAATTAGGTGATGATGTGCCAGTTGGTGAAGTGGGAGAACTGATTGTCCGCGGACCTAATGTCATGAAAGGGTATTACAACATGCCTGAAGAAACTGAAGCGACAATTCGTGGTGGATGGTTATACACAGGCGATTTAGCGAAAATGGATGAAGAAGGTTACTTCTACATCGTCGATCGTAAAAAAGATTTAGTTATTGTAGGTGGCTATAATGTGTATCCACGAGAAGTGGAAGAAGTGTTATTCGCGCATCCAGACGTGATAGAGGCTGCTGTTATTGGTATGCCTGATGCAGACTTTGGAGAAACGGTTCATGCGTATGTAGTGGTTAAAGATGCGAACTTATCAAGCGAAGATCTTCATGCGTATTGTGCAGAGCACTTAGCGAAATACAAGATTCCTAGACAATTCGAGTTTTTAGAAGAGTTGCCAAAGAATACGACAGGAAAGATTCTTCGTCGTTCATTAAAAGACCAAGCTTTGGCTAAATAAAGAAGAAACTGCTAGACACCGTATTGGGATTTAGACAAATATAATTTAAGTGAATGTAATTGTATATTTGGTAAATGGAGTTCATTTGGAAAGATGTTGATTTCCATTTCAGCGGACGCTTTCTGGGGGGCAAGGCTTTAGCCGCTTCCTTCGCGGTTGCTCAGTCCAGGGTCTAAAGCTCTTGCTAATTCCCCCTAGAGTCGCCGCTTCCATTCCAATCAACAGAAATAGGGATAATATGATTTGGATAATGTGCATTTTGGTCATATAAGAATTTATCCGACTTATAACATCAATTTAGCATTGTTCTCTTAAAGCGAAAGAAATAGCCGTAATGGGTTCACTTCTGAGTTGCGAAAACATAATACACAATGACAAAGGACTACCAATTACATTGGTAGTCCTTTGTTTATTGTTACATCAACATTATTACTATAAATCTTCATCTTCAGCTATTTTATTGGCGACTCTATGTGGTCACATTACAATAAATGTTTTGATGCAATTAGACCTTCTGAAATTTTTTAATGAGGTATTCAATACTTCTAAATACAACAGTATAAAGGATGTATAATCCGTTCTCTTTGTTTATTAAAAATTAAAATGTATTAAGGAA
The DNA here is from genome assembly GCF_043641925.1 of Paenisporosarcina quisquiliarum. Classification (GTDB taxonomy): domain Bacteria; phylum Bacillota; class Bacilli; order Bacillales_A; family Planococcaceae; genus Paenisporosarcina; species Paenisporosarcina quisquiliarum_A. The sequence continues at coordinate 86,700 of NZ_JBHZRU010000008.1, forward strand.
TTCGTTGTAATAAATTTGTAATAATTGTAACGAAAAAAAATAAAAAAATATTCACTACCTTTCTTAAAACGAACGCAAGACCACTTGGAAGCATTTGAAAGAGGCGAATAGGTGTATGGTTAATAAAGGGAAATAGAGGAGTTGTAACAGCTACAAAAGTCATTTAACACGATAAAAGCTGGTTATAAGCTTCCAAAAAGTTAAGCAAATTCATGCAAATGTAACCTACTTGAAACTATGGGAACTACTATTATTAGTATGATTAAAATGTAATAGTACAAGGAAAGAAGTGGTGTAATTGAAAGAGACAATTCGTAACAATGATGATTTATTACTTATGTTGGATTCACTGTTAAGAGAGCCTGTCGGTTTCTGGAACGAGTTTTATTCCAACCGCGAAAAAGGAATTCCATTCTTTGTAAACAAACCCGACGAAGCCTTAGTGAGCTATTTTAATGAAGGTATCATAAAGCCTGGAAATGTATTGGAGTTGGGAAGTGGGCCAGGCAGGAATGCCATCTACCTTGCTGAAAAGGGTTGCCGAGTAGATGCTGTGGATTTATCAGAAGAATCGATTGAGTGGGCAAAAGAGAGAGCAAAAGAACGAGCAGTCGAAGTGAATTTCATTCACAATAACATCTTCGATATTCAGATAAAAGAAGGAACATATGACATTGTCTACGATTCTGGCTGCTTTCACCATATAGCTCCTCATCGGAGAAGCAACTACATTGAACTTGTATTGAAAGCGTTAAGACCAGGCGGTCACTTTGCCATTACTTGTTTTGTAGAAGGGGGAGAGTTTGGAGGGTCGGATATTACGGATTGGGAAGTGTACAGACAAAGAAGTCTCAATGGTGGTTTAGGGTTTACAGAAGAAAAACTGCGCCTCATTTTTGATAGCTTAGAGGAAATTGAAATTAGAAGAATGAAAGAAGCTAGAGAAACGGATGAAGTTTTCGGTGTATCTGCTTTATTCACAGCGTTGTTTAGAAAAAAATAAAATGCTAAATTGAGACACGTAAATAACGATCAATAATCTTCAACAATTAACTAAATCTATTTTGAAAAAACCGAGCAATCTTAATATACAAGATTGCTGAGTTTCTTCATTTACATTTAAATATGAGACTGAGACACTCTTATGGATCTCTGTTTTTTAAAACACAAGTTTAAAAAAACCCATTCCAAATCAATGGAATGGGATAAGGTCTAAAGCATTTTTTCCAAAGCCATTTTAGCTTCGAAAGCTGTTTTATCATCAACAGTGATTTGGTTTATTATACGACCTTCTACAAGCTCTTCTAACGCCCATGTTAAGTGAGGTAAATCGATTCGGTTCATTGTTAAACAAGGGCACATAAATGGATTTAATGAGACAATGTCACGGTCAGGATAAGTAGAAATCAAACGATTCACCAAGTTCATCTCTGTACCGATTGCCCATTTAGAGCCCGGCTCAGAAGCTTCGATCATATCGATAATATATTTCGTTGAACCTGCATAATCTGATGCTTGAACAACTTCATATGTGCATTCAGGATGAACCAGGATATTACGCTCTGGTTCTTTTTCTCGTAAGTTGTCAATATGCTTTGGCAAGAAGTTCATATGAACGGAACAGTGCCCTTTCCACAAAATGACACGGACATCTTTAAGCGCGCATTGCAGCTCTAATTTTTGTTTGATTGGGTCCCAAATTGCCATTTCTTCTAGTTTAATACCTAGTTTGACTGCTGTATTTCTGCCCAAATGCTGATCGGGTAAAAACAGCATACGTCCTTTTTGAGTAAGTGCCCATTCCACCATTTCTTCCGCATTCGAGGAAGTAACTGTTGCGCCTCCATTGCGTCCAACAAATGCTTTAATGGCAGCGGTAGAGTTCACATACGTAAGGGGAATAATGGTATCGCCAAACACTTTTTGCAATTCAATCCAAGCACGTTCCGTTTGGTCGATATTCGCCATATCCGCCATCGAACAGCCAGCTCGCATATCAGGTAAAATAACGGATTGTTCGTTTAAAGTTAAAATATCTGCCGTCTCAGCCATAAAATGAACACCACAGAAAATAATATGCTCAGCAGTTTGCTTAGCTGCAATTTGCGAAAGTTGAAGGGAATCACCTGTAGCATCTGCGAACTCTATCACTTCGTCTTTTTGATAATGATGACCTAATATATATAAACGATCTCCAAGTAAAGCTTTTGCCTTTGTTGCCCTTACGTGTAATTCTTCAGTTGTTGCTTGTAAGTAGCTTTCTGGCATGGCATCGCCAATGGTTAATTCGGATAGTAAGGATATCATACAAATACTGCCTCCTTATGCGATACCGCCAAATTCATGCTGATATCTAAATTACTTACGCTATGTGTTAAGGCACCAATTGATATAACATCCACACCAGTTGATCCATAACTTGCTAAACTCTGTAAATCAATACCGCCTGAAGCTTCGGTAATAATCGTATTTGGTACAAGTTGTACCCATTTTGAAATCATCTCAGGTGTTTGATTATCCAACATAATAATAGATGGTTTGGCTTCGATTGCCTCTAGTAGTTGTTCTTCGGTTTCAACTTCAACCTCAATCGCCACGGTATGTCCGACTTTGGAGCGGACTAACGTCACTGCTCGAGAAATAGAACCTGCAGCTGCGATATGGTTATCCTTTAACATCACCGCATCATACAATCCATTTCGGTGATTCACTCCACCACCCATACGAACTGCATATTTTTCGAACATTCGTAAACCTGGCGTTGTTTTTCTCGTATCTACAATTCTCGTATGTGAAGAGTTTAAAGTCGTAACACAGGAATGAGTCAACGTGGCGATTGCACTCATACGTTGAATTAGATTTAAAAGGACGCGTTCGCCGGCTAATAAAGTCGCAACAGAACCTTTAATACGAACAATCGCTTCACCAATCTCCACGTGTTCTCCATCTTGTTTCAATACTTCAACTTCAATCGAAGGATCCAATAACTCATAGCCCCATTTAAAGCACTGTACACCGGCTAAAATACCCGCTTCTTTAAAGCGGATAATGGCTTCTCCTTGATCTGTATCTGTAAATAAAACCGAGGAAAGGTCTCCATCCCCGATATCTTCAAGTAAAAATAATTTTAATGCCTCTTTAACTTTCAATGCATTCATTTAAACAAACTCCTTTATTGCGGTTTCTCGCGTTCGATAGTGAACGCCTTGAATTGATTGTTCAATTACTGTTCCAGTCCATTCGTCCATCGAAATCGAGAAGTCCTCACGGTAATGGCCACCACGACTTTCAGTTCGTAGAAGTGCTGAAATCGCGATTAAACGACTCGCTATAAATTGATGCGCAAGCTTAACATCTTTACAACATAATGAGGAAAGTGGGGGCAACGTGATGTCATCGAACGTATTTAAAAACGAACTCAATCCATCATGTGATCGTAAAATACCTACTTGTTCCGTCATTTTTTGGCGTAATGAGTTGTCAAAAGTGTAAGGGACGAACTTAGGAACCTTATGTTTACTCTCTAACGTTAATACATGTGTTTCAGGTTTGTTAATAATACATTCAGCTAATCTAGCACCGAAGACTAATCCTTCTAATAAAGAATTGCTCGCTAACCGATTTGCTCCATGCACGCCTGTAGAAGCAACTTCGCCTATAGCATAAAGATGTGGAATTGTTGTTTCTCCATATTCGTTTGTTTTAACCCCGCCCATATGAAAGTGAGCGCCAGGTCGAACAGGAATTAAATCAATTTGTGGATTGATTTGATGACGCATGCAATTTGCATATATAGAAGGGAACTTCTGTTCAAACCCTTCTATGAAACGAGCATCTAAATAAACCGGATCATGCTTTTGCCAATGCCATTCAATTGCTCTAGCGACGATATCTCTAGGTGCTAACTCCAACAAAGGATGTACATCATGCATAATACGGACGCCATCTTTATTAACCAAATGAGCACCTTCACCTCGAACGGCTTCTGAAATAAGTCCACAAGATTGACCATTCAGTGTTAAAATTGTTGGATGAAATTGAACAAATTCTAAATCCTCAAGAACTGCTCCGGCTTGATAAGCAAGTGAAAGTCCATCACCTGTTGCAACGGAAGAATTGGAATGATGACTGTATAATTGCCCAATTCCACCTGTGGCAAGGACTATATGTTTTGCGAAAATGGTTTCCTTCTGACCTGATGGGTGAAAGACAACAACTCCAATGCATCTTTCGTCATCAATGACTAATTCAACTGCAAGTCGATAAGGTAGTAAGGTAATTTTATGAGATGCTTGCTCAAATAAAAATTGGTGCAATATTTTACCGGTTTGATCTCCACCCGCATGTACGATACGTCTTGAAGAATGTGCTCCTTCATGACCGAGACTTGGATATCCATTATTGTCTTTATCAATAGGTAAACCATCTCTAATTAGTTCCTCTACCAATTCTTTGCCTTCATTGACAAGGAGTTGAACACGGTGAGGGTTTGCATGGTTAGCCGTAGCTAACATTGTATCTGTCGCATGAGAGGAAGGAGTATCAAGTGGGGAAAGGGAAGCGGCAATTCCGCCTTGTGCGAGATTGGTATTGCTAATAGTAGGTTCATCCTTCGTTAAACATGCAATGCGATAGGTAGGGGGAAGTTTATAGGCTAAAGTAAGTCCTGCTACTCCACCACCAATGATTAAAACATCATACATTCATTACACCAACTTTACGAAAAGTTTACACCTGTCTTGACACTATTAATGACATAAAGATACAGTGAATACAAGTATAAATTTGCAGTTCGTCTCAGAAAGGTGCTAAAAAAATGATTTATTTGGATTATGCTGCCACTTCACCTATGAGAAGAGAAGCAGTAGAAGCTTATGTAGAAGCTGCCTCACAGGCATTTGGAAATACACAAAGTCTCCATGATCATGGAACAAAAGCAGCTGAATATATTCATTCGTGTAAAGTGGCCTTTAGCGAGTTATTGAATGTGAGGTCTAGTGGATTTTATTTCACAGGGAATGCATCAGAAGGAAATCAGCTTGCAATCCGCTCCATTTTGCGTGGAAGACCTAAATCATGCAACGTCATTATTACTACATACTTGGAGCATGCATCCGTGTTGATAACCATGCATGAGCTAGAAAAAGAAGGCTATATCATTCGGTATGCTCCGGTTAATCAAGACGGGATCGTTGATATCGAGTGGATAAAAAAAGAAGTGAATGAACAAACAGCCATAGTAGTTCTACAACTGGTCAATTCAGAAATGGGTGCCATACAGCCGGTAAAAGAATGCGTGGAAGCTGTGGCTGCATATCAAGTTCCTGTGCATTGTGATATGGTGCAAGCTTTTGGCAAGCTTCCTATAGATATAAATGCCATAGGGGTTACTTCAGCTGTCATTTCACCTCATAAGTTTGGGGGACCTAAAGGCGTAGGAGTGGTGTATATGAATCCATCCATTCACTGGGAATCAGTGATGGAAGGAACGACACATCAAAGTGGATTCAGAGCGGGCACAGTAGATGTACCTGCAATCGTTGCTAGTACAATCGCAGCGAAATTAGCAGCAACTGAGCAGCAAGCTGCTTTTAATCGAGCTGTGGAATTGCAGGGATTTTTATTTAAGAACATACATAGTGACATTCAAATTGTCGGAAATGTGAAAGAGAAATCGCCATTTATACAAGGAATCATTTTGCCTCACATCGAAGGACAGTGGATGATGCTCGAATGCAATCGACACCAAATTGCTATCTCCACAGGCACTGCTTGCAAAATAGGTCACGGAGAAGCAATCTCTGCAATAAAAGCACTCGGATTTGAAATTGATGTAGCACGGAGGTTTGTGAGGATTTCTTTTAATGGAAGTACGACGGTTGAGGATGTTGAGGAGTTTTTGAAGATTGTGAATAGGAGTTTATAGGAAAACCCCCACTTTTCGGATGAGAAGTGGGGGTTAAACTACGTTTATATACTAAAATTTTGAAGTTGATTATTAGTTATTTTTGGAGGTATATCCGCTTGCGAGCTCGTAGGTGTATAAAAGTTAACCACTAAAGTAACTAAAACTAAAATAGCAAAAATTTTCTTTTTCATTATAAATCCTCCCAAAATTGTATTGTTTTAATTTTATATAAAAAGCAATTAGCTTTTTGAAAATATTGAGATGCATTTTTATACTTACGTTTTTCAGTGTATTTATTTCCTAAAGCTACACTATACTTATGCGCGTAGATATAGTCTTTATTCTCTTCAAAGAAATTCACTGCCGAAATCATAGGCTCTTCATAATTAATATGGTCAAGTAAAGCTAAGTATAAATTAAAATGATGATAAAAAGGTTCAGTGGCTGTTGAAGAATTTTCATTAATAATTTTTAAACCTTTAAGACACCACTCGATAACTTTTTCGTAATCATTGTTTTTAGAAAATTCCATTATTATATAAAGCACTGATACCAAATAATTTTCCTTATCATTTGCAAAATTCAATAAACTGTCTTCAAAGTATCGAATTGCTTTAACAGATTCACCTTGAATTGCAGCAAGTGAACCTAGGTTATGAAGAATAATCCCATGTTGATCCTGCAAATTTAGATCATTGACAATCTTTTGTGCAAGCAGAAAACTTTCTTCTGCATATTTAAAATTCGAGTTTTTTTTGTGTGCAATCCCAACAATCATATAAGAGTCTAGAGCTCTTCTAAATAACAGATTATTTCGGAATAATGCCAATGATTTGGATGCGTACTCTATCGTGTTAGTAATTTTCCCTTCAGATAAATAACTCAAACTTAAAGCGTTATAAAAATCCGCAAGTTCCCATTCATCGATTTGAAATGATGCAATTAAATTTAAAGCTGATTCAAAATATGATAGAGCTTCAACAAAATTTCTTTGGATATAATAATAAATACCGGAATTAAAATAATATAAAAATTTTTGTCTGCCATCAAATTTATCTTCCATATGTTTTAAAGTGTTCTGGAGTGCTAAACATCTCTCATCATTAGGATTCAAAATTAAAATCAGTCGGTATAATATTAAGTTATATGTGTAGAAATTTCTTTCATTTTTAAACAATAAATTTTTATTAAACAACTTAGGTATCTCTTCACCAATATGATTCTTGTTTCTTTCAATTATTGATTTTTTATAAAAACTTAATAATTGATTCATAAATTGATTTTCTTCTTCTAATGAAATACTCCAATAATCAATACCTAACCTGTCTATTAAAAGCTTTATCACATCTTCACTAGGAACCGTCTGGTTGTTCTCGATTTTACTCAGGTAAGAAGTCGAGCATATCCCTTTTGCCAAGGTGACTTGTTTCATATTCTGTTGTATACGGGACATTTTGATTAGCAAACCGATATTATTCATATATCCACCTTTAAGACTACATTGTTATTTGAGTAATATCTACTATTTAAAGTTGGGAAACATTCCTCCAAAATTGCTATAAAAACGACCTTTTCAGAAAAAAGTTTCCCAACAAGTAACTCTTTATTCTTATATCATACCGAATTATGATTAGATTGTAACTATTTAACACAAAATTATTAGAAAATACAATAACCATCTCATAAAGGAGCTGTTATGAATGAGTCCAAGTATTTTATATACACTTGATCGTTTTGAAGAAGGATTAGCAATACTATTGCAATATCCTTGTGCATCAAATGTGCTAGTCGTACCTATTGAAGACTTAAATAACGAAATGCATTTAGGAACTCTTCTATCAGTTGAGATAGAAATTGAAGGATTTGTAGTCAAGAAAGTGACTAAACATAAACTAGAGAAAACGATGCAAGAAATGAATTTAGTTTCCAAGTCGAAAATTAACGATTATAAAATTGATTTTAAAAAAGGATGCTTAATTTACACTGTAGCAAGTTAAAATTGCGTGCCTAGACACTACCGCCAGTGTCTTTGACATAACAAGAAGCCAGTAATGATTTCCTAAGACCTCGGGAAATCATTACTGGCTTTTTATTTATAAATCTTCAATATGCTCAAGTCTGTTTAATCTCAAATTATGTTGTTTAGCAAGTTCAAAAAAGCTTACAGATTTCTTATATTTTTTTTGTTTAAGATATATATTTCCAAGTAATAAAGCATATTTAGAGCAATGTCTCTCATCTGAAGACTTTAAAAAGAATTCATAAGCCTCTTTGATTTTATTTTCTAAAATGGGTAAATTAGTTTCTTTATAAAAGTATATATTAAAATGATGTTTAAATCTTTGATGATTCATTGGGTTTCTACTCTCTTCAATAATTGAAAGACCTACAATTGCCCAGTGTTTAGATTCTTCATATTTCTTTAATCTTGAATATTCCTTAATTAATGAATAAACAGGATATAGTTTTTCATCATCGATTTCATTCTCAGATTTACATTCATAACTTTGAAGATAATATTTTATTGCTGCATGTGCATCGCCTCTTTTAGTTGCAACAGCGCCTAAATTCTGTTTTATGCTCGGTAAGTATTTTGTGATATTAAATTGAACCGCCAATTTATCTGCTAAAAGTAAATTTTCAAATGCATTTTTTAGTAAATAGGAATTTTCTTGTGTGAGAGATAATAACAAATAGCATTCAATTGTACGTGTGGTATAAAATTCATTCTCAAAATATTTTAATGCATGCTCGATATATTCACTAGATTTCAACCATTGTTGTTGAGTTAAATAGCTATGTCCAAGTAAATAATGAAAGTCTGCTTGCTCCCATGTTTTAATCGTAATTATATTTTTGTATTGGATTGCAGATTGAAACGAATAGAATGAAAGTGAATATTCCTGCATTAATGAATAAAAGCTTCCTAAAATTGAATAATATAAAAATGACTGATAGTCACTAAAGTTATTATTTTTTAATTCTGTAAGTGCTTTTATCAGTGATTGAGTATCATTTTTTACATCTTGAGCAACTAAAGTTAACCTTATTAGTTGAAGTATGTTAGTGTAATAATCTTCATCAGCTATTAAATAGTATCCTTTACTAAATATACTTAATTGCTTTTTTATATATGACCTGTTTTTATTTATCACACCTTCAAAGTATAAATCTTCTAAATCTTTTCTGAATGTCTGTTTCCCCTCAGTGATTAAATTTATTTGCAGTTTTGTACATAATGATAGTTTAATTTTATCACTAGGTAAAATAGAGTTGCTTTCAATTTTGCTTAAATAAGAAGGTGTACAAATTCCATCTGCCAAATCACCTTGTGTTTTGTTTTGTCTAATACGTTCAAATTTTATGATATGTCCGTAATTATTCATATATAGACATCCTTTTTAATTCATGTAGTCTTGTTTATTTATTATATATCTTCAATAAATCGGCGATTTTGGTTTTTAGCTAAAAATTCATTTGCCAAAACAAAATATTGAGTAGCTTTTTTGTATTTGCCTGCATTATTAGAGAAATTGGCTATAAGTATTGCATATTTATGAGCATTTCTATAATCGTTAATTTCTTTAAAGTATTGAACAGCATCCTTAACTTTGCTTTCAAAGTCCTCATAACCATTGTGGATAGATAAGTGAATTTGGAAATGATGATAAAGGTTTTTAGACAAATCACTTTGGTTAGTATGGTATTCAGTCATTCCCTTTTCGCACCATTCCACGACCTTCTTGAAATTAAAAGTGATGGAATATTGTAAAACTATACTATAGATGATACGTAGTTTGACGAAGGGATCTGTAGAAAAGTCTAAACTCTTGTGAAAATTTATTAAGGCTAATTCCACATTGTTGTTAACACTATAATAGTTGGCTAAATTGGAGTATATAAGTGCCAGATTTTCTGTCATATTTTCTTCTTTTGCAAGTTTTTCAGCGAGTGATAAATTTTCGAAGTGTTTTTCAAGGTTATACGCCCTTTTGTACGCAATCGCAGAAGAAATATATGTTTCAACAGCTCTAGATAACAATAATTCTTTGTTGAAAAAAACTTGAGCTTTTGAAAATGATTCTAAAGATACTATTAAATTATTATGATACAAATTTAAAATTCCAAATACATTGTAAAAATCAGCGATTTCGTATTCTTCTAATTTACATATGGTAATTAATAATGAAGCTTTTTCTAGTGATTTTAGTGACTTAGTCAAATCATTTTTAAAATAAGTAAAATATCCTAGACAAGAATAATATAAAAATGACTGGTAAGAATCAAAGTCATCAATAAATTTAGAGATTGAAAGTAAATATGATTGAATTTCATCTGAAATCCCTTCATTACTAATTATTTTTAAGCGTACTACAATCAATATATATGTATGGAAATGTTTTGGGTTGGAAAGTAGATGATTCGATTCTAGTATTTCTGTTAGAGAAATTGTATCCCTGTATTTCAAGGCTTTGCAATAGATTGTTCTCACTTTTTTCAGGAACTCTTCATCTGTTAATGAAGAATTAGAATAAGTAATATTTAGACGTGTAAACAATTCCAATAGAACTTCATCAGTAGGTGCAATCGAATTATTTTCGATTCTACTCAAATAAGAAGGCGTACATATCCCTTCAGAAAGTTGTACTTGTTTTAAGTTTTGTCTAATGCGTTCGAACTTTATGATATGCCCATACTTATTCATTAAATAAACTCCTTTAAGGGCGAGCTTTCAATTACAAGTCTTCAGTGAATTTTCGATTTTCTTTTAATGCTAAATATTCATTTGCTTTTTTATATTGTATTGCTGCTTTTTTGTATTTTTTGTTTTCCAAATAATATTCGGCAAGTTTTAAGCTATATTTATGAGAATACCTAAATTCTTTATGATGTTCGAAAGTATTAATGCATTTTTGCAGTGTTCTTTCAAAATTGTCACCATCACCATAAATTGCTTGATAACATAGGAAATGTGGCTCTCTAAATTTCAATGTTGGATCGGAAGAGTTTTTACACAAAGAAATACCTTTTTGACACCATTCAATGACAGAAGTGTAATCTCTCTTTTTTGCAAATTCAATAATCAGTGCCACCATACTTGTTGCAGTATTCAAGTCTTTACTACTCAGAGCGATACATGAAAGATAATTAGTAATCGCAGATGTTGAATTTCCTTGTAGTGTAGCAATTGCTCCAATATTGTAATGCAGAAGTGAAAGGTGATTCTTATGATTCATTATTAATGCCTTATTTTGAGCTAATTTAAGTACTGATAATGCTTGTTCATAGTTCTGTGAATTTTTGTATGCGATAGATAATACAATATAAGCTTCAATGGAGCGTGTATTGTAAAAATTTTTATCAAAGAAAATAATAGAATGCTTTGTGAACTCGATTGCAGAAACATACCGGTGTAAATCAAGATATACAAGTCCTAAAGCATACTCCATATCTGCAATTTCCCAAGCTTTACATTTAATATTTGGCATTATTTTTATAGCTTTTTGAAAATTTTCTAAAGATGACTCTAAATCATCTTCAATATATTTTATAAATCCTACATTAATATAAAAAGTGAATTGTTGCTGATAATTGAAATGACCTCTTAATTCGGAAAGGGCGAACAATATATTTTTTGTTGGAAATTGGATACCATGTGATATTAAATTTAGTCTTAAAACCATTAACTGAAAATCATAAAAAAGTGTCACATCTGAAAAATTGACAGGTTTTTGAATTAACTCTTTGAGTAAGAGCGATGTTTTTTCTCGATCTTTAAATAGAATGGCTTCTTTGTACTCACTTTGTACATTGGAAATAAACTCTGATTCAGGCATATCAAATGGGGAGATGTTTAATTTAAGTTTATTTACGATCATCTCTATTATTTCTCCACTTGGCACAATCGAATTATTTTCAATTCTACTTAAGTAAGAAGGCTGACATATCCCTTCCGCTAAAGTGACTTGCTTCATATCTTGTTTAAGTCGTTCGAATTTAATAATGTGCCCATAAATATCCATTTTAATATCTCCGATCATCTAAGAAACAATTCAAATTTCTTCTTTAAACTTTCTTTTCTCTCTTAATGATAGATATGAGTTTGCTTTCGAATAATACTTGGCAGCTTTTTGATATTTTTTTTCCCTATGTAGAAGGGACGCGAGTTTAATTGAATATTTGTAAGCATGTCTATAATCATTGTGTTTTGCAAAATATTTTATGAGTGATTCTAAAGGTATTTTTATGTTATCTGAGTTAGTGGATTGCGATTGATAGTATTTCAAATGAAAATAATATGGCTCTATCTCATCAGAAGGATGAGTATCGTAAATTTTGATTCCCAGATCACTCCATTTGATGACTTCATCTCTATTATTCATCTTTGAGGTCTCAAGAACAATACTATAGATGTAACGGATTCTCACAGCAGGATCCTCGGAAAGATTCATACTATTTATATATGCTTGTGTTGCTTTCAAATGGTCTTTATTTAAGGCATAAATGGATGCTAAATTAAAATAAATTATGGGTAGTAAATAATCTTCCACATTTGATAATTTTGCTAATTTTTCCGCAAGTAAAAGTGTTTCTCTACCTTCAATTAAATTCATTGATCTTCTATGAATGAGAGCAATTATGATATAGCATTCCGTAGCACGAGTGTATAAAAATTCTTTCGTATAATACTTAAGTGCTTCATTCATGTATTCCTTAGAAGCAACTAATTTTTCTTGATGAAAACAAATCAGTCCAATTAAATAATTAAAATCAGCTACTTCACAATTATCTACATTACAATTTTTTAAATAATCTTGAGCTTTTTCAAAAGCGTCAAATGTAGGTTCATATTCGAATTTGTAAAAATGATAGTAACCGATACATGTATTTAGTTGAAATAGCTGGTATGAGTCAAAGTCATCCGAGAATTTTGCGATTGTCGATATAAAATTTAACGTATCTTCTTCAATATAAAATGTCAGTACCTTTAGCCTAAAATACATTAGTAGAAAACTATAATAGAATGACGGATTTGAAAAAGGATATCCTTCTATAGTTAATTTTTCTAATACTAAAGTTGTTTTTTCTTTATCCTTCGTTTTTAAAGCATCAAAATATAAATCTCTAAACTTAAGTAAATATTCTTCTTCCGTCATGTCTTTATTATTGAACTTTAGCGACAATCTCTTAAACAGCAGCCCCAAAATTTCCTCACTCGGCACAATCGAATTACTTTCAATCTTACTTAAATAAGACGGGGTACAGATCCCATCAGAAAGTTGGACTTGTTTGATGTTTTGTCTTATTCGTTCGAATTTAATGATGTGGCCGAATGTGTTCATAATGTAACCCCTAAAGTAGAACTGAATTTATATCTCCTCAGTAAATCTACGATTTTCCTTTTTAGCTAAATAGACAGTCGCCAATTGATAATAATTGGTGGCTTTTTTATATTTACCTGCAGCATAAAAATATTTAGCTATTAGCATGGCATATTTATTGGCATGTCGGTAATCTTTAGTTTTATCAAAATATTGAATAGCTTCTGTTACAATATCTTCGAATTTATCGAAATTAGAATGTAAAGATAAATGAATTTTAAAGTGATAATCCAGACCCTTTGCAAGCTCATCGGGATCCAAGGTGAATAATTCTATGCCTTTCTTGCTCCATTTGAGAACTTCATCAATATTATTAATCATTGAATTTTGCAAAATAATACAGTAGACCGTCTTCATATAAACGAAGGAATTATGTGTAAGATGAAGACACTTATGATAATAATCAATAGCTTTAATTATGTTCTTGTTTAAGTTGTAATAGGTAGCCATATTAAAATAAATAAGTGCCAGATTTTCTTTCATATCACCCTCTAATGCAAGATGCTCTGCTAGCATTAAATATTCAAAATGTTTATCTAAACTTGATGCAACTTGGTATGCAACTGCGGTAGTAATATAAGATTCAACTGAGCGTAAGAGAAGTAATTCCTTGTTGAAATATGATTGAGCTCTAGAAAGAAAATCTAAAGATACAATGATTTTATTATTATGTAAATTAAATAATCCGTATAGAAAATGAAAATCCGCAGATTCACAATCTTCTAAGTTACTTAATCCATGAAATGTTTTTGCTTTTTCTAAAGATTGTAATGCATTATCTCGGTCATTATTGTAATAATGCATATACCCATTAAAAGAATGAAAGAGTAGTAGCTGATGTGAATCAAATTTTGACGAAAAATTAGAAATGGAGGATAGGTAAGAAAGCGTATCTGAATTAACTTTTTGTACCATAATCTTCAATCTTATTACCATTAAGATATAGGTATAGAAACAACTTTGATTTTTGAAGAGGTAGTGCGTGTTAAGAATTTCTTCAAGCTGTTTGGAGACCAACATCTTATCTTTGGTTTTAATAGCTTCCAAATAAATGGAGCGTACATAGTCCAAAAATTCATTATCATCTTTTTTTGAACTTGAAAGTTTTATCGATAATCTCTCAAACAACAGCCCCAATATTTCCTCACTCGGCACAATCGAATTACTTTCAATCTTACTTAAATAAGACGGGGTACAGATCCCATCAGCTAGCTTCACTTGTTTGATGTTTTGTCTTATTCGTTCAAATTTAATGACGTGTCCGAATGTGTTCATCCTGATACTCCTCAATGAATCTATAAATCTTCCCAAAATGTAATGTCTTGTTTTAAAAACAAATAGTCGTTAGATAAGGCGTAGTATTTTGCTGCGTTTTTGTATTTCGTGTTTTCAGTGAAATACTCGGCCAAAAAGAGTGAATATTTTTGAGCATGTCTGTAATCTTTAACATCTTTAAAAAATTGGATCGCTTTAACCGTTTTACTTTCATACGTACTGGCTTGTTCGCTTCGTAATTTGTAAACCGTGAAATGGTGATGGTAATTCTCTAGTGAAGAACTAGACTCTGAATTTAAAATGTTCAAGCCCTCGGATGCCCATTTAATAACTTCTTCTGATCGTCCTAACTTTGAATACTCTTTTATTAAGGAAAAGAGAGGCTGTAGTTTTTGACTCTGTTCTGAACGGATTTCAAGACTCTCTTTGAAATGCTGAATGGCTTTTTCGAATTCGCCTTTAGTCGATAATAAAGTTCCAAGCCCTTGCTTAATAACAGGAATATGATCGTGTAAATTCATTTGTGTACAGATTTTTTGTGCCAGTATTAAATTATCATAGGCTTCATCGGTTTTATGAGATTTATCAAGCGCGATGGATAATATCAAATAGCATTCGACTACGCGAGAATTGTAAAATCCATTTTTGAAAAATTCCAATGCATGTTGAATGTATTCGACAGAAATGACCCATCTCTGATGTGCCAAGTAACACTCTGACAGCAGGTAGTTAAAATCTGCTTCTTCCCATGGTTCTAGATTAATAAGGTGATAATACTCAATCGCTTTCTCAAAAGCTTCTAATGAATCCGCATGATTATTTTGATGAGAATAAAAAATCCCAGCGTTTACGTAATATAAAAAAGACTGATAATCTGTAAAATCAGTCACAAGGTCAGCTAATGGGGCAGTGGGATTAAACCTATTTGCTTGTGTATCTGGCAAGATTAGTGACATCCGTAAAAGAACTAATTGATGGGTGTAATAATTTGTAACTTCATGAAAGAGATACTGTTCTTCGTTTAATTCCTGCAACTTTTCTTGAATAAATGCACGATCTTTATTCATAACCGCTTCAAAATAGATCTTATTTACCTCTTCCAGGTAGCTTTGATCATCTCCATTACTATTTTGAGCAATCGTTAAATCGAGTCTTTCAAGTAATAAATCCATGACTTCTTGGCTAGGTATAATGGAATTGTTTTCAATTTTGCTTAAGTAGGAAGGCGTGCAAATGCCTTGTGCCAACGTGATTTGCTTCATATTTCGTTTTAATCTTTCTAACTTTATCACTTGTCCTAAATTCTGCATTCGTGGCACTCCTTATGTTGAAATCTATTACCATCATATTACTATATGAACGCCGCTAACTAAACAAAAGAATGCTTAGGAAATTTTATTTAAAAATCGTCGATTTTTCATAGTCAAATGTGAAAACATTCCCAACATTTTAGCGAATTTTGTCGCATCTTATCTAGTACTATTATAAGAGTGAACGGTATACACAACCGTGCAACTAGATTTCCGATGATAAGGGGAAGGAATATGAAAATAATCGTATTGATGATTGTCATACTAGTGATAGCACTTGTATTACTTCAACGAAATCATGGTTTGCCCAAACCGATACAAGTAGTTACAATCACTTTTTTTATAACAATCACCGTATATGGATGTTTTACTATTTTTTCAGTCTGTTGTCGCTATTTGCCAGTTGTCATGAAGTACATCAGTCCTGATGTGATTCAGTTTTAACGTCAAATTAGTATTTACTTTTTGGGATAGGGCCTGCCTATCCTCTTTTTTTTGCCCAAAACAAAAAGCGCCCATTAGGACGCTTTCACTAAACTTACTTATTTTCCTCTTTAAGGTGTTGAACGTGAAGAGGTTCAACCGCTGGACCTTCGAGTACTTCTCCAGTATACGAAAAACGTGATCCATGACATGGACAATCCCAAGAGCGCTCGGCATCATTCCAATTTACGTCACACCCCATATGTGTACAGGTCGGTTTCACCAAGTGAACTTTTCCTTGATGATCTTTATAGGCACCGGTTTTGTGATGATCAATCATCACGATTTTACCTTCATCGATTTGTAGCTCTTCTAACATGTTAGAAGGTCTAGTCACTTTCCCTTTGATTAACTCTAATGCAACATTTGAATTTTCTTTTATAAAGTTCTTCGCATCTTCCGGTTTTAATTTCGAGCGGGTTGGATCAAATAATTCTTGATATGGATTTGGTTTGTTCAAACATAAGTCTTTTAATAAATAGGCTGCGTTTGTCCCATTTGTCATTCCCCATTTATCAAAACCAGTAGCAACGAAGATGTTGGACATTCCTGTCATTGCTTTTCCGATGTAAGGGACTTGATCCAGTGTAGCTAAATCTTGTGCTGACCAATGATAGTCAATGGATTCGACAGCAAAATGTTGTTTAGCAAAATTGGCTAATGTTTCGTAAGATTTACTTGTTTCTACTTTGTTTTGTCCCGTTTTGTGACCTTCACCACCAACTAAAATATAGGTTTCTCCCTGAGGTCCTTGAGCAGTACGAATAGAACGAGTCGGTTTTTCTACATTGATATACATGCCATTTAACTTAGTCTCTGTCACTTTTGCACAAACGACATATGATCTGTTTGGCGCGAGTCTTGAAAAATAGAGTCCGTCTTCATCATTAAAAGGAAAGTGACTGGTAACTAACAGTTGTTTTGCTTCCATTTCATATCCGTTTTTTAATGTTACGGTTACTGTATCTCCATTCTTAACCTTCATTGCTCTCGTGTTTTCATAAAATGTCACACCTAACTTTTTAGCTTCTTCCACTAATGCAGCGACATATTTCACGGGGTGGAATTGTGCTTGGTTAGACATCGACAACGTTTCTTCGACTGAGAAAGGAAGACTCGGTATTGCACTTGATAAGTCACCAGGAATTTCTAATGTGTCATAGGCTTGTTTTTCTTCACGCAATAACTGTTTGCCTTCTTCAAATTCAGCGTATAAAATAGCATCTCGTTGTTCTAAATCACAATCAATCGACAGTAATTGAACTAAGTTCCGTATGTTGTCTAAGGCTTCTTGATTCGCTTGATAATATAGTTTTGCCTTTTCCTCTCCAAAATTTTTGATGAGCTGATGATAAATCGGTCCATGTTGAGCCGTTACTTTAGCTGTGGTAAAACCAGTCGTGCCACTCGCAATGCTACTACCTTCAATAACCGTGACATTAGCTCCTTCTTTTGCTAATAAATAAGCTGCAGTTACACCTACAATACCTGCTCCAACAATCAAAATGTCAGTTGATACATTCGATTCAACTGAAGAATAGACAGCTTGACTTTGTTTTTCTCTCCAATACGATTTTGGAATATGCGGCAACTCAAAAGAATTCATGTAAAAACCTCCCGCTCTTTATTTCCTCATCTTTACCCTAAACAGAAAAAATAATCACTTTGGGTTCGAAATCTTATGAAATGGCGTCGGTTATCCCGGAAATCTCATCAATAATCAAAAATACACCAAGTAGTATAGGAAGAAGACAAACGATCAATAAAACTGAACGTATAAACCAATTCGGTAATTTTTCATGAAATAAAGCTATTAAAATGATGACGATAAAAAAGAGAAGAATTGAGAAAATCCCATCAAACGAAGGTGTGTCGATATAATTTACATCTAATTTTTTCCGATCGAATTTGAATATTAAATAGTAGATTCCAATGAATCCTACTAAAATGAGGCTCATTCCTAATACAATCCAAATCATGTTGTACCCTCCAATAGTTCCTCTTACAAACATACTTCAGACGTATCAAGAAAACGACAGGAAATTCATGCTAAAAATTAAAGGGAATTTAATACGGTTGTCGAAATAGATAGAGGACTAGATTTAAGGGGGAAAAACCATGACAAAACGAAAACTCACAATTGATGATTTAACTAAATTAGTTTCAGTCACTCAACCGACATTGGCACCAAATCAAAAAGAAGCTGTGTTTATACATACGATGATTGATGACAATGAAAATACATATCAAGCTAATTTATGGCATGTAGATCTTGATTCGAAAGAGTTAACGCAGTGGACGCACGGGAAAGAAAGAGTATCAAGCCCTTCTTTTTCAGCAGACGGATCAAAACTGGCATTTTTATCAACCAGAAATGAAAAAAATCAGCTTTACGTTCTGTCAACTAAAGGTGGCGAAGCACGAAAGATAACAACTTTTGAAAAAGGTGTAAGTAGCTACTTATGGTCTCCATGTGGCAAGAAAATTTGGTTCTCAGCTTCATTAAAAGAAGGAAAGGATTTCACAGATGAACCAGAAAAAGAAGAAAAGAAAAAGCCCGAACCGGTTGTAGTCGATAAAATGAAGTACAAAATGGATGGTGTAGGATTACTTCCTCAAGATGTTTACAAGCATATTGGCTATATCGATTTAGAGACGGAAGAAGTCACGCAATTTACGGATGGCAACCATATGTATGGGTTACAAGCGATTTCTCATGATGGCAAGAAAATTGTCTTTAATGTCAACCGTTCTGAAAATCAGGACTTTGAGTTCCGCCAGTCTTTGTATTTAGTTGATATTGAATCAAAAGAAGAAACGGCAATCATTGAAGAAGATGGCTATTATGGTGGTGCTGCATTTTCTTTTGATGATTCAAAAATCGCTTTTGTAGGAAGTGACGCTTCATTTAAAAATGCGACACACACTGAACTGTATGTGTATGACATTGAAAATGGGATTCGAGAAGTGTTAACGGAAGGCATTGACGCACCCGTAGGAGATTTAGTAGTCGCAGACCATCAGCAAGGAGCGGATGCACCAAGTGTTGTTTGGACAAACAATCATCATGTATATTTCCAAGTGTCGACGATGGGCGATGTTCGATTATATGCAGCATCTCTAGAAGGTGAAATGTATCCTGCGACTGGTGAGGATGAACATGTGTACGGCTATGATGTTGCGGAATCTGGTGAGTTTGCATTGGTGACGGTTTCTACACCCACTACAGTTGGAGAACTATATTTGCACACGATTGCTACAGGAGAAAGAAAAGCTTTAACTTCTTTTAATAAAGCTTTTGAAGAGGAAGTAGAGTTAGTTGCAGCTGAACCGCTTACGTATAAAGGTGCCAAAGATTTCGATGTTCATGGTTGGTTAATGAAGCCTGCAGGATATATTGAAGGAGAGAAATATCCATTAATTGTTGAAATTCATGGAGGACCTCATGCGATGTTTGCTAATACCTTCTTCCACGAGCTACATTTATTAGCAGCGCAAGGATATGGTGTGTTGTATTTAAATCCACGAGGGAGTCATGGGTATAGTCAACAATTTGTCGACTCAGTGCGAGGAGATTATGGTGGAGATGATTATCAAGACATTATGGATGGCTTGGACTCAGTATTAGCTGATCATGAATGGATTGATCAATCACGCCTTGGTGTAACGGGTGGTAGTTATGGTGGATTTATGACGAACTGGATTGTCGGCCATACAAATCGTTTCAAAGCGGCTGTAACACAGCGATCCATTTCGAACTGGATTAGCTTCTTTGGTGTCTCAGACATTGGTTATTATTTTAACGAATGGCAAATCGGAGCGGACATGACGGATGTGGATAAGCTTTGGAATCACTCGCCATTAAAATATGCAAGTAATGTAGAAACGCCATTACTAATTCTTCATAGCGAAAAAGATTTCCGATGTCCAATTGAGCAAGCAGAACAGCTTTATATAACTTTAAAACAAATGAAAAAAGAGACGCGTTTTGTGAGATTCCCAGACGCAGATCATAACCTTTCAAGAACAGGTACACCAAGTTTACGTTATGCAAGATTGCAACAAATTGTGGATTGGTTTGAAAAGTATATGTGAGGTGATTTTTTGATTCAAGCAAAAAGTACGGTCCAGTTACGACCAATAAAAGAAGACGATTTATATGCACTGTGGGAAATGAGTGCCAAAGAAGAGGCGCCAGAATGGAAAAAATGGGATGCGCCATATTATCCGTATTCTCCTAAAACATATAAAGAATTTTTGAAAAATAAGGCCTACTATCTTGAACCTAATCGAATAAAAGGCATTGAAGTAAATAATGAATTAATTGGAATCGTTTCGTACTATTGGGAACATGAACCTTCAAAGTGGCTTGAAATGGGGATTACCATATTCAAACCATCTTACTGGAGCGGTGGTTATGGTACTGATGCTTTGAAGCAGTGGATGGATATGCTATTTACAGAAATGCCACTTGTGCGCGTTGGATTCACGACTTGGTCTGGGAATGAGCGCATGGTTAAGGTTGGAGAAAAACTAGGGCTGACAATGGAAGCGCGTATTCGAAAAGTTCGCTTCTATAATGATGTCTATTATGACTCCATTCGAATGGGTATTTTAAGAGAAGATTGGGAAGCATTGAATTAAGTAAAGACAAACTCCTCCATTTCGCTATCGCGAAGGGAGGAGTTCTTTTATTGTCGAATTAAAAGAAGATAAGATTAGATTATTTTAAAAATCTATGATATAAATAGGGTTGTTAACCTAATACCAAGTATACAGGTAGGAATAATATAGATGTAAAAGGGGGATTCGCTGTGGGACGTGAATTCGTAGAGATTTTTGATGACTGGATAGATTCATATGATGCATCCGTTTCAGGGAAAGATCCTGAATATCGGGATGTGTTTGATAAATATGAGGAAATTTTAACAGCGGTTACTGAACGATCTTTTGGCACAGTACTTGAATTTGGAACTGGAACTGGTAATTTAACTGCCAAGTTAATCAGTGCGGGTTACAAGGTAATCGGTATTGAACCAAATGCAGCAATGCGAAAAGTTACAGGAGAACGCTTTCCTCACATTTCATTAACGGATGGGGATTTGCTATCTTTTGAAACAACTGAACATATAGATACAATTGTCAGCTCTTACGTTTTTCATCATTTAACGGATGAAGATAAAGGTAAAGCTGTTCATCAATATGCAAGTCTTTTATCTAAGGGTGGAAAAGTGGTATTTGCCGATACAGTTTTTATTTCAGAACAAGCAAAACAAGACCAAATTATAAAAGAACGCACGCGTGGTTTTAACAACGTAGCAGATGATTTGGAACGAGAATACTATACAACTATTTCTATTTTAGAAACAAAATTTAAGAATGCTGGATTTGATGTTCGTTTTGAGCGTATGAATGATTATGTATGGCTGATAGAAGCAACTAAAAACTAAAGGAGTGTTGAAAAATGAAACAAATGAATGTAGAAAGTTTTAATTTAGATCATACAAAAGTGGTTGCGCCTTATGTTCGTTTAGCAGGTAGAAAACTTGGAGCGAACGGTGACGAAATTTTAAAATATGATATTCGTTTTAAACAACCTAACAATGAACATATGGAAATGGCAGGTCTTCACTCTATTGAACATTTAATGGCGGAAAATATTCGGAACCATACAGACAAAGTTGTGGATATGAGTCCAATGGGATGTCAGACAGGTTTTTATTTAGCGGTAATAAATCATGACGACTTTGACGAGATTTTGGTGATATTAGAAAAAACGTTAGAAGATGTTTTAAATGCAACGGAAGTTCCTGCTTGTAATGAAGTGCAATGTGGCTGGGCAGCTAACCACAGTTTAGAAGGCGCAAAAGCCATCGCTCGTGATATGCTTATGAAAAAAGATGAATGGCACGTGGTCTTTGCGGAGGAAGCTTAATGAATGTTTATGGAAGTGTACATGAATTAATAGGGAATACACCTGTTGTTGAATTAAAGAATATTGAAATTCCAAACAATTGTCGTATTTTTGCGAAACTCGAATTTATGAATCCTGGCGGAAGTGTCAAGGATCGCTTAGGATTATCACTACTTCGGGATGCAGAAGAGTCTGGTCAATTACTTCCAGGTGGAACGATAATCGAACCCACTGCTGGGAATACTGGAATTGGTGTAGCTTTAGCAGCGATTGGAAAAGGATATACGGTCAAATTTGTTGTACCTCAAAAATTCAGTATGGAAAAGCAAACGCTGATGCGAGCTCTTGGTGCTGAAATTGTAAATACGCCAACTGAGCTAGGAATGAAAGGAGCGATTGAAAAAGCCAAGGAGTTGGTTCAGGAAACTCCAGGTGCTTTTTCACCTTCCCAATTTTCGAATCCAGCTAATCCGGAAACATACGTGCACACATTAGGTCCTGAGTTATGGCGTGACTTAGATGGTGAAATTGATGTGTTTGTTGCTGGAGCGGGTTCAGGTGGAACATTTATGGGAACGGCTAGGTATTTAAAAAGTCAAAAAGCAAACATTAAGACAGTGATTGTAGAACCAGAAGGATCTATATTAAACGGTGGAGAAGCTGGTTCTCATTATACCGAAGGAATTGGAATGGAATTTTTACCTGCGTATATGGACAAATCCTATTTTAATGCCATTCATACAGTGACGGATCGAGACGCTTTTGACAAACTTCGTGAGTTGTCTTTAAAAGAAGGCTTACTTGTAGGAAGTTCATCTGGAGCTACTTTATTTGCCTCGTTAGAAGAAGCGAAAGTAGCCAAGCCAGGAAGTCATATCGTCACCATTTTTGCAGACTCTAGTGAACGGTATTTAAGTCAAAATGTGTATGATCTTTTAAAGGAGGATGAATAAAGATGAGACCTAAAACGAAATTAATACACGCTGGCATCGTTGGAGATGAAACGACCGGTGCTGTTTCAACACCTATTTATCAAGTAAGTACGTATAAACAAGATGCAGTAGGTGATTTCCGAGGATACGAATATTCTCGTACTGGAAATCCAACACGTCATGCACTTGAAGTATTAATCAGTGACCTCGAAGGAGGACATGCAGGTTTTGCATTTGGATCTGGAATGGCGGCAATCAGTTCAGTAATGATGCTGTTTAACTCTGGTGATCATATCGTGATGACCGACGATGTGTACGGTGGTACATATCGCGTGATGACGAAAGTGTTAAACCGCTTCGGCATTGAATCTACATTTGTGGATTCTTCAAATTTGGCTGAATTTGAAGCGGCTATTCAAGAAAATACGAAGGCGGTATTCTTGGAAACACCTACGAATCCTTTATTGAAAGTAACAAATATCGCTGACATTGCGAAGCTCGCAAAATCTAAAGGACTTCTAACAATCGTAGATAACACGTTCATGACGCCTTATTTGCAGCAACCGATTTCCTTAGGTGCTGATATCGTCTTGCATAGTGCCACGAAATACATTGGTGGCCATAGTGATGTAGTCGCTGGATTAGTTGTAGTAGCTACCGAGGAATTGGCTAAGGAACTTCATTTTGTTCAAAATTCAGTAGGGGCCATATTAGGACCGCAAGATTCATGGCTACTTATTCGAGGGTTGAAAACGCTTGGCATTCGTATGGAAGAAACGAATTCGAACGCGAAACGAATTGCTGATTTCTTAGTTGCTCATGAAGCGGTAGGCAAGGTTTATTATCCTGGACTTGAAACACATGCCGGACATGACATTATGAAGAAACAAACCACTGGATTTGGTGGAATGATTTCATTTGACGTAGGTAGCACAGAAAAAGCCGCACAGTTATTGAAGAAATTGCGTTACTTCACACTAGCTGAAAGTTTAGGAGCGGTAGAAAGCTTGATTTCTGTCCCTGCACAGATGACTCACGCATCGATTCCAGCTGATCGTCGTCAAGAACTCGGCATATTGGACGGATTGGTTCGTATATCAGTCGGCATTGAAGATGTCGAGGATTTACTAGAAGATTTACAACAAGGTTTAGCTTAATACATTGATGATTAATGTCACTCCATGCGTTTGTGTGGAGTGACTTTTTGCGTTTTCTTGGTCTCAGTTAGAGGTTTGGCACTCTTGGTTAGAATTATGACGTTCTCAGTTAGAAAAATAGCATTCTTGGTTAGAATAATCGACATCTCAGTTGTAATTTTTAATTAGTGGAAGTGGTTAGAACCCAAAATAAAAGCTGTTCCCTGCAAAAAAGGGAACAGCAGCTGTGATTCCTTATTTACCTTTAAACTGAGGTTTGCGTTTTTCACTGAATGCCAGTAATGCTTCTACACGGTCTTCAGTTGGAATCGTCATTTCGTATGCTTTTCGTTCAATATGTAATCCTGTTTGTAAGTCTGCGTTCATCCCATGTTTTATGGCAAATTTAGCTTGTTGTAAAGCAACTGGTCCGTTTGCAAGCATCATATCTGCAAATTTCCCTGTTTCTTCTAGTAAGCTCTCTTTTGCAACCACTTTCGTTAAAATACCGTAAGATAGAGCTTCTTCAGCATTTAGTCGTCGTGCTGTCAAAATTAATTCCATTGCTTTTGATTCACCGATTAGTCTAGGCAAACGTTGCGTTCCACCTGCTCCCGGTATAATCGCTAAACTCGTTTCTGTTAATCCGAGAGTAATATCATGAGCAGCAATTCGGAAGTCACAAGATAGTGCGAGCTCCATACCGCCTCCAAATGCATAGCCATTCATCATAGCGATTGTCGGTTGTGGCAAGCTTTCGATCGATGAAAAAACCTCACCGATCTTGTATATATTACGTTTCACTTGTTGTTCAGTTAATGTTTTACGTTCTTTTAAATCAGCACCAACACTAAATGCTTTTTCGCCAGCTCCCGTAAAAATAACCACGCGAATATCTGGGTTAATACGAATTGCCTCAGCTACTTGTCCTAGCTCTCTCAACATTTCATAATTAAACGCGTTCATTGAATCAGGTCGGTTTAACGTGATAATTGCTAAATTTCCATTCTGTTCATAACGAATGCCTTCCATTTTGTATCCTCCTCAGTTTGTTCACATTTCAGAAAACTTTTCTCCTACAAAACATATCACTTTTTGGACCTTGTTACCATCAGTCTCTATAATGAATTGAAAAGGAGGCGACTGATATGGAACGAATTACGTTGTACCGGATTTTTCGTATTGTATGGATGTCTGTGAAATTCTTTGTACAAGTTACGTTTTTTCAGCGCCGCTACATAGGACGTTGGACATCATCTACTGATGTGAAATGGGAGAGACTAGTCACTAAACAAGCGAAAGAATATAAACGGACTGCCTTGAAAATTGGTGGGCTGATGATTAAGATGGGGCAGTTTTTGTCCACTCGTGCAGATATTATGCCCCCTTCATTTATAGCAGAGCTTGAAGGGTTAACCGATCGTGTACCTGCAGTACCAAGGGAAAAAGCCTTATCTTTATTAGAAGAAGAATGGAATGTGTTACATACCGATTATTTGTCTTTCCTATCGGATAAACCAGTAGCTTCAGCTTCTATTGGAGAAGTGTATAAAGGAACATTGCTCGATGGCACGACAGTTGCGATTAAAATACAGCGTCCTGATATCGATCGGATTTTACGAGCTGATTTTCGAGCGATGAAAATTGTGATTTGGTTAGCGAAGAAATTCACGTCCTTTGGAAAACAAATTGATTTCAATCTTTTATATAGTGAAATGGTTGAAACGATTGGGGCAGAGCTGAATTTCTTACAAGAACTTCGAAATGGACGTCAGTTTGCCGATCGTTTTGAGGATATGCCTGGTGTCGTGTTTCCGGTTTATTTCGATGAATTTTCTACAAGACGTGTACTTGTGATGGAATGGATTGAAGGTGCTCGAGTTACCGATTTGGCTTTTATTGAACGAAATGAAATTAACCGCAGAGTACTTTCAGAAAGACTTTTTCGTCTATTTTTAGAGCAAGTACTAGATGGTGGCCAGTTCCATGCCGATCCTCATGGCGGGAATATTTTATTGAAACCAGACGGTACTATTGTGTTAATTGATTTTGGGATGGTAGGCTCTATTTCACAAAGTGAGTCTCGCTCAGTTTTAAAAGTAGTCGAGGGGATTATTTTCAAACAATATGATCAAGTGTTAGATGGGTTAGAAGAGCTTCGGTTTTTATTGCCAAATGCCGATCGTCGCTTGCTAGCGGATTCTATTTCTCGTGTGGTTGCTGCATATGAGTCGGAAGAATTAACTCAAATGGATAGCTTTGTTGTTGACCGTCTCCTAGACGATTTACGTTTAATTGTTCGGACTCAACCTGTACAATTGCCAGCTGAATTTGCGTTCTTTGGTCGTGCAGTCTCTACGTTTGTGGGTGTTTTGCATGTTTTGGATCCGAAAGTAGATTTACTGGCGATAGCGAAACCTCGTGTAATGGAATGGGCGTCTATGCAGAAAGAAAATGGCGGTGTATTTTCAAAAGAAGATGTCTTGCGACTTGCTTTAAATGCCATTGGACCTCTACGTCAGTTCCCTCAGAAAGTAATAACATTTTTGGAAGAACCGACTCGAATGCGGGAGTACCAGATGGGCCGTGATGCTTTACGACGAGATGAACGTATGTTGCTTCAAACTCGGATTTTTGCAGGAATCATTGCAATTTTAGCGATGACTTCGACACTATTTAGTATTTGGACAGCTCATGAACCTTTGTTAATAACTTCTGCGTCAATTTTCATTATCTCTATATGGGTATTTAAGTCAAAAAACAGAAAAATTAAATAGGATTATTTAGGATTTTTTGGTATACTGTCCCTATCAATTTTAGTAAATGAGGCGCATAAATGGAGATATTTATTGGGCGTCAACCCATATTTGACCGAACGGAAAAAATTTTTGCTTACGAGCTTTTATATCGAAATAGTGATTTAAATTCATTTCCTCAAATTGATGGGGATCATGCGACTATGGAGGTTCTCATCAATTCTTTTTTAACCATTGGCTTAGATGACTTATCAAATGGTCGTCCGTGTTTTATTAACTTTACGGAAAACCTATTGCATGAACCAATTTTCGATACGCTCGACTCGAAACATATTGTAATTGAGATTTTAGAAAACGTTCAAATAACTTCTTCATTAATCAGCAGTATCCGTCAGTTGAAACATAAAGGGTTTAGAATTGCTCTTGATGATTTTGTTTTAACGAAAGAAATTCTTCAAGCGAAAGAAATTTTTTCATTCGTAGATTTTATTAAAGTAGATTTTATGGGAACTACTCCATCTGAACGAAAAGATATTGAAGTGTTTATTAAAACCAATCATCCACATATTCATTTACTAGCTGAAAAAGTGGAAACTCGTGCGGAGTTTGAAGAAGCAATAAAAGCAGGTTACCACCTTTTTCAAGGATATTTTTTCGCTAAACCTCATATCATCCAAGGAAAAGATATTCCAGCTAATTTGGCAAACTATTTCCGAATTATCGGTTTAATCAGTCAAGAACATGCGAATGTGTCCCATATTTCAGATTTAATTGAACGTGATGTGTCATTATCGTTTAAGTTGTTAAAACTCATTAATGCTTCACCTTCAAAAAATAAAGTGAGATCGATTAAACAGGCAGTTGTCGTTTTAGGATTAACAGAATTACATAAATGGATATATATTTTGGCAATGCGTGAAACCATGCGAGATGAGCTAGATTTCAGTCGAAATGCACTGATTGTTTCCTCTTTATTCCGTGCGAAATTCTGTGAATTGCTAGCAAAGTATAATCGAAAAGAGAATTCATCAGAATATTTCCTAACAGGTATGTTTTCATTAATGGATTCGCTTTTACACAAACCATTTAGTCAAATCTTGCAACAACTACCTTTATCCGATCAAGTTGTTGATACTTTGGTTGGGAATGATACCGAAATGTCCGATTACTTAAACCTGGCAGTAGCTTTCGATCAATTGGATTGGGTACGTATTCAACTTTTTGCGGAGAAATTGGACCTAACGGAAGAGCAACTTCGTCAAGCCTATAATCAAGCTATGCGCTGGTCTAGTCAAATGGCTTAAGCTATCCTCTGATGAGGATAGCTTTTTCTTTCAATAAAGCAGTGAGGTGAAACGGTCTTGAACTTATCTGAATTTCAACAGACATTACATGAGTTATTTGAAAAACAGTTACTGGACGATCATGAGGGTGACTTTGGGTTTTTAAACAGATCCAACACGTCGATTAATAAAGTAGGCTTTTGCACAAATTTAACACCTGCAACAATTGAACAAGCGATTATACATAAGGTAGATTTGATGATTACACATCATGATGCGTGGGATTTTATTTATGGATTAAAAAACGAATGTATGAAGCTGCTAACTCAACACAATATCAGTCACTTTTTCATTCACGGTCCTTTAGATTATGTGGATTTTGGTACGTGTACATCATTAATGAAAGTGCTAGAAGTGGACACGATTTTAAAGTATTCATTTTTTCAAGGTGATAGCATTCCAGGAGTAGGAGAGTATTCAAAACCGATTCCTTTTGAAATGTTTGCAGAAAGAATGCAAACTACTTTAAATGAACCTGTTCGCGTATGGAAAAATAATCAGCAAGAAATTAAACGTGTCGGCATTTTAACAGGTGCAGGCAACACTACTAATCATATTAAGTCAGCGTTAGATAGTGGGTGCGATACATATATCACTGGCGAAGTGAACTTGTATACGATTCAATACGCACAATTGGTTGGAATCAATCTCTTTGTCGGCAGCCACACCTTCACTGAAATTTTTGGGGTTGAAACATTAGTTAAGAAAATACACAAATCTCATCCAACCTTAGAGATGATTCAACTTTTTGAACCACATGATGAATTAAACCATTCGATGAATAGATTTTAGGGGGAAATATCTATGTTTGCTGTAAATGTAGAAGCTGCCATTTTCAAAGAAGACAAATGGCTCTTAATTAGACGAAGTGAAAAAGAAGAACATGCTGGAGGTTGTCTATCTTTGGTTGGTGGTCAAGTGGATAAAGAAAGTGCTGCTTCTTCAGATATTTTAGAAAGAACGTTAATTCGAGAAGTCGATGAAGAAATCGGGATTGAGGTTTCGAACTTGAGTTACGTAAATAGTTCTTCGTTCATCACTGATTCTGGTATCCACGTTGTCGATATCGTGTTTCTTTGCAAAGGATTTGTTGGCGAAGCATTTGCAAAAAGCAGTGATGAAGTGGATGAAGTAGTCTGGATGACTACACAAGAAATTCTAAATCATGCGGACCTACCTGTTTATTTAAAAGAAAATATCAAGCTAGCAGATCGGTTAAATAGCGAACATCTAGCTTCTTCTAGGACCTGAAAAGGTCTTTTTATTTTGACTAAAATCTCATTCAAGTAGACTTGAAATGAGACGGGACAAGGGTTTGTGAAAGAAAAAGTAATTATTGGCACTTGTATTTTTTAAAAAATAGGTTACACTAAAAATACGAACAAACGTTCTTAAAGGAGGCGAGAGCATGCCACTCATTCCAGCAGAGAGTTTACCCCATTTCGAAAATATGATTTACTTGCCAATGGTTTTGACGGTTTTGGAGCGGGATCGCGAAATTGTGGAAAAAGGACCTTTTAAATTGAAAAGGCCTTATGTCGCAATGATTGATCAAGCAGTAAAAGAGGCTCAACGTGAGTTAAAAGATACGAAATTGTATCTCCGCCAAAAGAACATGAAAATCATCCGAGGCAACCGCGATGATACCTTCACCGAATATGTCTTCTTCTACGGCGGTTACGAAGAACACCGTCGCTACCTAAATGTCCGGCTGCGCAATCGTGTAGAGGAACTTCTTGGCGTGTATTTGGTCAAGATGAAACAAGTCAATTGAGAATAAGTATATGTTTAAAAGTCCTTTCTATAAGCATAGGAAGGACTTTTACTATTAATGTGTGAAGTTTAACGCTTTGGCGTGATACGGCTTTGTAAATATGTAACTGGAGGCTGTGAAAATGGTTTTTGAATATGTTGACGAGTTTTTTGGAAATGGTTCATAAGAAAGTGACAAAGAACAAATTGTCTGCACATCGTGGTATACGAAACGTTGACTGGAATCACGCGTGTATTCGTGAAATGTACGAGGCATTGTCCAAGTGAGTTTTGAGAGTAATATTCGACTGCAGAAAAAGCAATCCATATGTTACTGTCTGAATCTGGAGAAAGTGTCGGCATCATGATGAGAGGGTGACCGAAATCATGTGAAAGAATAATTGGGATCTTATGTAAGTTACCAATGGCTTCTTTAGAAAAAAATGTGGCGTGCTTATAAGAGGTACCATAAAAAATGAGTGACTTTTTAATAATGTTAATAGGTTTCATTTTTACAATAAACTCAGCATGGTTTTCAATAACACGTGTACATAGCTTGTGTTCAATCCAAATTGGTTCGAGTGAAACGGTATTGAATGAAACGAGGTAATTCGATGCAACAGACAATTGAGTGTTCAAATATTCACATCCCCTTTTTTAGCCTACAAACCCTATTATAGAGAAATTTGGAAATTCTGCAATATTAATTAATTAAAAAATGAAAATATTCGGATAAAAATATAATTGAATTTTCAGAAAAAAACATTTGCAACTTTACTGCTTTATTATCTATAATAGAAAAAAGGCATCCGAGGTGAATGCGATGGATAAATATTATTCTTATGCCGACTTTCTGAAAGCCATGGGACGGAGTCAAACGGTTACTGAAGCAGAAAAGCTGCTGAATGAGATTTATATGGATTTATTTTTAAACCATGTGCATCGGGAGCAGCGAAAAGAGAGATTACTTACATTAATTGATGATGCACTTGATCAAAAAAACAAAGGATCCTTTGTTGCTTTTGCGCAAGAACTTCAAGAACTTCAACGTGAGAGTGAAGTTCTTTAACCTAATAATCCTTTAGAGTATCCGTTCTTTTCGAAGAACGGATTTTTGCTTGTACGGATTAGAAAGTATGGTTTACGGATAAAAGTAAAAGAAAGACATAGCTTTCACCAGCTTCGGTGCAAGCTGTGTCTTTCAAAATTTCACGAAAAAACATACGTTCGCTTTTTGTTCGTAATAAAAAAGGGAATATGATAAGCTAAAAGTATAAATAAAATACGAATTTCAGAGCAAATATTGCTTTATTATAGGAGGAATTGTTATCGTACAGTCATTTGATTTACAAGCTCCTTATCGCCCAGATGGAGATCAGCCTCAAGCCATTAAAGAATTAATACAAGGACTTGAAAATGGAAAAAAATATCAAACTTTACTTGGAGCAACGGGAACTGGGAAAACATTCACTGTTTCGAATGTCGTGAAAGAAATTAAACGTCCCACGCTAGTCATGGCCCACAATAAAACATTGGCAGGCCAATTATATAGTGAGTTTAAAGAGTTTTTTCCAAATAATGCAGTTGAATACTTTGTTAGTTTTTATGATTACTATCAACCGGAAGCTTATGTTCCGCAAACCGATACGTACATCGAAAAGGATTCGAGTATAAATGAGGAAATTGATAAGCTACGTCACTCAGCAACCTCTGCATTATTTGAAAGGGAAGATGTCTTAATCGTCGCTTCCGTATCATGCATTTACGGACTCGGTAATCCTGAAGAATATAGAGAAATGGTGTTATCCCTTCGCAAAGGAATGGAAATTGAACGCAATCAACTTTTGAGAAAATTGGTTGATATTCAATACGAGAGAAATGATGTGAACTTTGTACGAGGTAAATTTCGCGTTCGAGGAGATGTTGTAGAGATATTCCCAGCTTCTCGCGACGAACGTTGTATTCGTGTTGAGTTTTTTGGAGACGAAGTAGATCGTATTCGTGAAGTAGATGCTCTAACTGGCGAGATTATTGGAGAACGTGAGCATGTTGCTATATTTCCGAATTCCCATTTCGTGACACGTGAAGAAAAACTCGTCAAAGCTATCGAAAACATTGAAGTTGAACTAGAAGAACAGTTGAAAATTATGAGAGCTGAGGACAAGTTACTCGAAGCACAGCGACTTGAGCAACGGACGCGTTATGATTTAGAAATGATGCGAGAAATGGGCTTTTGTTCAGGAATTGAAAACTACTCTCGTCATTTAACTTTACGTGAACCTGGTGCAACTCCTTATACATTGCTTGATTACTTCCCAGATGATTTCTTGTTGGTAGTAGATGAAAGTCACGTAACGTTACCACAGGTTCGAGGTATGTTCAACGGTGACCAAGCTCGTAAAAAAGTTTTGGTGGATCACGGATTCCGTTTACCATCTGCCATGGATAACCGTCCTTTAACGTTCCAAGAATTTGAAGGTCATATGAAACAAGCGATATTTGTATCTGCCACTCCTGGCCCATATGAGTTAGAGCACACGCCGGAAATGGTCGAACAAATCATCCGTCCAACGGGGCTACTTGACCCAACGATTGAAGTTCGCCCAATCGAAGGACAAATTGATGATTTAATAGAAGAAATCCGTAAGCGAACAGAGAAGAATGAACGCGTACTAGTAACGACGCTTACGAAAAAAATGTCCGAAGATCTTTCGGCTTACCTAAAAGAAATTGGGGTAAAAGTAAACTATCTCCATTCAGAAATAAAAACGTTAGAACGAATTGAAATCATTCGTGAACTTCGAATGGGCGTGTACGATGTCTTAATAGGAATAAACTTATTAAGAGAAGGACTAGATATTCCAGAGGTATCACTTGTGACAATCTTAGATGCTGATAAAGAAGGATTTTTACGTTCTGAACGTTCACTCATTCAAACGATTGGACGTGCTGCACGTAATTCGAATGGTCATGTCATTATGTATGCGGATCGTATGACGGATTCGATGACCAAAGCGATTGGCGAAACAGAACGCCGACGCACGATACAGAAAGAATATAACGAAAAACATGGTAAAACACCGACTACGATTCAGAAAGAGATTCGCGATGTAATTCGTGCATCACACGACTCTGAAGAAACGGTGACATATATGGAAAAAGTAACAAAAGGAAAGAAACTCACAAAAGACGAGAAGGCAACGCTATTGCTAACCCTCGAAAAAGAAATGAAAGATGCAGCAAAAGCATTAGATTTCGAGCGTGCAGCAGAATTGCGTGATACCATTTTGGAACTGAAAGTGGAAGGATGATTGAATTTGAAAAACCAGGAAATACGTATAGAAGGTGCTCGAGCACATAATTTAAAAAATCTATCTTTATCGATTCCACGTGATAAGCTCGTCGTTATGACGGGTTTATCAGGTTCCGGTAAATCATCTTTAGCATTCGATACGATATATGCGGAAGGTCAACGTCGTTATGTTGAATCACTTTCTGCTTATGCTAGACAGTTTTTAGGTCAAATGGATAAGCCAGAAGTTGACTCCATAGAGGGGTTATCGCCAGCCATTTCAATCGATCAAAAAACGACGAGCCGTAATCCGCGTTCAACAGTTGGGACAGTAACGGAAATTTATGATTATTTGCGACTATTGTATGCACGTGTAGGAAAACCGATATGTCCAAATCACGGGATTGAAATTACTTCCCAAACAATCGAACAAATGGTTGATCGCTTACTCGAGTTTCCAGAAAAAACACGCATGCAAATTCTAGCTCCCATTGTTTCGGGTCGTAAAGGAACACATGCCAAAATGCTGGAAGATGTTAAAAAGCAAGGTTATGTAAGGGTTCGTGTAAATGGTGATTTAATGGACTTAGACGATGACATTCAATTAGAGAAAAATAAAAAGCACGATATTGAAATTGTCATTGACCGAATTGTGATGAAGGAAGATATTGCTCCACGTCTTGCAGACTCATTGGAATCGGCATTACGTTTAGCTGATGGACGAGTACTGATTGATGTAATGGAGCATGAAGAGATCTTATTTAGTGAACATCATGCATGTCCAATTTGTGGATTCTCAATTGGAGAACTAGAACCACGTATGTTTTCATTTAACAGTCCTTTTGGTGCTTGCCAAGAATGTGATGGTTTAGGAACAAAACTTGAGGTAGATCCAGAATTAGTCATTCCTGATTGGTCCCTATCTCTTAAAAAGGGTGCCATTGCCCCTTGGGAACCAACGAGTTCGCAATATTACCCACAATTATTAGAAGCAGTATGTAAGCATTATAAAATTGATATGTCTGTTCCAGTTGAAGAACTACCAAAAGAACAAATGGATAAAATTTTATATGGTTCAGGGTCAGATAAAATTAGATTTAGATATGAGAATGATTTTGGACAAGTACGAGACAATGCTATTCACTTTGAAGGAGTTATTCCAAATATTGAACGTCGATTTAAAGAGACATCATCTGATTACATCCGAGATCAAATGGAAAAATACATGGCGCAACAAGATTGCCCAACATGTAAAGGTTATCGTTTAAAACCTGAAACATTAGCAGTGAAGGTTGATTCTATTCATATTGG
This sequence comes from Paenisporosarcina quisquiliarum, assembly GCF_043641925.1. Lineage (GTDB taxonomy): Bacteria > Bacillota > Bacilli > Bacillales_A > Planococcaceae > Paenisporosarcina > Paenisporosarcina quisquiliarum_A. The sequence continues at coordinate 121,494 of NZ_JBHZRU010000008.1, forward strand.
GAAAGTCACAGAATTCTCGATAGAAGAAGCCGATAAATTCTTTGATCAATTGCGTTTATCGGAAAAAGATATGCAAATTGCCAAGATGATTTTACGTGAAATTCGAGAGCGTTTAGGATTTTTAATTAATGTTGGGTTGGATTACCTTACATTAAGCCGTGCAGCTGGAACCTTATCTGGAGGAGAAGCACAACGAATTAGATTAGCTACGCAAATTGGGTCACGTCTTACAGGCGTACTATACATTTTGGATGAGCCATCCATCGGTTTGCATCAACGAGATAATGATCGCTTGATTGCTACCTTAAAAAATATGAGGGATATCGGCAATACGTTAATCGTTGTTGAACATGATGAAGATACAATGATGGCAGCTGATTACTTAATAGACGTTGGTCCAGGCGCTGGTGTTCATGGAGGAGAAATCGTGGCATCTGGAACTCCGGAGCAAGTAATGAAAAGTAAAAAATCTTTAACTGGCCAGTATTTGAGTGGGAAGAAATTCATTCCACTTCCAATTGAACGTAGAAAGCCAGATGGACGCATGATTTCGATAAAAGGTGCAACTGAAAATAATTTAAAAAATGTTTCAGTTGATATTCCACTAGGAATCTTCACATCAATAACAGGCGTTTCAGGATCAGGGAAAAGTACGTTAATCAATGAGATTTTACATAAATCTCTCGCCCAAAAACTGAATCGTGCCAAAGCGAAGCCTGGGCAACATAAAGAAATTACGGGTGTGGAAGCACTTGAAAAAGTAATCGATATCGATCAATCACCTATTGGTCGTACACCTAGATCAAATCCAGCGACCTATACAGGCGTATTTGATGATATTCGGGATGTCTTTGCATCAACGAATGAAGCAAAAGTTCGAGGATATCTAAAAGGACGATTTAGCTTCAATGTAAAAGGCGGTCGTTGTGAAGCATGTCGCGGCGATGGAATCATTAAAATTGAAATGCATTTCTTACCGGATGTTTATGTCCCATGTGAAATCTGTCATGGGAAACGCTATAACCGTGAAACACTCGAAGTTCGTTATAAAGGTCAAAACATCGCAGAGATATTAAAGATGACGATTGAAGATGCAACGAAATTCTTTGAAAACATTCCAAAGATACAACGAAAACTACAAACAATTGTTGATGTAGGTCTTGGTTACATGGAATTAGGACAACCAGCAACGACTTTATCGGGCGGGGAAGCCCAACGAGTGAAACTTGCTTCAGAATTACACAAACGTTCAAATGGTAAGTCTTTTTATATTTTGGATGAGCCAACAACTGGTTTGCATGCCCATGACATTGCTCGTTTGCTGATTGTTTTGCAAAGGCTTGTAGAAAATGGAGATACGGTTGTAGTCATTGAACATAATTTAGATGTGATTAAAACGTCTGATTATATTATTGACTTAGGACCTGAAGGCGGAGACAAAGGTGGAACGATTTTAGCGGTTGGTACACCAGAAGAAATTGCGAAAGTCAAAAAATCATATACAGGTCATTATTTAAAACCTGTACTTGAGCGCGAACGAAAACGAATGGATGTAGAATTAGAAAAAGCTTCTAAGAAAAAAACAAAAAAAGTCCCAGTAGAAGCAAAATGAAACCTTTTATCTTCTGATTCGTATGTATAAAGGAATAGAAAGGTATGCCTAAAAGCAACCTTAGAGGAGGCCAATAATATGCAAGAAGAACGTAAACGCATTTTAGACTTAGTTGAAAAAGGTTCGATTTCTGCTCAAGAAGCGTTAGTATTGCTAGAGGCTCTAGGAAATGAAACGAGTAATACGACTGGTCCTACTAAACAGATGGAACAGCCGACTCATTCAAGTCACTCCAACAAAGAAACACATACGAAAAGTTCAACATCATCTCAAGCAGATGATTTCATGGAAGATATTAAACGGGATTTTTCTCAATTTGGCGATCGATTCATGCAATTAATGCAATCAGCCGTTGGAAAGATGAAATCATTTGATTTCGATATGCCTTTTGGTGAGCCAATGGAGTTCCACCACACCATCCACAAGGAAGAAATGGATTTTAACAACATTTCAGCAGATTTAGCCAATGGTAAGTTAGAGATTTATCCATCACAAGACGGGAAGCTGCGAGCAGAATGTCACGTGAAAGTCTACAGATCTTCTTCTGAAGAAGAAGGGAAAAGAGAATTCCATGATAAGTTTGTGTTTGTGGTAGATCAACAAAAATTACGTATTATTAGTGATTTGAAAACGACTTCCGTAAATATTGTTCTTTATATACCAAAAGCAAAATACGATTCTATTTCGGTGCGATTGTTTAATGGTGCATTCAATGGGAAACACCTCGAAACAGACCGTTTAAAAGTGAAAACTGCGAACGGGAAGATTGAACTTAAGGATTGTTCAATCGAGGATGGAGAAATCCAAACAGCGAATGGAGCTATTCTTGTAAAAGATGCAAAAGGGAATAAAATCGATGCCGAAACAATTAATGGGCGTATTTATATCGATGGGCTTCTGAAAAATATTGAAGCACAATCTGTAAATGGTCATGTGGCATTAACGACAAAAAATAAAGAAGCTACTAAAATAGAAGGTCTTGCAGTAGCAGGATCCGTAGAAATTTACGTTCCATCCTCCGTTGCTTTACAAGGTGAAGTATCATCGAACTTTGGCAAAATGGATGTTGCTTTGCCAGATGTAACGAGATTAAATGAACAAGACCATTTCTTACAAAAGAATATTCGTTTTACAAAAGACCTTGAAGGCTCATCTGCTCCTTTATACATCAAAGGTGAAGCGAAAACAGGTTCAATCTTAGTTCGCTACATTAGTTCTGAATAAACAAGTAAAAAACCCGAATCGATTTCGATTCGGGTTTTCCTTTTCCTAACATTGTTTCGTTCTTTCAATAAAACGTTGAATTCCATTTGAGATTCCATCAGCACATTGTTGCTGATACATCGGTTCTTTCAGTAACTGCATTTCTTGTTTATTCGTCATGAAACCGCATTCTACTAGTACTGCAGGCATATTCGTTTCTCGCAAAACTGCGAAGTTTCCTTGTTTGATACCCCTATTTTTACGTCCTGTTGACTTGATGATCTCTTGGTTAATAAAAGCAGCAAAACTCCTCGTGATACTTCTCGCGTTTAACCATGTAAAGGTTTCAATCCCATTTACTTCATTCCATTGTGTACCAAATGCGTTTGCATGTATCGAAATGAATAAATCTGCTTTCATACGATTAGCTAAGGTGATCCGCTCATTCAAAGGAACATCTCGATTAATATCGTGTGAAAAAATACATAGGACATTCTTGCTTTGCAAGTTCTTTTTGAGTCGCCTAGCGACTGCTTCATTGAACTCAAATTCTCTTAACTGACCGTCTGGTGAACGTTTACCAGGGGTGTGTGGTCCATGACCTGCATCAATAATGATTTTCAACATTTATCAACCCTCCTCTTTCCTATATAGAAAGGAATTCAAGAAAAGGGACAACTTGAGTTAAAATCATTTCATTTCTCGGTAGTCATGCTAAAATATGAAGCATGAAGAATGATTCGAAATTCGAAGAAAGCAGGTGATTTTTTGGTTCAAGTTTCCACCAAGGACGTGAAAGAAATGTTTGAATTAAGTTTAGTCAGCGGACAGGAAGGCATTGGACGTCATATCTCAGTTAGTGATATTTCTAGACCTGGACTTGAGATGGCCGGTTATTTCACCCATTATCCTGCTAATCGTGTACAGTTATTAGGTAAAACGGAATTATCCTTTTTTGATATGCTCTTGCCTCATGAACGAAAGGAGCGCATGAAAAAACTATGTTCACCTGAAACACCTGCCATTATTATTTCGCATGGGATGAACGTTCCCGAAGAGTTAAAAAAAGCAGCGAATGAGGAAAATGTCCCCGTATTAACGACTAAAATGCCAACGACACGCTTTTCAAGTCTACTGACTAATTTCCTTGAAAGTAAACTAGCTCCAACGACTGCTGTTCATGGCGTATTAGTCGATGTATATGGAGTAGGTGTATTAATCACCGGAAAGAGTGGCGTAGGTAAGAGTGAAACTGCGTTGGAATTAGTGAAACGTGGACATCGCTTAGTCGCTGATGATTGTGTAGAAATTAGACAAGAAGCTGAAAACACTCTTGTAGGAAGCGCACCAAAGCTGATTGAACATTTACTTGAGATTCGTGGAGTAGGAATTATCGATATCATGACCCTGTTTGGTGCAAGTGCCATTCGCAGCTTTAAACGTATTTCCCTCGTTATTGACTTAGAAATTTGGGATGCGAATAAAACGTATGATCGACTTGGGTTAGATGAAGAGAAAATGAAAATCATCGACACGGATCTGACCAAGTTCACGATTCCTGTTCGTCCAGGTCGAAACTTAGCTGTTATTATTGAAGTAGCATCTATGAACCATCGTTTAAAACGAATGGGCGTAAATGCAGCAGAAGAGTTTTCAAATCGATTAAACGATGTCATCAGTCAAAATGAGGACGCTTCTTATTAAAAAGTGTAATAAGCTCTTTACTTAAAATTAATTAATACATCTAGAGAATTTTAGATTGATGCAAGCATGCGATTGCTCGGTGATTTTGACTTTCTCGTCTTACTTCAACGTACATGCTAAATTTTTCAAGAACTTATTATGTGAAATTGTTGGCTAGATGGATGTAGGTAAAAGTTAAAGATTTACATGTGCAAAATTGTTTAAGGGTAGCTGATTACTTTTGATATGGAGTAAAACGGCGAAGACTCCAGCGGGATAAGCGAAGTGTCGAAATCCACTCGGACGATAAGTCCGAGTTAGTTCGGCGCAAGCCCGCGGAAAGCGGAGCTGTTTTGCGGAATATAAAAAAAACGTTTAATTTTAAACTTAGGGTAGATTTTAAATGAAAAAGGAATCAACAATATTAATAAACAGAACTAACTAAATAGAGAGCTTTGGAAGGAGAACAACATGAATTTTTTACTAGGAGCAATTGATCCGATCGCCTTTTCACTCGGACCAATTGATGTACGTTGGTACGGCGTTATTATCGCAACAGGTATCGTTATTGCCTTTTTAGTTGCACAAAAAGAGATGGTGAAACGTGGATTTCACCCTGATTTCCTAACAGATGTATTAATTTGGGCAGTTCCTTTAGCCATTTTAGGCGCAAGGTTATATTACGTAATATTTAAATGGGAATTTTACGCTCAGAACCCAGGAAAGATTCTTCAAATTTGGGAAGGCGGCTTAGCCATACATGGTGCTTTAATCGTTTCATTTATTGTCGCCTATGTATTTACGAAAAAGAGAGACGTATCATTCTTAAAGCTTGCCGACATGACTGCACCGAGTATTTTAATCGGGCAAACGGTTGGTCGTTGGGGTAACTTCATGAACCAAGAAGCACATGGTGGAGAAGTTTCAAGGTCATTTTTAGAGAATTTATTCTTACCTGACTGGATTATTAACCAAATGTATATTGATGGGACTTATTATCACCCAACTTTTTTATATGAATCATTGTGGAATTTTACGGGTGTTATGATCATGATTGCACTCCGACGTGTTAACTTACTTCGTGGCGAAATGTTTTTATTTTATATCATGTGGTATTCCTTCGGACGCTTCTTTATTGAAGGAATGAGAACGGACAGTTTGTATTTAATCGGTGAGTTACGCACCGCACAAGTGATATCCATTATAGGTTTTGCTGTGGCGTTAATTATCGTAATTTATAGAAGAGTAATGATAAAAAATGCAGCACGCTATAAAGATGCTTAAAGAGTGAGGATGTTCATTCATGTCAACTATAAAAAAGGGATTATTGGTAGGTTTTCAAACAACATGGACACTTAGCAAAATCATATTTCCCATCACTCTAATCCTTGTAATCTTGCAATTTACACCAATTCTTCCGTGGGTTATTAATTTCGTTTCGCCCATTATGAGTGTGTTTGGATTAAGAGGAGAAGCGGCGATTCCCTTAGTTTTAGGTAACTTCCTAAATCTGTACGCTGGAATTGCTGGGATTTTATCACTTGAATTGACGGTTAATGAAGTTTTTATATTAGCAGTGATGCTTTCTTTTTCGCATAATTTATTTATTGAAACGGCCGTAGCTTTAAAAGTTGGTGTGAAATTGTGGGTCGTATTGTTAGTGCGGTTAGGTCTAGCCTCAATCTCAGCGATTGTTATCAACCTTGTTTGGTCAGGCGGTTCTGAGGTTGCTACATATGGAATGGCACCAAAAGTAGCAGCAGTGCCGGATGGATGGGTTGAAATCATATTACTAGGATTGCAGAAAGCAAGCTTCGGCGTTGTACAACTAGCTTTGGTCGTAATTCCACTTATGGTGATTATTCAATACTTGAAAGACCGAAACTATTTACAACGATTCTCTGAAAAACTAATACCTTTAACGAAAGTATTAGGGATTGCACCAAATGCTTCGATGACACTTGTGTCAGGATTGGTCATCGGTCTAGCTTTTGGCGCAGGTGTTATGATTCAAGCAGTTAGAGAAGATGGCGTCAGTAAGAAAGATGCCACACTTGTGTTTATCTTTTTAGTCGCCTGTCATGCCATAGTTGAGGATACGCTTATATTTATTCCTCTCGGTATTCCGATTTTGCCTTTATTTTTCTTAAGACTTTTCACTGCTTTTGTATTAACCATTGTGGTAGCAACGGTTTGGAGACGAGCAGAACAAACTAAACAAAAGGAAGTGTTTAACTCATGAATAAACAACCAATAACGACACTTCTGTTCGATTTTGATGGAACCTTATTAGATACGAACGATTTGATCATTCAAACCTTCTTAAGTGTTTTAGGAAACCGATACCCTGGACGATTTACAAAAGAAGATTGTTTGCATTTTATTGGACCTTCTTTAAAACAAACATTTGACTCTATTGATGAAACGTTAACGGATGAATTAATCCAAGAATATCGTGCCTTAAATATAGAAATGCATGACGATCTTGTGGTGGAGTATGATGGGGTATCAGAGACACTTAGACTATTAAAAGCACGGGGTATTAAACTGGCGATTGTCTCCACTAAAAAGAAAGACATCATTTTGCGTGGTTTAAAATGGATGGGTATCGAAGATATATTTGAAGTGGTGATCGGATTAGATGATGTGGTGAATCCAAAACCGGATCCAGAACCCATACTTATTGCTTTGTCACGGTTAAATGCTTCAAAAGATGAAGCCATTATGATTGGTGATAATTATCATGATATCGAAGGTGGGCAAAATGCTGGTGTTCGAACTGCCGGTGTTGCATGGACAGCTAAAGGTGAGGAATATTTAGCTTCATTTAATCCAACCTACATGTTACAGCACATTTCTGATTTACTTCAAATGGTTGAAGGACAGAAGGTATGAGAAGAACGGATCGGTTTCCTGTAAAAGGAGCAAATTCTTTATGGCATATTTATCAGACAGTGCCATTTTTCAAGGTCATGAAAAACTTCGTTGTTATTCAGCTAGGTCGATACAGTCCTTCACTTCCATTCAAAAATTGGCTTTATCGCACCTTTTTAAATATGAAGGTGGGGGATCAAACCTCCTTTGCGCTTATGGTTATGCCCGATGTGATGTTCCCCGAGCGTATATCAATAGGGAAGAATTCAATAATTGGTTATAATACCACCATATTGGCACATGAATATCTAATTGATGAATATAGAATTGGCGATGTGGTCATTGGTGATCGCGTATTAATTGGTGCTAATTCGACCATATTACCAGGAGTGCATATCGGTAATGATGCCATCGTTTCTGCAGCAACACTCGTTCACCAAGACATCCCTGCAGGAAGTTTTGTGGGTGGAAATCCAATGAAAATCATTTATACCGCTGAAGAAATGCTGAAGCGAAATAATATACAACTAGAAAAGACTTTATGAAGAGAATTTCCTCACTTCATAAGGTCTTTTTTTACAACCGAAAGGGTATACGAATTAGATAGCATTCTAAATTAAAAACTTAGCTTGTATCAGTTTACATATAAGCAATGATTTATTAATTGACTGTGACCCATGTATACGATAAAATAGTTTTTATTTCAGTGTAGTAGTATGCTAGTGTGATAAAGTAAAATATCCTTATTTTAGGAAGTGGAAAATTCATGACACCGATACGAAAATTCGAAAAACCGCTAGGAATGAGAGATTCATTCCCTTTAATAAATGAACAAAAAGAAAGAGTACGTGATATAGGAAGAACCTTTTTCCAGTCAAGAGGTTTTGATTTTATCAAAACACCAACAGTTGAATATTACGAAACAATCGGAAAGGCATCAGCAATTAGCGATTCATCGTTATTTAAGTTAGTGGATCGTCAAGGAGAAACATTGGTCCTTCGACCAGATATGACAACGCCAATTGTAAGAGTCGCAACATCCAAATTACTAAGAGAGCAGATCCCATTACGACTCGCTTACTTTGCTAATGTCTTTCGCGCGCAAGAGCATGAGGGGGGAAGACCGGCTGAATTTGAACAGATGGGTGTAGAACTCATTGGTGATTCATCGGTTTATGCAGATGCTGAAATGATTTTAACAGCTGCAGACTTTGTCAGTGAGTTAGGGGTTCAAAATTACCGATTAACGGTTGGACACGCGGGCTTATTGCATTCCATTTTAACGGAACTCACGCATTCAGAAGAACAAGTGAAAGAGTTACGCAATTTACTTGTGAATAAAAATCTAGTCGGATTTGAAGAACATATAAACAACTATGATTTAACTGAAGAAGCGAAAGAATACTTTTTCGAATTTCTGACACAAGCGTCGAATATGCAATCGATTGAACAGCTCCGTCCTTATATAGATGAAGCAAATCTTAACCAAGTTGAAATGTATACGTATTTAAATGAATTATCATTATTACTCGAGCAAGCCGGACTTTCTGAGAAAGTGACCTATGATTTAACGTTAACCAGTGAAATGAGCTATTATTCGGGCATGCTTTTCGAAGTGTTTGCGAGTGGATCTGGTTTTGCGATAGGTAATGGGGGGCGCTATGACGGTTTATTGAAAGAATTCAATTCACCTGTTGGTGCCACAGGATTTGGTTTGCGTGTGGATCGCTTACTTGAAGTGTTGATTCCGACAAAAAATACAACCATACATGCACTCATATTCTTTGACAACCATCATTATCTAGAGGCGATTCAAAAAGCGAAAGCATTGAGAGATGAAGGTATTCGGACAACCCTTCAGTTTGTTGAAAGCGTGGAAGATAAACAAGCACTTCAAGAACATTTCAGCCAAGTAATATGGTTGGTAGAAGGAGATAACCCTAATGAGTGAATTAACCATTGCCATGCCAAAAGGTCGGATTTTTGAAGAAGCGTATGTTCTGCTCCAAAAAGCAGGGTTTCAACTTCCTGACGATTTAGAAGAATCTAGAAAATTAATAGTTGAGGCTCCTGGAGAAAATATCCGATTTATATTAGCAAAACCGATGGATGTTCCGATTTATGTAGAACATGGGGTTGCAGATATAGGAATTGCGGGTAAAGATGTATTACTTGAACAAAAACGTATTGTACATGAACTATTGGATTTGAAAATTAGTCAGTGTTATATAGCAACTGCCGGTCTTCCAAACACATCAATGAACGAAATTGCGCCACGTGTAGCAACCAAGTATCCAGAGATTGCTTCTACTTTTTATAAAGAAAAAGGGGAGCAAGTTGAAATCATTGGGTTAAATGGATCGATTGAATTAGCACCAATGATCGGGTTAGCTGATCGTATTGTCGATATTGTATCAACAGGTCGTACGTTAAAAGAAAATGGTCTTGTTGAATATGAACATATCGTCGATGTCACATCGAGACTTATTGCAAATCCAGTGAGTTATCGTTTAAAAAGTGAGCGTATTCGAGATATGGTGAAACGGTTAAAAGAGTCAATGAAGTAGGGAGTGGAAGAAATGAAAATCGTTTCATTAACAAAAAATATTTCTTTGAGACGGCCTTTAGAGATGGGGAATATGGAGCAGCTAAAAACCGTCAAAGGTGTATTGGCTGATGTTCAAAGTCGAGGAGACGAGGCAATAGCTGAATACAGTGAGAAGTGGGATGGTGTGAAATTGGAGAAGTTGCGTGTCTCACAAGATGAAATAAACAATGCCAAAAAGCATTTTGATGCGGTTTTACTAAAGGATTTAACAGAAGCTGCAGCTAATATTCGTCTTTTCCATGAACAACAAAAGCGTTCTTCTTATGAAGTGGATGTGAACCATGGTTCTTTTATTGGTCAGCGCATTAATCCTTTAGATGCCGTAGGCTTGTATGTTCCTGGTGGTTCAGCCGCGTATCCTTCATCCGTCTTAATGAATGTTATACCTGCTCAAGTAGCTGGAGTGAAACGAATTGTCATTGTCTCTCCTCCAAACAACCAAGGTATTTTACCTGATGCTGTTTTAGTAGCGGCATCTATACTTGGGATAGATGAGATTTATAAAATCGGTGGCGCGCAAGCCATTGCAGCGCTTGCCTATGGAACAGAAACCATCAAGCCTGTTGATAAAATAACGGGTCCAGGAAATGTGTTTGTGGCTCTTGCTAAGCGTGAAGTATTTGGTGAAGTTGCAATCGATATGATTGCTGGACCAAGTGAAATAGCCATCATTGCGGATGAAACAGCTTACGCTGATGAAGTAGCAGCGGACTTATTGTCTCAAGCGGAACACGATCCGATGGCCTGTCCTATTTTACTAACCACGAGTGAATTTTTTGCTTCAGAAGTTGCACAAGAAGTTGAAAGACAGCTAAGGACATTACCGCGTGAAGATATTGCGCGCGCTTCTATAGAGAATTTCGGATGTATCTATATTGCCGAGTCGATGTCACAAATTGTGGAAGCAGTCAATCAGTTAGCTCCAGAACATTTAGAAATCATGACGACTGAACCGCATGATGTCGCAGTTCGAATCCGTCATGCTGGGGCTATTTTTATTGGCCGATACAGCTCTGAACCAATTGGTGATTACTTTGCGGGAACGAATCATGTGTTGCCGACAAATAGTACGGCTCGATTTTCGAGTCCGTTGTCGGTTGACGATTTCATTAAAAAAACAAGCATTATTTACTATACAAAAGAGACGTGGCAACAACATGTGGACAAAATTGCGAGACTAGCAAGAATGGAAGGTTTAGAAGCACATGCGAGAGCCGTCGAATCTAGAAGATGGGATAAAGGAGTGGATCAATCATGACGAGAGAAGCAACCATAAATCGAAAAACAAATGAAACTCAAGTGAAAGTTTCACTAAACTTAGATGGTGAAGGACAAGCGAAAATTGACACTGGCGTTCCTTTCATGGATCATATGCTTGATCTTTTTGTAAAACACGGGTTGTTTAACGCGACGATTGAAGCCTCAGGGGATACACATATTGATGATCATCATACAACAGAGGATATTGGAATCGTGTTGGGTCAAGTGATGAAAGAAGCTTTAGGAGATAAAAAAGGAATACGCCGCTATGGTAATGCATTTGTGCCGATGGATGATGCTTTAGCACAAGTCGTAATTGATTGTTCCAATCGTCCACACTTAGAATTTCGTGCTACTTTCCCAACTCAAAAGGTAGGTAATTTTGATACGGAATTAGTTCATGAATTTTTATGGAAGTTTGCACTAGAAGCTCGTATGAATGTTCACGTTATCGTTCACTATGGTCATAATACACATCACATGATTGAAGCAATCTTCAAAGCGCTTGCAAGAGCACTTGATGAAGCGGTAACGATAGACGAGAGAGTGAAAGGCGTTCCATCCACAAAAGGGCTATTAACATGAAGATTGGTGTAATCGATTATGGAATGGGCAATTTATATAGTGTCGAACAAGCTTTATTGCGTTTAGGTTGTGACGTTACGATTACGTCTGACCGAGATGTGTTAGATAAAATGGACGGTTATTTACTGCCAGGTGTTGGCGCATTTCCAGATGCCATGGAGAGATTAAATGAACTTGGCTTAGCGGATTATATCAAAGGATTGGCAACGTTAAATAAACCATTGTTAGGCATTTGTTTAGGAATGCAGCTTTTATATGAACAGAGTAATGAAAATGGGACTACAAAAGGATTAAACCTTTTAAAGGGTGAGATTAAACGGTTTGATGAATTAGACTCTCAGCAAAAAAAAATTAGGATTCCTCATATGGGATGGAATCCTTTGTCTTTTGTAACCCAGCCCGACTGGTTGCATGACTTAGCAAAAGAAGAGTCCACGCATGTGTATTTTGTCCACTCGTATTTAGCGCAAAACACGAAGCAAAGCGAAGTGCTGGCAAGTGCGACTTACGCGGGACAGTTTGTTCCAGGACTTGTGCAAAAAGATGCCATTATGGGTATGCAATTCCACCCAGAGAAATCCGGACCATTCGGTAAATATTTGCTTGCAGAGTGGGTTCGATACGTAAAGGAAAGGAGTGCGTCAAAATGAGTGCACTTGAACTATATCCTGCAATCGATATGCGCGGCGGAAAATGCGTACGTTTATATAAAGGTGATTACAATCAAGAAACGATTTATGCAGATTCACCATTTGAGATGGCTAAAACATTCGCAAGTCAAGGTGCAAAGTGGATTCATATGGTCGATTTAGATGGGGCAAGAGATGGCAAACGAATCCACGATGAAGATGTGATACGAGCTGCTACAGAATTAGGTGTAAATGTGCAAATTGGTGGCGGTATACGCTCTGAAGATGATGTGAAACATTACCTTGACCGTGGAGTAGCACGAGTCATCATTGGAAGTCTTGCGATACAACAACCTGAATTAGCAGCATCTTTTATTGAAAAATTCGGTCCAGACAAAATTGTCATAGGGATTGATGCTAAAGATGGGATGGTCGCAACTCACGGTTGGATTGAGACTTCTTCTAAGTCAGCAATTGAAGTAGGTCAGTATTTTGCTGAACGTGGGGCAAAAACGTTCATTTTTACGGATATTGCAACGGACGGAACATTAATGGGACCTAATCTATTAGCAAATGAACTTCTCGCTGAAGCAACAGGTGCTGAAGTGATTGTTTCGGGTGGAATTAGCTCACTTGCTGACGTGAAGGCAGTTTCTCATGTTTCTAAAAATTCTACGATTAATGGTGTAATTATCGGAAAAGCCATTTATGAAAATCGCTTTACTTTGTCTGAGGCATTATCAGAGGTGTCAACATGTTAACGAAACGTATTATTCCTTGTTTAGATGTCAAAGAAGGCCGCGTCGTCAAAGGCATTCAATTCGTTTCACTGCGTGACGCGGGAGATCCGGTTGAGTTAGCTAAGTTTTATGACGAACAAGGCGCAGACGAACTGGTTTTTTTAGATATTTCAGCTTCTCATGAAGGAAAAGAAACGATGATTGATGTTGTTAGACAAACCGCAAAAGAACTAGCGATTCCTTTTACAGTTGGTGGGGGTATTCGCACCTTAGAAGACATGAAAAACATGCTTCGTGCAGGGGCAGACAAAGTATCTGTGAACACCTCAGCGATTGAACGTCCTGAACTAATTTCTGAAGGTGCAGCATTCTTTGGATCGCAATGCATCGTAGTTGCGATTGATGCCAAATGGTCTGACGCGGATAACACCTGGATGGTTTATACACATGGAGGACGCAAGAGAACTGAACTCACGGCAGTGGGCTGGGCTACAGAAGCGACTCGTTTAGGTGCGGGAGAGATTTTATTAACTTCGATGAATCAAGATGGTGAGAAAAAAGGCTTTGACTTAGCTTTGACGAAGGCAGTACGTGAAGCGGTTTCTGTTCCTGTTATTGCTAGTGGAGGAGCGGGTAACGCAGTCCATTTTTATGATGTATTTACTGAGGTTGATGTTGACGCTGCTCTAGCAGCTTCAATTTTTCATTATAAAGAAACGAGTGTTCAAGAAGTGAAAAACTTTTTAAAAGAGAAAGGTGTGTCTGTTAGATGACTGAATTCAACATGCAATCGATACAATTTAACGAGCAAGGACTTGTTCCAGTAGTCGTTCAACATGCACAAACAAAAGAAGTCTTAACTGTTGCTTATATGAACCAAGAGTCCTTAGAAAAAACAATTGCTACAAAGGAAACTTGGTTTTACAGCCGTTCGCGAAAAGAGTTATGGAACAAAGGCGCGACTAGTGGGAATAAACAGCAAGTCATTTCAATACGCACAGATTGTGATCAAGATGCATTAGTTGTAGAGGTGATACCTAATGGACCGGCATGTCATACAGGAGAAACAACTTGTTTCCATAAAGATGTCTTAACACCCGATGAAAAAGTAGGAAGCTTTGGCATTTTAGCGGATTTAGTTAATGTGATTCAAGAGCGTGAAAAAACAATGCCTGAAGGTGCCTATACGACTTATTTGTTTGAAAAAGGTGTCGATAAAATCGGGAAGAAAATAGGAGAAGAAGCAACTGAAGTGGTGATTGCAGCTAAAAATAGAGATGCGCAAGAATTGCAATGGGAAGCCGCGGATTTGCTTTATCACTTATTGGTTTTACTTCAAGAACAAAAAGTAGATTTGTATGAAGTGCTGGAAGTTTTACAAAAACGCCATGAGAGTAAATAATTGTCTAATGTGCTATAATAGCAAGATACTGAAAAGGGACTGAATAAGTTCCTTTTCATTTTTTCGGAGGCATTTATTTGGAGAACAAGCGTAAAAAACCTATAAAAGAAAATGTAGTGTCGTTTATTCCTACTGGCGAGTATTATTATCAAAAAGCGCTTCAAGCTCTCAATCGCGAGCAGTTTGATAAGGCGCATAAATATTTGAAAAGAGCAGCGGAACTCAGTCCTGATGATCCGCTTATTTTGATGCAATTTGCGATAGTTGAAATGGAACTGGAAAATTACGATTTGGCTTTAGAGTTGCTTCAAAGTGCTCATAGTTTAGATCCTAATGAAACAGAAATTATTTTCTTCTTAGCAGAAGTGTATGCTCATTTAGGCTTAATTGTTGAGGCTCGAAAATACGCTACTAAGTATACAGAGATGGATGTAAGTGGCGTATATGCTGAAGAAGCAATGGAAATCATTGATTTTGCAGAACAAGAAGATTGGCCACTTTTTGAAGACGATTCGATTGATAGTGATAACCTTTATATACAAGAAAAAGCTAGAAAAATGATGGAGCAAGGTAATTTCGACCAAGCGGTTGAAGTACTTGAAAAACTCATTGAAGAAAATCCGGAGTTTTGGGCAGCATATAATAATTTAGCGCTAGCTTATTTTTACATTGGTGAAGTCGATCAAGCAAAAGCTTTGTTGCACCAAGTATTAGAAGAAAATACAGGGAATTTACATGCGTTATGTAATTTAACCGTGGTTCACTATTATGAAAAAGATGAAGAAGAATTGAATCATTTACTTGCGATGCTAAGTAAAATACAACCGTATTTAATTGAACATCGATATAAGCTCGGGGCAACTTTCGCTTTAGTAGGTCGTTATAAAGATGCTTTTAAATGGTTGCGTTCTTTGCAGAAAAAAGGCTACGAGGGTGACCCCGGGTTTTATTTTTGGTTATCTCACTCTGCCTATTTTTCAGGGCACGAAGAGATTGCACGACAAACGTGGAAACTTCTAACTCAAATAGATCCAGATAAAGAAGGATTAGAGCCATGGTCAGGTCAAAAAGATGGGGATTCTCAAACTGGCATGGAGCACAATCGAGATTTCATTGTTGAAAAGCTTGAAAATGCTTATCGCAGTGAGCGGATGTTCGGTCTCTTTCTTCTTGGTAAAACATCACATAAGCAAGAAATTTTGTCCCATCCTGAATGGATTCGAGTAGAATCTTATTCTTCAATGGAAAAATGGTTACTGGCACATTCATTAGGTCATTCATTTGATAGCAAAAATGATAGCGAGCGTTCGTTTTTACGTGCGGTTGAAGCGACTGAATACATTTACGATAAATATCAGCCTGTTTCAATTGCAGGTTCATTTTTATTTCAAATGTGGTTCGTTTTAATGGAGCGTGCAATTGATAAAGAATATTCTTTTAAAAATCCAAATGCTTTAGCTGCTGCCGCAGATTATATGTTCCAATCGTCTAGAGGACAAGGAATTACGAAAAAAGCTGTCGCTGCAAATTATAATATTACATCTGCCACATTAACCAAATATGTAAATGAACTGATTCAGTTTTTACCATTATTTGATTCGTAAGCAAATAAGTTGAACGAAGGAATCGTTTTATATACGATTTGTTTAAGAACGATTGTTTTAGGAGGATTTTTAAATGACTGAAGAAAAAATTTATGATGTTGTCATTATTGGTGCAGGTCCAGCTGGTATGACAGCTGCTGTTTATACATCTCGTGGTAGTTTATCAACTCTAATGATTGAACGAGGAATTCCAGGCGGTCAAATGGCAAATACAGAAGAAGTAGAAAACTATCCTGGGTTTGAACATATTTTAGGACCTGAGCTTTCTACAAAAATGTTCGACCATGCAAAAAAATTCGGAGCTGAATATGCTTACGGTGATGTGCAAGAAATCATTGATGGCGAAGCTTATAAAACGATTAAAGCTGGCGGGAAAGAGTATAAAGCCCGCTCGATTATTATTACTACTGGCGCAGAATACAAAAAAATGGGCGTTCCAGGCGAAAAAGAACTGGGCGGACGTGGTGTAAGTTATTGTGCAGTATGTGATGGTGCGTTCTTCAGAAACAAAGAATTAGTCGTTGTAGGCGGCGGAGACTCTGCTGTTGAAGAAGGCGTATATTTAACACGTTTTGCTAGCAAAGTTACGATAGTACATCGTAGAGATGAGTTAAGAGCACAAAAGATTCTTCAAGAACGTGCTTTTGCCAACGATAAAATCGAATTCATTTGGAATTCTACTGTAAAAGAAATCAATGATGAAAACGGGAAAGTCGGCGGTGTAACATTAAAATCAACTGTTGATGATACTGAAACGGAATTCAAAGCGGATGGTGTATTTATTTACATCGGGATGCTTCCTTTAACAAAACCGTTTGCTGATTTGGGCATTTTAAATGAAGCCGGATATATTTTAACGAATGATCAAATGGAAACTTCGATTCCTGGTATTTTTGCAGCGGGTGACGTTCGTGAAAAAACATTACGTCAAATTGTCACTGCAACAGGAGACGGAAGCGTCGCTGCACAAGCTGCGCAACACTATATTGAAGAATTGCATGAAAAATTAAGTAAAGACGCTTAATTTAATCATTCCTTAATGCTGCTGTAATACCGTTGCAACAATAAAAGTGTATAGTCAAGATAGTAAATTGACCCCCTTTTTTAATAGCAACATTTTGACAGGCTGTTTCTCGATTTAAATCGAAGAAGCAGCCTCTTTTTTTGCCTGTTTAAGACACAGGCTGTTTCTTTCCCCTTGAAGTCTTCTCATTTTACTTCATCACTCCTATTTAACTTAGCTTCATATTTGGATCAATTCCTTATCCAATGACTTTACATATTGTAAAATTGATTTTTTGATATAAGTCCAATTAAAGTTGTATAATAGAATGAGTGAGTCTAGTTGGATTTGGAGTGTAAAATGTGCAACGAATAGCGAATTTAATCGTCCTAAAAGATAATCAAGTTTTATTATTAAAAAAGCCTCGTAGAGATTGGTATGTAGCGCCAGGTGGCAAAATGGAACAAGGTGAATCCATTTATTTGGCAGCAATTCGAGAATTCGAGGAAGAAACCAATACTCATCCTCATCAGCCTCATTTAAAAGGAATCTATACGATGATTATCCAAGAACAAGATGAAGTAATTGATGAGTGGATGTTGTTTACATTTGTTTCTCATGGTTTAGAAGGCACTCCTTATGAAACCACTAAGGAAGGCATACTTGAGTGGCATCCAGTCGAGAGTTTAGCTCATCTGCCAATGGCAGAAGGCGATCGAACAAATCTCCAATTTGCTGTAACGCAACAAGGAATTCAATATGGTACATTTGTCTATACGCCAGATTTTGAATTGTTAGATGAAAACATTCAGGCATCAAGTGAAGGGGAGTATCAATAATGGAAAAGAGCCAAACTCAAGATTCGGAATTGGTTATCATCACTGGTATGTCTGGAGCAGGAAAAACAGTTGCCATTCAAAGTTTCGAAGATTTAGGCTTTTTTTGTATCGATAATTTGCCTCCAGCTCTTCTAACAACTTTTTTAAAGTTGATGAAGGACTCTGGTAAAGATATGAACCGAATTGCCGCAGTAATGGATATGCGTGGTGGCGATTTATTTGATTCATTAATAGGTGCATTAGATGATATGGGGAAAACTGACTTAGTTACTCCTAAAATTTTATTTTTAGAAGCGAATAACGAGACGTTGGTACGTCGATATAAAGAAACAAGACGTTCTCACCCTTTAGCTCCGGCTGGATTGCCTCTGGAAGGAATAGCGAAAGAGCGATTGCTACTGTCTGAATTAAAAGGCCGTGCGCAATTTATATACAATACTTCTGATTTAAAACCGAAAGAATTAAGAGAAAAAATTCAAGAAGAATTTTCATCAAAAGACAACTCTACATTTACTGTAAATGTAATGTCATTTGGATTTAAACATGGAATGCCAATTGATGCGGATTTAGTATTTGATGTTCGTTTTTTACCAAATCCTTATTATATAGAAGAGCTTCGTCCTAAAACTGGATTGGATGCAGATGTGTCTGGATATGTTTTAAAATGGCCAGATACGCAGTTGCTAATAGAAAAATTAGCGGACTTGTTTTTATTCATGATTCCACAATATAAACGTGAAGGTAAGAGACAACTGGTGATCGCTTTTGGATGCACGGGGGGACAACATCGTTCCGTCACTTTAGCAGAACATTTTGCGGGTCTTTTCCAAAAAGACTACCAAACTGTTATTACTCATCGGGATATTAAGCATAGAAAGGGTTGATGGAATGGCACGTTCCAAACGCCGGAAACGGATTGTCATTATCGGTGGTGGGACGGGTCTTTCCACGTTATTACGAGGATTGAAAAAATTCCCCGTAGACTTAACTGCCATTGTGACTGTCGCAGATGACGGAGGTAGTTCAGGTAGGCTACGTGATGATTATGACATTCCTCCACCTGGAGATATACGTAAAGTAATGGCTGCACTTTCTGATGTAGAACCTTTAGTAGAAGAAATGTTCCAATACCGTTTTAGTTCTTCAAATGATTTAGGAGGACATTCGCTTGGAAATTTGATGTTAACGGCTTTAACGGATATTACAGGTGATTTTTCACATGCGATCCGAGAAATGAGTCGAGTATTAAATGTGAATGGAACAGTTCTACCTGCCGCAAACCAGCGAATCACTTTACATGCGGAGTTAGAGGACGGAACAATTGTTACGGGAGAATCTAAAATCCCCACATATAATCAACGCATTCATCGCGTGTTTTTATCTCCAAATGATGTGAAACCGCTTCCTGATACAATCCGAGCGATTGAAAGGGCGGATTTATTAATATTTGGACCGGGAAGTCTATATACGAGTATTTTGCCAAACCTAATGGTTGAAGGAATTCGCGACGCAATCTTAGCTTCCAAAGTACCGAATGTATACATTTGCAATTTAATGACACAAGCTGGAGAAACACATAACTATTCTGCAGCCGACCATGTTCGTGCTTTGATGTATCATATGGGTGCGCCATTTATTGATACAATCTTATTAAATACGGATGAAGTTCCACAGTCTGTGCAGCGCGTATATGAACAAGAACAATCAAAACCCGTAAGTTATGACGAAACTCGTTTAACACAAATGGGTATTAACGTAGTTAAAAAAGATATAGCAACAATTAGAGAAGGTGCGATTCGTCATGAAGCAACGAAAGTAGCAGAATGGCTCGTACAATATGCGGAAGAAAATGAAAGTATGCGAAATCAGCAAACCTAACATCTTCCTTCCGAAAGGGGGAGTTCCCATGTCATTTGCGTCAGAAACAAAAAAAGAATTAACTCAAGCAGCATCTACCCCTTGTTGTTCAAAGGCGGAGTTATCTGCACTAATACGTATGAACGGTTCCCTATCTTTTGCCAATAGAGCTTTAAGTCTGGATGTGCAAACTGAAAACGCAGCGATTGCGCGAAGACTCTATACACTGATGAAAGAATTGTATCCATATCAGGTGGAATTGCTAGTTCGTAAAAAAATGCGCTTAAAAAAGAATAACGTGTACATTTGCCGTGTTCGTGACGGTGCGAAGGCTTTGCTGGAGGATTTGAAAATTATTTCTGATGACTTTCAGTTCAATCATACGATTTCAAAAGAGTTAGTGAAAAAGAAATGTTGTAAACGTGCTTATTTAAGAGGTGCTTTTTTAGCTGGAGGATCTGTTAATAACCCCGAAACATCAGCTTATCACTTAGAAATTTACTCTTCTTATAAAGATCACAGCGAAGCATTAGTTGCTCTTATGAATGGCTTTGGACTTAATGCCAAAACGATTGAGCGTAAAAAAGGGTTTGTCACGTATTTAAAAGAAGCAGAAAAAATTTCTGATTTTTTAAGTATAACTGGTGCACATATGGCTTTATTGAAATTTGAAGATGTCCGTATCTTACGGGATATGAGAAACAGTGTAAACCGACTTGTTAATTGTGAAACGGCTAATTTGAATAAAACCATTAGTGCCGCTATTCGACAAGTCGACAATATACGATTTATTGATAATGTCATGGGAATTGATCAATTACCGGAGAAATTACGTGAAATCGCTCGTTTACGAGTGGAATATCAAGATGTCACCTTGAAAGAATTAGGTGAGATGGTTTCGACAGGTACAGTCAGTAAGTCTGGAATAAATCATAGATTGCGAAAGCTTGACGAGATTGCAGATGCACTTAGAAGTGGGACAAGTTTAGATAAAGTGAAATGATAGTTGTCTGAAACACATACATCAGCTAACATAGTAACAATATACGTACGGATTTTTGCTAAGGGGGAATTTAGAGAATGTTGGATCGACAAGTTGAAGTAACTTTAAAATCAGGACTACAAGCAAGGCAAGCTGCTCTTTTTGTTCAAGAAGCAAACCGCTACCAAGCGGATGTTTTTTTACAAAAAGATGATAAAAAAGTAAATGCTAAAAGTATTATGGGGATTATGAGCTTAGCGATAAGCAAAGGATCACAGGTTGTCATTAGTGCGGATGGTTCTGATGAAGAACAAGCCGTATCTGGATTAATTGCGATGATTCAAAAAGAAGATTGAACAATGAGGAATACGTTTGCATAGGTTAAGATAGAAAAAACAGCTTTCACCATTTAAGGTGAAAGCTGAATTTTTCTTCTGACAACGCCCTCGGCGAGGATCGAACTCACATTTTAAGCTTCGGAGGCTTACGTGCTATCCATTGCACCACGAGGGCAAGCGACTTTTCTATTATACAAATTAGCTATCAACAATTCAACTAGACATTTGAGAACGTTATATTTGACCATCCTTGACCATATTGTATATGATAAGGATATAGCTGAGAGGCAATCGTCATCTCAGGATATTAGAAAAAGAATTTACGTTTGAAGGAGGCAATTTCAATGAACTTAATTCCTACAGTTATTGAACAAACTAGTCGTGGAGAGCGTGCTTATGACATTTATTCACGTCTATTAAAAGACCGTGTCATTATGCTTGGAAGTGGAATAGATGATAATGTATCTAATGCCATCGTAGCTCAATTATTATTCTTGGAAGCAGAAGATCCAGAAAAAGACATTTCCATTTACATCAATAGCCCTGGTGGTAGTATCACGGCAGGTATGGCAATTTACGATGTTATGCAATTTATCAAACCAGACGTACAAACCGTTTGTATTGGTATGGCTGCATCTATGGGGGCATTCTTACTTGCAGCTGGAACAAAAGGTAAGCGTTATACTTTACCAAATGCAGAAGTAATGATTCACCAACCACTTGGTGGAGCACAAGGGCAAGCAACTGAAATTGAGATTGCTGCTAAACGCATTTTGTTCCTACGTGAAAAGTTAAATGGTATTTTATCTGAACGCACAGGTCAACCAATTGAAGTAATCGCGAAAGATACAGACCGTGATAACTTTATGACGGCAGAACGTGCGAAAGAATATGGTTTAGTAGACCATATTATTACACGTAGTGATTTGAAAAAATAATTTCCACTGACCCCACTAATCGAAAGACGATTAGTGGGGTTATTTAATTTAAAAAAGGTTCTATAATAAATGTTGGGGTAAGCACACAATTTAGCGCATGAAAAAAGCACGACATCATCCATATCTTATATAC
>NZ_JBHZRU010000009.1:0-137645 GCF_043641925.1 Paenisporosarcina quisquiliarum
GCTTTAAATAAATACAAAGAAACAATCGCTAAAACTAGCGAAGCATAAATTTCCTTGCTTAACTAACGGATGCTTTAGTTAATAAGACATGGTACAAACACATATGTTTTTGGCTATTTTTGAATGTTCGATAGTTACATTTAGGGTCAAATTAATATTTTATTTCTAGTTATTAAACTATTCCTGATACTTGTGTATTTTTAAAGAGCTCAAATCATTTACGAATTTGAGCTCTATTTGTATGTTTAATTTAGTTTTTGTACCAAATAAAAAAACGGTTTTTTCTATTCACTATGGCATTTCCTTAAGTAGTCAATAAAAATATCTTTAACCATTAACACTTTGGAGTAGTCGATTAGTTTATTTCCATTAACACTTGGATATCCGCTTACTTCTTCATATACAAGAGGCATGCCAGTTCCAATTGTATAGGTCTTACTAAAATCAATGGGTTCCCCGTTAATTTGAATGTCCGAAATATTGTTATCGAGTTCGGTCCAAATCACACCAGCAAATTGGAGTTTTCCAATGCTCCCACCTTGAGGGCGGAAACCGTTCCCATACACTTTTCTATTTGTGATTTCTTCATTTAGAGTCTCATTTAGTAAACCAGCAATTTGTTCACCTGTTAATTCGATTAGTGCCGAGGATTGCATACTCTTACATGCATTTACTATATCACCTTTTGTGATATCCCCACCGGCTACTCCGCTAGAAGCAGCCCCTCCATACATAATTCCAATGTCAGATTGCCAAAAGTCTTTGACGCTATGAGCCATTAACTTTACTAATTCTTCGTGAATAATATCATCATCAGAGTTGTAGATAATTTCAGATAAAAATTTATCCGTAACTACTCGAGCTCTATCTACAATCTCACTTAATTCCGGATCGCTAACATCATCCATTGATATCTCGGTTAAATGACCTGTATGATCAACTACTTTCTTTTGATCCGTATCCACAGTAACTTTTAGTTCACCTAAATACTTTCCAAAAGAACCTGCTTGTACGACGACGATATCAGAAACAAATTCTGGCTGGTTCAATACGGTATGACTATGTGCACCAACAATGACATCAACTAGCCCGGATAATTCCTTGGTAAGCCCTAAATCTGTGTGATAACCCATATGTGATAGGAAAATAATGAGGTTAGCTCCGTCATTTCTTAACTTCTCAACTGCAAGCTCGATTTCTTTAACCGTATTTTTATTGCGCAAGCCGTGCTTCTTTTCATAGGTATCTTCAAATTGATCAGTAGCTCCAAAAAGTCCGATCTTTAAATGCTCCCCAACTTCAAGTAATAATGTCTCTTTTGTCCCACCAATTTGTGAGCCATCTGCTTCTTCTATATTAAGTAAAAGCCAAGGTACTTTGGATTGTTGACTGAGTTCTCGAATTCTTTCCATAGGTAAACGCAACAGTTCATTATTTCCAACTGTCATCGCATCATAACCAGTGGCAGCAAGCATTTCAAGATGGATAGCTCCAGAAGTAGCTAAACATTCATTCATGCTCAAATCCATATGATCACCGCCATCTAAAACAATCACATTTTCTCCTTGGTCCAATAACTCTTGCTTCCTCTTTTTAATTAACGCCGCTTGTCTAAGTGCTAAATCATAGTGACCATGCAAATCATTCGTATGTAATATTGTAAGTGTTTCCTTCATATTCGACCTCCGTTAAATAAAACCCATTATTATGTAATTATAGCATTGATAATAATGTATGTTTCAATATAAGTTTATTGAAACCTATTGCATTTATTTTCGTAGTAATTAGTAGAATTTACCTTTAAAACCAATTATTTAACTAGCATTTTAAAATAATGAAAGTGTCTTATACAACTTTGATTGACTGGAGAGGAATATTTATATGTTTTCGTCTTATAAAGAGCAAATCAATAAAATTATTGACCAACTTCCCGAAGATAAAGTATTAGATGTCTTAATAGCTGCAGAATTTGCGAAAGAAAGAACAGACTTTGTTCAATATTTGACCAAAAAAGGAGTAATTGTAACTGAATTGATTGGTGAAAGACAGGATTTTAAAGAGAAGTGGGAGAGTGAATTTACAAAAACTATTCCTAAAGAAATGAAAAAAGAAATCTCATTTGAATCGTTTCTTTGGCACGTTTTTAGTTATGAAGTTTTGGATTGTATTGAAAAAGAAGATTCAATAGTTGCTTTTAATAACATGAAAAAAGAAAACTGTTTTGCTTTCTATCAACATCTAGATTTAGTCTATAAGCTTGAAAATGCTTCAAGTATAACCGCTGCGGATTTTGAAAAGGAACAAGACATTTTTGTTGCAGACGAAGATTATTCTTGGACTTATATTCATACTCATGAAACAGAATGTGGTCCTTATTTTTATAAGAAATCATAATTATGAACTTCTATACAGGATGAAAAATGCCGTCGCCATTAAAAATCAAAAGAAGAGTAGGAGGGAAAGTTGTTGAAAAAAATTAGTTCTTTTGCGTTAATAATTAGCTTATCATTTTTACTTATTAGTTGTAATGAGACAGAAAAAGTAAAGAGTCCAACACCTGAGATGGACGATAATCCGATCGTGTTTAAACATAAGGAACAAGAATTTAAAATCTTTACTTATTATGATGAATTCGAAGGATTTTTGGAAAGTGCCAAAAAACAACCAGACAATATTGATGAACTTTATGAAGAAGCAATTGTAAAACAAGTTAGTTCGGATATGGGAATCCCACGTTTAAAACATTGGATGTTAACACCTCCTAAAGATGTGGAGGCTATGGACGAATTATTGGAGAATTTAACGGAAAAGAAAACATTAATAAACGAATTGGTAATTGAAGCTCTAAAAGAATCATCAGATTTGCTTCCTGGAGAAGATAAGTTCATTTATGTTTTACCATCAACTCCGCAAAATAAATCATCGCTTAAAAAGGTGAATTATGTGACTGGCGAGGCGTTTAACAAATATACAATGATCATTTTGGTCGACCCTTCATTTCTTGAAATAGACATAAAACATACCATCGCACATGAATATCATCATCTTGTTGCGATGGAAAGTGAAGTAGGAGATACACTGATTGAAAAAGTCGTATTAGAGGGAAAGGCAGAAGCATTTTCGAAAAAAATGTATCCAAGCATTGATGTACCGTGGGTCAAGCCATTAAAAGGATACTACAAAGAAGAGTCATGGAAAATTTTCAATGAGAATTTAAACTCAGCTGATTATGAGGTTTGGTCAGATTTCTTCTTTGGTAACCGAGGTAAAGGGATTCTCCCCTTGTCCAACTACAAAATTGGTTATGAAATTATGGAGAGTTTTTTGATGGAAAATCCCGACGTCTCATTAGAAGAATGGACACAGATGTCAGCTGAAGACATTTATGCAAAGAGCAATTTAACGGGAATGGAATAATGGATTTAAATTATAGTGTTTGGTTAAGGACTGTCAGATTATAATTAATTGACAGCCCTTTTTGTTGCCATCCACAGTGATATTTGACTCAACCCGGAAATTAGAAAAGTTCAGGTGAATTTTAGTAAATCAATTAACTTATCATGAAAAACAGACAATCTTTCTCCTACATCTTCTTTAGACCCATAACGGATGATTTGTTCTTCGTTTAATCCTTCTTCCAACATACGAACGTGATTCACAGCTGAATCCAATACTTGAAGCATTTGTTCTCCTCTTAGGATCACAATTGAATCGGGATTTTGTGCACAATAACCTTTTACAAAACCATCCGCAATGCCCTTTAATGTTTCTTGGCACTCATTAAATTGATGCTTTTTATAGCGTTCCGTATGTGAGAGTTCTACAAATAACGTTTCATACAAATTTAAAAAGTTTCCTGCCATTACTTCGCCAAAATACAAGATTGGAAGAGGGTCAATGAGTCTAATTTGCCCCTTATCGATTAACCAATTCTCTGGAGATGCATCTTGATTTGTTAATACGGGATGGCTGATTGCTTTTAAACGAGTTTCGCAGATCTTTTTTATGCCATCCCTTAAATCGGGGTTGTCAAAAATGGGTCTCTTTAGTGACAATTCATGGTAGTCATCCATTACTTCTTTACATTCATCTTCAATGAATTCTTGGAAATCACTCAAAAAATG
This sequence comes from Paenisporosarcina quisquiliarum, assembly GCF_043641925.1. GTDB lineage: Bacteria > Bacillota > Bacilli > Bacillales_A > Planococcaceae > Paenisporosarcina > Paenisporosarcina quisquiliarum_A. The sequence continues at coordinate 4,125 of NZ_JBHZRU010000009.1, forward strand.
ACCATGTAGACCTCTTTCTTTATTCCATGTTAAATATCCCAATCCTTCGAGACCATGATCAACCTGTTCAACTTCCCTATATAATTGACCAATTACTTCACCCATTTCTAGTGCATCGTCTTTACTTAATGTATGTAAATTCACATGATTTCCTGCAAAAGATTCGATGGTATAGGTTAACTCTACTGATACATGGTATACGAACATTTCAGGGGCAGCACCGGGTACGACTTGATTCACAGAGCGATAATAAAGATCAGTCCCACCATATTCTGCTTTTAAAGCTGCTTCATCGTAAGGAACCTCTTTGTTGTAGGCGAATTTTTTAGGTATTCGTAAAACAAGTGGTTCGTGTTGGTCGCCCGTCAACTTCCAAGCTTGATGCCACGCCCCTTCACCTAAGTATTCTGCCTTTGAATTAATATAATTTGAATGTTGTAATACGTTTTTGAGTGTCATGATGATTACTCCTTTAATATTTACTACTTAGAACCTATTACTTCTCGAATAGCTTCGCTTAAATTACTTTGTGTTTCTCTCAATTTTGCCGGGTCTTCTATTAAAATCTGTTCACCTTCCATGTAGAAAGTGGCGAATGGTTGGTCTTTATATCTTGGAACCACATGCATATGATAATGTGTCAATTCATTAAAAACCCCACCATTTTGACATATCGTGATTCCATCAGGCTTATACAGTTTTTTAATCGCTTTTGAAATAAACATAGAAGCTTTCATTATTGAATCGGCTGTACTTTCATCTAATTCATCGGCGTCGAGAATATGACTTTTCGGCAATATTAATACATGACCTTCATTGAATGGTTCATGATCTAAGAAACAACTAATATAGTCATCTTCAAACACAACATAAACCGGTTCTTTTTCGTTCGCTAACCTACAACCTATACATTCCATAAACACACAACCTTATCTATTGGTAAATTCTGATAAAATTATTTTAACATAGAGAAATTAGAAAACAACTTAGCTTTAGTTGGAGGATTGTCATTTTGGTAAGTGGAGTTGTCCAATAAACTTTATACCGAATCAAGAAAGGAACACATAAACTTTCCCAAATTAATTCTATTTTTTAGTTTATTCTTTTTCAAGTTGATATTGGATTGAAGTGGAAGACGGCGACTCCAGCGGGAATAGCATGAGCTGAAGGCACCGCAGAAAAGATGCTGGCTAAAGCCAGTGTCTTTGCGACGAGTAACCGCAGGAGCAGGTGTTTTGAAGCGACGAGGAGACTGAAGCCATGCCCGCGGAACGCGTCCGTCTGAAACGGAAATCATTTCACGGAAAACTTTGATTCTGATTGATAAATCCCATGTTTGATTAATAAATCTCCAGTTTGATTGATAACTCCCGTAACCGAAAAAATTCAGCTCTCTACCTTTCACTACCCCTTCGCATTTCTTCGTCATCATCACAACCCTCCACTCATACTATAAATAAACCAACCCCTGAATGGAGGGAAAAGTATGGACATCTTAAATAAGGTGAAAAGCTACCGAGAAGAAGAGAATAAACTCAAGTGGGAAGGCACATTTTCCGATTACTTAGCCATTGTGAAGGAACGACCAGAAGTTGCTCAAACCGCTCACTCACGGGTTTACAATATGATTAAGAGTGCTGGAGTTACAGAAGAAGATGGACAGAAACGATATCAATTTTTTGGCAATGAAATATTTGGACTCGAAACTGCACTTGAACGACTCGTGGAAGAATACTTTCATCCAGCTGCCAAAAGATTAGATGTTCGCAAACGGATTCTTCTTTTAATGGGTCCTGTAAGTGGTGGTAAATCGACTCTTGTTACCTTGCTTAAACGAGGCTTCGAGAAGTATTCAAGAACAGATGAGGGTGCGGTTTACGCTATAAAAGGTTGTCCCATGCATGAAGATCCTCTTCATTTAATTCCTCACGAGCTGCGCAAAGACTTCTTCGAGGAATATGGCATTCATATTGAAGGGAGCTTGTCTCCACTCAATGCGATGCGATTAGAAAAAGAATATGGTGGACGAATTGAAGATGTGCGAGTTGAGCGGATTTTCTTTTCCGAGGATAAACGAGTCGGAATCGGAACGTATACCCCGTCCGATCCTAAATCTCAAGACATCGCTGATTTAACCGGCAGCATAGACTTCTCAACGATTGCCGAATTTGGTTCTGAATCAGACCCTCGTGCTTATCGGTTCGATGGCGAATTAAATAAAGCGAATCGAGGAATGATGGAGTTTCAAGAAATGTTGAAACTAGATGAAAAGTTTCTCTGGCTTTTATTGTCGTTAACACAGGAAGGTAATTTCAAAGCTGGAAGATTTGCGTTAATTTCCGCCGATGAATTAATTATTGCGCATACGAACGAAACCGAGTACCATTCGTTTATTTCCAATAAAAAGAACGAGGCTCTTCATTCAAGAATCATCGTTATGCCAATTCCTTATAATTTGAAAGTGAGTGAGGAAGAACATATCTATGAAAAAATGATTAAAGAAAGTGATATGACGCATGTTCATATTGCACCTCAAGCGCTAAGAACAGCGGCTATTTTTTCAATTTTAACGAGACTGGAAACGCCTAAGAAACAAGGCATTGATATCGTCAAAAAAATGCGACTGTATGATGGGGAAAACGTGGAAGGTTATAACCAACTTGATGTTGAAGAGTTGAAGAAGGAGTTTCCTACTGAAGGCATGCATGGAATTGATCCGCGCTATGTCATCAACCGGATTTCTTCAGCCATTATTCGCAAAGAAGTACCTTCTATTAATGCACTAGACGTTTTGCGTTCATTAAAAGATGGACTTGATCAACATGCTTCGATCTCACAAGAAGATCGTGAAAAGTATTTAAATTATATTTCGATTGCGCGAAAAGAATATGATGAAATTGCGAAGAAGGAAATTCAAAAAGCCTTTGTTTACTCGTACGAAGAATCAGCTATTACGTTAATGGATAACTACCTCGACAATGTGGAAGCATTTTGTAATAAAAACAAAATGAGAGACTCACTTACTGGGGAAGAAATGCAGCCAGATGAAAAATTAATGCGCTCGATTGAAGAGCAAATTGGTATTTCAGAAAATGCGAAAAAAGCATTCCGCGAAGAAATTTTAATCCGTTTGTCTGCTTATGCAAGAAAAGGCACACGCTTTGACTATAATTCACATGAACGTTTGCGTGAAGCGATTCAAAAGAAACTATTTGCGGATTTAAAAGATGTCGTGAAAATTACCACTTCATCGAAAACGCCTGATGAGTCACAACTGAAAAAAGTAAACGAAGTGGTTGCGCGATTAATAGATGAGCATGGGTACAATTCGATTTCTGCGAATGAATTATTGCGATACGTTGGAAGTCTGCTTAACCGATAAAATGATAGAAACAAGACTAATTATTTTTCATTAGTCTTGTTTTTTATTTGCCCTGACATGTTCATAACTTGATTGTCCGTGCATATGATAAGGAAATTAAAAGCTTCTATTAAAAGATGGGTGTGGATGGAAATGAACGAAAACCAACATAATCGTTTTGTCATCTCACAGGAAAACTGGTCGCTTCACAGAAAAGGATACCAAGATCAGAAACGTCACATGGACAAAGTAAAAGAAGCCATTAAAAATAATTTGCCGGATTTAATTAGTGAAGAAAGTATTATCATGTCAAATGGACGAGATGTGATAAAAATCCCGATACGTTCATTGGATGAATACAAAATTCGATACAATTACGATCAGTCAAAACATGTCGGTCAAGGCGATGGAGATAGTCAAATAGGCGATATCCTGGCACGTGATCCTAACAATGGGAAAAATGGTCAGGGTCAAGGTAAGGAAGCGGGCGACAAACCCGGCCAAGATTATTATGAAGCTGAAGTGACGCTCGAAGAACTTCAAGAGGTTTTATTTAAAGAGTTGGAATTACCGAATTTAAAACAAAAGGAAACAGCCGATCATACCATTGAAAAGATTGAGTTTAATGATATTCGCAGAAAAGGTCTTATGGGGAATATTGATAAAAAGCGTACGATTTTAACCGCTATCAAACGAAATGCTTCGAAAGGGAAAGCTGAAATTTCCCCAATTCATAATGATGATTTGCGTTATAAAACATGGAATGATGTCATTAAACCTGATTCCAAAGCAGTTGTTTTAGCAATGATGGATACAAGTGCTTCTATGGGTGTCTTTGAAAAATATATGGCTCGCAGTTTCTTTTTCTGGATGACTAAATTTTTACGTACGAAATACGAAACCGTTGAAATTGAATTTATTGCTCATCATACAGAAGCCAAGGTGGTTTCGGAGCAAGATTTCTTTAATAAAGGGGAGAGCGGTGGAACCATTTGTTCCTCAGCCTATGAAAAAGCAATTGAACTCATTGAACAAAAATACAGTCCATCTAGGTTTAATATTTACCCTGTACACTTCTCGGACGGGGAAAATATGACGAGAGACAATGAGAAATGTGTAAAGCTAGTCAATGAATTAATGGATGTTTCGAGCATGTTTGGATATGGAGAAGTAAATGTGCATGGTCGCTATTCGACTTTAATGTCCGTCTATAAAGGGATTTCAAATGATAAGTTTCGTCATTATGTATTAAGAGAAAAACAAGATGTCTACCACGCAATGAAACGATTTTTTCAAAAAGGAGAAAAATAACACGCGAAGGGATTAAGTTGATGGATAAAGAGCTTCATCGTGCGATTGCTGAAATTACGGAAATTGCCTCGGGATTTGGCCTTGATTTTTATCCAATGCGCTATGAAATTTGTCCAGCAGATATTGTTTATACATTCGGTGCATACGGGATGCCGACACGTTTTTCTCATTGGAGTTTCGGGAAGCAATTTCATAAGATGAAGCTTCAATATGATTTAGGATTGAGCCAAATATATGAGCTCGTCATTAATTCGGATCCATGCTATGCGTTTTTGCTGCATACGAACAGTCTGACACAAAACAAACTGATCATTGCTCACGTACTTGCTCACTGCGATTTCTTTAAAAACAATGTCCGCTTTTCTAATACAAGACGCGATATGGTTGAAAGCATGACTGCAACGGCTGAACGAATTATGAATTATGAATTGATTCATGGGAAAGAAGAGGTCGAACGGTTTTTAGACGCTGCATTAGCCATCCAGGAACATATTGACCCTTCGATAATTAAGCATAAACACAACGAAGAACTTGATGAGGAAAATGAGATCACTGTACGGAAAACGCCTTATGACGATTTATGGGGAATTGATTATAAGGAACCTGACAATAAAAAGATTTTAAAGAAGAGAAAAAAATTTCCGCTTAGTCCAGAAAAAGACCTTCTATTGTTTATTCAAGAATACAGTACTGAACTTGAAGAGTGGCAACGTGATATTTTAACAATGATGCGAGAAGAAATGCTCTATTTTTGGCCACAAATCGAGACGAAAATCATGAATGAAGGTTGGGCAACTTTCTGGCATCAGCGAATATTACGAGAAATGGATTTAACGACGGATGAGGCAATTGAATTTTCTCTTTTAAACGCAAATGTTGTGCAGCCTTCCAAAACAAGTATCAATCCCTATTACTTAGGGCTGAAAATTTATGAAGATATTGAAAGAAGATACAACGAACCTTCTGAGGAAATGTTGAGATTAGGGGTTAAGCCTCAGTCAGGTAGAGAGAAAATGTTTGAAGTACGAGAAATTGAATCTGATATTTCTTTCATTCGAAACTACTTAACAAAAGATTTGGTGAAGCAAGAGGATCTTTATTTGTTCGAGAAAAAGGATGGAAAATATATCGTGACAGATAAAGATTATGAACATGTACGTGACCGACTTGTTTCCATGCGTGTGAACGGAAGCTTTCCGTACATTGTCGTAGATGATGGCGATTATTCACGTAATGGAGAGTTGTATTTAAAACATGGCTATGAAGGAACTGAACTAGACCCACAGTATTTAGAAAATGTGCTTCCGTATATTTATCAATTATGGGGAAGACCCGTTTATATGGAGACTTTTCTAGATAATAAACCGATGGTGTATATGTATGATGGGAAAAAGGTGAGTCGGAGAATTATATAACTGAAGTGGTCACGTTGATAAATAGGTATGATGAAATCGACATTAGAAACTGTATAGAAATTCAAGAGTGGCCGATATTTTGTTTCGGTCGCTTCTTTTTGATTATAGATTCTTTGATTATTTTTTGGAGGGTAATGAAAACCTATTATATTTTAAATGAAAATTTTGGAAGGTGAATATTTAGATGGTGTCGAAATGAATCATAGGAGTTTAATCTATCTATTTACTATTTGACTCCAACATAGAAAAAAGGAATTAAGGGGAATGAACTTCTTGGAGAGTATGAACATCATTGAATTGATTGCGACGATTTCAGCTTGGATTGTAATTGGGTGGTTAACCAATTTTCTATATACCAAGCAAGAAGTGAGACCAACATTGTGGAAGGTTCTACTGATTATATTTATAGGGTTTTTTACTTTTTCAATTAATTGGCAGATGTTTAATAGCTATATAAAAATTCCGATTTTACCTCTTGGAGTTTGGATTTTGTATGCAGTATTTAAAAATAAGAGCAAAAAGTGGGAATTATATCGACCATTTGCATGGCTAGGTTTTTACGCCAATTTTATCTTTTTAATCGCGTTACTACTGGCATTACCTTTTAATCATTTCATTTATCCCGAAAGTGAATTTGAAACCTATATTTCAAATATTGAAAATGCTTCAGTCGTAAATATTCACCCATCTGCTAAAGATAGCTCTTTAGATAAAGAGCGGCTTAAAAAGCAAACTCCATTTTTAAGTGATGAATTGGTTCAAAGTCATGAATGGTATCTTGAGATGGAGTTGAATAAACATTCCAAGAAAGTAGTCGAACGTTTTCCTTATCAACTTATTGGATTTTCGACTAAATGGGGAAGTGGCTTGAAGACGGTCGTTTATTTAGAAAAGGATGGAAAAGGTATACTCATTTCAACTAAAAATAAGCAATTATACTTTCGTTCTGAGCACTCACTGATTAAGGGAGGAAACTAGAATGAAGAAAAAAAGGTTGCTTATCGTAATTGGAGTACCTGTCAGTGTACTGGTTGGATTTTTCATTTATTGGTTTGTTTATTCAAACCCGACTTCGTTCCCTAATCATGAACAATTATCGAAAGAGATGAATCTTATCTTTCCAGAAGCAAAAGTTGAGGTTATTCAAGACACCATCCAATTGGATGAGAAGCATGTATTTGTTCCATTTATTTCTGCTGAAAATCAAAATGGGGTAAGTTATTGGGTATGGCAAAATCGGAAATGGAATGTTGGATCTATTAGTACCACTGGTGAACCACATATATGGAAAATTGACGAAAATGATCCTTCTACTTTCCATTTTGTGTGGAATTTACAGAATGAAGATCAAGTTCATCATATAAAGTTCTTTTTGATAAGAGATCGATCATTTTATGTAACAGATGGTGTTGAAGATTATAGTCCAAGAATCCAATTAGATAATAATGTAGCATTAAACAATAAATCTTACGGTGTGAGTCAATTGTCTAAGGAATGGGTTTCAGTCATAGACTCTCATGAAGAATTTTTATTATCCAAGCAGCCTGATATGTTTTTCAATTCATTTTTCTCGAATTCATCCATGCACTTTGGTTGGGTTCCGTACAACGAGAAAAATGAAGTATCGTTTGGTAATGGTTCTTATAATAGTAGCGGGTATACCAATATTGATGTAAACACTGAATTTGTGATGTTTTTAGATAAGATGGAGATTGAATAAAAAGTGGATAGGCTTTATAAAACGAAACAGAGCGGCCGAGATTTTGTATCGGTCGCTCATTTTTTATACATATTCATAAATTGGATAGGAAATTCTGGTAATGTTCTCTAAATAATATGATACGATAAAAATAACATACAACATTTCTCGGGAGGTCTATATGCAAGAGACATTAATCAGAGCGCAAGAAGTTGCCAGTAAAGTCATTATAGAAGCAGGAAATATAGCGAAAGATCGATTTGATAAATCATATAGTATTGAAGTAAAAGATGATTTTGGTGATGTAGTAACCGAAGTCGATCATTTGGCAGAAGGCGTTATTTTAAATGAATTAAGTCGAGCGTTTCCTGATCACAGAATCCATAGTGAAGAAGCTGGAGATAATGGGTTAAAAAGTGATTGGCTATGGATGATTGATCCACTAGATGGAACCAATAATTTCGCTATTGGTTTCCCCGTATTTTCAGTGTCCATTACTCTTTTATACAAGAGAGAACCTGTTCTGGGTGTGATTTATGAGCCGATGGTAAACCGACTATTTATTTCTAGTTTAAATGGAGGGTTCATTTGCAATAACAAAATAATAAAAATCAAAAAGAATGAAAATGTGAATAGACTTACTGTAGGGTGGATACAAGGACATGCAGTTCAAAATGATGAAAAAGCAGTCCGTTTAAGACATTACATAGATGTTAATTCAAAACGCATGATGAGATTATGGGCTCCAACTTTACAGTGGTGTATGTTGGCAAAAGGCGATATAGATGGAATCATTCTATATAACTCGGAAGGTGATGATCTATACTCTGGCATATTAATGGTGAAAGAAGCGGGAGGAATAGTCGTTGATTTTCAAGGAAATGATTTTATAGGCATGAACAGGGAACCTTATTTAATCGCATGTCATCCTGATCACAAACATCATTTTATGCAGATGGTAAAAGAAGGACTTAAACCTCAATTAGCTAGTGTTTAAAGTCAAAGAATCAGTTTTATTACTTCAAATTAATAAACAGTAGGTATTGTAGACATCCATTCAATACCTACTGTTTTGTTTACTGAATAATCATATCTTCAAAACCAGGCAAATCGTCCATATGACTCGCAATCATAGCGATAATGGTGCTCGCTTCTTCTTTTGCGAAGGTGAACTGACTTTCATCTTTGAAGACTTCATCATCAGTCCAAAGTCGATTTACCCTCCGTAAGACACCTTCACCTGTAGCACTAACAACCCCAAATTGATAGGTTGTTTCCACTTCATCTTCAATATAAAAGGCAGTGACTTCTGGAGTTTCCCATTCGATTCCTGAAACACTAACCTCATTTATTTCATCTTCAATCTCAGTAATCTCGTATGAATCATCGTCATCCTCATCATCACCATCTTCAGCTTCATCCACATAATACATTTCATGTTCTCCGTTTAAAAAGGCATGAAAGCTTTCATGAACAGCGTCGATAACATCCTCAATATCAGCAAGAATAACTCTTGCTGGTTGTTCAAATTCTACATCAAAGCTTTCAAGATAGAATTCTTCATTATGAGGATCGAACAATAGGGTGCAAAAGTATTCTCTTTCGCCATTTAGCGTATCCACAAAAAATTCGATGCGTGGATGTTTTGTGCTCTGATCAATCGTCATATGACCAATTTGGTCATACTCTTCACAAATAGATTCCAGCTGTTCTTGAAGTTCGCCAGTTACTCTGTTAAACCATTCCAACGCCATATTATTAGCACCCCTTTAGATTTGTTTCTTCAATGAATTATCATGTCCTAAATTGACTGTTTTTCTCATGCCATTTATAACCAAATTTAAAATTCGATTTAAACAAATAGTAAATATTATAGGAGAATAATAAGTAGTAGTTTCTTGATAACTCACTAGTTCATATGGTTCTTTTTAAATCTTAAATGGAACTGCTTACATCTAGTGTGTTAGTACTTTAACACACTGAAGTGACAACTGGTTAGGTCATTCGACACCAATGTTTTCAAGGTGTCCTTGCATGTTTGAATTCATTGACGGTTGGTTCATGTCTTCGTTATATTTCTACAAGTAATAAAAAAGAAGAGGTGCATACATGAAAAACAGTAAACAATTGTTGAGAGTATTCGTTATTTTTGCTTTAGCTTTAATACTTCCCCTCTCAACAGCATTAACAACTGCAATGGCAGCTGTAACTCAGCCAGAAGCAGATACACCATTAAAGAAAGAAAATTTACAAAAGCTTTCCGTCAAGTCAGTTGAAAAATTAAACGATGGAGTAAAGCTAGACTTAGGAACAAATGAAGCATATATTCGCGTGTTCGCAGATGACTTAGTTAAAATCTCTCTTGTGAAAAAAGGGGAAAAAGAATATACCTCTCGCGGAATCGCAAAAACGCAATGGAAAACTCCTAAATTCTCCACGAAAGATTCCAAAGATAGTCTCACAATTTCTACAAAAGAATTAAATGTGACCATCAAAAAAACTCCTTTTGGTATTAAGTTTACGGATAAAAAAGGCAATGTGATTAATGAAGATTACATGGGAGCAGGTGGCGCTTCAGGTTATGAAGATGGCAAGCCCTATGTATTCAAGAAAACCGATAAAAATGAAGACTTCTATGGTTTTGGTGAACAATCTGGTCTTGAATTTAACAAACGAGGCAAAAGTATTGGGCACTGGAATACAGATGCTTACTCATATACGAAAGATACAAAATATCTTTATACGTCGATTCCATTCTTCATGGGGTTAAAAAATGAAAAAGCATATGGTATTTTCTTTGATAACACACATCGTTCATACTTTGAAATGGCAAGTGAATCAGACGACTACTACTATTTCTATGCAAATGGTGGGAAGCTAACATATTATTTCATGTACGGACCAGAAGTATCAGACGTACTTGATCGTTATACAGAAATTACAGGAAAAATGGAAATGCCTGCTGAATGGACGCTAGGTCTTCACCAAAGTAAATGGGGATATACAGCAGATGAAATTACAGATGTTGCTCAAACATATCGAGACAAAGAAATTCCATTAGACACCATGCATTTTGACATTGACTATATGGATGAATACCGTGTATTTACTTGGACTCAAGAATACAAGGATGCTCTTAAGAAATTAAAATCTATGCCAGGATTTAAAGCAATCGCTATTAATGATCCAGCTGTAAAACAAGATGAAAACTATCGTATTTACCAAGAAGGAACTAAAAATGACTTCTGGGCAAAAAATGCGGATGGAACACCTTTCATTGGACCTGTATGGCCAGGAGACTCAGCTTTCCCTGACTTCTCAAAACAAGAAGTTCGCGACTGGTGGGCAAAAAATCATGACGTATTATTTGATGAAGGTATTGATGGTATATGGAATGACATGAACGAACCAGCTGTATTTTTAGATGGTGGAATTTATAATCATACAATGCCTTTAGATAATTACTTTGGCTATGATGACAATAAAATTATTCACACGGAGTACCACAATCTTTACGGACATGACGAAGCAGAAGCTACTTACGATGCATTCAAAATGCATAAGCCGAACGAACGTCCTTTTGTTTTAACACGTGATATGTATTCAGGAACACAACGTTTCGCTGCTCTATGGACAGGTGATAACGTAAGTAACTGGGAACACTTACAAATGTCGATTCCTATGAATATGAATGCTGGTATGTCTGGTATTTCATTCGTTGGTAATGATATTGGTGGATTTGCTTCACGTCCAGATGCAGAACTTTTTGCACGTTGGATTCAAGTTGGTGCATTCTTACCGTTTGCACGTATTCATTATGATAGTGATGCAAAAGCAGCAGTGAAACAAGGTCAAGAACCTTGGGCGTTTGGTCCAGAAGTTGAGAAAATCTCTAAGAAATATATTGAAATGAGATATCAATTACTTCCTTACCTATACAATGCTTTCCAAGATTCAACTGAAACTGGTAAACCTGTACAACAACCACTTGTTTATCATTTCCAAGAAGATCCAAACACATACGATATTAGTGATCAATATATGTTTGGAGATAGCATGATGCTTGCACCAGTTATTAATGAAGGTCAAACTTCTCGTGAAGTTTACTTACCTGAAGGCGAAACTTGGGTTGATTTCAATTCAAAAGTGGAGTATAAAGGTGGACAAACAATTACTGTTGCAGCACCTCTAGAAACAATGCCGATTTTCGTGAAGAAAAACAGCATTATACCTACGAGAGAAGTTCAACAATACACAGATCAAAATGAGCTAACTAATCTAACATTAGACACGTATGTAACAGATAAATCGGAGTACACGTTCTATGAAGATGATGCAAAGACTCTTGACTACCAATCAGGGAAATTTAACGAAACGAAATTTACCGTGGTAAACAAGAAAAATGAAATTACGTTTGATCAGAAAGTTCTTAAACAGAATTTCAAATCTGATTTAACACAATTCACGTTAAAATTAAACAATGTAAATCAACCGAAAAAAGTTCAAGCGGCTAACCATAAATATAAAGCTGTAAACACGCTTAAAGCTGTAAATGCTACAAAACGTTCTTACTTCTATGATACAAAAACGAAAACACTATATGTCTCCGTTCCTGTTGAAGAGAAACGAACAGTTAAGATTAAATAAGTAGTAAAGAGGCTATCTAGAAATTCAGTGAGAATTGAATGACGGGTAGCCTCTTTCTTTGTATTTATTTACTCAATACATAAGACAGGAATACAATTGTAAGTCAGGAGAATTGGAAGTATCTGGGTAAACGCTCATAGGATGCTGATTTGAGTGTAAGGTTCTAAGCTGAGAGAGCAAGATAGTCGTTTGAAAGAGAAAGAGTGTCGATTGAACGTGAAAGCTCACCCGAATCTAATAATCTTTCCAATAAAAAACCGTCATCCTTAAAAAGGTGACGGTTTTTTAGAAAAGTTAATTTAACTAATCGCTGTCTTAATGAAATATTTGAACCGCAATAATGCAATTAAAATTCCAAACGCACCATAGCCTAATAACACGAGTAGACCTTGCCAAATATCACTTACATCTGCTCCTCGTACCATGATATTTTGTAAACCGGTCTGTGCCCAGTATTGTGGTGTGAAAATACCAATTGCTCTTGCGAATGAAGGAAGCATTTCAAAGGGAAACCACAGTCCAGCCAACACTGCACCGCCTAAAGAAAATACCTGTGTTAGCGCAAGCCCTTGGTTTTCGCCTTTCACGTTAACGGCCATAGCTAATCCTAAGCCAGTTCCGCAAACTGCTAAGCAAATGACAATTGTACTGATAGCGAAAAGATTGCCCAAGTTCAATCCATATACAAAATGTCCAAAACCAAGGAGAACTGAACATTGAATAATAACACTTAACAAAGCTGGAATCCACATACCGATTAAATATGTTATCGGTTTTAAAGGTGTACTTTGCATACGTGCAACCATACCTGATTCGCTCTCTTGGAAAAAGCGACGGACCATCGTAATCATGATGAAGAACACAAACATGACCGTATACCCTGGAACATATTGTGAAATGGCATCAACTTGTTTTGTGCTGGTGTTGATTTGTTCAATTTGTACAGGAGCGGTCAAAATGTTTTCGACCTCTGCTTCATTCAGACCTGTACTTGCAAGTGCACCAGCTAATTTTTGTTCACGGTAGCCAATTGCTATATTTTCTAAAATGGCCTCAATGGATGCAATTGTCTGTGCTTCTGCCGGATCCCGATAGAATTTTATACCTGCTTGTGAGCTGCTGGAAGTTAACTCTTTCTCAAAATTTTCAGGAATGACGAGAAGGGTAGATATTTTTCCGGATTTTATTTGTTCAACTTGTTCTTGTTCGTTTCTATCAACTTTCTCTAACTCTAAAGCACTGATTCCATCTTAATTGTTCAAGAAATGCTTTTGAGGTTTCTGATTGATCATGGTCAATATATGGAATGGTGAATTTGGTATCCGTGTTCCCAAAAATGGAACCGAATAGAACAATGAACATGATAGGCATGCCAATAAGAAAGAAGAAGTTTCCTTTTTCTCTGACAATGATTTTAAGCTCTTTTATCGTTATCCAACAGAAGACTCCCACCTCAAGGAATGAAAAAGTTGAAGCCTAATGAGTAGGTGGGAGATGAATGTCGGCTGGCGGTATCCAAAACTTTCCTCACGATGATATAATAAGAACAAACATTCGTGTCGTTAGGGGTGGGAATCATGTTAGTCAATAAGGCATACAAATTCCGGATCTATCCAACCAAAGAACAAGAAATCCTCATTGCTAAAACAATCGGATGCAGTCGTTTCGTATTCAATCGCTTTTTAGGGCGATGGAACGATACATACAAAGAAACTGGGAAAGGATTAACGTACCATTCTTGTTCGGCTGAATTAACACATTTAAAAAAGGAATTAATATGGCTAAAAGAAGTTGATAGCATTGCCCTTCAATCCTCACTTAAAAACCTTGCTGATTCCTATTCACGATTCTTCAAGAAACAAAATAAAGCACCACGCTTCAAGTCTAAAAAGAATAAGGTGCAATCCTACACAACGAAAGAAACAAATCATAACATTGCCATTGTAGATAACAAAATAAAATTACCGAAACTGGGTCTTGTTCGCTTTGCAAAAAGTCGTGAAGTAAAAGGTCGTATTATTCGTGCGACTATTAGACAAAATCCTAGTGGCAAATACTTTGTATCCATTTTGGCCGAAACAGTCGTTCAACCATTGGAGAAAACTGATTCATCTATTGGCATAGACTTAGGGATCACTGACTTTGCAATTTTTTCTGATGGTCGCAAGATTGACAATAATAAGTTCACATCAAAGATGGAAAAGAAACTAAAGCGTGAACAACGGAAACTTTCAAGACGTGCATTGAATGCTAAAAACAAGGGGATAAGCCTTCTTGATGCAAAAAACTATCAGAAGCAAAAGATAAAAGTCGCTAGATTGCACGAAAGAATAATGAACCAACGTGACGATTTCCTTAACAAATTAAGTACAGACATCATCAAAAACCACGATATTGTCTGTATCGAAGAGTTGAATACCAAAGGAATGTTACGCAATCATAAGTTAGCAAAATCAATCTCTGATGTATCCTGGTCTGCTTTTGTATCGAAGTTAGAATACAAGGCGAAATGGTATGGTAAAACCGTCGTGAAGATAAGCAGATGGTTCCCGTCTAGTCAAATATGTTCCAATTGTGGACATCAGGATGGCAAGAAATCTCTTGAAATAAGGGATTGGACTTGTCCTATTTGCCACGAATATCACAATAGAGATATAAATGCCAGCAAAAACATCCTAGCCGAAGGCTTAAGAACCTTTGTTTTGGCTTAAACAAAAGGATAGAACCGTAGGAATCTGCGGGGTTAGCTTGGTCAATAAGAGAAGCCTCTGTTGACAAAGAAATACGTCAATAAGTACGCTCTGTTCCCAAGAATCTCCCACTTCAATCAGACCGTAAGGTCGATAAGTGGGGGTAGTTCAAGATAATACTTTTCAACATTGTTTTCGCCTCCAATACGCACGCTTCCTACAAAGCCTTTTCAAAATATGTAGAGGTTTAAATAATGATTAATACCTATGTGACCTTACTATTAGCCTATCATTACACATTGGAAAATTCTAGATGAATTCCAGCAAATATATTGTTGGAAGTTGTCATTATTTCTCGGGAAATAATTTGTAAGAATATTGTATTGTCAATAAACGACAATAAATGAATGCATAGAAAAAGGGGCTAACTAAGACGTTAGCCCCTTAAATAATCCTCACCCTGTATAAGAATCAATGAACTCTTCATGACTGATTGCATAAATCTTTTGATAATTTTTTACCGCTTGAATACGTTCGAGTAAAAGAGGATCTTCTGGTAAATAGATTTTCATTTGATGAATTTCCTCTTTATTTTTATGATAATGAGCTTTTATTTTAGCTTCAGCAAAATCGAATAATGTCACAATATGTGCAGTTTCGTCTGAAGAAGGGATGCAGACGTAGTATACGTATTCATCACGAATTGCTAAGTATTCACCCGTTTCGTCCTTATAATATTTGAATAATAACATCGCTAAACCCCTTTATGTTGATATCAATATTGTAGACGTGGAAGGTGTTTATTATTCATTAAAAGTTTGAAGCTATTCAAGCTTGTTCGACGTTCTAATTTCTCTTATTCATTCTTACAGTGTAAGAAGAGATGAAAAAAGGAGCGTTTTCTATGTTAATTGACGGTGTGTTTTCAGGAGGTGGAATAAAGGATTTTGCTTTAATTGGGGCATATCAAGTGTTAGAGGAAAAAGGATTCCAATTTCATCGTCTTGCTGGTACAAGTGCAGGAGCCATTCTTGCCGGATTTATTGCCGCTGGATATTCTGGAAAAGAAATTGAAAGGTTGTTGGATGAACAAAATTTTAAAATTTTTATGGATCCGCGAAACACCTTTCTGCCTTTTCCCTTTATGAAATGGTTTTTTCTTTATTGGCGAATGGGATTATATCAGGGCAATGCACTTGAAGATTGGCTTGCTGAAAAGTTAGCGATAAAGGGGATTCATTCATTTGGGGATTTACCTGAAGGATCATTAAAATTAATTGCTTCCGATATTACGAATGGCAAGATGTTGGTTCTACCAGATGATTTAGAGCGTTATGGCATACCAGCAAAAACTTTTCCAATTGCTCGTGCTATACGTATGAGTTGTGGCATTCCTTTTTTCTTTGAGCCTGTCAAATTGAACTTGGATTCTGGCGAGTCATTAATTGTGGATGGTGGTGTATTAAGTAACTTTCCTATTTGGTTATTTGATGAACCAAATGGGAGAAAACAACGTCCAGTGATTGGATTGAAAATTAGTCGGGGACATAACGAGACGCCAGTTCATATTGTTAACAATAGTCTAAATCTATTTGAAGCTCTTTTTTCAACGATGCAAAGCGCACATGATTCAAAATATATTTCACGAAAACATGAGAAAAACATCATATTTATTCCTGTAGAAGATACAAAAACGACGGATTTTGATTTGAGTAGTGACACGAAAATAGCACTTTTGGAACAGGGAAGAAAAACGACCATTCATTTCTTGAAAAATTGGTCACCACTTAATATTCAAACTAACGTCCACTCTATGTATCGATAATCTGTATTATCCATTTAAAAGGAGCTCTCATTAGTGAATAACTGAGAGCTCCTTTTGCATGTTAGATATAGCCGTTGATGCGAGATTTTTCTTCAGCGACTACTTCACTATTCAAACCTGAAATGGCTTCCTTACGACGTTCATTTTTTTCCTTAATCCGTGCACGTTCTTTTCCATCAGCTAATGCCATGGCTTCTTCGGCAGCTTCCATATTGTTAATCGTGTTATTCAGTCGTTCTACATTATCGGCTGAGTCATTTGGTAGTGGTCTTGGCATAATGGTTCCTCCTCTTTTTTATTAAGCTTCACATTTGTAGCTTTCCCAAAATCCTGTCTTCTATTTGTAAATGAACTAAGAAGTCTTTGCTTTTGCGGTGCGTTTTCTTGGTGCTGGTTTTTTCTTTTTCGTTTGGTCTAATGAAGCTTGAAGAGCAGACATCAAGTCCGTCACGTTTGACGGCGCAGTTGGTTGTTTTTCAGTCGTTGTTACCGTGAATTTGCCAGATTTCTTCTCTTCGATTAACTCCATTAAGGCTGTTCTGTAATCATCCGTATATTTCTCAGGGTCAAAGGTAGTCGTTAACTGGTCCACTAACATGAGTGCAGTATCTAACTCTTTTTTAACCACCACTTGTTCTTCAGGAATGTTTGGGACATCCTTAAAGTTACGAACTTCATCTGGAAAATGAATCGTTTCCATCAATAAGGTTTCATTGTAAACACGCACTACTGCCAGTTGTTCTTTAGAACGAATCATAATTTTGGCTACGCCAATTTTTCCTGACTCCATTAGAGCTTTTCGTAAAAGGGAATATGCCTTTGCACCACCACTATCAGGCGCCATGAAATAGCTTCGTTCAAAAAAGATGGGATCGATTTCTTCAAGTTTTACAAAATCGATAATCTCTACAGCTTTGTCTTCGTTTTCCTTTTTCAATCTTTCAAGTTCTTCATCGTCCAATACGACAAATTTATTTTTGGCATACTCATATGCTTTTACGATATCTTCACTTTTGACTTCTTCGCTGCAGCCAGAACAAACTTTTTGATAATTGATCGGAGCATTACACTCTTTATGAAGTTGGCGTAATTTAATATCTTTGTTTTCGGTTGCAGTATGAAGCTTCACAGGAATATTGACCAGTCCAAAGCTGATGCTGCCTTTCCAAACGGTATGCATATGTTTCACCTACACTTTCTTTTCCTTACTATGCAATGTTTTGGGTTATTTATGTATCAGATTGGAAAGAACATCAAAAGCTAGGACAAACAATCGAGAGTGGGATGAAAATTGAAGCCTATGCTTTTGTCTTCTGCAACAGAAATTCCTGTCGGAAAGAACTGGCTCTATGAAGTAAAATATGATGGTTTTCGTTGTTTATTAAATTGGGAAAATGAAACACCTATTTTGTTAAGTAGAAATGGGAACGTCTTGAATGAGATGTTTCCTGAAATCATCCGTTTCAGTGAAACGATATACGAAAAAATCAAACCCTTTTTGCCATTAAAAATGGACGGAGAATTAGTGTATTTATCAAATGATGTCCAGAGTACATTTTCTATCGTTCAGTTAAGAGGGCGTATGCGTAATCAGTCGGTTATTCTCGACCAATCAAAGGAATTTCCATGCCATTATATTGCGTTTGACCTGATGGAAATAAACGGCGAGAGTCAAAGTAATCACACCATTGAAGCAAGAAAGAAAGTTCTGCAAACCCTTTTTAAATCGATGAAACTCCCTTTATCAGTTGAACGAGAGAATCCAAATTTAATTCAAGCTATTGACGTTTATAAACACAGCAAGACAGTATGGAATAAAGTTCAAGTTGGACATGGAGAAGGCATCGTTGCAAAGGAAAAATCGAGTAAATGGGAAAGCGATAATCGAACCGGTCAATGGCTCAAAATAAAAAACTGGAAATACGTAACGGTTATTTTAACGAAATATGATCAAAGGAACGGTTTTTTCCATGGTTCCATATTCAATAGAGAAGAGTTAATTGAAGTGGTGACCTTTAAACATGGACTGTCTGAAGATGAAAAGAAAATATTAAGTACCTTATTTCTGTCGAATGGCATTGCGTCTGAAAAGGGTACATGGAGACTCGAGCCGTCTATATGTGTGGATATTGCGACGATTGATTTTGATGGAAAACACATTCGCGAGCCGAGATTTTATGCATTTAATTTCGAGAAGAATCCAGAAGAATGCACTTGGCGTCACATGCAACGTCAGCTTTTTCCTTTGCCTGAAAGGGTTCAGATCACAAACCCTGATAAACCGATTTGGCCAATGATTGGTGTGGAAAAAGATGATTACCTGCTTTATTTACAAAAAGTAGCCCCTTTGATATTGCCTTTTCTTCGTGATCGTCTGCTAACCGTTATTCGATTTACACACGGTGCAGGCAAAGAGAGCTTTTACCAAAAGAATACGCCTGATGCAGTTCCTAAATTTATTATGACCAAAGAAGTGGAGGATACACGGTTTCTATTATGTAATAATGTTGAATCATTGCTATGGCTCGGTAATCAACATGCACTCGAATTTCACATTCCTTTTCAAACCTATTTGACGAATAAACCTCTTGAAATTGTATTTGATTTGGATCCACCATCTGTTAAGGAGTTTTCACTTGCGATCGAAGCGGCAGTTAGAATGAAGGCTATATTTGACCAATTTGGATTGACATCATACGTGAAGACCTCAGGCAGAAAAGGTTTACAAGTTTATATTCCTTTGCCATTAAATGCTTTTACATATGAAGAAACGCGAGTTTTTACTCAGTTTGTATGTAACTTTTTATGTGAACAGGAGCCTCAATGGTTTACGACAGAGCGCTTAATTAAAAACCGCAACAACAAACTATATTTAGACTATGTTCAACATAAAGAAGGAAAGACCATTATTGCACCATACTCTCCACGCGGCACTGAACAGGGGCTAATCGCAACACCTCTTAAATGGAATGAGGTAAATGAAAACTTAAGACCTGAACAGTTTACAATTCATGCAGTATTGGAACGTCTGACAAAACAAGGAGATCCATTTCGGGATTTTCGACATGATATCGATGGACAGGCTTTTAAGAAGGTTTTGAAAGAACTGAAGGAATTAGTTTTCCATGAAAGTTAAGAAAGTATTTAAGGTATGAAAAGCTAGGTGTTTGCCATAATAAGGACGAACTAGTTAAGTAAAAGTTGGGAGGACTTGGCTATGGAAGACCATACAAAAGTAAGTTGGAAAGATGACTCGGTAATCACTCGATTAAACAACTCAGTGGATAATGTGACAATGGCTGTCGGGCAGGCTCTTACCAATCCATCAGAACGTGCCCTTTTACATCTGCAAGATATGATTGAACATGCCGAACGTTCGGTTGCAAATGCCCTTGAAAAAGAAGGAGACATAGAACCTATTCGTAATCTTCAACAACGTTTAGATCAAAGTAAAGCCAAATTTAATACGCTTCATTAATACGAGAATGCATGAAAATCCAGCAGATGAAAAATCTGCTGGATTTTTTCTTTTTGAATATCAGTCATTTGAATGAGACGTTTTCTAGACTAATGAATGAATGGATTTCATGCATTTTCATTTACAGTAAATGTAACAGAAAATTATATGAACAAGAGGAGAATAACATCATGAAAAATCTTCTTCAAGACGCTCGTTTTCGAATGATACTATTTGCCAATATCGCTTCATCAGTAGGGTCTGGCATCACAATGATTGCCATTCCATGGATGCTTGTAACGAGTAAAGATGGAAATGCGGTGTTTGGATATGTAACGATAGCTACAACAATTCTAAGCTTTTTCTTGACGCCTTTTATCGGCAATCTGATAGATAATATGTCTCGAAAGAAATTACTTTTAGTTAGCAAGTTTATCAGTCTGGCATTATTACTCATTTTTTCTTTGATTGGATTTGTGGGGTTAGAATATGAAGTTTGGCATTATATAATCATTTATATGATTGGAACCTTGTATTACACGATTTTTTACCCAACCATGTTCGCGTTAAATCAAGAAATTTTTAACGCTGATCAATACAAAGTATTAAACGGAGCGATGGAAGTTCAAGGGCAGCTATCTAGTGTAATAGCCGGTGCCTTGGCAAGTATTTTATTAACAAAGTGGGAATTACAAACGATTTTATTATTGGATGTTTTAACGTATGCTGCTGCCATTTATTTTTATATACGCATTCCATACGCTCAAGCGAGCCGTCTAAGTACTAATAAATCCTTTAATAAAGCAACGGCTGGTCTTTTGTATATGCTGAAAAGACCCTTAATGTTTATCTTTCTCTTATTTTCAATCATGCCTTTTATTGGCGTCATGATAACGAATTATTTGTTTCCCGTTTATTTAGCAGATGTGTTAAAAACATCTGGAAATGTCTATGGAATTCAAGGAATGGTTTATGGAGTTGGGGCTATTCTAGCAGGAATTTTTGTCCCTTTATTTGCTAGAAAACTAGGAAATGAAAAAACCATGATTTACGGAGTCTTAACATACACACTTGCAATATCATTAATTGTTGTAGCGAATGTGCCATCTTATTTAGCACTGATGCTATTCATAGCTATTGGTAATAGTGGAACAAGAGTTGCAAGAAATTCATACTTAATGGATCAAATCCCTAACGAATTAATCGGAAGAGTCGACAGTTTATTTCGATCGGCAGGTTTACTCATAAGGATTGCACTGCTCGCTCTTTTTACAGGAATGGTTTCAAACGGCCTAATTATGTCTTGTTTTATTGTGCTAAGTGGAATTTTGATCATTTCCTCAGTGTTAATATTGGCATCTTGGAAGAAAGAATTAACATCTGATTATATCGGGGTTAATAAAATAGAGGTTGAGGTAACAACTTAAAGCGTAGGGTTGCCACATTAGTTTTAATAGCCGGGCTATGTTAAATTTAATGGTTGATTTTGAATAGAAAAGTGAGCTTGGATACTTCTCAAGCTCATTATTTCCTGTCTATTTTTTTACTAAACACCCGTTAGTTTAATTAAAACCCTTTAATTAAATGAATAACCTAATTTAATTAATTTCCCTTACTAAAACAAAGGATTGTATCAGATTATTAAGTGGTGAATTTTACCTGCGAGAAACATTGATAATCCCATCAAAGAAAATACTATACCCACAATAAACGTCCAAGGATTATCTTCTTTTTCTTTTTCAAAAGTAAAAAATGTTACTATACAAAAGATAAGAGTAATAACAGAAAAAGCGTATTGGGGGAATAAGAAAGAAACTCCACCAAGAATCATTCCTACCGCCCCATACGGATTTTGAGTTGGTATGCTGTCTATATATTTTATATCATCATCGGTTAAACCCTCGTTCCTGTCTCCCCATATGTCTATGCCCTTCGCTCTGTTGAGGAAGTCGATAATTTTTTTAAATATCTTCATATGTCACCTGCTTAGCAAATTTAAACTTTTTTTAATTCTTGTACTAAAATGCCCTGTTAGATGAGAAAGTATAAACGATTTAGCATAGGTATCCCAAAATACCCTATTAAGATGCTAACAAATAAAACCGAAAAATAACTCCAATTCAATAATCTTTTCAAAGCATTTCCCCCAATAATTGTTATGTGCTTAATACCTCTAATTGAACTAAACTGCTGCGTTAGTTAAAGAAGAAAAAAGCTCTACTCCTTATTTAATTAAAGCACTCGAGCCATAAATAAAGTTTTGGAATAATAGCTACACCACAGATCTTGAAAAAACATTACGTTCTTTCAGGGGAGTTTTTAATTTGGAACTTAAAAGCATTAACAAATGTCTTAGCAGCTGGCGGTAAGCTACTTTCTGATTCTAAACTTACTAAAGATATTTCACGGAATAAAGATGGGAAATCAGTTGATTGGATTTTTACTAACTTTTTGGATTCTAAAAGATCAATTACCATTGATTCAGTTACAAGCGTTATTCCATTCTTTGAAAGAACTAAATCTAAAGCTGTAGCTGGAGGTAATTCTAATGAATCTATGCCAGTGAAGATCATTGATTTTTGCCAATGTTTACTTTCCTCACTCCAATCCACAATTATATATGGCTTACCTTCTTTTATTACATCGGCAGTACTAAGGTTCTTATTAATTGATGAAACTAAGGGATGTGAATAGTGAGCTACTAATATTAGTGGTTCTTTAAAAGAAACGATACTCTTTAAGTCTGTATTAAAATAAGGATTTGTCATAAACCCGATTTTAACCAATCCATCATATAGCATTTCAACAATTTGCTGATTATGTCCTGTATGTATCTCTAAATTTATTTCAGAGTAGTTTTTATTTAGATTAGCAATTACCGAACTAAATAAACCTGAAGTAAATGATGGTAGGGTTCCAATAGTAACATGACCCAATTTTCCCTCTCGAATAAGATTCGCTCTTTCAATCCCTTTATTTAGAATTTCAAGAACTTGTCTCGCGTAAGGCAAAAAACCTTTACCTACCTCTGTAAGTTCTATCCTTTTTCCAACACGATAAAAAAGGCCACTCCCAACCTCCTTTTCTAATCCTTGTATTCTAATACTAATAGTAGGTTGAGAAAGATTCAGGTGTCTTGCTGCTTTACTAAAACTACCCAATCTTACAACATGATCGAATGCATCTAATTGTTTAATGTCCAAGAATGTCCCCTCCTTATCTATAAAAAATATTAATAATAGGTATAGATAACATTACATTGTTTTATACATCTACTCTACTATAATTTACATAAGAACTATAGAGAGGTGGAATTATGGTGTGCCTACAAAGAATGCAAAAACGTATTGACTTACAATATCAGTCACCAAAGGGAATGTTAGGATTATATTTTGGGGAAAAAATGGTTTTACAGCATCGACCAGAAACAATTTGGACAATCGATTTTTTGGATCTTAAAAAAGATGAAATGATATTAGAACTCGGTTGTGGAGCTGGATACGCAATGAAACTTCTCCTTATAAATCCTACCGTAAAACAAGTAGTAGGATTAGACTTATCTAAATCGATTCTTCGATCAGCTAAAATAAGAAATATACGCAACATTAGTAAAGGTATAGCTAAATTTGTGCAGGGTAATGTAAGTAATATACCTTTAGAAAATGAAAGGTTTAC
The DNA here is from genome assembly GCF_043641925.1 of Paenisporosarcina quisquiliarum. Classification (GTDB taxonomy): domain Bacteria; phylum Bacillota; class Bacilli; order Bacillales_A; family Planococcaceae; genus Paenisporosarcina; species Paenisporosarcina quisquiliarum_A. Next base: position 28,205 of record NZ_JBHZRU010000009.1, read on the forward strand.
CAAAGTATTTAGTATACATATACTATAACCCTTTGTAATGGAAAGAACGGGGAAACTTGGAGTGGTATACAAAAAATGTTGGATCAACAATTACTTCCTTTAATGATACAGAGTGGTTTCAAAAATGTAAAAATATTAAAAGGACCTTATTCAAGACAGTTCCACACTATAGCTGTTATTGGAGAAAAATAAACTTCATATAAAAAGGGATGTAACAACATAAAACCTTTTTATGATGTTACATCCCTATCTTATTAAAATAAACTGCTGCGTTAGTTTAAGAATAAAAGGCTCTACTCCTAATTGAAGTAAAGCACGCGTTAGTTGAAGAAGGAAGTAATTAGTTTCTCATTGCTTCACCATAAGCTTGATTTAGTTTATGTTCTTCTATCAAGTCAATGTTTCTAGCGTTAGTTGTATAATCCTGTAAATAAGAACCGATATTAGCATACATTTCAACATTTTGTAACTCCGATATTGGTAGCCATTTAACATCTATTTGATTCGAATCTGGATCTTCTGGAAGTTTTGGAGTTGTGTTGTTTATTATTTTGCATTCAAACATCATAACTAGTGTATGGATCTTCCCAAACTTTTCAAGATTAAGATGTGGTGTATATTCATAAACAAAGGCTAAAGGACCAACTTCTACATCTATACATGCCTCTTCTTTAGCTTCTCTTTTAACTGCATCAGTAATAGATTCATTTGGTTCTGTTCCGCCAGCAGGTAAATCATAGACGATACCTCTTAACTGGTCATTATATACCGTTAATAATATATTATTATTTTCTATGATAATTGCACCTGCTCGTACTCTGATATGAAACTGCATTTAATATCCCCCTATATGTATTTTCAATATGCTACATTATATCGATGAAAATGCCCTCGATTAATTTATAAAATTCAACGTTAAATAATAATATCTTTTATTTGTTCTTATTCAACTAACCAGCTTACGTTAGTTTAAGTGAACACTTTCACAATTTTTTATTAATTTTAACATAAACATCCATTGAGAAATTCATTTCCCATATTCATTAACCATTATTCAACCTTCTCCATAACAGAGCCTAATAATAAAATGGGTATGTATCAAATATATGGTAATCTTATATGTAGATGAATTGAGATTGGTGGCTAACGGGATAGGTTAGTGTAACACCAATAAAAATTGCCATGATGTAGAACTAAACTTATGGAGGACACAATGAAAACAAATATAGATGAGGAAAAGGTAAGTATTAGCGGGACGGACCTATATTATGAACATATTGCAGATTCTAACGATAAGCTAACGATTGTGTTTGAATCTGGGTACGGATGGGATTTAAGCAATTGGAATCCAATCAGGGATGAAGTTTCGAAGTTTGCAAATATATTTATGTATGACAGAGATGGTGTGGGTAAAAGTGCGAAAAGCAATAAACCAAAACATAGTATTCAAATTATAGAGAACCTTAGAGGTCTGCTGCAAAAACTAGACATAAAACCACCATATGTATTAATAGGACATTCATTCGGAGGACTAAATGTAAGACTATATACAAGCAAATACCCAGAAGAGGTAGTGGGAGTAATCCTTTTAGACTCGGTTCATGAAGATCAAAATAAAAAAATGATTTCGTTTTTCAATAAGAAAATTCAAGAAGAATATTTAGGACAGTTCACAGTCGAAGGTTCTCTAAGTGAATTTGAGGAAAGTCTGGAACAAGTAAGGGGTACAAGTCTTGGAAACATGCCACTTATCGTTATGACAGGGGGGACACAGTTACATCATACAACAGAATCAATGACTGTTTGGATGGAATTCCAAAGAGAACTCGCTAATCTATCGTCAAATAGTACTCATCTTATTGTTAAAGAAGCTGGACACGCTATCCATATCGACCATCCTCAACCAGTTACAAAAGCGATTATTAAAATGCTGGAAATTATTAAAGTATAGAGCTTTCTTATAGACTTAACTAAGTAGTTAAAGGAGAGGAAGAAGTATGAAAGAAGAACATTTATTTGAGCAAATGAAATTATGGCGTAGATGGACTGTGGAGTTTCTCCGTACAATTCCGGAAGATGTCATAGACAAAATTCCACCAGGTCATAACAACAGTATCAGATGGAATGCTGGTCATATCTTAGTAGGATGGGATAATACAATGTTTCCAGCCCTTAATGAGGAAAGACAAATGCCTCTATCTTATCACGTCCTTTTTCCGAGTGGTTCTGAACCCCAACATTGGGTAGAACAACCTCCTTCATTGGAAGAGATAATAAATCGATTGGAAGAACAACCTATTCTTATTGAACGAGCATGTAAAGGTCATCTTGATGACCCACTTAAAGAGCGGTTCTTAGGTATGGGAACATTAGGTGAAATGCTTATTTTTCATATTAATCATGAAAATCTACATATGGGGATAATTAAAAGCATGAAACAAGTGCTTGTAAATAGATCACAGTATAACTTATTCAACTAAGATGTAGCTATTAGAACATATATCGATCAATTGGAACCGAACTTTCGTTATGATGGAAGATTTGTTGGTATTTATAAACCGAATAACCAAGTTGCGATATCGAAAGTTTCGCCAAATAGGTAAAAGATGGTCTTCCAATTTTATTTGTCAGATATGCGATTTGGTTTGCCCCTGGCTTTCTCACTTGATTCAGCGAATGAATCATTTGTTCAGCTGTCAGTATTCCTAATCCATGCCCAAAGAACGAATCATCTCCAAGAACAACAGCATTTTCTCCTCTCCAATAAGGGGTTCGTGGATCGAAGTCCGGATTATTAAAATAGACAACATCTCCAGGCAGAAGATGGGTTGTATAAGTTGCATTTATTCCAAGGTCAGGATCAGCATGCCAGCCATACAAATAGATGTTTTGAAAGAATTGGTTAAATAAAGATTCACCTAAAACGTTTAGGACTGCGTGGTAATAAATAATGAGAATTGCAGTTGCACATTCGAACGCATATTGTGAACTGTTCGTGTAGATATCCTGAATCGCGTCTGATGGTTTTACCCCATTCAGCAGCAAGAATCCGCCGGACTTCGTCAAATGCCAGTATTGAGGATTACAAAAAGATTTTGAAAAACTTTCAAACCTCACATTGCTTTGATTCATAGCTCTTGCTCTTAATAGTATATTTTTTCGTAACTTAAGTTCAAAAGATAATTCACCTATGGATTGATACGAGTAAATGACTGTATCTTCAATCATTCGTTGAAAAATCATCCGTTCGATACTACCAGGCAACCAGAGTTCACCTTGTTGAAAGGGCATCCCCGCTAGTTGAATCATAATATACCTCTTTCTATGTTCGCGTATTTCATTCTTACCTAGCATATTCAAGAATTATATTAATGTGTGATTTTTGAGTGAAATATTGGAAATGAAGGAGGGATTCGCTTGGAAGAACTTCCATATGTAATAATAGTTTCGATTGTAACGTTTATTAGTTGGATTGATTATAAAAAGAAGGTTAAGAAAGCTGAAAACGAAGAAGAAATAAGAAAGGCATTAGTTCCTTTTCTTTTAGTATTGCTTCTATTTGCTACATCTATTTCAATGTTTCTTACTTAAACTACAGTGGTTCTTTTTCTTATTGAACTAAAGCGCCATTAGTGGGACAAGTATTAATACCAATATGTATGAACAAAAATGTGAAATTTTATTGTATTTAAAATTGAGATAGATAAGGGAGTTAGGAACATTTGAAACCATTACAAGGGAAGATTGCTGTTGTTACAGGTGCATCCCGTGGAGCGGGTAGAGGGATTGCCTTCGAACTAGGCAGTGCAGGGGCGACCGTATATGTGACAGGTAGGAGTATAAAGGGAGCTACAACCGATAATCGATCAGAAACCATTGAGGAAACTGCCGATGGCGTCACTTTACGAGGAGGTAAGGGCATCGCCATACGATGTGACCATACTAGCGACAATGACGTGAGAAACCTGTTTGAGCAAATTGAAAGAGAACATGGTCGGATTGATATTTTAGTAAATAGTGTATTTGGTGGCTCTGAAAGTTCTCTCGCATCAGGAGAAGGACGACATTTTTGGGAACGACCAGTGGAGCATTGGGATGCTATGATGGTTGCTGGACCGCAAGCTTATTTGCTGACTACTCGATACGCTGTACCTTTAATGAAGCAACATCGTATAGGGTTAATTGTAAATATCACATTTTTTATCAAGGACCAGATTTCAGGTAATTTATATTATGATTTAGCTATGAATGCTATCAATCGAATGACCCTAGTGATGGCAAAGGAATTAAAGGACTTCAACGTTTCAACCGTTGCTGTTTGCCCAGGTTGGATGAGGACAGAAAGAGTGGCAGATTCAGGTTTTGGACCAGAGGATGGAACAACGGAAACAACAGCTTATGTAGGTCGTGCAGTTGTGGCATTGGCAACAGACTCCACGGTATCAAAGGTTTCAGGCGATACAATGATGGTGGCTGATCTAGCGAGAAAATATGGTTTTACTGATGTAGATGGAACTCAACCTTTGCCATATGGAGGATGATCGGGTTTCTGTACAATAGGGGCAAGATTGTAAAAGATTAATTTCTAATAATTATGAAATGTTGTACTTCGATGTGTATGGATTCTCACACAAGGAGGCAAATCTTAGCTGAGCAGCACCGACTGATGTGTTGACTTATCATGACAATAAGGAAGTGTAATGATGTTTTTTCTTCAAATGTCTGGTTTTCCTGGTGCAGGGAAATCGACTCTTGCTAAACAAATAGCTAAACTTACGGGTGCAGTTATAGTCGATCATGATGTTGTGAAATCGGCCTTATTAAATTCGTTGAATGACAACTCAATCGACCATCAATTGGCAGGGAAAATTTCATATGATATTGATTGGTCATTAGTCGATTTCTATTTGTCTCAAGGACAAAGCGTAATTTTAGATAGTCCTTGTTTTTACATGGAAATGGTTGAAAAAGGTGTACATCTTTCTGAAAAACACAAGGTAGAGTATAAATATATTGAATGTTATTTAAACGACAGTAAAGAAATTAAATTCAGACTGGCGAATAGAGAACGAATGGTGAGTCAAATTGAAAACATATCCTCCGAAGAAGCTTTTAATGAATGGGTGAATAATAGCAAAAAACCCGTGGGACATGAGTGTTTGAGAGTGGATTCAAGTATGCCTATAGAAAATTATATAGATAACGTTCTTAACTATTTAATGACTAAGTCAAATTCTAATTGAAACATCTTTCAATATTTTAGGTTTTCAATTGAGCGTAAGAGTAAATTCTGCTCTGTCATTTTCAGATGTATTCCCCTGCATATACATATCATAATAAAACTGTTTTAGTTCGAAATTGCCGTATCATATGTTCAGTACAATCAAGAAGTGATATAGTAAATAAGAATTATACAAATGACAATTAAGTGGATGGGGATGTTGAGAATGTCAGTTTCAAGAATTTTAAAATGGGTTACTGGTGGAATGGAAGCAATTTTAGCGATTCCGATTTTAGGAGCAACAATCGTAATCGGATTTTTATGGGTTCCATTAGCGATTATGCTTGCGTTGCATATTGTCACACTCGTTTTAACGAAAAAAGATGAGGGATCAACAACAGGGAGTATCCTTGGAATTGTGACTTCTTGTATTGCGTGGATTCCTTTTGTGGGAATGATTATGCATACTCTAACAGCCATATTTTTAATGTTAGATGCAGCAAAATCTGATCGTGAAGTAAGAGTTAATGGTTTTGATGTGAATTAAATTTTTTATTGAATATAGATAAAGGCATCTTAGGGACTTTAAATCCTAAGATGCCTTTTGCTTTATCCAGCTCTTTTTAAGAGAAGTTTAATTTTATTTACAAAGATAGGTTGAGGTACGGGTGATTTATGAATGACTAAATAGATCTGTATTAGTGCAATAGGAAGGAAAGACTCTTTATACGCCAAGTACTTTGGTTCCCACACACTGGCAAATTTACTCTTGAATTCTTTCAATCCTTTAATATTGTAAGACGACTTTCCGTATGAAGACAATAAGTGAATCATCTTCTCACTAAATAAAGAATCTTTTGAGTTTCCTACATTCGCTAAAGGAGCCATACCTAAACTACAGCTTTGGTAATTATGATTCTTTGCCCACCTCATGATCTCAATAAATAAGAAATCCATCGCCCCGTTTTCGGAATTTGGGATTTTTCGCATGAGGTCAATAATTAAGGTCTTGCGATAATTAGAAGCTAACGTTACAAATGCCACTGTTTGTCCATTTGAATCATAAAGCAGTGCAACAGGAAAGCGTTCTATATATTCCTTGCTAAACGATACAACGGAAAAACTTTTTTCTTTTTGAGTACCTAGCCATGCGTTCGAAACGACTGATAGGTCTTCAAGAAACGCATCTGAATAGGGAGGCGTTGCTACACGAAATGTATATCCGAGTCGAGAAAATTTATTGGATGTTGTTCTTAATTTCGCACCTTGTTTGCCTTCAAGAGTAAAAGTAGGGAGGGTAACCTTTCCTTCTTCACCCAGTTTCATTAATCGATAGCCAGTCTCTCGGTATAGATGCATATGTGAAGGACTTATTTGATAGAAAAGAGGCTTCAAGCCTTTTCTCATACAATCCTTATAAAATTCATTGATTGCCTCTTGGAATGATGAACTTTCTCCAATTGGGTCTCCTAATACAATCGCTCGATGAAAATTTATTTTATAAGCAATCAGCACTTTTCTGTCTTTTGACCAGAAGAGCTGTTTGTCTTTTAAAAATATAAGGTGAGAAATATGATTTCCCCCATGTGTCATCAAAAATGTTTGAAGCATACGATCATTAAACTCTTCAATCTTATTGGGTGTAAACTCTTTAGAAGACTTTTTATTTAAATAAAATGCGTAAATTATGACAGCTAGTAACGAAAAATAGATTAAATATAGTGAGACAATTTCAAGTTTCAGTTCAATTCCTCCTTGTACCATGGAACTTTATAAAGATAGCATACAGAAGGAATGTATTCTATATAGAAATGGTTTTTATTGAAAGAAAGAAGGATTCAAATTCACTTGATTCCCGGACGTACCCACAATTTAGAAAAGTCTACGTAGCCGAAGTGCTTAATCGTAATGTTCATTAAATCTGCTGAGAATGGGATTTGACGTTTTTCATAATAAAGCGGAATCATAATTGATGATTCTAGTAAGGCTCTTTCAACCTTCAAATTTAAAGCAGTCCATTCATGGAATGGTGTGCGGGCATATTCATTCATGTAATTAGTCAATGTGTTATTTGTTTTTATTATTTTCGCTAACGGTGAGTAACCATTTTTTAAAAAGTGGTAAAAAGAAAAGTTTTGATTCAACTCGAAAACTTCGCCATGAATGAACAAATCCACTTGTTGGTTATTTTCGCTATTGGTTATGGTATCTTCGAATGATATCCATTTTATTTCAACGGGGATCCCTTCAGACTCAAATGTTTCTTTTAGCCATTGAGTTGTGTTTTCTGTGTAACCGACGAGTTTCATAATAAGTGTTCCAGTAAATTTAGGACGTTCTACTTGAGGAACAACATAGTGTTGGTCCTGTCCAAACAGACAGCTTTTTTGGTTTGGTAATGCTCGAGAAGATACCCGACCAATATCATGACGGTGCTTTGAAATCACATAGTGGATGTAATCTCTTACTTCTTTTCGTTGAATGTCAGTGTTGCGGAAAGTATTCATAATGACGACACCAAACCCTGAATCGCTTTCAACTTCAAATGTATCTTTTACATCCTCTTTTGTTGAAGAACGGTATACGATGTCGAAATCTTTAGGTACTTGCACAAATTCTACTTCATCAAGTAATGGTCTTTCTTGAAAATAATCTTTAAATGCAAATAAAGTCGTTTTTAAATCATGGCTATTTTCAGCGTAAAATGCGCCTGTTCCTAAAAGCTGGTCTTTACTTTCTTTGTAAATACTCGCATTTAACGTCCCAATCATTTGTAGAACATAGCTACAACCATCCGGAAAACAAATATCTATTACTAATGGAGCAATAACCTTAATTTTTTGAATAGGTTGCCACAGCTCCTTAAAATGAGCGTCCTTGCGAAGCTTTTCTAAACAATCAACAACATCTTCGGCTAATAAAATCGAACCATCATGAAATTTAACATCTTTTTTTAAGTAAAGTCTTAGCTTTGTTTTGGATTCATCCCAACTGTGAGCTAGCTCTGGATAGATAACGCCTTGATTATCGACTGTGACTAATCGATTAAAAACATTCGCCACCATATTTGCGCTATGTACTTCCGCAGCCTTTAAAGGATGCATGGTGAGTAACGGATAACGTCTTGGAATAATGAGCTTGTCTATTTCATTTGCACTTTGAACGTAACCTAGTCTTGAACTGAATTTATTCATTAAACGAAGTTTACTATCTTTAGACCAATCGAATAAAAGATATTTACTACTCATTTCAATGGGTTCAATTTCAATCAACTTCATTAGCTGTTCTTCAAATACTTCTTCTACATCCTTCATCCATTGTAGTTTCGATACATTTCCGCGACCTTTACCAGATGTAAAGGTTAGCCAGCCTTGCGTAACCCATTTTTGGATATAACGAGTTGTTTGTTTAGAACTTAATTGAAGAATCTCCGCAATTTCCTTTTGTTTAATTTCACCAGAGTCAACAGCATTCCATAATGTTAAAAGATAATGATCCATCTTAACCTCCTCTTGCATAAGTGGACATTTTTATACTAATTGTCTATTTTTAGGAACTTGAGTCTAGTTTAATATACAAAAGACAGAGGAGGTATGCAACATGAATTGGAAAGACTATCCACAAAATATTAAAGTTCGTTTAATCACTTCTTTTTTTAACCGCGCAGTATCGTCAGCAGTTATGCCATTTATGGCATTGTTCTTTGCTCTAGAAATGAGTAAGGTGTGGGCTGGAATTTTTTTAGTATTTACTGTCATCATAAGTTTTTTTATTAATTTAATTGGCGGATATATATCCGATCGATTTCCACGAAAGAAGGTTTTATTATCTACCTCTTCGTTAAGTGCAGTGATGTTTTTACTGATGACGATTAGTTTAATTCCTGTAAATAATGTTATTTGGTTATTTGCCATTGCGTATGTAGGGTTTGTCATTACAAGTAGTCTAGGCAGACCAGCGATGCATGCCATTATTATCGATTCCACTACGCCTGAAAATCGAAAGGCAGTATATGCGATTGATTATTGGATGATCAATTTGTCGATGGCAATTGGTGCTGCATTAGGTGGCTTGCTGTATGTAAATCACCAAATTGAGTTATTTGTTTTGCTGAGTGTTACTTCTGCGATTCTTCCAATCTCTTATAAAATCTGGCTTATTGATGAACATACAAATCGTTTAGAAAAGCAACATCAAAACGTATTTATCGATTTAATTCAAAATTATAAAGTTGCTTTTCAAGATCGACCATTCGTTAAAGTTGTTGTTGGATCGATGTTCATTTTTGCAGCGGAATTTTCTTTAAATAGTTATATTGGTGTTCGATTGGCAGAAACTTTTAAGACCGTCAATATTGGTGATTTTGACATTGGTGGAGTTCGTATGTTGAGTATTTTAAATATCGAAAATATGTTACTCGTTGTTTGTTTAACCTTTTTTATTACCAAATTTACAGATCGTTTTAATAAGCAAAAAATGATGTTAGTTGGACTTATTATTTATGGAATCGGTTATGTAACGATTACTTCTGCAAATTCGTGGTATCTGCTCATTATCTTTGGTTTTATCGCGACGATGGGTGAGTTAATTTATTCGCCGATTCGAAATGCTGAGCAGGCCAACATGATGCCAACTGATAAGAGAGGGTCATATTCTGCATTTTCAAATCTGTCATTTTCAGGAGCTGACTTAATCGCAAGATCTACAATCATAATTGGTGCATTCTTAATACCTACGATGATGTCGGTTTATATCGGAGTCATCCTAATGATTGGTATATTTCTCGTTTATACCGGGTTATTTGTGAAGAGCTCCCAGCCGTTATTAAATAAAAAAGCGATTTTGACTACAACAATGAAGATGTTTATAAAATAATCAAACTGCTATATATTTAATCTAGTAAGCAAATGGGTGTATAGAGGGGCGATCACACAATGAGTAGTAGTAAAGCATTATTCAAAGCTTTTAAAGAGTCCAACATTCAATTGGCCGGACATGGTAAGCGAAATGTGAAAGTCCTTAAAGAAGCATTTCACCAAGTTGATGGAGATTTAGAGAGTGACATTTACGGAAGCGGGAAAATTATTGAGGATTTCCAGAACAAAATGGCTGCTTTTTTAGGTAAGGAATCTGCCGTATTTTTCCCGAGTGGTACGATGGCTCAACAAATCGCTTTACGCATTTGGTGTGACCGGAAAAATGTGAAGAAAGTCGCTTATCATCCTCTATGTCATTTAGAGATTCATGAAGCAGATGGCTTAAAAGAATTGCATCACATTGAGACTGTTTTGTTAGCAGATAAGACCAGAGTGATTACCTTAGAAGACGTAATGAATATGGAAGAAAACATCGCGTGTTTGTTGCTGGAATTACCTCAACGAGAAATTGGAGGGCAATTACCTGACTTTGAAACGCTAGTAGAAATATCGAAGTATTGTCGTGAAAAAAGGATTCAGTTGCATTTAGATGGTGCACGTTTACTGGAAATTCTTCCGTATTACCAGAAATCAGCTGCTGAAGTTTGTGGTTTGTTTGACAGTGTCTACATCTCTGTTTATAAAGGAATCGGAGGTATCGCAGGGGCGGTGCTTGCAGGTGACAATGATTTCACACAGGAATCGATGGTGTGGAAGCAACGATATGGTGGGAATTTAATCAGTCTCTATCCGTATATCATTTCGGCGGATACTTATTTTGATCAACGTGTAGACAAAATGGACCAATATTACCGTGATGCTAAAGATTTGGCTAACCGATTTAATTCATGTCATGCGGTGACAACTATCCCTGCAGTACCTGTTTCAAACATGTTTCATGTACATTTTGATGCTTCAAAAGAAGAGATGGAGCATATCTTAAAAGAAATTATGGAGACTTCTAATGTGGGTATCTCAGGTTATGTAAGAGAAACAAGTGATCACTCTTGTAACTTTGAAGTAAGTCTTGGTGATCAGTATGAAAGCATTACTGAGGACCAATTGAACTCTGTTTTTGACATGCTGAACGAACGAATGAAGAAAATTAAAAATTGATCACATGAATTAACCTCCCAGTTCCTTTTTAGGTACTGGGAGGTTTTATTTTTTCATTTTAACTGCCTCTTTTACGTTCTTCTTGTTCCCATCTTCTTAATGCAGGGAAGGGATCGTAAGCCCATTCTGTACGGCCATTAAATTTATACATACCGTAATGCAGATGCGGAGGGAAGCGGCCTGAAGTCCATTTTTTCCCGTACCCTGAACTGCCTACATATCCTATAATCGTACCCGGTTCAATAATATCGCCTTGTTTGACTTTTTTGTTAAAGCTCGATAAATGAGCGTAATAATGATAGGTATTATTTACATCTCGTATGCCAACCCGCCATCCACCATATTCGTTCCAACCCATTGTTTCAATCATGCCATATGTGGTGGATTTAACAGGCATTCCATAGGAAGCAAACAAGTCTGTACCTTCATGAATTCTTCTGCCACCCCATCCACGACGATCTCCCCATGTACTTCGATAGCTATAATCTTGTCTAAGTGGAAGCGGGAATGCATGCTGATCTAAATTGATTGTTTCAAAATGCTGATAAATCTTCGCTGTTGTCAAGATTTGATTAACAGCCAAATCATTCTGATAGTAGTTCTTAACGGCTTTTTTAAAGTCCTTTTCGCTATGTCCTTGTACATTCAATAACTCGACAAGCGTCCCCATCACATCGTCATCATTCTTCCGGTCTGCTAGCCCATCACCATTAGCGTCCACACCATTCCCATTAAAAAATGTGATGGACAGTGAGTAATTATCATCTCGTTGTGGATTAAGTGGACCTACCCAGTAGTCATCTGAAAATTGCATGGCGACAATTCCGTCTCGCTTTGGTAGATCTCTCCGTACTTCTTGGATATTCCGTTCATACTGATCAATTGCGGCTAAATAATACCATGGCAAAATGTCGCTCGAGTAATTTATATAATAGGCCATTCGCTTTTCCAACACTTGTTCTCTCGTGGGTTGCTGTTCATTCGCATATGCACCAGAGGAAAGTAGTAAGAAACAGGCACTAAGTGTAGTTAATCGAAGCCATCGATTCAATTCGTATCCCTCCAAAGGTCGTGATGTCTTGTAGTTTTCCCAGGAAAGATATTTTCATGAATGAATTATGAAATTGGCTATTCTTTTTTTTGACAAGCTTTAATAAAAGCTTGAAATATGGAAACGGACGATGAATCATTCTTTTTGAACATGCCTTCAGGATGCCATTGAATACCTAAAACAAAATCATGTTCTTTGCTCTCAATCGCTTCAATTAAACCATCATTTGCAATTGCGCAAATTTCAAAAGCTTTAGGGATTTTTTTAACTGCTTGATGGTGAAAACTATTCACTTTTACCAAATCGCTTTGTAAAATACCATAAAGCTTAGTTGCTTTTTCTATTTGAATAAAATGCGAAGCGTGATGGCGAGGAGCCAATTGCGTATGTTGCAAAAGTGGTTTATCAAATTGAGAATAAATATCTTGATAGATATTTCCTCCTGCCGCAATGTTAAGAATTTGAATTCCTCTGCAAATTCCTAAAATGGGTTTATTGAGTTTTAACATTTTTTGAGTTAGGGCTATTTCAAAGGTGTCTCTTTCTGGAGAGACATTGCCAAGATGTGGAATAGGTTCTTCGAAAAATAAAGTGGGGTCGACATCACCGCCACCAGTTAAAAGTAATCCATCCAATAAAAGTGCGATAGACTGAACATCCTCATCGTTTAGATTGGGCAACACAATTGGTAAACCGCCAAACGAAGTAATACCATCAAGATAGTCTGTTGAAACAGATAACACGTGATCCTTTAAATTTGTTGATACGCCAATAGTAGGTTTCAAAATGAATCGTCCTTTCAACCTAAGGTCGTTCATTTTATGTATAAATTCCCTCATGTATTTGCAAAAAATGAGAAAGTAAATATGTCGATAATAAGATAACAGGAACATGTCAATTCAATGACATAAGGGCTTATTGGTTTAATTCTTATCATAATTTCGTTAAGATGCAGGCTAGGCATTAAATACATGCGTTAGATTTGAAAGGAGATTTTCATCCATGAATTATAAAAAATACTTACTTCCTTTAGCTGCAGGTGCTCTGGCACTTGGATTAACAGCTTGTAGTGAAGAAGATAAATCAGCTAAAGAAGAATCACCTAAAGAAGAAGTAGCGCAAGAAGAAACAAAAGCCCCATCTGAACAGGATGCAAAAGCTGCAGCAAAAGAAATGGAAGACAACTTAGCTAAACAGCAAGTTGATGAAAAAGAAATCGTAGCGATTGTTAATAAAGAAGAACTTACTGGTGAACAATATAACGAAGCATTGGCTTCGATTCAAGGTCAAATGCAACAAATGGGTCAAGATCCAAATAGCAAAGAAGCAGCAGAGCAATTAAAGACGCAAACGATAGATTCCCTTGTGAATCAAACGTTGATTCTTCAAAAAGCAGAAGAAGCTAAAATAACAGCTTCTGAAAAAGAAGTTGAAGAGCGTTATGCTACATTTGAAGAGCAATTTGGTGGAGAAGAAGCCATGACTAAAGCACTTAAAGAACAAAACATGGAATTAGGAAAATTAAAAGAACAAATCGCCCAATCCATCGTTTTTGAAAAATATCAAGACAAAGTAGTACCTGCGGCTGAAGTAACTGATGAAGAAATTCAAGCTTATTACGATCAAGCAGCAGCTCAATCTAAAGAAGCGGGTCAAGAACTACCTCCTCTTGAAGAAGCAAGTAAAGAAATCAAAGGAGTCTTAGAACAGCAACAACAACAAGAAAAGTTCGCTGCACATGTAGAAGAAATAAAAGCTGATGCTGAAATTGATGTAAAAATTTAATCATTGGTTATTTTGGAAAGACACCTTCCGCAATGGAAGGTGTCTTTTTTGTGATTCAAAATAGGGGAGAGTTTATCATTGTTCTCGTTTCTTACGTTGGTTTTGCGTCATAGGCTCATGCTTTGGATTTAAATTTCCTAACTCAGCTAATTCCATAGAAATTTCTTCTCTTTGTGAAGGAGTTCTTTTTCTAGAACGTAATGTGAAATCAGTAAATGAAACCGTCTTATTATTGACTCCATTTTGATAATCTTTTTTCATGAAAACTCTCCTTTCAAATTTCGAATCCTCCTTATCATGAGTTAATTCATGCGAATAATGTATGCCATTTTATATGTGATAAATATGAGTAAAATGATAGTATGGGAAATATAAGCAAAACATGAATTTTGTCACACCGGAGGTTTAAAAGTATGACTAATATCGTTGAAATACAGCCACATAATGAAATATGGGCACAACAATTTAATGAATTAAAAAGTGAATTTATCAATGAACTGGACAGTCTGATCATTTCGGTTGAACATGTTGGAAGCACGTCAATCGAAGGGCTTTCTGCCAAACCAATTTTGGACATAGATATTGTTATCAATGATGTTAGCTTATTCCCAAAAGTTTGTACCAGATTAGAGAAAATGGGCTATATCTATCATGGTAATCAAGGAATTGAAGGACGAGAAGTCTTTAAAAGAAATAGAAATGAGTTATTAAATATAAATAAACCTCCACACCATCTTTATGTATGCTCATTAGATAGCAAAGAATTAAATAGGCATTTGGCATTTAGAGATTATTTGCGACAACATCCGGATGAAGCCAAAGAGTATGAGGTCCTTAAAAAATCCTTGGCAGCCACGGTTAACACAAGAGAAGAATATACAGAAGGTAAAACCGAATTTGTTGAATCGGTTTTAGAGAAAACGTTAAGTACTTATATAGTATATTGTGCTAAATAAAGTTTTTTAAATGGGGGATTTAAAAATGACACATCAACACCCAAAACATATTATTGCAGTTTCGGCCTTTATCACCAATGAACAAGGAAAAGTATTATTGGTTAAAACACATTGGCGTAAAGATACTTGGGAGTGTCCTGGTGGTCAAGTTGAAGAAGGAGAAGCATTAGATCAAGCTGTCATCAGGGAAGTTTTTGAAGAAACAGGAGTCTTGATTAAACCTCTCGGGATTACTGGGGTTTATTATAATGTTACAAAACAATTGTTGTCTGTTGTATTTAAGGCTATATACATAAGTGGAGAAATTGAGATTCAACCCGAAGAAATAAAGGAAGCTGCATTTATTAAATTGACATCTGATAATATTGAGGAGTACATCACGCGACCTAATATGATATCGCGAACGCTTGATTCAATGAATGCGGAACACTTCATTCCTTATGAAACAATTGAAATAGGTCCATATAATTTACTGGGAAGATTAGAAAACTTAGTTTAATTAGAAATTTATTTGAAGGATCCTTTTGGGTCCTTTTTTTCGTTTAATAAAGTTTGAAAAAATCGAAGTTGACCTTTAGAGTAATTTAAATTACGATATAAAGTAATTAAAGAAAAATACTGGGAGGATATCGTATGGACACCATTTTTTTAAAAAATACGTTTAATGAATTACTAATTGCGTTTAAAAATGCAAAAACGTTTGAAGAACAAAACAATTTCTTTAAAGAACTCAACAAACATCGCCTGCTATATGAGGGAACTAAGAACTTACGAATGCTTAACCATTTTAGTGATTTGAATAATGTAAATGCTGAAGAAGAATATACAACTATTCAACAATCAGAATCATTGTATCTTTCATTAGTAAATGACTATTATGAAACAATTTTATCGGCGACATATAGAGACGACTTGGAGAAAATGTGGGGGGAGCAGCTTTTTAAGTTAGCGGAAATAAAAATAAAAACATTTAATAATGAGGTAGCTGAAGAAATAGAGAAAGAAAACAAATTGATTTTAGAATACCAGCAAATTTTCAGAAAAGCAGAAAGTGTTTTTAGAGGAGAAAGCATATCACTTTCTTCACTAATTCCTTATATTTTTTCGTCAGATCGCAATACAAGAAAAGAGGCATTCGAATCTAAGTATCTATTCTTTCAAAAAAACGAGAAAGAGTTTGATCGAATTTTAGATGAATTAGTTAAAGTTCGACATCAAATGGCTTTAAAATTAGGATATCCATCGTATATTGAATTGGGATACCATCGCATGCACCGTACAAATCTCAATCAAGGTGACTTCAAAAAATACCGTAAGCAAGTTAAAGAAGTAGGAGTTCCATTAGTTAACGATCTGCGTCATAAGCAAAAAGAGAGATTACAAGTTGAGAAATTAAAGTACTACGATGAACATGTGTACTTTCAAACACCTGCACCTAAACCGGTGGGGGGTTACCAACAAATTTTGACTACATATCTTCATGTATTTGATGAGTTATCTCCGGAGACTTCAACTTTTTATAATGAAATCATGAGGAATGGTCATCTGGATGTTCAAAATAGACCCGAGAAGACTGGTGGTGCATTTGCGACTTACATTGGCCAAGAGGTGGCACCCTATCTTTATTGCAACTTTAATGGGACGTCAAATGATGTTCGTGTATTTGCTCATGAAGCGGGCCATGCATTCCAATTTTATATGACTCGAGAGAAACAAATTCACGAATATATTATTCCGTTTGATTCTGCAGAATTGTTTTCATTTATAATGGAGCGCTTAGTTTGGCCATGGATGGAACAATTTTTCGGAGATGAAGTAATTCGATATAAATATGAACATCTAACTCAAGGGATTATGTATATGCCAATAGCGTCTGTGGTTGATGAGTTTGAACACTTTTTATATCAATATCCAAAAGCGACAACGCTAGAACGGAAACAACAATGGCGAAAGCTAGAACAGGAATATATGCCGGAAAAAGATTACGATCAAAATGAGTTTCTAGAAAGGGGCATGGGATTTTGTGAATACGGACATATCTTCTCTACCCCTTTTTATTTTATTGATTATGACTTGGCACATTTTTGTTCCTTACAGATGTGGATGAAGCAACAAAAAGAAGGCGTACCACCAGTTCAATCTTTTATCAGTATGTGTGAGAGTGGAGGCAGCTTATCGTTTGAAGATTTGCTAGCACGGGCCAATCTGATGTCTCCTTTTGAAGAAGGTAGTTTAACGACTATACTTGAGGAAGTACAAGTTTGGTTAAATAACGTGGACCATCACAATTTTTAGTTGAAATTAGGAGTTGAGAAATGTTGAAAGACATTCGATTAAATGCAGAATTATTACGCAGAAAAGTTCCGAACTTAACCGTGGCAGCAAAATCAATTGGGATTCGACCAGCCACCGTCTCGAATCTATGTACAGGAAAAATTGATCTTGGTAAGGCGGAAGTACGAACATTAGTTGGTTTAGCCACTTTAGCCAACTGCACAGTGGATGAACTAATCTTAAGAGAGGTGAAGTTGAACATGATACCAACCCAAATTAAAGTGTTAGATTTTTTTGCACCATTGGTTGCTGGAGGAACAGTAGGGATCGTTGCTCGACCAGGTATGGGGCAATTAGTTATTCTTGCTGAGTTGTTACAACGTTTGAAAGTATCTACATATGAAACGATTTTATTAATGCCTGAAGCAACTTCGAGTGATATGGAGGAATTAGCTGGGCTAGCTAACTACGTGGTCCATTCATGTGAAGAAGCACTCGATAAGATGACTAAATTAGACTCGGAGATTGTATTTATCACAGATAGGAGTTATTTAATTTCAGGAGATTTGTTAGATTTACAAGACCGTCTTGTTCATCAAGTGACGAGAGAAATTACAACGATTTTAGTAGATATATCAGGAGACGTCGTTGATGAAGAAATGCCATATGGTCCTCTTGAAACTTTGTGGCAATTAGATGCTGATTTAGCAGCGAGACATCTATACCCTGCTGTTCATCCTCTACAATCTACATCTTCTATTGTTGAAGGGATCGATTTAGATCAAAAACATTTCTCTTTACGACAAAGAGCTCAACAACTTCTCCGACGTTATAAAGAATTACTTTCATTTGTAAATGTTCATGGGAAAGAGCGACTTCAAGAGAAAGATATTACGATTTTTAATCGTGGTGAATTACTTGAATCTTACTTTACTCAGCCTTTTTTCGTTGCAGAAGCTTTTACAAAACAAAAGGGGTTAGAAGTATCATTAACAGAGACTTTGCGCGACGTTGAAATTATTTTAGATGGAAGGGCAGATACCCTCAATCCTGAAAAAGTACGTTATATCGGTAGTATTCAAGAATCTATGTTATAATGAATAAATGGAATTAACTGTATATCGCATGAAATACCTTGCATCTTCTAGAATCTCGCCTTAAGGCTGTTAGTGTTCTACAAGAATGTCTAGGTATTTTTTTTGTGATATTTATTTTTCTTTCATGAAAAATGAATGGAGGAAAACTAAATGAAGAAGACAGCAATAATATACTGCGAGAATCATTTTGGAACGATGGATGGGAAAACAGCAAACGGTTTGATTCGAAGCTCAGGCAAATATCAAATCGTTGGTGTGATTGATAGTACGAAGGCAGGCATGGATTCAGGAGCAGTGCTTGAAGGAATAGAGAATGGTATTCCTATGTTCGCTAATATAGAAGATGCATTACTAAATTTATCTAGCGTTCCAAATCAATTTATTTATGGGATTGCACCAGCCGATGCATTTTTGAAAGAATATGAACGCAATGTTATTTTAGAGGCGATGAAACAAGGGATGAACATTGTAAATCCCCTTCAGGAGTTTCTAACAGATGATGAGCAATTTGTTCAAGCTGCTCTTCACTATGGAGTTGGAATTGAAGATGTAAGGATGCCTCCATTAAAAAAAGATTTACATCTTTTTTCAGGGAGAATCCTACACATTGATACACCAATCGTTGCTGTATTAGGAACAGATGGTGCAGTTGGAAAAAGAACGACTTCTGTTATTCTTGAAGCGGCTCTACAAGCTAAGGGTTTGAAAGTAGCATTTATTGCGACTGGACAAACCGGTCTCATTCAAGGAGCTAAGTATGGCGTAGCAATTGATGCTATTCCTTCACAATATATTACGGGTGAAATTGAAAATGAAATAATGAAAGCATATGATGATGAAAATCCAGATATCATCATCGTGGAAGGTCAAGGTGCGTTAAGTCATCCTTCCTATATTAGTTCTAGTGGGATCTTAAAAGGTTCGAGACCTGGAGCTGTTATTGTACAACATCCACCAATGAGAAAAATGCTTGGTGATTTTAACTTTATGCCAATGCCTACCGTTAAAAGTGAAATACAACTAATAGAAAATTTTTCGGATTCCAAAGTCGTAGCGATTACAATCAACCATGAAAATATGACAGATCAAGAAATTGAAGATGTCGTTGTAGCTTATGAAAATCAACTTCATTTACCAACTACTGATGTATTAAAACACGGGAGTGACAAGCTTGTTGAAAGCGTTCTTGCAGCGTTTCCTCAATTAGCTAATCGTCAAAAGAAAGCTCTGGTAAATTGAATCATACTGAATTGCCTCGAATCGAAATAAACCTAGCGAAAATTGCTCATAATGCTGAAATGCTTTTAAAATTATACGGTTCTAAAGGAATCGAATTAATGGGTGTTACTAAAGGTGTATGTGGGAGTCCAGAAATTGCTAAGGTTCTAGTAGAGAAGGGGATGCAGATGCTTGGAGATTCTAAAGTGAAGAATCTGAAGCGGATGCACGATGAAGGTATCCATGCAGAGTTGGTTTTATTGCGATCACCTGCATTAAGCGAAATTGAAAAAGTCATTCAAACGGTGGATGTGAGTTTGAATTCTGAACTTGTTATTATTAGACAACTTTCTGAAAATGGCACTTAAACATCATGTCCTTCATAAGGTCATTCTGATGATTGAAATGGGTGATTTAAGAGAAGGTATATTACCTAAGAGCGCAGTAGATGTAGTACGAGAAGTTTTACAACTTAGAGGAATACGTTTAGTTGGCATTGGAGCTAATTTTGCTTGTTTCGGCGGAGTCAAACCGACGGATGAAAAGATGAATCAACTTTCTTTACTAGCTACTCAAATAGAGTCTGAGTTTAATATTACCTTGCCCTATGTATCTGGGGGAAACTCAGCGAACTACAGTTGGTTTATAGAGACTGAACACACGAATCGGATTAATAACTTGAGAATTGGAGAATCGATTCTTTTAGGCAGAGAAACGCTGTATCGTGAGGCAATACCGAATTTATTTACAGATGCATTTACTTTTGTAGCTGAAGTAATTGAATCTAAAATGAAGCCTTCAGTTCCTTATGGAGAAATTGCTCAAAATGTTTTAGGTATATCTCCTGAGTTTGAAGAACGTGGAGAAATCAGAAGAATTATTCTTGGTGTTGGATTTCAAGATGTGTTGATTTCTGGGCTTACACCGAAATTAAATATTGAAATTCTCGGATCTAGTAGTGATCATACAGTTATGGATGCGAAGCAGGAAAATCTGCATGTAGGCGATGAAGTAAGCTTCTCAGTGAATTATGGTGCATTGTTAACACTTATGACTTCAGAAAATATAAGTAAAAAATATATAAACATGTTAACTCCACATGTTGTGGATAAATAAAAAAAGCACTCGGTTCAAATCCGAGTGCTTTTTCCGTTATGGTGATTAAAGTTAAACTTTTAATGATCGTCTGCGAATCTCTGATTCTAGTAGACTGATGAAATCTGAGCTTAATTTTAACTCTTTTGCTTTGTAGTAGGACTCTACTAGTAATTCAGATGAAAGATTACTCATTTTAAATAGGCACCTCCGATGAATAGTTTTATTTATAGTTTGAATTTTTAATTGATATTTTGGATGTACATTTAATCTATCAAAATAATTTCCAAAGAACAACCGTTCTGTTATCCACAGTTTACAGTGGATAACTTGTGTTTAAGTTGTGTATAGTTTCTCAAACCGTATATTTAGCAGCTCTAAATATGTGTATAAAGTTATCCACAGTTTTAAAAAATGCGAAATTTGTCGAAACATTTTTTTGGGAATTGGAAAAATAATTGGTAATATTAATAAATATTCAGGACATTTAATAGTTATTATCTAAAAATACAGACTTTTCTAATAACTTACTCATTTTTATTCATCGGAAAAATGACTGTTCTTTTTAATCTACGTTATGGTGAATGTTGTGTATTGTCGAATATAGGAATAAAAATTGATGGTTTTTAGACAAAAGTATTGGAGGATTTTTTATGATATTTCAACAAGAGGATTTGGTTTTAAGAGAATTAATGAAAGGAGATGCCGCTTTATTAGCCATATGGCTTTCAAATCCAACTGTGTTAGAGTTTTATGAAGGAAGGGACAATCCATTCGACTTGGCTAAAGTGCGTCAAAAATTCTTCAACCAAAATGACAGTGAAACAAGATGTATTATTGAATATAAAGGAAAAGAAATCGGTTATCTTCAATTTTATAAACTAGATCAGGAAGCTTTTTCTGAATACGGACTTAAAGCTTCGAATGAACGAGTTTTTGGTATGGATCAATTCATTGGAGAAGTGGATTGTTGGAATCGAGGTGTAGGAACGAAAGTGGTGTCCGCTACTGTTCAATATTTAGTGGAACAAAAACAAGCAGACAAAATCGTTATGGATCCTCAAGTGGTTAACGAACGCGCAATTGCTTGCTACGAAAAGTGTGGATTTTTAAAAGTGAAGGTTTTACCGCAAAAAGAACTTCATGAAGGCGAGCTTCGAGATTGCTGGCTAATTGAATATACGAAAAAAGTAAATAGATAAACGGCAAAAGCATAAACGCTTTTGCCGTTTTGTTATTTCTTTATAAAATGATCTCTCTTCATCACATATGTGTTGGCCATTAAATCATGTAATCCTCGTTTTTCAGGGTGAAAAATAATTAACAAAAACCCAGCAAAAAGAATAACAGAGCTAACAAATGAAGCTAGGTAACGACCAGTGGAACGGAGTAAGGAAATTCGGTTTCCTTGTACATTCACAATTTGAAGCCCCATAACCAATTTTCCAAGTGTTGCTCGTAAAGGAGTGGCGGGTAAAATGATGTAATATGCAATCGTTAATATGTAAAAAAGACTTTGTTCGTGTGCTAAATCCATCCCCACATTCAGTCCTGAGACAACTTCCATTGATTCAGCCGTTGTTAACCCTATTAATTTTCCTAATCCTAATAGAAGAATAGATAATATGATGAAATCTAAAAATGATGCGAAGAATCTGCTCCAAAATCCACCGAATTCAGGATGAAGTACATGCTGTCTGATGCTCATTTGATTTCCTCCAAAATATAGTGATTAGTAGTGCTTAAACAAATTGATTATAAGACGAAATGGTGCTGAAAACAGTGACCATAAGAAGTGCCCAACTATCTCACCCCAAATATAATCTCTTAATGAATGATCTTTTTCCTTCTTTTTTTTCTCCATTAGATTTGTCTCCTTATGTCTAACTTCGTTAGTTGATTTACGTATTTTGTTAAGTAAAGTTTCAAATTACTACTATATGTTTTGAATTAACATTTTTGATTCATACTAATCTTAGTTAGAAAATGAGTGGTTGTTAAACTGACTCTTCGAAATGGTACAAGTCTAGTGAAAGTTAGGAATGCTTTAAATGTTACTAAACTAAGCATCTATAGTTGCTGCAAAACAGACATGACTTTTCAAAGTTGAAAATCTATCAACAAAGTAGGGGGATTATATGGAGAAAACTAGTAAACAGGTGAAAGCGAGTTTGACGAATCAATTGAACTATTCATCGAGAAATCTGTGGGGAGGCTTTCTATTTGGACTCGGGGTTGTCGCATTTATTGATGAGACAGTTTTTCATCAATTGCTACACTGGCATCATTTTTATGATAAATCTACAACGGACATAGGACTCGTTTCGGATGGGTTATTTCACGCGTTTAGTTGGTTTGCCATTATTGGGTCTAGCTTTATGCTAGCGGACCTTCATAGAAGGCATGCTTTTGTGATGAAACGCTGGATTGGTGGTGCATTATTAGGTGGTGGGACATTTCAGCTTTATGATGGAACGATTCAGCATAAGCTAATGCAGATTCATCAGATTCGCTACAATGTCGATATTACGCCGTATGATGTTGTGTGGAATATCACGGCTTTAGGAATGATTATCGCAGCCTATTTCCTTTTGAAGAATACAAACATAAGATCGGAGGAACGTCATGCATACAAATAACCATCTACCTGAACCGATTCTTTGGTTACAACTGATCGCCGTATGTATGATAGCCATCGGTTTATATTTAATTGCGATGGTGATCTCAAATAGTCGCTTTAGAAAGTCATGGTCTATATGGAAAACTCTTTCGTTTTGCATTGGAGTGGTGTTTATCTTTAGTGCTTTCATCGGACCACTCGCGATGAAGGCTCACTCAGACTTCTACCCGCATATGACGAACCATTTACTTCTTGGTATGCTCGCTCCAATATTCATCGCTTTTGCATCACCAGTAACTTTATTTTTACGCGTGCTTGACGTTAAAACTGCAAGACGTGTAATTGAATGGATGAAGAGTTGGCCGATGCTATTGTTAACACATCCATTAGTTGCAGCTTTGCTAAGCGTTGGAGGACTATGGATTTTATACACGTCAAGTTTATATGCACTCATGCAACAAAACGTTTTGTTGCATATGTTCGTGCATGTTCATGTGTTCATCGCGAGTTATCTATTTACGATTTCCATTATTTCTTTTGACTATCTTCCTCATCAATGGAGCTTTCGATTCCGATCGATTGTTCTCTTATTAGCCCTTGCTGCTCATGGGATTTTGTCTAAGTATTTATACGCGCATCCTCCAGAAGGCGTTTCGAGAATAGATGCGGAAAAGGGTTCGATGTTGATGTATTACGGAGGAGATGCAAGTGAAATCCTTATAATTCTCATCTTCTGTACACAGTGGTATAAATCAACTAAACCACGAGTATCCACAGGCACTCATTCCTTTGTATGAAGTAAAAACAATCGGGCAATCTAATGTTGTTGAGAACAAACTCGCATTGAGTGATGAAGGAGAGATTTAAAAATGTCTAAGAACAGAGAGCCACATCAAAAAATGACTACTCAAAGTAATGGTCTAACAAAGACACAAGAGGTTTTGTACCAAGAAGAATTCAAAAAAGCAGATCGTCATTCGAACGGAAATAAAATAGAAGCTACCAACAAACAAAAACAGTAAGAACGCGGAGGACGCTTTCGCGGGCATAATAACTATCCAAACTATTTTATTGGGAAGTGGTCGGCTATTTCTGAAGACTCCTGCGGAAAAACGAAACAAGCTAGACCCCACAGGCAACGAATTGTGCGCAATTCTTTTGCGACGAGTAACCGCAGGAGCATAGGTTTTTATAGCCGAGGAGGCTGGCGTTTCGTTTGCGGAAAGTGAGAGAAATAGCTGACCACCTACATTTCCATTGATTTACGGCTAAAATGCTCTTTAGTGAGAATCTAAAGAGCATTTTTTCTATGGCTTTAATATGAACTTGATGCTTTCGTCTTCATGGTCATGAAATGTTTTGTAAGCTTTGCTCGCTTCTGCTAAAGGTACTTTATGTGTAATGATTTCTCTTGGGTCGAATTCGCCTTTAGTAATCTTATCGAATAATAAAGGCATGTAGTGTATGACAGGGGCTTGTCCCATTTTTAGTGTCACATTGCGTTCAAAGATATTTCCTAAAGGGAACATATTATATAGAGAACCGTAAACTCCTGTTAGTTGAATGGTTCCAAATTTCCGAACTGCATTTAAGCCAATATCAATAGCACTCAAAGTTCCACCTTGAAGCTTTAATTTTTGTTCGACTTTTTCTACGATCGAAAGTTTCCCATCCATTCCCACACAATCGATCACAATGTCAACGCCGCCATTCGTTATTTCCTTAATATGTGCACCCATATCATCAAATTCATCAAAATTAAACGCTTCCACATTGTTCATTTTTATCGCATGTTTCAATCTGTAAGGTAAGTGATCAACAGCGATTACTCGTTTTGCGCCTTTCATCCATGCGAATTTTTGCGCCATTAAGCCGACTGGACCAGATCCTAAAACGGCAACGGTATCCCCTGGTTTTACCCCTGCATTTTCAACACTCCAATAAGCAGTGGGAAGGACGTCAGATAAAAAAAGAAGCGATTCATCTTCGAGCTCGCAAGAAGGTGGAACAACGAAAGGCATAAAATTTCCATAGGGCACTCGCAAATATTCTGCTTGCCCGCCCGTATAGTTGCCATATCTTTCTGTAAAACCAAAATATCCACCTGTATCAACTTCTGGATTATCGTTTGAATTATCACACTGACTTTCTAAATCATGCTTACAATAAAAACAAGTTCCGCAAGAAACGTTAAACGGTAAAACCACACGATCTCCTTTTTTCACTTTGGTTACTGTTGGACCTACTTCTTCAACAATGCCCATAGGTTCATGACCAATAACATAATCTTTTCTTGTCGGAAGGGCTCCTCGATAAATGTGGAGATCCGATCCACAAATGGCAGTTGAAGTGATACGAACGATAATATCATCATGTTTTTCTAATTTGGCATCTGGTACTTCTTTAACCTTAATATCCTTCGTTCCTTGGAAAGTGACTGCTTTCATTAATTTCCCTCTTTTTCAGTTAGGATGTATTTCTTCATTTATAGCTGGATCTTTCGTAACTTTTCGATATGGATCGTTAATCACTTGTTTATTTAATTCATTAATCGAAATGGAATCGACTGTTTTCATGTCCTCATGCATATCGAAGAGACTTATCTTATCAGTCATCACTTGTTCCGGATTATCCATGTAAGGTCCTAAAGCCAATTTGCGATCTTCTTCTGTAAATACTTTTTTGTCCATTGAATGACCATCCTTTCGTGAAATAAACCCATGACGAGCCAATGCGCATCGCCATGGGTAAATGAATAATATTACTTGGCGACTGTCGGTGCGTAATGAAGTGGTGGGGGTACGAGCCAAGCTTTTTCTTTATTTAAACGTAGTAATTTTGCTCCAAATAAAGCTTTACTTGCATGGAATTGTCCAAACATAAGGGCAATATCTTCACGTATTGCTTGTCCCATCACTAAGCTACATGCGACTAGACCTTGAGCGGCATTCACTGATATAACGGCACTGATTTCGGGGTCCATAAATCGTGCGCCAACAGGAATTTCCTCGGCAGAAGCAACCGGTCGATCTGGTAAGGCTGGAGGCAAAGCAATTCCATTTTCTTTTAAAAGTTCACCAATCGATTGGTTTTCATCTTTCATGGTTCTTACAGCTTCTTCTAGCATCGATTTAAGTTCTTTGTCACCAGCATGATTGATGAATGCTTGATAAATAGACAACAAACCGTTATTCGATATCATATAAGACCAAGCACCAAAAACTTCACCGTCATGTAAGGGTTCGTCTTTCGAATTTCCAGATAAAATGCCCAACTATTTTCCTCCTTTTGAATTGCATCTTGAATGTACAAAAATTCGTACTGACTTATGTTGTGTCAGTTTCTCCCCAATATGCAGATGAATTTTATGAATAAAAATAACGGCAAAGAAAAAGACTCGAGAAGGTGTTTTTCTCAAGTCCATTTAATAAAAATGTATTAAGCTATTTCATGTCCTTTTGACACTTGGAAGATGTCGAACCATTGTTCGCGGGTTAGTGAGATATCAAGTGCGCGAACTGCTGATTCAATCCTGCTCAATTTGCCTGAACCTACAACTGGCATAATGTGAGCTGGATGATTTAATAACCAAGCATACAAAATTTCGTCTATATCCTGAACGCCAATATCACCCGCAATTTTAGTTAATGTGTTGCGTAAAGCCAGCGAGCTTTCATCTTTGCTCGAAAAAATAGATCCTCCAGCAAGAGGTGACCATGCCATAGGTGGAATTCTTTCTTCTTGGCATAAATCTAACGTTCCATCTTCAAAATTTTCAAGATGAACTGCTGACAATTCGATTTGGTTTGTTAATAACGGGAAATCTAAATAGGATTGGAGCATTTTGAAGTGAGAACGTTTAAAATTCGAAACACCAAAATGTCGCACTTTTCCTTCGGTCTTTAGTTGAATAAAAGCTTCTGCCACTTCAGCAGGATTCATGAAAGGATCCGGACGATGAATTAATAAAACATCTATATAATTCGTTTGAAGATTTTTTAAAGATTGTTCAACTGATGCGATGATATGTTCCTTACTCGTATCATAAGACTTAATCGAATGATATGGTCGGTTTTCTGAAACAAGCTTTATGCCACATTTCGTCACGATTTCCATCTCGTTTCTCAGTTCGGGTTTAAGGGCTAATGCATCACCAAATATTTTTTCGCATGTATAGTTCCCATAAATATCGGCATGATCGAAAGTGGTAATGCCTAATTTTAAACAATTTTCAATATGTACAACTAAATCTTTCGTTGACATGTCCCAATCGGAAAGACGCCATAATCCATAAACAATTCTAGAAAAAGATAAGTCCTCTGTAAGTTCTACTCGTTGCATAATCATTCTCCTCTCTCGTTTATTGTATACATTTCATGTATTATTTTCATTCAAAAGAAGTTTGTTATGATGATTCACAACATCTATTAGTTATAAGATTTCATGGTTATTGGTACAATTAGGATATAGATTGGTGGTGCTTTTTCGATTGAAACGCAAATTTGGCGATCGTTCCGAGTGGAAAAGAATACTTGATAGAACTTATGTGCAAACCTATATGGAAGCTCCAGAATTTAAAGGGCATGTCACTTTACTACACTTAAAAAAAGTGGCTGCACCTCTGACTGTTAGATATGATGATCTTCATATTTGCTTAGCTGATGATGGTTATTTCTGGCTTCAACATTTTCCGGCAAACGAAAAATATTCCGTAACAACCATGTTTGATGATAAGGGTGAGATTGTCCAGTGGTACATCGATATTTGTTATCAAATTGGCTTTGATCAAGTCCCATGGTTAGA
Source organism: Paenisporosarcina quisquiliarum (assembly GCF_043641925.1). Classification (GTDB taxonomy): domain Bacteria; phylum Bacillota; class Bacilli; order Bacillales_A; family Planococcaceae; genus Paenisporosarcina; species Paenisporosarcina quisquiliarum_A. The sequence goes on from NZ_JBHZRU010000009.1 coordinate 56,357, forward strand.
TGATTTATATTTGGACTTAATCGTTTTCCCATCTGGAAAAATAATTCAAAAAGATCATGATGAACTAGATGAGGCTTTGTCTCAAGGGATAATAAATGAAGTTCTTTACAAACAGGCATGGGATGAGGCAAATTGTATACTAAATCTTATACAAAAAGATAACTTTCACTTGCTTCACCATTCTGCAAAACATAAAAAAATGTTAGAAGAAAAAATGTAAAGCATCTAAATCTTCAGTTGAAAGGAAGGATTTTATGGCTTTTGACAAAACCGCACTCAATACTTGGTTTCATCAATTTCCTTTACTAAAAAGAATCGTCTCTTTAGAGCCTGTTGTCTGGTTAAATCCGAACCATCTTTCAAAAAGTGAGATGGATTCTCTTCCAGTTACCCGTGATGATATGGATGAAGCCGCTGCTTTATGGGATCGATTCGCTCCTTTTCTTGCATTAGCTTTTCCTGAAACGAGAGAAACAAATGGCATCGTAGAATCCCCATTGCGGTTAATTGCTACAATGAAAAATGAACTGAATAGTCGTTATGTTGCTCAAATAGAAGGGGAATTATTTTTGAAGTGTGATAATGAATTGCCTATTGCCGGATCTATTAAAGCACGGGGCGGCGTGTATGAAGTTCTTTATTATGCCGAGCAACTTGCTCTTGAAGCGGGTTTAATACAACAGGATGAAGATTATTCGGTCTTTTGTCATGAGAAATTCACATCATTTTTTAAACAGTTTACAATAGGTGTGGGTTCTACAGGTAATTTAGGATTAAGTATTGGGATTATCGCTGCTAAGTTAGGATTCAATGTTTCTGTATACATGTCTTCAGATGCGAAGCAATGGAAGAAGGATTTATTGCGTGCAAAAGGGGCCACTGTCATTGAATTTGCAGGAGATTTTGGAGAAGCGATTTTTGCTGGTCGAGAACAAACAAAATTAAATCCAAAAGGTTATTTTGTGGATGATGAAAATTCTAGACATCTCTTTTTAGGGTATAGCGTAGCAGCTCATCGGTTAGAGGAACAGCTCGCACTTGAAAAAGTTAAAGTAGACCGTGATCATCCTCTCTTTGTATATTTACCGTGTGGTGTTGGAGGATCTCCAGGTGGTACCGCTTTTGGTTTAAGACAGGTTTTCGGAGACCATGTTCATTGTTTCTTTGTCGAGCCAACACATTCACCAGCAGTTTTAATCGGTTTATTAACAGGAGAGAAGGAAAAGGTTTGTGTACAGGATTTTTGCATAGATAATATAACAGAAGGCGACGGATTAGCTGTAGGTCGGCCTTCCAGCTTTGCTTCATCCATTAGTGAAAAGACCATAAGTGGGATGTATACACTCGAAGACGATGAGTTGTTTAAGCTGTTAGCTCTACTTGCAGACAGTGAAGGTATTCAAGTGGAACCGTCTGCTGCATCGGGTTTATTAGGTCCATTGAATATGATTTCAACAGATTATTTGAATGAACACCAACTGAAAGAGAAGAAGGCTACACATATCGTTTGGGCAACTGGTGGATCGTTAGTACCCCGTGAAGATATGGACCTTTTTTATGAAAAAGGAATTGAATTACTGAATAAAAATTTGTGAAATCGCTTCATACAATCAAGTCAATCTGAATAGAGAATTTTTATTCCGAATAGGTTTTGGCATTTTGGAAATCCTACCTTCGTATCTTTTTGCAGAAAGGAGGAGACTAAATATGCCTAAAAACACACCTAAACCAGATGACCGTTCTGATAATGTTGAAAAGCTTCAAGATATGGTGAAAAATACAATTGGCAATATGGAAGCTGCTGAAGAAACGATGGCTTTTTCTGAAGGGAAAGAACTAGAAGCCATCCGTGAAAAAAATGCTCGTCGTGAAGCAAGTATTGAAGGTTTCCGTGAAGAAATTAAAGATGAAACAGAAGCTCGAAAAAATGGAAAAGTATAAGTAAGTTAAAAAACAGTCGAGAAAGCACAAAGCTTCTCGACTGTTTTCATATTATCCTCTAAAGGATTCAATTTCTTACGTTAAATCGCTTAAACTTCCAGTAACTTGTCTTAATTGTCCTGCAAGTGTTATTGATTCTTCAGCGACTTCCACAGGATAGTTCATTGTCTCAGAAATTGATAAGCCATGCTCAACACCTTGTTTATGTTCACATTGAAAAAATTCATGAAGAATCAAATGAGGATTTTTTGGAAGAATAAATAGTGTAAGGGAGGTGTTCAATTCATGCATCAAAATCTGAACGCGAAACCATTTGAAAATAGAACGAATGTTAATGAAGTAAAACAACTAAATGCAACATCTGGTCTAACCTATAATGAAGTGAAACAAATGTTAGTCCAGAAAATCAGAAATCCCGATGAGGAAGAATTAATTGATAAAACTCATCATTTATGAAAAATAATTAGGTTCTAATTTGGTCAAAAGCAACTTAACTCTTTATTGGGTAAAGTTGCATTTTTTTTTTTGATTAAATGTGGTTTATCAAATTCAAAAAAAGTGAATACTAGTTAAAAATCTAGTTAATAGAAAAAAAGAATTGCATCTATGTTTTTCATATGAAAGAGGGAATGATTTATGAACTTATCTGTCAAAATTATTATTGCGTTAGTGTTAGGTGCGATTACAGGTATTTTATTAAACATGTTTGCTCCTGATTTATTTCCACCGTTAGATAAATATCTTTTTTCACCAGTCGGTAAAATTTTTATCAGTTTAATCACTATGCTTGTGGTGCCGATCGTATTCATCTCGATTGCACTAGGAACAGCAGGACTTGGGGATCCAAAGAAGTTAGGGCGAATCGGGTTAAAAACAATTAGTTATTTCCTAGTGACTACTTCGGTTGCAATCGTCATAGGAATCGGTTTAGCTTACTTACTTGAACCTGGAAATGCAGGGACATTTGAGACAAAGGGATTAGAGTATAGCTCGGAAGAAGCTCCACCTATATCTGAAACGTTATTAAATATTGTGCCAACCAATCCAATTCAATCATTTGCAGAAGCAAATATGCTCCAAATTATTGTATTCGCCATTTTTGTTGGATTTGCACTGGCTATGTTAGGTACGAAAGTTGATAAAGTTCATGAACTATTAGAGCAAGGTAATGAAATCATGATGTATCTTGTAAATCTAGTTATGAAATTTGCTCCATATGGAACATTTGCTTTGCTTGCTTCTGCCATTGGTACGCAAGGTTTAGATGCGATTAAAGCGATGGGACTTTATATGATTGTCGTTGTCCTGGCCCTAGTTATTCATGGACTCTTCACATACGGTTCATCGATTCTTTTATTGGCTAAGCAAAATCCCATTAAATTTTTCAAAGGTTTTGCACCAGCTATGGGAGTTGCTTTCAGTACATCAAGTAGTAATGCAACGCTTCCAGTTTCTATGAGTGTGGCACAAAAGAATCTTGGGGTTCCAAAAGCAATTTCAAGTTTTGTTCAACCATTAGGCGCAACAATCAACATGGATGGAACAGCTATTATGCAAGGTGTAGCTACAGTATTTATAGCTCAAGTTTATGATGTGAATCTTACTTGGACAGCACTATTAATTGTCGTAATGACAGCGGTTCTAGCAAGTATCGGAACAGCAGGTGTCCCGGGTGTAGGACTTATCATGCTCGCAATGGTATTAAGTGCAGTTAATCTACCTGTTGAAGGTATTGCTTTGATTATCGGTATTGACCGATTACTCGATATGGCTAGAACAGCTGTTAATATCACAGGTGATGCAGCTTGTGCTGTAGTCGTCGCTGAAACGGAAGAACGTGCTGGTAGAGTTTAAAAAATAAAAAGAGTCGACTTTGTTATCAAAGTCGGCTCTTTTTTGTTTTTATAGGTAATTTTATTATAGACTGGACTCCTACTAAAGAGAGTTTGAAAAATATCCTTTGTTGACATTTTTAAGTTACAAAAATATAATAACTTACATAAAGTAACTTAAAGAGTTCAAAGGGGAATTAAAATGACGGATATAAAATTTGTTCCAAAAGAAGCGTTATTGGTGTTAAAAGATAAAATTAAACTCATTCCAACGGAAGAAGGCAGCATTTATTTAGTAGGACCAATCCGTTTACCAATTAACTTATTTGGTGAGACGATCATCTTTCAATGGTACTGCTGGTTAAACAGTAAAGATGAAGGACATGATTTAAAACAAATCATTGAAAATCTATCTTCTGCAAACCTTGCGGAATATCAGCAATCGAGTGTATTGGTCTATGGAGATTTTGAGCATTCTGAAGAAGCGCTCATCCGCATGCATTCAATTTGTCACACGGGTGATATCTTTGGCAGTAAAAGATGTGATTGTGGCTATCAATTAAAGCAATCTTTGCAAATGATTGCGGATCACGGAAGCGGTGCGCTCTTCTATTTAGCTAACCATGAAGGAAGAGGCATTGGCTTATTTAGCAAAGCAATGGCTTACATTTTGCAGGAAAATGGATATGATACAGTTGAAGCGAATGAAGAATTAGGATTTGTTGATGATTCACGAAATTATAGTGATGCGATTCAAGTCTTGCGTGTCCTTCGATCAAAACCTGTGAAATTAATGACGAATAATCCAAAAAAATTAGTAGCATTAAAAGAAGCGGGAATGATGGTTTCAGGAAGAACTCCGTTATGGGGAGATGTCTCGGAATTTAATGAAGAATATTTACAAACAAAAATCAAACGTTCAGGACATTTAGAGGAAGAAGTGACTTGCCCAAATGACTAACCATGAATTTTATATGGACATAGCATTACAAAACGCCATAGCAATGAAGGGACAAACGGATCCCAATCCTTTAGTAGGGTCAGTGATTATAAACGAAAATCGCATCGTTGGGGTTGGTGCTCATATGAAAACGGGTGAACCTCATGCTGAAATTCATGCGCTTCGCATGGCAGGAGATGCTGCTAGAGGAGGAACTATTTATGTCACGTTGGAACCTTGCTCACATCATGGACGAACAGGTCCATGTGCAGAAGCAATTGTTCAAGCTGGTATAAAAAAAGTCGTAATTGCCACATTGGATCCAAACCCGATAGTGGCAGGCAATGGCGTTAAAATTCTTGAAGAAGCGGGTCTAGAAGTAATTATTGGTGTTCAAGAAGAAGCTTCAATAAAAATGAACGAAGTGTTCAATAAATTTATTGTCGAGAAATTACCTTTCGTTACATTAAAAGCTGGCATTACACTAGATGGGAAAATTGCTTCACATACATTTAATAGCAAATGGATTACATCTGAAGAAGCCAGAAGAGATGTCCATCGATTGCGAAATGAACATATGGCGATTTTAGTAGGGGTCAATACAGTGATAGCAGATAACCCTGAGTTAACGACTCGAATTCCAAATGGTCGTCATCCTCTGCGAATTGTTTTAGACTCTTCTTTGAAAATCCCCTTGGATTGTAAAGTTGTGACGGATGGATTAGCTGATACATGGATATTTACGAGTAAGACATATGATGCCAATAAGAAAGCTTCGTTAGAGAAATCGAATGTTTCCGTGTTCCACACGAGTGGTGTCGGTACAGTGGACCCTTCTGAAGTACTAAGCATATTGGGTGAAAAAGGGATATCTTCTTTATTGCTAGAAGGGGGTGGCACGATCAACGCTTCGTTTTTAGATCATCAATTAATCGACAAAGCCGTTATCTATATCGCGCCAAAGTTAATTGGCGGGAAAAACGCCCCAACATTTTTAGAAGGTACAGGAATTAGCCATATGAGTGATGCAGTTGAGCTTCGAGATGTCGATATCGTTAAAATAGGGAAAGATTTTAAATTTGTTGGTTATCCAATTTATCAATTAGAAGAACAGTAGAGGGATATGATTATGAAATTCGGTTTTGATATTGATGACACACTCATCAGTTTAAGAGAGCATGCTTTTCACATTTACAATAAAAAATTGAATCAAAACGTACCTATAGATATTTTTCATGAAATTAAAAAAGTCGAGATTCACGAAGCATTTGGCCTTACTTCTGAACAAGGTTCTAAAATGTGGAATGATTCCTTAGAAGAAGTCTATTTTACAAGTTGTCCTGCTTATCCAGATGCAGTGGAAGCATTAAATGAACTAAGTAAAGAAGGCCATCACATTTATTACATTACAGCTAGACCAAAAGAACATGGCGAGCGGACAAAACAGTGGATGATCGAACAAGGTTTCCCAGTTCAAGAAGACAAGTTCTTTTGCGGAATGAAAGATGAGGATAAAGTCCACATCATTCAAGATTTACAATTGGATTTCTACTTTGACGATAAACCAGATGTGTTGAATACATTAGCTAAGGATGAATTGACCGTTTATGTGAAAAATCAACCATACAATCAACACTTAACCATTTCTCGACTTACGAATTGGAGTGAGTTAAAAGAGATTGTGAAAGAGCAGGCTGAAAAACGAGAATCTTTGTAGATTCTCGTTTTTCTTTTTGGTTAACATGAGAATGAGAGAGCTTTCACTTTCAAAGCGGGATCTTTCACGTTCAAACGCGGACTTGCACTCAATTTCCAATTCAACGCGCGAAAGCCCAGGAGTTTCCACTTGGAACGCAATTGATAAGTGCCGATTAGTTTCGTTACTCTTCGCTTTGTGGAGAACTTGATTATGGGGGGATTCTATTAAAGTTTGATTGAATTTGAACATATTTGAACCCTCGAACAATAGAAAAATGTGGTATTGTTTACTAAAAAAGATGATTGATTCATTTCTGAAATGGGTGAAAAAAATATGGATTTCTCGGCAAAAAAATTTGTGATGGAAAAAGATTATCCACTATCAAGAGAAACGGTTTGGAATTTATTGAGCGATACAGATCGGCTTAATCGAATTATTGGTTTGTTTTCGGTTAAATTTAAGCCTGCCAATCAATTACCGGGCAAAACATTTTACCGTGAAGCATTAGCTAAGGTTGGTGGAATCGTTCCGTTAATTTGGAAAGAGTATCCTTTTCAATGGGACAAGTACGAAAACTATATGGTGGAACGAGCTTACGAAGGAGGTCCTCTGAAGCACTTTCGTGGAGGAGTGGAGCTTGAAGATACGGATGTCATTTTGCCTGATGGTTCAAATGGAACCAAAGTTCGTTTAATAGGAGAATTTACGCCTAGAAACATACTTGGGATTGGGGCTGTTCAATTTACAGGTGTTCAATCCATGAAAAATACGATGAAATATGTTGATGATTATTTAGAAGCAATCCAAGCGGAAAAGCCTTTGCCTTCTGACATCTCTCCAAAGGTGAAAATTAATCTTGATCAGCTCAGTATCCTTGAAGAAAAACTAGCAAGTATGCCTGTTAATCCTACATATATTGAAAAGCTCCATCAGTTTCTGAGCACAAGTGATAGCTCAGACGTTTCTAAAATGCGTCCGATTTACTTAGCTAAAAAGTGGAATGTCGATGAACTAGAGGTTATTCGCTTGTTTTTGTACGCCACGAAGGTCGGAGTCATGAATTTAAGTTGGAATTTAATTTGCCCAAATTGTCGTGTCTCAAAAGTTGAGTACAGTTCTTTGAAATCCTTAGAACAGCAATTCCATTGCGATTTATGTGGAATTAATTACAATGCGAATTTCGGAAAGTATGTAGAATTAAATTTTTCTGTACATCCAGCTGTTCGAGTTGCGTATGACAATGTGTATTGCGTTGGTGGTCCAATGATTTCGCCACATGTCCACATCCAACAAGTAATTGAACGAGGGCAACGATTCGAATTAAAAATTCCTCAAAAGCCAAATGATTTCCGAGTTCGCATTTTACAAGCCAATCACGTGTTGGAATTAGAAGCGTTTAATACGACTTCATCCGAACCGATTGTTGTGGATTATGTGGATGAAGGATTCACTCAAGAAGAAGTGAGATTTAGTGAAGGTATGAACACAATGCAAATCGTGAATTCTAGTTCTGCAGATATTGTTTTAGTTTTGGAGAAAAAGGAATGGAATTCGGATGTATTAACAGCTGCTCAAGTGACTTCTATGCAGGAATTTAGAGACCTATTTTCTTCAGAAGTATTATCTCGAGGTCAACAAGTTGGAATCGAAAATGTCACCATATTGTTTAGTGATTTGCTGGGTTCAACTTCTTTATATGAGCTTGTTGGAGATGCAGATGCATATGGTCAAGTTCGAAGACATTTTGAATTTTTAACAGAGTGGATTGCGAAGAATTCAGGAGGCGTTGTGAAAACGATCGGGGATGCTGTGATGGCAGTATTTCATATGCCGGAAGATGCCCTTAAAGCTGCCATTCAAATTCAACAACATGTTACTGATTTTAATAAAGGACGTCGAGACCCGATTGTATTGAAAATAGGCTTATACAGTGGACCGGCCATTGCAGTAAACTCAAATGATCGCCTAGATTATTTTGGTCGAACCGTAAATATTGCGGCTCGTATTCAAGGACAAAGTGAAGGCAATGATATCGTTTTTAATGAAGAATACTTGAGTAATGAGAGTATCCTTTCTTTATTAACAAAAAGCCATGCAACTCTTGAACCGTTCCATGCAAACTTAAAGGGAATTGATGAAAATATGAAATTGGTTAGAATCCGAGTTTCTAAATGAAATTTCAATAATGGAAAAAGTATGTGTTTTGGTATTTGATGGTACAATATAGAGAAGAATATTTTCATTTCCATTAGAGATGAAAGTAAAGGAGACTGAGTCGTTTGGCAAATAAACAAATAAATCAAGAACTACCAGAAAATTATGATGAACTTAAAAAAGCTGCAAATCGCACATCTAGTTGGAGAGAGCGCTTTGATGCTGTAGAAGAATTAGGTCAGTCAAAGCACCCAAAAGTGATTGATGTTTTAACGAATCGCATGAAAAATGATTCGGTTTACAAAGTTCAAGAAGCAGCATATCGCCAGTTAACAAAAATGGGTGAAGATGTAGAAGCACCAGTTCGCAATAAATTTGAATTGATTAAAGGAACAAAGAAAACCTTTATTCGAATCAAAAAAAGTTTGCCAAAAGATCATAGTTATGAAGATTTTAAAGAGAAGCTTAAAAAAATGCGTTTAGATATTTACGATGCATACGAAGGCGAAAAAGGTGCGGACTTTGATAAGTGGCTTGAAAGTGAATGGGAAGCTGCTTCAAAGAAATAAAATATGAAACCCGATTACATGCTAGATGTAATCGGGTTTACTTTTGTTCAATTATATGGAGACGGCAGGTTCCATAACAGTTAGCGTTAATGTTTCAGTAGTCATTGTCAGTCTGGTGCCAATCGGAATAGCTGCTTTTAATGGACCGTGGCCAGTAGCGAGATTGCTAATTAGCGGTTTGCCTAATGGAACGAGCACCTCATCTATCAAATCATTGTAAGTCTTGCCGTAAGCAATTTCACAGTTTGTACATTCACCCATAAGAATTCCGATACAATCATCAAATTTACCAGCTAATTTTAAGTGATTGATGTAACGGTAAACCGTATTAATCGGTTCATGCGTATCTTCTAAAAGAAGGATTTTACCTTCCGTGTTAATTTCAAACGAAGTTCCAATTGTATCAATAAATGATGTTAAATTACCACCAACTACAGGACCAGTGGCGGTTCCTGGAACTTTACTTACAAGGGGCACCTCTGGTGGATTTTTAATTTCCCAAGGAGCGGTTGTGGCGGACGTTGCGCTAAAGAACTGATTGAAATTGTAAGCCGGGGTTCGATTGTTGAAATCGAGAAGCATTAAGCTATGAAACGTCACCAAATCAGCGTATTCATAAAGAACATTCAATAACACTGTGATATCGCTATAACCAGAAATAATTTTAGGATTCGCCTTAATGATAGGGAAGTTCAAAAAAGGTAATATAGCTGCAACACCGACACCACCTCTAGTCGGCAAGATACAACGCACTTCTTTGTTAGCAAACATTTTCATCAAATCAGCCGCACGAGATTCAGGTGTGCCAGCAAGAAAGCCGTTTGAAGCGTAGGTGCTGTCACCGACAACAACGTTAAACCCCATCCCTTTTAGTGTGGCGATTCCTTCATCAATACGAGCAGCTTCTAACGGAGTTCCAAGCGTCACTATCCCTATCGTATCTCCTGGACGTAATTGAGGTGGGTGAATCGGCATTTAATAGCCTCCCTTCAAAAATAATCATTCCTAAAGAATATGAATTACAGGGAAGCGATAGTACATAAAACAAGCCATGACATGATTTTCAAAGAAAACATCTGTAGAATAGGAGGAAATTAGTGAATGGGTGATTCGATGCAACAACCAATAAAACTTAAAGCGAAAACTTCGTTTGTGAAGAATTTCAAAGATGGATACCCTCTGGTTACTGAGGAGTCCGTTCAAAATTATCAAGATTTAAAAGTAGAAGGCTCTGTCTTCGAGCTTGTGGATGAGCAACAAAAATTCATTAGTAAAGGATACTATGGCAAGCAAAATAAAGGCCGTGGATGGGTTCTTACTAAAAATCGAGATGTTGAATTTAATTTAGCTTTTTTCACAGGGAAATTAAAAGAAGCCATTACACATAGAGAATCCCTTTTCCAAGACAAGAACACGACTGCTTTTCGCGTTTTTAATGGAGAAGGGGACGGGATTGGTGGACTAATAATTGATTACTTCAATGACTATTATGTTATCAGCTGGTACAGCGAAGGGATTTATTCCTTTAAAGATGTAATCGTTCAAGCTTTGAATGAAATAGTTGAAGTAAAAGGGCTGTATGAGAAAAAACGATTTGCCTCTAAAGGTATGTACGTTGAAGACGATGATTTTGTAAGTGGAGAAGAAGCACCAACTCCCTTAATCGTAAAAGAAAACGGGATGAATTTTGCTGTTTACTTAAATGACGGAGCGATGGTTGGTATTTTCCTTGATCAGCGAGATGTCCGAAAAACAATTCGGGACTCTTACGCTGAAGGTAAGACAGTATTAAATACATTCTCATATACAGGAGCTTTTTCAGTCGCAGCGGCTTTAGGTGGTGCAGTGAAAACAACGAGTGTGGATCTAGCTAATCGAAGTAAGAGTAAAACAATTGAACAATTTAGTGTCAATGACATCGATTTTGAAGCGCAAGATATTATTGTTGAAGATGTCTTTAATTACTTCAAATATGCGGTACGTAAAAAGTTAGCTTTTGATATGGTTATTCTCGACCCACCTAGCTTTGCACGATCTAAGAAACATACGTTTAGTGCGGAAAAAGATTATACCGATTTATTAGTCCAAGCGATTGCCATTACGGAAGAAAATGGGATTATTGTCGCTTCGTCGAATTGTAGTACATTCGGTATGAAGAAGTTTAAAGGGTTTATTGAAAAAGCGTTTAAACAATCTGGTGGTAAATACACGATTGTCGAAGAGTTTACTTTGCCAACCGATTTTAAAACGATTTCCGAGTTCAAGGAAGGCGACTATTTGAAAGTGGTCTTCATTAAAAAACAGTAATTTAAATTAAAAACAAAGAGATGTTCTAAAAGTCATGAATGGCTTTGGTAACATCCCTTTCTTCGCATAAAGTGATTGATTTTCATTGCTGCGGACGCTTTCCGGGGGATGCCAACAAGATGTTGGTTTCAAAGACGTTGCCACGTGATGTGGCGGTTTTAGTCTTTGTTCCTCTAATATCCGCTCCAGGGTCTAAAGCTCTTTATCCCCTCGGAGTCGCCGCCTCCATTACAATCAACAGTCTGTAAAAACAATAGATTTATGTTCATAAAATTGAGTAATGACGAAACGTCCAATAATTAACTATCTTTGAAACCAGCATCGTGCCCCCAGAAAGCTTCCCTGCAATGGAAATCAATTTTGCGTCAGCAAAAAAACATCAAAAATTCTCAATGAGAAATTTTGATGTTTTTTGTTTTGTCCCAGCTTATATTATTATTTGGCATAAAAATTCTCTGTATAATAGGGTTGGTTTTCTTTGTTAAAAGCGACTCCTACTCCTAATAGAGAGAAATCTGGTTTTAACAAGTTTTCGCGATGTCCGATAGAATTCATCAATCCTTCATGTGCGAAAATGCTGCTGGATTGTCCATACGCTAGGTTTTCTCCTGCGACTCTATAGGAGATGCCGTCACTCGTCATACGATCGAATGGGGATTCACCGTTTAAGTTCGTATGACTAAAATAATTGTTGATGGCCATATCTTCGCTGTGATCAAACGCAGTTATTTGAATTAATGAATCCCATTCCACTGCTCTCACACCATGATGAACTCTTGCTGCATTAGTTAGGTCAAATAGCTGGAGCTCTAGACCTTCTTGCAAGGATTTACTGCTAGCCGCATACACGGACGGTTTACTCTTTTCAAGATTTTCAGAAAGAATTTGAATGGCAGTTACTGTGTTGTTTTCATGAACATCGTAAAAGATCGTTGCGTACACATTTTCTATTAAAAATGTGTCTGCGCCTTGATCTTCATTCAAAATAAAATTGGTATTGCCTTTGGTGATATACGTTAGGGGTTTGCCCAAAGCTTTTCTGACATCTTCTTTAGAAGAATTTAACTTGATTCCGAGTGAAGAGGCGATTAAGTCATTATTGGTAAATAGTCCATTCACTTTGTTTTCACGGTCATAGGAAACCATGAAAAAGTTTTGATAGTCGGTATGGTACGTTTGCCACGATGTTCCGTATTCATTCGCAGTAATCCGTTTAGGTTCGCCTATTTCTGCAATAACAGAATCCTTCGGAGCACCAATCTCAATATTATGAACCGAGAATAAGCCTTCGGTAGGCGTTTTCAAAGTTGGCTTATCAATTGGTTCAATGGGAGCGGGTATGATTCGATTTCTTTCTTCGACTAATTGAGCGGGTAGTTCGGTTATAGCTGTTTGAATTGTTTCAACAGATTCCGTGAAAATTGGCTGTTCCTTTATATAGTCAATCCCAACTTGAACTTGTTGGTCTATTTTGTCTAAAAACGAGGTATCTATATAATCGTCAGCGTATTTTTCCCAAAAGGGGCTAGTTACATATACGCCAATTGTAAGGACAATCAATAATCCAATGGTTCTCATTTAAATCCCCTCCTGTCTTTCTATTTTAATCGGACTTTGCTAGAATCCATAAAGAAACGCATTGCTCTATCTACTAGAGTAACCATTTTTAATATATTGGATACATATTACAACACGATTAATTCAACCAGAATCTCCTTTGGACTTAGAACCGTTAAGGGATTACACTTAGACTATCAGATTTAACGAGGGAGCCCCTATGCATACAATTATTTATTATCTCCAAGACATGTGGTTCTACATGGTCATCGCGTTGCCAGTCATCTTAATTTACCGCTTTTATCGAATAAAGAAATCGAAACATAAAGCTAAACCATTACACGAAATTGGCGTAATCGCTTTTTTGATTTTTTTAATAGGCTTGCTTTCCCAAACGGTTATTCCTTCCATATCATTTAACAATGGTTCCATTGAGTTCGTTAATGGCAATTTTCAAGCTGTTAATTTAGAATTCTTCCGTGTATTTCGGGAAACATATAATGCGATTAAATACCTCGATTTGTGGCAGCCTTTTTTAATCAATTTTATGGGGAATATTTTTATGTTTATGCCTATTGGATTCCTATTGCCCTTACTTTGGAGAAAGTTCGAACATGTTTTATTGACAGTCGGAGCAGGGTTTTTATTGTCATTGTCGATTGAACTGTTGCAGTTGACGCAATTGAGAAGTAGTGACGTCGATGATTTATGGTTAAATACACTCGGCACATTCATTGGTTTTATTTGCTTTATGTTTATTCCTAAAAAGCATCGTCACTGGTTTAAAAAAAATAAGGTGGGGTAAATACTTACTGACTAAATATGTAAGGAGATTTGCATCATGATCCCACCTAAAGAAACAAAAATGGACGGAAAAATAATGACTGTCATAGATGACTTGGTAGCTCAAGGCGTTTTTAAAGTAGAAGGCAAACAATTATATGAACTATCATTATATGAGTTAATAAAAGAGCATATGGAAAAAGCAAACTAATAAATATAGGTCAGTATGGCAACGTAACATGTTGCCATTCTGGCTTTTTTTACGTAAGTAAATATAAAATTTCTTTGAAATAGCGTCTAAAGGACGACTTATGTAAAGTTGGAATAAATGCTATAATTTCAGTTTGAAGCAATAATAAAAACAAGCTATATATGTTAAACCAATAAAGTCTATTGTGGAGGTTTTCAAATGAATCAAGCGAAACGAAAACAACTCTCAAATGAATGGTTAGAAGAAGCAACAATATTTCAAATGCAAGAGAAAATGGAAGCTAGCGAGATGACTTCTGAAGATCTTGTTTTGATGTATTTAGAAGCGATTGCAGAGAAAAATTCTCTTGTAAATGCAGTACTGGAAGTGAATCCAAAAGCTCTTCAAATTGCACAAGCTTTAGACGGTGAACGCTCAGAAAGTGGGCCACGTTCCATTCTACATGGAATACCTATTTTGTTAAAAGATAATATCGAGACTGCCGATGAATTACATACTAGTGCAGGTTCGTTGGCACTAGCTAAGCATTATGCCACAAATGATGCCACCATTGTTGAAAAACTTCGAAATGCCGGTGCTGTTATTTTAGGCAAAGCGAATATGACTGAGTGGGCTAACTTTATGTCAGATAAAATGACCAATGGGTTTAGTTCTCGTGGTGGACAGGTTATTAATCCCTATGGTCCTTTTGATGTCGGGGGGTCCAGTTCAGGATCTGCTTCAGCTATCGCATCTAATTTGGCTGCTGCAGCTATAGGAACAGAGACATCTGGTTCCATATTAAATCCAGCAGCACAAAATGGCTTAGTTGGTTTAAAACCAACAGTCGGTAGTGTGAGTCGTGCTGGGATCATTCCTTTGTCTCATACTCAAGATACAGCTGGACCTATGACTCGCACTGTTGAAGATGCGCTTCATCTGTTTACTGCGATTGTCGGCCAGGATAAACGTGACCCAATTACTCAAAAAAGTCGCGTATTTAAGGATATGACATGGACAGACTGTTTGGATGTTAATGCACTCCAAGGGCAAAGAATTGGTGTTGCCCGTGCTATTTTTGATCAAGAAATGTCAGCAGAACGCGCTGGATTATTTGAAAGACAACTAGCTGTTCTAAAAGAACTCGGAGCCGAAATTATTGACCCAGTCGATATAGGTTGTCTAGAAGATGAATTAGGGTATGACGTATTGACGTTTGAATTTAAAGCCGACTTAAACAGTTATTTAGCTAACACAAATGCAACTAATCCAATACGTTCTCTTAGTGACGTTATCCATTTTAATAATCTTCACCCAAATGAAACACTAAAATTCGGTCAAATTATGCTTGAACGCTCAGAGCTAACTTCTGGCACATTAACGGAAAAAGAATATATTCAAGCGCTTACTAACAATCGGTATTTAGCAGGTGAGATTGGACTCGGTAAATCTCTAGATGACCTAAAACTTGATGCTCTTGTCTTTCCGCAAGATCATGGTTGTAGCATAGGGGCAGCTGCTGGATATCCATCGATAACAGTTCCTGCAGGATTTAGCCAAGTTGGGGAACCTTTCGGATTGACGTTTTCGTCAAGAGCATGGAGTGAACCAATGCTCATCTCAATGGCTTATGCATTTGAACAAAAAGTTAATGCTCGGAGAAAACCAACATTCACGATACAATGAACATACATTATGTTTCTAGAAAAGAGAGTTGATATTAGATGACGTTAAACAATTCATTTTTACCCATATTATTAGGTTCTGATATGAATGCATACGGTATGGCACGTGCCTTTCATGAAGCTTATGGAATTAAACCACTTGTCTTGGGTCGTATGAATTTATCTGCAACACAAGACAGCAAAATTTTAGATTTTCAAGTTATTCCTCGATTAAATGAACAAGATGTTTTTGTGCCTGCTCTAATTAAAGTAGCAAGTGAACACCCAAATCAAAAGTTACTATTGCTAGCTTGCGGAGATGATTATGCTAAGTTAATCATTAAAAACAAACAGGAATTACTTCCTCATTTTGCAGTCCCATATATTGATGAATCCTTAATGGAACGCATTGTGTTAAAAGAGAACTTTTATGAAATCTGTGAGCAATACGGCTTTTCTTATCCGAAGACTGCTTTATGTACGTTCGAGAATAAAGATGAGTTCAATATGGATTTCACATACCCAATCATTATTAAAGCTTCTAATTCAGTGGCTTACTGGAATTGCTCGTTCCCAGGTAAAAAGAAAGTGTTTGTGGCACATGATCTAGCAGAAAAAAATGCCATTATCAAAGCAATTTATGAATCGACTTATAAAGATAATCTGACCATCCAAGAATTTATTCCGGGTGACGATTCGTTCATGCGTGTGTTAAATGCGTATGTTGGGAAAGATGGAAAAGTGAAGCTAATGTCACTAGGAAATCCGATTTTAGAAGAACATTCACCGGAAGGAATCGGTAGTTACGCAGCTATTATCAACACGTTTGATGAAGCATTGTTGGATAAAGTGCGATTCTTCTTAGAAGATATTGGCTATAACGGATTTGCTAACTTTGATATGAAATATGATTCTCGTGATGGAGAATATAAGCTATTTGAAATTAATTTAAGAAATGGTCGTAGTAGCTATTACGTTACGGCAAGTGGACATAATTTAATGCAGTATGTTGCGGACGATCATATGTTGAATATTCCTCAACAATTAACGTACGCGAAAGATAAGCATCTGTGGATGATTATCCCGAAAGGTGTTTTATTCAAATACGGAAAAGAAGGTCCGTTATTGGACGAAGCAAGACAATTAATCGAAGAAGGTAAAGTAACAAACCACTTGTATTATTCGGAAGACTTCAGTCCAAAACGTTGGGTGAAATTAACGTTAAATAATTTAAACTATTATCGCAAATATAAAAAATATTTTAACAACAAAGGTTTGTCATAAACTATGGAGAAAAAAGTATTAGGCATCATCGGTGGTGTTGGTCCGCTAGCGACCATGCTTCTTGGTGAAATGATTGTTAGACGAACAGTTGCATCTGTCGACCAAGAGCATGTCCAAATGGTCATTACCAATAACACGTCGATTCCGGATCGTACGACGTATATTTTAGACCGATCGAAGAAAAACCCTGTTCCCGTTATGATCGCAGATGGTCAAAAGCTGAAATCGATTGGTGCTGAAGTTATTGCGGTTCCATGTAACACAGCTCATAGCTTTTATGAAGAGATTCAAAAGGGGATTGGATTACCAGTTATTCATATGATTCAAGAAACCGCTAAAAAGGCGAAGCTTGAGGGTGCAAAAAAAGTTGGGATTCTAGCAACCACTGGTACGCTTACTGCTTCTGTGTATCAGTTAGCTTGTCGTGATGTAGGCATTCAACCGATTGTTCCAAATGAAGAAACACAAAAACTCGTAATGTCTGTTATATATGATGACGTGAAGGCTGGCAAATCAGTTGATTTCTCAAAATGGCAACAAATCATCGCGACAATGACCGCACTCGGTTGTGATCGAATTATATTGGGTTGCACTGAGCTATCTATTGTAAACAAAGAACTGAAATTAGATGAATTTTATATCGATTCACTGATGGTTTTAGCTGATTGCGCAATTGAATTATGTGGTTACGAAACAATATAAAAGTTAAGGGGCTGTCTCAAATGTCATCATTTAATGATATAGAGATGGTCCCTTTTCCTATGCTATAAATTCCGTTTCAGTCCAACGCTTTCCGGGGACGAAACCGGAAAGCGTCCGTCGCAAAGGAAATCAACACTTTTTATTTGTCTAGAGTCTAAGACTCTTTCTATAATCGCACATAGAATAATTGCTCAATTGAGCCTTTATTTTATAGCTATTATTAGTTGCATAAAGGGCTAATTTACGCGATTTATGATACACTTAGCTCATGTAGTGTAAAGGTGGAGAAGACCATGTCATTTATAAATGAATTAAAAAAAGAACTTCAAGATAAGTGGAAGTTCGATACAGAAATGCCCGTTCAAACTCAGCTGATACCAGCCATGTTAGAAGGAAAAGATGTTGTAGCTCAATCTCCAACTGGTTCAGGAAAAACATTAGCGTATGTATTACCAATCCTTGAAAAAGTTGATGGATCTAAGCAAGCGACACAAGCACTTATTGTTGCTCCCTCACAAGAATTATCAATGCAAATACTTGAAGTATTGCGCGAATGGACTGCAGGTACAGACATAACGGTTACTCAACTAATTGGTGGAGCAAATATGCAACGTCAGCTTGAAAAGCTTAAGAAAAAACCCACAATCGTAGTTGGTACGCCAGGTCGTTTAAATGAATTAATTAAAGCTAAAAAATTAAAATTGCATGAAATTTGTTACATTGTTTTAGATGAAGGTGATCAGTTATTAGCTCGTGATCATAGAACGACAATTAAATCATTAATCGAAGGAGCTAATCATGAACGTCAGGTTGTAGTTGTATCTGCAACTATTACGGAAGAGATTGAGCTAGTGGCCTCTCGTTTAATGAAAGAGCCAATTCGTATTCAAGTAAATCACGATGAACTGCCGGCACAAGGAAAAGTGGTTCATTCGTTCGTTAAAATCGAAGAGCGAGATAAGACCGATATGCTTAGAAGACTTGCGCATACGGAAGGCTTAAAAGGATTAGCATTTGTAAATAATTTAGATCAGTTATTGATGAAAGAAAATAAACTTAAATTCAGAGAAGCGAATGTTGTGGCATTGCATTCTGATATGAAAAAAGAAGAGCGCAAACAGGCGATTACTGCTTTTAGAAAAGGCGAAGCCAATATTTTAATCGCGAGTGATGTTGCAGCTCGTGGTTTAGATATTGAAGGAATCACTCATGTTATCCATGTAGATGTTCCTCATACGATCGAACAATACTTACATCGCTCAGGTCGTGCAGGGCGTGCAGGTGCAGATGGTGAAATTTTAACTTTGTTATCTTATATGGATGAAAAGAACTTCAAAAAATGGACGAAAGAGTTACCTTCCAAGCCAGTTCAAAAAGTTTGGGATCGAGGCGTTTTAATTGAAGGTTCATCTAAAACGTTGCAGCAAAGGGGGAAAAAGAAATGATGACATTCGAAGAAAAATTAGCAGAGTATGCTGATTTAGCAGTTCGTGTCGGAATTAATGTTCAACCTGGTCAAAATGTTTTAATTAATACTACAACGGATACACTAGAATTTTCCCGCCTAATAGTCAAAAAAGCGTATGAAGCTGGAGCAAAAAGTGTTCATGTGAATTTTACAGATGGTCCCATTCATCGCGCGTTTTTTGACTTAGCACCTGAGTCAGCCATGAAAGAGTTTCCAGCATGGATGGTTACCCAACGTAACGAACTTATTGATCAGCAAGGTTCTCTCCTTTGGATTGACGCTGAAGATCCTGATTTACTTGCAGGTGTTCCTGCGAAAAGAATTTCTGATTATCAAAAAACATCAGGTCGCGCTTTAGAAAAATATAGAGCAGCCGTGATGTCTGATAAAATTGCTTGGTCCATTATTGCGATTCCTTCTGAAATTTGGGCGAAAAAAGTATTCCCTGATTTGCCAAAAGATGAGCAAGTAAAAGCTTTGTGGGAAGTTATTTTTGAAACTGTTCGAATTGGGGATGGAACCGCTGTTGCAAAATGGAAGACTCATATTCGCGATTTAGAATTACGTGCCACGATGTTGAATGATCGAAGATACAAAAAGATTCATTATTCTGCTCCAGGAACTGAGTTGTCAGTTGAGTTGCCAGACAAACATTTATGGCTGTCAGGTGCAAGTAGAACACCAAACCAAACAGCTTTTATCGCTAATATGCCGACTGAAGAAGTGTACACTGCTCCTTTAAAATATGGAGTAAATGGATACGTTAAAAATACAAAACCTTTTGTTTATAAAGGAAATTTAATTGATGATTTCACGTTAACTTTTAAAGACGGAAAAATCATCAAGGCCCATGCAGAAGTAGGAAATGAACTACTTCAAGGTTTAATTAAAAACGATGAAGGATCTTCTTATCTAGGTGAAATTGCGTTAGTTCCACATGAATCACCGATTTCTGCTTCAGGAATATTGTTCTACAATACCCTGTTTGATGAAAACGCTTCGAACCATTTAGCGATTGGTGAGGCATATCCAACTTGTTATGAAGGTGCTCGTGATTTAGAAGAAGCTCAACTTCAAGCACTTGGATTAAACACATCCATTACTCATGAAGATTTCATGATTGGTAGTGCAGAAATGGACATCGATGGAGAATTGTCAGATGGAACAAGAGAGCCAATTTTCCGCAAAGGGAATTGGGCTTAATAAAGAAGGTGCCATTTATGAAGAAAAAATTTCTTTTTGCCCTAAGTGTTTTCGTTATGTTCATGTACTTACCGATTCAAGCCTCAGCACTTGTGAATGGTCCTGTTAGCTATCTTGCTTTAGGGGATTCTCTGGCAGCTGGACAAACGCCAAATCGGGAAATTGATACAGGTTATAGCGATTTAATCGCACAAGAAATCGCGCGCATTCAACCACTCGCGTTTTATTCTAAGGCTCTTGCATTTCCAGGCTATACGACAGCACAAGTTTTAGAAAGAGTTCAGTCTGAAGAAGCTAAACCTTTACTTGAAAATGCTAATCTAATTACGGTATCCGCGGGTGCTAACGATCTTCTTCGATTAATACAAGTAGATGGAGCATCAGGTTCTATCGCTTTTCAACAAATCCCTGCAGATTATTCGTTGAATAAAGCTCGTGAGAATATGGTGAAGCTGTTAGCCGAATTAAAGAAACGTGCACCAAATGCAGAAATTTATGTCATGGGTTACTATTTTGCTTATCCTCATGTTCGCGAATCGCAAAAAATTGGGACAGCTAAACAATTAAACAAACTGAATGAAATTTTGGCTCTCGTTTCAAAAGAAGCAGGCGTTCAGTTTGTTTCTGTTGATGCTGCATTTGGGGATCGAGCAAAAGACAAAATCCCTAACCCTACCGATGTACATCCTAATGCCGAAGGGTATCGCGCAATGGCTAATCATTTTTTAGCAATGTATTCTAATGGTCAAGCGCAAGTGCTGCCAGCTGAAATACCTCCTGCTAATCCATTAACATTTGAAGAGTTGATGGAAACTCAAAACAGTTCGAAACCTGCTAAAGACGAGTCGGCTTTATTGCCATCATCTAATTTATCAAACAACCTACTGGTCTTAACGGAATTACGTCCATTATCATAAAAAAGGCTTGAACTCAATTTCTGAGTTCAAGCTTTTTTGCTATTTTCTTGGCGTTGTCATCTTTGTGCCTTTACGTGAATCTAATACCTTTTTTGCTATAGGTAGTATGATTGGTGCAAATTTAATGGCTGTTTTTATTAAGCTACCAATTCTCATTTGAATCGCTCCTATCGGCTGTTTCTATATTACTATGAGTTCCCCAAATCGAAGAAAATCAAACATACTGAAGCACTTTGACACCTTGTACAATGTTCCAAATCAACACAATAAGTGAAACAATGCCATACACAATCATGAATAGGAAGGGGAGGCCAGTAGCAAGTATTCCAAACCCTGAGTTAGTGCCATCAAATGTCACAGTTGAAGCTGATACCATTCCAATAGCAAATACTATAAACGCAATGATCAATAAACCAACAGGTATTAAATGTGACAATAAAGATCGCTTCGCGTGATATTTGACACCTTGATCTACCGATACAAAGTAAATAATGATGGGTAGTAAAAAAGGAGCAAATAAAATGCTGAAATAACACAATGATGACAACGCTCGATTGTTATCCACTTGTAATCCTCCTACTGATCTTAGATACATACTATACGGAAGAGAGAGAATTTAGTTTCAAGAAAGGGCATGTTTCGTTAAAATATCAGCATATTGTTCTACTGAAGAAATAAGGACATACTCTCCAGGTCCATGCCAGTCGTCACCAGCAGGTCCAAATTCTATTGCACCTGCTCCAGTTCTTGCGTAATACCTAGTATCTGCGGCTCCATGTTGACCAAATAAGACAGCATCTTTCTGGGTCACATCTGCAGTTACTAAAGCTAACGTTTTAACGAATTCATTATCTTCAGTCGTTACAATTGCAGGCGTTTTTCCACCAGGTTTCACAACCGTGTTTTTATTTAGCGATAATGCTAAGTCTGTCATTTCTTGGACAATATCTTCCCATTTTTGACCGGGAACAAAGCGGATATCGTATGCGACTTCGCATGTGTCGGGAACCATATTGTAGCGATCCCCAGCTTGTATTTTTGCTAAGTTAACTGAAGGATGTTCATAGTAAGCGTTACTCACTTTATAAAAAGGTAGAGTTTTTAATT
The DNA here is from genome assembly GCF_043641925.1 of Paenisporosarcina quisquiliarum. Taxonomy (GTDB): domain Bacteria; phylum Bacillota; class Bacilli; order Bacillales_A; family Planococcaceae; genus Paenisporosarcina; species Paenisporosarcina quisquiliarum_A. Next base: position 78,674 of record NZ_JBHZRU010000009.1, read on the forward strand.
TGTCGTGGAATTCATAAGCTAATTCAATGGCGTTTGTACCTTCCCATGGACGTGACCCATGTGCACCTTTCCCATTAAACGTTAGATCTACATGAATAATTCCTTTTGACTGAACGCTCAGTTTTAGATGCGTAGGTTCTCCACAAATAACGAAATCACCTGTATATCCTGTCTCAACTAAATGACCAGAAGTTTTACGACCACCCGTTTCTTCATCCGTCACTATATGAAGGGCAATACGGTGTGTTAATTCCTCAGGTGTTAATGCAATTCGGCGGAACGCTTCCATCATTGCGGCAACGCCTGCTTTCATATCTGCAGACCCTCGACCATATAATTTATCCCCATCAATAACAGGATTAAACTGTTCAAGCTTCCCTGGAACTACATCGACATGACCGTTCCAAACAATTGTAGATGGACCTGTGCCAACTTCAGCATGAATCATTAAACGACCTTCATTCTCGATCACAGTATGCTCGATATCATGACTATTTAGCCATGTTGAACAGTATCGAAGTGCTTCGTTTGCTCCTTCTTCAGTATCACTCTTAATGGCGATTAGATTTTTTAATAACTCAATCATCTGAAATTCACATCCTTATTAGATTTAGTACTATAAGTATATCCACGGTTTGTATTCCTCACAAACGTGGAATAAGTCTCTTGATTCTCTTTCCCTATTTATGTACAATTAATCCGTACTAACAAAATTAGATGTATATGAACCACAAGGGGAGCCGTTAAACGGCTGAGAGTGAACATGACATGTTCTAACCCTTAGAACCTGTAAGTTAATGCTTGCGCAGGGATGTGGATAGAAACCGACACCAACGATGTCAGGCTCTGTCCTGTATTCGTTTTTTTTATTGGTTTTTTTCACCCCCAACATGCGATTTACAGTACATCGCAAAAGGAGGAAGAAAAAATGAGAAACAAAAGAGTATTACTATTAGTAGAGATTGCAATCTTTGCAGCGTTGGGATTTGTATTAGACTTTGTCGCATTTAAAATGCCACAAGGTGGCTCTGTGAGTCTAGTGATGATTCCAAGTGTATTAATTGCATTCAGAAGAGGCGTAATCGCGGGTATGTTAACGGGGCTGTTAGTCGGACTTTTACAAATAGTCTCTGGCTTAATTTCAGTCGCTCCTTTATCCTTTAGTTTTGTGGTCATGCAAGTAATACTAGATTATTTAATTGCGTATGCAGTAGTTGGATTTGCAGGGGTAATGCGCAAGCAATACTTTGGTGAAAATAGCAAAACAAAAATGAGATTAATAACAATTATTGTGACTGCTGTATTTATTGGATCTTTTTTACGCTATATCGTACATGTAATTACAGGAATATTCTTCTTTGGCATGTATGCTGAGGAAGGACAAAATTTATTTATTTATTCAAGTGTTTATAATGCAACTTATATGATCCCGGTATTTTTATTAACAGCGGTTGTAACTTCACTGTTGTTTTTAACTGCACCAAGACTATTGAATCCCGAAAAATCTTGATTTAAATATGATCATTTTCTTGAGGTTTTCCAAATGTTCAGAATGATTCTGACACATGGGAAAGCCTCTTTTTATATGGTATAGTATGGAGTAGAAATTAGAAGTAGAAGGGATTTTGTAACCATGATTGCTAAAACAACAGAAGAATTTGAGTCGTTAAAAACCATTGGACGTATAGTTGCTGAAATTAGAGATGCCATGCGCCTTGCTACAAAGCCAGGCATTACTACGAAAGAACTTGATGAAATCGGTGGCAAAATGTTCGAAGAAAAAGGTGCTATTTCAGGACCTAAAGGCGAATATGATTTTCCGGGTTTCACATGTATCAGTGTTAACGAAGAAGTTGCTCATGGTATTCCAGGCTCTCGAATCATTAAAGATGGAGACATGGTTAATATTGATGTGTCAGGTTCTTATAATGGTTATTTTGCCGATACAGGTATATCGTTTGTTGTAGGAACAGGCGATAAATTAAAAGAAAAGCTATGTAAAGTAGCTGAAAGTTCATTTGATCGTGCGATGTTAAAAGTTAAAGCAGGTGCACGTTTAAATCAAATCGGAAAAGCTGTAGAACGAGAAGCAAAACAAAATGGCTTTACCGTTATTATGAATTTAACTGGGCACGGTGTAGGGAAATCTCTACATGAAGCTCCTCAGCATATTTTAAATTATTATGACGCATGGGAACCAACAATTTTAAAAGAAGGCATGGTCTTAGCTGTTGAGCCTTTCATTTCTGAAAAAGCTGAACACATTATTGAATCAGGTGATGGTTGGACTTTCTTAACAGCAGATAAATCGTTTGTTGCTCAAATTGAACATACAATTATTGTGACAAAAGACGCGCCGATTTTATTAACAAAAATAGATAACTAACGTGAAGACCTTCTGCCCTTATCGCAGAAGGTCTTTTTTTAATGACTATGAATTTTGATGATGATTTATATCACTGGAGAAAAATCGTCTTCCTGGATCTTTCACTTCAGTGGCCGATCTTGCTCGTTCAAACTGAGACCTTGCTCTTTCATACGATGACCTTTCACTCAAAATCGAATTCTATGAACGAAAGCCCAATTGTTTCCAACAAAAAAGACTGCCTAGGCAGTCTAAATTTATTTTATTCAACTCGTGACGATTTTTTTCGGATGAATATAATTCCGACTAGTAGGACAGCACTTAAAAATAGAGCAGCTGTCATTACTAAAAGCTCTTCAAAGCCATTCCTTACGGCAATTCCAATGAATGCCCAAATGAAGACTGCTGGATAGGCAATGTCAAAATGGTGAAATCGAATATGCAATGCTAAAGCAGCACCAATTGTCATCATGATTACTGCCCATAAAGGATCACTTAATCCCCAACCACTCCATTCATAGACTGTAAGTACATAGCTAATGTTGGCAATGGTTGCAACACTTATCCATCCAAGGTAAATCGAGATTGGTAAGCGACTCGACAAGCGGTTATCGTGTAAGGGATATGTACGATAGAGAATAATTAATGTAAGCAACAAACTGATCATAACTACGATAGTTAAAAGGAAATATTCATAATGCCATAAGAATATCCAAGCTATATTAAACACGCAACTTATGATGAACAATAGAGAACGTCTTTCATACAGGGCATCCTTGTTAAAGCGATTACGCCAAAGCCCGATTACCCAAAAAATCAACAATAAATAAATCAGGGACCAAATTGAAAATACATAACCTGCCGGTGTAAATAGTACAGGCAAACGATTTGAGATTTCTCCTGTAGTTTGACCGTTTAAAGGAAGTATATTTGCTAGTGCATTGGTTGTTATGACTGCCAAAAGTGACACTATGACAAGAATATAACGGAACATATCATTCACCTCCTAGAGTAAGTATAGCGACATCTTATCTTAACAACAAATTTCAATTTAACAAAATATTCTGTAAGATAGAATAAAAGAGATGAGGTCTTACTAATGAATCTTAAGTTAAGTGAAATTATGATGAAGGACTACGATGGAAATAAAAAAGCGTATAAAAAAGAATTAAAAGCACTCCAATATGAAATGTTAAACCTTCAACAGCATTTATTCAACCAAAAAGTGGGTTTGATCATCGTTTTCGAAGGAATGGACGCTGCTGGGAAAGGCGGAGCTATAAAACGTGTGACTGAACGACTAGATCCAAGGGGATTATTTGTTCATCCCATTGCAGCACCTCAACCTCATGAAAATAGATTTCATTATTTACATCGGTTTTGGAGAAAGTTGCCTCAACATGGTCAAATCGGTATTTTCGACCGTTCTTGGTATGGAAGAGTTCTAGTAGAACGAATTGAGGAATACGCGACAAAAGCCGAATGGCAACGTTCATATCAAGAAATAAATGACTTTGAAAAATTATTAACAGATGAATCGTACATTATGGTCAAATGCTGGATGCAAATTACGGAAGAAGAACAATTAACTCGATTTACCGAGAGACAAGATGATCCTTATAAACAATGGAAACTAACGGAAGAAGATTGGAGAAATAGAGAGAAATGGTCTTTATACATTGAAGCAGCACAAGACATGCTTGAAAAAACGCACACAAACTATGCTCCATGGATAGTGGTTGGTGGAAATGATAAAAATTATGCAAGGATTTACGTGTTAAAAGCTATCATACAGCATATTATGCAAGTATGTGCGTATCGAGACATACCGTATATTCCTTACCAAGAAGATGTTTCGCAAGGCGAAGAAGCATGATATAATGACGTAGTATTTTCGGAAAATTTAGAAAGACATGGGGGATAATAAATTGACGACAAAAACGTATGCAGAAGTATGGGATTTAGATGTATTTTTCAAGGGAGGAAGTAGTTCTCCTGAACTTCGCGCTCATTTAGAGACACTTAAAACTAAATTAGAATCATTCGAGAAGCAATTGTCTTCGTTTTCAGTGCCCCAAAGTGGTTCTGAAGCAGAAAAGATTGTCTCTATAATTGATGAAATTAAACAAGTTGCAGAAAACTTAACTCAAGCAGGGGCAGTAGTAGGTTGTTATTTAGCACAAGATACAACAGATTCTCAAGCTAAATTACTTCAAGGTGAGATCGGATCAATAGGTGCACGTTTTTCTTCTTCGATGCTAATCGTTCAACAACAACTTTCTAAAACAGCGGATTCCGTTTGGGCTGAATTAATGAAGTCAAAAGAACTAAATGAATTCTCTTTCGTATTAAATGAATGGCGAGATGAAGCGAAGGAATTATTGTCTGAAAAAGAAGAAGACATGATTACAGCGCTTGGTGTGGATGGTTATCACGGGTGGGGTCAGATGTATGATCTTTTAGTTGGAGAAGTAAAAGTTCGCGTGACTGTTGATGGAGAAGAAAAAGAATTCTCAGTTGGTCAAGCTAGCAATTTAAGTTCTCATTCAGATCCAACTGTACGAAAAGAATCGTTTGAAGCGTTAGAAAATGCTTGGACTGAAAAAGAGGATTTCTTTGCTAAGACGTTAAATCATATGGCAGGCTTCCGATTAGCTGTTTATAAAAAACGCGGTTGGGATTCAGTTTTAAAAGAGCCTTTACATACAAACCGTATGAAACAAGAAACATTAGATGCAATGTGGGGTGCGATCTCTGCGAATAAAGGACCTTTCGTTAAGTACCTTAAACGTAAAGCAGAAATTTTAGGAACTGACCAAATGAATTGGCATGATTTAGACGCACCAGTTACGGCTTCAACTCAAAAGGTTTCATTCCAAGAGGGTGCTGAATTCATCTTAAAACACTTCGGTAAATTTGGACCGGAATTAGAAGCATTTTCACGAAAAGCTTTTGAAGATGAATGGATTGAAGCGGAAGATCGTCCGAATAAACGCCCAGGTGGATTCTGTACTGGAATGCCATTATCTGAACAATCTCGCATATTTATGACGTATAGTGGGACGATGTCTAATGTAGCGACTTTAGCGCATGAACTTGGTCATGCCTATCATTCGTATGCACTTCGCCCAGTACATTGGATGAATCGCAGATACGCTATGGGTGTTGCAGAAACAGCTTCAACTTTTGCAGAAATGATTGTGGCAGATGCTGCAGTTAAAGAAGCTAAGTCTGCGGATGAGAAACTAGCCTTGTTAGAGGACAAGATTCAACGCAGTGTGGCATTCTTCATGAACATCCATGCTCGATTCCTTTTTGAAACAAGATTTTACGAAGAGCGCAAAAATGGCTTTGTTCCAGCAAATCGCTTGAACGAATTGATGGAAGAGGCACAACGTGAAGCTTTTGGTGACGGACTTGGAGAAGTTCATCCACACTTCTGGGCGTCTAAACTGCATTTCTATATCACAAGTGTTCCATTCTACAACTTCCCGTACACATTTGGGTATTTATTCAGTTTAAGTATTTATGCAAAAGCAATTGAAGAAGGAAGTAGTTTTGAAGAAAAATACATTGCTTTACTTCGTGACACAGCCATTATGTCTGTTGAAGATTTAGCAATGAAACATTTAGGTGAAGATATTACTCAACATGCTTTCTGGGAAAAAGGAATTGCTTTATGTGTTCAAGATGTTGAAGAGTTTTTAGAGCTTACTTCATCTAAAGGATGATGATTGATGATTTTATTAGAAGGAAAGACTTGTTATTTAAGGACGCTTTATGAAGAAGATGCTTGGGTATTTGCCAATCTAGTTCATAGAAACAGGGAATATTGGTCCGTATTTGAACCTAGACACCAAGACTCTTATTTTACAGAAGCTGTCCAAAAAGAAAAAATACGTGAATCTTTGCATCACATGAAAAATAAACGCGAATATAGTTTCGGTATTTTTGATCAATACACAAGTGAACTACTTGGTCATATTTCCATGTATAGCGTCAAGAGATTGCCATTTTCTAGTGCATTTATCGGTTACTCTATCGATGAGAAATATGCTGGGAAAGGTATCTCTTCTGAGGCCGTTCAACTTGTCGTTAAATATGGAATGGAATCACTACAACTCCATCGGATTGAAGCGTATGTATCACCAAGAAATGTTGGATCAATTCGTGTTTTAGAAAAAGCGAAAATGCAACAAGAAGGCTTGCTACGTAAGTTGTTATTTATTAATGGGGTCTGGGAAGATCATTATCTTTATGCAATTATTGAAGATGATTATTGAAAGGGTAAGACCGCTTGGCGGAAATATCGAAAAACGTTAAAAAACTGGTTTCTCACTTGAGAAACCAGTTTTTTTGTCGATTTCCCGGGAAATAAATCGAATCTAAGGGTAGATTGTGTACAGATTGAAAAATATATCATATACTATATTCATTAAAACCAATAAGAAAAGTAGGGATTAAAATGAACACTATTCCAAAACCGCTTGTACTAGCAAATCAGTGGACTATTGTCCTTGCTGTCATAATAGCACTCCTAACACAGAATGCATGGATTTTATTCGTACCGCTAGTTTCATGTGTTTTAAGTGTTTTTGTTGGGATTCACCCAATTATGCTGATCGTAAAGAAATTCTTAAGTAAACCTTTAAATGAATATATACAAGAAGACAAAGATCAATTGAAATTTAATCAATGGATGGCTATTTCATTTTTAGCGATTGCAGTTATAAGCTACATGTTCAACATGATGACCATCTTTAATATTGCGACCATCATGGTTGGCATTGCTGCAATGGTTGCTATTCTTGGATTCTGTATCGGCTGCTTTATTCGCTTTCAATATCAACAATGGCAGTACAAACGGAAAAAAATCGCATGAAAAAATCGCTTAACCGATAAATTGGTTAAGCGATTTTTAATATCAAAGTTGACTATTTATTTCCGTCGACGACAACGTCTAATTGTCCTGTAGCTGGATGAATAACCAATCCATGAACAGGAACATCTTTGACCATTAATGGATGATTTACCACCATGTCAACGCTATTTTTCACAGCTTCTTGTACTTCATTAAAACCTCGAAGCCACTCATCTAATTTGACCCCGGAATATTTAAGCATTTGAATCGTTTCTTCAGAAATACCTCGATTCACCATCTTTTGCAACATTTGATCTGGATCTATTGCACTCATTCCACAATCGTAATGACCAATTATGTATATCTCATCAGCTTGGAGCTCATACACAGCGACAAGCAGGCTACGCATAATGCCGCCAAAAGGATGATTGATGACTGCACCTGCACTTTTGACCATTTTAACATCACCATTTTTTAAATTCATGGCCTTCGGTAGGAGTTCCACTAATCGTGTATCCATACAAGTTAGGATGACGAGTCGTTTATCAGGGAATTTTGTTGTAATAAACGGCTCATACTGTTTATCAGTTACAAATGTTTGGTTGTGAGATAAAATTTCGTTTAATAAGGACATAGAGACTCCTCCTTTTTTAAGTTCCTCTTTATTGTAATTGATTTCATCTCCTACATGCTACTATCACGTCACAATTAAGTCACACCTAATTTTTGATTAGGGGGTTATTGGTTGAGGCATAGAACTTCCTTAATTAAAATGAAGACATAGTCAAACTGAGGTGAAGGTATTGAAAGATCAATTAAAACAAAAAGCGATGACATTTCTAACTCAATATATAAATGAAAACAATCTATCCACGGAAGTTTTAAAAAAGAGACAAATTGAAATCCTTTCTTCTATAGATGAAATAGGTACGTATGAACTTAATGTAGAAGAACTAAGATATGGTGCACAGCTTGCATGGCGAAATAGCACGAAATGTATAGGTCGTCTATTTTGGGAAACGCTTGATGTATTTGACGCGAGAGATGTGAATTCAGAAAAAGATGTGGAGCGTCATTTGTTACATCATATTAAATACGCCACAAATAACGGTAAAATAAAATCCACGATTACGATTTTTCCTGCACTTCATGAAAGTGAAATACAAAAAGTTAAATTATGGAGTCAGCAACTAATACGATATGCAGGTTATGAAGATAATAAAGGAGGAAAAATAGGAGACCCAGTATCTATTCCATTAACGAAAATAGCTCAAAGGTTGGGATGGGAAGGGAAGGATGATCATTTCGATGTTCTTCCTATTATTTATCAGTGGAATGAAAAGCCTCCAATAAAGATTGATATTCCTAAGGAATCAATCTTGGAAGTACCAATCGTCCATCCTTATGAAGAAAATTGGGATGAATTACAGTTGAAATGGTATGCAGTTCCTATTATTTCCGACCGTTTACTTGAAATTGGTGGATTATATTATCCTGCTCCTTTTAATGGGTGGTATATGGAAACAGAGATTGCAGCAAGAAATTTTGTGGATCCTTATCGTTATAACCGATTGAGAGAAGTAGCCGCAATATTAGGAATGGACACGTCTAGTACCACAACATATTGGCGGGATCGAGCATTAGTTGAATTACAACATGCGGTCTATCATTCATTTAAAAAAGCTGGAGTACAAATGGTGGATCATTATACAGCCGCACAGCAATTTCAAACTTTTAGAGAGAAAGAAGAGAATAAGGAACGAGAGGTTAGAGGAGACTGGACGTGGCTCATACCACCAGTATCACCTGCACTCACACCGATCTTTCATCAAAGAATTAATTCGGAAGAACTTTCGCCAAATTTCGTAACACAAATTAAACCAGATTTGCTCAAAAAAATAAGCGGGATGAACGAATCATCCCGCGTTAAAAGTTGCCCGTTTCATGTTTGACTAACGGGTAACTTTTTGTATTTTGTCCATCATTACTAATGATCGACCAGTACCGATTGCTACCGATTCCAAAGGATTTGGAGCTAAATGTACAGGTACAGATATTTCATTCGATAACCATTCTTGCATGCCTTTTAATAATGCGCCACCACCAGTTATAACCACACCTTGATCGACGATATCACCAGATAGTTCTGGAGGACAGCTTTCAAGAGTAGCACGGATGGCTTCTAAGATAGAAAGTAATGATTCTTTTAACGTTTCTTGAATTTGTTCAGAACTAATTGAAATCGTTTTTGGCAGACCAGTCATCACGTCACGTCCACGAACTTCAAGAATTTCAGTCTTGTGAGGAATAAGTGCATATCCAATTTCCATTTTAATACGTTCAGCAGTACGTTCACCAATTAACACATTGAACTGTTTACGCACATATTGAATGATATCTTCATCCATGCGATCACCAGCAACTTTCACTGTATTGGAAGATACAACGCCTCCAAATGAAATGATGCCTACTTCAGTTGTGCCACCGCCAATATCTACTATGACACTAGCAATTGGTTCGCTGACAGGTAAATCTGCACCAATAGCTGCAGCGACAGGTTCTTCTATCAAATGAACCTCTTTTGCGCCACTATTTTTCACAGCGTCATGAATCGCACGACGTTCAACTGACGTAGCTCCTGAAGGCGTACATACCATCACATTCGGTTTACGTACGGAACTTCCTAGTTTTTTTCCTACTTTTTTCATAACTAGTTTTAACATTTCAGTTGTGATGTCAAAATCAGCAATTACGCCGTCTTTCATAGGACGAATCACTGTGATCGAACCTGGTGTTTTACCAATCATACTTTTAGCTTCTTCCCCAAAAGCGATAACGTGTTTTGTTTTCGTATCTACCGCTACAACGGAAGGTTCGTTTAATATAATGCCTTTATTTTTTGTATATACAAGGATATTTGCAGTACCTAAGTCAATTCCAATATCAAGTCCAGAAAACATTTAGACTCCCCCTTAAACAGTTTGCTACATAAGTATAGAGGATATTAGGTATAATGCCATATGGTACTTACTGGGAAATATCATTTATTTCAAGCGTTTATAGGTCAATAGAAATAGATATTGTGAAATAATTAAGTCGCACTAACTATTTTGTTATACGACTGTTACTTCACTGACTAACAAATGTAATGAAAACGTTAAGTAATAACAAAAAAACAATCGCCCCTAGGGACGATTGCTTAAAAACGAGTTTCAGGTTTTGGATCGATTATTTCTGCATCACGAGATACCATTGCTTTTGTAAGATAATGCATAATTGTAACTCCAGTAACTCCTATTGCAATCATAAATCCAATGACGATGATAATTCCGAAAGTCAAATGAATTCTCCTTTCTACTTAACCAAGTATTTATTACTTAAAAGTATACATGATTAAGAGAAAGAACGATAGAGAAAGAAAATGGATTCTTTGGCAACGATTAAAATGCCCAGTTTCCTTGTTTGAATACTGCTTCTTTTGTTCCGTCTTCCAAGATTCCATCAATATCCATTGTTTCAGAACCAATCATGAAGTCTACATGTGTAATACTTTGGTTTAAACCATGTTCTGCTAGTTCTTCTTGAGACATTTTTTTGCCGCCTTCAAGACAGAAAGCATAAGCACTACCAATCGCTAAATGGTTGGATGCATTTTCGTCATAAAGTGTGTTGTAGAATAATAGGCCAGATTCAGAAATCGGCGACTTGTGAGGTACTAAAGCTACTTCTCCAAGATACTTAGCACCTTCATCAGTTGCAACAAGTTGCTCTAAAACTTCTTGGCCTTCTTTCGCTTCTACACTAACAATTCGACCATTTTCAAACGTGATTTTGAAATCTTCGATTAAATTACCACCGTAGCTTAAAGGCTTCGTGCTTGAAACATATCCATTTACGCCTGTTTTCAAAGGAACTGTAAATACTTCCTCAGTTGGCATATTCGCCATGAAAGCATCGCCTTTTTCATTGATACTTCCGGCACCACACCATAGATGACCTTTAGGCAATTCGATTGTTAAATCCGTACCCGGAGCTGTGTAGTGTAATTTGTGGTATTTTTTTTCATTTAAATAATCCACTTTTGTATGCAATGTTGCGTCATGGTCAGTCCAAGCTTGGATTGGAGATTCTACGTCTGCACGAACTGCTTTAAAGATTGCTTCCCAAAGAGCAGGGATTTGTTGTTCAGTTGGAAGCGAAGGGAATACCTTAGCAGCCCAAGCTACTGATGGAGCTGCTACCACAGTCCAGCTGATTTTATCAGATTGTACATATTGACGGTATTTCGACAAAGCTGTACCTGATGCTTTTTGGAATGCAGAAATACGAGACGATTCAATCCCTTTAAGTAAGTCAGGACTTTGCGACATGATACTCATAAATGCAGCACCACCATCAGCTAATGTCATACGTTCTTGGACTTTCCATTCTGGGAACTCAGAAAAAACTTCTTCTGGTGCTAATTCAAAGCGAGTGCGAGTGATCACATCATCAGACCAATCAACATATACATTTTTAGCACCCACTTCATACGCTGTTTTAACCAATAAGCGAACGAACTCTGGATTATCGATTGCTGCAGCAATATATAAGTTTTGACCAGGTTGAATATTTACGCCAACTTTAACTGCTAACTCAGCGTAATTCGTTAATTTTTCATTAAAATTTGTCATTCAATAAAAACTCCTTTTCGATCAGTCTACTCCTATAGTAGCAATTTTCTAATGAGTAAATCAATTGTAAAATTCGTATGTCGAAATAAATCACAGAATGTCGTTTTTTTTGCCTACTTTACTTCAAAAAAATACTTAGAATCCGAAATAAGTAGAAGAAAGAGAATTTTGGGGGTACAGAAATGGATTTATCATCAGTTGTTGGACTTATTTTGGCATTTATCGCCTTACTTGCAGGGATGATTTTTAAAGGAGCAGGACTACATGTATTAATAAACCCTGCGGCTTTCTTAATTATAATTGTTGGAACAGTAGCGGCAGTAACAATTGCCTTTCCTATGAATGAATTAAAGCGAGTTCCAAAATTATTTAAACTAATATTTAAAGAACAGAAACTACAATCAGACGGTGAAATCATTCAACTATTTTCTCAATGGGCTGATTTAGCAAGAAGAGAAGGGTTATTAGCTTTGGAGGGCAAAGCTGGTGATGTGGATGACCTATTTTTAAAAAATGGTCTTACGCTTGCAATTGATGGACAAAATGCGGATTATATCCGAGACGTTTTAACTGAAGAAGTAGAAGCGATGGAAGAACGTCATTTAAGTGGTGCACTTATATTTACTCAAGCGGGTACATACGCTCCAACCTTAGGGGTATTAGGAGCGGTTATTGGTTTAATCGCGGCATTAAAAGATTTAAATGACATCGATAAACTTGGATACGCTATCTCAGCTGCTTTTGTGGCAACACTGCTAGGGATTTTTACTGGATATGTGCTATGGCATCCATTTGCAAATAAATTAAAACGCAAATCAAAACAAGAAGTTCGTCAAAAAATGATGATGATCGAAGGGATTCTTTCAGTTTTAGAGGGAGAAGCTCCACGTGTTATTGAACAAAAGCTTTCTTCTTATTTATCCTTGGAAGAACGACAAAAAATAATGGGCGAAAGCGGGGCGGATGGCCTTGGCAAGGAAGCATAAGAAACATCGGCATGAAGAACATATAGATGAATCTTGGCTAATTCCCTACGCAGATTTATTGACACTGTTATTAGCATTATTTATCGTGTTATTTGCTTCTAGTACAGTAGACGTTCAGAAGCTTGAAAACCTATCGGTTGTATTTAATGAAATATTTGATGGTGGTATGGGCGTCATGGAAAACCCATCTCCAGCACCACTGCCTATTCCAGAGGCTCCAAATGAGTCGGATCAAGAAAGCTCAGCTTTCATCGAAGATCAAAAATCACTTGAAGAAATTCAAAATAGAGTAGATGAGTATATTGCAGTAAACGAACTTGAGAGTCAATTAGCAACAGAGTTAACAGACGAAGGTTTATTATTAACCATCCGTGACAGTGTGTTATTTGACCCCGGTAGTGCAAATATCAAATCTGAGTATAGTCAAATTGCTGAAGAAATAGCAACTTTGTTAGAATTCGATCCTCCAAGAAGCATCATCGTTACAGGACACACTGATAATATTCCAATGAATACATCAGAGTTTGCCTCCAACTGGGAACTAAGTGTTATGCGTGCTGTGAACTTTTTGAAAATGGTTGTTGAAAATCCAGATTTAAACCCATTGCTATTTAGTGCAAAAGGTTATGGAGAATTTAAACCGATCGCATCAAATGACACAGCTGAAGGTAGAGCACAAAATAGACGTGTAGAAGTTTTGATTCAACCATTAGTATTGAAAGATGGAACTGAGTCGAATACAAATTAATAAATAATATTTAAAGATACTCGGGGCTGTTACAAGAGCCCATCATAGAAACAGGTAGAGAAAAATATGAATTTTTCTCTACCTGTTTTTTGATGAGTGTATTAAAGTATGAGGTTGATACTCTTGCCATGCTTATATAATACCCCCAGTTTCAGTTGGATATTTATGTTAAAATTATCATGAGATTGTAAAGGAATTTGGTTAAAAAAAACCAGCAGGATAGTTCAATTAATCAGTAGATTTTTAGGGGGATTTTTTATGAATATAGTTAATATGTCATTTGTAATATCTATTGTAGTATCCATTGTTGGGTTATTAGCTCTTTATGGAATTATCGAAGCAGGAGTTAGAAATGGAATTAACAGTTCAATTAATGGCGATTTCTTGAAAAAAAGAATGAAATTGAAAAGCTATCATCCACCAACTTCTTCAACTAACAATGTAGAAGAGTTCAATAACAATTCAGGTTTAATCATAATGAGACAAACTAGAGGGAGTGACTTATTTGACAGTAACACTTAGAGAAGTCGACAAGTCTAACTGGCTTGAATGCACACAATTAGAAGTCGGTGAAGGGCAAAAAGCTACTTTTCCAGTCCCGGTGGTGTATTGGATTGCTGAATCAAAAGTAGATTCTTCATTTGTGCCGATGGCAATTTATGCGGATGACTTGCTCGTGGGCTTCTTGGTTTATGGGGTTGATCCCGATGATGGAGAGTATTGGCTCATTGCCTTACTAATTGATCAAAAATATCAACGACAAGGATTAGGGAGAGCCACAATTCGAGAATTGATTCGACATCTTCAAAGTGAATACGGGTGCACCAAGCTGACGTTGGGACACAGACCTGATAACGGTGAAGCCGAGGCACTTTATGTATCACTTGGTTTCAATGTGGTTGTCAGAACAGAATCAGAAATCATTCGGTGTTTAGAATTTCACTGACTATGGATACTGGGGCATATCTCTATATCGGTTTCTTTTTGTTGAACCTGTTCTTGAACAAACGAAAGCTTTTGTGGAATAAGGGTATCGTCAAAACACCGTACCTTATTGAAGTAACGAGGAGGTTTGTGAAAGAAGCTAAAACAGGTATAAGAGATAGATGTAATTTTAAAAGAGAATTGGGGAGAATCAGATGTTGCAAGATGGAATTGTTTTAGTAGCAAGTGTGTCAATTTTTAATGACGATAAAGTCTTGATTATTAAGGAGAATAAACCTGCTGCAATTGATAAGTGGAACTTTCCAAGTGGTCATGTCGAAACCGGTGAGGACATTCTTTATTCAGCTCAGAGGGAAGTTAAAGAGGAAACTGGGTTAGATGTAAAACTGATTGGCACGACTGGAGTATATAATTTTATCAGTAATACGAATAATCAAGTAATTTTATTTCATTTTATTGGTGAGGTTACTGGAGGTACATTAAATCTCGAAGAAGATGAAATTACGGACAGCAAATGGATAAAAGTTAATGACCTTTTAGCATTTGAAAACGAGGAATTACGAGAACCGCATGTAATAAGGCAGATAATTGATAACTTATTAGAAGAAAACATATATTCAATTTGTGTATTTAATGAGCACCTTTTTAATTAGTTCTTACAGAGCTAAACCAGCAAATAAAAGTTAATTTCTTATTGTTATTAACTGGTGCTTTAGTTAGAATTCGTCGCGTTGATTGTCAGCACTTTTTTTAATAAACTAACGATGCAGTAATGTTGAATAAGATAGGTATTTAGGCTTTTACTATTGAAATTGTTTTTCAGAATGGGGAGGTGTCAAAATGAATATTCCAGAGGAAATCAAAATTTCTCCATTAAAGGATGAATTAATTCAGGACATCAATAAAACAAATGATTATTTTAAAGTGTTTGGTAAGGTAGTACCAAGTTTTCAGTCAGGAAAATGGTCTTTTGAAGAGAAGCTATTTGATGAAACTAAAGAAGTTCGTTTTCCGGATGATAAACTTGATTGGAGCCGGTATATAAACCATGAGGATAAAGCTCTATTTTTAGCTTATAAGAATAATAATTGCATTGGACAAATTAGAATAATTAAGGATTGGAATCGCTTCTGTTATATTGAAAATATCGCTACAAAAAAAGAATTTAGAGAATATGGAATCGGGAAGCTGCTATTAACTAAAGCTGAAGAGTGGGCAAAACAAAGAAAACTTATCGGAATATCTCTAGAGGCTCAAGATACTAATCTTGGAGCGTGCAGGTTCTATGTGAAACAAGGATTCATACTAGGCGGAGTTGACACATTGAAGCAGTCATATAATCCAAATATAGAAACTACTTTGTATTGGTATAAGTTATTCCAGTAACGGGTTCTTGAGTTCAAGAGAAGGGAGCTGCGATGACAGCTTTTTTTCTTCTTTAACTACCGTTAGCAGGTTAGTTTAATAAGTGTAATGGTTCTGTTTTCTCAAAAGTAACAGATTCAGCTTTATACATTTTTCCATCCCAACCATATTTAACTTTCAGACTACCTATACCTGCTTCAGGAATAGTTACAAATACAGTTGTGTAGCCATAAAGAACACCATTCTCAGGTTTATAATCCTCCCTTGAGCCAAATCCTGGAGGATCATCAGAATATTGATAACCAAATTTTAAATAGTCCACTACGTATTTCTTATTACCAATTAAAACAGTAATCTCATCGCCTTGTCGCTCTATTTTCACAAGTCTTTTGACTGCATCATTAATGGTTTCAACTGATACTTCTTCGTATCTTCTATAAGGGTCTTGTACTTGATTTAACACGTGTATTTCCTTTAAGGAAATTCCAGAACCTGCACCAGAAATCAATTCGACTATTACATCTTTTAGTCCATCACCATTAATATCTTCATAAAATAATGTGGGTGCAAATTTATCATTGTACCAATTTGGAAAGTTGAATAATATTTCGCCACCAATGCTATCCACTCCACCACCAACTTGTACGGTAAAGTTTTTTGTAGCCATACTATCTACCTTATCAGCAATTAAAAAAATGTTTTCATACCACAGATCAGATATTATGTGTGATGTTACAACTCTCTGAATCGTATCTTGTTTTCCTGTTTGAGGGTCTTGAGTTAGTTTAGCTGATGAAATTATTGTTTTTTGAAAAGAAATAATAAGAACAAGAGATAGTAATAAAATAAAAATGATAAACATCTTTTTCACTTTCTTCAATACACCTCTTTACGAATTTATCCTATGAATTGTATTGTGACCTTTTCTGATTAAAGTATGTGCTTATTCAACTAACGGTTGCTTTAGTTAATGATCATTGTTGAACAAGGTTTGGAAAGAATACCCTTAAAAGGGGTATAAGAAATGAAAAAAATAGTTTTTGTTGTCTTACTTTTGATAATTTCAATTGGGGCTGTTGAGAAAGTATATGTTGGTTCAAAAGAATCAACTGAAGGTAGATTTAAAGTCGATGAACAACAAGAATTATCAATAAAACAAGCGATTGAATTAGCATATCCTGCTGCTTTGGAATGGGATGAAAATGCACAATTACTAGATGCGGTAAATATAGACTTAGATGATAAGGCTGAGAAGTCAATTGGAAGCAATGGGAAAAGAAAATATTGGAACATTAATTTTGGAGTACCAGATACTCATATGAATTTTTTGGTAACCATTTATAAAGGTGAAATTGAAGAAAAAAAAGATTTAACAGTGGATGGTAACTCTCCTTATCCCAAAAAGGATTTTATTGCCTTAGAAGATATTAAATATGATTCACCAGAGCTGCTTAAAAAAGCACTGAAAATGGGCAATGTATATCCTGGTAAAGACTGGGCGAAAGGTTATAGTTTTATGCTTATAAAAAATCGAGAGACCAACATTATCATGATGTTAGTGGTAGGTTGGAATAGTGATGGGGCAGAAATGAAAGCAGCGGGCTTTAATGCTTCAACAGGAGAATACATTAAACCTGACTAATAAGTTATTGTTCCTTATTAAGCTAACGAGTGCTTTAGTTTAATATCAATAAGCTGCTTAGTTAGCTTTTTTCACACTAATGGACAAGGTTATAAATAGCAAAACCACATATAACGTTAAGGAACTGGGCAAACTACCTTTCCCAAGAACAAGAGCTTTAAGTCCAATATCCTGTTATTAACATGCTCACTTAAAGCGAGTGCCGAACTAAAAATGAAAAGAGGCTGTCCCAAAAAGTCATTTTCGATGAACTTTTGAGATAGCCTCTTTGTTTATTCAAAATTCAATTGAGTTCATGGGTAGCTTCATTCAAACCGTCGGCAATGCTTGCCACTTGTGCAGAAGCACTTGAAATTTCCGCGATTACCGAACTGAAAGAATCAATTTCTTTTTCAATTAAATTATTTTGCTCTTTATTCAGAAGCATAGATTTGATAATTTCTTTAAAAGCTTGATTTGTTTCATTCATAATAGTGGATCCATTTTGAATGATTTCCTCTACTTCAAAGACAGAAGCTGAAACGTTACTTACTTGAATGTTTGTTTCAGTAATCAATTTGGATACATCTAGTATGGAATTTTTTGTTAGGTCTGATAACTTACGTATCTCATTTGCAACTACGCTAAATCCTTTTCCATACTCGCCAGCTCGGGCTGATTCAATGGAAGCGTTCAAAGCTAAGAGATTCGTTTGCTCGGAAATGGACTTAATTATAGAAATGACTTCAAAAATCTGCTTTGATATTCGTTCTAACTCATTAGAGTTTAGGATGATTTTCTCCACACTTTTTTTAGTGAAGTCTAAACTTTCCTGAGATTTTTGTAAGTGAATCATCCCATTGTTTGAATAGGTTTCAGCTTGGATGGATAATTCCGAACCGTGTTTGGCTAAATTTACAATAGCAACAGATTGACCTGTCAAATATTCAATGGAAGCACTGGTTTCTTCAGCAATTGCAGCAAGTTCTTCAGCAGTAGTTCCAACTTGTTTAATTTTATTTCTTTTTTCTTCTTGAAGTCTACGATGATTTTCCATCTCTTCCTCATAGGCTTCTAAAACTAATTGCTGTTCTAAATTCAATAATTTACTCACTGATTTGACAGAGTTAACGAAATCCACTCTATTCTCAATTTGTCTATCGAATAGGTCTACCAAAGAATTTAATAGGTTTTGAAAAGCACTAATATACCATTTTGTATTTAACCCAACTTTTACGTGCACATGAGCAATTTTTATTCTTTTTCCAATAAATTCTTCCTCAATGATACCTGTGAAGAGTTCTAGTATATGTTTTTTAAAGGTCATTTTTAGCTTGTCCACAGAACTAAATGTATCAATAATCAGTTGCAAATTAGGTTGTTTCGTAATGTTTTCATAAAACTGATTTACAATGAAATCGATATGATCTGTAACAATTGGCTCTAGCTCTTTTATAAAGGTTAAATCTGATTCAGTAAGAGAAATAACATCTATTTGTCTAGCCAATTCACTTCCTGGAGGAATGTCAAAATGAATTTGATTAGCTAAACTTTTCTCAGTTAAAGTTTGATGTTTTTTTAATTTCATTTGAAACAGCATTTAATTTACCCCCAGGTAATCAATTTTCTATTACTTTATTTAAGATGGAATCAGGAAATGGTGAATGTAAAACATCCTCAAACAAGTGGAAATCTCTTTTGTTTAATAAAAGTTCACTAATCGTTTCAACGTCTTTAGGATTTAAATAATAATAGCCTTGCATGAAGTCACAACCTATTTCATTTAAAAAGAGGTGTTGGGAATTCTCTTCAACGCCCTTAGCTGTTACACATACCTCTAAATCATGTGCGAGGTTAACAATCGATTGTATGATCTTACGGCTTTTTGGTTTTTTATCAATGTCTTGAATGAACTTTTGATCCATTTTTATCAAATCAATTGGAAATTCTGATAAATAATAAAGGGATGAGGATCCAGTTCCAAAGTTATCAATTGAAATTTTAACGCCAATTTCCTTCAACTCTTTTAATTTAACTGCCGTTTCCTCAGGATTATGCATTAAAAGACTTTCCGTAATTTCAAGCTCCAAGAATTGAGGTTCAACTTCATATTCTGTAAGAAGCCTTGCTAAATTTTGAACTAAATCATCTTGCTGAAAATGACTCTTCGATAAATTAACAGCAATTGCAATAGGGGGTAACCCCATATCTAACCACTTACGGAGCTGCTCGATTGCAGCTTTTAATACCCAATCACCAATAGTGGAATTTAAACCGTTTTCCTCTGCTATGGAAATGAAATCTTCTGGCTGTATTAACTGACCATCCTGTGTTTGCATTCGAATTAAGGCTTCTAATCCTTGAATCCCACTTGATGGATGAATTCTCGGTTGATAATGCAAGACAAACTCATTATTTTCGATAGCTTGTCTAAGGATCGAATTAAATTCCCACCGTTGAAGTGATTGATTTCGTAAGTGAAATTCGAAGATTTGATAATCATTTTTAGTGTTGTGTTTCGCACAATACATAGCTAAATCAGCGTTTTTTATAAGTTCTTCAGCTTCAAAACCATGCAATGGAGCATACGCAGCTCCAACACTCATGGTGACAAAAAACTCTTTTTGCTGAATTAAAAATGGTTTTTTAATATGATTCACTAATTCAGAGCAACGTGATTCTAACGCATACTTCGAATCAATTGTAGGGATAGCTAATACAAACTCATCTCCACCTAAACGAGCGAGGGTTTCACCTGGTTTTACGAGTTCTTGCAGTCGCATTGAAACCATTTTCAAAAATTCATCCCCAGTTTGATGGCCTAATGTATCATTAATCATTTTAAAATTGTCCAGGTCGAATAATATAACAGTTGGCATTTGCAAGTCAGTGCGGTCTGATAACATTCGAGTTAGTCTCTCGTTAAGGAGTCTGCGGTTCGCCAAGCCTGTTAATGAATCATGGTAAGCCATATGGGTAATTTTCTGTTCCACGTGTTTTCTTTGTGTGATATCTGTTCGGATCGCAACATATTGATAAGGTTTCCCGTGCTCATTCAGGAAAGGCACAATGGTCGTGTCTACCCAATACGATTCTCCGTTTCGATTTCGATTCTTTAATTCCCCACGCCAAACCTTGCCGCAACTAATTGTGTCCCACATTTCCTTAAAGAACTGTTTGGAATGATGACCCGAGCTCGTAAAACTGTGTTTTTTACCAATTAGAACTTCACGAGAATAACCTGAAATTTTGCAGAATGTTTCATTGGCATAAACGATTTCGCCATTCACATCCGTAATTGTTACCAAGGTGGATTCATCTAGTGCGAATTTTAAATCTGCTAAATGTCTTAACGTTTCTTTCAGGCGAGTTTCCGTTTTTCTTTGCATCGTTATATTTTGAGAAATTCCACTGATACGATTTTGAGTGATATGTGTTTCATGAATTGTCACAAGTACATGAATAATGGATGATTTTGAATCAATTAGTTTGTATTCAAAGCTATCGATATATTCGGTGACGGTGGCATTGAGTAAGTGATGAAATCGATGCATTTTACCTTGATCCTCGGGATGAACATAGCGTTCAATATAATCGGACAGAAAGAATTTTTCGTTAATTTCACCCACTTGATACCCCATCATTTCAATATGTTCCGCACTTAAATTTAATATTCCAGTATCAAGTTCTAGTTCCCACACGCCCAATTTTGCCAGTTTTAATGCGGTTGAATATTTAGTCTCGCTCATTGTTAAAGGAGCTGTATCACTGATTGGTGATTGAATATCCATTTTAATTAACTACCTCATCCCCGAGTTTTATATGAATATAGTAATATTACCTATAATTTGCTGATATAGATGTGATAAAAGTCACGAATTCAGTGCTTTAAGTCAATTAATAAGTAAAAGGGAGACTTTCTAGAAAATCCATTTATGATTCACCCAAATGAATGATTTGAATATGATGAATGGATAAGATAGGAGGGAACTAAATAGGTGAATCCGTTCAATTGTTGGTATACTTCTTGCTTTAGTCTGCAAGATCTTGGCTTACAAAATGAAATGCGATTGCTTTGGGAACAACATGTTTACTGGACTAAATCAGCTGTTCAAGCTTTAATTATGAATTCGGCGAATAAAGAACAAGTACTCAATAGGTTGTTACGAAACGCAACCGATATGGGTACAATTTTAATCCCTTATTACGGGAAAGTGAGAGCAGATGAATATAGTGCTTTAATTAAGAGTCATTTAACTATTGCTGCTGATTTGGTAGGTGCTGCTATAAAAGGGGATAATGAGGCTTTTAACAAACTCAATGAACAATGGCTACAAAACGCTGCGGATATCGCTCAATTTTGGAGTGCCATAAACCCTTTTCTCTCAAAAAGTGAAACCGAAGAAATGTTCATCAATCATTTAGATTTATTGAAAGCTGAAGTTGTATATTTAATAGAAAAAGATTATTCAGCGGCAATAGACTTATTTGACGAGATTGAAATTCAAGCCCTTCACATGGCAGATGAATTTTCATTAGCCATGATTAAACAGTTTTCGTATCCAGCCTATTATATGTAGACAAAAACCTTCCACGTGAAGGTTTTTTAATTGGCATTTTAAAGAGATCTTATTGCGATATGCCAAATTAGAAGTCACTACGCATACCATCAAAGCACTGATAAGTTTTGGATTCATTGCCAAGAGGAACAATATAGAGAGGGAGGGATTTGCGTGAAAACGGATGTGTTTATAACAGGTGGTGGGATTGGTGGACTCACTCTTGCTTTAAAGTTAGTTAAGGCAGGAATTGATGTCGTGATGGTGGAGAAATTACCGGGAAAGCAACCCGTTTATAAAGGGGAGTTATTACAACCCAAAAGCATGCAAATTTTCGATGGGCTACAAGTATTTGAAGAGGTCACTTCTCAAGGACAAATCATTGAAGTTCTCGATTTAATCGAGCTTTCTAAAACCCTTAAGGTAAAAGATCAATCATTTATGGATTATACGGTTATTCCGGGGAAGTACAATGCTGCCTACATGATTCATCATGAAGTGTTAAAGGGGATTATTCGAACGAAGGCTGAAAGCTACTCTAATTTTCATTACTTTAGTGGATCTTCTTGTAAATCCATTGACGGTAAGGTTGCGACTGTTCAAAAAGGGAAAGAACAATTTGACGTCGAAGCCTCATTTTTCATTGGAGCTGAAGGACGAGCTTCCGTAACGAGACAAGCAATGGGCATTAAAGTTGAGCCGATAAAATACAATCATCATTTTATAACCGTTACCTTTCCAAGACCTACAAACTTTGTAGGAGGGCAAATTTTCTCGAGTTATAACCGATTCTTAGGGTTATTTCCATTACCGAATGATGAAGTACGTTCGGTTTATTTAATTCCAGCAGGGGATTACAAAAAAATTAAAGAAAAACCAATTGATCATTTTCATAAATTATATACAGAGCTTGCACCTGCAATCGATGGATACGTACAAAAATTAGTGGATTGGTCTAAAATTCAATTGATGATTCCGATTATGTATCATGCTGATACGTATGTAAGTGGCAACATGGCGATTATCGGAGATGCCGCACATGCTGTTCACCCAATGGCTGGAGAAGGAATGAACATGGCCATTCAAGATGCTGATATTCTAGGCGAGTTACTGGTAGACATGTATAAACAACAAAAGTTAAGTCCGGAAAATTTAAATCAATATGAAGAGGTTCGAAAAGAGCGAGCCGATTATTTAATCCAATTAAGTCATTTGTCTGCACTGGCTTATTCATTTCCATTTCAACCAGTAAGTTGGTTGCGAAGCAAAACGTTTGAGCGCATGGAGGAAGATCCGGTTCTTCATTTTAAACAAATGTTAAATGTTTCAGGTCTTGGTATGTGGAAAGAATCGGTTAGAGACCGTTTCATACAAGGCGGTATGATGCCAACTAGGAAGAAAGAGTTACCTAAAGAACAAAAGGAAATGAAACTTTTTACTGCAGAAGATGATTACCCATGGAAGTGGCGTGGGCTCCGCTAGCACATCGGAAGGTTTACGTGAATCTGCTAACGTGTATGTAAATAGTAGAGATAAAAATGGGAGGAATTACGAATGATTGATGTTATGAAAATGCTTAAAGCGCGTATGTGGATGAAGCGAAATGTCCCATTTTTATATTCTTGGCATGCCTATGTAGGATATGAACTAGATTTATTTAAAGCGTTTGAACGAGGAGTTTCGATTGAAGACGTTGCAGATGCCTATCAAATTGATGAACAGCTACTCAAACAATGGGTGAATGTCGGAGTGTCTATTGGGCATTTAAAGGCAATGAGTCGGTCACGGTATCGCACAGGATCCATGTGGAAATTGCCACGTCCAAAAGATGAATCTACTTCAGGTGTCATTTTGAAAGAAATGATGGAATTACATATACCGAGTCTACTTAATTATCCAGATATGATGAGAGAAAAAAAGAGAAATCATTTCGACTCTGAAAAACATGCGGATACAGTTGCAAAAACGAGTCGTTTACTCGAGGTCATCGCACTTCCAAAAATGGCTAAGTTATTGAAACAAAACGAAGAACAACATGTTTTAGATATTGGGTGCGGTGAAGGTGGCTACATCAAACGACTGGCAGAACGTTTTCCAAAGTCTCAATTCCAGGGAATTGAAGTGAGTGAAACCGTGGCAAAAACGGCACAAAAAATGACTGAGTCGCTAGATAATGTGGAAATAGAACAAGCTGATTTATGGGAGTTTGAACCGAACAAGAAGTTTGATACTATTTTCATGAACAATATTATTCATTATATTCCTGGGGAACAGCGACAGGATTTATTTAATCGTTTAAGTGAATGGTTGAAGGATGACGGTGTATTATCGGTCGTAACACCAATATCAGGTGGACAAAGTAGTCCGCCATTTGTAGCAGCCTTTGATAGCTTTTTCCACTCCTTTGAAAATCTTCACTCATTACCAGAAAAAGAAGAACTTGCTGAATGGGGAGAAAAAGCGGCATTAACCAACCTAGGTATTCAAACAGTTATTCGAGAAGGTAGCTGGTATATTGTGCAATACAAAAAAACCTCTAGTAACTAAACTAGAGGTTTTGGTATGTACATAAATACGCTGATTTCCATTGCAGCGGACGCTTTCCGCGGGCACGACCTCAGCCGCTTCACTTGCTCCTGCGATTACTCGTCGCAAATACAAAACCATTCGCTCTGCTCGCTGCAGGGTCTTCGGTTCGCGCTGTTCCCGCCGGAGTCGCCGCCTCCATTTCAATCAACTGAATTTCTTATATATACATAACACCTATTTAGTAGAACAGTGATCAGCTATTTCTGAAGACCTGCGGAAAAACAAAGCTCGCTAGACCCCACAGGCAACGAGTAACCGTAGGAGCATAGGTATAGGTGTTTAACAGCCGAAAAGGCTAGCGTTTCGTCCGCGGAAAGAGAAAGAAATAGCTGATCACATTTTTTAATCAATTTTATAAATAAGAACTTGAATTTAATCCTATTTTTAAATATCTTCTGTCTAAAAACTAAAACCTCTAGTAATTAAACTAGAGGTTTGTCAGAATAAGTTATTTTCGTAACGAGCCAATTTCTGAAGCAATAGCTTGCATTTCACTTGGACTGAAGGACTCACGCTTCATAACCATTGTATATAAATAATGTAAATCTTCATAAGCTGACTCATCAAATGATTCGGCTCTCATAGCGTCAACATTCACCATGCGAAGTTTTTCTTTTATTTGTTCAATCATGTATTCCACATTTTCTTGTGATGGTTGTGTTAAATTCATTTTAAATTCCTGCCTTTCAAGCGGTATAGTTAATCATTTCATGATGAGCATAGAAAGTCAAATTGATGAGTACCATTGTTTTAATATGTACATACTTGGGTATATTAAAACACAATTGATTTTTACAAATAGGAGGTAATTTTTTATGAAGGAAAGCATGTTAGTTAAAGGGATTTTATTTGGTGCAGTAGCAGGAGCGGGAATTAGTTTATTAGATCGTACAACACGTGAAGATGTGAAATACAGACTTAATAATTTATCATCAGATATTAAATATTATTCACAAAACCGCGAGGATTTTAAATTAAAATTACAAGAAAAAGCCGATAAAATACAATCTGTGTACAATCAATTTTCTCGTGACGCTCAATACCTATCAGGTAAAGTGGACGAGCTAAAAACACTATCTCCACAAGTTAAGACGTTAGTGACAGATACAAAAGAAGCTTTTGTGCATTCGAAAGAGGAGTACAAAACAATTGTGAAGGAAGATGAAGAGTTCACAATGCCAGTATTACCTGAGCATGTGTATGAAGAAAAAAATTCTCTATAGAAGGGATTTGGTTCCATGGAGAACAAAGACCAACCAATTAAACCAAGAGGAAGTCAAAAATCGAGTTCCTCTTTTAATTTTTTAAGTAAGCTAAAAATGATGCAATTTAAAAAGAAGAAGACAGATCCTGATTATCCTTTTGATGTCACTTCATCAAAAGGATTCTTTAAGGAATTACTTGCACGTATTCAACATGTTGATGTCACCGCACTCGGTGCGCAACTAGCCTTTTTCTTTTTACTTTCATTATTTCCATTGTTAATTTTCTTGGTGACATTACTACCATATCTAAATCTACAAGAAGATCAGTTATTTCATATATTGCGTACATATGCACCTGGCGAAGTATATACCTTAATTGATGGGACGTTAGATGAAGTTCTGTCAGATCGCAATGGGGGATTACTTTCAGTGGGTATTATAGCGACGATTTGGTCGGCTTCAAATGGAATGAATGCTTTGATTAAGTCTCTAAATCGGTCATATGATTTAGATGAAACAAGACCCTTCTTTATTGCAAGAGGGATCTCCGTCATTTTCACGTTGTTACTTATTGTATTATTTGTAGTTGCACTCGCATTGCCGATATTTGGGGAACAGATTGGTACATTCCTGTTTTCTTACTTAGGGTATGAACAAGGATTCTTAGGTGTTTGGAATCAAGTTCGTTGGACGATTCCTCCAGTAATGATCTTTATCGTCTTTATGTTACTTTATTGGATTGCACCGAATAAAAAATTGTACTTGAAGAGTGTCATTCCAGGCGCAATTTTTGCTACTGTAGGATGGATTGTTGTTTCTCTTGGTTTTTCTTTGTATGTTAGTAGCTTTGCTAATTATTCTGCTACTTATGGAAGTATCGGAGGAATTATTGTCTTGATGATGTGGTTGTATTTCTCGGGGACAATCTTGATGGTGGGTGGACAAATAAATGCAGTGATGCAAGAACGGAAAGAAAAAATAGCTATGAAAAAAGCAGGAGCCGTCATATGACAGCTCCTGCTTTTATACGTTTCTTTGAAGAAGTCTTAATCCATTCAATATAACAAGAATCGTACTACCTTCATGACCGAGTACTCCTAATGGCAAATTAATCACTTGGAAGAAATTACTTATGATTAATAAAACAATAACGGCAATCGAAAAAATGATGTTTTGCTTTACAATGCGATTCATTTTTCGAGATAAACGAATTGCAAAAGCAATGCGAGATAAATCATTTTTCATAAGAACGACATCAGCAGTTTCAAGTGCAACATCTGTACCACCGCCCATTGCAATACCTGTGGTTGCAGTTGCAAGGGCTGGTGCATCATTAATGCCATCTCCAACCATACCGACCATACCGTATGTTTCTAAAAAGCCTTTTAAGTGATTAACTTTCGTTTCCGGTAAACACTCTGCAAAATACGCATCTACACCCGCTTCTTCAGCGATCGCTTTTGCTGTTCTTTCATTATCACCAGTTAGCATAATTGTGGTAATGCCTAATTTTTTCAACTCTTCAATCGCTGCTTTAGACTCTTCGCGTACCGTATCCTTCATAGCTGCAAGTGCGACAATTTCATGTTCATTGGCCATGAAAATAACCGTTTTCCCTTCGTCTTCGAGAGATTGAGCAACTCCGTTGTTGAAGTGTTTTGCCTTTTCTTCACCGACAAATTTAGGTTTACCAACTTTCCACTCAATCCCATCAATTGTTGCTTTAATTCCCCAACCGGCGATGTCTTCTATTTCAATCGATTGTTTAATAATTGTTCCTTGTAATTTAGAATATTGGACAATTGATTGGGCAAGAGGATGATTCGACTGTGCTTCAATGCTTGCTAGAAGACTGAGCACTTCACTTTCTACATAACCGTCTGTTACGAAGAAGTCGGTCACTTCGGGTTTGCCTTTAGTTAATGTACCTGTTTTATCAAGTGCGATTGCTTTTATATCCCCGACATTCTCTAAGTGAACGCCACCTTTGAATAATATCCCGCTCCGAGCACCGTTCGATATTGCGGACAATGTTGCCGGCATGACCGAAGCAACTAAAGCGCAAGGTGATGCTACTACGAGAAGAACCATTGCTCTGTAAAAAGTCGTGGTCCAGTCCCAGCCCAAAAGGAAGTGGGGGAGAAATAGCATAACACCGACAGTAACTAAAACAATTTTCACATAGCGACTCTCGAATCGTTCGATGAATTGTTGCGACGGTGATTTTTCACTTTGTGCAGATTGTACTAAATCGATAATCTTTTGAAATAGGGACTCTGAACTCGGTTTGGTCATTTTGATGGTTAAGGAACCATTCATATTCACGGTCCCTGCAAAAAGCTCGCTACCCGTTTGTTTGGTTACTGGGACAGATTCGCCGCTAATAGCAGCTTCATCCACATTTGAATGTCCTGTGATTACCATGCTATCAACAGGAATTCTTTCTCCAGGTTTAACGTAAAGAATATCTCCAACATGCAAGTCTTTAACAAGCACTCTTTTAGATTGTCCAGAGGCTTCCATTAACCAGGCTTCTTCGGGTTGTAATTTCATTAAAGCTGATATTTCACGCTGGCTTTTATTCATCGTATACGTTTCGAGAGCACCACTTAAGGCGAAAATAAATATGAGAATAGCGCCTTCTACCCAATACCCAATAATAGAAGATCCAATGGCAGCCAGAATCATCAGCAATTCCACATTTAGTTCTTTTTTGTGAATAGTCGCTTCAATTCCTTCTTTTGCTTTTGCATAACCGCCTATAAAAAATGCAAGGAGAAAAAGAGTAATGGAAATTGCACTATCCCCATTTTTACCAAACAACCATGCGATGACAATTAACACACCAGATAGAAGGGCTGCAATCAATTCAATATGCGGTAAAATTCTAGTGATAAAGAAAGACTGATTTTGTTGTTGAACGGCTTCCATGTGGCACCTCCTGATAATGATAGTCAATATCATATGTCCCATAATGTACGAAAAGCTGGCATTCCCCTAGGGAATACCAGCGTTTTAAATAACAATTATTAGATTAGAATGATTATAACATGGAAATGTTTTCAAAGACAATAGAAAGAATTATTTATAGACACGTTCGCTGTATTGCGCTAATTTTTCAAGTGATGATTTATCTACATCCGCATGCAAACTATTCCCATGAGAGTCCATTGTTACAACAGCGGTGAAATCTTCCACTCTTAAATGCCACATAGCTTCAGGAATTCCGAATTGCATAAGGTCTACTCCTTCGACGCCTTTTATACAATCTGCATAGTATTGAGCTGCGCCACCAATCGCATTTAAGTAAACGCCGCCATGTTCATTTAATGCCGCCAAGGTTTTTGGTCCCATGCCACCTTTACCCATAACTGCACGAATACCGAACTTCTTCATAATATCACCTTGGTAAGGCTCTTCACGAATCGATGTAGTAGGTCCAGCTGCTTTAATGTGCCAGTTACCTTCATCATCTTTCATAACAACAGGACCACAGTGATAAATAATTTGGCCGTTAAGGTCAAGAGGAGCATCATGTTCTGATAAATATTTATGAATGGCATCGCGACCTGTATACATCATGCCACTAATTTTAACAACATCACCAACTTGTAATTGACGAATTTCTTCTTCTGTAATTGGTGCACGAAGTTCAACAATACGAGTTGCCGCTTCTTCAGCAGATTGATCGGCTCCTTGATCTTTAAACTCAATTTTTTCTCCGTCTTGATAGTGCCATTCATTAATTTCACCAGTTGTTGGATTAATGTTGATAGCTAAACGACGATAAGCCCAGCAATTATAAGCAACTGAAACGAAGAAGCTAGCAGGAATACGATGCATGACACCAATTTTACAGCCAAGTAAAGTTGCTTCTCCACCGAATCCCATCGTGCCGATTCCAAGTGTATTTGCTTTTTCAACAATGTAATTTTCTAGTTCCGCTAATTGTGGATGTGGGTTTACATCTTCAACAGAGCGGAAAAGTTGTTCTTTCGCTAAATCATAACCAGATGCGCGATCTCCACCAATTCCAACGCCTATGAACCCTGCTGAACATCCTTGTCCTTGTGCTTGATAGACAGAGTGAAGAATACACTTTCGAATTCCATCTAAGTCACGACCAGCGCGTCCGATTCCTTCGAGTTCGGCAGGAAGACTGTACTGTATATTTTTATTCTCACAGCCGCCACCTTTTAAGATGAGTTTCATTTCAATATAATCTTTTTCCCATTGCTCAAATTTCACAACTGGAACACCTTCGCCTAGGTTATCACCACTGTTTTCACCAGTTAAAGAATCCACAGCATTTGGGCGAAGTTTTGCATTTTTTGTAGCTGTTACAATAGCACGACGAATAGCCGCTTTAATTTCTAATTGATTTACACCTACAGGCGTTTTAATTTTAAATGTAGGCATTCCTGTATCTTGGCAAATGGGTGATACATTGTCATCAGCCATTTGTATATTATTTGTGATTGTATCTAAACTCATAGCCGCACGTGTGCCAGCATTTTCTGCAGCTTTCGCATTGCGTACTGCGCGACGGACATCTTTAGGTAAGTTTGTTGATGTTTCTGTAATTAAATCATATATGCTTTTTTCTAATGTTTCTAAGTACATGGTTTTGCCCCTCTCAATCATTCTCCAAATTGTTTTCATCATCTATTATACGCCTAAATAATCTTTTAAAAAAGGATAGGGGATGATAGATTAATTGGCTATTGTAAATTAAACATTTCGGACTGTTTTTATACAGATCAATTCGTGTTATCTCCACGCAAAGTATATAATTCCCCAGTCAAGTTGCAGGGATATAAAAAGGGGCTGTCTCTAAGTCACTAAATGACATTTGAGACAACCCCTTTATTTTTTTATTTTGGACTGTTTTTAAATTGTTCCATTTTGTCTTCTAAATCATCCATCATTGAAATTAGACGATCGATATCTTCCAATTTCGTTGTTTCTGGTTCGATTGAATCAAGTACTTCTAAAAAAATGTTCAAACGTTCTTTAAGATAAGTGACTTGTTGTTCTTTATCAGTAATTGATTTGCCCATTTTAAAACACCTCGCTTATTGTTTTCCATACTAGCGGATTTTTAATTCTTTATCAACTTCAGGTAGGACTTTAGAAATATTTTAATATTTAATGTATTTAGAATATTTACAAAATTCAATTAAGATGTTAAGGTTAACTTACTTCAACAAGAGAGGGGAGGCCGTAGTGAAAAGTCGAAACCATTCAAAAGTTTAAAAGGAGGGGGTTCGAACATTTCACCGGCACTATAAGCCGTGAATCGATATATGGATACTCAATTAGATAACAGCGATATTTAGAAGGCTCAGCCAACATCTGAAATCAGATATGGTCTGAGCCTTTGCTAATGGAATTATATAATCTCAAACGTTTCGTGTACGTCGATTGATTGGTCAACAGAACGAACCATCGAACAATTCTTCGTTGTTAAATTCATTGCCTTTTGTAATTTTACTTCTTCGAGATTCGATCCCTTTAATTTAAAATGAATATGAACTTTTTCAAGTCTATTTGCTATTTCTTCATTTCTTACGACTTCTTTTACTTCGATTTCCATTTCCTCGATCGGCATCCGCATTTTCTCACAAACTTTTCTTAATACGCCTCCACTACAACTAACCAATGATGAAACCAATAATTGATAAGGTCTAAAACCATAACTTTCATTTGAAGAAATCGTAAGCTTTCCAAATTCAAGGTTTGTCTCAAAACCGTGTTCTGTCATGATATATTTCAACTTGCATTCCTCCCTTATGTTAAAATTGTATCGAATCTTAAAGGAATTGAACACGATTTTAACTTGAATAGAGGAGAGCATCATGAAGCAATTTACACCATCAGAAAAAAGAAGGTTTTGGATTTTAGTTACCATTGTGTCCATTTCCGGATTTTCACAAGGAATGTTACTTCCGCTCATATCTATTATTTTTGAACAGGATGGGCTTTCTGCATCGTTAAACGGATTAAATGCAACAGGCTTATACATAGGAACGCTTTTAGTTTCCCCATTCATGGAACAGCCACTACGTCGATTTGGTTATAAACCAATCATCATGATTGGTGGAATATTAGTATTTATGTCATTGCTTCTATTTCCATTATGGAAAAGTGTGATTTTTTGGTTTGTGCTCCGACTGTTTATTGGAATAGGAGACCATTTACTTCATTTTTCAACACAAACTTGGATCACGAGTTTTTCGTCTAAAGAACGTTTAGGCCGAAACATTGCCCTTTACGGGTTGTCATTTGGAATTGGTTTTGCAGCCGGGCCATTGTTTGTTCCGCTAATAAATGTTTTTGAAGGCTTACCATTCATCGTTTCTGGTGTATTATGTTTGTCAGCATGGTCACTTGTTTTCTTCCTTGATAATGATTTTCCTGGACATATGCATGAAACTTCTACGATGCGGGGGACGTGGGCAAGGTTTGGGGCAACGATTGGATTTGCATGGGTAGCCTTTATTCCTCCGTTTAGTTATGGTTTTTTAGAGTCTAGTTTGCATGCGATTTTTCCTGTTTACGCCTTACGCAATCAGCTGGATGTAGGAAGTGTTTCGATTATTTTAGCTGCCTTTTCAACCGGTGGAATATTGTCACAGTTACCCCTTGGCGCATTAAGTGACCGAATCGGAAGGAAAAAAGTGGTACTCTTTTCGTTATTCGGTGGTGCTTTTTCATTTAGTGCAGCCGCTGTGTTAGAAAATAACAGCTTGGCACTTATTGCGGCATTTCTAATAGCTGGCTTGTTTGTCGGATCTACTTTCTCTTTAGGGATTTCTTATATGGCTGATTTGACACCAAAGGCTTTATTACCCTCTGGAAATCTTTTATGCGGTATTTTCTTTAGCATTGGAAGTTTAACTGGGCCATTTATGGGAGGCGTCTTTTTAGAGTTCTTTAACCAGTTTAGTTTTTTATGGCTCATTTCATTTGTGTTATTTGTCTTTAGTTTAATCAGTTTAATCACGCCAAAAAAACAGCAGATCCTTTCGAGTTAGTCTCGAAGTGATCTGCTGCTTTTTTTTATAACTCGTTAGCACTAAATGTATCTCCGTCTTCAATCGTGCCGGATTCATATCCTTTTTTAAACCATCTCATACGTTGCTCAGACGTACCATGTGTGAAGCTTTCTGGTACAACATACCCTTGAGATTTCTTTTGAATATTGTCGTCACCAACTGCACTTGCCGCGGTAATTGCTTCTTCTACATCACCAGCTTCAAGATAACCTTGTCCTTCAGCGTACCGTGCAAAAACACCTGCATAGTAATCTGCTTGTAATTCTAATCTGACTAGGTATTGATTGAATTCTTCTTCACTTACTTGATTACGCATGGCCATTACTTCTTTGTTTGTGCCTAGTAATGTTTGAACGTGATGCCCAACTTCATGCGCAATGACATAAGCCATTGCAAAATCACCAGGTGCTTCAAATTTTTGTCTTAATTCATCGTAAAAGCTTAAGTCAATATATAGTTTGTAATCTCCTGGACAATAAAACGGTCCAACTGCTGAACCGGCTGTACCACATGCAGATTCGACTTGGTTTGTATAAAGAACCATAACAGGCTCTTGGTATTCTTTGCCTTGTTCTTCAAAAAGTTCTGTCCAAACAGTTTCTGTGTCAGCAAGAACAACTGAAACGAAATCGGCGAGTTCTTTTTCTTGTTCGGTCTCTTCATATGTTCCATTATCTGTTGTAGATGTACCGGTGATATTATTTAGGATGTCTCCAGGACCTCCACCGCCGATTAGTGTCATGATAATAACGATGACAAGACCAATACCGCCACCAGCTATTCCAACACCACCAATACCTTTTCCTCTACGATCTTCAACATTTGCGCTTTGTCCTCGACCTCTCCACTTCATCAGAATTCCTCCGTCAATCGAATTTTCTATAATATAATTGCATAAACATTACTGTCTTTATTCCCTAGAAACAAAAAGTTCAATCCTCTAATAAATAAAAAGAATGCGTTTTTTTAATGGAAGTTTCGACTTGGATTTAAAAAACTGTAGACACCCTCAAAAAATCTGAGTTTGCCTACAGTTTCGCACACACTTTAAATGAGCGTGTCTCGAATATAGAATTATTTACGAACTAATAATGTGACGCTTTCAATTTGAGCTGTTTGAGGGAACATATCAACTGGTTGAATATATTCTATATCGTATACTTTGCGTAATTGACTCAAATCTTTCGCTAAAGTAGATGGGTTACAAGATGTGTAAACAAAACGTTTCGGTCTCACATTTATAATCATTTGCAATAAGCTATCGGCAAGCCCAGTACGTGGGGGATCGACTGTTAAAACATCCGGAACAAAACCTTCTGTACTCCATTTCGCCAGCCATTCTTCCGCTGTCCCGGTTTCATAAGTTGCGTGAGTAAAGCCGTGTTTTTCTGCATTTTTCTTCGCGTCATAAATGCTATCGCCAATGACATCCATTCCACGAACTTCTTTTGCTTGATCAGCTAACCACAAACCAATTGTACCAACTCCACAATAAGCATCCACAACCGTTTCATTACCTGTTAGAGCTGCAGCAGACTTGATTTCATTATACAATCGTACGGTTTGAGAGGGGTTAAGTTGGAAGAAAGCACGTGCTGATAAATCAAATGACAGTTCACCTAATTTTTCATGCAATGTTTTTTTACCATGAAGAACGATTGTACGATCTCCAAATATTAGTGACGTTTGTTTTGGATTGACGTTTTGGACAATTGACACAATTGCTGGATCAATTTCAGCTAATTTGTCAATAATTAACTGACGTTTTGGCATTTCAGCTCGAGTCGTTACGAGAACTAATTGAATTTCGCCAGTTCGTAAACCGGTTCGAACAACGATTGTGCGAACAAGTCCATTCTGTGTTTTCCCGTCATGAATAGGAATCTGAAGCATTTCTAGAATTCGTTTTACTTCATTAGTCACGCGAGTGGTATCAGGATGCTGAACAATACACTCGTCAATATTTAGTAATTCATGAGTGCCTTCTGAAAAAAGACCAGCGTGCACTTTATTTCCATCTTTACGAACTTGGAATTGACTTTTGTTTCGATACTGCCATGGGTTATCCATGCCAATCGTTTCTCGAACTTCAATGCTTGGTGCTAAATCTCTTACGTATCGCTCTAGTGACTGAACGACCATATCGCGTTTTTCTACAAGTTGTTGTGCATATGTCATATGTTGTAATTGACACCCACCACAAGCCTCATAAATCGGGCAGGGGGCTTGTTGGCGATGGGGAGAAGATTTACGAATTTTAAGGATTTTCGCTTCGGCAAAAGTAGGTTTTACTAATTCTACTTGCGCAGTTACTTCTTCTCCAGGTAGTGCACCTTTTACGAAAACTACATTTCGTTTAAAGTATCCAATTCCTTCGCCGTTAATGCCGAGCCTTTTAATCGTCAAAGGAAATTTTTGACCTACTTCAATAAGAGTTTGTTGAGACAAATTCATTCACGTCCTTTACTACTGGTGTCTACAGTATATAGGACACTGGAGTTAATGGAAAGACAAGGGGGAATCATCGTATTTATTTACAAGCGATTCCAATGATTCAAATGTGTACCCCATCTTTTTTGCATCTCGAATAAAATCAGGGAGTGCCTGGGCATTATCTGGTGAAACGGTATGCATCAAGATAATCGCGCCAGGATGAATTTGATTCATCAGATGGTTATAGGCATAAGCTTTTCCTTGGGGACGATCCGCGTACCAATCAACAAAAGCAACTGACCAAAACATATGTCTGTAACCCAGTTCGTTCCCGTAAGCGAGTAACTTTTCGCTAAATACACCTTCTGGTGGGCGAGCGAAACGTGTTCTCTTAATTCCCGTTTCTTCTTTTAGCAGCTCATCAAACTTATGCCATTCCTCTTTCATGCGTTCTTCTGATAAATTTGCCATATTCGGATGATCATAAGAATGATTCCCGATTTCGTGTCCTTCATCAATCATTCGCTTGACTAGATCCTTAGCACTTTTAACATAATGACCTGTTAAAAAGAAAGTAGCAGGAACTTTTTCTTTCTTTAGTGCATCCAATATTGGCGCAGTGTGTCCATTCTCGTATCCATTATCAAAAGTTAAATACATGATTTTGTCTGTGTCATTTCCTTTATAAAAAGCACCATGTTTTTTTAATAATTCGTCAAACGCACTTCCTGCTTGAGCTTGTTGCTCTTGTGAACCCTTTTTGAAGCCCCAATTAAGTGATTCCGCTTCAGCTTGGAATGGATTAACAACTATTCCGATTAGTAAAATGGAACATGCAGCGACGATTCCTAAAATATGATTTTTCCACATAAAAACGCAACCTTTCTTTTTAGATAGGTTGCGTTTTCTATATCGAATTATGCGTAAATGTTTTGTAATGCTTGTTTCAAATGAGGGTAATTAAACGAAAAGCCGTTGGTTAATAATTTATCAGGCATAACACGTTGACCTTCTAAAACTAGTTGACTCTTATCACCAAGTGCCAGTTTTAATGCAAATGCAGGAACAGGAATCCAATGTGGTCGATGTAATACTTCACCTAATATTTTTCCGAATTCATTCATTTGTTTTGGATCTGGAGCGGTCACATTAAACGGTCCTTTAATCGAGTCATTCTCAATGGCATATAGAAGTGCTGCAGCTACATCTGAAACATGTACCCATGAGACCCATTGTTTACCTGAGCCTACTTGTCCGCCAACACCCATTTTATAGGGCAAAGCCATAAGTGGAAGTGCGCCTTCTTCTTTACCTAAAATGATGCCAAAACGACCATATGCAACTCTAGTTCCATGCTGTTCCGCTTCATCTGCTTTTTTCTCCCAGTCTTCTACTGTTTTTGCAAGAAAGTCTGAACCTCGAGCTTCGGATTGTTCTGTATATAATGCATGTTCAGAAGGTGGGTAAATACCTATCGCACTTGCGTTAACTAAAACGGACGGTTTCTTTTCGACTTGATTGATAATGCGAAGCACTTCATCCGTTGCTTTCATTCGACTGTCGTAAATTTTGTCTTTTTGTTCTTGTGTCCATCGGCCTTCATTAATGGACGCGCCAGCTAGATTAACCCAAGCATCAATGTCTTGTAACTGGTTTTCAGGCTCGGAACCATCCGTTAACCATTGGACCATTTTTACTGACCCTTTTGAAGGGCGATCAGATCGAGTAAGAATAAAAACTTCATGACCTTTATTCACTAGAAGGGAAGATAATTCATTGCCAACGAATCCACTTCCACCTGTAATGGCGATTTTCATTAAAACTCCTCCTCTACTAAACATGTTATGCCTATATTACCCTTTCTTATCGAAGTGTACTCAAATGAATGTGCCAATAAATATGTGTATACTAGATAAGAACAGATTATGGGGTGAAATCATTGCCAATAATATCAAAAATCACACGTCAAAAAAACAATCCTGAACGTTACAATATTTTTATAGATGAAGTTTATGCGTTTGCTGTGGATGAATCACTTATCGTGAAATACCAATTGTCTAAAGGGAAAGATTTAGAAGATTGGGAGCGCGATGAAATTGTTTTTGATGATGAAGTTCGAAAAGCATTTAATAAGTCATTGCACTATTTAAGCTTTCGCATGCGAAGTGAGTATGAAGTGAAAAAGAAATTACTTGATGCAGAATATGGGGAAGCAGTTGTATTAGAAGCCATCCAAAAATTGCATTCTCTAGGATTCTTGAACGATGAATCGTTTTCAAAAGCTTTATTAGAAACTCAAAAGAAAACGGGGAAAAAAGGTCCACGTGCAATTCAACAGGAATTAAAGAAAAAAGGCATCGACAAAAAACTTCAAAAGGAAGTGCTGGATACGTATACAGAAGAAGATCAAACTCAAATTGCACAAGCCTTAGCAGAAAAAATCGCGAACCAACAATCGTCAAAAACACCGCGACAAGTGAAGCAAAAAATTCAAGATACTTTGTTGCGAAAAGGGTATTCCTATGACATTATTAGCAAAGCAATTGCCGAAATTGAATTTGAAACAGAACAGGAAGAATGGGAAGAGATGATCGCCAAACAAGGTGATAAAATTTGGACCAAAGTTTCCTCTAAATTCACAGGATATGATCGTAAAAATAGAGTAAAACAAGCTTTGTATCAAAAGGGTTTTCCTTCTGACCAAATTGATATGTTTATTGAAAAAAAGGAGTTCGAAGAAGATGGAGACTGAAAAAAAATATAGTTATATGTCAGAAAATGAGCTTCGACAAACGATTGCTAATTTGTTAGAAAAAGCAAGAAAAGCTAGTCAACTTGGACATGTTAATGAGTTTGCTGTTTATGAAAGAAAAGCAATCATGGCACAAGCATATTTAGTAGATCCAAATGACATTAAGCCGGGTGAAATGTATCGAATTGAAGGGGATCCAGGTGTATTCTTTCAAGTGGATTACCTAAAAGGTCGTTTCGCATGGGGCTATCGTTTAGGCGGAGAAAAACATACAGAAGCGTTACCAATATCAATGTTAAAACCTTTGAAGGAGGGCAAATAACATGCAAGATAAAATCGATCAGCTAGTAGAAGAACTAGCTTCAAAAAACGAAAACTTGTCAGCAGGACGTGCACGCGTCTGGATAGAGTTATTATGGTCAGACTTTGAGTCATCTTATGCTAAAGCTGGATATGATTATAAGGGTGCTGAAGTGACCGAAAAAGTAATTCGTCAATGGATCACCAGTTATGGCGATCGTATTCATGAATTTGCAGGGAATAATCCTAAGTATGCTCATTTATTAAAAATGGATGATGATTTAATTCAATAGTAGTGGATTTGCTAACATATAATAGGACACGACCAATATTGCGTCGTGTCCTTTGGACTGTAATAAAAAAGTTGATTTCCATTGCTGCGGACGCTTTCCGGGGGGCAAGACATCAGCCGCTTCCCTCGCGAAGCTCAGTCCAGGGTCTTCAGTTCTTGCTAATCCCCCTGGAGTCGCCGCCTCCATTTTCAATCAACAGAAATAACAGTTGATTATAGGATTCTAGCCTGTAAAAAATAGTTCCAGGAATGATGGAAGAAGCAAAACACCAAATCCATACTTTTTAAGAATCATATTTGAATTTAAATTTCAAACCGAGCAATACATGAAAAGTTAAATTTTCACATTAACTAATTTTCTTTCGTCAACAGTCTTAAGGACACGACCAAAAATGCGTCGTGTCCTTTTGTTTTTAATCAGTTAGGCATAAAGTCTAACTTCTTATGAAGTTTGTCTTCACTGAAAATCCATCCTGTATATGAGTTGATAATTTCTAGGTCTTCATTTAAATGAGCAACGGCAACGAATGGATAATAGTCATTGCTTCGATAACGTAAGTCAATTAGTCGAACCTCAGTAACATGGTCGTGTTCGGTAATTTCCCAACGATAGATGGGAGAAAATGATATGAATGCTTGTAAGTTTTTATCTTTTAACGCAGCTTTGACGAGTGGAGAGTCCGGAATTTCGATTCGGTCAAAGCGATCGTAAATATTAATGGAACGCCCATATGCTCGGCCGACATAATGATGTGTTTTAGAAATTGCTGCGATTCTCCATTGGAAGAACTTAATCGTTGGTGCGATAATGATTTCTTCAGCGCTAGGTATCGTATTCTTAACAGCATGTCTTACAGCAGCTTGTACCGCAAACCTTATCAAATAATAAACAACGATAATCGAGTACATTAATAGCATGGTGTAAACCGGATTAGATCCGAACGCCCAAAATAGCAAGCCCACAACATGCAAGGCGAATATGGTCGGGTCAAACGTATTGATGACCCCTAATGCAACCCACTTATTTGAAAATGGTCGTAATGCTTGGGTTCCATATGAATTAAAGATATCTACAAAGACATGTAAGAAAACTGCCAAGAACGTCCATAACCATAAGTGTAAAAAATCTGCACCGGGAACAAATAAATGTATGGCTCCAGCAATCGCAACAGGCCAAAGTAAGACCGCAGGAATTGAATGTGTGATGCCGCGATGATGTCTAATGTAAACTGCGTTGTTTCTTAATTTGAGAACCGTATCAACGTCAGGTGCTTGGGAACCAATAATGGTACCGGCCATTACAGCAGTTGCTGTCACCGTATGATTTGCTACCACTGGGTCAATCATTGCTAGTCCACCCAAGGCGATCCCCATGACAATATGTGTGCCAGTATCCATCTTTATCAACTCCTTATGTAAGATTAAAAATTCGAAATGTAAGTAGTAGAGTTTTCATTGTATAAAATAGTTAGTCTAACTTCTTCCTTATGATATTTGTGTAGCGGAAGGTGGCGACTCCGGCGGGAAAAGCGAGTCCAAGTGAGACCCCGCAGTGAACTTTGCGAATGAGGAAGCTCAACGACCGCCCGCGGAAAGCGTCCGCTTGAAGCGAAACAACAACATTTGTTAATCCATAACAAAATGAATTTTAAATATGAAATTAACTCAATCATAAAAAGAAAGATTATTTTTGTTTATTATGATTTAAATTTGATAAGATAACAACGAGAAACAGTCATTCAATTGACTCGTTCATTATATACCCTTAACTTATTGTCCTTAATCAAACGAATGTAGGTGTTTTTTTGAATCAAACATTAAAGGAATCATTTCGTCAGTCACTGATAGAGTGGTATTTAGCTGAAAAAAGGGATTTACCTTGGAGACGAACACATGACCCTTATAAAATATGGGTATCCGAAATTATGTTGCAACAAACGCGAGTAGATACAGTGATCCCTTACTATGAACGATTTATTGAAGCTTTTCCCACTCTTGAAGACTTAGCATCTGCAGAAGAAGAAAAATTATTAAAGCAATGGGAAGGACTCGGTTACTATTCGCGAGTTCGGAATTTACAAGCTGGAGTGAAAGAAGTTCAAGAAAAATATAACAGTGTCGTTCCACAGACACGTGAAGAAATATCTTCACTAAAAGGAGTAGGTCCGTACACTGCGGGCGCTATTTTAAGTATTGCCTATCAGAAACCAGAACATGCAGTGGACGGGAACGTCATGAGAGTTTTATCACGTGTGTTGTTAATAAAGGAAGATATCGCCAAACCTAAAACGAGAAAAGTTTTTGAAGAGGCTGTCAAAGAATTAATTGATCCGAGTGATCCGTCTTCTTTTAATCAAGGATTGATGGAACTCGGTGCAACCATTTGTACACCGACTTCTCCAAAGTGTTTACTATGTCCGGTCCGTGAAAACTGTGCGGCATTCTTTGCTGGAGAACAACACAATCTACCAATAAAAACAAAAAATAAAAAAACAAAATCGCTGCAGTATGATGTATTTATTATTCAAAATGAAAACGGACAATTTTTAATGGAGAAAAGACCTTCAAGTGGTTTGCTCGCAAACTTGTGGCAATTCCCTATGGTCGAAAAGGTTACTTTGGAAGATGAAACCATTCCGTTAATGCAGGAAAGATACGGTATTTATTTCACAAAAGAAAATGAATTAGGACCTTTAAAACATATCTTTTCTCATTTAACATGGAATATGAATACTCTTTCTGGACAAGGAGTAGTGGATTTGGGGATTCCATCCTCCTGTAAATGGTTAACTATAGAAGAAGTGAACACGGTACCGATGCCAGTACCTATGTTAAAAATGTGGCAGGCTTTTCAAGAAAGGGGATTTGAAAATGACAACAAATAAAGTAGCACTTGTAACAGGTAGTAGTAGAGGTTTAGGAAAAGCATTAGCAATTGAGCTAGCTAAAGACGGATATGATATTGTCGTGAACTATGCACGCAGTAAAACAGCAGCACTTGAAACGGTAAAAGAAATTGAAGCACTTGGTCAAAAAGCACTTCTTGTTCGAGCGAACGTTGGAGATATTGAGAAACTAAAAGCAATGTTCGAAACTATACGTGAAGAGTTTGGACGTTTAGATGTGTTTGTTAGTAATGCAGCTTCAGGTGTTCTTCGCCCTGTCATGGAACTGGAAGAATCACATTGGGACTGGACGATGAATATTAATGCAAAAGCTATGTTGTTTGGTGCACAAGAGGCAGCCAAATTAATGGACAAAGGTGGGAAAATTGTTGGGATTAGTTCTCTTGGTTCAATTCGCTACCTAGAAAATTATACAACTGTAGGTGTTTCAAAAGCGGCAATTGAATCGATTACACGATACCTTGCTGTCGAGTTAGCACAAAAAGGAATTGCTGTTAATACGGTTTCAGGTGGAGCGTTAGACACGGATGCATTAAAGCATTTCCCTAATCGTGAAGAATTACTTGACGATGCAAGAAAAAATACTCCTGCTGGTCGAATGGTTGAAATCGAAGATATGGTGAAGACTGCGATGTTCCTTATTTCAGATGACTCTGACATGATTCGAGGGCAAACAATTATTGTGGATGGTGGACGTTCAATCGTCATGTAAGAAAAAATTTCCTGTGAATAGTATTGCCTTTCGTGCACATCTTAATGAGCACGGAGGTGAAAAATCCATGGCAAACAAAAATAACGGCAACCAACCAACAAACGCAAATAACGTTAGACAACAAAACCAACAATCAGAAATGAAAAAACAATATGCTTCTGGTACTCCAGGAACTTATGGTCAAACTGAGTTTGGTACTGAAACAGATGTAACTGAAGTGAAACGCCAAAACCAACAGTCTGCTCAGAAGAAAAATGGAGCAGCAAACCGCACAAACCAAACGAAATAATGGATTAGAAACCACCGGTCAGCGAGGGCATTAGCCTTCGCTGATTTTTTTTGCTATAGTTTTATACATTGGATTGTTATAATGGGGACATAACAACAAACTGTATATAATTGTGCTATGACAAAAGGTGGTCTTAAAAATGCCAATACCGGCAGAAGGAGAAACGATTCAAATACACAGCTACAAGCATAACGGCCGAATCCACCGCGTCTGGCAAGAAACAATGGTTCTAAAAGGGACGAAAAATATTGTCATTGGCGCGAACGAAAAGACTCTGGTAACAGAATCAGACGGGCGTACATGGTTAACGCGTGAACCATCTATATGCTATTTTCATGCAGAGCACTGGTTTAATATTATTTGTATGTTGCGCGAAGATGGTGTTTATTATTACTGCAATATCAGTTCTCCATTTGTTTATGATAACCAATCGCTCAAATATATTGATTATGACTTAGATGTCAAAGTGTTCCCTGATATGTCATATACAATATTGGATGAAGATGAGTTTGAAGATCATAAAAAACTAATGAATTATCCAGATGAAATCGATTGGATTTTGGAACGAAATGTCGACAAGTTAATCGGATGGATTAAACAAAGGAAAGGTCCATTTGCCCCAGACTTTATCGAAGCATGGACAAGTCGTTACCAATTTCATAAACAACTGCGAATAAGCGAGTAAATGATACCTGTTGACTATCAACAGGTTTTTCATTTCTCGGAAAATGAAAGATAAGAAAGGTGATCGTGTGAGTAGTACAAAAAGATATATGAAATTCGTAAAGCCTTATAAATGGCAAATTGTATTTACGGTATTAATCGGATTAGTGAAATTTGCGATTCCTTTATTTATTCCCATATTAATAAAAATCGTAATTGATGACATCATCATAAATGAGGCATTAACAAATGATGAAAAAATCAAGCAGCTCTTTTATTGGCTAGGTGGAACCGCATTGGTATTTTTTGTGGTACGACCGCCAATTGAATATTATCGACAATACTATGCACAATTAGTAAGTAATAAAATCTTATATGATATTCGTAAAGAGCTTTATGGCCATCTGCAAAAATTAAGTATGCGTTATTATTCGAATACGCGAGCAGGTGAAGTAATATCCAGAGTGATTAATGATGTGGAACAAACGAAAAATTTCGTGATGATCGCTTTAATGAATCTGTGGTTAGATCTAGCAACTATCCTTATAGCTATTGGAATTATGCTAACTATGGATGTTCCATTAACTTTGGTCACACTTCTAGCATTCCCATTCTACGCTTTCAGCGTAAAATATTTCTTTGGACGTTTAAGAGATTTGACAGGCAAGCGTTCTCAAGCGTTAGCTAGTGTTCAAAGTTATTTACACGAACGAGTACAAGGGATGAGCGTTATTAAAAGTTTTGCGCTAGAAAAGCATGAGCAAGCGATTTTTGATGACACGAATGGCGAATTTTTGAATAAAGCCGTTGATCATACAAAATGGAACGCTAAAGCATTTGCCGTAGTTAATACGATTACTGATGTTGCACCTCTATTAGTTATTGCCTATGCAGGTTATCAAGTTATTTTAGGTAATTTAACTGTAGGAACAATGGTGGCTTTCATTGCTTATATTGAACGACTCTATAATCCATTAAGACGTTTAGTGAACTCATCAACTACTTTAACGCAAGCTTACGCATCGATGGATCGTGTTTTTGAATTAATGGATGAAAAATACGAAATTACAGATCGTGAAAATGCGAAAGATTTGCCAGCTATTCAAGGAGAACTTCGTTTCGATCGTGTTTCTTTTAGATATGAAGCAGAAAATGAATTAGTTTTAAACAATATTAACTTTACAGTAAATCCAGGGGAGACCGCAGCCTTTGTTGGGATGAGTGGTGGTGGGAAGTCGACTATCATTAGTATGATTCCTCGCTTTTATGATGCGACGAGTGGGTCGATCAAAATCGATGGAAAAGACATTCAAGATGTTCGGATTGAATCCCTTCGTGAACAGATTGGAATAGTATTGCAAGATAGCATATTGTTTAGTGATTCTGTTAAGTCGAATATCCTAATGGGGAATCCAAATGCTTCGGATGATGAAGTAATTGAAGCCGCAAAAGCAGCTAATGCACATGAATTTATTTTGTCTCTTCCACAGGGGTATGATACAAAGGTAGGCGAACGTGG
Organism: Paenisporosarcina quisquiliarum; assembly: GCF_043641925.1. Taxonomy (GTDB): domain Bacteria; phylum Bacillota; class Bacilli; order Bacillales_A; family Planococcaceae; genus Paenisporosarcina; species Paenisporosarcina quisquiliarum_A. The sequence goes on from NZ_JBHZRU010000009.1 coordinate 123,515, forward strand.
AGTTAAGCTTTCCGGAGGACAAAAACAACGGGTTGCAATTGCTCGTGTATTCCTGAAAAATCCTCCAATTTTAGTTCTAGATGAAGCAACATCAGCGCTAGATTTAGAGAGTGAATCCTTGATACAAGACTCATTGGAGCGATTAGCACATAACAGAACTACTATTGTAGTAGCCCACCGATTATCAACTATAACTCATGCAAATCAAATTTTTGTTATTGATCATGGTGAATTAAAAGAGCAGGGTACACATGAGCAATTGATGGAAGCAAAAGGAATCTATTTTAACCTATTCCAAGTTCAACAATTAGATAGTTAACAAAACAATCGACCTACCAATTTGGTAGGTCTTTTTATTGGACTTTATTATTCACAGAAAATAAAAAACTATTGCAATTATTATTCTAGTTTGTATAATAAAGAACATATCAAATTTTCTGAAAATCTAAAAAGCTGTGTAAAAGGAGGAGCATCATGAGTGAGCGTAAAGCGATACTTCAAGTAAAGGGTTTACAAACATCCTTTTTCACAGATGACGGTGTAATACCTGCTGTAGACAATATTGATTTCAATGTACATGAGGGTGAAGTACTCGGAATTGTTGGTGAATCAGGTTGTGGTAAAAGTGTAACTTCTCTTTCAATTATGGGTCTTGTACCAAGCCCGCCGGGAAAAATTACAGGTGGTGAAATTCTATTTAACGATCGGGATTTAACAAAAATGAGTGATCGTGAGATGAGAAAAATTCGAGGTAATGATGTGGCCATGATTTTCCAAGAGCCAATGACTTCTTTGAATCCACTTTTCACAATCGGAAATCAATTAATGGAAGCAATATTAATACATAAAAAAGATTGGTCAAAAAAACAAGCTAAACAACGTGCAACTGAGATGTTAACGTTAGTAGGACTTCCACGAGCTGAAGAACTTTTAAAAGAATATCCTCACCAATTATCTGGTGGTATGAGACAAAGGGTCATGATTGCTATGGCGCTAGTATGTGATCCAAAAGTATTGATCGCAGATGAACCTACCACTGCACTGGATGTAACCATTCAAGCTCAAATATTAAAACTAATGAAAGATTTAAATGAACGATTAAATACAGCTGTATTATTAATAACGCATGATTTAGGTGTTGTCGCAGAAACGTGTGAACGAGTTATCGTTATGTATGCAGGTAGAGTTGTAGAAGAAGGACCAGTTCAAGTAATTTTCAAAGATCCGCAACATCCATATACAAAAGGTTTGCTGCAATCTGTACCAGATATGCGTTATAAGAAACAGCGATTATATTCGATTCCGGGGAACGTACCAAAACCAGGAACGATCAAAACAGGATGCCGATTCGCAGCGAGATGTGAATTTGCTTTTGACAGGTGTTTAACTGAAGACCCTGACCTGTATCAAACTTCTCCTGTTCACAAAACTAGATGCTTCTTATACGAAGATCAGGAGGTAGCGTCAAATGACAGAACCCTTATTGAGAGTTGAAGGACTAAAAAAATATTTTCCTATACGAAAAGGAATTCTAAGTCGTGTTTCTGGTCATGTTAAAGCAGTTGACGACGTATCCTTTTATGTAAACGAAGGTGAAACTTTAGGAATTGTTGGTGAGTCTGGATGTGGTAAGTCCACTACAGGTAGAATGCTCATGCGTTTGCTAGAACCTTCTGAAGGCAAGGTCATCTTTAACGGGAAAGAACTGACAAGCATTTCGAATGACGACATGCGAAAAGCACGTCGAGAAATTCAAATGGTGTTTCAAGATCCATATGCTTCTTTAAATCCTCGACATACGATTGAAAAAATATTAGAAGAACCACTCATTGTTCATGGAATAGGAGATTCAAAGTCTCGTAAAAAGAAAGTACATGAATTTCTTGAAATTGTTGGCTTAAGTAGCTACCATGCCAAGCGTTATCCGCATCAATTTAGTGGAGGACAACGTCAAAGAATCGGTATTGCTAGAGCACTTATGACAAATCCAAAGCTGATCATTGCAGATGAACCAGTATCTGCATTAGATGTATCCATACAAGCCCAAGTCCTGAACTTAATGCAGGATTTACAAAAAGAATTGAAGTTAACGTATATCTTTATTGCGCATGATTTAGGAGTTGTTCGTCACATAAGTGATCGAGTAGGGGTTATGTATCTTGGCAAAATGGTCGAGTTGGCTGAAAGTGAGATGCTATATGAAAAGCCTCTTCACCCTTATACACAGGCACTACTTTCTGCTGTACCAGTTCCGGATCCTAATTTCCAAAGAGAACAGATGTTAATTAAGGGAGATATTCCGAGCCCTTCTAATCCACCTTCCGGGTGTACATTCCACACGCGTTGTCCATTTAAAATGGATGTATGTACGCAAGTGGTTCCAAAGCTACAAGAAGTTGAACCAGGTCATTCTGTTGCATGTCATCTTTACGGTGAATCCGTGCAACATTGATAAATATATAATTTGGAGGGGTCAATTTGAGAAAGAATAAATCGTGGTTACTTGCTCTATTAGTAATGTTAGTCTTGTCGACGGTTCTTGCTGCATGTTCATCTGACGGCGGAGATAGCGGAGACAGCGGAGACAAGTCTGATCCGAAAATTTTAGTATTTGGTCGTGGCGGAGATTCAGTATCACTAGATCCTGCTGCAGTAACTGATGGAGAGTCTTTCAAAGTTACTCAAAATATTTTTGAAACACTTGTAAACTTCGGTGCACAAGATACTACTATCAATCCTGGTCTTGCAAAAGAATGGGAACCATCTGAAGATGGATTAACTTATACATTCCAATTAGAAGAAGGCATTAAGTTCCATGATGGTACTGACTTCAATGCTGAAGCGGTAGTAGCGAACTTTGATCGCTGGGCTAATGGTTCTGGTGAAGACTTCTACTACTATTCATCAATGTTTGGTGGATACAAAGAAGATGAAGGTCATGTAATCGAGTCTGTTACTGCAGAAGGCGATTACACGGTCGTTTTCAAATTGAAACGTCCACAAGCACCATTCTTGAAAAACTTAGCAATGAGCCCATTCGGTATTGCAAGCCCTGCTGCAATTGAAAAATCAGGAGACAAATTTGGTGACAATCCAGTAGGTACTGGTCCATTTAAATTTGTTGAATGGAAACGTAATGATTCTATCACTATTGAAAAGAACGAAGATTATTGGGTAAAAGATCTTCCAAAACTTGATCGCGTAGTGTTCCGTGCGATTCCTGATAACTCTGCTCGTTTAAATGCATTAAACGCTGGTGAAATTGATTTAGCAGACGGTGTTAACCCTGCTGATGGTGCTAGTGTTGAAGGAAATGCTGACTTACAATTATTTGAACGTCCATCTATGAACGTTGGTTACTTAGGTTTAACAACTACACGCCCACCGTTTGATAAAGTAGAAGTTCGTCAAGCAATTAACCATGCAATTGACAAACAAGCTATTGTTGACGCTTTCTTCGAAGGTCGTGCAGAAGTAGCTAAAAACCCAATGCCACCAGTTATCGGTGGATACAATGATGATATCGCTGGTTACGATTACGATCCTGCTAAAGCAAAAGAATTGTTAGCTGCAGCTGGTCTTCCTGATGGATTTGATATGGAACTATGGGCTATGCCTGTACCACGTCCATATATGCCAGATGGTCAAAAAGTAGCTGAAGTTATTCAAAAAAATCTTTCTGAAGTTGGTATCAATGCAGAAATCGTTTCATTCGAATGGGCTACTTACCTTGAAAAAGCTCGTAACGGAGAAGCGGATGCATTCATGTTAGGTTGGACAGGTGACAATGGTGATGCAGATAACTTCCTATATGTATTACTTGATCAAGACAATATCGGAAGCAATAACTACACTTACTATAGCAATGACGAGTTACATGACATCCTAATTGAAGCTCAATCTGAAATTGATGAAGACAAGCGTAATGAGCTATATGCTCAAGCTCAAGAAATCATCTTTGCTGATGCTCCTTGGGTTCCACTTGCTCACTCAACACCACTTCTTGCTGGTAAAGCAGATTTGGTAAACTTCTTACCACATCCAACTGGATCTGATAAGTTAGGCGAAGTAGACTTCAAATAATCAATTGATTAGTGGGGAGAAGTCTTCGTGATTTCTCCCCATTTTTTATACATAACATAAAACATAATGCATCAGATGGAGAGGTGAAGACAATGCTTCACTATATCGGTAGAAGACTATTACAATTAATCCCAGTTTTGCTGGGCATGACATTTGTCGTTTTCATGATTATTCGTGCGATCCCAGGGGATCCAGCTCAAGTAATTTTAGGGCAACAAGCGACGAAAGATGCGATTGAAGCATTACGAGCAAAGCTCGGATTGGATAATCCATGGTATGTCCAATATTTCGATTACCTAGGGGATCTCTTAAAAGGAAACTTAGGAGAATCGTTACGAACATCAACGCCAGTACAAGAAGAAATTTGGCCATATCTAGCAGCAACATTTGAATTATCTTTATTTGCAATAGTTATTGCTGTTGTTATCGGTGTAAATGCAGGCATTATCTCCGCCTGGTTCCAAAACTCTTGGTTTGACTACACTGCTATGATTCTTGCATTAGTTGGGGTGTCCATGCCTATTTTCTGGCTTGGCTTAATGATGCAGTACGTATTTGGTATCGAGCTTGGAATTCTTCCGACTTCAGGTCGAGAAGAAGTAAGGAGCCCAGTTGATTCCATTACGAACCTATATGTATTGGACACTATATTACAGGGACGATTTGATCAATTAAGTGTTGTTTTAAAACATTTAATTATGCCAGGTTTAGCACTTGCTACAATTCCGATGGCAATCATAGCACGTATGACACGTTCTAGTATGTTAGAAGTTATGCGCTCTGATTATGTCCGTACAGCTCGTGCTAAAGGGCAAAAAATGTTCTGGGTTGTATACAAACATGCATTGAAAAATGCGATTATTCCGGTTCTAACAATTATCGGACTTCAAATGGGACTATTATTAGGTGGAGCCATTTTAACAGAATCCATCTTTGCATGGCCTGGTATCGGTCGTTACATCTATGAAGCTATTAATTTCCGTGACTATCCAGTTATACAATCTGGTATTTTAGTTGTTGCCTTCATATTCGTAATGATTAATTTACTCATTGATATTCTTTATAGCATGATAGATCCACGTATTAAATATGATTAAGAAGGAGGCATCTCGACATGGCCAATCAAGCCCCAAACACACAACAAGTAGCACCACAAGCAGATAAAGTGGCAGGTCCGTGGCGTGAAGCATGGCGAAGTTTCAAAAAAAGTAAAGTCGCTATTGTTGGCGCAGGGATTGTCATCTTCTTTGTCATTTTGGCTTTCATTGGACCGTTAGTTGCTCCACAAGGAATAAATGATCAATTGCTTGGTGACCGCTTACAATCTCCTTCTTCAAAATACTGGTTCGGTACAGATGATTTTGGACGAGATATATTCTCGCGTGTTGTCCTAGGTGCTCGAATCTCATTATGGGTAGGGTTCTTTTCGGTAGTTGGTTCTGTTATTGTTGGAAGTATTTTAGGAATTATTGCTGGTTATTATGGCAAATGGGTCGACATGATTATTTCTCGTATTTTTGATATCATGCTTGCGTTTCCAAGTATTTTATTAGCAATCGCAGTTGTTTCAGTTTTAGGACCTTCGCTGCAGAATGCACTAATCGCGATTGCGATTATCAACGTTCCAAACTTTGGTCGATTAATTCGATCGAAAGTATTGAGTATCAAAGAGGAAGAATATATTACCTCTGCAAAAGCGATTGGTATGAGAGATGCTCGTATTCTGTTTTCGCATATTTTACCAAATTCCATGGCACCCGTTATTGTTCAAGGAACTTTAGCGATTGCAACAGCTATTATCGAAGCGGCTGCTCTAGGATTCCTAGGGTTAGGGGCACAGGCTCCAACTCCAGAGTGGGGTAAAATGTTAGCAGATGCTCGTGTCAATTTCATCAATGCTCCATGGACGATGTTCTTCCCAGGGTTTGCGATTATGTTAACCGTTTTAGGCTTTAACTTAATGGGTGACGGAATGCGTGATGCACTAGATCCTCGAATGAAGAACTAATTAAAAAGAGGCTACTATTCAGTTAGTGAAAACTAACTGGATGGTAGCCTTTTACTTGTAAAGGATGAACTTGAGGATGGATATGGAAAATTTATTTATTATAGACTGCGGAGAAATAGTACTAAGAGAGTTTAGAGTTGAAGACGTTGATGCTATTTATGAACTTACTTCACAACCTGAAGTTTATGAATTCTTACCAGATTGGCATTCAACAAGAGAACAACGATTAAACTGGGTTACAAATTATGAGATACCTTCTAATAAAGAATTTTTGTCAGCTATACCTGATATCAGTGAACAAAATTATTTGAAGTTGGGAATTATATTAAAGGAAACTGGAGAATTTATCGGTTTCTGTAATACAGGTATCAAAGAAGAGCTGAATGAACCAAATCGAGAAATCGCGTTTGCTATTTCTAAATATTACAGAAATCGTGGGTACACAACAATGGCAGTAAAAGGATTGGTGAAATATTTGTTTGAAAATACAAATGTTGAATTACTAAATGCCATTGTTCTCCCACGTAATGTAAGTTCAAATAAAGTGATTCAAAAATGTGATTTTCGTTATATAAGAAAAATAGAGATTGAAGATCAACAATATTTTCAGTACATTCTTCAAAAGGAGAAATGGAGAGTACAAAATACTCTATAACGCTTTCACATCAATATTATGACTAATGTGCTTTTATTTTTGGATGTTGGTAAGAAGACTCACATAACAGAGTGAGAAAATTAATCATGGAATGATAAAAACCTCAGAGCATAAATACTCCGAGGTTAGAATGATGACAGAAGAATAATAGAACCATTATTAAAATTCAACTTCTTATCTATTGCACTTAATTGAAAAGGAAGGTGGTCGGCGACTCCAGGGGGGCTAGCGCGAGCTTTAGACCCTGGACTGAGCACCGCGAAGGAAGCGGCTAAAGCCTTGCCCTCCGGAAAGCGTCCGCAGCAATGAAAATCAACATAAATATGTTTCGACTACACCATCGATGTACCAATTTATTATTGAACAGCAACTGCATCGTTTTATGCCTAAAATTCTTCTTCCAATGTAACGTTAATTTCATCGCCATGATAATTTTGATGAGACACAATTAACGTATCTAAATGCTCTAATTGTTCCTCGTAATCTAGTATCGAAGATAGAACATGTAACAAATGATACGACGAGAAGTTTTCTTCACTGCTAGAATTGGAAATTTCTCTTACGAAAATCTCCATTACTTCATGTCGTGGCAAAATGGTTTCTCTGCCATGTCCACTTGAATGATCCGGTTTAAGTTTCCCTGTATATTTCAAATGGAGTTGCTCATGGTAGGTTAGTAAAAAATCTAAGCGTTCTTGAATCATCATTCTAAATTGCTCTGGTAAATGAGTTAATTCATTTTCATGCAAGTGCAATCTTTTTAAAACGTCATAACTTTTATTAGAAACGGCAATCATTTGTCTATACACAACAAGTTTTCGGGCTTTCGCACGTTTTTCGCGGCGGAAATAGCTTCTTTCCTCTTGATAAAACAAATAAAACTGATCCACTTTAATGAGTCGCTCACGTAGTTTTTCAAGTATTTGCTTCGTTGATGTATGTTCAGATGCTTGTCGGACCGCTAAACGCGTCCAACGTATCAATTCTTCTTGAGTAACATGGATAGAATTGAACAATTTGGTTTCATATTTTGGTGGCATGAATAATAAGTTCACAACAAACGCAGCTAGTACACCGACAACGATTGTCGCAAATCGAATGAGTGCAAATGTTAAGAAATCATCCGTTTGCACTTCCATAATCGCAATTATGGTAACAAGTGCGAGCGAGATGGATTTTTCTAATTTAAGTTTTAGCATGATTGCTATTGTAATGACACAAGCCAATCCTACAGCAACGTATTGATGGCCAAAAATAAGAGCGAAAATGACTGCAACACCGGCTCCAATTAAATTCGATTGAATTTGTTCGATAATCGTTAAGTAGGAACGATATATAGAAGGTTGTATCGCAAATATAGCTGCGATTCCAGCAAATATTGGAGCTGGTAAATTCAACAAATCTGCTAAAAACAAAGCAAACACAATAGCCACACCAGTTTTAACAATTCGTGCGCCTAATTTCATAAGGGTTTTATTTCCTTTCGTAAATCAACTTTTGGCTACTTTACAACAACGTGGTCATAAGGTCAACTATCATTTAGATAGCTGTGAGAAAGCTTTATCTACTGCTTCAAGAGACAAACGAATATCTTCTTCTGTGTGAGCTGTTGTTATAAACCACGCTTCATATTTTGAAGGAGCTAAATTGATCCCTTGTTCAAGCATTAACTTAAAGAAACGACCGAAAATTTCTCCATCTGTAGCTTCTGCTTGGTCATAGTTTTCTACCTTCACATCAGTGAAGTATATGGTTAAAGCACCTTTTAAACGATTAATTGTAATTGTGATGTTGTGTTTTGTTGCAGCTAATAAAATACCTTCTTCTAAAATTGCACCTAAGCGGTCCATTTCTTCATAAACGCCTTCTTCTTTTAATACTTCTAAGCAAGCGATTCCAGCTAATATAGACGCAGGATTTCCGGCCATTGTTCCCGCTTGATACGCAGGACCTAATGGAGCGACCTGTTCCATAATTTCTTTTTTACCACCATAAGCACCAATAGGTAAGCCACCACCAATGATTTTCCCTAATGCAGTTAAATCAGGAGTTAGTCCTAGTAAATCTTGAGCACCGCCGTAATGGAAACGGAACGCTGTAATCACTTCATCGTAGACGATCAACGCGCCTTTTTCTTTAGCTATGTCATGTACAAGTGGAAGGAACCCTTCTAATGGTTCAACAATCCCGAAGTTACCTACAATTGGTTCCACTAAAATACAAGCAATTTCTTCACCCCATTTATCCATGGCTTCTTTAAAAGCTTCTGGATTATTGAAGGGAATGGTGATGACTTCTTTGGCAATCGATTGAGGGACGCCTGCTGAATCTGGTGTACCTAATGTTGCTGGTCCTGAACCTGCAGCAACTAAAACTAAATCAGAATGCCCGTGGTAACAACCAGCAAATTTCATGATTTTTGTTCGCCCTGTATATGCTCGAGCTACTCGAATCGTGGTCATAACAGCTTCCGTCCCAGAGTTAACAAAGCGAACTTTATCCATTCCTGGAATTGCTTCTTTTAACATTTTCGCAAAAGTTAACTCGTGAGGTGTAGGTGTGCCAAATAAAACCCCATTTTCCGCTGCTTTCGTAATTGCTTTTGTAATATGTGGATGTGCGTGACCTGTAATAATCGGACCATAAGCGGCTAAATAATCGATGTATTTATTGCCATCCACGTCCCAAAAATATGCACCTTGCGCTCTTTCCATTACGGTTGGAGCACCGCCTCCAACCGCTTTATATGATCGAGATGGGCTGTTAACGCCACCGACTATATGTTGTAATGCTTCTTCATGTAATCGTTCTGATTGTGTTTTGTTCATGTAAATATTTCCTCCGTTCTATTTCTTCCATTCCTTATTCTAGACAAAAAAGCATCTAAACGCCAAAGAAATTGAAAGTCAGTGCATTCTTAGGTACGATAAAACAAATAGAAGTGTGGAGGGATTATCATGACATCACTCGAAGGTTTACATGCACCTGAATTTACATTAAAAAATGAAAGTGGCGAAGATGTTTCGTTAAGTGATTTCGCCGGAAAGAATTACATAATTTTATACTTTTATCCGAAAGACGCGACTCCTGGATGTACGACAGAAGCTTGCGATTTCAGAGATGCCTACGATTCATTTGAAAATTTAAACGCGGTTATTCTTGGAGTGAGTCCAGATGGTGAGAAGGCGCATACAAAATTCATTGAAAAACACGGTTTGCCATTTTCATTGCTAATTGACGATCAGCATCAGGTTTCTGAAGCATATGGCGTATGGGTACTCAAAAAAATGTACGGCAAAGAATACATGGGTGTTGAGCGTTCAACGTTTTTAATTGATCCAACGGGCACCGTAATTAAAGAGTGGAGAAAAGTAAAAGTGAAAGGCCATGTAGATGAAGCGTTACAAACATTACGTGGCATAATTGAGGAATAATAGATGAAGGTTTTATTTACATTTACAGTGAAGGATTATTTAATAGAAGATTTACATCATGAATTTTCAAATGTGAACTTTGTATTCTCAAATATAAAAGATGAAGAAGTATTAAAAGATGCAGAAATTATTGTGACGTATGGGGAAGACATCACTATAGACACTTTGAACAAAGCAGAATCTCTAAAGTGGTTGATGGTCGCATCTGCTGGTTTAGAGAAAATGCCGTTACAAGAAATAGGGGAGCGAGGGATTTTCCTAACGAATGTGAAAGGCATACATAAAACCCCAATGGCTGAATCCGTTATGGCTCATATTTTAGCATTGAAACGATCATTACCCTGGATATATCAACAGAATTCATGGAACCACAAGTCAGGTTCTACTGAACTTCGAGGTTCCACTGCGATTATTATTGGCCCAGGTGCCATTGGCGGAGAAATTGGACGATTACTTCAAGCGTTCGGAGTTCATACCATTGGTTGCAACCGTTCTGGTAAAGCGTCATCACATATGAATGAAATGATTTCTTTTGAAAATCTCAGTGAGAAGTTGCCATTGGCAGATTTAGTGATATCAGTGCTGCCGAGTACGAATGAAACAAAAGGTTTGCTTACCTACGAGCATTTCGTTCAAATGAAAGAAACGGCTATTTTTATGAATTTCGGCCGTGGTGATGTAATAAAAGAAGAAGAACTGATCCAAGCAATGTCTGAACATCAAATTGAATATGCAGTACTCGATGTATTTGAAACAGAACCGTTAACAGACGGTCATCCGTTTTGGACGATGGACAATGTTATTGTATCGCCTCACGTTTCAAGTCACTCTTCAGAATATGTACCTAGAGCTCTAGAAATTTTCAGGCACAATCTTTCTGAATGGATAAAGAAAACGACTAATTTTCAAAATGTGATTGATACAGAAAAGGGGTATTAAGATGAAAATCTATACGAAAACTGGAGACAAAGGGACAACTTCATTGATTTATGGAACAAGAGTATCAAAGACAAGTCCTTTAGTTGAAGCTTATGGGACGTGCGATGAAGCTAATTCAATGATTGGATTAGCACTTAGTTATGTGCAAAACGAATTCTTTGAAGAAAAGGAAGACTTCCAACAAGCCTTTCATCAAATTCAAACGACGTTATTCCATGTTGGAGCGGAACTTGCGACACCTAAAGGGAAAGAAGTAAAGTGGAATCTTGAGACTGCTGAAATTGAAAAGTTAGAAGGCTGGATCGATGCGTGGGATGCAGCTTTGCCATCCTTGACAAACTTTATTCTTCCTGGTGGTCATCCTGCTGGAGCAGCGTTGCATGTTGCTCGTACGACGGTAAGACGTGCGGAGCGTTCGGCGGTCGAAATCGGAGAAGATGTATCTCCTAATGTATTAGTTTATTTGAATCGTTTATCTGATTTCTTGTTTGTTGCAGCTCGATTTATTAATCTTCGTCTTGGTCAAAAAGAAAAAGGACTCCATGAAGAACTATAACCTAGTGGAATGTGTATTTAATTGACATCTTGATAGCCTGTTCCTTATACTAATTATAACGATTATAAAATAAGAATCCTTATGAAGTGAGGTGCATGGCGATGACTGAAGTGCATTTACGCGACGCGTTGGATACTTTGAAGTCTACAGGAGTTCGAATTACACCACAGCGTCATGCGATATTAGAATTTCTCATTCAATCCATGATTCATCCAACAGCAGACGATATATATAAAGCATTAGAAAATAAATTTCCTAATATGAGTGTAGCAACTGTATATAATAATCTACGTGTATTCCGTGAAGCGGGTCTTGTAAAAGAATTAACATATGGCGATTCTTCAAGCAGGTTTGATTTTGTAACGAACGATCATTACCATATCATTTGCGACGCATGCGGAAAAATAGTTGATTTTCATTATCCAGGACTAGACGAAGTGGAACATTTAGCTTCCCATGTAACGGGGTTCAAAGTGAACACCCACCGGATGGAAATCTACGGTACATGTCCAACATGTATTACGCAAGCTACTAAAGTGCAATAATACACTTGAAAGAAGCCATTAATTCATAAGAGAATTGATGGCTTCTTTGATGGAGAGAATTGAGAAGTATATGTAACGAATCGTTTTTCTCATAATCTATTACGTCATATAATAAAAAACAGCTTACATGATCGAACATGTAAGCTGTTTTTCTTTTGTTATTTTTTTCGGTTTAATTCAACATCAAATTCTTGGCCTTCTAATGAAGGATCTAATGTTAATGGTTCACGACAATACATGCACATATCGACTCTACCAAGAACTTTTGTATGTTTACCGCAATTCGGACAAACGACTTGAACGGCTTTTGTAGAAAGTAAACCAATCCAAGCATATACACCAGTACTTCCTAAAATAGCTAGTAATCCGATAAACATGAAGATGGTCATGATAATTTGATTTTCTCTAAAGAAAATACCAATGTACATGATGACAAATCCGATGAAAATAAGAGATAATGCAAACGAACGAATTCGATTTATTTTATTTTTATAAGGTTTCAAGTTGCTTTCCTCCTCAATCATGTTTACTATATCATAATTCAAAGTTAAAATCGCATGAAGGATTCTACAAAATAATGTCGAAAATATCTATACATAGATCTTAATTATTTAGGGGGAACAAAGTTGGAGCAAATATTACGTCCCATCTATCAAGAGCGTGCAAGTCAACAAAATACATTAGGTGTCATTCTCGTTGAAAAGAGAGAAAAGGTAAGCCAGATTACCGATACCTTTGATACGATCTTGCTAATTATTGCGAAAGACTCAGAACAACCCGTTTTCACAAAACATTATACTTTTGAAGATAAAAAAGCAGCGATGCATATCATTACAGAGAAACAGTTACGTAAATGGTTATTGCTAGGAACAAATCGAAAAATTGTGGATTGGCTAATCTTCGGAAGAGTCATGTTTGATCGTAATGAATTTTTAGAGGAATTAAAAATTGAGTTAAAAGACTTTCCGTTTTATGGTCGTAAAATAAAGATGGGCATTGAATTTGCCAAATTAATAAGAAGATATTTGGAAGGTAAAAGTTTCTTTGAACAAAAGAACTATATGGATGCCTATAATCATATTGTCGATTCACTTCACCATTTAGCACGTTTAGCAGTCTTTGAAAATGGTATGCACCCAGAAGTTACAGTATGGTCTCAAGTGAAAATGATAGAACCAGCTATTTATAAATTGTATGAAGAGTTACTTTCTAGTGAAGAACCAATAGATAAACGATTGGAACTGTTATTTTTAGCAAGTGAGTTCTTTATTCATTCGAGAACGAATGATGGCTCCCGTCATATATTAGAAGTAATGAGTCAAAAAGAGCACTGGGCAATTCAAGAGCTACATGAACAAGAGGAACTGAAAAACTACTCAGTTGATTTAGAAGTTTTTATCGAATTTCTTGTTGATAAAGGAATAATTAACATTAAGCGCATTGACGCAAAGAGCAACAAAATCTACCACAGATACTATCAAGCTAGCCCTTTAGAGGATAATCAATAATCCGAAATCAGACGCAAAAAAAGCGTCTGATTTTTATGTTGACTTTATTATATTGAAAGAGCTATAATAGAAAACGTCGCTAAGAGAGATTCAAAGAAAATTAGATTTAAAAAGTACTTGACTCACATACGCTGCGATGCTAAATTAGATAAGTCGCCAAAACAAGCGGCTAACATTTGAACCTTGAAAACTGAACAGCAAAACGTCAACGAAATATGCGGACAGCACTTCGGTGCTCAAAGCAAAATTCGTCATGAGCGCTTAGCGCGAAAACGAATTTCTGCGATGATCGCCTTGGCGATCGGAGCAAAAACTTGAACTTAACTGTTCATTATAAACGTCAAAATTTTTGACGCCAGCAACAAAGTCGAGCTAATCGACTCACCTATTATGGAGAGTTTGA
>NZ_JBHZRU010000010.1:0-118239 GCF_043641925.1 Paenisporosarcina quisquiliarum
CTGTTTTTTTTCAACGTTCTACCTCCGTTTTTCTGAATTTCACTATAACGTATGTTACTCTTCTTCAACTAAACTGCCCCGCTAGTTGGATAAGAAAGCTATGTTAAAGTTATTGGTTGATTTTGTATAGAAAAATGCGCTTGGAAATGTATCGCCAAGCGCATTTATTTGACCGTCTTTTTTTACTAAAGCACTCGTTAGTTCAATAAGGGACTTCTATTAAATCTTCTCGTAAGACTTTATTTTGCTCCAAAGTGCCTTATATTCTAACGAATCTGTTCACACTTGCCTAATTCAACGAACACACTTATTAAAGACTTTTTTATTTCAATTTCTTGATCGGTTTGACTAAGTATATTTCTTCTATCTCTATACATAATGAGATTTTCTTTAAAATTTCTTCTTGCTTCTGTAAGAGAGTAATCCCCATTTGGACCACCCCAAACTTCATCTGCATATGGGTCGTCTTGTCCATCATCTTCCCAATTACAAAGTTCACATATATTAAAAATCCCACGCTCTTCTAATGTTGGAAAGCCACAACAAGGACACTTTTCACGTTGCACTAAAATCCCACCCTAATTGTTCTAATTAATTTTAATAATATCAAAATCTTTCTTAAGGTTAAACGTTCTTATTGAACTATTCTGCTGCTTTAGTTGAATATTTAACAGCGAAGTTGAAACCAACCTGTTTCTCTTGGAAAATCCTCTCGAGATAAAACTTTCCCCGTAATAAGTTGACGATATGAGGTAATCGTACCATCGTGGGAAATGATGTATATCCTTTCTCTATTTAGTTGTTTACATTTTCTAAGAAAACTAAGTGCTAACTCTTCAAATGTTTGTTCAGCCATTGTATTTATGCCATCACTCCACAATTTTGATGTAGAATCCAGATCTAATTCGAAGGTTGGATATTCAGTTCTAATCTTTTCTAAATCAAGGATCTTATCACAGGGTAACGTCTTTTTGTGTGGGAGAATAGGAAACATTCTTGGAGATACTAATGGACTTACAATCTTACGGCAATTTATGTTTTCACTTAAAATAATCGCTGTATCCAAAGTTCTTCTAATCGGGCTAATGATAATCACATCATCATCAATTAACTGAAACTGGGATTTTAATAACCGTGCTTGTTCTATCCCTATGGAAGTTAAAGGAGGATTTTTATTCTGAAGACTCCTCGGCATATCCAATGTATGCTCTCCCTGTCCGTGTCGAATAAATATTAAGTCCATCCCATAACCACCAATTCATTTTTCTTTAACTAAACTGCTGCGTTAGTTGAAGAAGAAAAAATGCTTTACCCCTTCTTGAAGTAAAGCACCCGTTAGTGAAAAAAGAACGAAGATTTAACTGTTTTTTAACTTTCTATTTTATAGAAGAAGCTACTTTAATCAATTCATCTTTAGGTAACGACTTATCTCCTGTGTAATCAATTGCATACTCTACTTTGTCCATACGCCAACTAATCATTTGAACATCATTTTTAACGTTATAATATGCTGTTGTACCATTTTCCAAGGTTATTTTTTCGTCCCAACTAGATACATTATTCCAACCAATTTCGCTTGTTGCCCAGGTAGTTAAAGATTCATCTAGATTTTCATACACTATCTTAACCCTATTAAAACCAACCACTTTAACGTAACTATTTTCAACATTCAATGGAATATAGTTAGGTATTTCTACTTTGAAGGGTACAAACCAACCTGCCATATTTACTGGCAACTTAATAAAATAAAATAAGGTCCCAATCAAAATAAAACCAACAATTATAAAATTTAAAATTCTTCTTTTCTTTATACTTCTTTGAATTTTTATTTCCATTTCATCCAACATTAATACCCCCATATCCAATCTATTTTCACTGTTTCTGTTCAAAATGAGGTTAGTTCTTATTTAACTAACTTGCTTCGTTAGTTAAATACGAGAAAGTATAAACGAGTTAGCATAGGTATCCCAAAATACCCTATTAAGATGCCGACAAATAAAACCCAAAAATAACTCCAATTCAGTAATCTTTTCAAAGCATTTCCCCCAATAAATGTTATGTGCTTAATACCTCTAATTGAACTAACCTGCCGCGTTAGTTCAACAAGCATAAGGATTTACCTCTAATTGAAGTAAAGCACCCGTTAGCTAAATAAGAAAACTTTTTTTAGTAAACAATTTCTTTAGAATTTTTCTTTCGTCTCATAATTCTTTCAATAAAAATTACTTCTACCGCAATTAATGTAATTATGGTTGGATAAGTTATTATAATTATGATGGTTGCAAACACAAAGTTTGTTACAATAATCAAAGTAAAATAAATAATAATAGCATATATGAACATAATTTTTTGAATATAAATATGAGTTATTTTAAAGTTGTTCTTATCTTTAAGTTTTTTAATAATGATAGGTATAGAAATCAATAAATTAATTATAATTACCAAAAGTACTGGAATGAGCAATAACAAAATTCCTATGAAAATAACACACCTCCCTTCCTTTAACTACTTCGACATGCCTTCAAATTCTACCTGTTTATTGAACTAACCTGCTGCGTTAGTTGAATAAGAAAAAAGAGCTTTCATCGCAGCTCATCTTTCTAAATTGTCTCTAAGTTTCCTACATCGTTTTTCAATAAAACCTCTTCAATAGAGTTCCAAGCTGCATTTAAATCAATTCTTGTTTTCAAATGACTGTAAGATTCTTCATTAGTTTTTAAAAAATCCTGTTTTATTTGACTATCACTAAGATTAAGAGCTTTCTTAAATTCTAATAAATCCTGAGAAAATACTATAGAATAAGAATTATCATTCAAGTGTTTTGTTAAACCAAACCTCGAATCATCCATTTTCTCAATCGATTCAATAAGTTCGTTATAACGATCACTTCTATTAAATTCTAAATAAAAATCAAAGACTATTAAACTTAGTAAAACATCATATGCTGACTCAATAAAACCACGTCGTTGGAAATTTTTCATATAAAGCAATTTACGGGTCCTCTCAAAGTTCATTCGTTTTGGATAATTATTTTCGAATGAAGATAATTGATTAACAGAGCGATCGATTAGGACCTTCATAACGTCAAAAGAAGAGAATTCTGAACCAAGTTCAATCCAGGTTTTCATAAATTCTTCTTCTGATATTTGTAAATGTGTTAATTCACGTACACACCATCTCTCATCGAAGTAACCTTTTTTTGCCTTTTCAAAATCATCTTTTTCATCTTGTCTTAACAAGACTTTTTTATCTTTCTTTTGAAAGTGACTACGTACCAGAATTTGATCTTTGCATTCTGGACATTTCCGATTTTGTTTAGGGGCTTCTTTCAAGCTAGACCCACAAGACGGACAAACTTTTTTGTCATAACGATCAATCCATAGTTGTTGATTTTCTGATACAGTCTCTTCGGATTTTTCTCTTGCCGACTTATAAAGTCTTTCAGAAGGAACAAAAGAAATTTGAACATCGGCATATTGTTCTTTTACTGTTGGAGATACGGGTGGGGGTGGAGTAGAACCAAATAACTTTTTAAAAAATCCCATTAGACTAACCTCCTCATATAGTTCTATTATACAATTAAAATTTGTATATTTTACCAATAAATTTCTAAAGCAAAAGGGTTATCAATTCGTATGTGAATTGTAACCCTTTTACTTTTGTTTGATGTGATATTTATTGATCAAAAAACGAGCTTCTTTAACTAACCTGCCCCGTTAGTTGAAAAAGAAATCCTTTACTCTTATTGAAGTAAAGCACCCGTTAGTAGAACAAGGTAGAAGGTTGAATCTTTAATTCTTTCTTCTTGTTCCAATAAAAAAAGGGAAGCCCATGCCACCCTTCTTCCGCAGTCGCACCCGATTGAGGAAACCGAGATAATGATTACTTCCAATAGCTTTCTAATTAAAGCACCCAATATAGTAAGCAAAGAAATAATAAAAAATCTTAACCAACTATATTGGGGTCTATTCTTAATACTTCTGTTATTTTAGTTAACGTTCATTTTTGTCCCAGTCTTCGTACGAATCAAAATTATGATTTGGATCTACAAAGTCTCTTCCAGCTTCCATTAAGCTGCTAGCACATCCTTTACAAAAAGACTCACCATCTATCAGTAATTCTGAATCGAGTTGATTTTTGGAGAATTCTCCTCCACATTCATTACAAATATACTTTTTCATAAGTTTCCTCCCTTTCCAATTTAAATAGCGTATCTAAATATTGATTATACAGCACTAGTAATATAGCTTTTATGAGTTGCAATTATAATACAATACTCACCCTGTTCAGACAACTATGAATTACTCTTACACTAAACTGCCCCGTTAGTTTAATAAGAAAAAATGCTTTTCTTCTTCTTGAAGTAAAGCACCCGTTAATGAAAAAATGATTGTATTATTCTGTAATCCTTTTCTTTAATAACACGATAAAATTGTCAGCCTTTTCAAGACAAGTTATTTGCTCTGAAAAAATAGTAGGGTTCTCCGTACCGTTTTTAATGGCGATTTTTTATTATAATGAAAAAAGCCTGTTTTGTGCTACCATACATGGTTATTAAAGTTAACCCAAAATCTCAATATCTTTCAAATTCAACTTACTAAAATCAACCTTAATTGCCCCCATTTCATATATAACATTGGATCTATTGTTAAATCCACCGTGGTCATCATTGCCTATGGTTATTAACATATTATTTTTTTGACAAAAGTCTATAAGAACATTTGTTGTTTCTTCTGTATGAGTTGTGTAATAACATTCAAAGCCATCTACGCCCATATTTTCAAGTTTTTTTAAACGAGGTTCTATTTCAAAAAGATTATTCTTCATTGTTTCTCCGATATGGGCAATAACTGCTTTACCATTTGCATTATGTATTACACTTATTACATATTCTATTGATGGAAATGAATTTTTGGGTTTAATATTATAATCACTGATGAGCTTAAAAAAACTATTAACATCAATAACTAAGTTTTTGGTCTTTAGGTAGTCAAAACCTTTCCAACCACCGTTTTTTAGATTTCGATTGTAAGAATTAAAATCTTCTATACTTATTTCCTTGTAGTCAACACTCATCTTTTTTATTAATTCAAAATCAATATCAGCATAAACCGTCTCGCATTGTTTGCAAATATCAATTATCTCTTTATTTTCAAAATTGAAGTCATATGCGAGAACATGAAATTCTTTATCTTCAAAAGAAGTAGAGATTTCTGCTCCTCGAATTAATTTAATTTGGTTCGCTTTACACAAAGGTATAAGCTCGTTATAAGCTGCTGTTGTGTTGTGGTCGCTTACACATAATAAGTCAATGCCGAGCTCTCTTGCCTTCTTGACAATTTCCTCAGGAGAACGGGTACTATCGGAATAGTGTGAATGAATATGTAAATCTGCATACATTATAATTTCACCTCTAACTTGTAATTGAATGTCTAATTCCTTTTTTTCATGACGGTCCTGGACTCTTCTTCGTTCTTGTTAGCTATGTTTCTGCATTTGTAATTTCATTGAAATTCATTTAATAATTTTTTTCTGGATAGATAAAAACACAACTAATACAATATTACAAAAACGGTTTCTTATTCCTTCGGAAAAATAGACCAACCTCTCTGGTAATCCTCTTCTTTAACTATTCTGCTGCGTTAGGAGAAAGTATAAACGAGTTAGCATAGGTATCCCAAAATACCCTATTAAGATACCGACAAACAAAACCCAAAAATAACTCCAATTCAGTAATCTTTTCAAAGCATTTCCCCCAATAAATGTTATGTAATTAATACCTCTATTTGAACTAACCTGCTGCGTTAGTTAAAGAAGACCGTTCTCGAGCTATAGCACCACGTTAGCCACGCATGCATCGCAATACCTGCGCTGCACCACTGAGGATGAAAATTTATTCAGAACGGGTATAGATTACTACTGCTAGGTGATTAAGGTCGATGAACTATGGTGCCGTAGAGCCCTTGCGTTAGTCTGACTCCAACAACCACGGTGTATCAAAGAATGTCGCGCCCTTAATGGGTAGCACTCATGGGAGATTAATCCTACTCAGGTTGTTGCACTAGTCAATCACCCTATACTTTTTACTAGGGGGAGGATTTTTGATCAGAACCACTATCAATTTTAATAATTAATTTTAACCGGCTCAGCCTTTTTTTAAAAAAGTGTTTTACTGGGTCTATTTTAATTTGCTCTTTTTTAATTTTAATTTTCATGGGAGTTCAATAAGCAAAATATTTTACCTCTCTTTGTAGTGAAGCACTTGTTGTTGTTGAAGTCCATTTACTTTTTCTTTATTTCCTCAATGATAAAAAAAGCACAAAATACTATTATCGAACTTAGTAAATTGATTGAAAATATTAGTCCCTTTATTCCTGTATTAAAAATACCACTTGTCATTTCACCATTTCCGGCATCACGAACGATTGTACCCATTAGATTTGTAACAATCATACTTACAATAAGTACAAGAAAACCATATAGATACTTTTTCAATATAAATACCCCCATAAAAATAATAAGACTGAAGTTGTAACAGAAAATCCACAGAATTAATCATTTGTTGATTCTTTAATTAAAGAATTTATTAGATGAAATGCTTTTACATAATTTAATTTTTAATTACCAATTGGGGATGTTTGTTTTTCCCATTCAGTTGGGCCTTCACCAGTTTCAATAAATTTTCTCCAATATTCTCCACTTTGATTATCGAAAATAATAATATTGCTATCGTTTGGTGAAATCATTTCATATCTATTTTGTTCCGCATCCGTGTTATTAGAATTTGATGAAGAATCTATTATTGCTCTTGAGATTTGAGAGGCAGAAAAAAGGATGGCAATACTCAAAATTATTATTGCACCAGTTAGTGATAATCTCGTTGTTTTTTCATTCAAAATATAACCTCCGATAGTAATTACGCGAATTTTATGGTTAATCACTGTTTCTACTTGGCTAATTAATTCTAGGGTTGTTCTGGAAGAGTTGAATAAATTAATTCTCCCGATTTAGAAAATGCTTTGATATTTGCAGGAAACACTTCCTTAGCTTTTATCTTTTTAAAGAAAAATCGATTTCCATTTGAAGTGATAAGAGGAACAACTTCAGCGGGTTTTTCGTTAGTTTGCACTGTTATTTTTTGGATCTCAGGATTCACTAATTGTCCGAAATAATATACTATTTTATTTTCTTCTCTTTCAGCTAAACTCCAGGTAATTTCGTCATTTTCTTCTGGAGGATAATACGTTGAAGCTAACGTACTTTCTTCGCCAACATCATCTCGGATATTCCATAATCCAAACCAATTTCGCTTTAATTCTCCAATCATTAAAGAATCTTGGTTTCTAAAAATGGTTACCCACTTCCCATCAATTTTTCGGACGAAATAAACTTCTTCAGTTCCTGGAGACCAATTCTTTGTAATTTCAAGGACGTCATTGATTGTTGGTTGTTGTTTGTGATTGTAAATGATGACAGAAATAAAAAGTAACGATATCAATAGTGTACCAATTACTATTTTTTTAATAGCCTATACCCCCATACTCTACTTAAAAGTAGTTTTTTCATTAATAGGTTTTCGGATTAGCTGTTGCTCTCTAAGTAATTCCAATAAATCCATCCTATCCCTATCTAAGTGAAGTCCTCTTATACCAACTCGTTCTGCCCCTTCGATATTTTCAAGTTTATCGTCTATAAATATACTCTCTTCACTTTTTGCATTTGCTTGATTAAGAGCGATATTATAAATTGATTCTCTTGGTTTTTCTTCATTTACAAAGGCTGAAAGTATAATCGAATCAAAATATTTACGGATCCCTAACCGATCAAATATCCAATCCATACTTGGCATTGCATTTGAAATAACAGCTAATTTGTATTCTTTATTTAGTTCCTCTAGAACATATTTAACTTCTGAATATAGTTCACAATGTCCAGCAAAATGAGCGAAGAAAAGCAATTCATTTGTAAGTTCAATTTCACCAAGTTCTTCAGCAATCGCCCCATAATATCGTTTGAAGTATTGCTCCTCTTCGTTCCAATTGGTTATAAAAGGAAGTTCGGTTTGCTTTGCCTTTAAAATAGCTTCTTCAATTTGTGATATTTGATATCCTCTTTCGATTAACAAATATCTGATTCTGTCGTCTCCTTTTATAAAGGTTTCAAAAAGAACACCACCAGCATCTAAGAAAATTGTTTTCACTTCAGTTTTTGTTTGATTCATTTGACCTCTCCATTTCAAATATGTATTAACAATAAAAGTACTCATTAACTAAATAATCCAAGTCACTCATTAGTTTTTGCTTCAATAACAAAACTTGTATATAGTTCGTTATCAACGAGAATGTCGATTTTCCAAAGTCCTGTCTTCTCAAGAACAAATTTTGCTCCACTTTGATTGTTCTCAATACTATCTTCATAAAGTTCAATGGTCTCTTCAGAATCTTTATGAGTTGCCAACATTTTATACGTTTTTCCATTGAAATCTTTGGTACTATCCAAGAAATAAAGTTGATATAGTCTCCCTTGGTCAACTACAGGAAATTCAGGTTCAACAACCTCACCATTCACTTTCCTAATACCAAACTCTCCTTTAGTTCCATGTAAGTCCATATCATCTGCAATAAATGCAGGTGTCGGCTTCCAATCAATTGTATTATCCTCACTACACCCTACTAAAAGAAAACTTGATAAAAAGAGAATTCTAATGACTATATATAATCTCACTGGAATCACTCACCCTCCCATTACTAATCCACATATAACTAATCACTAATTACAATAATGTCGATTCCAATCTCTCATTCTTCACTTCGAGTATATAATTCTTATAAACGTTTTCTCTTCCGCCAAGTGAATCATACCAATCTTGAATTCGCTGCACATGGGAAGTGTCTGCTTTTATAGTAGTCTCGATTTCTACATACTGTTCGTAGCTATCATATTCCCAAATAGCAAAAACGCAGGTAGTCTCTTCATCATTTTGGTGCATCCATCTCCCCACTAACTTTGCTCCTCGTTTCAATTGATTTGGGAGATTTGTTTCATTGAAATGTTTATTGAAAACTTCTACAAAATCACTTTTTACAATATAAGATTTTCTTCGATAGAACATGATATCTCCACCTTAATGTTGAATTAATTTATTTTCTTAATTTCCTTCACAACCGCTTTTCCTGGTTTAGAACCAATGATATCCCCCTGAATCGTTGCGTGGACTTTATCACCAATTTTGAATTCATCAGTATTAACTCCTTCTAAATTAGTGAAATCAAAAATCCATGTATCCAGATCATTTTGAGGTAATTCCACTTTAAGCCATTCAAATTGAAACATGTTTACATCTTCCACGATGACCAGCATATTATCTTTTATTTCGAGCACGTAGCCTTGAACCTCAACATCTGGCATTTCACTTTGTTCTATTTCGGATTGTTCAATGACGTACTCTGCAATTTCCGTCAATTTCAGACCATCATAACTTTGATCGCACGAAGTCCAACGATAATCACGATGACCTCTGTTTAGATGCATTTTTAGTTCATAGTTCGTTGCATCTTCCTCATCACATTTAGCTTGCAAGTCTTTTTCACCTAAATAACTCATCAGCACCAATTTCTTATAAACCTCTTGCATAACACTTTCAGGTAACTCAAAATCGTTCTTACTTTGAAGTTCTTTTGCATTGATAACTTTTCTCATAGTATTACTTACCGTATTTATTTCGTTCTCAAGCTCAACACCATACTTCAGTTCAATTTCAAATAAATCTTGCAGTTTCATGTCATAGTCTATTTGTAAAACACTCTCCATCCCATAAGGCATCCCCTTACAGTCGGTTACAATATACGATATATTGGTCGGATATGACTCCACCAACATATTCCCACAGGTATTTGTAGTGACTTGACCACTTCCAAATGTATCCCTTGTCGTATCGTGTTCCACTTCAATCGTATCCCCGTTAAAGCTTAAATCCGTAACCATTGGATCTCCTTCAATCGTGTAGTGGACAATTCGTAAGTCGGCAGCTATCCCTTTTTGAGTATTTTCATAAAACACCTGCATTTTTTCTACACCTTCAACTCCACCGTGAGTGTTCACGACATCAACATCACTTACTCCTTTCACTGACGGTTTCACTCTCTCTTGTATCTCACCTGAACCGTTAGAAGTATTACAAGCTACAAGAAGCGAGGCAATTACGAAAAGATATATGATGTACTTCATTTTCATCATTCATTTCTCACGCCCATCTAAATAGATTTTTTCACTATTTTTATTCATAACAGCTTTGTTTAATCAAAAAAGAGCCACCGTAGCAGCTCCTTTTTGACATTGCATCCCCTAATCCACCCTCACAAAATGAAAATCAGTACGCGGTAGTAAACTGTATAAGTAACTTGTAAAACTGTGACTGTCATGGGTTTAACTTGTGAGAGGATTTGAACCTCAAGGTTACCCCTGAACCTTTGCCCAGTAGTCCAACTTGCCCTGTTGGCGGGATGTGTACTCGCCTTTTCATGTTGCTACCAACTTGCTCAATTAATCGACTAAATCTGTTAACCAATTCAGTTCTTGAATTCGAGTATCAATCAATCGAAATTTGAGAGATAACTCGTCTACATGCTTCTGTGTGTCTTTGACATTAATTGACGTAACGAATTTAATTTCTGTTTTTGAATATCGATCATGTCGAACAGATGCACGGTCCAATAATTCACTATATATTTTTCTTTCTTGACCAATTAGGTCCCGTTCGACTAAAGCATCTCCAAGTGATTGATGTTCATCAAATGGTGTTAATAAGTTTGTACGATTAACTCTTTGAATGAGTTGTTTTAATTGTTTAAGTAAATGCTTTAATTCTTTTTCTAAGTCTTTTGGATCCTCGCTTGGTGATTCTCCTTCTTGGAATTTAGCGTTTAAAAGCAAACGATGTTTGACCTGTTCTAATCGTTTTTGAGAATCGGTTCTTAATATTAATGCTTCAGCTAGTTTCATTAAAATTCCCCCGTTCTAATCTACTGATTCATTTCTCTACTAAATCATAAATATGCTTACACAGTTAATCTCACAAACTCTTGGAACTTTTCTTCCTCTTCCGAAAAAGGGTTGTGGTTACTTTCTTCAAACGTGATAAATGTTGAGTTGGGTAATAGATTGGCAATTTCAACACCGAATCTATATGGACATTGTGCATCATGCTTACCAGCGTATATATAGCTTGGTAATCTCACATCTCCTAATTCACCTCTGAGATCATAGCTCTTACATTCAATCTTTCTAAAGTACTCTAAACGAGCGC
The DNA here is from genome assembly GCF_043641925.1 of Paenisporosarcina quisquiliarum. Taxonomy (GTDB): domain Bacteria; phylum Bacillota; class Bacilli; order Bacillales_A; family Planococcaceae; genus Paenisporosarcina; species Paenisporosarcina quisquiliarum_A. Next base: position 11,306 of record NZ_JBHZRU010000010.1, read on the forward strand.
CAACTGTTTTTCCGCTGTTTGGTTTTGTTAAAGCTTCTTTCAATTTATCTTCTGAGAAATAGGACATCAAAGCCCACTCATATCCAAGTTTCTGCCGTTCTTCAACTTGAGTTGAAGATTCATTTAGTTTGTCCATAATATCGATTATTCGATTAAAGTTCTTGTTTTCCGAACAATAAATACTGTCAGGATCTAATCCGTATTCTATACTCGCTGCAGCTCCACCAGCAATAATTTTAGTAAGAGAAGTTGGAGCGACTATGGCATATTTTAACGCAAGCATTCCACCGGTTGAATGTCCTCCAAACCCCCACTTTTCCAATCCCAACGCTTCCCTAATTGCCTCTAAATCTAATACGGTTTCATTCATGCTATATTGTCCTTCATGATCAGCTTTCACTGAATTCCCACAACCTCGAAGGTTGATTAAATACACTCGATAGTGGGATGTAAATGGATTGGCAAACAAATTCCCTTTTTCATTAAAAGCGCAATATAAATGAGTAACAGCAAGCGGTTCACCTTGACCCGCTACAAACAATTCAAATGCTCCTCGGGTTGTATCAATAAATCGTTGAACCCACATGGTCTCACCCCTTACAAAATAGTTCTATAGAAGAACTGTGATGATCATAGAACTAAAAATCGAGACGGCTATAACGCCTAACCAATCAGTAACTTTAGTCGTTTTAAATATGATGTTCATAAATGCACCGATAAGTAAGGTTACAATCAAAGTGAAGATAAATGTCATGATCAAAACCACCTATATTATTGTTTAATCTCATAGTTTTCCTACAAAAAGACCGTCTTGAAATTCTCGAATAAACTTATTCATTATAATTTCTACTTCTTCATCGGAAGGAACGGATGCTAATATATCTTTTTGCTCGTATACTTTCCCGCCTTTAATAACCTGGTGAATGGACAAGGTATGTTCAATATTTTCTAAAGGATTTTTATTTAACACTAATAAGTCTGCAATGAAATCCGACCTGATTTCTCCGAGATTCTCTATTTCTAGAGCTAAAGCAGCATTCCTTGTTGCACTTTGCAATGCTTCCAATTCACTGAAACCCGACTCTACTAGTAGTTGCAATTCTCGGTGAAGAGCAAGGCCAGGATATGTCCATACACCTGCTGGCGTATCGGTCCCAGCTACAATCATTCCTCCTAAATCGTGATAAAGCTTTACGATTTGTTTAATAATATGTATTGGTTTTCCCTGTTTATGTAATGCTTCTTTTAACGATTCTAAATACGTCCATTGTCTAACTAGATTTTGAGGATTCAAAAGACTCGCTGGAAGTTCAGCTGTTGGCTTCCATACATCTGGCATACGATATAATTGATCGTAAAGCGTTAATGTCGGACAAATGATAACACCATGATTGATTAATTCCTGACAAATCGGCTCTAATTCTTGACGATAATCTTCTTTCCAGTCAATCTCATTCCAAATAGTATCTTCTGCCTTCATAGACCACTTCGGAAATAATAATTGAAGAATACCCGATGCATGTTCATTCCATTTAATACCCATTTTTGCCGCATCGATTGCAGTCACGTCAGTAGAGTAAATTAGATCACAACTAACTTCTAATTGATTTTCCTTCGCTTCTTCGACAACAGTTTTCATATTTTCTTTTGATAGCCAACCATATACTTTAATTAAATCGGCACCAGCTTCAACTTGTCGCTTCACTTCATTCCTTGCATCTTCATCATTAGAAACAATGAGGTTCCAAGGACTCGTTTCTCCCCATAATCCAGGGGGACCATCGATTAGACGATCCGCTGAAATAACTCGAGGAGTTGTCGAATCATTAGTCGCTTTTCTCAATGATTCTAATTCGGTAACATTTCCTCCTGTATTTCGAACAGTCGTCACTCCTGCTGCTGTAAATAATGGAGCGAAGTTCTGTTTAATATGAACATGCATATCTATTAAACCTGGAATAATATACTTTCCTGATACGTCTAGTACTTCAACCGAAATTTCATTTTGTATTTCTCCAATAAAAATAATCCTACCTTCATCGATCATGACATTTGTTTTATGAAATTCACCACTTCTTATATCTAAAACAAGACCGTTTTTCAACAAATACATGGGATTCTCCTTTTAAAGATTATTGTTTTTCAACGACTTCTCTCTTAAAAACTTTTCTAAAACCAATGTAAGTAAATAGACAATTAAAAGTACAATCGAAATTATAGTTGATGAATTATATGTAGATTCAAACAACTCATGGGACCAGCGAACTTCACCTATTATCATGTAAGCTAATTGATTGGAAATGCCCATTCCGTCATTCGCTTCAGGAATCAAACTTTGTGTATAATTCTGCGCTAAGGCAACATTCGTTATTATGGAGAATAATAGTAAAATTAATATTGATGATGAAAATTTAATCGTCTTATTAATAGCTAAAATCAAAACAATAAATACGCATAAGAATAAAAAGAAATCCATCACAACAACTCCAATTTAAATCATTTTTTATGAAACCTTTAGGAATAAACTCTCCCATACTTACATTTCTCCAAAGACTTCCAAAATTCCTGCAACTTGTTAAAAATTAGCAATTATTCTTTTATCAAATTCCTTGGTATTCTTAGGCAACTCTTCACAAATTTTATTTGGTTGATATTGGAATTAACCTATTTGTAAGTTATGATGAAAATAAAAAGGAGGGGAAATATGTCAACTTTATTAGGATGGTCACCGGTAATCTTAATGGTGATTTTGGGATTGATCATTTTCTTAATCTATCGTTTAGTAACTAAGAATCGTCATACTTCACTACCGACTAGCAATCTTGAGAGCAGGGTTGCGAGATTAGAAGAAGAGAATCGCTTACTAAAAGAGGAATCGAATCGTGAGAGGTAGTCGAGGATATCATTTAAAGAAGTTATTTTTTGTTGTTCTTCTCCTTTCCTTTATTTCTGCTTGTGATGACAAAAATTCAACTGGCGATGCCTTTATTAAGGATGTAAAGCTGAGTGAAAATGAACAAAAACTGCTTAGTCTTTCGAACAAGGATTTTCAAATCTTTGATATTGAATTGAAGAATGATTCAATCAGAAAAGTAATTGTGACGATCGATTATTATGAGAACGGCAAGTTCATCAGTCAAATAAGTCAATTAACTCACTTAATTTCAAAAGAGCAACCACAAGATCATTTGAGAGCTTTGATTTTAAGACAAACAGCTAATAATAGTGAGGAAAAGTGGTTCACTAATCTAACCGTTGACAGTTCCTCTGAATTGTCTACTAGTTCTTTTCAGAATATCGAACATATTGTTGAAGGTGAATATGGCTCGAGTCAAAGTAATGTTAGAACTGGTCCAATAAAAATGGGAGAGAAAAAAATCATTTCCACACTTTTATATTCAAATGATGATGAGTTTGCATATCTCCGTGAAATTGAAACTGAAGAAGATTTCATGAAGATACCAAATAATGATTTAGTGTATCTTTTTTCGATTGAATTACAATGACAAGGACATTCTGTCTTATACAAAAATGAGCAATAACTATCTTTTCTCCTGTTAATGCTGCTATGTATAGCGCTTGTCTAGCTCTGAAGGATGGTAATGATGCTTAGTATAAAATTATAATAGTGATCTTTAAAAACATAAATATGGAGAGTGTATTAGAGGGAAATGAATTTTAAATATTATTGAGGAAGTGATGCAGTGCTCTATTTATATATTGTTTTTGTATTTTTAATATTGATTATTAGCATTGGTTTTCTAACTGAGAACAAACATAATAATAATAAATTTTTAAACTTTATTTACAGTTGTTGTGTAGGTTGGCTCCTAATTACTTTTTCTATGGGATCAGTCTTTAGTCTAGTAAGAAACGAGCATTTTTCTCTCCCTCCATTGATTTCTTATTTTATTATGTTTGTTCTTCCTTTAATCACATTTTTCTTATTTGAAGTAAAATTGTATAAAAAAGAGAAATTGATTGATTAAGTGGATTGTAACTTCTTATATGAATACGGATATAATTGTTTCTTTTCAATGCATTTAACACCTGAAGTTGCACGTTTGGATAGCTGCAAAACATGCAATTCGTTATAAAGAAATGTAATGCGCAAAAAAGGGTCCATCTCTCAGTCACTAAACGACTTTTGAGACAGACCTTTTTTAAATTTCATTTAACACTTCTAAAGATTCTAATACATGTTCTAGAAATTCTTCAATCTCATCCATGTGATCTTCATTTATCAGGTGATGAAATGACACTTCGATTGTATCTAAGTAGCTAGAAGTATCTTGCTCATACATGAAGCTTAATGTTTGAGTTAGTTTTTGGTCAGCTTCCCAAATTTCTTTTAAAGCTTGATCGATTTCTTTACACTGCTTCGTCACATTGTGAACACGCTTATAAAAACGCAATAACAAAGAACAGCCTGGATTTTTCCCTGGAAGTTCCATGATCTCAGCTGCGGTATTTTCTAATGAAGCTTCTAATACAATTTCCGCAGTGACGTCAGGCAAATCGACGAGTGTAAATTCAATGGTGAATTCCCGGCCCATTACCGCAAAATCCATCCGATCGATTCGGTTTGTAATGGTGATTTCATTTTCCAAATTATCGAGATCGTACACTTGGTTTTCAAAAGCTACTTTTAAATTGTCAAAGATGGTTGGATCATACATACCGATTCCTCCAAATGATAGTCACTTTATCCTCGAATTTCTCCTATACTTTTGCCACCTAAAAATGCGTGTCCCGTCATTAGTTTTTCTACTGTATGAAATCCGTACTTCAAATAGACTTTTTCGATTTCCTCATTAATCGGGAAGACCCAAAGGTTTTCTAAATCCTTTTTTGCCGCTTCCTTTTGAATATAATGAATTAGATCTCCAATTAAGCCTCTTCCTCGATATTCTTCTAATGTAGCTACAGTTTCCAATCGAGCTTGATTTCCACTAATAAATAGACAGGCAGTTGCACACGCTACCCCGTCATATCTGAGCAAATAGTGAATGAAGTTTTGGTTATTAAATTCCTCTTCAAACGCTTTCTCTCGAACTTCTCTTCCACCAAACTCTTGAATGCTGCATTCAATATCAAGTGCTTCCGAATAATTACTTTCAGTTACAATTTCAAATTGGACATTTTCATTCAGTTTTTTATTCAAGATTTTATTGTCCCAAAGTTGAACTGGCGTTGTTAATTCTTCATAGCCGAAGTGATTATTTTTTAATGTAGAGATAAGATCTCCAATCGCTTCTAAATTGTATAAATAAAATCTTGGAATGATATTTTTAGACTGATAAAACGCTATTACTTCCTCCATCACATCTTGCGGGTTTTCACAAGGTTCACTGATATGTGCATGGTTCGCATCGTAATAGGAAGGCTGATTTTCATTCAAAAACAATGAACCCCAATTCTTCTCTGTTCGAGTTGAGAATGTTTCTAAATAAGCAAAATCTAGTCGAAAGATCTGTTCAATGCGCATGAGTGTGCTCCTCTGTTGTATCGTTTATTTAATCATTTCGAAAATATGCTTTAAATCCTTGCGTTCTAATTTTGCTCTTATTGATCATGTAAAGTTATATCATTCTCTTTCGCATACTCTTCCGTCCACGTACAGAGACCATTAATTAATGGAATTAGGCTGGTGCCGAAATCGGTCATCGAATATTCCACTTTCGGTGGAACAGTTGCGTAGACTTTTCTCGAGATAATTCCTCGTTCTTCAAGCTCCCTTAACTGTTCAGTCAGCATTTTTTGCGTGATGCTCGGGATTGAGTTTTTCAACTCGCCAAAACGCTTCGCTCCACCGATTAAATACCATAGAATAATGAGCTTCCATTTTCCTCCGATTAAATCGATAGTTAAAACTAATGCGCAATCGTACTCTTTTTTGACTTTGCTCATGTCGACCATCCTTTATGCCTTGGTATGGTTTTCGTGCCTAACGCACAAAATAGTGCCGTATTGTGTAAACAAAAAGCTCATCTTATACTAGTCATCATATTGAAAACATTCATAGTAATTGATAGGAGTGAACTAATAATGACATATCCACGTGCATTTTCACACATTGGATTATCTGTACCCAATTTGGAAGCAGCCGTAACATTTTATCACGAGGTCATGGGTTGGTATATCGTTATGGAACCTTCGGAAGTTGTCGAAGAAAGAGAAACTGCAATCGGTCAAATGTGTATTGACGTATTTGGAGAAGGCTGGAATACCTTTAAAATCGCTCATATGGTCACATCTGACGGAATCGGAATCGAATTATTTGAGTTTCCGAACAGCGAAAAACCAGAGAATAACTTTGAATACTGGAAAAGTGGCGTGTTCCACTTCAGCATTCAAGATCCAGATATCGAAGGCATGGTTAACAAAATCGTAAAAGCCGGTGGCAAACAGCGAATGCCGATCCGCGAATATTATCCGAACGATAAACCATATAGAATGTGTTACGTCGAAGATCCTTTCGGCATCATCTTTGAAGTATATAGCCATAGCTATGAAGTTACTTACTCCAAGGGAGCATACTGAGATACCTCTAATCAGTAGAAAAGAAACGAGCGATTTTTTATACATCGCTCGTTTTTCTATCTATTCGTCTATTTAATCGTATCAATAAAATGCTTTAATATCCTCGCGGTCAATCCCCAAACCGTATATTGCTCATAGTCATAAAACCATTCCTCAATGACGCGCGATCTCCATTGATATTGATCACCGTTTGCAATTTTTTCATATGGAAAATCAGTTAGTGGCATGGGTTGAACAGGCACCTTATGTAAATAAGGCTCATAATTTAACAGCCAGTTAACTGGAATTGTAAAGATTTCTTCGACTTCATCTTTATTAAGAGAATGCGCTAGATGGTTATCGATTGTCGCAACAAAAGGATAGACAACAAAGGATGAAGTTGGAATAAAAGCACTCATCTGACCGATGACGGTTATTTCACTTGGATCGATTCCTAACTCCTCATGAGTTTCTCGAATGGCCGCATCAATTGGTGATGCATCGGTTGGATCAATTCGACCTCCTGGAAAACTAATATCGCCAGGTTGATGTCTCATCGTGAGTGAACGAACTTCAAAAAGGACATGCCATTCTTCTTTTACTTTTACTAATGGAATAAGCACGGCTGAACGCATGGCCGTGTCTTCACCTATAAATAGAGGCTGATTTTGAATAAACTCATTCTTAATCCGATCTAAGAACATAAAATTTCCCCCATCGTAAATTTTCATATAATCCCATGTTATCAGATTTCATTAAAGAGGTTGTTTTTTGCGTTCAATTAATACGCCAATAAAAAAAAATAACGCCCGAAATTTCGGACGTTACTGATATGTAAAGTCTATGATTTCAAATATCTCTTTATGATGAAGGACCCAAAATTTCCACTATTCGATCCGCTCGAACACGATTTTGACAAAGCTTAAAGAGATGATTTACAAAGGATTCAACTTCTAAAACAGATGTTGGAAATGGAATGTTCATGATTGTTGACCCATGCGTTTGCTTAAAATACGATTTACGGACGTCATTTTTCCTATCTCGTTTTAACGGATTGTATTTCCACGAAAGAACTATTTCGCCGTCTTCCTCAATGACTTTGTTGAGTTCGGCTAGAGTCGTGGATTTATTGTACGCATAAATTACTAAGTAATAGTTATCATTTCGGTGCCAATCAATGAACAAGAAAAAATAACGATCGTGACCAAGTTTGTTGACATCAAAGGCAGCTACGACTGGTTTTCTATTTGCCCATTGATGAAAGTTAATTATCGTATCATTTGTTGTGTCTAATTTATTGAGTTCATAAGTTGAAGAACCGGATTCATTCCAACGATCAAAATAATTACATAAGACTATAGCTTGCTGTTTCTCCATTTTTCCAATCCTCCAAAATTTCGCGAACGCTATGTATGTATATCTTCTGCAAGATGCAAAACAAGTGTAAAGGCTAACTTTATATATGAAGGGTATACTATAGATAAGTAGCAGTCACTGAATTTTTATTTAGACAAAAATAAAATCAATAAAATAATGGATAAAAATATCATGCCAAAAAGAGACACCAATTTTGTATGCCGAATAGCACTTTCAGTTATTTGAGGCTCATTTTGGTACATCCAACGCCTGCCCCATACCATTGCTTCTTTTGGATTTAAATATTGCCAAATCAATACTGCATATAAAGGCAGACTAATGATTAACCAGAAAATCGCATTCACCACGATGATACACCTCGCTTTTTTTATTAAATTATATACGATGAAATGTCATGATGAGTTTCAAAGTTAGCGATTAAGTAATAATGATCGAGTTAAAAAAGACAAAATACGAGGATGAAATTTAATGACAAAACAAACCAACGAAACAGGATGGAACTTAGATAATAGTTATGCACGCCTACCACAGTCATTTTTCTCAAACATTACGCCAAATGTGGTGCGTTTACCCAAGTTAATCTTTCTGAATGAACCCTTAGCAAAGTCGTTAGGATTGAATATCGAGGCGTTGCAAAGTGAGGAAAGCGTCAAAGTCCTTGCAGGAAATGAGGTTCCTAAGGGCTCTTTGCCAATAGCTCAAGCATATGCCGGGCATCAATTCGGTCATTTTAATATGTTAGGAGACGGACGTGCTTTATTGATTGGCGAACAAATGACACCAACAGGCGAACGATTCGACCTTCAGCTTAAAGGCTCTGGACCAACTCCATATTCCCGTAGAGGGGATGGTCGCGCGGCACTTGGACCAATGTTACGCGAGTACATCATTAGCGAAGCGATGCATGCGCTAGGAATCCCTACTACTCGCAGTTTAGCAGTTGTAGAAACGGGCGAACCCGTCCTTCGTGAAACCGAATTACCTGGAGCCGTTATGACCCGAGTAGCAGCAAGTCATTTACGTGTTGGAACCTTTCAGTATGCGGCAAATTGGACAAACATAGATGAGTTAAAGGAACTAGCGGACTATGCGATTGAACGTCATTATCCAGAGATGGAAGACGGAGAAAACCGCTATTTTTCATTCCTTCGAGAAGTGATAAAACGTCAAGCTGTCCTCATTGCCAAATGGCAATTGGTAGGCTTTATTCATGGTGTCATGAACACTGATAATATGACCATTAGTGGAGAAACAATCGATTATGGACCATGTGCATTTATGGACACGTATGATCCAGCAACCGTCTTCAGTTCGATTGATCAGCAAGGTCGCTATGCGTATGGCAATCAACCCTATATGGCTGGTTGGAACCTCGCGCGTTTTACTGAATCCTTACTGCCTTTATTGCATGAAGAACAAGAAAAAGCGATTGAATTAGCGCAAGAAGCAATTGGCGAGTTCAACAACTTGTATCATGTGCATTGGTTTGCTGGGATGCGTGCCAAGCTTGGACTTTTCAATGAAGAAAAACAAGATGAAGAGCTAATTGAAAATCTTTTGAGTATGATGCAAAAACATAAAGCGGATTATACGAACACCTTCCGTGCACTGACTTTGAATCAATTAGAGGATGCAGATTTGTTTAGTAGTGATGAATTTTCTCAGTGGTATGAAGTATGGCAAGCAAGGCTTACTAGACAAGATGAATCAAAAGCAGACTCACAACAATTGATGCAAAACAGTAACCCTGCGATTATTCCTCGAAACCATTTAGTAGAGGAAGCAATCGAAGCTGCGGTTGAAAATGGGGACTACAGTGTTATGGAGAACCTCCTTAACATCCTTTCCAATCCATATGCACATTCCCAGGAACAAACAGATTTCAACACTGTACCTACTGAGTCGAACCTACCTTATAGAACGTATTGTGGAACATGATTTTATGAATAAAATAGAAATGCCTGTCATCAAGAGTGAAGTTACTTCTTCTGATGACATGCGTTTTTATGTGAACTTTATATATTCAGGAAAAATCAAATAGGTCATGATATAGAAACTCGACATCAAAAAGAAAAATTCAGATAGCGTATACTTAAAGTCTTTTGGATTTTCAGCATACTTTTTTTCAAAAATAGCTCGAATTCCAAAAAACATAATAAAATAAACAATACTTACATTTAAGAAAACTATAAATTCCACATTATTCATTGTCATCAAAAATGTTGTGATAGCGAATCCTATATTCATAACCAACTCAACCATTTTGTGAGTACGATTTACATGTCTCTCGCGACCCCACATCTTTTTATCTACATTCAATAATTTTGACATGCGTAAAGTCAAAATAGTAGTCAACCCTAGAACACCAATTAACCAAACGGTTACTTTAACTCCTATACTCGCCGTTGATAAGAACATGAAAAAAACCTCCTAAAACAAATATACCATTATTACCCATTATATATTTGCCATTTCACAAAGTTTTTTGATTGTAATAATCTAAAGCTGAATTGACTGAAAACAAATCATAAATATTGTTTTCGAGGCAATATTGAATAATCAAATCAAAGGTGTTGCTATCTGATAAGGAATATCCAGCAGCACTAAGTAATGAATCAGTGTCTTCCTTATCCAACTGCAATGCCAGAGCTAAAGAAATGGCTGTGTTTTTACTCGGTCGATACTCTGGGTTAGAACGGATCTTCGAAAAAAGTCTTCTGTCGATACCCGCCTTCTTATAAATATCGGTGTCACTTAATCCTTTTTCGTCAATAAAGCCAAACAATACTTGATGCACTGTTGGTTGACGATGATTCTTAATATAATCCTCCATTTCAAGTGAAAAACTTTCAGCTTGAATCGTGTAATCAAGATCTTGCATTTTATTATGAAGAACCAAATTTTCAATACTTAAGTGAAACTCGATATACTCTTTTAACTCATCCAACATCTGTTGATCACTCATGAACATCCCCCTTAAAAATGTCGCTTCGCAGGCGACCAAACCTTCTTAAAAATTAGTTACTATTATCATACCAACAAACGAAAGAGGTTGATGATAATGAAAACCAATTTAACTGAAATTATTTTCCTGTTAGACCGAAGCGGTTCCATGTCTGGTTTAGAAAGTGACACGATTGGAGGGTTTAATGCTTTTATTAAAAAACAATGCCAACTTGAAGGAGAAGTTTCCCTTACGACAGTTCTCTTTGATGATCAGTACGAATTATTATGGAACGGCATCGATGCAACCAAAGCAAAACTGACGAAGAAAGAATATTACGTTAGAGGCATGACAGCTTTATTAGATGCAATCGGAAAGACCATATCAGAAGTCGATCACAGATTATCGAAAACGTTAGAAGATCGAAAACCAGACAAAGTCATATTTGTCATCACAACAGATGGAATGGAAAACGCCAGCCGCGAATTCACTTATGAAAAAATAAAAGACCGCATTAAACACCAAGAAGAACATCATAACTGGGAGTTCATTTTCATTGGGGCTAACATCGATGCTGCTAAGGAAGCAGACAGTATGGGGATACATGTAAGTAACTCATTTAGTTTTGTTGCATCAGAAGCTGGTGTTGAGTCTATGTATGAGATGGTGAATGAGAATGTTTCTAGTAGGAGAAAGAGAAATATAAACAATTAGTTACAGAATTAAACTAAACTTACTATAGTGGACTAATCTCATTATATAGAACTATTTATTTCATCTATTTTGAGTAATAGATTTGGATATAATATTTTTATATGAAGAAATGATAACCCTGGCATTAGAGCTGCGCCTCAAGCTGGACAAGAAGAAGGAAAAATAAATTCTTAATTGCCCGCTTGATTAGCACATAATGAACATGCAGATTCATTTACCTTTTCATTAAATTTTTATTAATAGTAATTACACCAATTTGGTTGGAATAAACCTACGTCCTTTTCAATAGCACTAATCCAATTGGCAATTTCTTGTAGTTTTTCTTCTAATTCGCCGACTAACATTTCTTGCTCATCTGCCATTTCCCATAATGTTTCAAACGCATATTTCACACCGTCTATTGGATATTGAATAGAATCTTGATTCAAGTTATCCAGTATTGATCCTGTTCCATCTTTTTTTGATAAACCATTTATTGAAAGATGTTTAACATACCATCCATCAATCCTTCTTTCAATAGAATAGTGATCCTCATGTCCCCATCGTCTACTAAAAACTTTAAAAACCATCTTTTTATTTAAATTCACATCACCTTTTAGAGAATTAGTTTGTAACATTGTACCAATTAACGTTTCATATAAATCTTCTAAAGTATGATAGTGATTATAATATTCATTTATATCGGTTTCCGGTAACAAACCCCTATTAATAATAGTACTTTCTGAATACTCTGGAAGTAATCCCCAATGTAATGTTTCTAAATCCGGACATATTTTTTCATAAAAGTTTTTAAATTTTTGGTTGGTATCTGAAGAAAATAAATTTTTTTGATATTCACTTCTATATGTGGCAAACAAATTAATATAATTATCTTTTAACAAAATGAATGAATTTTGTGATGCAATTTGTTTTTCTATTACTTCTTGAATTTTATTTTTAAATCCTTGATTAAATCTAAATTTATCCCCTTTTTTAGAAAAAAACTTTTTCATTGACTTAAGTTTATCTGATTGCCGAAAATAGAATATATTTGAGATATCTTCCATAGTAAATACATCATTTATGCTTGCCTTTTTCTCGCTTATTTGCTTAATAATTTTTATTTCTAAATTTCTTTCCCTAGCTTCAATCTTGGAGATTTCGATCATATCATCTATTCCATCCTTTCATACTTATCATTTATATATTGAATAAAGCCAAATGAATCTGGATATACAGTCATAGAATTAATATTTAATCTCTCTAGTTGACTCAATATTAAACTTTTGTACTTACTGGAAATAATAAATTCTACAGAATGATCAATTAAGTTCGTTTCATAACTATGATCCTCTTCCCTCCAAAAATTATTATTGTTTAGTTCTGAAAGAAATATATCAAAATCGAAATGTTTGTTAATATTTAAATTTTTGTTATCAGTAAAAAACTCTTTCATTTCTTCCAACTTAAAACGCGCAATTTTTTTATATATATTCATATCAATTTTGCTTTCCACAAAATTTGTATGCATATTAGAAGATTTTAAAACTTCCTCTCTAATTACATCAATATACTGAGGGCGAATATCTATTAGTATAGAGAATAACCCTCTTTGTGCCTTTAGACGATCATTCTCATTAGAGGTCTCAAGAAAAATAGATTGCGGTAGTGAGTTTCTAAAAATAGACACCAATAATTTTATTGATTCTGCAGATAACTGTGATTTATTAAAGTCTTCTTTAAAATAATTTGAAATACTATTATATTGTTCACCATCAAATTCATAGATTATGCTTGGTTTATACGCAGATACCCTTCCTATTTTAGAATTATCCGAACACGCAAAAAATAAAGGTATAAGAGGATTTTTACTCCAATCTAACAATCTTGTAGGAATACCATAATGCTGCATGTGAATTAAATTATCTAAAAAGTTATCACTAATAAATTCATTGAATCTATTTTTTTTAATTTCTTTAAATATATTGTATTCTTTATTATGATTATAATTCTTCCTAAAAATACTAGCAATTAAAGCCCAGTCTTTATTTTTTTGACCCCTAAATACATATTCTGATGTTTCATTTAATATGTCAGTTATTTTTATGAATTGTAACAAATTATTTATTTTTATTACGCAGATATCTTTAAAAGCATTATCTACCACTTGAATATATGTATCGGAGGCAAAACTTTGTATAATAGATAACTCGATATCTATAGTATCATTTAAAAGATTAAAGACATTTAACGACCCATTTTTATTGTTATAATATATAACTTCTACCTTTATATTATTTAAATCTCTAGTATGTATAAACCAAACTATTGCTTCATTTTCTTCAGAAATCAATTTTTCAATTTTTGATTTATTTTTTCTTACTCTATTTGAATAATAAATATATTTCAGCATGGTTTAAATTTCACTCCTTATGTTTATTAGGATTAAATCATTATATCTAATCCCTCATACCAATCAACCTAAAATTAAACACTCTATGGGAGTTTCTGTTTTATTAAATTCGGAAAAATAACATAAACCAATAATCTCCATAAAGAAACACCTACTATTTAAATAATAGAAGGTGTTTTAATACATTTTTTCGAAAATTAATAAATAGAGCTATTTGTAACTGCCCTTTCGTCACTAACATCCGCATAGATAATATCTTTAACAAGTAATAATTCAAATTTATTTTTAATTTCATTAAATTTATAATTGATAGTAATAGGTGATGGTGTTATTAACATTTTTCCGTCAAACTGTTCGCTTTCTAAATAACCTGATATCTGAATTTGTTCTTCGAGAATGATTTTGATGTTACCAGTCAAAGAATTGAACGATACCAACTTAGCTTCGATATTCTCAAAAATTTCTTCTTCATCTATTGAAGACAATATTGAATCAATTGATGTAGTAATATAATAATTTTCATGTGAATAGTTTGATATTGGTTCGTAGTATTGATCCCGTACGGTAAAAGTATAATCATTTTTATTTATAAATTTCAACAAATTATTTACCTTATCAACAACTTTAACTCCATTATCTTCTTTTACAAGGCTTTCGATATATTCTAAGTTGCTGTCAAAGCTACTTGTTGTAATAGCTTTAAAAATATCAACAAGTTTTGATAAACCATCATAAGAAAAAATATCAATTTCAGTAACATCTTTTTTATATGGAATAACTGTAATTCCAAATGATCCACGTGGAGTTGCTTCAGCTGCAAGGAAGCCATCTGATAAGCTGTGGTATAAAGAGTTAACTAATGAGGTGATATTTTCCAAGATATTCAAAGGCATATAGTGACTATTATCCTTATCAGAAAATGTGAATGAGATCCTCTCATTAAATGCATTTAAAACTGTGGATGCTTTTCTAGAAATAGAAAGCTTTGTCTTTGTTAAATAATCATAATTAAATTCAGCATCTAAATCCGGAAAATCTAGTTCATCGTATAAATCATTATTATAAATTTTTATTGATTTTAAATGATTATCATACGATGTTTCTAAGTAATATAATTTTTCCTTACTATAATAACTTTTAAGTAAAGTTGTAGGATGTATCTGTTGGTTATAGATTTTTTCATTTATTTCTGATGATATTTTAATTGTTAACCAAGCATCACAATCATCTTTTTCTTCAATATAATGAAATAAATACATAATTCCCTGATACTCTTTAACGTATGTTAAAGGCATGTCATAATATCCATAGATGGCAACCATAGAGCCTTTACGTCTAATTAAATCAATTGTTTTTATTAAGCTCTCGTTATCCAATTATTACGCCTCCTGTTGAGCCTCAGTATATATTTTAAAACCTCGTTCTAGGGTTGTATTATAAAAGGGATAAAAATCAACATGATAGTAATTGTTATTATCACATACACTTAAAGCTTGAGACGCGAGGACTTGTCCGACGGCAATGTAAGAATTCCCAAATTTCTTTTTATATATCTTTTTTTGTTTATAACAATAGTCTAATGTTCCCATTGAAACTCCTAATAAACCGCAAATGTCCGCATTTGGATTTTCTAATCTCTCAGGTTTCTCTTCGCCAGGACTTAAAAAATCTGCTCCATCAAATTCTTCCTTTTGTACGAGTCTATAAATTGACGCAAAATCTCTTTTTTTTGAACCTAGGTCTTTTGGGCACCCTACAGGTAATTCTGCTCTAAACAACATAATCAAGCCCCTTTAATTTCTTTATTTAAAATTTATGCTTTGCATTTTCCTCTTAGCTGAGTTATAGAACCTCTTGTTTAATCTTATCTTATTAACTCTTTCTTCGCCGAGAATCTTCTCGACAATTTCCGACATTTTACAAATCCATTTAGTAATACCAATGTTTCAAAATACATATTACTTACTATTAAACAGGCAATTAATTACTTGTTCTTAAACGATTTTCATTAGAGCCAGATGCAACTGTAGTCCACTTGAAACAGCACATTATTAATTTCATTAATTTCTAAAGTTCAAAAATCTTTCTCTAGGTTTCATAACAGTATGGACCTTGCCAAAAAGTTTAGCAGTCTTCCATATCAAAATATTAAACTCATTTTTTTCTTATGTAGTGAGAATTCAACTGGTCTATCACGCTGCAATATCGGGAAAATTCCAAAACGGTAACGACAATGGCTTGTCAGATTTTTTAACAAATCAATATCATGACTAACGAATGCTATAAATCAATAATTGAATATTATTTTTCTAAAACACCGGACTAATTGTTTGGTGTTTTTTGTATTTTTACCCGACTTAACTAAGTATGTTATGTTTCTTTCTATTAAAGTGGTTGTTATAATGTAGTCATCTATTTACTTCGAGTACAGAAGGATTGTGTGTTATGACAACTAAAAAAACTACTTCATCTTCATTGTCTTCAAATCCAGTCTATCCAATCATATTTGCGATTGGCGGCGTTCATTTATTAAATGATTCCCTGCAATCGGTCATTCCAGCGATGTTTCCTGTTCTTGAAAAAGATCTCGGTCTTACATTTACACAGCTGGGATTAATCGCTTTCGCTTTGAATATGGTTGCGTCCATTTTACAACCGGTCGTTGGTTATTTTAGCGACATGAAGCCTAGACCCTATTCCCTTCCTTTTGGAATGACTCTTTCATTACTAGGTATCGCAGGACTCGCATTTGCTCCAGAGTATTGGATGATTCTCGTATCCGTCATTTTTGTCGGACTTGGTTCTGCCATCTTCCATCCAGAGGGATCTCGGGTATCTTTTATGGCTGCGGGTTCTAAAAGAGGTTTATCGCAATCTATTTATCAAGTTGGTGGTAACTCTGGACAAGCATTAGCTCCACTCATCAGTGCATTTATTTTAGTTCCTTTGGGACAAAGAGGGATTGCTTTATTTATATTAGTTGCGGCTCTAGGAATTTTTATTTTAATGAAGATATCCGCTTGGTATAAAGGACAGCTAGAACAGGAACGATTATTGAATCGGAAAAAAGTGTTCCTTTCTTCCATGGCTAATTTAACAAAAAAACAAATTGGTATCGCACTTACTTTGTTACTTCTAATTATTTTTGCCCGCTCTATTTATGTAACAAATATCACTAGCTTTTATGTCTTTCATTTAATTGAAGCTTATGGGTTAACGATTCAAAAAGGACAACTCTTAATCTTTCTTTTTCTAGCAGTTGGAGCAGCTGGTACATTTTTCGGTGGGCCTTTGGCGGATAAAATGGGACGGAAAAATGTCATCGTTCTGTCGTTAATCGTGCCAATTCCGTTATCACTTATCTTGCCGTATGTCCCACTGCCAATTGTCATTCTTTTGTTAATACTCATTGGATTTTTCATCATGCTGAGTTTTTCGGTGACGGTTGTTTATGCACAAGAACTGGTTCCAAGTAAAATTGGTACGATGGCGGGGTTAACTGTTGGATTAGCATTTGGTATGGGGGCAATCGGAGCTGTCGCGATCGGTATACTGATGGACCATATTGGAATCTATCATACAATGATCATCATTTCATTCTTACCTATAATCGGACTCGTTGGTCTTGCCCTGCCTCGTGACCAGAAAATAACGGCAAGTCCACTTACTACTGACTGATTTGGGTAGTTGAAATTAAAGCAAAAAAGACTATTCCTTAACAATGAAAAAGGATTCCAACTAGAATACTAGCTGGAATCCTTTTAATTAATCTATTATTCTTTTGTTACTAAATAAGCTTTATACTCAGCAACTCCAGCTTTTTCAACATAGACTGCCAATACCCAATCTCCATTAGGTAAATTTATGCCGTTTTGTACAGTTCCATCCCATAAGAATTCATGATATGGAGCAGAAGCATTTGTATAATAACCTAATGTATCTACCTTTCCACCAATTGTCCCACTTGCAGTGAGTACATATAAGTCATACTGAAGCACTTCAGCGCCACCAGGTAAATAAGCACCAACATAGTATCCATTATCTACTTTATCCATGAATGCCCCAGTTACACGAGGGTAATCTGGCTCTCCCACAAACAGAATTGTTGGAACGTCAATTGTTTGATTACCATCCTTTACTGTAATCGTTCCTTCATAGTAGCCTGGATCTAATTTAGAAGTGTCCACTTGAACATTAAAGTTCACTTGTTGAGATTTTCCTGCATTCACTTTTAAGTTATTACTTAACATCACTTTGATTCCATCTGGATTTCCATCAAATTCTACGTCAAAGCTATAGTTCTTATTTACATTTGATAGGTTCTTAATTTCAAAGCTTTGTTTTTCTACTTGTTTGCCACTACCTTTAACAAACTTACCATATGAGTGGCTACCAGGAGCTACAAGCGTTTTTGTATTTAACGCTTCAACGATACGAATACTACCTGCACCTTGTGAATTGTGTTTGTAAGCTTCTTCTGTCGCAGGGTCAATCACATCTACAGCGGTGTTCATTAATGCCGCTTTTACATCTTCAGTTCCCCAATTTGGGTTCTTTTGCAATAATATTGCAGCAGCACCAGCAACATGTGGAGAAGACATACTTGTTCCTTGTAATGCAGCGTAAGTATTCCCTGGGAATGTACTTACGATATTCACACCAGGTGCAGAAACATCTGGCTTAATCATCCAAGATAATGTTACTGGACCACGTGAAGAGAAAGACGCCATTGTTTCTTCAACATGCTTAGAGAATGCAATGTTAAAAGAAACTTTGTTATTGCCAGCTTCCAATTCAGCAAGAAGCTTTTGTCCATCTGCAAGTTCCGTTTTAATGGTCGGGATTGCCATTCCAGGAACATCAGCATGCTCGCCAGCAACATTATTGAAAATGATCGCGCCAACTGCTCCTGCGTTCTTAGCGTTAGTCGCTTTATCAACGAATGCAAAACCTCCTCGGCTGATTAAAGCAATTTTTCCTGTAAGATCTTTACCTATAAAATCTGCTTCAGAACCTAGTCCTACATAAACAAACTCATATTCTTCTCCATTTAAAGCTAATAATTCTTCATCTGATGGGAATCCCATAACTTTTGCAGTAGGATAACTTACACCTTCAGAAGTTGATAATACGGAAGTATAAACGTTATAAGGAAGCTGAGTAGCCCCTACAGAAATAGCATCACGAGAAGTACCCGGAGATCCAACAGTCCAATTGTTTGGTCCTGCGTTACCGTTAGAAGTAACCGCTACTACTCCTTCAGCCATTGCCCAATCTAAAGCAATTGAAGTTGCCCAGTCAGGATTGTTTAGTGAATTACCTAAAGATAAGTTCATAACGTCAGCGCCATCTTGCACTGCACGTTCAATACCAGCTACCACATCTTCAGTTGTACCACCTTCTGGTCCTAAAACGCGGTAACCTAACAATGTAGCTTCAGGTGCAACGCCTTTGATTTGCCCATTTGCAGCTACTGTACCAGATACGTGTGTACCATGGTATTGTCCTGCACCTTCTTGTGGATCGTTGTCATCATCAACGAAATCCCATCCTTTATAACTCCCAAACGCATGAGTTAAGTCAGGATGCGTATAGTCTACACCAGTGTCAATAACAGCTACTGTTATCCCTTCACCAGTGAAGCCACTTTCCCAAGCTTCATTCGAACCGATAAATGGAGCACTTTCCATCATATTTGGGCTGAATGCTTCTGCCGTAATTTCTTCTGCAGAAATGACATCCGCTGTATAATGTACATTCGGATAAACAGCTTTCACACCTGGGATTGCTAATAACTTAATTATTTCATTAGCAGGCAGTTCTACAGAGAAACCTGAAAATACATAGTCATATTCTCTGTTTACATCCGCACTAACTACTGCTTTTTCTAATGCACTGATTACTTTACCTCGCTCGGCACTTAAGTTTGCCTTCGTTTGCTTTTTCCCCTTGTTTTTTGCTTCAACAATGGACTCAGCTTTTAGCTCGACAATAACCGATGTCGGTCTGCTTGAAGACATTTCAATATCGCCAAAAATTTCAGCTAACTGCAATTCGGTTAACTGTGTTTTTGGTGTAGTACTTGCTGTTGCACCTAGACTAAATGTTGAGAAAATTAGTATAAATGCTAAGAAACTAAATAACCCTTTTGAAAAATTTCTCTTCATCCCCTTAGTTCATCCTCTCTTATAATTCGTGTTAAGAATTCATTTTAATACTCACACTTCGCCCTATTTGAAGATTGCTCCAAAAGAAAAAAAGTTAAGTATAATCAATAAATTCCTACACTTATATAGTTAACCAATCACGGTATTATCTCCTTTGAATCATTTGTCTCAATTTTCCGACTTTTTAGGACAATTTCTGTTGAATAAATTCTATGAAACGATTAAATGCTTCAAATTCAGATAATAATCGAGGAATTATCTTAAAAGTAGTTTTAGAGGAATAACAGTTGTTTTGTTGAAATGAACGACATTTTAAAAGGGACTTCCACTTGGAAGTCCCTTTTGAGTAATTCAAATTTAATTGCTTATGTATTAATATTTTCACCTTTATCATTTTCGTAAAACTGTAATAAAACCATCTAAAATGTCATGACTGATACAGAACCCTTTTCGTTTATAGAATTCCAAGGCATCATCATTTCCATTCGAGACAAAAATAAAGTAATCTTTGATTTCGTCAAACTGTTCCAACCACTCCATTGACATCGTAAATAGCTTTGATCCAATTCCATATTGCCTATAACCTTCTTTAATATAAAATTGAGATAAGCAACCAACGTTGTCCCCAGTTACACTAGAAAGGTCAAAGAAAGTGGCGAATTCATTTGAATAAGTCTCTTTTGGAGAGATATTGGAATACACATATCCTACTATCTGATTCTCATCTTTCACCACCACAATATAATTATGTAATGCTTTTTTGACGGACGGAATCATGCGTGTGTCAAAATTCATGTTATCAAACAGTTCTGGTTGTATGTATGCTTTTGACTTTTGAAAAGCCATAAGTTCATTGCAAAGTTCTCTACAGCATTCAATCTCTTCTTCAGAAATAATCTCATATTTGAAATTCATATATTTCACCTCTTTTTTTACTTAAAGTAAATTACATTACAAATAAGCAGAGAATCCGTTTGTGATTCCCTACTTTATCTGTGTTGATTTCGAGTTCTAAATGGACCCATCCTATGTACGTCTTTACTTTACATCGTCGAAGCTGAGGAAGCAGCCGCTTGGTCAGCCTTCACACAATCAATTGCGATAACTAACGCAATTATGATGGTTTCCATCTCCTCATTCAATATTTGAACCTTGTAGCTATCGCCCCAAGTGAACCACTCTTTGTTCACTTGCCCGATGACTTCACCTTGCTGTAAAACTTGGAAATTCATATCCCACCAGTTACCCTGTACCTCAATGCCTGCAGCATCAATCGTATAACGTGCTTTTAAGAATGAAAACTCCTTCTTAATTGTTAACACCTCTTGACCATTTACCTCAACAAAAAATTTCGGTAAAAAGCTTAACATCTTTTTTGTAATAAGTGCGACTTCATCTCTGGTAGTATTTAAAATAGAGTAAGTCTTTGGGAATTGCATAAAACTCCCCTCTACGTAGTAAACGTCGTTCTCCTGCTGATCGATTACCGTAAATTTACCACTTAGACTGAATACCTTTTGTTTTATGTAAAGTTCTTTCATAGTAAGCCTCCTTCGTAATAAGATTTAATTAAAATGACGATTTGATTATAAATTTACCTATCATATATATTCAACGCATTATTTAGAAATACCTTCCTCCAGTCGTTGGTTGATATGACCAACTGGTATTGGTATAATGAAATTAGAATCTGAGTACAATAAAAAAGACCGACTGGTGCGTTAACACCAACCGGTCAATGTAATAGCAGGTTCCCTTCAAGGGGACTGGCAAAGTGGAAGTAATAACCCATCTGAGCTACCAACTCAAGGATGGGTTATTTTTTATGGTTAAACGACAGAATTGATACTACCAATGCTGCAAACGTTACTGCGAACATTAATGCTTCGAATACTGACACGGCACCACCCCCTTTCTACGGGAGTGAGCCAACCACCCTTGAGTTACCTATTCTATTACTCTTCGATTATACCACACGTATGTTCTGTTTTCGTATTATAAAATTCCTCTTCATTGTTGGAGATTTATTTACACTATTTATATTGACTAGCCGCCACACTTACAACATATTCTCCTATTAAGAATTCAGCAATAGTATAATACCGGGGTACAATTACTTGTGCTTTTCTTACTTGGAAAATAGCTCGAATTTCTATTGTGGTGTTTAATAATCGTAACTTTTAAACTATTATATTCTTTAAATACGAATTTTTTAATAAGGAGGAAGGAAATGTTTAAAATAGGTAGTATATTTATTCCAGTAACAGATGTTAAAAAATCTACAGAATGGTATGAAAAATATCTCGGTGTAAAGAAAATAGATAGTTGGGAAGATGGTGTTGGCTTTTATTTACCAACTGGTTCAACTCAACTAGCTTTAGTAAAAGTTGAATCTCACCAGCCTACCGATTTCCCCATAAAAGACAATCAAAAGAATTCCTATTATAATTTTGTAGTTGATGATATCTATACAACCCATCAACACTTTAAAAATAATGGCATAGAAACTACTGAAATCAATGATTTTGGTGGCATGAAATTCTTTGATTTTTTTGATCTAGATGGCAATTCATTTAGTGTGGTAAATGAAGTTGATGGATCCCCTTTCCACTCGGATAATGTTAGGAAAATGCAAGAAAGAGATTAAAGTGCATTTATTTTCTTAACATAAGACAGTGAAACTGATGGACATAAATAAGGATCGATACTACTACCATAGGACCGATCCTTTTTTGTTAGATTCTAAAGAATCTTTAAGTGTGTAAACAGTTATTGTAGTAATTTCATTTATTAGCGGTGATTAATTTAATCCTATATATTAACAACAAGCCGACAATTGCAGGAACTGCGAACATTAACATAAACACCATGTCAATGTACATCCAAATCGTATAGTCGTCGAAAGTCAGCCATCTTTTTATGAAGATACCTAGACAAAATAATGTGAAAAATCCATAAATCCCTGTCACCACTTTTAGGAATCGGTCAGAAAAAAATAAAACAATAATCAGCAACAATACCGCAAATAAAATAGATACATTGAAGGATAATCCTTCATGCATTGAAAACTGAAATGGTATATCACTCATCATAATGTGCTTGTCAATCCAGTTCCAAATTATAAATAAGACAGAGAGAACAGCACTTACAATGAAAACAACAATATCTCGTGAACGCATTTTCACACCCTCCTATTTCCCACAATTCTTAATACCATAATATACCATATATAAAACTTTTATTCTCACAACATTTTCATCTCCTATTCTCACCCTATTAAATTCTTCAAGGTGGCGTATACCGAAGGCATACTTATTAAACAAAAAAACCTAGAGTAGGTACAGATACTCTAGGTCTTCCTAAATATGTTTTTCAAAAGTGGAGAAATCGTCAGTTTGAGAGTAGTAGTTTGCTTACTCTAATTCAAGAACCTTTAAAACCGCATGATCAGCTGATCGAAGTGCACCTTCAAGATGTCCCCCATGTTCAGAAGAGGTTTCGGTGCCTGCAAAAATGATTTTCTTATCCCACACACTAATAGTTGTTGGAAGACCATAGGTCGGAAATTCCCTTAGCGGCTCCAAGTCTTCTTCAACTGCTGTATCCTGATCACTAGACCAATCCTTATATAGGAGGGAAATCGGTGTTGCAGCCAACGGTCCAAAAAGATTAGTCAACTGATCGACGACAAGTTTGAGAACTCGTTTCTCTCCTAACTCTTGTCGCATCTTTGCAGATATCCCAAAGAAACCAAAGAGTGCCCCTGAATCTGTCCCAGGTGATGCATCATGGATTTCTTGCAAAGGACCTGCCCAACTTGTTACCTGACCAGAAAGTCCATCTTCACGCCAAAATGGCCGATTATAAATCGCGACTACCTTGGCTTGTCCGGCCATCCAAGTGGGCTTGTCTAGTAGGCTCGTCATAAGCTCAACAGGAAGAGAAGATGAGAATGCTATGTGACGCGCAACGATGCGTGGGGGTAAAGCTAGGATAACAGCTCTTGCGCGTATACTTTTCTTTCCTTCATCGGTTTCTGCGTCTAGAGTAATTGCTCCTTCTAAATCCATATGGATCGCCGTTACCCGGGTGTTTAATTCAACTGTCCGTGGAGGAAGAGTAGCAAATACGGCATCAGTAAGAGACCGCACACCGCCTACGATTCGAACTGACTTTTCAAAAGTTCCTTCCGGTAGTACATGTCGCTGTATAGGCTCATTCTTTGACTGTTCAAAAAGTAATGCGCCTTCAGTGTGCTGTGCGAATGTCTGTAAACCGAGTTCGCCTACAAGACGAGAGATAGTAGGTTCATGTTTTGGCCAGAACCATGTTGGTCCTAAATCAAACGTGCCAAGGTCAGGCATATCCACGACCGCTTCACTTAATACTCTACCTCCAATTCGTCCTCGTGCTTCCAGTACCCTACAGTCGATACCCTGTGAAGTAAGCAAGGAAGCTGCACGAAGGCCGCTTATACCGGCCCCCACGATTATAATCGGATCATTCATATTTACCTCCACCATACAGACATTTATCAAAGCAAAAGTTGCGGGCTTGATAGGAACTTGAAAATGAAGCAAATAAGTACACATGAATGAGTCTCATTTTCCTCTAACTTTTTAATAGTTAAATCATTTCACTGTTCCCGTCTCGTCAACATTCTTTTCAAATTCATCCAGCAATGCACGCACTTCATCTGTTGATTTCGTGTTCATTAATTGATTTCTTAATTCACCAGCACCACGGAATCCTTTGACATAAATTTTGAAAAAGCGATGAAGTCCAGAGATTGAACGTGGCACCTCTTCTGCATATTGATCTTGAAGATCAAGCTGCAGTCTTAATAAATCAAGGTATTCTTTACTGCTATGTTCTTTAGGCTCTTTTTCAAAAGCAAAAGGATTTTTAAAAATACCTCGCCCAATCATAACGCCATCAATACCATATTTCGTCGCAAGTTGTAGCCCGGTTTGACGGTCAGGAATGTCTCCATTGATTGTTAGGAGTGTATTTGGTGCGATACGGTCACGTAATTCTTTGATTTCCGGAATTAACTCCCAATGTGCATCAGCTTGACTCATTTCCTGTCTTGTACGTAAATGAATTGAAAGGTTTGCAATATCCTGTTTCAGAATATGCGTTAACCATTCCTCCCACTCATTTAATTCATTATAGCCAAGTCGAGTTTTTACGCTGACAGGCAATCCGCCTGCTTTTGCAGCTTGAATAAGTTCTGCCGAAACATCTGGACGCAGAATAAGGCCACTACCTTTCCCTCTCGTTGCCACATTCGGTACAGGACAGCCCATATTAATATCAATGCCTTTAAATCCTAACTCAGCCATGCCAATACTCATTTGACGGAAATATTCGGGATTATCCCCCCAAATATGTGCCACCATTGGCTGTTCATCTTCTGTAAAGATTAAACGGCCACGCACACTTTTCATGCCTTCTGGATGACAATAGCTATCCGAGTTTGTAAACTCTGTGAAAAATACATCCGGTCGACCTGCAGCACTTACTACGTGACGAAAAACTACATCTGTCACATCTTCCATTGGTGCAAGTACAAAAAATGGTCGTGGTAAATCACGCCAAAAATTATCGATCATTTTAAATTCAAATCCTCTCACTATGGATACAACTTCAAACTGTCAGTCAAAAAATATAGAGTCTCATTTTCCTTTTACACTTATATCATGCTCAATAAGCTTTTATCAATCACAAGTACATTTGGACATTTTAATATGTGAAAAACTATTGTGAAAATCGCCAATGTTTATTTTAACGAAAATCCGTCCTGAATGGTATTTTTATAAACAAAAAAAGCAACTGTTATAGATTTTTGTCTATATCACCCGCTTTCTATTATACCAGCACAAACATGGAAACGTTTTTGTGTCATGTTCTATCGGTATGGGTAAATATCAACGATTTGTACAAGGAAAATTTCAAACTCTGACTAGTTGAGTTGATTTCCCAACAGTAGAAAATAAAAAAGACCAATAACCAGAAAAGTAAAGTTAGCTTCTAACATCACTCATCTAGTTATCTGTCTATATAAAACAACTATTAAGTATTCATTTACTCAAGCATAACAAAAAACATTTCAGGATCTAAAACCCAGGTTTTATTTTGCTCAGTATATTTCCAGTATAATACGATATATCCAAGTTGGTCAGCATGTGATGTTCCAGCGATATCATGTTGCGCTTCCAACTTATATGGCACGGTTCCATCAATTTTTATAGGATATAGATGGGGGAAATCAATTACAAATCCTTCACGGGGGTTAATGAGCTTGCCGTCACTGTCATAAACTGTTCCCTCATAAACTTCTTTTCTAGCGCTTACATCCAATGTATAGGATTGTTCAAGTTTTTCACTTTTAACAAGTACTTTATAGTTATCCATATATATAACTTTAAATCCCAAGGTTTCTGAAAGGCCCATAAATTGCTCTGGGCCAAGAATATATTCTGCATTGTTATTGAAAAACGATATGACGTAGTAATAGGTTAGTGCCCCGCTTCCTCCTACAGGGAGGTTCACCATAATCTCCTTCGTATTTGAGTTAGTAAAATTGACAAGAATCAGCCATGGAGTATAAGCCATACTGTAATTTGAATACAAAGGAATAACAGACCACTGCATGCTCCTTCCGTCTTGTACGATTACCTTTATATTTTCATAAAAAGGATTCTCTGTCTTTTCACCTACCAGATACACGATATCCGGTATTTCGTCGCCATTGACATCTCCTATTTGTTTATCAAGTAAATAAATCCTCTGAGGACTATTATATGGATTGATAAAGTGAGTCAGCGTGTCGACCTCCTAAAAGTTTTTTTGTTTTCATGGAATATATTTTGCGAAGGACATTAAGGTACCTATTAAATGTAGTTTAAAATATTGTGGATAAAGTGAGGTTGCTGATAGGAATGATAGCGGGGTTCAACAAGTTATTCTATTCTAGGGTGTCATGATATTAAAGTTGTGATTCAACGGTTCTTGTAGGGATAAAAATAGATTCCACTTATTTGTATCTCCCTCTATACTGATCTTTGAACTAATTGGTTTTTTATTGGTTGTTGCTAATTCATACAATATTTCTTTTGGCATTGTTACACTGACATCTGCATCCTCGGCCAATTTATCATTTAAATATCGAAAGATTCCTCGTTTCACCTCTGTTGAAGCGACCTCTTCTCTATCTGAAATGATAAAATTCATCTTATAATTTAAATCCCCTGCCTTAACACCATCAAGTCGAATACTTAGTAAATAAAGTACATCTCCTAGAGATAAATTATTTAAAACATCATTGGAAATAAACGATCCCTTAGTTGGAATAATGCCATAGCGCAGTTCCTGAGCTCCCATTAAATACTCATTTCTCCATGGACCAGATTCAGCGATATATCCTAATTGCTCTAAAGCATCCGCGCAAAGATGCTTTGCCTCAGTATTACTAGGATCCGCATAAATGACATGTTTTGTAACCTCAGCAACCCATTGATAATCTCCTTCTTCAAAGGATTTACTTGCTTTCTCCAAAATACAATTAGGTCCCCCCATAAATTCAACGTATTTTTTTGCTGAATCTACTGGAAGTAATTTATTGAGATCTACAGGATTTCCGCTATACCAGCCTAGATACTTCTGGTAGACTGCTTTCGCATTATGAATAATTGTTCCATAAAATTGACTATTATACCATTCATCTGTCAAACTTTGTGGAACCTTAATCATCCTCCCAACTTCTTCAAGGGTATATCCTCTATTCATTAATCTTAATGTTTGATCGTTTAGATATTGATAAAAATCTCTTTGTTTCTCAAGATATTCTATGCAATACTGATTTCCAAAACGGGGCCAGTTGTGGACCCCGAAGACTGATGTCAATTCATTCCCCCATAAATCAATTGACTTTTGTATACCTTTTGCCCAAGCAATGGGATCTCTAATCTTTGCCCCTCTTAGAGTTAATAAATTATGAAGCGTTGCATTACAAAGCTCTGCAATACATAGTGAATGCTCACTTGGTATATAAATCAACATTTCTGAGGGAGCTTCCGTGTCTAAAACTAATTGAAACTCCATTGTAACTCCATCAATTTCTTTTTTTTCATATTCCTCTTTTATTTCTTCAATTTCCCGTGTAAAAGTCACTGTTCCAGTTGATTGGCCCTTACCTATACCATTATCTATCTGACCTTTCTCATCTCGTGGTAATTCTACGCCGTACATATAAATGCCTCTTCTTGTCATTGCAATCCCAACATTAACATTCTCTTCTAAAGCTGAATGAATAAAATTTAGGGGAGCGTAAATTTTAACATTCTCCATAGCAAATTTATCCAAAACGCCTAAAATACCTCCATAATGGTCCTCATGGGAATGAGTGATGATGACTGCACTAATAGAAAGCTCTCCAAAATAATCTGCAACAAACTGTATAGCTGCTTCTGCCGTTTCTTTTGAACCCAAACAATCAATTACAATCCAACCGGTATCTCCTTTAATAAAAGTCATGTTAGCAAGATCAAAACCTCTAACCTGATATATATTATCTGTAACCTTAAACAAGCCTGTATTTAGGTTCAAATTCCCCTGTACCCAAAGTTTTGGATTAACTGTGTGAGGGATATAGTTACTTAATAAAAAAGCATATTTTTTTAAATCCCAAACTGGAATGAGAGAATTCTCTCCTTTTACTACAGGTAAGTTAGCATTAGCTTGCATTCCTGCTTTAGCTAGTTGGTTTTCAACCGTTATTTTATTCCAGTCTATTTTTCTATATGTTTCTTCATTTATTAACATGGTTTTACGTGTTGCATTTTTTCTCAAATCATTATTTATTCTTTCTTGCCCCTGATTATTATTAAAATTCATAAAAGCACCCCAAACTTATAAAGTTTCCGTCACTACTATGTATGCAATTGGTTAAATTAAAATGAGTTATTAATCATGCCCAAATTTATTGGTTTTTCATATCATTGATTTTTGAGACCCTGCGCTAAAACAAATCATGTTAACTTAAAATAGTATGAACTTTTATCTTTTCATATTTGTTTCGGATAAAGGACACTTTTCTGTTTCCTAAGACAGGGAGTATTTTATAGATTGTATTGGAAGTGTCAGTATGTATCGGAAATCGACAGTGTCATTTGCATATGAAAAGAGGGCTGCCCTAAAAGTCATTTCTATGACTTTTGGGACAGCCCCATGAATAACTCTTTACTATTTAAGCTCTAACCAAGCAACAGCCTCACAATGAGTTGTCTGAGGGAACATATCCACTGGTTGTACTTCTTTCGTCTCGTAACCACCGTCTTCTAAGATTCGCAAATCTCTTGCAAGTGTTCCTGGGTTACACGATACATAAACTATCCGCTTCGGTTTTTGTTCTAAGATTGTTTGTAGCAAAGCTTCATCGCAACCTTTACGTGGTGGATCGACGACTAGTACATCTGCTGTTTTGCCTTCTTTGTACCATTTCGGTATGACTACTTCTGCTGGACCTGCTTCGAAGTAGGTGTTTGTGAAGCCGTTGATTTCTGCGTTTCGTTTCGCGTCTTCAATGGCTTGAGGCACGATTTCTACACCTAATACCTGCTTCGCTTGTTTGGCTAAAAAGAGTGAAATGGTTCCAATGCCACAATAAGCATCAATCACTGTTTCTTCACCTGTAAGTTGTGCATAGTCTAATGCTTGTTGGTATAAAACTTCCGTTTGTTCTGGATTTACTTGATAGAACGAACGAGCTGAAATTTCGAATCGTACATCACCGATTAAATCTTCGATCGCGTCTTTGCCCCATAATGTGATCGTCGTTTCACCAAATATCACATTTGTTTTTTCACCGTTTATATTTTGGACGATCGACGTTACTTCCGGAAGAATTCTTCTGATTGCTTCAACTGCTTCGTCTTTTTCACGGAATTTCTTTTTATTCGTGATGAGTACAACCATGATTTCGCCTGTTGCACGTCCTTTACGAACGACGATATGTCGGAGCATCCCTTGATGAGATTTTTCATCGTACGGCATGATGCCTAATTCACGCATGACTTCTTTCATTTCACGTAGAACGTCATCTGCTTCTTCACTTTGAATAATACACACATCTGTATCTGCGATTTCGTGTGAACGCGTTCGGTAAAAGCCTCCGACTACTTTGCCGTCCTGAAGTCCGAAAGGAATCTGGGATTTATTGCGGTAACGCCAAGGGTTGTCCATTCCTTTCACTGGATGTACTGGTACGTTTGGCAATTTCCCAATGCGTGTCATGGCGTTTTTCACCATTTGTTGTTTCCACAGTAATTGTCCTTCATAAGAAAGGTGCTGAACTTGGCAGCCACCACAAATATCAAAGACGTGACATGGTGGTGCTACACGATGTTCGGATTGTTTAATCACTTCGATCAATTTTCCAAAACCATATGATTTTAAGGTTTTCATCACATGAACTTCTGCCGTTTCTCCAGGCAATGCGCCGACAATAAATAACGGGTAGCCGTCTACTTTTGCGACACCTGCTCCGTCATGTGTTAAATCTTCTATATGAACCGTGATGCGGTCATTTTTTTGTACGGGTAAAGACATGTAACTTCCTCCATTTCAATTACGTTTATTGTATCATGAGACCACTAATTAAGCAGACCTATAACGTGTGTTGTGATTAATTAATTAACCGGTGAATAATTACCTTTTTGTGGTAATATGTTTGAAAGAAAATATTTAATGACATGAGCTATCACTCTTTGTATAAACTGAGTCCGATTAAAACACTAATAACGTTAGGGGTAGTTGATTATGAATCAAACACATCAAACAAATAGTAAATCGGTCATCTCTTTTACACTCGGTATCCTTTCCATTCTCATTCCTCTTATTGGTTTAATACTTGGTATTATCGGTGTTGTGTTTTCTAGAAAAGCAGCAAAAGATATTGCCTTTTCGAATGAATCTGGAAGTGGGTTTGCGACGGCTGGTTTAGTTTGTAGCGTGATAGGAATTATTCTTCAAACGTTTAATGTAGTAGCCCTTTTTCTTTTTGCTTCAGTAACGACCATCGGTTAAATATATCGGATTCAGTCGTTCCTATAAGGAATGATTTTTTTATTTTTCACCAAAAGAAAGTTTATTGAACTGCGAAAAATCGGGTATATATCCACAAACACATAAAGTTTAGTGGAGGTCTACTATGTCTCGATATCAGTATCAATTTGAAACACATTGGAAGTTCGAAGCTGAAATCGAACAGATATGGGAACTCATCAATGGTTTTGACCACGGTGATTGGTGGAATGGAATGGACGCTAGAAAAATAAAGAAGGGTAAGAGATTGAACGGAGTTGGAGATCGATTTATTACCACCTTCCATACCAAGCTTCTTTACCAACTTTCGTTTGAATCGGAAGTCATAAAAAAAGAAAGTCCAAGATACATTGAAATTAAGGCTTCGGGTGAATTAGAAGGCAAAGGCATTTGGACCTTGTCTCAAGAAGGTGAAATCACTCATGTACGATATACTTGGAAGGTTAACACCAACAAGAAATGGATGAATCTCGCAGCCCCCCTTCTTCGTCCAATTTTCGTTTGGAATCACAATCAAGTGATGGACGAAGGTGCAAAAGGAATTGCCAACAGATTAGGTGTTCCAATAGTTGCAACTTAATCAAAGGTTTTATTACCAGCAGAATTGGAGTGAACATGATGGACATTAAACCAGCAATTGGTGACTATCCGGCTTACTATTCAAATTATATAAACTTAGTGACAGAAGGAACTTTAAATGAGATTCTTCTTAAACAACTTGAGGAAATGACAGCTTTGATTTCTCATGTCAATGAAGAACAGGCAAACTATCGGTATGCCGAAGGAAAATGGACGTTGAAAGAAGTGATTGGTCATATAACGGATACTGAACGAATTATGGCTTACCGTCTACTTCGTTTTGCGAGAGGTGATCAAACTGCGTTAGCTGGCTATGATGACAATTCTTATGTATTAGAAGCCGAATTTCATTGCCGTTCCATACCTGACCTTCTTGAAGAATTTACAGCTGTTAGACATTCAACGATAAGCTTGATTAAAAACCTGCCAGAAAAAAGCTGGAACAAAAAAGGAATTGCGAATAAGGGAGAGATCTCTGTTGCTGCTCTGGCTTACATAATTGCTGGACATGAATTGCACCATAGAAGAATCATAGAAGATAAGTATCTTTTCAAAAAAAAAAGAGCTGAAACCTGAGGACATATATCCCTAAAGGTTTCAGCTCTTTTTTAATTGAATAATAATCCAGCGGACCTATAAAGATTTTTGTTTTGGTTAAGTCACTTTTTTCACGTTCTAATTCGAAATTAAAAACTAGACCAACTTTTTCTTATTTCATCAACAACCACATCTGGGTTATCCCAATGTAACATGTGAGTAGTATTGAGAATCTTCTTCATCTTCTCACCAGTCTTTTGTTCAAATATTCTTGAAGTCATTACTCGATAATCCTCTTGCTCTTTAGGCAACGTGGCCCTTAGCAATAAGATATCAGAAGGCAATTTTTCAAAGATGTCTGCAGTTTCATGTTTGTGCATGCCTTTAATAACATTACCGCCTGTTATTCCTCTGGCGTGCCAATAATACTTGCCGTCTTTTTCTAAAACAAGATCTTTAGCTGCAATATCCAGTAAAGAAGACCTTCTTGAAACCTCTCCATATACAGCATCTGTTAAAAAACTATCCCAAGTTTCTACATAGTCTTCAGAATCTTTTTCATAGTAAGCAACTTCTTCTTCCATCGATTGTCCTTTTAATCTTTTCGATTGATAGCCACCATCAATAAGAATAGTCCCTAATACCTTCTCAGGGAACTCAGCTAAATAAAATAACGAGACAAAACTCCCCCAAGAATGAGACAAGAAAAAGAATTGTTCGATTTGAAGTATCTCGATTATGTTATTCAGCCATCTTGCAAGTGACGGCAGTTCATATTCATCAGCTGTGAGAAATGGATCCGTTTTGCCGTGTCCTGGAGCATCGATGGAGATAATTCTATACTCTTCTTTTACCTGTTCAGCTATTTCAATAAAACTTAGGCTTGTACTACCTAGTCCATGCATACAGAAAATGATAGGCGCATTATGATTTCCCCATTCAGTAATATGAACATTTATCTCTCCATCATTAATAAAATATCGCTTCAAACTATCTCCCCCTTATTAATGTAATAAGTTATTTATCTATCTTTAGCTGATATAATGACGAATTAGTTGATATATTGCTATGGAAAGTCCTAAAAGACTCGCTTTCATTTTAGATGAATGGTACCTTTCACTGCGATACAAGTAAAAGAAAATCAACACAAAACCTAACGGAAACCATAGCTGAAAGTCACCTTCATTTGTTGTTCTAGAATAAATAGGAGTAATAAAACTGCTTATGATAAAGTAAATAAAGACCGTAAAACGTCGTGTTTCCAATTGCTTGCTCCACCTAACTAAAAAGAAAATAATAATTATTGCGAGAATCGAAATGTGTAAAGGGGGTAGCATAATAACTCCGCTCCCAAATTTGAATTCCATTAAGGATTATCCCTCCTTTTCAATATTTATCGTCATATTTAGTAACATTAAGAACTGTTTTATTTGCGGTCTTCATCTCACCCTAAATTTCAATAAAACATATTCCAATCAAATTTTTCATTATTAATTGATACTTTTCTACAATCTCCATTTATCAGTTCTTCGATTTTATCTACCTTTTACAATCAAGCACATTATTATAAGTTATACGTTTGAAATGAACATCGGTTCCAATCGAGGAGAATATAATCATTGATTTTAATCATTTCGTGCACACTTTGATAAATGATATTAGGAAATGTAATAAAACTATTCCTTTTTAAAATAGACTAAAGAAACCCAGCAAGCTTTTTGCACAAGCTAACTGAGTTTCTTCACTTAATAGTTTTAAAATTATTGCTTCCGATAATTGGTCATATGTAAAGTGTTTCTTAATGAGTGCACCCTCCCTCTTAATTCCATGTTTTGTTGAAAACTCTAGGAACAAAAAATGATGTGATGATACCTGCTAATAAAATAGCAATGCCCGCTAGCAAAAAAACCATACCCACCCCTACCCACTTGGCTAAGATTGCGCCTAATGCTGGAGCAACGAGCATTGAACCGTTTTGAAAGGCGTTTGCAGAAGCAGACACTCTTCCCATTAAGCTTTCCGGCGTCTGGATTTGGAGGATGTAGCCGTAAGGAACCATAGCAGCAGATCCACTAACCCCTATAAAAAAAGCAATCATAATCCACATGAGAACCCCTATTTGTAAGAAACCAGTTCCCCCAAGTCCAAACAAAAGAATCAGTACTCCTGAAATGATAGTTGTAGCAACCATTAGTCGAATCGGATTTTCTTTCCACTGATTCCACTGACCGAATACTAAAGAGCCTGCGACACTTCCGAATCCCACTGCGCTGATTAGAAACCCATACGTAGCTTCCGATAAACCAAGAGATTGTGAAAGCAAAACCAGCAAGCCGTCGTATAGAAAGACAAAAAATAACAGAAGCGAAACCAAGCCGATGGAAATCAACAGAATACGGTTGGACAAAATATGCTTCCAGCCTTCCATCAACTCGAACCAAAACTGCTTTAAGCTGTTGTCTGATTTAAAATTACTTGCTTGATTAACAAAAGGTATGAAACACCTAGTTAACAGAAATGCGGAAATCAGAAACGCAACTGTCTCCAAAATAAACGGACTTCGTGGACCCCAAACAGCAATCAGTAAGCCACCTAAGGCGGGAGCAATGATTTTTGAAGAATTGCTGGAAAGCTGGCTTAATGAATTCGCTTGAGGTAAGTGTACCTCAGGAACAATCGAACGAATTGCCGCTTGCTTCGCTGGATCAAAGAGCGCACCGACGGAACTTTTTAAAAAGACGAGCACCAGCAGTAATGGTAAATTGGGTGTCCAAATTAATCCGATTGCAATCACGGCCCTTAAAAAATCGCATATGATCATAATCTTCTTCCGTGGAAGACGGTCTGTCCACACACTGGCAAAAGGGCCAACCAAAACCCAGGGAATCCCCACTGCGATGGTCAGAGCTGCAATCGCTCCAGGACCCATTTTCCAATGGTAGGCCACTAATACTGCAAGCGCAGTAAAATCAAGCCAATTGCCAAAATCAGAAAAAACCTGGGCGAAAAAAAGGCGACGGAATGAACGTTCTTTTAAAGGGACAAAGATCGAAGAATTCATACTCTGTCTTCATCAGTACTGGATTCAGGATGAACGGTTATAACTGGTGGATTTATGGCCAGATTTCGCCGCTCTTGTTGTTTTGGTATCAAGTCATAAGGATCCTGCACAGGTGGTTGCGGTTCCCCTTCTAACTGTAGAATCGCCTTTTCAATCCACCTTAATTCTGTTTCCAATCTTTCTTGAACATACTGAATCCCCAACATGCCAAATTCACTGATGGAAGAATGCCCGTTTTGTGGCCATTGAAGATAGTAATCCAACAATTCTTGGCTCTGTTCTTTCCGGTTCTTCATGTGGTAAATCAATGTTTGACGGTCTTCCGGACGTCCCCTGTCCCACATGGATAACTTTAGAAGCAGTTCATCTTTGATACTCGGATAGCTTGGCAATTCACCTAGCCACTTGTGTAAAGCTTCCCATCCTTTCGGGGTAAGCTCATACATTTTCTTCATTCTTCCCTTTGTTTCAGTCCGATAGTTTTGAATGAGACCCTGTTCTTCCATGCTTTTCAACTTGGGATAGACACTTCCAAAACTGACTCCCCATACCATACCAGCCCCTTCATGTTCAAACTCTGTTTTTATGTCGTATCCTGTACATGGTCGTGATGCAATCACTCCCAAGATGGAATGTTCAATCGTCATAAATGATTCCCCTTTTCATCCAAATATATATCACGTTGATATATCAATACGATATATTTATTTAAATGAAAAAGCAATAAATTCTCTTTCTTCCTAAATAAAAAAGAGTCTAAAAAGCTTAATTAAACTTCTTGACTCCCCTGAAAATATTCTATAAATTATGATAATTGTTATAAATATAAATACTTCTGATAACGCAATATGTTAACTAAAGTTCTTATGATAAACGAGCTCTTTATGAACTTTCTTTCAACAGTTGGTAGGGTAAAGTTTTCAATGCTTTGATTGCTGGTATTAGAGCACCAATGACACCAATGAGAACCGGTATAATAATTGTCAACAACAATACCTCCAACGAGTCCCAAGGGAAAATATCATACATAAAGCCAATATAGGACATGGATAAGATTACTCCAAGGAGACCGGCTAGAAAACCGACGATGGCTCCTTCTAGGAAAATTGTTCTGCCGACAGTGCCATTCTTCCAGCCAACGGACTTGAACAACGCCAGTTCATCTTGCCGTTCCATTACATTCTGCCACAACATTTCCGCAGTCGTTAGCGCACCGACCAAGAGAGCTGCGGTAATGATGAAGTAATGCGATTGATTGATTTCTACTGCGACAAACTCACCCAGATAAGAAGTGAAAAGAATGCCATCCAAACGGATTGTGACGAACAAATAAAATGACAAAAGTGTAGAGGGAATAGCAATCGCCATAATAGACAATAGATTTCTGCCGGGTCGTTGAATGATTTGGTTCATGACAAATCCACCCAAGAAGTTATTGCTTATGATTCGTTTAGAACGGCGGTTGATTTCCCCATTCTTAATTCCTAGATAAGGTTGGATTTTTCCAACTTGAATCAGTGGCACTAATATTCCCAAAGAATAGATAACTACAGCTGTAGCACTGATTAGGCCAATTTTCATCAAGTTGAAAGTCTGGCCGTTTGTTATCAAGATCAACTCGACGATGACCGCAGTGATAATAATGATGAAGACGAAAAAGACAGATTCCATGAACATCATTCTCCGCAGCATATTAGTTTTCCAACCTAGCGCAAGAAGGATGCTATATTCACGCTTTCTTGTCAGATATGAAACGTAGGTAGTCGCCAAGATGTACATCGCCCCAATCAAAAGGACTGCTAACAACACACTTGAGTAACCTAAAGACACTTCTCTAAAAATCGTGATAGCCGCACCGACGTGAATCCACGGTTGCTCAATCCACCCCAGTGATTCCCCTTCTTCTTTCACTTCAATAATCGTTGATTGTGGTGAAGACCCTCGGGTGATGAACACGTCCAAACCCGTCATTTCTTCGATTCCCCTTTTCATTTCCTCTAACTTCTCCTGAGCTAACTCGCCCATGTCTTCAATACCGTTCACTTTAATTCTGATGGCAGAAATACTACCTCCACCAGTAATCTCTTCGGCCGCTTCAATTGTTGTAAGGATATTAGGTGGACTTGTTAGTAGTCCAGTTGGTCCAGGTGCGCCTTCAAAATGTTGAATTGGATTCAAAGGTTCGTTTTTAGGTCCAAGCACGATATCTGCTTTAGCTGGTCGGTACGTTTCAAGGGGAAGTTCTGTTAAAGAATCATTGCTAAATACCAGTTTATCCGGCGAGTAGGTCCCAATGATGTTTAATTTCACAAGAGGCAGTAAAGGAACACCCATGTCATTTGTTTCATGTGCCCTCAATTTTGCATTACGGAAACCAGATTCAGGCAGGCTACCTTCGAATAATTTATTTTCCAAGTTAATAGGACGATTAGAAACTGCAAAACTTTTAGACCACCTACTTGGAAATGGACTTTTCACTTCCTCATAGTCCAGTGAACTAGATATGAACGTTAGGCCAGTACCATTAACTGAGACAGACGGATCGGCATCTGGATGTTGGAGTTTACTGAATACCATATCCTCAAACTGTGTGCCAGATAATTCGAACGAATCAAGTTCTGTAACTTCAACTTTCTGTAAATACGAATATCCTCCTCCATCTATAACCTGACTAACAGTTTTCTCCTGTTCTTCCTCGGTTTCAAAAGGAAGTTCTAGTTTTCCTAATGTGATTTCGAATTTGCTGTTTGAAAAGCTTTGTTCGCTTAACAAGATAGGAATCTCAAATATACTTTTCTCTGAATGAGGAACATCTCCATGCAGTAATATCCCACTTCTGTCAGACACTAAAGTCTTATCTTCAGGCTGTAAATAACGACTTGTATTTGATAAGGTTGTTGCCTGATCTAGTCCCACTAGTTTAGCTTCTTCTTCAGGATCAATTCCAACAATTAATTGAGACTGTCTTAATGAGACCGTCCCGTTATAACCCGAGCCAAAACCAATACCACCTTCAGAATAAATAGTCTCTCCTGTTGCAAACGAGTCAAAATGCTGTAATGTCTTTTCAGAAAAGCCATCATTATAAGTTTCTGTAAGTGTATATTTATAAATGCCTTTATCTTTAATTTCCGATTTAAATTTCTCATTCATATTTAAACTGAGTGGCATATAACCTAATATTGAAACAGGCGCAGCTATTCCAATATCATCTAGCTTTTTAATATCTATATATTGATCGTATGTTATACCACCGTTTATTCCATTTAAATAATTTGGTTCTACCAGTTGTTCTTCATTGAAGATTGATCCAGGTGGTGTAACAACTAAATCGTAGGCACTCTCCCATTTTTTTTGCAGATTATTATTGACAGTCCCTTTCGTTGTTTCCGTCAAATTAAATAGATAAATCAGCACACCGCTTATTAGCGCGACACCGATAAGAGACAGCAAGAATCGCTCCTTGTGACGAATCCATTGTTTTAGCATAAAGGAGATCATACAGTCGTTCTCCTCTCTTCCGATAGGATTTCACCATCCTGAATCTCTATTTGGCGGTCCATTTTCTTAGCGAGTTCCAGATCATGCGTGACG
Organism: Paenisporosarcina quisquiliarum; assembly: GCF_043641925.1. GTDB lineage: Bacteria > Bacillota > Bacilli > Bacillales_A > Planococcaceae > Paenisporosarcina > Paenisporosarcina quisquiliarum_A. The sequence goes on from NZ_JBHZRU010000010.1 coordinate 50,299, forward strand.
ATGATTAGTCCACAACCCGTCTCTTCTTTAAGCTCCAACAAGAGCGAGAGTATCGTGTCACCTGTCCCTGTATCAAGATTCCCAGTTGGCTCATCTGCCAAAATCCATGCTGGATGGTTGATCAGCGCTCTGGCGATGGCGACGCGTTGTTGTTGCCCACCGGACAGCTGGGAGGGTAGTTTATGAAAATGATCTTTTAAGCCAACCCGTTCCAAGAGAGAAATTGCCCGTTCTTTCTTATTGAATTCCACTTTCCGCATCAAGAGAGGGCTTAACACATTTTCAAGAACCGTCAGCGAAGTGACCAGATGAAATTGCTGAAAGATGAAGCCAATGTCATTAAATCGCACCTCCGATAATTCTCCCGCTTTCATTTTCAAAACATCCCTTTCTCCTAAAAAAAACGACCCGTTTGTTGGTCTGTCTAGCGTACCGATGATGCTGAGCAGGGTCGATTTGCCGGATCCTGATGTTCCTACAATCGCAGTTGACTCACTAGAGATGAGCTTAAGCGTAATATCTTTCAGCACCTGATTTTCAGTCCCACCTGCTTGGAAAGTTTTTGTCAATCTATTCAATGTAATTGGAATGTTCATTATGGTCTCCCTTCGTACTCTATCATTCTGTTGAAGTCTTTTCCCTCTGTAATTTTCTCAAGAATCCGCTTTATCTCCTCCAAGCTAATGATATCCGTATTCCCAGAAACGAAGAAAGTGAGTTTCCCTTTGCTGAAAAAACCGATATTTTTGTCTCCTTCATTTTGGAGATAAATCGTCGTATCACTAACTTGCACGATTTCTTTAATTTCAGGTTGTTTCATCTGCTCCTCTAACCATGGTGGAGAGCCGAAACTGGTGTGCCACTGTTCAATGAAAAGATGATCTGAGGAATCAGTACCAGATGTGTAACGATGACGGATGAGAGTATCTTCACCGTTGCTTTTGAGGAATCTGACCGGTCCACGTAAAACAAAAAGAAACTCTTCATCTTCTAAATACGGCAGTCCTATTAAATCTGGAACCCTTAGAGCTGATGAATGAATATTTTTCCATTCTGGCGTGATTAATTTTCCTTCCTGCAACCTACTATCCATATCTTCCAATCCCTCATCGGCATTCTGTTGCCATCCAATAGCCTCATCATCGACAAGATAATGATGTAAATACATTGCCCCAACTAAGAAAAAGGAAGTTGTAAAAATCACAGTCAGCGTCTGCGGAATCCATACAATCCTTTTTTGCTTGGAACGTACATTTTGAAAAAGCTCTTTCATTTCTTTGTCTGTAAATCTTTTTTTCTTGTATACCGATTCATCCATCATTTCTCGTAATTTCTCTAGTTCTCTACTCATTCAAGCTCCCTCCTTTCAGCAAATCTCCAAGTCGATCTCTTGCTCTTCTTAAACGGGTTCGCACAGTATTTTCGTTAATTCGGATAATCTCACTGATCTCCTTCGTATCCAGTTCTTCGTAGTAGTAAAGTAAAACAACTTCCCTGTACTTTATCGGAAGTGCAAAAACCGCTTCAATCAACTGGTTATTCTCTTCATTCCGCAATGCCGCTGTTTCTGGGCTATGTTCTACAGCGTGAATAAGTTTTACCAGGCTATTATTTAAGACAACCTTTTTTAGAAATGAACTCTTTAATATATCCTTAGAACGATTTACAGTGACCCGGTAAATCCATGCTTTGTAAGAAGAGATCTTCGAGCGATTCTCATAGTTTTTAAAACAGGTCAGCAGGACATCTTGTGCAACGTCTTGAGCCTGGTTCCAATCTTTTAAATAACTGTATGCCAGTTTCGTAATCTGATCTCCATATGTATAAGCGATTTCTTTCAGCCATTCTTCTCTAGCTAATTCATGTATATCTTCATTTTCATAATCTATAATCATTGAGTTCACCTCTTTTCTCCCATCGTTGCTAAAGAGATGGCTGTGTATTGCTATCTTAAAGACGAAACATAATAAGCTCACGGTTCAATTTTTTCGAAAATTTGTATAAAATACCACAGACATTGATTTTCCACTCATCTGCATATTTAATTACAAAATTTTGATCTCAGTTTCTCAAACTCAAATATAGTTTTTATAATGAGTAGGAGTGCTTGTTAAAAAATAAAAAAGAAAAGAAACTTCTATTAAGTTACTTTTCTTCGGATAAATATAATATATCTAGTAATTATTCTGTACTCTTGTCTGCTCAATAATTTCATTTCCAACATGTTATAAATACTTCAAAAAACCCCTACATGTTACACTCCCATGAAAGAACGTAATATTCTTTCATGATCTGTGGTGTAGCTATTATTTTTAGCTACTTGGGTGGCTAACCTGCAGTTTTAGTTTATGTAAACCCTGCACACACTCAATTATACTTTAACATAAATATCCAATTATCCGTTTAATTAGTTGAGATTCGGAATTGTTTTAAAAGAATAATTTAAAACTTTAAATATCTAAGTTGACATACAACATTTTTTGAAATAAATACGCTGCTATTTATACAGCGATAAATGACGATTTTAGAATATAAATATGCGATACAACAACAAATAAAGGACTACCAATTCGATTGCGAATTGAAAGTCCTTTGTTTATGTTTTTGTTTTTGCACCTCAGAAGAGAACCCTACACCAAGTTGAGCACCTTGTTTATAACGGAAGATCCTCTTCAGGCAATGCTGAATTCTTCTCTTTAGTCAGGAACCAACCAGCTAAAGCAATCCCTATTAAAACGGTATAGAAAATGAGCTTCCATTCTGTTGAGTGTGCAAAATCATATGAGATGACGCCAACGTCTTTATGTCCGAGAGTTAAAACAGCTAGCTTTACCCCAACCCATCCAACGATGGCGAAGGCAGCAATTTCTAAACCAGGTTTCGAATGCAATAATTTCACGAAGAAGTTTGCAGCAAAACGCATGATGATTAAACCAATTAATCCACCTGCAAAAATAACTAAGAATTTACCTCCGTCCATTCCACCAATCGGAGGAAGGTTTGTGTTTGGTAACGTCATGGCTAATGCTACAGCCGCTAAAATAGAGTCTACCGCAAAAGCAATATCAGCTAATTCAACTTTGAAAACCGTTCCCCAGAAACCTGCTTTTTTCTTTTCTACACCTTCTTTTTGTTCTCCTTTGTTTTTAAAGTACAGCTTCCTCGCGATATGATTAATCGCTATGAACAATAAGTAAAGCGCTCCAATTGCTTGTACTTGCCATACGTCCACAAGGAAAGAAATGATGAACAATGATCCGAAACGGAAAACAAACGCTCCTGCAAGTCCGTAAAATAATGCTTTTCTTCTTTCTTCGTCTGGTAGATGCTTCACCATGATCGCTAAAACGAGTGCATTATCTGCCGCTAATAAACCTTCTAAACCAATTAGTAAAAGTAAAACCCAACCATATTCTAATAAAATTGAAACATCCAAATTAATTTCCTCCTAAAAAATAGTTTTAGTTAAGCTTCTAAAATGTATATCGCATCATGATCAACACTTTCTATCCCTTGTTTAAATGTCAGTTTCGACTTAAACCGGTAGGAAGGATTACATGAAGAATCCACTGAATGTGGCAGTTGAAATGAAAATGGAATGTGATTAGTTGTAGAAGACTCAATAACTTTCGTCGTATATATAGTAATCGAATCAAGTAACTTTTCGTTCTTACTTTCATTTGGCTCAGTGCACATCATTAAATCACAATCAATTCTGTTCAGTCTTTGTTCAATTAATCCACCCTTTACGATAAAATTTCCTTTAACGATTTCACCTGGCCTATAGGTGTCTTTCTCTAGGATCAAGTCAATTTGTGCAGATCCAACGCCTAACATTGCCATGTATTTTCTCAGTATCATGTGTTTCCTCCAATTAAATTTTTAGTTGAGGTTCAGCATCGCAATCGGTGCGTTTCCGGAGGATAAACAGAAAAAAACCTTTACCGGAAACGGCAAAGGTTTTTGAAAAAATAAAAGACCTTTACCAATTTGGTAAAGGTCTTGCTAACAACGAAGACGTTGCCAACAAAGCCGGAAGATTAACTCTTCGAAATGACGACTTTGCTGTAAAAGCTACTCCCCTTTAGGAGATACGATTCAACTAGTTACTCATAATATATCTGATAATTAGATGAAATGTCAACAGACAAACAAAATTTATAAGTTAATTATCTTCCATTAATTCTTTTTCTAATTCTTCACTATACTCTTTATCCAGCGTTCCATACCCTTCTTCTTTTTCACTACTCCCAATAATGGCTGATCCATTTGACTGATTCCACCAAATTTTATACTCAAATAATCGTTCTGGCAAATTCTTATCAAAGTCAATGAAAAAAATAGCCTTAACATCTTCTTCACTAGACATATCGTATATCTTATTTGGATTCCAACTGACTTCTTTCATAATGGACTTAATCCGATTAATCTTTTCTGCATCTTGAATATGCCTTTCTTTATCAATACTTTCACTCTTTACCTGCACATCGATTCTTGTCAATTCACCAGGTCCTCCAAGACATCCAACCAATAGAAAAACGAAAAGGAATACCAAAACCAAAGCTTTTATATTCATGAATGAGTCACCTTCTTTTCTAATCACTTAGACGTATAAGGAAGAAATTGGTTTCAATCTTAAATTAAATAAACATGGTGTACCTAGATGTATTTCATGAATTCAGGTGGAGTGAAATGATTGATATTCAAATTATTTGTCTTTGATTCGATCTAGAAACTTTTAAATTGGAAATATTTCTATGCTTCTACTGATTGAAATGAAGCCGGCGACTCCTGGGGGAATCAGCACGAGTTTTAGACCCTAGGGCGCTTTTAAAGGAACAAAGACTATGAACGCCACATCGTTCGGCAACGTCTTTGAAACCAACATCCTGTTGGCCTCGTGCCCCCCGGAAAGCGTCCGGCGAAATGAAAATCAGTCCCTTTATACATCTACTGATTTCCAAAGTTTTTATCAATATAAAAAAAACGCCTGAATCAATAAGTATGATTCAAGCGTTTTAGCGTTATTCTTTATCTCGAACGGGACCGTCTTTAGGTGCGAACACAAATGCCGTAATGATGGCACCAATTAAGACAATGAACGGTGCGTAAAAGATCATAAAATCTGTCATGAGTCCTGCCTCCTTTAGGCGTGATTGTCTCTTTTACCACTGACATAGTCTTTATTAAACAAGAATAGACGTAATAATAGATAGAGGGATGGTATTAACAATCCTAGTCCCGCGATGAACGCCACGATTAAGGCAATGGCCATCGCTTCATTCGTGAAACTGTCATAAATCGTTAAATACGGATATAACAAGAATGGATAATGTGAAATGCCATAACCGAAAAATGCGAGTGCGAATTGTCCGGCTAATAAGCCAAATGCCAATCCATACTTTTGACGATTCCAGATTAGCCATACGGTACCTACGAATAGAAGGAAGGACAATCCGAATACCCACCATAAATCGAGGATTCGATTGTAATGCTCTGGATTATGCCCTCTTAATTCGAAAATAATGCCTGAAGCTGTAACCATTGTTGGCAAAGCCCATATCAAGGCGTATTTTCGTAATAACTCGGTTGCTGATTGGTCTCCAGCTTTATTGGCATACCAAGTTAAGAACACAGCGGAGATATAAAGAACTGCTACAATACTTAGCACCACAATGCTCCATGTTAAGGGGCTTGTGAACAGTGCCCAATAATCGAGCACGGGATTGCCATTGACCATGGATATAAATCCACCTTCAGAAATTGTGAGCACTGTTGAAAGTGATGCAGGAATGAATAACCCCGTGATCCCATACATGAATGTATACCCTTTGTGGCCGTTCGTACCGTAAGTAGCAAATGCATAGTACGAACCGCGAAGTGCCAGCAAGATAATTGCGATACTTGCTGGAACTAAAAGAGTTGTCCCGTAGTAAAATGCTGTTTTCGGAAAGAACCCAATAACGCCGACGAAGAAGAACACAAGAAAGACATTAGTCACTTCCCAAACTGGTGATAAATAACGTTGAATGATATTCGTTAAAATATGTTCACGTCTTGTTAACGTATTGTAGGCATTAAAGAAGCCTGCTCCAAAGTCAATGGACGCAACTATCACGTAACCAAACAAAAACATCCATAAAACCGAAATTCCGATAATCTCAAGTGTTAGTGTCATTTGATGCCACCACCCTGTTCTTTACGTCGGTCTTCAATTTCCTGCTCGACTGGATTTCTCTTGAACATGCGTCGAAGAACAACCACACTACCAACGCCAAGTATTAAATACAGTCCCGCAAATAAGACAAGCATGATATCGACTTGGCCACTCGAAGTTGCTGCATCCTCTGTGCGCATAATCCCTCGAAGTACCCAAGGCTGTCTTCCGACTTCAGCCATCCACCAACCAGCTTCGATCGCAATCATAGCTAACGGACCCCCAGCTACGATTAGCCATCTAAACCACTTGGTTTGGACAAATGACCAGTTTCTCCATTTTGCAAATACGTACAAAGCAGATAAGAATGCTAACCACATTCCTATGGTCACCATAATATCGAATAAGTAGTGAATGTATAATGGTGGAATTTCATCTTCAGAGAATTGGTCTAAACCAATTACTTCTTCAAATGGATTGCCATGAGCCAGTATACTTAGAGCATAGGGAATTTCGATGGCATATTTCACTTCACCATCATCTAAAATTCCGTACATAATGAGAGAAGCGTTCTCTTCTGTTTCAAAATGCCATTCAGCCGCTGCTAATTTTTCTGGTTGATACTCGGCTAAATATTTACCCGAGAAATCCCCGATAATTGCTGCTGCAATCGAAAAGATTAAACCAAGTTTCATTGTTAAGAATAAAGCTTTCTTATGATAGACATGATTCGAACCTTTTAACAAACGGAATGCCGCGATTGACGCCAACACAAATGCCGAGGTCATGTATGCAGTAACTACAACGTGAGCCACTTTCGTTGGCATTGCTGGGTTAAACATTGCTAGCAATGGATTGATGTTGATTAACTCCCCGTTTACTAGGTCAAACCCTTGAGGTGCATTCATAAACGCATTAACGATGGTAATAAAGACTGCAGAGAAAGATGCCCCAATAGCCACGGGAATTAATAATAATAAATGCTTTTTCTGATTTTCAAATCGATCCCACGTGTATAAGTAAATGCCTAAGAAAATTGCTTCAAAGAAAAACGCGAACGTTTCCATGAATAAAGGCAAGGCAATTACATTCCCTGCGAGTTCCATAAAGTTCGGCCACAATAGTGAAAGTTGAAGACCAATCGCGGTACCAGTCACTACACCGACCGCAACCGTTATTACAAAGCCGCGTGCCCAGCGTCTAGCAAGCAAAATATAATGTTCATCATTTTTCTTTATACCAACCCATTGTGCGATCATGATCATAAGTGGAATACCTACGCCAATGGTGGCATAAATAATATGAAATGAAAGCGTCAATTCAGTTAAAACTCGACTAAAAAATAAAGCTTCTTCATTGCCCATTTGACTTTCCCCCTATTAACGGCCGAAAATACGACCCAGTATCGACAATAGCATGATTGCGGCGACAATAATCACAATCCACATGAGTATTCGTTCTTGCTTCTTATACATAACGTCACCTTCCTTAATTCCTATCATACCTCATTTGGGCTGCTTTAAAAAAACGTGAGGGTTCATTTCATGAACAGTTGTGAAGGAACTGTGAATACCTGTTAAAAAAATAGATTGCGAAAGTTTAGAGTATTTTGTATTCTTATTAAATCATACTTAAGTTTAGAGGTGCATGCGATGAAAACAAAGCGTAAAGTGCTCGCTTATATTACAAGAGGTAAAGATCCAAATTTAGAACTACTCGTTTTCGAGCATAAGAATCATCCTGAAGCAGGTCTTCAAGTACCAGGAGGAACGATTGAAGAAGACGAAATGCTAATCGATGCCTTATATCGAGAAATTGCGGAAGAAACGGGCATCGTGAAAAATGACCTTTCCTTCATTGGTAAAATTCATAAATATAATTTCTATCCAAATGGCAAACAAACGGCGTATGAACGAAACTTTTTCCATTTGAATTATGAAGGTTCGCAACAAACTTGGGATCATCAAGTCATTAGTGATGGTCTAGATAATGGACTCACGTTCCAATTCCGCTGGGAACCAATTGAATTGCTACCGAAACTTGCTGGTGAACAAGATAAAGCGGTGGAATTGTTGTAAAGAAAGAAAAAGCGCTTCCCCATTTTTAAAGGAAACGCTTTTTTATGTTCATTTTATGGGCGATCTTGTTCACGAATATCATCGATTGGTACGAAAATCTCAATATGACGGTGTAAATTTTCAAATACCGCAGGCAAATTCCCACCGTATTCACCATCGAGATTCAATTGAACATGGTCTTCTGCCGTCACTTTAATATGACTCGCTTTTTTGTAAATAACTAACGGATCATCTAGATGGTTTCCACCAATAGCTAAAGTTGCTAAACGAATGAATTCTCCAATATGACATTTTCTCAATATCATCAACGTGAATTTTCCATCATTAATACTTGAATTAGGTGCTAGTTTTTCAAACCCTCCAACCGAATTCGTCAGACCGATTAAAAACATCATCGCTTCATCTTCAAATACCTCATCATCGTATTCAATACGCAGTCTTGACGCACGAATCGATGGGATCATCTCGATTCCCTTTAAGTAATATGCAAGTTGACCAAGAACGGTCTTCAATTTACTCGGAACATCATACGTTAGCTCTGTCATTTTACCGCCACCTGCGATGTTAATGAAATGACGATTATTAACAACACCAACGTCTACAGGAATCGAATCGTTGGCAATGATGATATTGACCGCTTTTTCAATATCACGTGGAATTCGAAGAGCTCGTGCGAAGTCATTGGTCGTGCCCATTGGAATCAGACCAACTTTCGGACGTTTTTCATAACCGCTAATTCCCGCAACTACTTCATTTAGGGTACCGTCTCCACCCGCTGCAATGACCAGGTCAAACCCGCGTTCTACTGCATGCTTTGCAGCTTCTACCGCATCGCCTTCACAAGTTGTTGCGTGACAAGACGTTTCGTATCCAGCTATTTCTAGTTTTTCTAATACTTCTGGTAAGTGTTTTCTAAATAACTCACGTCCCGAAGTCGGATTATAAATAATACGTGCACGTTTCATACACATTTCCTTCCTGCTTTACATATTCATCAATTCATAAGACTCTGCTTCTTCACAAAAAGTTGCATATCCCACGAAAAGAAGCCGTGCAAAGTCTGCCGGCTTCATTTTCTTTATTATAAACCAATGCATGCAATCGAACAATTATGACTGTTTTTGCAGGGCTGCTGTAAATTCTTTTCGGAGGTCTTCGTATACCCACAACCAATATTCTGGTGTCGAAACATATTCATCCGTAATATTTTTAATGAATTTTTGTTGTTTTTCTATAAAAGTTGGATCTTCAGTTGATGGTAATTCTTTTTTCAACTTCATCACGTATTCTTGCAATTTAGGTGCTCGTGGCCCCCATTGGCTGATGACTTCGCCATCTTTATTCAATAGCAAATAGATGGGAATTGAACGTCCACCATTTGTTAAGTATCGATCCATTAAATCTAACGTTTGGTCCCGATACACGACGTTCACATCGATACTTGCTGCTTCTGCTATTCGACGTAAAATCGCATTATTCATCATCGCATCGCCACACCAGTCTTCTGTAATCGCTAAAATGCTAGGGCCTTTTTCTTTTAATAATGAAATAAATTCATCATCCTGAGGGACATGAAAATGCTCATATACACGTTCACTATTTTCTTTATGTTGATCCATTTTCTCCATATATGTTTGCAGTGAAATGGCTTCATCGAAGTATTGTTTTTCAGTTTTCATTCGTTTTCCAACTCCTTTTTTACAGTTTACTCATAAAAAATATAGGAATCAATTTTGAGCTTCAAATCCTTGTGGTTGTAAGGATTTTGTCGAATAAGTTATTGCCCAAAAAGCATTTTTCGAAAAATATTTTCAATTGTTAGGTTTTAGATTTATTTTCTAGGGGTAAATTTCAACTAGAACACAAGCAAAACAAAAACAAACAATTCGAGGAGGAAACAAAAATGGCAGAGTGGAAAAAGAAATTATTAGCTAGTGGATTTGCAGGCGGATTAGTATTAGCAGGATTAACTGGATGTGGCGACGGTGTCGATCAAGACAACGGCGTAGACGACGGTGAAGAGATGGACGACGTGGATGATGAAAACAAAAATGAAGAAACAGAAGGCGAAGAGTAAGTCGTAGAATAGCTTTTCTATTCGATACTTCGTATACTGAATTCATTTTACGCATTCATATGAAAGGTACTTCTACTAACTTTAGGGTTGGTGGCAGTACCTTTTTTATTTGAAAAAAGTAACTATGTAGAGCACTTAGCTAGAATCAAAAATCCTATTAAGACGATAACAATTAATAAGATTTTTTCCATACATCCACCTTTTGTGAGCGCGGTCAAATCACCTACCATGGAACGGTTAATGGAATCAGGTAAGTGAGGAAATGGATTTTCTCTCTGTTATGACGTTGACTTGAATTTTCATGGTCAATCATAGAAACCTACCCCTTCATCGGTTTTCGAATAAACAAACTACAAAATATTAAAGACGCCCCAACCATTTGCATAGTCGTAAAAACCTTATAAGAGTCTAAATAACCTAATGGAAAAATAATTCCTGAAAGGATGAATCCAAGTCCAATTCCACCAATAGAATATCCTATTTCATTTCGAGTCATTTTTTACTCCCACGTTTCATCCAACTTATCTGCATAGAATGTGATTGCTTTCTTGTATTTATGAATATCTTGATCAGCTGAAGTTTCTACAAGAGAATTCAGAAGAATCTCCATTGCTGAACTATGTTTTTGTAAATTATATAAAGTCATCGAAAAGAATACTTTGATCGCTTTATTGTCAGGATAAAGTTCCATTCCTTTTATGAAAATATTATATGACTTTTCATATTGTCCCAGTGTTCGGTATGTACTTCCTAAACCTACGATTGCTCCTTCTAAATCTTTTCCTGATAGACCCAATTCAATTGCCTTTTCATAATAAGGAACCGCTTTTGATTCCTCACCCATGACATCAAAACTCCATGCACATTGGTAATTAATATAGGCATCGGTTGGAAAGCTTTGAACCAACTCAATTAGAACACTATTTGACTTCTCTAATTGCCCATACTCTCTAAGTTTTATTGCGTGATTTAATTTTTCATTCATAGCGATCACCTCACCTATGCAATTAATTAATTAATTTGCTTGCATTTTCTCTGCTATTTCTTTTAATGCTAAAGCTCGATTCACAATAAATGCCTGCATGTATTTCTCTAGGAATAGTCGATCGGCTAGTCTGCCTAACAAGCCTAGAGGTGAAATGTATGCAAATTCATCCTTCATGACAGTACCCGGACCACTTTCAATAAATTCGTGTGTATGTTTAAACGAATGGAATGCGCCTTTCACCATTTCATCCGTAAATCGGTATGGCTTTTCCATTTCAGTAATCTTCGCAGTCAACTTTTGTTTTATTCCTAAATGCACCGCTTCCCACGTAACGCTTTCACCTAACTCAATCAATCCTTCAGTTACTCCACCAATTGCTCTTTCCTTTGTTTTTGATGTGGTTTCCATATGTACTTGAATGTTTCTAGCAAGATCAAAACAAACAAGGATAGGTGCTGCTATATAAATTTCGTGTTTTAATAATGGCATGTTATTGTTACCTCTTCATTTTATTGAATGAATATGCGTTGCTAAACTTAAGCAAATTTACTTCAAAGATGAATAAATTTCGCCAATCATTCCTTTTAGTTGATGAACACCTAAGTCTGTATTCGTCATAATGATTGCTCCCTTTCCCAAATATGGGAATGCGACCATCATACATTGAAATCCCACACCCCAACCTAACGAAGATATTTCAAGTACTTGTTCTGATTCATCTAAAAACATCCCTAGACCATTCCAGCCTTTACAACCTTTTGAGTCAAATAATGCTTTGACACTGTTTTTCGAGAGACCAAGTTTACTCTCGCCTTGAAGAGAACTCATTAGCTCCAAAACTAATTTACCTATATCTGTAGGGGTAGTCCAAAGCCCAGATGCTGCTGCGTACGGATATATCGGATATTTCTCATTCACTACATTCCCATCTTTATTATGGCCACAAGAAAATTTCCCTTTGATAGCATCAGAAAGTATTATTTCGTATGTACTGTTATTCATTTGTAAAGGAGCAAATAGAACTTCATTCATTATGTCCCCAAACTGCATTTCAAAAATGTCTTCAATCAATTGTTGAATGATACAAAAACCTGCGTCTGAATATTGAAAGTCGGTTTCTGGTATATATTTAACTTCAATAGGATCCTTACAATACGAAGTTTTCCCCATTAATAAATCGATCATGTTTGGAACACCATCTGTAATGTTTAAATTACTAAAACTACCTTTTGGATCAACGATTCCTGATTCATGACTGAGTAGATTTCGTACCGTTACCTTTTTCGTTTGAGTCAACTCATTTTCAGGAACCTTCCATGATGTTAATCTATTATTCACGTTGTCATTTATATCAAGTAATCCTTGGTCGGATAACTTTAAAACGAGAATCGATGTTAAGAACTTACTAATTGAGCAAGCATTAAACATCGAATTACCGTCAACCTTTTTACTAGTTTCCACTTCAAGTACACCAAAACTACTGCTATCGCTAATTTGACCATCATTTATTAAAGTTAGACTTAAACCCGCAACGTTATAAAATTTCATTCGTCCTTTAATATCGATATTCTTTAATTGCATTTTGAATATAACTCCTTTAAAATCAGCCCCATTAGGTTTGCAGTTATAACTAATCATCGATTGAATTCATCTTGTATTTGTCTACAAATGAATTCATAAATACATCAACTTATAAGGATTGGATTCTTTTAAAATTTAAGCCTTACTTATTCTATTTACTTTATTCAAAATTTCAGAAACGCAAATGGCTATACTGGCGTTCAACATTCCAAATATCGAAACAATAAAACCTTGCCCATCATATTCTCCCACAAAATTCATCACCATGAAGATGAAGCTAATGCCAAACACTATTAAACCGAAAGCTAGTAAAAACCGATCCATCACTTGACTCCCTCTTTACAGCAATGTTATTCTCATCTTCTGAAACCCAAACTCTCACTTTTTGACCATGCTTTAAATCTGTTATGTCATCAATCAAAAAACGTTTAATACCCATTCCAGTAATAATTGTTTTGTCTGTAATCTTCGCCTCTACTAGCACGTAACTTTCGTCTGGCTTAATTTCTAATACAGCTAATACTAATATATCGTCATTAACTTCCACAATTTGTTTCTTCATATCGTACTGGCTATATCTAATAAATTCGAATGTGTACCAAATAACGAAGAGTGAGAAGATTAATATTAAAATCCACTTGAAATAGTTAATGGTATTCAACTCCTCTAAAGAGCATAATTATTGAATTTTAATCCTGACCATTTACTGCTTCAAAAACTATTAACATTTACAGATCATCAAATGATTTCCGTCTGGATCGGCAAAAGTAAAATAGTGTTCATGTTCAATTTCAGTTAGTAAATTAATGTCTTTTTCCTTCATATACTTATATGCTTCTTCAATATTCTCTGTGTTGAAATGAAACAACGGCGTTTTTATTACCTTATCTGTTGAATAAATTTTGCTGTCTAATACGATCCCCGTTCCATTCATTGGTATCACATAAATATGTCCAAACTGGATGTCTCCGTTAGCTGGTAAACCTAGTAGGTCACAATACCAGTCCCTCGCTTTTTCTATTTCACTTACAGGAATAAAAACAGTGCCGATTTGATTTAATATTGGACTCTTCAAAAAAGCTCCTCCTATTCTTTACCGTTGACCATATTTTTTGCGATAAATATAAGTAGTAATACAATTACCCAAGGCAGTATAAATTCAGTAACCCATTGGAATCCATAAATAAATAAAAACCATAAATCGGACGTTACATATCCCAGTGATGTAAAGATGATTAGAAAGACAACCAATGACAATAAAAACATGATGAAATATTTCATATTAACCTCCAAAATCTTTATTATTTAACCTCGATTACAAACGTGTATGAGACTTCACCTCTGACATGACCATTTGACCAATTTGCAATTACTTCATAAATGTATCGTCCTTTCGTTGATGGTGGAGAGAATTTATTATCACTTAATGGAATGTTATTAATCCTTCTATTTTCATTCCATTGGTAAACGGATAACTCAGGATTATCCTCTACCTCTATAGTAATATTTGAACCTTCTTTCATTGGAATAGCTGTTAGTTCCTCTGCAATTTGATTGGGTGAAGCAGCATCCGTAGTTACAATCTGTGTATCATTGCCACTTTTCTTCGTCCATCTATAACCACTTGGTTTCATATCGTATTCTTGATTGTTAATCAGAACAACTCCAGTCATTGTTGGGGGGAATTCTTCATTTTTGGCAGCCCCACTGGTACATGCCGATAATGCTAATAAAGAAAACAGGAACAATATGAACAACCATTTCTTACATTTCATCAATCAAACCTCCCTTTCTTCATTAGACTTTTAATTTCTACCAAGGTTTCGTAGTTCACATGAAATTTTCAATTTAATTCATCAGATTGTAAAAATTGTTATTTTTGTATATTCTAAATATAACAAATTTATTGTATGTGTTGTGGAGAAATCAGAAATTATTGTGGGGATATCGTTAGGAGGAAATTTGTGTTTTGGCTACCGTTTTCGTTGATTCTTACTTTTGCCACTGTCATGTCTTATGTCGGAGAGAAAGGTTGGCCAGGTGTTAGTCTTATCGTGGTTTTGCTTCATACCTTAATCGTAAGAATTGCTTTTTTGGACCATCCTCTTTTTTGGATCATCCTCTTTTCAACTATAATTTTATGGGTCGTTTTTATCGTTACTTATTTCCAACGAGATCGCTGGAGAAATATTAAGAAATTGAATTAAAAATATTCTTCTCAAACCGGTAAACCGTTTAATTGTTAGGTACTTACTTAATATTAGAACTTGAAATAGACACCCAATTAACATATCAATTGGATGTCTATAACCATTTTATAAATTTATCTATTTTGCTCATCCCCTAATCAATCTTTTTCTTAATTACTAAAGTAAAGTACATAGTACCTTCATGATGTACATTTGATATTATTTATGTTTCAAATCTTATTATCCCTTCAAGTTCCTTTTCTCAACACGACGGATAATGTAAATCGCAACCACAATTAACAATATAAAAATAGCACTGGAGAAAATGATAAAATTAGTAGAGAATATGCTTCTCTTTTCCGTATCATTTAAATCTATTATTACTTCTTTAGATGGCTTTTCTCCTATACCTAATTCATTTAAATCCTCTTGTGCTAAAGATAACAAAGTTGTTCGAGAACAAAGACTTACCCTTAATTCCCCATCATATTTATTTGCATAAACCAAATATTCATTGGAGGTAAATTCAAAGCCACAACTGGCTGAATCTCTTGTTGTATACACGATAACCTGTGTCTGATTAATGCCTTTCCAAGCCTCATCAACTTCAAAGAGAACAGCTAGTTCATCACCAGAAGATTGCATAGATTTAAATTTCTTCTTGTCTAAAATTCCAAGCACTTTTCCACTGAATACAGCAGAACTCTTCTCGAGTTCTACTTGAACTGATTCAGGGGCAGCACATGAACAAGCATAACTGGTACTCGGTGAATAATTGAAAAATAATAATGTCAATGAAACCACCATTACATAGGATGTAATGGTATGAATCCACTTCTTTTTCATATTAATCCTCCTCGTATTCGTATAGAACTTTACAAGATACTATTTATTCCCCTGGCATATAACCAATTACTTTCTTTGTCTTTCGGTCAACTAAAATAGTCGGCGTTCCGACCAAAACATTATTTTTATCAACAAATGAAACGGACCACGCTTCTGTTCCTTCAAATCTACTGTCAATTAATTCATAGTTATCATTAACAATTATTTTCTTCACAACTGCATAATTCGAATCTTTAGCGTTTTCACTCCACCTTTGTTCATTTAAATAATCCCATGCTACTTTTTTAACATCATCATAACTCTCTTCGTTATCTGTGCTTTTTTCAACTTCAGTACAACCTGAAACCCAAATCATGATGATCAACAGAATTAGCCATTTGCTTTTATTGATAAAGAGTACCTCCTTCTTCATTGGAGACTTATGCTTTTATTGCCATCTTTATAGATAAATTCATCTTTTCTTTAAACTCACCGGTTTTATTTATTTCTAGCAGCGCTGCTTTTAGCTCACTTTCAAACTCTTTCAATCGATCACCTAGAAAGCGTTTAGATCCAAACGAAGTTGAATATAAATTTCCGAGTATTGATTCAATAGTCCAACTGATTTCATATGAAGGGAATTCATGCATTTCGAGTTTGAATCTCGAATTTGATATCACATCTTCATGTCGTGAAACTGGATGTGTGAATGTTGTATTACCTGCTCTTCTCTCACTCCCATACCATTTTCCAATTACTTCATTCATTCTTTCTTGCCATTCTGCTTGTTTTTTGTCAGGTTCAAAATTATCAATGATAGCAATACCACCGCCATTATTCAGCATGTCATATAAGTTTTCTAACACTTTAGACCGATCCATCCAGTGAAAAGCCTTCGCAATGGTAACAAGCTCAAACTTTTCGTGATGTTGAGATAATCTATACTGTTCTAAATCTCCATTAAACCACTGAATATCCCCAATTCTTAATTCACTATGGAGACGTTTTGCTTCTTTTATCATTTCTTTTTCAGGATCAACACCAACAACCTTATTACACCAATCCGCTAGCCTTATTGTAAGGTTCCCTGGACCACAACCTAAATCCATCACTTGCTGCTCACCATTGAGAGAAAATCTCTCAACTAAATACCTGATTAGCATTGGCGGATACATGGGTCTGTATTTTGAATAATAGGTCGCTGCTCCTTTAAATAAATCTTCTCCGTATATTGTCAATTGCTCACCCTCTCACAACATCAATGGAAATTATATTACAGCTTTGAACTCTTAATAATAATCGTAGTGGGTACTACTTCTGCCTTTTCTAATGAATACCATCGATTTGAATGTCGCTTGAGATCTTCATCGGAGCAACATACATCTTCTATAACCTTTTCAATTTTAAAGCCGTTTTCGACAAGTGTATTCATGTATGTACTTAACTTAAATTGCTGCATAATCGCTGGATGGTTCCATGCCTCGTGATCATACGCGCCTTCTTCGTGATAAGATTTATTCACAACGAGTGTTCCATTTATATTACTTATGCGGCTATATAGTGGGTGTTCCCAACTAAAAACAAAGATTCCACCCTTTTTCAAATATTTACTGACATTCGATATGGTTTTATTCAAATCAGTCGTCCATCCTAAAGCGTAAATAGAATATACAATATCAAAATAGTTTTCTGGTATTCCTGGGTTCTCTTCCATTGGCGATTCAAATAAATGCAAGGGTACAGTAGAATTTTCTAATACAACTTTTGCTGTATCAATTTGCTTTTCAGAAAGATCTATTCCCCATAATTCAGAAGCACTTCTTTGGTTCATGTATTGTAATGAATGCCCACTTCCACATCCAATATCTAAAACTTTAAGATTTGTCACGTCACCTAATAAATTTAAATCATTTTCGCTCGGTGCCATGGGACCATATTCAGGCAAAGGGTTTCTCCCAAAAAATCGTTCTGCTACATCATCCCAGCTTTTCTTGTTCGTCTTTAGTGTCGTTGTGTTCAATTCAATTCCCCCATTATTAACCACTGTATAACTTCTGTTTCTGTATGAAATTACTAATCATAAAGTTCCTGGTAATTGGAAAGTCTTCTTTACCCTTCCATAAATTAGACGGTACTGTGTTCGGATTGTTTCATTTTCATTTGATTATAAGCTTCAAGAAGCTCTTCAATTGAAATATTGTTTATTTTCATCCCTTTCATTTCACTATCCGTTATTTCCACATCTTTGAGATTACAATTAGTCAGTTTTCCACCTTCAAGATTGCACCTTTCAAATGAAATCGGATCTGTTATGTCTCCAAGATTAGTATCTGAGAAACGCACTCCACCTAATGTGACATAGATAAATTCACTTTTAGAAAGATTAAGATCGGCAAAAAGTGCATTCCTAAAGTTAATATTTTGGAACGTTGACTGGCTTAGATTACAGTTCCTCACTTGACTGCTCATTAAATTGCTATTGCTTAATGAGCTACCTTGCAAATTCACTTGATAACCTTGCGTGTTTGACATATTGCAATTTTCATATTGTCTATTCGAGATGTTTTCATTTTCAATTAAATTATCCTGTTGATTTGAAGTTGCTATTCTTTTGATGTAACAAAATTCATCATTAGTTTCAAAGGTTGTTCGATAGCCCATTTTTTCATAAAAGCGATGGTTATTGATTTGCCTACTCGAAGTTTCTAAATCCCAAGCTCTAACATTCGGAAACTCTTTTTCAATTAACGTAATAACACTTGAACCTATACCTTTTCCTTGAAATTTTGGCTCAATAAAGATTCGGTCAATTCTTCCATACGATTGCCCTGAAATCGTCACGATAATTCCACCAACAATTTCTTCATTCCATAAAACCTTAAAATAGTTTAAATGATTAATCATATATAAATTCATTTCTTTCGATGAATACCCAGGAGGTTGAATATTGTAATCCGTTACATTATCTTGATCTGATAGCCATTTCTTTGCTTCTTCATCAAAAGTGATTTTCATTATTTCGGTTAATTTTTCTGCATCCTGACTAGCTGCTTTTACAATAGTTATATCTGTCATTTACTCATTCTCCATTTCGTTGACACTCTACAATCTTCTATTTACTTTTCATATGATTTCGTATGAGGTTTATTTGTCCCCGATGATTTAATTCATCTTCAAAAACATGGAACCATTTAAAATAATTATTCGCTAAATATTCTGGTCCAAACGGTGTAACTTTGTCTAACCAAGTATCCTCAATCCCCTTAAACAATTCGAGCGTTCGTTTCCTAACGACTTCTAACTGTTGCTTATAGAATTCTATTTCTTTACCATGTATTTCTTCATGTGCTTTTTCACCAAGCTCTAAACCCACAGTTAACCTTTGCACTTCTTCTTCATTCGGATCACGGGCTTCTAATGATGTGATTACATAGATTTCTTCCAAACATGCTATATGATATAACAGGGCACCGATTGAATTACCCTTCCCGTCTATGCCATAATCCAACTGTTCTTGCGTTAAATCATTTACTGCTTCTAATGTTGTCAGCCTCGTATACTCCATCATTGAGAGTAGTCTTCCAATCATCGGTGTATAACCGATTTTTTCTTCGACAATGTACCTCTTGCTTTCCAATGTTTTCATACCAACCATCCTTTTTCTACCTATTCACTCAATTCCAATTATTTCAAATAACCCTGGATAACTCAATCTTTTATTAAAAAAAGGACGCAATCCTTTGTTGGATATGCGTCCTTAGCTAGAAATAATTATTTATTTTGTATTATTCAAGTAGTATTTCGATCTCTTTTAACCATCGTCATAAATTCTGCATAATCGGTAATAAATTCATTTTCATAAACAAAGCCCAGTTTTTGATATAAATGAATTGCTCTGTGATTGAATTTAGCCACAGTTAATCGAATAGGTGTTTTCTGATATGTATCTTCAATATGTTTGATAATAAATGAGCAATATTCTAAACCATTTCCTTTGCCTGTCAGACGCGGATTCATCCCTAAACCCAAATCAATTAGAGATTCTTGATACATATGATATTTATTACCTTTGGGTACTTGAGCTGACTCACCCATACAAAAAAATCCAACTAATTTATTTTGATCATCGATAACACAAAAATAAGATCCATCCATTTTCTCATCAAATTCTTCATCCGATTCGTCACTATTGTAAAAATCATATGGTTTTTCATATTTCCAAGAAAGTACTTCTTTAGCCTTTTCATTATTCATTTTAGTAATTAGGAAATTCATTCTTAACACCACTTCGAATATATTTATTTAAAGCAAGATATTAATTGTTCATAGAAAGATGAGAAATTTGATTGTAATCTTTAATAAACCATTTACCTTCCTGCATGAAAATGTTACTCATACAACCATTTAGTAACTCGGTTTTCTCAGAACCAATCTCCCCATTAGATAATTCATCTAAAATAGCGTTGATTACACCACCATGGGCCACAAGCAATATTTTGTTGTCCACATATCTATGATTAATGGTGTTCAATCCTTCCATTACCCTTTTGCGAAAAGATATTCTTTCTTCTTGCTTGGGATAAATTCGATTAGGAAACTTTGAATTTCTTTCATCGAATGTCATTCCTTCCGCCAAACCAAAATCTCGTTCGATAAAATCAACCATCTCAATAACAGGAACATTTAGTTTTTCATTAATAATTGTCGCCGTTTGTTTTGCTCTTTTTAATGGACTAGTTATAACTACTTCCCAATGTGAGGATTGAAGAACCTCGCGACATTGCTTTGCATGCAAAATTCCAGCTTCATTCAAAGGTATATCTTTTCTTCCTTGTAACATTCCAATTGAATTCCAATCAGTCTCTCCATGCCTTATTAGACAAACAGTGGTCATCTTCTTTCCCCCTTACATAAATAATTCTTGGGATTCATATTCTTATATCTCATTCACTCTGATTCCAATCAATAATCTCCAAACCTTTAATTACCACTTCTCCTTGACTCAACACATGTGGAACGTATGGGAACATACCAAATTTGTTTCCTTTTGCCTGCTCGACTTTGTAATATTCGACTGTGTCTGCAGGGATTTCAGTTAACTCTTTATAATCGCAAATGTTCAGCATAACCATCTCATCATCATCGATGTCTTCTGCTGGCCCGTAATATTTGTGCTTTGAATATAATTACATTGCATTATTATTATCTTTCAGCTTTTCAATTGGAATTTTAAAAAAACGCATATCTTCTACTATTTGTATATCCAAGCTTTTAAGTGCGTTGTAAACATGATTAGGATGTAAAGGCAGAAAATGAATTACATCGTTCCACAAACAGTTTAACTTTGGCACTTTTTTTGTTAGTAATTTTGGTCTGTCTGGATGATCAAAATATTTTTTCGTATATCTTTCGTATAATGCAGGGTTAGTTTCCTTGAAAGAGTTCAATGCTACAAGTTTGTTGCCAACTATATCTTTCTGAACGATATGATATACAAATTCTTGCATAAGCTACCTCCATTAAAATATTAGTTTGTCTGAAAAACTCTTCCCATTATGATTGTATTGTAATATTTTCCATCTGATAAGTGTTTATCTTTTTTTAAAATCCCTTCTACTTCAAAACCATTTTTCCGATACAGTTCTATAGCCTTCACATTAGTTTCGAGAACACTCAACGTTATTTTTTTTATTTCATTCGTGTCCGCCCATTTTATCGATTCCGTTAAAAGATTCTTCCCTATACCAAATCCCCAACATTCTTTTAAAACACCAACTCCAAATTCTACTTTATGAGCTGTTCTTTTCAAATGGTTTCCTTCACATCTCGAAAAACCTGCAATTTCTCCATTGACCTCAGCGACTAAAAAGAGGTTCTTACTATTATCTGTATCATTTTTTATTAACTGTTTAAAACTAGCTTCATCTAAGAAAGCTTCTCCTTTTTCTCGATCCAAATTTTCTGTTTCCCCATCAATTTGTAATCGAACAAACGACAAGCTTTTTGCATCTTTTTCTGTTGCAGACCTTACGATGTACTTGATGCTTTGCATGTGTATTTCTTTCGAATCAACTTTCATTAATAACACCCACCCCGATCAAACCATTTTCCTGTAACTTTGAACTGAGTATCTTTTCCACTCTTCTTTTAATGTATCCCAGTGAACAATTTTCCATGGGTTAAAGAAGGTTTGTCCATTTTTATTGAAAAACAGGTTGTTCCCTAAACAATACGATGCGTGTTGTATAATTCCCGCTTCGTTTACCCAGGTAACGACATCACCATCTTGAAATTCATCGTACGTTTTTACATACCCTGCATTTTCAATTCCCTTGATGAATGTTTGTTGATGAATCCATTCGTGAATTATCCACTCATGATTTATTGGAGAAGTACTAATTGCATATAGAGTTGCTGCAAAACAATTGGCACCTGCATCTGTTGAGAATGTATTTGCATATTTTTTAATGTGCCTTGGTACTCCTGTAGGCAATTCTATTGAATTCCAGCTATCCCATTCCAATGCATATGATTTTATGATTTGTTCCCTTGTAGTAATCGGAAGTTTCTTCCACATGTCATATTGAATGACAATGTAAAGTCCTTCATCTTTTTTTACAATATGTTCTTTGGGAATGATATTTAAATCTGAAGTTAACTTGGTTGGTACAATCAAGCCTCTTCCCACTTCTACTTGTAATAGAAGAAGCTTTTCTCTTTCTTTCGGTTCTAATTTATTAATCCAATCAGATTGAGCAACTATGACAATCTCAATCTCCTTTGAGATATTCCAGTGCTCGTAGCTGTTTGCTAATTCAATCTTTCTATAGGAAGCATGATTGAAAAACTCATCTCTAGGAATAACAAGTATTTCATTTAGATAACTCATTATGTACCTTAAATCCTCTTCTTTCATAAAATAGAAGTCTTTTTCTGGTACATATGCCGAAATCCAACTAGCCATTTGTTCTCTAGTTGGATGTAGTTGAATGTTCATTCTAAAATCCCCTTAGTAAATTACACTTTTAATAAATGAGTATTACAATAACTAATTATGTATTTTGAAAACCCGATCGTATCTTTCACTCGCAGCTCGTCAGAAGTGTAGTGAGTATTTTTAACTCCCTTACGAATGTCGATTGCTTCTTTTACAATTGGATGCCACTCAATAGGGACATGCTTCAAACCATATTCGCCTGCATCAATTTTTGAAATGATGTCGTGTTACTTCAACACATTTACCCGTTCAATTTCCTAGATTCATAATCGTTTTTAGTCAAACCAAATATATTGTGGTCAACATATTTGTCGTAAAGCCATTCCGCACTTTTTATACAACCTTCATTTTGAAAGCCTAGCCGATTAGGAATAGCGAGACTCTTATGATTCTCTGTTGCAACTCGAATTTCAATTCTATTTAATTTCAACTCATTAAAACAATGTTCAATTACTGCAGCACAAGCATTTGTCATTAATCCTTTTCCTTGAAATTTCTCACCTAGCCAGTAACCGATTGAAGTTGATTTATTCGTCCAATTCACCGCATGTAAACCAATAACTCCTGCTAGTTCGCCTTTATACCAAATGCCTGCTTGAAAGCCATTATTCTGACAAAATTGTTTCATTGTACTTTCGATGAACATCATTGAATCTTTAGGGGACTGCGTAAAATCAACCCAAAACAACCACTCACGGAGAGTAGTTCTTGATTGGTTTGTTAGATTATAAAGATCATCTGCATGTCTTATTTCTAATAAACGTAAATCTGTATGATCATCAATTAATAGTTTAAACATCATGAAGCCTCCACTCTTTTAATAACGATAGTTTCCTAGAATTTTAATAACTCAATTTATGTATCTTTTTAAACATTGAAGAATGATATCAGGTCTATCAATATGAATATCATGATCACTATCTTCAGCAATGACCATTTCACCTAAACTAGACATTTGTGACAATTCTACCTGCAACTTACGCCAAACATCTTCATATAAAGCAGCTTCTTCAGAAGGGATACCATGTTTTGTAAAAGCTTTAATGGATGTTTTTTTATCTCTGGCAATAACCGTTAGAGGAATGTCAGGGAACTTCCCTAGTTTGATTATGTTTCTGCTACTTGATTCCCAGTTTTCGAATTCATTTGCAATCGTTTCGAAACGTAGAGGACTTGAAATAAAATCTTTAAATTGCCTTGAATCCCTACTCGGCAATATCATTTCGTATTCCGAAATTAAATCATTATATTTAATTTCAAGTTTCTCTTTTGAATTTTTTGATGTATTTAAATTGTTCTCTACCATTTTCTCTATTGATATTAACGAATTCAATACCGGAATATTTAGCTTGTATAACTTACTGTAGTTAAATGAAGTTGAATCGATAAGGATTAAACCTTTAATTTTTTCAGGATACATCTTGGCATAATGTTGTGCACATAAGCCTCCAAAAGAGTGACCCATTAGAACGAATTGTTCATGAATCCCTAATCTTTCCACTAGTTGATTAAGTTCTGTAGCAATATTGTTTGTTGTTCTAGTTTTTTGTGAAACTGCACTTTTTCCATAACCTGCCCTATGATATATGACGACTCTAAAATCTTGTTCAATTTGGTTAATAAATGAAATCCAATTATAAAAGTCTCCACCTATCCCCATCTCAATGATAAGTGTTAATTTCCCAGTTCCAAATACTCTATATTCCAATTCAAGTTCTTTCACTCAGACACCTCTTTTGATATTTCACAAGTTACTTCATACTTTTAATAAATGAGAGTTACAATAACTAATTATGTATTTTGAAAACCCGATCGTATCTTTCACTCGCTGCTCGTCAGAAGTGTAGTGAGTATTTTTAACTCCCTTACGAATGTCGATTGCTTCTTTTACAATTGGATGCCACTCAATAGGGACATGCTTCAAACCATATTCGCCTGCATCAATTTTTGAAATGATGTCGTACTCCATTAAGGTATAATATTGACGCAACAATCCAAGGACAGACCATTCGATTGTAGTATTAATCTCTTCCTTCGAGTATTTGCTTATTTCATTAAAAGCACTTTCCAAACTCGATGTTCGATTTGCCCAATACGTATTCATATTGCTATTAACATATGTTATTAAGTCATGTGGGCTTGTCTCATATGTGAACGATGTACATTCCGGTCCTACAATGCAAATGCCCTTTGTTTTTAACAGCCACCACGTAATCGGATTTATGTAAGATTCAATTCTAATTTCCCCACTCTTATAAACAGGATAGCGATTTTCATGAATAGCCAACTTGCCAAGGTCATCCCAAACAATATAGACTCCATCCATTTCAATAGAGTTGTATGTATGCGCAATTTCCCGATGTATTTCAGATAATACATTGATATCAAACTCTAATAAACGTCGACTCATTACTGTAACAAAATCAATATCACTGCTACCTTCAACATAAGCATCTAATGCAATTGATCCCTGAATATAAACGCCCTCAAGGAGATTTGGAAATCGTTCATTTACTAATGAAATATAGTCATTCATTACTCCAGTTACTAACTGCGGTATTAGTTGCTTCATATTAGTTTCCCCTTCGCTACAATTGAATGGCTCTTATATCAGTCCATCCATACACAATTTCGTTTAGTTTGTCTCCAGCAATTTCTACCTCGATACAATCTAATTGCTTTCCACCAAGCGCCTCATAGAATTGGCAAGAGTTGTTTTTCTCCAATACTAGTACCAACATTGAATTTATATTTAAGCTTAATAGTTCATCAATGACAGGTTTCACGAGCAATTTACCTATCCCTTGTCCTTGATATTCTTTTAAAATGTAAATAGCGTAAAGTTCACCGTCAGTTCCCGTGTAATTCCCACTTCTTTCTTTACCTCCAGTGGAAAACCCTACAATGACACCTTCATCGTTTTCAGCTATATAAACCTTCATATTCGACATATTTGATGCCCATAATTTTTCTCGGCTTTCGTATGACAACTTGTTTAAAAATTCATCAGAAATAATGTCCCTATAAGTAGTTCTCCAACTATCCACGTGGACCTTAGCTATTCCATTGACATCAGCTATATCAGCCATTCTAATTTTCATGCTTAATTCACCTCACATTGATAGTTGAAAATACTTTCCGATAACTCTTCTGTATTTAAATGTTATTACTCATTAATTTCATAAATTAAGGTATCAAATAATTTATCGTCTCTATAAAGTAAAATAGCCCATTCTCCTTTTTGAGGGATTTTTATAGAAGATGGTGAATGGGAATCTGCTCCATTATTAGGACCACTTAGTATTAACGACCATGAATCTTCAAGTAAAAGAGGATAAACTTTTTGTGTTTCTTTATGAAAGCCTGCTATCGTTAACTCTTCATTTGGCGGTACATCCCAAAGGTGCCACATCCACTTTTGTCTATCTAAGCTCGGCATATCTGCACCGATAACACCGGATTTATTTTCATTTCCGATGACACCATATTCACCAAATTCAACTGCTTTCTTTTGCCAATCAATTTTTTGAAAATCACTTTTTTGAATAAAGTCAGGTGCAGTATCAGGAATTTTCACCTCTTGATTTGTACAACCAGCAACAATTAGTAAAGATAAAAATAAAACAAATAACTTAGTGAGTTTATTCATAAAATCGCCCCTAATTTTAGAAAAATCTTATATCGGATTAGTTCAACAAATTCCCGATGATCACGATAACGATTGAAATGGCAAAAAAGCCGAATACGAAATACCCAAAGAATCGCAACGGTTTGGGCAATTTATTCATTTCGATTTGGGCAGGCACACTTCCTTCTATATTACTCATATGGTCAATTACATCATTCATCGGTTTTTTATCTGTCATTCAAATTCCTCCTTGTATTCATTCCCATCTGCATCGAAATATTTAAAATCAAATCTTAGGCTATCTTCATCACCATTAGGTTTCGCTATAGTTATCCAGGATACATTGCTTTGACTCACATCAAATCCCTCTTTAAAAATGCGTTCATTAACACTCAATTCCATTTGAGCAATCTCGTTAAATTGGTTCGAAACAATCAACATTCTTAGAACATCAGATTTTTCATCTCGTAAGTTAGGAATGAATACAGCAAAGGATTCTCCCTCTTTCTTCTCCACATAATTCCACTCATAATTCCCTGCAGGGTTTTTATAAAACTGAATAAATGCTGGACTGTCATGAAGTAGAAAGCTCACAATCCTATTATTATGAATATCTTTGATTTCCAAAATCTCAATCGATTCGCTATTGTAACCATCTATTGATTGGATGACTTCAATTATGGACTCTTTGTCATTTCCGTACGCTTGTTTATTAATAACTGATACATAAATAATGATGATAGCAATTAGAGTAATAGCTATAATTGTATACTTACTGTTAAGTTTATTTATAAAACTATTAAACACACTCATTGTCGGCTATTGAACCACTCTTTGTACTCTTCCTGCGTATATTCATCTGTTTTAACTACCGTCCATTGACTGTTCGTTTTTTCCAAGAAAATCTTCATTACATACTCTCCTCCAGACTCATCAAAGTCCTTTCTTAAATAGACAGTGCTCCCATGAACAAGAACGATAGCATTTTGATCGTCTATCATATTGACTTTCATTCGACCATAACTTTCGATATTGTAATTGGCATCTATTAAGTCAAAATGTTTATTTAAAGATTCCATCTCTTCTTTCTCGACGTTAACGCCTTCTTTGAAATCGATATCGTTTTTCAATCTCGGATATTGGTTCCACAAAATTTGAATATCATTTTTAACCACCGCTTGTGTTCGATAGTACATATACTCTCTAACAATCTTTGAATATTTGACCCATTCAGATGGTTCAGGCTCAATAAAATCTTTCATATCTTCCTCGGCATTCAAATTTTCCGTTTGTGTAGGATGTTGGCAGCTTACTAATAACGATAAAGGTAGGATGAAAATGATTACTAAAAAGAATCTTTTCACTTTTACACCTCCAATTTCGACTTCACTATTCCGATTACATCCCCTGGACTATTTAGCTTTGGAAAAACATCCCCATGCAAATTTGATTGCCTGAACCACGTCGCTTGATAGGAATTTATTCCAACATCAGCAGCGCCTTGTAATTCATTAGAACCTCCATCGCCAATGAAGATTGAATCTTGAGGGGCTACTTGTAATGCTTCACATGCGATTGTGTATATTTTGGGGTTTGGTTTAGCATACTTCACCTTGTATGAAAAAATAGTAGTATCAAATATCTCTGCAAGTGGAGATTGAGACCAGCTCTCCACTTCTTCTGGCGCACAATTGCTAATTAAGCCAAGTTTTATATTCATGTTCTTTAAGAGATGAAGAGTATTTATAATCTCGCTATCAATATTTAGAAATGGAACAGTTTTCACATGAACTCTTTGTAAATGAATTTCATCAATTATACTTTTATCAACTGTTTGATTATGACTCTTTAAAATATCCTCTAATGCACATTGATGATTTTCAAAAGCTCCTGTCATTCTTCGATCCATTCTTTCTGCCCATGCTTTTCTATAAACTTGCTCATCTAATCCCAATTTAGCGACGGAATATGTTGCCTTCTTTTGATCGCCTTCCCATTCAGTAATCAATGTTTCATACAAATCAAAAAATACTGCTTGAATAATATAAATCCCTCCAAGAATGAATTTTAATCTAGGTTGACATTACTAGTTAACCTCTCATTAATCTTCTGAATAACAAATCGATAGTAGGATAATTGATGAGGTACAAAGTCATTTATGTTTACCACTTTATTTATGAAAGATTTTTCACCTAATTCATTTATTTCAAAACCCTCTACAAACAGTTCTTCTCGATTCCCAAAAAACATCTCCGAAAAGTTATTAAATTCAGCTTTAAAGAGCCCTGCTACTTCATCTTTATCTAACGAAAATTCTTCGAAGCTCTTATGATTTTTGAATAAAAATATATGTGCAATTTCATTGTCTATAAAGTTAGGCTTTGTCACACTATACTCAACTTCACCCAATGGAACTAACTCTTGGAAAGATACATTAATACCTAATTCTTCTTTAATCTCCCGTACACCTTCTTCTATTGTCTCAGTTGACAGTATATGCCCGGCTGCAGTTATGTCCAAAAGGTTGGGATAATCTTTTTTAGAATTACTTCGATGCTGCAAATAAATATAATTTTTTTCATTTTCTTCGCTAATAAACCAGCAATGAAATGCGTCGTGCCAAAACCCTAATCGATGTACTTCTTTCCGAGTAGCGATTCCAATTTGGTTTCTCTTATGATCCATAATTTTTAATCGTTCAGTCTCCATAATTTCCTCCTGGTCCCCTCTAACTAATGTAAAAAAACTGCTCTGCTGGTTTTTGTTTGGTCTATCATAATAAAGTCTTTATTCACTAAAATACCTACCGACAGCACCGCCATACCGAAATAAACCTTTTAACCTTCAAGCATTTCTTGGTAAAAGTATTCTTCCCCGTCAAGTTCAACGATTAAAAAACCACCATATCCTTCTTCACTTGTAGAATAGAATTTTGTTCCAACAGGTAATTTCGTTGCTTGTAAGTCCTTGAATCCAAATCTTTTAGTTGATTGATATTTTATTTCACCTAAAAGATCGTACTTAGTAAATGAACTTGTTTTTTGTTTGACCCATTCAACTTCAGTCACATTACCGAAAATGCGACCTTCAAATTGGAATATATCCTCATTAGGATATTGTTTTAACAACTCACGTGCGGTTACTCGACCTCCATCAGCCATACCGCAACCGACTAAAAGAAGAGTTATGATCAAAAGTATAAGCATCACCAAAGTTTTCATTGATTTACTCCTCTAACCTAATACTTTTCAATTGATAGCATGCCTTTAACATCCAATTTGCGAATCGAACTAATTCTTCATTATCTAAATTCGTTTCTGAAGTTCTTCCTATGTAGACATCTAAAGTTTCTCTTACAATCGTCTGAAATTCACTTGGAAGATTTTTAAGCCCCCATAGCCCGCCTTCTTTTTTCGAAGATATCTTGTCTTCTTTGAGATACAGCAAAACTCTACATAAATTCAACGTGAAATAAACGGGATTTTTAATAACCTCTTGTGTCGCATCTTCAATATCATTCATTATTGAGTGGATATAATATTCTCGCTTAATCGGTTTGAAGATTGTTTTTATTTCTTCTCCAAATAATGTTCTTCCCCGGTGATAGGTGATCATCATATGTGCAGCTAAATCATAATCTTCAAAGCCTGGTCCTCCACATATGTAGGTCTCATCTTCTAAATATCGAGGATGGAAATAATGCAACTCAAATGGTGTAGGGTAGACAAATGTGGATACATATTTTTTTAAGATGATACTCATTTCCAATTGATTTGGATTTCCCGATGTGACCTCTAACAATCTCTTAATGATTCTCATCTTGATGTCATTTGAGATTTCCCTTTCACAAACAACTAATACATCCACGTCACTCTTATTTGGATTGAAACAATCCATAGCTAAAGAACCATGCAAATAAACACCAACTAAATTGTCATGTAATTCATCTTTAAATACTTCGAGGATTTCATTTAGATATTGTTTAACAGACATCTTTTCACCTGCTTTTTTAAGCTAAGATTTTATACGGTTTAACTAATACTGGATTTTTTGATTCCACCTAAGCTACCTCAATCATTTATTGAAATTCAACTTAAGAGTTACTACCTCCCATTAATATTAACAGATGTTGGTAATTAATTTTACGCATTTTTGCACTTATCTGAATTTATTAATTAAGAAACCATAAATAAATATTCTTATTGACATCATTAAAAAAGAGGCATAATGTTTAGTATTATTTTGAATTCTTTCAACTTAGGAAGTGTCTGTATGAGGACCATTAAAAAGAAACGCTTTTCAATCTCGCCTCCGCTAGCTATTGCAGGAAGTTTTTTATTCCTTATTGCTCTTGGGACGGCGATGTTGAAGCTGCCATTTGCAACGACTACATGGATATCATGGACGGATGCGTTGTTTGTAGCTACTTCAGCTACAACTGTTACTGGATTAAGTGTATTCGATCCTGGGACAACTTTGACGTTGTTCGGAGAGCTCGTATTATTGGTTCTCATTCAATGTGGTGGGATTGGGTTAATGACATTTGCAGTCGCGTTGTTGATTGTATTGGGAAAACGAGTGGGACTGCAAAACCGAATTTATTTACAGGAGTCATTTAATCAAAATTCGGTTGGTGGGATTGTCAAATTGGTTCGTTTAATCCTCACTTTTGTTCTAACAGTGGAAGCGGTAGCTACCATTATTTTAACGATTTACTGGTTTGAGGATTTTGGATTGAAAGATTCGTTTTATTTGAGTTTATTTCACGTCATCTCCGCATTTAATAATGCAGGATTTTCTTTATTTCCTGATAATTTGATGGGCTTTGTTGGCGATCCGATCGTGAACTTGATCTTGTCATCGCTCTTTATACTCGGTGGTCTTGGGTTTACTGTCGTAATTGATTTATATCAAAAGCAATATTTTCGACAGTGGTCATTACATACGAAGTTAATGATTGCTGGAACCGTGATTATAAATATTTTTGCGACACTTGTTATTTTTGCTCTTGAATTTAATAATGCTCAAACGATTGGTGATTTGCCAATGTATGAAAAAATAATGGCATCCTATTTTTCAGGAGTAACTCCACGTACTGCTGGATTCAACACATTAGACTATGGGGTTATGGAAGATCCAACTTTGTTATTTACAATGTTTCTCATGTTCATTGGTGCTGGTAGTGCATCTACTGCCTCAGGAATAAAATTAACCACATTCATTGTCGTTATTTTAGCCACTATGGCATTTTTACGTTCTCGTGGAGAGCCCGAAATCTTTGGTCGTTCTATTCGATTAGAAACGGTCATTCGTTCATTGGCGATAACCACGATTGGGTTACTGCTAGTGGTGTCATTCATATTCTTACTAACTGTAACGGAGACATTACCATTTTTACCGCTCGCCTTTGAAGTCGTATCGGCATTCGGTACAGTCGGACTATCAATGGGTATTACGTCACAACTCTCTGATCTCGGCGAAGTTTTACTTAGCATGGTCATGTTTGTAGGACGTATAGGTCCGTTGACGATTTTCTTTATTTTAATGAAACCGAAAAAAGTGAATTACCGATATCCTTATGATCAAGTGTTTACGGGATGATATATGACGACTCATTGACAAGAAACTTGTCGATGGGTCGTTTTTCTCTCGTCCTGAATTGTGTGGAAATCATGAATTTTTGAATTGGACTGTTGAATGCTTGAATGTGTTGGATGAAATGGAGAATACGTCTACTGAATCCTTGAATATACCCAGCGAATCCTCGAATACACCCCACGAAATCGAGAATGCGCCAATTCCTCTCACACAAAAAAGATGTCCTCACTTTCGCGAGAACATCTACCTAACTTCCTATTCTGTAATATGCATAAAACAGTGTAATTCGTTGAGAAATGCACTGTTTCATACATATTATGTCTTAAGCACAATCATTAATTGCCTGCATTATTTTTCGAACTTCCTTTTCCTGGATTCGAAGGATCAATACCTTTGATATCGGTACTAGTTCCATCTGCTGGTTCAGAACCATTTCCAAGACCGTTATTGTTTTTTTCTTTTTTCTCTTTTGATTTTGTTGAAGTTGAAGTTGAAGTTGAATTGTTCTTAGTTGAATTTGTTGATTTCACACTTGAATTACTATTTGTTGTAGATTTTGCTTTTGTTTGGGCTTTACCTGGATTTGAAGGGTCAACACCTTTGACATCGCTGCTTGTGCCATCTGCTTCTTCTGATCCATTTCCTAAACCGTTATTATTTTTTGTTTTCTTTGTTTCTGTTGTTCTTGAAGATTCTTGATTCATAATCGTGCTAATTCCTAATATTGATGTTAAACCATTGTTTGTCCCTGTAACTTCTTCAGTTTCAATCACTTCTTCAGTTGTTGTTTTGCTGCTTGTAATGAAACGTTGAATCATTTCTCGATAAGAATTTACCGTCGCAGTAGTTTCACTTTCTGGTAATTCAGTTGAAACGCCCATTACAGCTGTTTGATCATTTAATTCAGCTTGTTCAGTTTGTATTTCAGTTAAGATTGTTACCAGCTCTTCTTTTGAAAGAGAATTGTCACTATCATTTGAGATTGCTTCGATTAAACCTGTTGTTAATAACATGTCACTTCCTGTTGGCATAAGCATAACGGTTGTTTCACCATGACCACATGCACAGTTGCAATTTTCATTTTTTGAATCCTCTGAATCTGCCATAACCGTAGGCATAATCGTTCCACCCGCAAAACCTAATCCGATAAGAGCTGTAAATAACAAAACCTTTTTCATTAATAAATCCCTCCAAATTAGTATTAATAGTCTATTGACTAATTCGAATATAAATAAACTCATATTTTTGAAAAAACAATAGGTCTATAGAATCTAATTTTATTTCGGATTTTATGTACCTTAAGAATCAACACACTTACTAATAAAGGGTTATCAGTACTTTTCCAACTAGTTTAGGAGTTTCAAACAATAAAAAAACGACTCCGCATTGAAGGAGTCGATTTATTTCACAGTTATGAAATTTGAAAACAAAGTTTGCACCATTTTCAGGTACAAACTTTGTTTTTTAAAATTTATCGTTTTGCAATTTCTTCTTGTAAGATTTTATTTACAAGTGGTGGGTTAGCTTGGCCTTTTGTTGCTTTCATGATTTGACCAACTAAGAATCCAATTGCACGATCCTTACCATTTTTGAAGTCTTCAATTGATTGCAGGTTCGCATCCAATGTTTGAGTCACGATGTCACGAAGAGCACCTTCGTCTGATATTTGAACTAAGCCTTTGTCTTTTACAACTTGTTCAGCAGTTCCACCATTATCAGCAAGTTCTTTGAATACTTTTTTCGCGATTTTCGAAGAAATCGTCCCGTCGCTGATCAACTTGATCATTCCAGCTAAACCTTCTGGCGTAAGTTTCGTGTCATGTAATTCTTTTTGATCAACGTTTAGATAAGCTGATACTTCACCCATCATCCAGTTGGAAGCAAGTTTCGTATCCGCACCCAAGTGAATCGTTGATTCAAAGAAATCGGACATTTCTTTCGTCAAAGTTAAAACCATTGCATCGTATGCTGGTAAACCTAATTCACTTACATACCGTTCTTTACGAGCATCTGGCAATTCAGGAATTTCTGCACGGATACGGTCCATCCATTCTTGGTCGATCACAAGATCCACTAAGTCCGGCTCTGGGAAATAACGATAATCGTCAGATCCTTCTTTGACACGCATTAACAATGTTTTCCCTGTTGACTCATCAAATCGACGTGTTTCTTGCAGGATTTCGCCACCTGAAAGAAGTACTTCCGCTTGACGAACTTGCTCGTGCTCTAAACCGCGACGAACGTAGTTGAAAGAGTTTAAGTTTTTCAGCTCTGCTTTTGTACCGAATTGTTCTTGACCATATGGACGTAAAGAAATATTTGCATCACAACGAAGTGACCCTTCTTCCATCTTACAATCAGATACACCCGTGTACTGGATAATTGATTTTACTTTTTCCAGATAAGCATATGCTTCTGCAGGCGTGCGAATATCTGGCTCTGAAACGATTTCGATTAACGGCGTACCTTGACGGTTGTAATCGACAAGTGAGTAGCCTTTATCCGTATGAGATAGTTTACCTGCATCTTCTTCTAAGTGAAGACGAGTAATTCCGATGCGTTTTTTGTAACCGTCTACTTCAATTTCAACCCAACCATGTTCACCGATTGGTTTGTCGTATTGTGAGATTTGGTACGCTTTCGGATTATCCGGATAGAAATAGTTTTTGCGATCGAATTTTGTATGCGTTGAAATTTCACAGTTAAGTGCCATTGCAGCCTTCATTCCGAATTCGATTGCGCGTTTATTTACAACAGGTAAAACACCTGGGTATCCAAGGTCAATTACATGTGTATTTGTATTAGGTTCTGCACCAAAATGTGCAGGTGAAGGTGAGAACATTTTTGAATCTGTTTTTAGTTCAACGTGGATTTCTAATCCAATAACTGTTTCAAAGTTCATTATTTAGCTCCCTCCCAAATTTGAGGAGTTTGTTTGTGGAAGCTTGTTGCTTGCTCGTAAGCATGTGCAACACGGTAAATTGTCGCTTCATCAAAGTGTTTCCCGATAATTTGCAAGCCTAGTGGCATACCATCAGCAAATCCACACGGAATCGAAATTCCTGGTACACCCGCTAAGTTAACTGGAATTGTTAAAATATCATTTGCATACATCGTTAATGGATCATCATTCTTCTCGCCAACTTTGAAAGCTGGAGTTGGAGTAGTTGGTCCAATAATAACGTCATACTTTTCAAATACTTGATCGAAATCATTTTTGATCAATGTACGCACTTGTTGTGCTTTTTTATAGTACGCATCATAAGAACCTGCACTCAACGAGTATGTTCCAAGCATGATACGTCGTTTTACTTCGTCACCAAATCCTTGTGCGCGTGTTTTTTTGTAAAGATCCATAAGGGATCCTACATTGTCAGCACGGAAACCATAACGGATTCCGTCAAAACGAGCTAAGTTTGATGATGCTTCAGAAGATGAAAGTAAGTAGTAAGTTGCTAAACCATATTTTGAATGTGGCAATGAAACTTCTTCCCATGTTGCGCCTAAAGTTTCAAGTACTTTCAAAGCATCCAAAACAGATTGTTTCGCTGCTTCTCCAACACCTTCACCTAAGTATTCTGATGGTACAGCAATTCGAAGTCCTTTAATATCACCTGTTAGTGATTTTACAAAACTAGGCACATCAACATTTGCCGACGTTGTATCACTTGCATCTACACCTGAAATCGCTTCTAGTAAAAAGGCATTGTCTTCTACTGTGCGTGTAATCGGACCAATTTGATCTAATGAAGAAGCAAAAGCGATAAGGCCATAACGTGAAACGCGACCATATGTTGGCTTCATTCCAACTACACCACAAAATGCTGCAGGTTGACGAATCGATCCACCTGTATCTGAACCTAGAGAAAATGGTACTTCACCAGCAGCTACTGATGCAGCGGAACCACCTGAAGACCCTCCAGGTACACGATCTAAGTCCCAAGGATTACGTGTGATTTTATACGCAGAGTTTTCATTCGAAGAACCCATAGCGAATTCATCCATATTCAGTTTACCAACTGTTACGAGTCCAGCTGCACGAAGTTTATGTACAACTGTTGCGTCATAAATTGGGTTAAATCCTTGGAGAATTTTTGATGCACTTGTTGTTTCTAATCCTTCTGTCACGATGTTATCTTTCACACCGATTGGCATACCAAATAATGGCCCACGTTGTTCAAATGGCACTTGGTCCATTTCGCTTGATTGAGCGGTTGCTTTTTCTTTATTTAAAGCCAAAAAGGCATTTACATCTGCGTCTACTGCTTCGATTCGTTTGAAAGATTCAGCTGTAAGATCAGCAATCGAAATTTCTTTTTTATGTAGTAGAGCTTGAAGTTCAGATGCTTTGTGGTTGAATAATGTCATTGGGTTCACTCCTTGCTCTGGTCTATTCTAGAATGGTTGGTACTTTAACTTGTCCCGCTTCTTGCTCGTGAACGTTTTTCATCATTTTTTCTCGGTCTAGACCAGGAATCGATTTGTCTTCGCGTAACACATTTACAAGTGGTAAAACGTGTGTAGTAGGTTCTACATCCGTTGTATCAAGCTCATTTAATTGCTCCGCAAAATTAGTAATCGCTGCAAGCTGACCTGCAAACTTTTCAGCCTCTTCCTCTGTAATGGCAAGACGCGCTAAATGCGCAACGTGCTTCACTTCTTCTTTTGAAATATTCGCCATTTTATACACCTCCGAATTCGACAATCATACCGACTATCATATCATTTTTCAGCCTAAAAGAATAGAGACAGCTCAAGTGCTGTCTCATGCATTAAAACCATCTTGCAATATGGCTCGCTAGAACTACAGATGCGAAAGTCTGTTTTCAGTTTGAAATTTCCCTCTTTTACAGAACGTCTTCTAGCAGTATCGATATATTCATGAAAAATCAATCATAAATATGTACGTACGGCTCTTTGTCTCCTGCTTTTTTAATCAAAAATGCTTCGGGTCCGTTTATAGACGTCACGCTCACTTCAACTTGAATCGAATCTGGGAAACGTTTAATAACAGAGCCCGCCATATATTGCGTGAAACCTATAATTTCTGCTGAGCCATAAAACTGAATTGGGATATCAATGGTCACTTTTTTCACCAAATCATCCTGATAGAAACCAGTGGCGATTACACTTGTATAATTCGAAAAATATTCATCAATGTCTTGCTTAAATTTTTTAAAAGCATTATCCATTTCACGATATTTTTCTTCGGTAATCGGTTGCGGGAACAATATAAATTCCTCGTTTATAGGTGTCCATTCTCCAATACTGCCTTTACCTTCAGATGCGTTTCCAAATGCCATATAGGTTCCCGGCACAATCGAGTTACGACTCTCTTGTTTGAATAAACCAATTGTAATTGGGACATTCTCTAGACCTTCCATTGTTCGCATTCTAGCAACAATTTCATTGGCCATTTTCTTACCTTGTTCCAACAAAGCACTTTCTGGTATCGGTTCTTCGAATGTTGGACCGTATTGGATTTTTTGATAATAATAAATCGAGTTTAATGCCAATCCAATCGAAATTC
The DNA here is from genome assembly GCF_043641925.1 of Paenisporosarcina quisquiliarum. Classification (GTDB taxonomy): domain Bacteria; phylum Bacillota; class Bacilli; order Bacillales_A; family Planococcaceae; genus Paenisporosarcina; species Paenisporosarcina quisquiliarum_A. Next base: position 87,947 of record NZ_JBHZRU010000010.1, read on the forward strand.
CGTCAAGTTTAACTTTGTTATCATCTGTCTTCACTAAATAATTTTGTTCTAATATGTGTGCCAAGTACATCGGTGCTTGTGTAGCTCTTTGTTCAGGAGTCATATCTTTAGTCACTGATGGGTTTAATCCAAGTGGTTGTTCTTCAGATTTTCTTGACAACCAAGAACTGATCACTTCAGCATCTAACATTTGACCTTCTTGGAAGAAATATTTATCGGGTGAATAAGAGCGCTGCGAAATACGAGTCAGCCCATTTTCTACTTCCTTGACATCATACTTTGAGTTGACATTTGAAACGATCATGCCTCGGCTAGCACTCTTTTCGTAAGGCAATAACGTACGGTAATACTGATCAGAAAGTTGAAGATTTGGAATGGTGGTTGTTTCAACTTCACTATCGATTTCTTGAATCACTTCTGTATCGTTGGTCATGGATGGAACACATCCGACTATTAAAGATAAAGAAATCATGGCCGGAATCCAGCTGATTCGTTTGATCATATGAAGGACTCCTTTACTGGTTTAGTTCTTCGATTAAGCGATTTTCATCCCACACAGGAATATCTAAGCTATTTGCTTTGTCGAGTTTAGATCCCGCATCTTCACCTGCGATGACGATGTCGGTTTTTTTACTGACACTCCCTGATACAATGCCGCCTACTTGTTCTATTTTCTCTTTTGCTTCTTGACGTGTCAATTGTTCTAATTTCCCGGTTAATACAACTGTTTTACCAGTTAATAGATGATTTAAATTAGAAGTGTCTACTTTTTTACCTGTATAAGAAAGATTGACTCCATATTCTTGTAGACGTTTGAGGAGGCCTTTAACTTCTTCATTATCAAAATAACGAATAACGGAATCCGCCATTTTATCGCCTATTTCATGAATTGAAACGAGTTGTTCACTTGTTGCATTTGATAAAGCGAACATATCTCCAAACTCTTCGGATAAAATTTTAGCTGCTTTTTCACCTACATGACGAATCCCCAAACCGAATAACACACGTTCCATCGAATTTTGTTTAGACGCTTCTATCGACTCCACTAAATTTGTAGCTGATTTTTCACCCATGCGATCTAGTTGAACAAGCTGTTCTTTCGTTAATGTAAATAAATCAGAAACGTCATGAATAAGTCCTTCACGGAATAATTGCTCGACGACCTTTTCACCAAGTCCATCTACGTTCATCGCATTTCTAGATACAAAATGAATCAAGCCCTCTGTAATTTGAGCAGGGCATTGTGGATTCACACATCGTAAAGCCACTTCCCCTTCTATGCGGACAAGCTCACTTTCGCAAACCGGACAATCTGTCGGCATTTCAAATGGGATAGACTCTTCATTTCGTTCAGCGAGAACGACAGAGACAACTTCAGGAATAATATCTCCCGCTTTTCGGATGATGACGGTATCTCCAATGCGAATATCTTTTTCACGAATAAGGTCTTCATTGTGTAAAGAAGCTCTTCCCACAGTGGTACCAGCTACTTGAACCGGTTCCAAAATAGCCGTTGGCGTTAAGACACCTGTTCGACCAATCGTCAATTCTACCGAAAGAAGTTTCGTTTTCACTTCTTCAGCTGGGAATTTGTACGCAGTTGCCCATCTTGGGCTCTTTGCGGTAAACCCAAGATCTTGCTGATGTACGTAGCGATTAATTTTAATCACAATGCCATCAATTTCATACGGCAGGTTTGGTCGTTGCTCTGTCCATTTCTCGATGTAAGCTTGCACTTCATCAATGGACTGGCAAAGTTTACGTTCTTTATTCGTTTGAAAACCAAGTTCATCTAAGTAATCAAGCGCTTCAGCATGCCCATCAAGTCCAAGTGCTTCTCCATCTCCACCAATCCCGTAAACAAAAATGGAGAGATTGCGACTTGCTGCTATTTTAGGATCCAATTGACGAAGCGAACCAGCTGCTGCATTTCGTGGATTCGCAAATTTTTCTTCTTCATTGGCCACTCGTTGTTCATTCAAAGCTAAAAAGGATTTTTTAGGCATATACGCTTCACCGCGAACTTCAATCGTAACAGGTTTCTTCAAACGTAACGGAATCGCACGAATGGTTTTGAGGTTTTCGGTAATATCCTCTCCCACTCGACCATCTCCACGAGTAGCACCACGAACGAAGACTCCCTCTTCATAGGTAAGAGAAATCGCAAGTCCATCAATTTTTAGCTCACATACATACGAGAACGAATCGCCGATGCTTCCACGAATTCGTCGATCAAAGTCATCTAAGTCATCACGTCCAAATGCATTCGATAAACTTAGCATTGGATACGTATGTGCGACTTTTTTGAACCCTTGTAAAATCGTCCCTCCAACACGTTGAGTGGGCGAATCTGGGAAGATTAAATCGGGAAATTCTGTTTCAATTTCAATCAGCTCTTGTAAGTACTGATCATATACAGCATCTGGCACGAGCGGTTTGTCCAGTACGTAGTAGGCATATCCAGTATCATGCAACAGCTGATTTAGTTCTTTTACACGTTGTTCCAATTGCACTTTATCCATTTTTGTTCCTCCGCTCGGATCATATAATTCAAGTCTTAAAAGTTATTGAAAGTAGCAATTCCTTTAAAATTTATACTTTTTCAATCGGCGCAAACTTCGCTAATAATCGTTTAATACCAGTTGGGCTTGGGAAAGCAATGTCTAGTTCCGTGTTTTCACCTTCTCCACGAACACTAACGACCGTTCCTTCTCCCCATTTCTTATGAAGTGCTTTACTTCCAACTTGCCATCCTAGTTTGTCTCCACCAGAAGTTTTATAAACGGGACGTTGAACGGCAGCACGTGTTGTGGTGCCCGTTGAGCGACTTGTTGTCGTCGTCCGATTCGACCCGGCTTGTTGTTTTAAGACCACTTGCTCCATAATATCATCTGAAATTTCAGCGATAAATCGAGATGGGTTGTTGTAACCGCTGCGTCCAAATAATGTACGAGACTGTGCACATGTTAAATACAAGCGCTCTTCAGCACGTGTAATACCTACGTAAGCAAGTCGACGTTCTTCTTCCATTTCATCGGTATCGCCAATGGACCTTGAGTGAGGAAACACATTTTCCTCCATACCTACGATAAAGACCACTGGGAATTCAAGTCCTTTTGCAGCATGCATTGTCATTAATACGATATTGCCTTTCGACTCATCTTCTTCGCTTCCTAGCTTGTCTAAATCGGAAATAAGGGCTAAGTCAGTTAAGAAAGTAACGAGCGATTTATCATCACTGCGCTCTTCAAAAGCTTTCGTTACGGATAAAAACTCTTCTATATTTTCTAATCGGCTTTCTGCTTCGATGGTTTTTTCATTGCGAAGCATATTACGATAACCGGTTTTGTCTAGCACCTGTTCAACAAGTTCTGTTACCGATAAAAATTCCTGCATTTTCGAAAAACCCTCAATTAATGCATGGAACTTGGCCGCTTCATTTGCTGCGCGTGCAGGAAGTCCCATGAAATCAACTTCTTGAAGTGCATCAAAAATTGAACGATCTTGTTCAATCGCAAATCGAGCCATTCGCTCAAACGATGTAGCGCCAATATTACGTTTAGGTTCGTTAATTACACGTGACAACGACAAATCGTCCTCATTGTTCGCTATAAGACGTAAGTATGCGAGTAGATCTTTAATCTCTTTTCGATCATAGAACTTCGTTCCGCCGACAATGGTGTAACCCATGTTCGACTTCACTAAAACTTCCTCCATTACACGAGACTGTGCATTTGTTCGGTAAAGAATCGCAAAGTCGTTTAATGTACGACCATCGGTTTCCATGATTTCTTGAATGGTTTTCACAACAAATTGTGCTTCTTGTTGTTCATCGTAAGCTTTATACACTCGAATCGGTTCACCCGACTTATTTTCTGTTCGAAGTTCTTTCGGATAACGACCTGTGTTATTAACAATGACGTCATTGGCTGCTTTTAGGATGCGTTGCGTCGAACGATAGTTTTGCTCAAGCATGATAACTCGTGCTTGAGGATAATCTTTTTCAAACGACATGATGTTTTGAATATCCGCTCCACGCCATCTGTATATGGATTGATCGGAATCTCCTACTACACAAAGGTTGCCAAACTTTTTCGCCAGCATTTGAACTAAATCATACTGAGCTTTGTTTGTATCTTGGTACTCATCCACATGAATATACTGAAATTTGTTTTGATAGAATTCCAGTACTTCAGGAACACGGTTAAAGAGTGTCAACGTCGTCATAATCAAATCATCAAAATCAAGTGACTGGTTTTTCCGTAGGCGTTTGTCGTAGGCAGTATACACTTCCGCCGCTGTTTTCTCGAAAGGATTGAATTGATTGGCTTGGCTTTGGAATGTTGCCGCATCAATGCATTCGTTTTTAGCTGAACTTATGGCATTTAACATCGAGCGTGGATCATATTTTTTGGGGTCGATATTTTGATCTTTTAAGATTCGTTTAATGACGGTTAATTGATCACTTGTATCTAAAATCGAAAAGCTTTTCGAATAGCCAATGCGGTCAATATCTCTTCGAAGAATTCGAACACACATGGAGTGGAATGTTGAAACCCACATACGGTCGCCTGTTCCATTCCCAAGTAATCCATCGATCCGATTTCGCATTTCACGAGCCGCTTTATTCGTAAATGTAATTGCTAAAATTTTTGAAGGATAGACGTCTTTTTCCACAACTAAATAAGCGATGCGGTGCGTTAAGACACGCGTTTTACCAGATCCCGCTCCTGCCATTATGAGGAGGGGTCCTTCCGTTGCTTTTACTGCTTGTTCTTGTTCAGGATTCATCCCGTTTAATAAGTTTTTTACGAGTAATTCCATTTTGCACCGTCCTTTACCAAACATTTGTTCTTCTATTATAAGCTGTTTTGAATCAATGTCAAAAAGCCTCTGATTTAACTGCTTCTACTGTTAATAAAGCTTCATCAAGATTGTCATATAGATGATTTCCGATGACAATTGTATCTGCGTAAGTAGCCATTTCTTTCGCTTGTTCGATGGACGTAATTCCACCACCATAAAATAGACGCGTGTGGTTTAGCACATCTTTAGCTGCTGCAACCATATGAGGATTTCCATATATACCGCTGTATTCCATGTAGAATATCGGTAACTTGAAGAAATTCTCGGCTAATCGTGCATGAGCAACGACGTCCTCTTGTGAAAGCTCTGTGTTCGCATCCGTCACGATGGCCGCTTTACAATCTTTATTTAAAATACAATAGCCCTCAGGGATGAGCTCGTCCCAATCCATAAAATCGCCATATGCTTTTATGGCATCTAGATGGAGTTCCTTCACCCATTTCGTGTTCGAGCTATTGAGTACAGTGGGAATAAAATAATAGTCAAACCCTGGTGAGATTGACTCTACATTTGATATTTCTAGGACGACTGGGAGCTTATAATGACGTACACGCATGAGTAAATCCAAGACTAACTCGAGTGTCACTCCATCTGTACCGCCTATGATGATGGCATCGGTTCCAGACTGACACACTTTCCTTAAGTTTTCGTCAGATATCTCTTTTGCAGGATCTAGTTTAAACACATGTCGCCATTTCAAGTAGTCCATGGTCAGCCACCTATCGTTAAATTCGGTATTAACATCCAATACGAAAATCAGTTTTTACCTATCTTATTAGTATAACAAAAAAACTGACTAGAGATGGTCTCTAATCAGTCTTTAGGGAATTGAAATGGTTTTTCGTCAGGATATAATCTTCCAAGCATCTCATCATATGTATCATTGCCGTAATCGAAACAGCGTCGAACACGCGAGATAGTAGCTGTACTTGCCCCAGTTTCGTTTTTAATGACTTCATATGTCTTTTTCAGACGAAGTAAATGGGCCACTTCAAATCGTTGAGCAAGAGATTGGATTTCGCTTATTGTGCATAGATCGTCAAAGAATCGATAACATTCCTCGATGTCTTTTAATTCTAAAACAGCTTTAAATAATTGTTCAGTTTGATGTCCGCGAATTTTTTCTATTTGCATGAATGGACCCTCCTTTCTTATGTTTCTTAAGGACTAAATGTCACCATCTGTTCCATACCCGGTTTCGTTTTCACTAAGTGAACCCAAGACTTTCCTGGAACTAACATGGCCGGCAATCCGTTTTCCATTGGAACGAGAATGCCATCTATTTGTTGCCATTCGATTTCTTTCATAATACCTGCTTGAAATAAATATGCACGACCGCCAGATGTTAGGTTAAGCTGTTGTCTTCCTTGGTCATCGATGGTTTGGTGTGGAACTTCAAAAAAGAGTAAGTTCGACAAACTCACTTGTTCAAGCGTGTCTTTATCCGTCGTTAAATGACCACCTGAAGAACGCGAGTATTGTTGAGTAAGTGTATCATACGTGTAGACATGGTGGAAGTCTTCACTTACACCAAAACGAACATCAATCACACTTGCGATCGCACCCATTTTCGCTCCTTCTGCAGACTCATAATAAGAAAAAGGCGGCATCTTTTCGATTTCAATGCTCGCTCCTACTTTTTCCATCCCTTGCAAAACGTGTTCCCCAGTCGTATATGAATTATGTGGCGCTTTCCGATCCTTCGATCGATTAAAAAGCGTTCCATCATACTGCATCCCATTTATATGGTCGACTACACCTGAAGCTAGAATTTGGCGTGCTTCTGGACTGTATCCATGTGCGACGTAAAATGCATCAAGCCCATTTGCGATTTCAATGAAATAATCACGCGCACTTCGAACCGGTCCAATTCGTTCAGGCAGTTCGCTTTGATATAAAGCTAGTAATCTCGTTACGTTAGCTTCCGCTACCATTTCGTAGACAATGTCTGCTTGCGCAATACCAGATTGCGGACGAGCGTGTGGATGATTATTAATCGTGACTAGCACTGGACGATTCGTGAACTCTTCTTCTCCGCGAACACCAGTAAATGGCGCTTGATAGGGTAGAATCACTTCGACTTCTTCTTCTCCATCTGTCATGTCGACGACTTCAATTTCTTTTTCTTCATCGTCTTTTGCTATTTCGGTTGATTCTTCTTTGTCTTTTGAACAACCTGAAATAAGTAACACCGCGAACACAGCTACTAAATACTTCTTCATTTCCCCATCCCCCTTACGATCTCATAAACGAAGGGAACAATACTGATTTTTTCATGACGTCATAAATCCCACGTTGTGTAATTCGAACGTATGGTAGATGCGTAGATTGTAAGAACAACAAAGTGTAGATGGCATCGCCATATTTATAACCTCGCTCTGAAAGTGCTTTTTTCAAGGCTAATTCTTGTTCAATCAGTACTTCAACACTCTCTGATGAAAGACCCCCACCAATCGTCAGAGGAATATCTGCTACCACTTCGCCTTCTTCAACTAACACGATTCCACCTTTGCGACGTTTCATTTCATTGAAAGCTATCAGCATGTCTCTTCGACTCTTCCCGATCAGAATGATATCCCCTGTATTCGAGTAAGACGAGGCAAAACCCTGCACAGATGTGGCAAACCCTTTAATCATCGTATTGACACGCCACTTGCCTTGTCGATCCACGAGCATTAAAAAGCTTTCGTCATGATCACTGCTTAATCGATCTTCCCCAATATGAATAGAAACACTATACGGTTTCGTAATCACATCGTTGACCATCTCAATTCCAAACGGCATCGAGAATTCGAAATCGCCTTCGTGCATATCAAACGGGAGCTCAAGTTCACCGAGCCCAGACCAATCGATTTTCGGAAGATTCATCACTCTCTCGCCATCACGTTTTAACCAAACACCTTTTGAAAGAACACTCACTGGCACTGGATTTGTTTCGGATTCAAGGAAGTTCATAGTGGCAAATCTACCTGTGGCAATAAAACCATGGAGATTGGACATATTGTAATACCTCGCTACATTGTATGAAGCCATTAAATACGCATCAATTGGTTTTACCCCAGCATCAAGCGCCACTTGAATACACTTATCCATCACGCCATCTAGATGGAATGAAGGCGTCGAGCCATCTGTTGTCATCATGACATGATCGAAGACGTTCATTTCCTTCTCGACCATTTCTTTTAATAGATTTGGCAAGTCTGGACGTATCGATGAATGTCTTAACGTAACCGCATATCCATGAAGTAAGCGGCGTTCCACTTCCTCAACCGTCATGGCTTCATGGTCACCATCTGAACCTAGTAAGCGCATGCGTGCAAGAGTTCTCTCAGATGCACCAGGGAAATGTCCCTCGATTTTCTTGCCCTTCATTTTCGCTGATTGTAACCAATACAGCATCTGATCATCTCCAGCTAAAAGTCGTGGCCAAGCGGTTAACTCTCCGCCCATCAACACTTCAGGTCGCTCTAACCACTCACCAATTGATTTCGTGGTAAACAACTCATCTTCATTTTCAAGTTCCGTTTGCGAATCAAACCGAGCCCACCAATAGAACGAAAATGGCAGTTCATTTAACTGATCCAAAATTGAAAACGCTTTCTCATTTTCAAGCAATAAAAACAAAATTAAATTGTCTGATAGAAAAGTAGTCGTCCCTAATTGAGACGCATAATCAGCAAAAGATTGGGGATGATAAAGCTGGAATGGATGAACATGCGGTTCGATATAACCAGGCACAATATATTGTCCACTGGCATCAATCACTTCCGCCCCATCCGTTGAAGCTGGGAGTTCAGGTCCAGCATAAACAATTCGGTCTTTGGAAATCCAAATATTCCCTTGTACCCATTTTTTAAAAACACTATGTAAGTATGTTGCATTTGTAATGATCTTATCAGGACAAGCTTTTCCATCAACAATTTTTAGTTGATGACGAATTTCTTCGATTTTCCACAATGGATGTTGCAACGATTCCATTCTCCTTTCATGTGCCGGATTTTAAGGATTCCATACGAATCGATTATCCGTATTAGAAAAGATAGCAGCCCATCCTAAGTTCCGGACAAGCTGTATATCCTTTATCTTAGCATAGCAATATTGGAAAATACAGACGGCAAGGACACAATTTTGAAAATTCAGATAGGAGGAAACACGAAAATGTCACAATCTCAAAACATCAGCACGCGCAACGCCCTCGCACGACTAACAATGGGTCTTAGTATGCTCGCTTATGGCACGGCTAAACTCTCTCGAAACCCACAATGCAACAAAGGTCGCTTATTAGTCGCTCTAGGCGCTATGAAAGCAGCAGAAGGCACCGTCAAATATTGTCCAATGAAAGCCATGATGCAACAAAGTGGCATGACAGGTCATACTGGCGTACCCGAAGTCGGCCAACTAATGAAAGACTTCGCAAACAAAGGAATGAATATGGCTAGCGGTGGAAGCGCGGCTGGAGGGACTGCAGGTGGATCTGGCGGTGGCATGGCTGGTGGAACTATGGCCAATGCTGCCATGGGAGTAGCTGGCATGGCCGCTAACGCTATGAGTGGCAACACTTCTACTGGGACAGGTATGGGATCTGGTAGCAATGCAGGCAATAATGGGAATGGAAATGCTAATAAGTCGACTGGTTCATCAACGAACAACAACGGTATGGGTAATGGAACTGGTGTAGTTGGAACGAAAGCTGGTTGGTCGAGTTCTTGATGGTAGATGCGTGTAACGACAGATTATAGACACGTTGAGCCAGAATAATTGTTGGTAACGCCAAATTATGAACATGTTTCGCCAATAAAAGAAAACAGCTACTCCTAAAGTTTCGAGGAGTAGCTGTTTTCGCTTTCATTTCATAAAAAATATAGAAATCCTGCTAAAAGCATATTCGGTAAACCAATTAAACCCGATCGAACAGCTGTCTGAGTTCTTTCTCGACGATCAACATCTGATTCAGTGGCGAAATTTGCTCTCATTTTATCACCATTTACCATCAACCCTGAAAAAAGCATTGAAATGATAATAAAGAAAAACCCTATTCCTCCTGGAATGACATAAGTCTGGTCACTGCCTAATGCGATGTATGAAATGACTAGTGCAACAACAGAAACAATAACGCCAACTAAAAAGTATTTCATCCGAACTCACCTCCCATATATTTCTATACGGCTTTGAATGGGAATTCGTTTCATTTATTCGGGTGAAAACAAGCTTTTCTATATTCAATATTCAACAAAAGCATTAGTTAGTTGCCTAATGGGTTTCGCGCTGAATTAATTTCATTAATTTCATTAATAGCCAGGCCAATCAACTTTATCTTCTGCTCTCAATCAGAATAATAAATATCATAAATATCAATACGCCAATACCAATCATCGATGTGAATTTCACATAACTGATTGCACCTTCAGTTATTTTCGGTTCTTCCTTATAAGCCCATCGTCTTCCCCATAAAATACTTTCCTTAGGATTTCTATAGGTCCAAATCAGAATACCAATTAAGGGTCCAATGAATATTAAAATTAAAAATATTTCAGTCACTTAATCACCTTCAATCCATTGTCATTAGCGAAAATGATACCTTGTTCGTCATTTCAAGAAATTAATAAATTTCCGGTATTCCGGCTTCTTTTAAAAACATGTTAAAGTCCTTGTCCTTATTTAATAAATATCGATTTGGTATCAAAACATCTTTTCTTAATATTGAAAATAGCCCTCCATTAACTTCTGGAAACTTCAGTTCATAAGGTATTTGATACTCTTCTTCAATTTCCAATAAAAATCGAACAATATATTTAAACATAATCGGAAAGTCTTGTTTAATTTGCTCGTGATGTAAAACGAATGCTTCAACATAATTATTCAATTCATGACTTGGCTCATAAGGTGCAAAATATCCATCGTATTTTCGGTCATGTTGAGGCGTAAAGGGAAAGCTACATTTCGAATGCCAATTTCCTAGCATCACCGTGAATTCTGCTAGAGAAGACTTTCGAGTATCAAAATCAGGGTTATTGAAATATAAGTAATAGTCGTCAAACTCACTGGCTTCACAAGTATGAAATCCACCTATGCTAACGTTTTTAAGTCCCTCTGAAACTTTTTTTACTATCGACTTTTCACTTTGGTTTATTTTCTTAGAACCCTTCGTAAGCTGTACGATTTCGTCACTGCTCGAATCTAATCTGTGACCTAAATAACTGATCGCACGATAATGCTTTAAGATGTCTTGATTTGTTGTCGTCCAGCTGAGTACATCAATTAAAAACTCCATTGCTTTTCTATACTCGCCTAAATTATAGAGAGCCATAGCGTAGAACACTTTCATTTGCTCTTTTCCTGGAAATACACTAATTGAAAGTTCAAATAGTGCTTTCGATTCCAAAAAACGTCCGTGAGAACGATAAATAGTGCCTAATCCTACAAAAGCATATTCGAGTTCATTATTCGGTAATCCAAGTTCAATTGCTTTCACATAATACGGAATCGACTCAATCTCTTGTCCCAAAATATCAAGACCGACCGCTCGTTGATAGTGTAATGAAGCGTTATGAGAATCTAGCAGCAATAATTCCATAATTACCTGATTGGATTCAATCAATCGTCCTTTTCTCCGTAACTCTAAAGCGCGGGATAAATCATTTTCCATATCATTACCTCACTTCCGTAAAAGAACTAGGCATTTAAATTAAATAACTTTGTGCATGGATATAGAGGATGTAGTATACCCTAACTTTTTATAAAGGTTATAAGCTCCCTCGTTTTTTCCGAACACGCTAAGCGCTAAGGAATCCATTCCGAGTTCCTTTACCCTGACTTCCAGTGCCTTCAGAGCTTTTGTTCCGTATCCTTTATTTCTATGAAGTTCATCGATAAAAATATGATATAAAAACGCTCTATTTATTTCAGTATTAACATTGAACCAAATAATTCCTACGTTCGTATTCGAATTCGAATTCGAATCACTGATGTTAAATATGTATTGTCCTTCTGTCAATAAACCGTCAGAAAATGTATTCTTCACCATCATCTCTGATTCTTCTAAAGCTTTATCCATTGGTAGAGAAAAATTAGCCGAAATGTCTTGTGCATATTCCTTTTTCATAAAATCTATATATTTTTCAAACTCTTGATTGTTCATTTTTTCAAAACTAATCATTTTATAACTCCTTTAAATAGGTATTATTCTCATATGGTATAATTAGTAAAATTGTTTTAGGAGGTCAATATGGACGTACTTTCATTTTTCTACATAATCGTTTTATTAGCTTTGTCAGTAATAGGAGTAATTTCTTTCACGTTGTTTATTAAAAGATTATTAATTAATGCAACACCGCGAAACAATCATTCGAAAGAAATTGAACTAAAACTAGATCGAATCATTGATCTACTCGAAAAAGATTCTAAGTAGTTATTGAGACATCCCTTGATGTCTTTTTTTATTTCAATCAAACTTCGCAAAACCTTTTCCACCCATTGGTGTTAAGGTACTGATTCTTTCCATTCCCGTAATGAGTGGCATCGCTTGTTTAATTAAGGTTTTAGTGGATTTTAAGTTTAATGATGCTTGATGAGCTGATTCATTGCTCCACACTTCGTATACAAATACAGAATTGGGCTCATCTTCTGAAATGTGCACATGGTAAACTTCGCATTCATCCAAGTCTTCCATTGATTTCGCTGCATCTAACAATATATTCACCATCGTGTGTCGCTCGCCTTCTTTTATAACGAACTTGCCATATAAACCGAATTTCATCATAATCCTCCTCTTATTTTCTTTATTCATAAACTCTAATCAAAATCATGAGTACGGGTACCGCTAGGAAAAAGGAGTAGACAGCTCCAAGTAATTTTTGGTTATGATAATTCTTACCATCTTTCATTTTCTCTAACAATGTCACTACATTCAAAAACCATTGAACTGCAATTAACGGATATAGCAATAGTAGATAATGCAAATTAATTAGTCTCCTTATTTTCTATTCTCAAAAGCTTTTTGGTTTTTGGCAAATAGCGAATAGTATAGGATTCCCCTTCTTTTACATCATTGAATCCCTTGCCTCGATACCCTTCTTCAAAAGTTCTTCCATCTTCAAATGTATAGTAATAAATCGGTCCGTCTGGGGTTGATACATCTTGGAATTCTGTTATTACGACATTCTCTTCCCTTACATTTCCACTCAAATAACTAGCAACATCTGATAAATCATCATTTGTATTTTCAGCTAACAAGAATCCAAGTATGAGTAATATTGATGATAATAAAACAGTTGGAATGATCATTCCCCTTGGGTTCACGGCTTTCCGACTGATCATCATGTAAAGACCAAAGATTAATGCAAAAAGTCCTCCTGAAATTAAAACAATACCGACCACATTTACTGCAATGACATCAAATAGTAGAAACTTAATAAATTGACCGATGTCTTCCAGCATACTAATTAGTACAAACGCCAATATAATGAATGTAAACATCACGATTTTCAATAATTTCTTTTTGTTTTTATTTAAATTAACTTCTTCCACGAGCAGATCACTCCTTTCATTCAAAAAAGATATATTGAGAGTTTGAATAGAATACGTTTTCAATAGTTGGAAGGTTTCAAAGTATAAATTCTACATATAGATTAGTAATATGAATCAATAAGCAACAAGGGGGCAGAACACATGGCAATTAACATTATTATTACAATCACTTTGGTTTTAGCTATTTTCGCATCAATTGCAGCTTGGCTAAATACTCAAATCATACTCAGAGAGCTATCTCAGATTAAGGCAAAGTTAGGTATTGCTGAAACTAAGAAATCTTCATTTCTAGATAAAGACTTAGATAACGACTAATTACATTCTAAAAAAAACGGTTACTCCAATGCGGGAGAAACCGTTTTTTTGTTAGAAGTTACTTTGAAAGAACTGAAAGACAAATCGAGATACTTTCCAATAAATCATTGTGTGACCAGCTAGCTATATTGCCATGTTCAATCGCAAGTTCGTGAGATGCTGGGATATGAATGAACCCACTTGGAATCGATAGATTATTTGTTTTTACATAGTGAAGCGCCTCATACATGACATTGTTGCATAAGTATGTGCCAGCAGTGTTCGAAATAGTTGCCGGGAATCCAGACTCATTTAATTTGTCCACCATCTCACGAATCGGCAACGTCGACATATACGCCGCAGGACCGTCCATTTGAATCGATTCATCGACGGGTTTATGTCCTTCGTTGTCTGCATCGCCATCCTTCACATTTATAGCAACACGTTCAGGCGTAATTTTCGTACGACCACCCGCTAGACCAAGTGAAACAACAGCATCGGGTTTGGTTTCTCGAATAAATTCAAGTAACTGGTTGCCAGAACGAGCGAAATCTACAGTCATTGTCTTTCCAACAATTCGATACTCCCCAATCGTTTGACCATCTAATTCTTCGACAATTTTCATTGTAGGATTGATCGTAAATGAAAGAAACGGTTCGAAACCAGTTAGTAATAATGTTTTCATCTTTACCACCTCATCAAATTAATCTATTAATCATTTGAATTTCTACTAAAGAAAAGATCGAACAGAAACAACAACACACAAGCTACAAGGATGATAATCGCAAACAAGGTTGACTGAAAATCATCTTTCCAATTTGTTATGATGATGTACATTTGGAAAAGCATCAAAAAGGTTATTCCTAATCTAAATGGCAATTTTTTTATTTTAAAACCGCTCACCTATTTCAGTTGTTATAGATACTTTAAGATTAACAATTATTTTCCATTTAGCAACTCTTAATAGTGCAACCAATGAAATTTCCTAAGCCACTCACCAACAGCAAGACCCTCTTAGCGACAGCGTAAGGGCATTACAAGCATTTAAAAACATAGTTTGGGCTGCACACTTCGTTTTCGCAGCCGTTTTCTGTGACGAGCCGTAGTTCTACTTTTATGTAATTACAACTGAGATGACAATTATTCTAACTGAGATCGCTGTTTTTCTAACTGAGATCGCCATAATTCTAACCAAGACTCCATTTTTTCTAACTGAGCGGCCACTCACCAACAGCAAGACCCTCTTAGCGACAGCGTGAGGGCATTACAAGCATTTAAAAACATAGTTTGGGCTGCACACTTCGTTTTCGCAGCCGTTTTCTGTGACGAGCCGTTGTTCTACTTTTATGTAATTACAACTGAGATGGCGATTATTCTAACTGAGATCGCTGTTTATCTAACTGAGATTGCCATAATTCTAACCAATACTCCCAAAATTCTAACTGAGCGGCCACTCACCAATAGCAACACTTGCATAGCGACAGCGTGCGGGGCATTCCAAGCATTTAAAAACATAATTTGGGCTTTCTACTTCGTTTTCGCAGCCGTTTTCTGTGACGAGCCGTTGTTCTACTTTTATGTAATTACAACTGAGATGGCGATTATTCTAACTGAGATCGCTGTTTTTCTAACTGAGATCGCCACAATTCTAACTAAGACTCCCAAAATTCTAACTGAGCCGTCATTCACCCCCACTCACCAAAAAAGACCCTTGAAAAACAATCGTTTTTCAAGGGTCTCCATCTTTTATTTAAAAGCACGCCAGCCAATGTCGTGGCGATAGAAGAATCCATCCCATGAGAGCTCAGTTAACGCTTTGTATACTTTTTCTTGTGATTCCTGTAGAGATGGTGACTTGGCGGTGACTAATAGTACGCGTCCACCGTTTCCGATAAATTTCCCATCGACTTCTTTCGTTCCAGCATGGAAAATTTGTAAGCTACTATCTAACTTTGATAAATCGGGCAATGGTGCACCTTTTTTCACATCGTACGGATAGTTATCTGCAGCAATCACAACACCTAACATTTCATCATCCGACCATTTTAAATCGTACGGTTTTTCATTCAGAAGAGCATCCATGAATTCACCGAAATCGGATGCCATACGAGGAAGGACAACCTGTGTTTCCGGATCGCCAAAGCGGGCATTGAATTCGATCACTTTTGGACCCTCGTCCGTTAAAATCAAACCGGCATATAGAATGCCCGTAAAAGCATGACCTTCTGTTGCCATTGCTTCTACAGTCGGTTCGATGACAGATTCATAAGCTTCTCTAATCACTTCATCAGAGATGTGTGGAACTGGTGAATATGCACCCATACCGCCTGTATTTGGGCCACGGTCTCCGTCATACGCTCGCTTATGGTCTTGTGCGATGACCATTGGATAGATTTGTCCTTTGTGAACAAATGACATGTAGGAAAATTCTTCACCTTCAAGGAATTCTTCAATCACAACACGTGAAGAGGACTCACCAAATTTTTGATTGCCGATCATATCTTCAACCGCATTCAATGCTTCTTCCATGTTCATGGCAACGATTACGCCTTTGCCTGCCGCTAAGCCATCTGCCTTCACAACAATAGGCGCACCTTTTTCACGAATATACGCTTTCGCTTCTTCTACATGTGTAAATGTTTCGTAAGCTGCTGTAGGGATTCCGTATTTCTTCATAAGTTCTTTCGCAAATGATTTACTGCCTTCAATTTGAGCGGCTTCTTTTGTAGGACCAAAAATGCGCAATCCTTCTGCTTCAAAAACATTAACGATTCCTGCAGCGAGTGGTTGTTCAGGTCCGACGAATGTCAGATCAATCGCATTTTCTTGAACAAAGGCAACCAGCATATCAAACTCTAACGCTTCAATCGCCACACAAGTAGCGTCTTGTTTCATGCCGTCATTTCCTGGTGCTACAAATACCTCTGTTACAGACGGAGAATTTTTAAATTGACGAACGATTGCATTTTCACGTCCACCACTGCCAATTACTAATACTTTCATTCGTTCTTCCTCCTTCAGACCTTAGCAATATCGGACGAATTTAGTGTTTGAAATGACGAACGCCAGTAAACACCATCGCAATTCCATACTCATTTGCTTTTTGAATGGAATCGTCATCTTTCACAGATCCGCCTGGTTGAATAATAGCCGTGATTCCTGCTTTAGCTGCTGCTTCTACTGTGTCATTCATCGGGAAAAAGGCATCAGATGCAAGTGTTGCACCTTGCGCTTTATTCGCAGCTTGCTCTAAAGCAATTTTGGCTGCACCGACGCGATTCATTTGACCCGCTCCGATGCCAAGTGTCATTTGCGCGTCCGTTACCACAATGGCATTAGACTTCACGTGTTTGACAACACTCCATCCAAGTTTTAAAGCTGTCCACTCTTCTTCAGTGGGCTCGCGATCCGTTACTACACGCACGTCAGCTTCTGCAAATCCGTAGCGATCAGGTTCTTGTATTAATAAACCACCCTCAATGGACACTGTGTTCCATTGATCTTGCTTATTTTGTTCAAAAGGAATGGTTAACAAACGGATGTTTTTCTTTTTCATTAAAATCGATAGTGCTTCTTCTGTAAATGAAGGAGCTAAAATAATTTCTAAGAAAATGCCTGAAAGTTGTTCCGCCGTTTCTACATCGACTTCGCGATTTAGTGCTACAATGCCACCGAAAATGGACATGCTATCGGCTTCATACGCTTTTGCGAATGCTTCAGAAATTGTACTTCCTGTTCCCACACCACATGGATTCATGTGTTTGACAGCTACTGCTGCCGCTAAATCAAATTCTTTTACAATTTGAATCGCCGCATTGGCATCTTGAATGTTATTGTAAGACAGCTCTTTCCCATGTAACTGCTGAGCTGATGCAATGGAGAAATCTGAACCTAGTGCACGCTTGTAAAACGCGGCTTTTTGATGTGGATTTTCCCCGTAACGTAGTGGCTGTTTTAATTCATATGTAAATGTAACTTGCTCTGGAAATTCTTCGCCAGCAAGATCTGTTAAATAGCCTGAAATATAGGCATCGTATGAAGCCGTATGACGGAATACTTTCGCAGCTAAACGTCGACGGGTTTCAATCGTTGTTTTGCCATCCGATTTTAATTCAGCCAAAACTGCTGGGTAATCTGTTGCATCTGTGATGACCGTTACGTAAGCATGGTTTTTCGCAGATGCACGAAGCATTGCTGGGCCGCCGATATCGATATTTTCAATAGCATCTTCTGCCGTGACGTTTGGTTTAGAAATCGTTTCACGGAAAGGATATAAATTCACACAAACTACTTCGATAGGCAAAATGCCATGTTCAAGCATTTGTGCTTGGTGATCGGTGTCGTCATGTTTAGCAAGAAGACCTCCATGAATCATCGGGTTCAACGTTTTGACACGCCCACCTAAAATTTCAGGAAAACCTGTTACTTGGTCAACTGGCGTAATCGCTACCCCATTTTCTTGTAAGTAAGCTTTCGTTCCACCTGTTGATAAAATTTCATAGCCTAACTGTTCCAGTTCTTTTGCAAAGTCAAGAATTCCTGATTTATCTGATACACTGATAAGCGCTCGTTTCGACACCCAAAGACCTCCATTTTAGAAAAGATTTTTATAAAGGAACGAAGGCTAAGTTCGCGATATCGTTTCGCAACGCCTTCATGACCCACAACACGCGGGCCGTTAACTCCATAGTTGTTGTAACGTTTTTGTATAGACCTCATGCTCGATGGCATGAATGCGTTGTTCTGCTTGTTCTCGATTACAGCCTTCAATATCGACGGCTTTTTGCGCTAAAATCGGACCCGTATCCATGCCGGCATCAACCGTATGAACCGTTACACCTGTCACTTTGACACCGTGAGCAAGTGCTTGCCCAATCGCGTCTTTTCCTGGGAATGAAGGAAGGAGCGACGGATGGATATTGACGATTTTATTCGCATAAGCCTTGAGCAATGTTTCACCAATAAGACGCATGTATCCAGCTAATATTAACCATTCAACATCTAGTTTTTTCAATTCAGATAAAATTGCTTGCTCATACTCCGTTTTAGAAGCAAAGTCCTTTGGTCGAATAGCAATTGCAGGAACTCCCGCCGATGCTGCACGCTCAACTACATACGCTTGAGGACGATCGGTCACTACGGCAACGACGTCCGCATGTAAATCATGCTTTTTCGTCGCATCAACTATCGCTTGAAAATTGCTGCCGTTTCCTGAAGCGAAAACGGCAATTTTCGGCTTACTTTTCATCGCCTAGACTCCCGTCATGTCTTCCGTTGAAATGAACACCCGTGACATCCACTACTTGTCCGATTTCATAAGCTTTTTCACCATGTTGAAGCGCTAATCGAATCGCATCCTTTGCTTGTTCAGCAGGAAGTGCAATGACAAACCCAATGCCCATATTAAAGACATTGTATAAATCACGATCTGATAAAGAACCTTTATCCTTCAACATTTGGAAAACAGGAAGTACTGGCCATGAGCCAAGATTGATTTCAACGCCAAGCCCTGCAGGCATCATACGTGGCAAGTTTTCATAGAAACCCCCACCTGTAACATGAGCCATTCCATGGACATCTAAGTTTTGATGGATATCAAGAGCCGGTTTTGCATAAATCTTTGTTGGTTCAAGAAGCCCTTTACCAATACGTCCTAATTCTTCATAACCCGCTACATACGAATCGATTTCATATCCTTGGTCTGCAAATACGATTTTACGCACTAATGAAAATCCATTCGAATGAATTCCGCTTGAAGCAAGACCGACTAAAACGTCACCAGCTTGAATTCGTTCGCCAGTCACTAGTCGAGACTTCTCTGCAACTCCAACTGCAAAACCAGCAACATCATACTCATCTTCTTCGTAAAGTCCCGGCATTTCAGCTGTTTCTCCACCGATTAAAGCAGCACCAGACTGTACACATCCATCTGCTACACCTTTAACGATTTGCTCAATCTTTGCAGGTTCTGCTTTCCCTACAGCTAAATAATCGAGAAAAAACAATGGTTCTGCGCCTTGAGCGACAATATCGTTTACACACATTGCAACACAATCAATGCCGATTGTATCGTGCGTATCCGTCATAAAAGCTAATTTCAGCTTCGTACCAACACCATCTGTTCCAGATATCAAAACAGGTTCTTTATAATCTAAGGCCGACAAGTCAAACATGCCGCCAAAACCGCCGAAAGCACCCATAATCCCTTTACGTGCCGTGCGGTCAACATGCGATTTCATTCGTTTTACAGCTTCATAGCCAGCTTCAATGTTCACACCAGCTTGTTCATATGCTTTCGACACACAATCGCCTCCTAGCGAGCCAATTCTTTTTCGTGCGGTAAAATTGTATCCGGGTAAATTTCAGTTGGGTAATTATTTGTAAAACAAGCTAGACAATGCCCAGCTTCAGGACCTTCATCTGTACGTCCAATCGCTCGCACCATTCCTTCAACCGATAGGAAGGTTAATGAGTCTGCACCGATCAGTTCACGCATTTCTTCAATACTGTTATTCGCTGCAATTAATTCAGCGTTTGTACTTATATCGATCCCGTAAAAACAAGGATTTTTGATTGGCGGCGAGCTGATGACTACATGGACTTCCGTTGCGCCCGCTTCTTTTAACATCGTCACAATTCGGCGAGAAGTAGTTCCCCGCACAATCGAATCATCCACCATGACGACACGCTTGCCGTTAACCACTTGTCGAACGGGTGATAGCTTCATCTTCACACCGCGTTCACGTAAATCTTGGGAAGGTTGTATGAACGTACGACCTACATAGCGATTTTTTATTAAGCCTAACTCATAAGGAATGCCTGTTGATTCTGAAAAACCAATCGCTGCAGAAATACTCGAGTCAGGAACACCAGTTACAACATCTGCTTCAATTTGGACTTCTTTCGCCAGTTCTTTTCCTAAACGTTTTCGTGCTGTATGAATATTGATGCCATCGATGTCTGAATCTGGACGTGAGAAATACACATATTCCATCGTACAAATCGCGCGTTTCGCAGGAAAAGCAAAACGTTCCACACGCAACCCTTCATCGTTAATGATGAGCAACTCGCCAGGTTCAACTGAACGAACCACTTCTGCCCCGATAATATCGAAAGCACATGTTTCTGAAGCAACAACCCAAGCATCTCCAAGCTTTCCAAGTGAAAGTGGACGTAAGCCGTTCGGGTCAAGAGCAACCGTCATTTCATCTTCTGTCATCATAATGAATGCATAGGCACCTTTAAGTAAAGACAACGCATTTTTAGCGCGTTTTTCAAAAGTCGAGTAGCCACTCTTTTTAATTAAATGCGCCAAAACTTCCGTATCTGAAGACGTTTGGAAAATACTCCCTTGGCGTTCTAAATGTTGCTTTAAATGATTGGCATTTACTAAATTACCGTTATGGGCAATCGCTAAACTACCAGTTGTTGAACGAAACAGGAGTGGTTGAACATTCTCAATTCCTCCACCACCTGCAGTCGCATAACGGACGTGACCAATTGCGCCACTTCCTTTTAAATGGTCCAGCTTCCCGTTTCTAAAGACTTCATTCACAAGACCCTCGCCCTTTACAGCTTGAAGCGTCTTGCCATCAGTCACGACAATTCCTGCACCTTCTTGTCCGCGATGTTGCAACGCGTGCAAGCCATAATACGTAATTTGCGCCGCGTTTGGGTCACCCCAAATTCCAAAAACGCCACACTCTTCGTTTAACCCTCTGAGTTCAGCAAGCATGGAATAGCTCCTTTCCAAGCAGATTTGAATTCTTCAACAGAACCTGAAATCCACTCTTCGCCACGTTCATTTCGAATGATGACGGCATGATCTGATGTGACATACCCAATTTTCACTGCATCTTTTACAATCTCTTCAAAGCTTTTGGCGTTTTGTTCTTTAACCGTAACAATGAAACGTGATTGTGATTCGCTGAATAAAGCCGTAATTGCTGAACCAGAAATCGTAACGTCTACTCCAAGGTTGTTGGCACCAAACGTTTTTTCAGCCAACGCAACAGCAAATCCACCTTCTGCAATATCATGTGCAGAAGCAACCAAACCTGATTGAATTGCTGTTAATAAAGCTTCTTGTCTAGCTGCTTCAACTGTTAAATCGATAAATGGTGATTTCCCAAAAATACGTCCTTCGACCATCTTTTGTAACTCACTACCACCGAACTCCGTCATCGTTTCTCCGATTAAGTAAACGAAGTCTCCAGAAGATTTTACGTCTTGCGTTGTTACATGTGATAAGTCTTCAACTAATCCAACCAAACCAATAGTTGGTGTTGGGTAAACAGCGACACCGCTACGTTCGTTATATAAAGACACATTACCGCCAATGACTGGTGACTCAAGCGCTAAACAAGCAGCAGCCATCCCATCAGCCGATTTTTCAAGCTGCCAGAAGATTTCTGGTTTCTCTGGATTTCCAAAGTTTAAGCAATCGGTAATCGCAAGTGGTTTCGCACCTGAACACACGACGTTACGTGCAGCCTCTGCCACCGCAATTTTGCCACCCATTTCAGGATCTAGATAGATGTAGCGAGAATTGCAATCTGTTGTCATCGCTAAGCCTTTGTTCGTTCCTCGTACGCGAACGACTGCCGCATCTGAACCAGGTGTAACAACTGTGCTCGTACGTACTTGATAATCATATTGATCGTAAACCCATTCTTTCGAAGCAATGGTTGGTTGTTTTAATAAATTCAGCAGTGTTTCTTTATAATCAGATACTTGAGGTTCTACATTATCCATCGCTTGGTATTCCGTGAAATACGCTGGAACACTTGATGGTTTATGGTAAACAGGTGCTTCTTCAGCTAAAGCATCAGCAGGAACTTCTGCGACTACTTCACCTTTATGAAGCAAACGAAGCATTTTATCATCCGTAACATGTCCAACTGACACAGCATCTAAATCGTATTTTTCAAATAACTCTTCGATTTCTGCTTCGCGTCCTTTTTTCACGACGATTAACATACGCTCTTGTGATTCAGACAACATCATTTCATAAGCAGACATACCAGTCTCACGCTGTGGGATAAAGTCTAAGTTCATTTCAACACCAAAACCAGCTTTAGATGCCATTTCGGCTGAAGATGATGTAAGACCTGCAGCACCCATATCTTGAATCCCAACAAGGGCATCTGATTTCACTAGCTCTAAGCAAGCTTCCAGTAATAGCTTCTCCATAAATGGATCCCCTACTTGTACGGCTGGGCGTTTTTCTTCAGACGTTTCGCTTAACTCTTCAGATGCAAAAGTAGCACCGTGAATACCGTCACGTCCAGTTTTCGCTCCTACATACATCACTGTATTGCCAACACCTGAAGCAATCCCTTTTTGGATGTCTTCATGGTTAATTAAACCGACACACATTGCATTCACTAATGGATTTCCTGCATAACAATCGTCAAACTGCACTTCGCCACCAACAGTTGGAATCCCGATACAGTTCCCGTATCCAGCAATTCCTGCAACGACTTCTTCAAATAAATAACGTACGCGCGGACTTGTTAATTCCCCAAATCGAAGTGAATTTAACATCGCAATCGGACGTGCTCCCATTGAAAAGACGTCACGGATAATTCCACCAACACCTGTCGCCGCACCTTGATAAGGTTCAATTGCAGACGGGTGATTATGTGATTCCATTTTGAAAACTACTGCTTGTCCATCTCCAATATCAACGATCCCTGCACCTTCACCAGGTCCTTGTAAGACACGAGGTCCTGTCGTTGGGAATTTACGCAAAATCGGTTTCGAATTTTTATACGAACAGTGTTCAGACCACATGACCGAGAATAAACCCGTTTCCGTGTAATTCGGCAGTCTGCCTAAAATGTTTTCCACCATTTCAAATTCAGCATCGGACATACCCATTTGTGTATATAGTTTCTGATCTTTAATTTGTTGCGGATTTGGTTCAAGCATGACTGACATGAGATTCCCTCCACTGTTTAACGATTGATTTGAAAAGTGCTAATCCATCTGTTCCACCAATTAGTTCATGGACAGCACGCTCAGGATGCGGCATCATGCCAAGTACATTTCCTCGTTCATTGATAATCCCAGCAATATCTTCTACACTGCCATTTGGATTGTCATTGTATGTGAAAACAATTTGGTTATTTGCTTTTAATGAAGCTAGCGTTTCTGCGTCACATGTGTAGTTTCCTTCACCGTGTGCAATCGGGACTTTAAGAACGTCCCCTTGTTTATATGAATTCGTAAACATCGTATCTGCATTTTGAACCGTTAAATCAGCTGTGCGACACATGAATTTTAAATTTTTATTGCGAAGTAAAGCACCTGGTAAAAGACCCGCTTCCGTTAAAATTTGAAATCCATTACAAATACCAAGAACAGGTTTACCAGCTTCCGCTGCTTTCTTCACTTCATTCATGACATTTGAAAATTGAGCAATCGCGCCACAGCGTAAGTAATCTCCATACGAAAATCCACCTGGCAGTAAAATACCGTCGTAGCCACTTAAATCTTTCGTATCATGCCAAACATATTCAACTTCTTCACCCAGCTCGTCTTTGATCGCGTGATACATATCTATATCACAGTTCGATCCTGGGAATACGAGGACTGCAAACTTCATTTGCTGATAGCCTCCTCGACATCGTATCGATAATCTTCAATGACTGTATTTGTTAGTAATTTTTCGCACATTTCCTTTACAATCACATCTAGTTCACGTTCTGAGTCATCCACTTGAAGCTCTAAGTATTTTCCAATGCGTACGTCTGCTACTTCGTCATAGCCCATTGTATGAAGTGCACCCATTACCGCTGAACCTTGTGGGTCTAAAACGCTCTCGCGAAGTGTTACATAGATTTTTACTTTTTTCATTGTGGTTGTCCTCCTAGACGGGAAAGTATAATTTCATATGCGTCCGTTAATTGACCAAGGTCACGTCGGAACACGTCTTTGTCTAACTTTTGTTTTGTTTTTTCGTCCCATAATCGGCACGTATCAGGTGAAATTTCATCAGCAAGTAGAACATTTCCTTGTGCGTCTCTACCAAACTCTAGCTTGAAGTCTACGAGAATCACACCAATTTCCTTGAAGAAACGAGTCAACACTTCATTGACTTGAAGACCCATTTTATAAAGGGTATTCACTTCATCGGGAGTTGCGATATTCAACAGTTCAATATGTTCTTCCGTAATTAGAGGATCGCCAAGCTCGTCGTCTTTATAGTAAAATTCAACGATTGGGCGAGGAAGTTGTGTTCCTTCTTCTAAACCTAGACGCTTCGCTAAACTCCCAGCTGCGATTTGGCGAACAACGACTTCTATTGGAATGATGTCTACTTTTTTTACAAGTTGTTGATGATCAGATATTTGTTCAACAAAATGTGATTCAATGCCAGATGCCTTCAATTTTTCAAACAATAAAGAAGTGATTCGATTATTTAACGTTCCTTTTCCAGCGATTTCCGCTTTCTTTTCTCCGTTAAAAGCAGTTGCACTATCTTTATATTCCACAAAAAGAATGTCCTCTTTCTCTGTTGTATATAATCGTTTCGCCTTACCTTCATACAAAAGTTGACCTTTTTCCACGTGAATTCCTCCGATTAATTTAGTCCGAGACGCTCAAAAATCATGTCGACATGTTGAATATGGTAGTTATAGTCAAAGCAATCGTCTAATTCTTCTTTATTCAAATGAGCAGTAATTTTCTCATCTTGATCGACCACGCCGCGGAATGAAATTTGGTTTTCCCAAGCTTCCATCGCACAAGGTTGAACGGTATCGTAAGCTTCTTCGCGAGCTAGTCCTTTGTCGATTAAAGCGAGAAGTACACGTTGTGAATAAATCAATCCTAATGTACTGTCCATATTGCGTTTCATATTCTCAGGGAACACTGTTAGGTTCTTAATGATGTTGCCGAATCGATTTAACATGTAATTCAAAGCAATTGTTGCATCCGGTAAAATGACGCGTTCCGCTGAAGAATGAGAGATATCACGTTCGTGCCATAAAGAAACATTTTCATAAGCAGTTAGCATGTATCCACGAATTAATCGAGCAAGACCCGTCATATTTTCTGAACCGATTGGATTGCGTTTATGTGGCATAGCTGAAGATCCTTTTTGCCCTTTAGCAAATGACTCTTCCACTTCACGCGTTTCTGATTTTTGCAAACCACGAACTTCCGTAGCGAATTTTTCAACAGAAGTAGCGATTAATGCAAGTGTGCTCATGTATTGTGCATGGCGGTCACGTTGAAGGGTTTGTGTAGAAATTGGTGATGCTGCAATTCCTAAGTTTTCACAAACATACTCCTCGACGAACGGATCGATGTTCGCATATGTACCGACCGCACCAGACATTTTTCCTGTTTCAATCGATTTTGCAGCCGCTTCAAAGCGCTCTACATTTCGTTTCATTTCTTCATGCCATAAGGCAAGTTTTAAACCGAATGTTGTTGGTTCTGCATGAACGCCATGTGTACGTCCCATCATAACTGTGAATTTATGTTCTTTAGCTTTATTCGCCAATATCTCAACAAAGTTATTTAAATCTTTACGAAGAATTTCGTTTGCTTGCTTGATGATGTATGAAAGGGCAGTATCCACTACGTCTGTAGAAGTTAAACCGTAGTGAACCCATTTGCGTTCTTCACCAAGTGTTTCTGAAACAGCACGTGTGAATGCCACTACATCATGACGTGTTTCCTCTTCAATTTCTAAAATACGATTTACATCAAACGAAGCATTGGCGCGAATTTTCGCTACGTCTTCTTTTGGAATATCGCCTAGTTCAGCCCATGCCTCACATGCTAATATTTCAACTTCTAACCAAGCTTGGTATTTGTTTTGCTCTGTCCAAATTGCTCCCATTTCAGGGCGTGTATAACGTTCAATCATATATGTTCTCCTTCTATTCTGACCAAATGCCAGAATGCTCGATTTGTTTTAGGGTTTCATTCAGATCGTCAGTCAAAATTGTGACATGACCCATTTTACGTTTTGTTTTTGCTTCTTCTTTTCCATATAAGTGAATGGACCAATTCGGATATTTAGGAATCGCGTTTGATAACGGAACAACATGTTCACCTAACACATTCACCATCACCGTTTGTTGGTGTAACACAGGCTTTCGAAGCGGCCACCCGCAGATTGCACGAACATGCTGATGGAACTGCGAAATCGTACAACCTTCTATTGAATAGTGTCCTGAGTTATGAGGACGAGGAGCTAATTCATTGATCACAATCGTGTCATCTTTTAGTACAAACATTTCGACTGCCAAAGTACCCACGAGATTTAAATGATCCGCAATTTGTTCAGCCGCTTTTGTAGCTTGTGTTAAGACCACGTCAGTTACTCGAGCTGGAACAATCGTTTCATGTAAAATATGATGCTTGTGAATATTTTCTCCAGCAGGTAAACAATACGTTTCTCCTTTGCCATTACGCTGTACAATCACTGAAATTTCTTTCGTAAAAGGGACAAATGCTTCAGCAATACAGGCACCATGTTCGAATAAAGGCGTTGCTTCAGGTAAATCTTCTATTGAATTCAGTTTGACTTGGCCTTTACCATCGTACCCACCGAAAGCCGTTTTGACGATACAAGGGAAACCGATGTCTTCAATCGATGCTTTAAGTTCAACATGACTTGTTGCTACTACGTAATTAGCAACTATGACACCCGCTTTACGAATCTCAGCTTTCTCCGTAATGCGGTTTTGTGTGATGCGAACCAAGTCTGCACCTTGAGGTACGTAAGCATATTCAGATAACCGCTTTAAGCCTTCATAATCAATGTTTTCAAATTCATATGTGATGACATCGCTGACTTCTGAAAGCTCTTCTAAAGCCGTCTCATCGTCAAAAGATGCAATAATTTGAATGTCAGCAACTTGGCCACATGGAGAATCCATACTCGGATCAAGAACTGCAATTTTAAATCCAGCCTCTTTCGCAGCAAGTGCGATCATACGCCCTAGTTGCCCACCACCGATAATACCGATTGTTTGTCCAGGATAGATGGTTTTAATCATATTAAATCACCATTGCTTTCAAACACTTTTTGTTTCGTCGCTTCACGTCTTAAATCTAAATTATGAGCCAGCGTTTGATCGGTCATCGCAAGCATTTGTGCTGCAAGTAAACCTGCATTTGTTGCTCCTGCTTTTCCTATAGCAACTGTCGCAACAGGAACACCGCCTGGCATTTGAACGATTGATAATAAAGAATCCAGTCCATTTAAAGCTTTCGATTGAATTGGTATACCGATAACTGGCAATGTCGTTTTTGAAGCAACCATCCCAGGTAAATGCGCTGCACCACCTGCACCCGCAATAATCACTTGAATCCCTCTTGCTCTAGCTGAAGATGCATATTCAAACATTAAATCCGGTGTTCTATGTGCCGATACAACTTGTTTTTCATATGGAACTTGGAGTTCATCTAAAATGTCACATGTATATTTCATTGTTTCCCAATCACTTGAGCTTCCCATAATGACGCCTATCTTCGCATCCATCGACTATCGCCCCTTAGATTAAGTTTCAAAGTATAAGGTATTTTCATTCCGCCCGAGTATGTCATTTCACTCTTTAGCTTTCGCTTACGGAAGGTCAATCATGTATCCATCAAAAAATCCCCAAATAAACTGCTCATTATGCATGAAAAGCAGTTTACTTGAGGACTTTAAAGAACTAGGGCTATGAATACCTGACATATACGTATATAAATACATATACCGACTCACATCCTTTGCTTTATCCAAAAGTTGCTTTCCCGCATAGTCCGGTCATTTACGGTGACCTGGTAGAGACGCTAAAGCCAATTCCTTAGCATATATGGGGATATTTAATGTTTACCTACTCATATTCTAACAAGTGATGATGGTTCAGTCAACGTTAAAATGCGAACGATTAATTTTCAGAAAACATTATTGTTCGGTTTTTAGCCCATTTATTGGTTATTCAGAGATGTACGTACCTTTAAATTGGATAATTTGGCGAATCGGAATAATCTCACCATCAACTTCTTGGAATACAGGCTCTTCTCTTCTGCCCATAGGCATATACCCTTCCGTCTTCATCCGTTCAAGACATTCATCAATCGATTCTGTTTCTCCAACTTCAAACCAAACAGTCTTTTTCTTCATTTAAATAACTTTCCTTTCCGTACCGTTTTGACCCAAAATCCACCATGAATTGCCTTCGGTTCATACGCAATGATAAATGCTTTCGGATCAAGTTCCTTAATCGTGGCATAAAGTTTCAATTCATATTTACGAGGAGTCAAAATTTGCATTGCTTTGCGATTTCCCTCTAAACCGTTCGCTTCCCAATCGGTCACGCCATATCCTTTATCGCGTAATAAACGGGGTAACGTTCGATTCTCTTCCGTCGTGATTACATTTACTGTGATATAGCCTAGTGCCATTTTTTCTTCAATTTTTGTGCCGATAATAACGCCAGTTCCGTATCCAAGTGCATAGGCAATTAGATTTTGAATTTCATTTAAATTATCAAGAACTAGTCCAAGTCCAACGACATAGACTACAACTTCAACGACACTGAGTGCTGCAGCAAAATAGCGATATCCTTTTAGTGTCATAATCATTCGAATGGTAAAAAACGTGACGTATACGATATTAATCGTGAATATAATGAGTATCATTAAAATTGCTTCCGAAGTCATAATAACCAACCTTTCCCAAACTCCATTAAGCCCCTATCTTATTAGAGTTGTACTTATATTTCAAGGGATACATATTCTGATATTCATAAAATGCATGTAACTGCTGATTTTTATTGCTGCGGACGCTTTCCGGAGGGCAAGGCTTTAGCCGCTTCCCTCGCGGTGCTCAGTCCAGGGTCTAAAGCTCTTGCTAATCCTCTCGGAGTCGCCGCCTCCATTTCAATCAGCAATGGTGAATAGAAGATCAGTTTTCTTTATATAGATTTGAAATTTAAAAAGATTACTTTTATACACTTCATTTATTCCCATTCATTTTGTATAAAAGACCGCACGAACAGAAAACGTGTCAGTTGGTAAGCCAACTGACACCATTCTTGCGCGTTAAATTGTTTGGATTTCATGAATTTTAGAATGGGATGCCCGAATCCTTGAATCGCCCATGCGAATTCTAGAATAGCATCGTCCAAATGGAGAATAGCTTCATTCAATCCTTGAATACCACCCGCGAAATCGAGAATGTCTTCATTCTGGTCTCTCTATATCTAAAAAACTAAAACCAGTAATGCCATTGATCCAGTAGAACAGACCGCAGGAACAGAAAACGTGTCAGTTGGTAAGCCAACTGACACCATTCTTGCGCGTTCAATTGTTTGGATTTCGTGAATTTTAGAATGGGATGCCCGAATCCTAGAATAGGCCTTGCGAATGCTAGAATAGCACCGGCCAATTGGAGAATACGATCTGCCAATCCTTGAATACCACCCGCGAAATCGAGAATGACACGATATCCCCTACCACGCTAAACCTAAAAAAGAACACAAAAAAACCAGTACCTCTCGGTACTGATTTCTTAGTGCCTAGCGACGTCCTACTCTCACAGGGGGAAACCCCCAACTACCATCGGCGCTAAAGAGCTTAACTTCCGTGTTCGG
>NZ_JBHZRU010000011.1:0-114439 GCF_043641925.1 Paenisporosarcina quisquiliarum
AATCCTGTGTAGTCAGCATAATGACAAATTAATTTGCGGGTTTTCTCCGATAACCTATATTCAATTGGTTCCACATTCACGTACTTTGGCTTAATATATTTAATTCTGACCATCTCCCTTTTTGTGGTAATAATTAGTTTATTAAAAGGTATAGTAATTGGTGTAGCATTTTTCGTCTTACACTAACTATTGTAGGTGAACTTCTTCTTATACCAATTGTATACCAAAAATTCATAATTCTATACGCAAATAAAGAAATACCAATTAAATAAGGGACACCAATTCATATACGAATTGATATCCCTTTTGTTTTACTTATTTGGTTTTTGTACTTCAAAACAGAACCCGTTACTATAAGATGGCTTATTTATATGTGAAGAACGAAAATGATGCATTAGATATCGTTCAAGAAACGATCACGAAAGCCTATGCCAATATGAGGAATGTAAAAGAAGAAAGGTACTTCAGTACATGGCTAACAAAGATTCTTATCAACACGGCACTAGATGTTTTGCGAAAAAAATCGAAAATCATCCCACTCAAAGAAGCAATGGTGGAAAAACCTTCACCCAATATGCAGATTGAAGAAAATATGGATTTATTGCAAGCAATCGAACAGCTAGAGGAAAAATATAAAACGGTCATTATTCTTCGTTATTACAGAGATTTACCTGTGCAACAAATTGCCGATTATTTAAACTGTCCAGAAGGCACAGTGAAGTCGAATTTACACCGAGCAATTCAAAAGTTAAGACAGTATTATCAAGGGGGACAAGTGAATGAACAAGGATATTAAAAAATCAATTGATTCAATTCAAGTACCTTTTCAAAAGTTAGATGCAGCGATTGAAGAAGGGCTAATGCCTAGCCGAAAAAGAGATACTCCTAAACGAAAAAAGGTAATAATGTTACTGCTTTCAAGTGCTGCCACATTTGGACTAATCATTGGATCAGGATTCATTTCACCGACCATGGCTAGTGTCCTTGCAAAAGTACCAATATTCGATTCAATTTTTACATCAGTAGGAGATAAAGGTTTGCAAGTTGCAATAAATGATGAAAATGCAACATCTCTAAACGAAAAAATAACGAGTAATGGTGTTTCATTAACGATTGAGGATGTGTTATATGATGGTTCACGTCTTGCGTTTTCATTCGTTCAAGATAAGGCAGAAGAAATTTATCCACTTCATATTGAAGTAAACGGAGAAGTCATTAACTTTTCGGAAAAAATGACAGGAGAGTATCTACCAAACGGGCAATATTCTGGGCTCATTCAAGTTCATCCAACTAAACCATTACCGAATGAGTTTGACTTATCCGTTGCAATATATCAAATTGGTAAAACAAAAGGTGATTGGCATTTTGAAACACATGTAATAAAAACAAATAATAATAGTGTTAATTTAACCACAGGGCAAACGGCTGAACTAGGTGGCATTTCATATGAAGTGAAAAAATTTGAGAGTACAAACTCAGCTGTCAGTCTGCACATTTTATATGAAGGAACTGTTGAAGAAATCTTCAATGAACACCAGGTACTTCAGCTACACTTATTAGATCAAGAAGGGACAATTATACCGATGATTGATGCGTCTGGTTCGGGAGATGATGAGAGTATGCTTTACGAATATGTATTCGAACCACTTAGTGAGGAAGTAACTGGTCTTACAATTAGTCCATTCTTTATGCCGTTCACCAAGGAAAGTAAGGAGATTACAGCTGCTTTAGAAGAAAATCATTTACCTTTAACAATCTCACAAGGTGAAATGGGCGACCTCGTGGTGACTAAAATCGAAGAAGAAAATGGTCGGTTTGCACTTTACTTTGAATCGACAAGTTCATTCCCCTTTGGGGCTAATTTTGAAATGAATCAATTATCAGTGGAAGACACCGATGGGAATGATTTAATAGAAGATAGAGGTTATCCTACGTCTACTGGAAAAAATAAATATAAATTGTATTATAATGAGCCAACAGATAGTGGGAACATCATTTTAAAAACAATAGAGCTTCCAAATATGAAACTTGATCAAGAAGCTCAAATCACAGTCAAGGTTCCACGATAGGGGCTTTAACAGAACATCACTTGGTTGCTTAGGCAGTTCTTTTCCTTGTTCAACTCACTTGTACTTTTATGTTGCATGTGAAAAAAATTTTTAAAAAGCTCAGCTAACTAACTGAGCTTTTTTATTTTGTGAAAACCACAAATAGGTACAATTTGAAAAACGTATTAGCTTGTATTTTCCTATACAAATCTAAGTTCCACAAAAGAAGCAGAACTCCAAAACATCTTTTGTTTTTTGCTTGAAAACAGTAAATTTAAACTTCAAACGGGTTGTGACAAGACCGGATTGTCACAACTTTAAACTGTATAATTACTCTTATGATAAGATAATAATCACGAGATTATATAGATATTAATTACTTAAGGCGAGAAAATTCCGTCACAGCAATAAATTTAGCTTCCTTGGAGGTGGAACCATGAATTCTTCAACTAAAGAAATACAAGTCTACATAGTTGGATTCAATATGGAAAATATGAGTCCTTTTGCAAAAATAGAAAAGATATCTTCGGTAGCCGGTCCAGAACAAACGGCAAAATTTCATGAAATACTTGAATGCACGGGTATTGATATAGTCGACTATAGTGACGACATTGCCATAGTAGTAAGTGACCATGGAATGTTTACAGAAGGGCAACCTGTTTTCGAGATTATAACTCCCGACAATAATGTTTTGCGTCTAGCAGGAACACTTCTTTTCGCAAAAAATATATATACTCCCGAAAGCGTCGATTTAGGGGAATTAAGTTCAGCAGAAATCCATCATCTAGTACAAAACCTGAATATTAAAGTAGCAGGATCCATTAAAAATTGATTACTCTTTTATGAATAGTAAATAAATTTTAACAAAAGCAAGAAATGACCTTGTAAGGTCACTTCTTGCTTTTGTTTGTTGTTTATTATGAAGCCATGGTCTAATAAATAAAAAAGGAGAATGCTTATCAACGTTTCTGTTATTCAAAAAATGGTCAAAAAAGTGTTGATGTATCAGCTACTGACAAACTTTGATGCCAAATTAAAAGAGAAAAATCTTCAGCTGACTCACAGAGATTTAAGCATTGGTACAGGGAGAGCTCCATCTTGGTTTAACAATTCATTTAATCAGCTGGAAGACCTTCAGATTACTTCTTTTCTTCGTATGCTAGCAGTAGCAAATGAACGATCCAAGGAGAAAGCAGGAAAAGATATTGAGGCAATCTTCTTGCGTGATATTTTCACTTCTGCGGCAATCGAAACAGCAAACGCACTAAATAATTTGGTTGTCGAAGAGGATGCCCATCTTTTGGATTTTATCCAATCCGAAGAAAAGCTGTTTCTTGACTTGATCGGCTATTGGGGGATTCTGAGTTCTAAAAATAAATTGGATGCTGTCGAAAAAGAAGCACTGAGAGAGATTCGGACAATCTTGAAAACGAGCAGCGATTCAGAAGAGGGGGAAGAAGATGAGCAGTGAAAGGAAAGTATGGTTTATCACTCGGCCTGAACGCGATCCGGTATTCCATGTAGATGCCCTGCGTTCGTTACAAACAACCACAAACAATTTCAGTGAAAAGTGGTCGGGAGAGCGAGCCTTGCATAAGCGATTTGAAGAAGTTCTAGCTAATGACGGGTTGAAACGGCAAAACATCAGCAATGATGGTTCTGGCGGACGAACATGGGCTGCGATGTTACGGACATTCAGCTATGTTTATCTCGACGACTTGGGAAAGTTAAAGCCTACGAAAGCAGGACTGGCTCTGCTAGCAGGAGCTAAAATTCGCGAAAACGTTGCAAAGCAGATTTTAACGTTGCAGATTCCGAATGCCTATTTCTTAGACAGTGGATTTCGGCCGAAATTTGAAGCAGATTTTCAAATTAGACCTGCGCGTTTCCTGATTCGCTTAGTGAATCAAAAGGAACTGGATTATTACATTACCAAAGAAGAGATTGTATTCTTTGCGCTGACAGCCCATCAGGATAAAGATCTTCTAAGCGTAACCCAAAAAATCAAGCAATTCCGTGAGGCTGATGTGTCAGCTAAAGAGGAAATGAAAAATCAAATCGCCGCCGCCTTTGAGCATCGAGAACGCTCCGATAAAGCAGCACGCGACTTTGCGGCTGCCCACGGCGATGTAGCCCATACATTTATGATGCTTTGCGATTACACTGAGCTTGCTGATTATGTCCGGGGAGATGCATTGCGGGTTCCGGCTGAGAAACAAGAGAATACAGCACAGAAGTTGACTGAACTAGATGTACGATATCCGTTCAGCAAACGCTATCTGATCTCGCCAGAACGCTATGCTGAACATGCCGGACTGGATGTGGACAGTTACAAAGCAAGTTCATACGGTTCAATTTCGCCAGCTACCAATTCAGCTAAAAGTTTGCTCAAGGCTCATCAGCTTTTAGCTAAATATCCATTGATTCAGACAATGTCAGAAGAGGAGATTTTAGCAATTCTAAAGCAGCAACTGACGGATAGAGAAGCTCGGAAGTACGCCGCGTTATTAGCGGACCCACAATATTCAGCTCTGAATGAAGATTTTGTTGAATCGTATTTAAATGAAGAAAATGACCGTACTTTTGAAGATAAAACTGCAGAAATTTTGAAGGCCATAGGCTTTGATGTAGAATTGCGTCCAAAATCAGTTGGAGCGAACGTACAAACTCAAATTGAAATTCTTATTAATACAGATGAGGAAAACATCTGTATTATAGATGCCAAAATGTATCGGCCTAAATTTCCTCTTTCAGCAAATTTAGCCTCTCATATGGGCTCTGAATATCTTCCGAACTATCAAGGCTATAAAGGAAAGAACGTATCCTCATTTGGTTATGTAACTGTAAGTGATTGGAGTGGAGAGCTCAATCTGAAAAAAATCACTGAAAAAGCTAACGTTACCATTCCAGGCAGCAACATTAAAGGTGCTTTGATAACAGCAAATGCACTCCTGGGCTTCTTAGATTATTGTCTCGACAATGAAATCGATACAGAAGAAAGAAAGCGTCTTTTCATGTCCTGTTTCACCAACCAAGGATATCGAACAGTTGGAGAAATGATTCGCTCTGAAGATAAATAACTAAAAAAACGAAAAGCCAAAGAGTTTCTTCTTCAGGAAGGAAGCTCTTTGGCTTTTTGAATAAATTGTGCCAATTCTTCGGCCGTTTTTTCTGCATCTTCCTTCACCTCATGCTCCCAAATTCGTTTAATGAACCAGCCTCTTTCAGTATAGTACTCGGTTACTTCCCGATCTCGTTCTCTATTTCTTGCAAGTTTCTTAATCCAGTATTCCTGGTTGCTTTTCGGCTGGTTCCCGTGAATCTCGCAGGCATGCCAAAAACAGGAGTCAATAAAAACCACGACTTTATACTTTTTAATGGAAATATCGGGTTTACCAAACAGCGTTCGGTCATTTTTACGAAAGCGAAATCCTTTAATCCAAAGCATACGCGACACTTTATTTTCCAACTTCGACTGGGAACGGATTGCCTGCATGTTTTTTCTGCGTTGTTCCTTGGTAAGTTTATCTGCCATAGCATACCCCTCGCTTTTTTCTACTATTCCCCCGATATCTGCACAATACACTACCAAGAGCTTCCACTATTTAGCGAAGTAGACTGACTTAAGTGGTGGGGGCTGCTTTTTTTTGAATTTGAGTGTACAATGAAAAGCATAGGGGTATGCAAGAACGTATTTTCGTATAAAAATAGCCACTAAGGAGCGATTTTAAAATGATATTTAAAAAAGGCGAACTTTTTAACGGTCCGGGCGGGCTAAGTTTAGCAGCAAAAAAGGCACGTGTCGTTCATCCAAAAACAGGAGAAGAGTTTCGAATCGAGCATCTTTGGTCAAATGACTATGATGCTACAGCGTGTGAAACGTATCGGTTAAATATATGTGAGAATCCAGATGATGCGTCGGTTCATTGGGGTCCAGTCGAAAATCTGCCAATTGGGGATAAATCCATTCTAGGAGATATTGATTGTTTTGCGTTCGGGTTTCCGTGCAATGACTTTAGTATAGTGGGGGAAACACGCGGGCTTGAAGGCAAGTTCGGTCCCTTATACACGTACGGTGTTAAAGTATTAAAAGATTACCAGCCTAAATTTTTTGTTGCTGAGAATGTCGGTGGGCTTCAAAGCGCCAATGAAGGAAAAGCCTTTATTCAAATCTTGACTGAACTGGAAGAGTGCGGATACAAACTGACTCCTCATTTGTACAAGTTCCAGGAATATGGCGTACCGCAGGCAAGACACCGCATTATCATTGTTGGTATCCGAAACGATTTGGCTAAAGAGGGAATTGAATTCAAAGTACCGGCTCCAACCACGTTAGCATCAACAGAATATAAAACTTCGGCTGAAGCCATTACAAATCCGCCGATTCCGCAAGATGCACCGAATCATGATATGCCGAAACATACAGACAAAGTAAAGGAAATGCTGAGCTACATACCGCCGGGCAGTAATGCCTGGTATCCAGGAATTCCTGAACATTTGCAGTTGAAAGTAAAAGGAGCGCGAATGAGCTCTATTTATAAGAGGTTAGATCCTGACCGTCCTGCATACACGGTAACTGGCAGTGGCGGTGGCGGAACGCATATGTATCATTGGAAAGAATTACGAGCTTTAACTAATAGAGAGAGAGCCCGTCTCCAGACTTTTCCAGATGATTTTGTATTCGCCGGAAGCAAAGAAGCTGTACGAAAACAAATTGGAATGGCAGTGCCGCCAATGGGAGCACAAGTTGTATTTGAAGCTATTTTGAAATCCTTTGCAGGAATTGAATATGAACACGTAGATCCAGCAGCAAAACTACAGTTAGAAAATTTAAGAGGGAAAAAGAAAATCACTATTGAAGAGGTAGAGCCAACTATTAAACATGAAGTGTTGAATAGTTAAGAGTAGTAAAAAGAGAGAGGGCAAACTATGTTGAACTGAACCCCGAATAGGGGTCACTTTTTTAAAGTGTCCATTATTCGGGGTTCAGTTCAATAAATGAGCAGATAGTTTATATATACAGTTTATTAGCATCTATTTCATAACCAG
The DNA here is from genome assembly GCF_043641925.1 of Paenisporosarcina quisquiliarum. GTDB lineage: Bacteria > Bacillota > Bacilli > Bacillales_A > Planococcaceae > Paenisporosarcina > Paenisporosarcina quisquiliarum_A. Next base: position 7,098 of record NZ_JBHZRU010000011.1, read on the forward strand.
AGCTTTTCATTTCTTTAATTAGCATATTCTTCCAATACCCATTATCGTCCATCTCTACATAAACTACTCCTGAAATATCATTTGGTTTTTCTACTTGTGATTTCACTAATGCACAAACATTATTACGACCTATTTTCCCCATAAGATATCCATGTTCAAATACAACATTCTGACGCGCTCTTGAATTCAGTTCTTTATCATCCTTGGATTTTCCTAAATCACATGGAGTATATAAAATAATAGCAAATCCCACGTTAGAATAAGCTTCTATTTTTTCAATAATAGTATTACCTCCACTAGCTTGTTCGTGTAATATTATTGCTTTTAAACCCAAACTTTCAACAAATCTTGCTGTTTCTTGTTTAGCTAAATTATCATGCCCATGAACTATAAATACTTTGCTTTTGTCCAATATTATCTCACCTTTACACTTAATAAGATCTCCATGCTCAAATATATACTTACCATTTTCAAACAAGATAGTTTCTTTGGATCTTTTAATTTTTATACCTAGTATGTTTTTATTTTCTATAAGCAGATTTTTTATTTCTATTTCTGGCTTTGGATTTAATAAGTTGATAGTTTTACTGATAATTGAATCCGTATTAAAATCGGAACTTAAACCAACTATCCTAATTTTATTACTTTCTTTATCTGCACCCATAATTATATAACCACCATTTGAATTTGAAAGCCCACTTATTATCTTAGCCATTTTTTTTGATGGTAATAATATTGGTTTACATATGATTGATTCAATATTATTGCTTTTTATAAGTTTATCAATTTCATCGCGCATTAATTAATGTATCCTCTCAAACTATTTTTCTTAATGGAATCTTATTAATGCCAGTTATCTTTAATATCTTTCCAAAAGTAATTTTTTGAGGTGATGAATCCCCATTGTCAACCCATAATTCACAATCTTTTTCATAATCTAGTAAGTCTTTTTCAGAGTCATAATAAATTATTATTTGGTCATAATCTGAAGGTCTAATAATAATATAAATCTCCTCACCATTTTTTGTAACTGAATAAATTGTTTTAGCTATTTGTTCACAATCCTTTATATTATATTCCGATTTACTTTCTAAGTATTTAAAAACATTATCTATAGAACGGTCGATAATTTTTTGAACATATTCAAATTTAAACAAATCTTTATTAGAAATGTGAATGAAGTTGTCTGAAAATACTTTATCCTTGAAGGCAATCTGCAATTCACTCAAAGAGGAAATTCCCATTTGAACTAACATGTCTTCAGTTAATTCTTGTTTGATTCCTTTTCCTGGATAATCTTCACTGTATATTTTATTTTCCAGTATATTTTCTAAACTTTTATAGTCCTTGATGTTGAATTTATCCATTATCTCATCATACTTTATTGATTTTTCCATATTTTCAGCAATTTCCGTGTCATCATACAATTTATATTTATTTTTATATAGATCGGAAAAAAATTCTATTGCTTCCTCCTTGTTTTCATTGAACCACAATAATAATTTTCTAAATGTTTTTTTTGTTTCTTCACTAACTAAAGGGTCACGGTATAGCTCTTTTACTGATTTTGAAATTTCATCGGCGATATCTTTTTGACTTAAAGTTCTACTATCTGGTAAATCTAAAAAAATCTCAACACATAGTAAATCTTTTCTTATATCTATACCCAAATCTTTAGATATATCTTTTAAAGTATTATCAGTTGTACCATCATCTAAAAACAAATCATCTTTTATAAGAAAAACACCATTTTGATTTGGTAAAATAGGAATTTCTTTATCATTTACTAAATAACCATAATCATTTTCATTAAGAAAAGATATTAAATCATTAAGCCATTTTAATGTATCTACCCTGTAAGTCTGTAATTTTTCTGATAGAATATCAAGATTTTCTTTATTGGAGATTTCGGTTACCAAATTTTCTATTACTATCTTATCAACACTTTCCCAAATTTCTATCGACCAGTGCATTATTTTCTTCTTATCTTGGATTTGATCTTTGAATATAGCTCTACAAAAATTATAAATCTCTTCTCGTTCTTTTGGAAATGACTCATCAATCGAGAATAACGAAATCATATAAAAGCATGCTTCTTTATTTTTAGAATTTGAAATTAATTCATTTATTTTGTTAATAACATCTTTTTGTTCTTTGGAAGAATATTGTATTTTGTCTCCAGTAAAAATTTTTTTATGTAATAATTTTTCCCTATAATCCTCGCCTAATATAGCTAAAACATTTTTTAATTCCTCGTCAATATTTTTATCAAGATTAAGATCAGTTCTATTTTTAAAAATTCCATTTTGATTGGGAATAACCGAATACTTGTCGCCAATTATCTCTTCTATAAAATTTTCTTCTTCATTTAATAAATTAAAATAACAATTTATCCATTCATAAACGTCTATTGTTGAAAGAATTGATTCTAAATTATTTACATTTACAGTTTTTTCTAAATTTTCAGAAATTTTGTTTAAAGTAAGATTTTTGTAATCTGTCCATAAAACGCTATACCAATTATCTATATCCTTTTGTACCGGTAACTTTTCTGGTATCCAATAGCTACAAAGTTTCCAAATCTTATTCCTAATTTTAGAGTCTTTATGTGCAGGGAACCATATTTTTAATTTTCCTTCTTCATCTAGTATAGAAACTCTTTGTCCTAAATGTGTGTCGACTATTGGAGTATGAATAAGTTTATTTTTTATTGGATTTAGTATATTTTTTTTAATCCAATCAATTGAAAGCCAATCTTCATTTATTTGTAAATTTAGATTATCAGCGAATAAGTGCATATTACCCCAATTTTGTTCTGATGCTTTAATTAATAGTTCATAGTAAAGCTCTTGGGCTATAGATAGGATTAATTTATTTTCAATAATTTTATCTTCATCAATATCAGTTAAATAGACACCATCTCTTGGCTCTGTAGGATTGAAATTGGGACTATTAATAATAAAAGGAAACGGAAAACTTTCTGTACCAATTAACGGAAAGTGGCAAAATAATTTTGGAACAGATTTACTAAATTTTTTTATAAAAATACGATTTTGTATTTCTTCTATTTGAACAGCCACTGTTACGTTATTTTTATTAATAGAAATAATTTTATGTTCTTTTATAAATGAATTATTTGTTTCTATTATTGTATGAAGGGATATAAATTCATTTATAGTTTGAATTTCTTTCTTTAATTCATATTTAATATTTTTATTTTCGATATACAAAGATTCGATTTCTGGTAAAAAAACTAATGTGAAAATAATATTATTAAGCAAATCCATAATACCTTGTTCAGCAACTTTAATACCCTTATCATTCAGCTTATATGTAAACTTAGTATTTAATTCATTTGAGTCGTAATCTTCTATATTAGGAGAAGAATCAATACTATGTAATTGCTCTATTGAATGTTCAACCGATTGTATAATTGAATCAATGTCTCTTCCACTTCTATCAATTACTAAGTCTATTTTTTTGTATGGCTCATCAGTTTCTTTTAAAACTCCACTAATAGATACAATCTCAGATAACAAATGGGTAGTAAGAAAACCAGTGCCAAACTTCCCTATAGTATTAAGTTTACTTGATTCATTAAATTTCCGATCTTTAGTAGAAACTTGCTCAATTAAAAAAGTAATATTTTCAGAATTAAACGGCTTACCATTATGACTAAATTCTAATACTTTTTGGATTATATCTAAATTTAGTTTAACTTTAACTTTATTATTTTCATTTGATACATCTTTAGCATTTTGAAGTAATTCCCATATCCAACGTTTTGAATCTTTATTATTTGAATTTAGCCTTAACTTATCCATTAAATCTAGGATTTTAGTTGCTATTCCTTGGTTTAATGCTTTTTTTTGAGCTTCAAATATCTTTTCGCTATAAGCCATTCTAACCAATCCTTCTATAAAATATAGAGTCTATATTTAATGATGATAAAGCTCCGTTATTTTACTTTAACAACACTTCACTCTAATTTCATGGTTTCTATTAACACATTTAATTTTACACATTTTTTCCAAATCATTCTACTTATGTCTTATAAATTTTATAACAGTTAGTTATATTAAATAAGAAGTCGTAGCTATTTAGTCATTTCAAATCACTGACGTGAAAATAATAGAATATCCTAAGTAACGATACCCATATTATCGCTACTTAGAAAATGCTGACGAGTTGCTGACACCTAGTGAAAATCTTAAGAAATAGATATAGACAGCAAAGCGAAAATAGAAAAGATTCCGAAGAAAGTCATTCGGAATCTTTTCTATTTCAACTTTATGAGTTAAGTAAGGAGTAGGTTTACCAGTCAGTACGTGCTTCTATAGCAACATGATCCATCCCTGTTAGGTTTTATTCCATTCGATATACAAGATAAAGTTTTAAAGGATGCTTACTCTGATGAGGAGATGAATAATCGATTTAAAACTTCTCTAAATTTAGTTACTTAAAATAATATTTCAACAAAATACACTATATATAGTATGAGTTGACAATTTAAGTGTCTATATGTAGAATTAATACAGAATATATGTTCGTTTTTTAAAGTTTAGTTTTTTTATGAATGGAGAGTTGCAAATGGTAAAAAGTAAACAAGAATCAGTACTACTAACAATGGTTGAACAGTTAGATCTTCCTGATTATGTAGTCGAACAAGCTGTAAGACGATATAAGTCTTTAGGAGAATGGTTTGATCGAGAGGGTAGTCTTTTTGAAAAAACAGCTATAGAAGTCTTCCCTCAGGGATCATTTGCTTTAGGTACAACCATAAAACCCATTGAAGAAGAGGAAGAATACGATTTAGACATTGGCTGTAAAGTAAAAATTGGCGACTATAAGTCGATGCATTCTCAAAAATACTTAAAGGAAAGTTTGGGAACTGAACTAGAAGCCTACCGGAAAGCAAAAGGGATTAAAGAGAAGGCAGAATCTAAGCATCGTTGTTGGAGATTGGAATATCAGGACGAGATAAAATTTCACATTGATGTTGTTCCCTGTATTCCTTTAGGAGATGCGGAGAGAAAGATCTACGAACAAAGAATTAATGAATTTTATCAGTACCCTGATGAATTTAGCGAGAATGTGGCAAAATTTGCTATTAACATTACCGATGATCGCCATGAAAACTATGGATTAATTTCACCAGAATGGCCTGCAAGTAACCCACAAGGTTACTTAAGATGGTTCCAGAGTAGGATAAATTCTTCTAAATTAATACTATTAAACGAGAGAACTAGTATAGTTCCCATACAAGTCTATAAGCAGAAATCAGTTTTGCAACGCTGTATTCAGTTAATGAAAAGGCACCGGGATAATATGTTTGCAGACGATAAACGGAAACCTATCTCCATCATCATTACTACATTAGCAGCAAGAGCTTACAGTGGAGAGACAGATTTGTCAGCAGCGTTAATGAATATTCTAGAGAAAATGCCAAGATATATAAACCCATCCTCACCTCGTATTCCTAATCCAGTAAATCCGGCAGAAGATTTTTCTGATAGATGGGAAATGCCAGAAGGCATTGAATTGGACCTGGAAGGTAACTTCAGAAACTGGCTCATGCAAGCTCAAATGGATTTTAAGCAGATTCTTGAAAGTAAAGATGAGAATTTTAAAAATAGGATGGTAAATGAAAAGTTTTCATTAGACATCAATAAGTCTTTAAATTCAGAAGGACATAATAAGAGTTCAAATCATTCAATATCAGCTATAAAAAAATTACCCGTAAATCCTCCTAAGATATGGGGGAAGGATTATTAACAGTAAACTGATAATTTCCTTCTTAGAAAAATATCCATTGATGAGTTTATTACCTTCAAATAAAGATGCTTGGATTATTCAGGGTAGCGTGACTATAGATATTAATGATTCAACACATGGTACTGTTGAAGATGAGTTTTTGTTGAAAATAATCGTTTCCAAAACATTTCCTAATGAGATACCCAAAGTATTTGAGTTAGAAGATAGGTTTCCAAAGACAGCTGATTACCATACGTATATTGACGGTTCTCTATGCCTAGGTTCACCTTTAAGCATTCAAAAGAGAATCCACGAAAACCCCACAATAGAAGGGTTTGTTGAAACTTGTATTGTGCCTTATCTTTTTTCAATGTCTCTATATTTAAAAGGAAATAAAACTTTTGTTCTCGGCGAATTGTCTCACGGAACCATTGGTATTTTAGAAGATTACTTTGAAATATTTCACCTTAAAACAGTTCCTCAAGTTATAAAGTTAATTGATATTCTATGTATGAAGAAAAAGGCAGCTAACAAACAAGTATGCCCATGTGAGTGTAATCAAGTAATAACGAAATGCAAGATGCAAAAAATAGTAATTGAATATAGAAATGCAATGAGTAGAAAGGACTTCGAAAGAGACAAAGCAGACATTTTGGAGCTAATGGAACTTGTAACGCAATACCAAGAACCTAAACGAATTCCTTTAGCTTGATTAAATTATTGTAGTTCTTAAAGGGGGATATGAATGGGGAAAGTGCTTCTGCAATGTTTTTTGATATTGATAACGCCCATACTCGGGATTTTTTTTCGCCTACAAGATGCTTTATATGCAGTCTTAGCTATATTAAGCATTGAGATAAGCCCGATAGAAGCTATATTATCTTCGCTTCCTCTTAGTGAAAGAGGAGTCTCATTAGTATGTGGATTACTAATTTCGTCAATTTTATTATGGGTTCTTCGAAAGGTTAATAAAGAGAAAGTTTTTAATACAGGCGATAAATACGGTGAATATCCATTGTCTTTATATTATTTTGCTTCAAAAATTTTAGGTTATGGGTTTGTTACTTTGGTAAGAGTTCCGATTCATTTACAGTTTCAATTAGTCATTAAAGATTTGTTTGATAATGTCAAAGTGGATGACAATACAAGAGCCTATGTACAACCAGTTAAAGTAATGAAAAAGAATATGGAGCATATTTCTAACGAAGTTAACCTAGTACTAAATGATACCTATAAAATTTTAGAAGAACAGATTCCTTCTAATAAACGACATTTACCGACAATTATTATTTTTAATGGGAATAAGTTTAGTGGGGTGCGAAATTTTAATACTAAGTTCGTTGATGAAATAAGAAAACAAACTAACAAATACAGCCAAAACTACTCGCAAATTAATATATTTGCCACTACAAACACAAAACATAATAAAGCTTTTATCGAAGAGTGTTTTAAAAATGCAAGAAGGACTGGGTTCAAAAACTTGACTGTTTTTCAATTTGATCCTATAAATAACTCTTTTGCTAAAAATTATTCTATATTAAAAAGTTAAGGCATCAGAAACGTATAAGGAATTTTTACTAATGAGATAATCCGAAGATATGCAATCAATAAATGCTATCTTCGGATTTAGTTTCTTCTATTATAAGAGGAAATTATATTATTGTTATTTCATAGTCTTTATCTAATTTATTCAATTGCTTTATTTACTCCGATTTCTTCCATAGCTTTCACGACAGAGAACTCACCAATTTTCGAACGATTATAGACTTCTTCGAATTCTTCTAAAGATTTAGCTTCCAGACGGCCAAAAGCGATTCCTGTTTCTAATGCAATGTCAATTCCCTTGCACTGTCGTTTTCGTATGCGTTCATTAGAATCTTCAAAATTAGATTGCCATTTAAACATTTCTAAGCTTATAGAAACAATAATCTCCGTTCCTTCTATATAATAAGGTCATTTACGTTCCAAATAACGATAGATTGTTGTTCGCGAAACTCCCCATCTTTCTGCCACATCTTTAATCGGTGTACCACCATCAATAAGATTTTTCATCATTTCAATATCTTTATCTCCGTATTTTTCTGGACGTCCGCCAAGTCGGCCACGTGCTTTTGCCGCCACTCGTCCTGCAGCTGACCGTTCTTGAATTAGATTTCGTTCAAATTCAGCAAATGCCGCAAAGAGATGGAACATCAGTTGGCCTGTAGCGTTACTGCGATCCATTGTCAGATTCTCTTGGAGACTGTGAAATCCAATGCCTTGATTATTAAAAGTGTTTACTAAATCAATCAAGTCCTGCATGTTTCTACCCAGACGATCTAATCGCCATACAACGATGGTATCCCCTTGACGAGCATATTGAAGCGCTTCTTCTAATCCTGGTCGTTGTTTTTTTGACCCACTCATCTTATCATGAAAAATTTTAGTACATCCATATTGTGTAAGTGCATCTGTTTGTAAATCCAAGTTTTGTAAACCTGTCGACACACGTGCATAACCAATTAGCATTTCTATTCCTCATTTCCATAATAATCCTATATTTATTGTAACATAAGACAATTGATGAGTAGTTATTGAACATAGAATAATGGTCAGAGTTATATTACAGATTATAGATTCAAAATGATGAATTTTAGAACTAGTAGTGTTGTGTTCAGAAAAGGACGAGTTTTGTTACATCTCCCATTTATATTTAACATTCCATACCTACATAATTTAAGAGAAAATTTGGATATTTATGTTAAAATGAGTCGCCCCTGTTTGTTGTGCAAGCTTTCGGCTCGCTCCACGCTTCCATTCCACCTTCAATGGAATAAACGTTAGTGAATCCTTTTTCCATTAAGAACTTAATATAGTATTATTACCCATGTGGGTATATTAATAAATAAAAAAATAGAGCGGAAAAATTAGTGCTTATGGTTTGGATCTATATAGCCTTATCAATAGATGAAATAAGTTGTTTCTCAATATCTTCTGCAATCTTCTTGATTTTGTCGTCATGCAATATTTCCATTAATGAGGTGGGTTTAGGCATGCCGATTTTTGTCGTTCCATCTTCCTCAAAGACAGCAATTTTACATGGCAGAAAATAACCAACGAGCAAATTCTCAGAAAGTACACGCTGTGCTTCCATTGGGTTACAAACTTCTAGTACCGTATATGGTGTGTTGAAATCTACACCTTTTTCCTTTAGCTTTGCAGTTAAATCAAAATTCCATAAAATGCCGAATTTTTCTTCCTTCAAACTTTCTTCAAGTGCACGAACAATCGAATCTCGTGAATTCGTTCTTTCTCCTATCCTTTTACCATCATAAAATAAAAAAGTCTTCATCCCTTTAGTTGCATTAGCGATGTTCGTGACTTTCAAATAACTCCATTAGAATTATCCACCACGAACTCAACATCATATCTTTCTCTAGCGCCAACAGTGAGAACTTGATTCTCAATTGTTGTGAATTCTTAATTGGTTGTCCGTCAGTACTAACTACTTTGTAGGAAACATCGTGAAAATGTATTTTATGTTTCATAGCATGTTTGTATTGGTATATTACCCAATGGATGTGCAGAAAACATGTAGAAATGATAATAAAACAAATTAATTGTGACAATATCTTTTCATAACGTATTGCTTCTTTATAAATACTACAAATAGCTCCTTATCATAAATCCTTTAGTACTTAACACTCTTTTGTTCCTGAACACTTCGAATTTCGTGCTGAATACATTCATTAATCGTCTTGTTGGGAATGCATTTTAATTAAAGTAATGAGATGAGATACCTACCTCGTCTATTAACCCTAGAAAATTTATAAACCCCCTAATCTGCACACTATTTGCATATTTTAGGGGTATAGACATGTTGTGATGCAAAAAAAAAAATTGCGAGGTGCATTTTCCATGTCGGGATCAGATTACAAAAAAGATAGTATTTCTCTTACTGGAGCAGTCGGATTAGGTACAGGAGTCATGATCAGCGCAGGGATTTTCGCGTTGCTTGGGCAAGTAGCCGAGATGGCAGGTTCATGGTTTCCATTTATTTTCATTGTAGGTGGAATTCTAACAGCCTTTAGTGCCTACTCCTATGTGAAATTAAGCAATGAGTTCCCTTCAGCTGGAGGAATCGGTATGTTTTTAGTTAAGGCCTATGGAAAAGGAACACTAACTGCTTCTGCAGCGCTTTTAATGGCTTTTTCCATGGTAATTAATCAAAGTCTAGTAGCAAGAACATTCGGAACCTATATACTTCAACTCTTTGATGGTGAACAAAGTAGTTATTGGATACCTTTACTTGGAGTTGCCTTACTTACTGTTGCCTTTTTAGTAAATATTTCAGGAAACAGCTTTATTCAATCCTTCACCTCAATTGCTTCTCTTTTAAAGATTGTTGGATTATCAATCTTCGCTATTGCTGGATTATGGGTTTCAGGGTTTTCATTTACACCTGCAGAGGGAGGAAAAAACCTGTCAGATCCTTCGACCGCAAGCTATATAGCAGCCGTGGCACTTACGATTCTTGCATTTAAAGGATTTACCACCATTACAAATAGTGGATCGGAAATTGTTAAACCAAAAAAAAATGTTGGACGAGCCATCATGATTTCAATTTCCATCAGTTTACTTGTTTATTTACTGCTCGCCTGGGCTGTTTCAAGTAATTTATCTCTATCTGAAATTATTAACGCAAAGGACTATGCTCTTGCTGAAGCTGCAAAGCCTGCTTTTGGAAGTTATGGTCTGTGGTTTACTGTAGCGATCGCGATTCTTGCAACGATCTCAGGGATCATTGCTAGTGTTTTCGCCGTGTCGCGAATGCTTGCTATGTTGACGGATATGAAACTCATTCCTCATAAGCACTTTGGAATGCCAGGAAGCATTCAAAAACACACGCTCGTTTATACAATTGTGATTGCTATAGCGCTTACAATCTTTTTTGATTTAAGTAGAATTGCTTCTATGGGTGCAATTCTCTACTTGGTGATGGACATGATTGTTCATTGGGGAGTTCTTAAGCATCTGCGAGAAAAAATAGGGGCAAATTCATTTATTGTAGTGACCGCTCTCGTGTTCGATGCCATTGTTCTTGGAGCATTTGTATGGGTTAAAGCTACTTCTGATTTGCTAGTAGTTGGTGTATCCATTTTATTTATCATCATTATTTTTGTAGGAGAGCGTTTTTTCCTAAATCGTACGGCTTAAATCTAAAAATGTTCGATTCAGATAGATAATCCCTTTAATTCCCTGGTTGAACTGAGCCCCATTTAATGGACAGTATAATAAAATCTTTTTTAATTCCCATTGCTTTCGAGTGTCGTTGTAATTGGCAATGTACGTATTGACCCGTTCCTTCAGTTCTATGAAAACTTTTATTGGCAGACTTGTTAAAAAAGGAATGCTTCATACACAAACAGAGGGAAAGAAGTTTATTTATTCCGCTACTATAAATGAAAGTGAATTTATCAAAAGTACCCTACATGAAACTTTCGATAATATCTGTAATAAAGACGTTGGTAATACAATAATCGAATTAATTTCAAAAGCAACGTTGAGTTTTCATGATATAGAAAAATTGGAAAAAGCACTTAAATGAAGAAAAAGGATGCTGTTGATGAAGTCCCATGCCATTGTGTTCCAGGACAGTGTAGATGTAAGGGGCGTACCTGTTCATTAGGGTACTAAAATGTCATCAAAAATTAAATTAAAAGGAGTGAGAATCATGAAAAAAACAACTTTAAAAATCACAGGTATGTCCTGTGCCCATTGTGTAAATAAAATTGAAACAGCTTTGCAAAGCCTTCAAGGTGTGGAAAATGCAAAAGTTGATTTGAAAAAAGGAACTGCCAAGGTCAAGTATGATGAGACGATTCAAACATTAGACAACTTAGCAGTAGCAATACAGGAAGTTGGATATGAGGTTGAATCAATTAAGTAGAAGGGATGTAGGTTAGATGGAAAACAAAACATTTAATATAGAAGGAATGACTTGTGCGTCATGTGTGCAGACAATTGAAAAAGCGACCAAGAAACTGCCTGGTGTTCAAGAATCAAATGTGAACTTGGCAACTGGGAAATTGAATATTAGTTTTGACGAGAACGAAATATCTACTCAGGATATACAAGCAGTACTATTCGTAATATAAAACAAAACTTATTCTGGGCGTTTGCCTATAATGTAATAGGTACTCCGTTTGCAATGGGTCTTTTCTATCTCCTAGGTGGTCCATTATTAAATCCGATGCTTGCCGGGGCTGCAATGAGCTTAAGCTCTGTTTCAGTCTTAGTTAATGCTTTGCGCTTAAAACGCTTTAAACCTTCAATAATTTAGTAAAGGGGAGATTAGAGTGAAAGGCAGATTAGAACTCGAATTATATACAAGACCAACCTGTTCAGATTGCCAAGACGCGAAAAAATATCTATCGGCTAACAATATTCACTATATAAATAAAGATGTAGGAGAAGATCTTAGTTTGGAAGAAGATTTGAAGCAAATATCAGGGAACCGAATCGTACCGATGTTTGCTTTTTACAAAAAAGGGTTGTTTGGTAAAAGAAAGTTGATTGAACATTTTATAGGGTTTGAAAATAATAGGGATGAAATAATAAGGTTGTTAAACCCGAAAAAAAGTTGATGGTAGTCAGCTCTCGTTAAAAATAAATTAAATCATGCCTAACTCTCAGTAAGAAAATCGATTGTTTAAGGAGCCTTCAGTGGAAGGTTTTCTCAGATGATACCGACCTCTTTTGAAAAAACTTACAAAAGAACTTGAAGAAGAGCAAGATTAATTGATTTAAGTGGTTTACTCCTCTTTCACATATGATAAAAGGGTTCGAAGTTACTAATGGTAACTTCGAACCTTTTATTAAATTTATTAATAGTTCGACCTTTATGATGCATACATATTAAGGTCTTTTGTCGTGTTATTGGGTTTATTAATCTATGTGAAAAATAACGCTTAAATTAATGCAAGTTATCTCTTAAAGTTTACAGATAACTTTCGTAACTAATAGTGTCGTGTTCAGAAAAGGACGAGTTTTGTTACATTGAAGGGTATACAACACTCCTAGGCTATTAAAAAATCTATGGTACAAAACGATTTATATTAAAATGTAATTATTTATCTATATTTAAAAGTTTGATTATTACGTATAGTAGATATTGGCATCTCTTGTCTGCCAAAGAATAACTCTTCTCTTAGATTAATTTAAGAGAAGAGTTATTTTTGTATAACGAATTATAAGAAAATGGATATTTATGTTAAAGTTTATTATGAAAGATTCTTATTAAACTAACGAAGCAGGTTAGTACAACAAAAATTGTTTGATTTTGATAAGAAATATATTTATTGAGGAGGATAAAAATGGAGAATTATAAACTTTATAGACTTGTATTGTTGACAATAATTACTGTTACTTTATTGTATATTGCGTTTATAATATCAGACCCAGGTTTTGGAGTATGATATTAAAGTAACGGAGTGCGTTGATCCAAGAAGGATTAACGCTTTTTTTGTTGAACTTATTTAACTAACGAGACAGGTTAGTTCAATAAGAAAAACTTAAGGTGATTGGTGGAATTGAAATGAAATGGAAGTTTATAGGTAGCACTATCGATGATTCATTTATAATTGATGGAGTAGATATCTTTAAAGAAAAATGGAATGATACAGGTATAAATGTAAAATTAAAAGACCCACTTTATGGATTACATTTGCTGCAGGGGAATTTTCTAACAATGTTTGGGGTATCTACACTGAGGAGAATCGCTCAGCTAAAAAGAAATCACCAATTTCCATACTAAAAAAGCTGTTTAAGAGATTTAACTAACGAAGCAGGTTTATGGAATAAGGTTTAAAGTATTATGAGATTAGAACGGAGGAGATTAAATGGTCTATTTAGTTGGAAGTATTGTCTTTATTCTAATATCTGTATTTGTAATGAAGAAAGTTGATGTTATTAACCCATTTTCAAAAGGAATTCTATTAGGAATAGTATTAAGTTTACTTGCAAATATGAGTTTAGCTGAAAATGTTGCAAATAATCTACAACCTGAAGAAAATGATGGTTACTCAATAAGGAATGGAATTGCTAGGTGGATTTTAGGAGACGATGGAGGTATTCTCGTTGATTTTAAATCTGCCTTTATAACATCCACTTATTTCACTTTGTTATTCTTAGTATTGTTTGTTGTGGTTTTAGTCATTGAGACAAGAATAATCAAGAACAAAAGGTAATCTGTTTCTTCAACTAACGCAGCAGGTTAGTACAACAAGTGTATCTTTTCAAAACTAGAAATCATCAAACAAATTATGGGGGGAGTGAATGAGAATTCGGTATAGTTATTTTGTTTTTATAATAGTAATACTTCTAATAATAGCTGGTTGTTCTAATGAAATATTAAGTAGTGATGAGAATGATAATTTGACACCGCCCAAGTTAAGAGTTTCAGTAGAAGGCAATAAAATATTTGCTGGACAAGGTTCTTACACGTGGTCAAAAGTTTATGATGATGGTACTGAAAAGAATATTAACGCTCAGTCAGGGCCACCACCTGAATTTGCAGGAAAAGAGTTATTAGTAAAATCACAATCAGAGGTACAGTTAATTTTTGAAGAAGCACCAACTGATTACCAAGTAAGAATTTGGGAAACAGATAATGATAAAGCAATATCAATTACAGATAGTACATTCACAATAACTCAAAACAAGGGAAAAGTAATATACTGGGTTGATGCAAATTGGGAACAAGGCACCGCTACTTATGCATTTACATTTAATGTGGAATAATTATATGAGTTATTCAACTAACGAGTGCGTTACTTAAAGATTCGAAGTCCGAACTAAACAACTTTATGAGCCTTACTACATAGTCTAATGTAGTAAGGATCCAATATTATCAGAGAAGAAAAATAAATTAATGGTTAGATCTACAAATGGAAATCTAATAGTTTCTTCTATTATATTATGCAGCTCTCCGGGCAAACTGATCTAGTGAATGAAATTAAAGAACATCACTCCGTAAAAGTATCTGTCATAATGAGAACGTTCATAAAATGATTTAATAGTTTTACGAACTACATAAACCACTAAATTTAAGTAAATTAAATACGTTCGCAAAAGTGTACTTTTACGAACTTCTAAATATAGAAGATTCATTAGATATTCTTGAGATTAAAGTTATGCGAAATTTATAGGGCGAAGTATTTTACTTAGATTTCTTAAATTTAACAATTAACTGTTTATTAGGCAAATCCATAAATAAGCAGTATTGGTCCTGCAAAGTAATATTAGCAATTTCGATAATTTCCTTTGGGATTTTAAGGTAACCATTCTTTGAAATTAGTCGTTTGTTGTGAGAGGACTGTGCATTTTCTCTTCGAATGAAAATTACATCTTCTTGATAGGCGATATCGACTCTTCTTTCTATGTGAAAACCCAATTCTATCTGAAATTTTTTTGGAATTCGCAATATTCCCGAAGTAGGAAATTCTTTATAATTGTATTTGTCTATGACCATAGTAGCTCACTCCTGATTTTGTACATAAATGTGTAAGGAAATATTAAAGGGATTAAAATTATTTATATAAACACACTACTTTCAATTCGCTATGATTTATAATACTTGAAAAATATGAAGAAACTATGCAGATTCAAACCTGTCAATTTAGCAGTCATATTGTAAGAAATTTATTCCTCATTATTTTATTATTTCTTGTTAAGTAAAAGAGCTTATCCCTTTTAGGGATAAGCTCTTTTAGATTACATTAGAATATTTCAACTAAAATATGGATGTATTAATTTTGACGAACACAAACTGGCCACCTAAAGTTATATGACTTCATAATATGACTACTATATGTTTCATAAAGTTCTAACTGGGTAGCTTTAAATTAAGGTGATTTTTTATGATTCCCAAATAAGAAGGAGTGATTTTATGAAGAAATATGTCAATTTCGGAGTAATGATTGTGACGTCTACAGTTATTATGTATGCACTCATGTATCTTAATGTGTTTCAATTAGACCATATCATTTTTAGCGAAACTCGCCTTTACATGGCATTTATTATGGGCTCTGTAATGGCTGTCGTAATGTTGCTTTTTATGCGACATATGTACACGAATAAACGGTTGAATGTGATTATCCTTGCTGTTAGTGCAATCGTTTTTGCTAGTTCACTTGGGCTAGTCAGAAGTCAAACAACAGTCGAAGATACTTCTTGGATGAAAGCAATGATACCGCACCACTCTATTGCAATCTTGACAAGCGAGCGTGCAAATATATCTGATCCACGTGTACAAGAGCTAGCAGATAGTATAATTGAGGCACAGCGTAAAGAGATCAAAGAAATGAAAATACTTATAGAAGAACTGGAAGAGGAGAAATAATAGATAATTTGATTGCTTTATTCATCTTATCCGTACGATTAAATAGTGGTTGTAAGAAGTCATTATAAATTTGAATTAATAAGTTACTAAAGGGGGTTCAATAGAAAAATTCGATGATTCGTTCAAATATTAACGAATCATCGAATTTTTCTTTTCGTTTCTTTACTCTGATTCCTTCTTTAGACAAGTATTCGTGTGTGATTTAATCTATGGAATGTCTATGTTTTAACTCGCTTTTGTTCACTTCAAATTTATAGAGAAATTTTGCTCTCCCTTTCGATTCCTTGCTATTTTTAAGTATTTTTTAATATTCAGTTAATTTTATCTGGTATTCGAAATGGCACTTTTTGTTAAACAAAAATACAGTAAAAAAGCAGATAGTTCATTGGACAAGCAAATTGTCTTAGAAACCATAATAGCAGCAGATTAAATGGCCATACCATTAACAAACCTATGGTTACAAAAGCACATGTGAACTTTGGTCTCTAGGAATTGAAATATTAATGGAGATTAGGGAAATACTAAAAGAGATGAACACGGAGATTAGTCACGGCCGAGGAATAGAGGATAATAAATGAAGCCCTTTAAACGCATTCTGGATAAACAAGAAAATAAGTTTTCAACGATCTTATCATTAATAAAGGAGTGATAATTGATGAACCAAGACCACGCACATGATCACAACGAGCATTTGCTGCATGCACACAAAGACAGAAATATCGTTGAAGAGTTGAATGTGGAATGGGAAGTAAATCCCCATCACATTAGGCCAGGTAAAGATTCCGAAATTACAATAACTATAAAAGATAAACATGGAATTCCAGCCACAACCTTTGCTGTAGTCCATGAAAAGCAAATGCATTTGTTGGCAATCAGCAAAGACCTGTCTGTGTTTCTTCACCTTCACCCTGAATATACAGGAGATGGTGAATTTAAAGTAACAACTCAATTCCCTGCTGAAGGAACCTATAAATTATACGCAGATTTTATGCCTGAGGGAGGTTCACAGCAACTAGCCACCTTTGAAGCCCAGGTTGGAGAAGAAGAGTCTGAGCCAGAGATTAAGGTTGACCAGAAGTTAAAGAAAACGATAAAAGATTTGAGTTTTAAACTTGAATTTGATGTGCTTAAAGCAAGACAGCATATTAATATGGGATTTACCATCAGTGATGCTGATACCAATGAGCCAATCAATAAGCTTGAACCTTATCTTGGATCCGCTGGCCATGTTGTAATTGTAAGCGAAGATTTGAAAGAGTTCTTACATGTCCATCCAACAGACGAGGAAACAACAGGTCCGGCGGTGTCTTATATTACTACCTTCCCTGAACCAGGCATTTATAAAATATGGGGGCAATTTAAATACAATAAGGAATTATTTACTGTTCCATTTGTCATTAACGTGTCTGATAGCTAAGACAAAAGCACACTTTGCCGTGTGCTTTTATTCTTCGGATTGAAAGAAAGGAGGAGTGAATTTGAAAGATCCAATCGAGTTCAACATAGTCATGACAGCCAATACGGATAGAGAAAGGATCAAACTTATCATCATCCTCGCCATACCTGCAGTTATTGAAAATTTTTTTCAAACCGTACTTGGCTTTGTTGATACTTACTTTGTGTCAAAAATTGGACTGGCCGCTGTATCTGCTGTTGGTGTAACAAATGCTATTTTGGCTATTTATTTTGCTTTGTTTATGGCGATCGGGGTAGCTGCCAATGTAAGGATAGCGAATTTTCTCGGAGCAAATCTTCCAGAAAAAGCTCGACATATCTCCCAGCAATCAATTGTACTGTCTATCGTTTTTGGACTTTTTACTGGAGTTTTAACGGTTTTATTTGCTGAGCCTTTCCTGAGATTGATGGGAATTGATGATGATGTATTGGAACTTGGTGCCTTATACTTCAGAATTGTTGGTATTCCATCAATCTTTATGTCCATGATGTTTGTATTGAGTGCCATTTTAAGGGGGGCAGGTGACACTAAGTCCCCTATGTATGTCAGCATCATAATTAACGTCGTGAATGCGATTCTCGATTATGTACTTATTTTTGGGTTTTTATTTATCCCTGAAATGGGTATTGTTGGTGTAGCTATGGCTACGGTGTTTTCGAGGTTGGTTGGAAGTATACTCCTGATTTTCTATATTAATCGCACAAAAGTACTTACCTTTCGTAAAGACTATTGGAAACCGGATAAAGATCACCTAATGGAACTAACAACGCTTGGAGCTCCGGCAGCAGGTGAGAGACTGCTTATGCGTGCTGGACAAATTGTTTACTTTGGCTTTGTTGTTGCACTGGGAACTAATGCATTTGCAGCACATCAAATAGCAGGCAATGTAGAGGTTTTCTCCTATATGATTGGGTACGGCTTTGCAACGGTTGCAACCATCCTAGTGGGTCAACAAATTGGGGCTGGAAGATATGATGAAGCAAAACATTATGTAAAGCTATTGACCTACCTTTCCTTTGGATCTATGGCTATTCTTGGTGTATTGCTCTTCTTCCTGGGCGACTGGGCTGGAAGTTTCTTTACCGAAGATGAGGCTGTTATAAAAGATATTGGGACCGCACTAAAAATTTCGGGAGTATTTCAGCCCTTTTTGGCTGTTCTGTTAATTCTTACTGGAGCATTCCAGGGAGCGAATAACACTAAATTCCCCATGTACCTAACAGCTGTCGGCATGTGGGCTGTCCGAACTCTCCTGGTTTATGTTCTTGCCATCATGCTTGAGTGGGGACTGGATGGAGTTTGGATAGCCATAGGGATAGATATTGCCCTCCGGGCAGTTGTCTTGTTTGTCCAATTTATGAGAGGTAAATGGATGGCACTCGAAAGAGTCCCTGAGCCGGAGACTAATTGCCATCCGCAAACTAACAAAGAAAATATGTCGGCATGTGCGAACAACTACTAAAAAAAGCATTCTTTTGGCTATTTACCAAAAGGATGCTTTTCAGTTACTTCTTCTATTGAGCTGGAGTTTACTATTTTACTAAAGTTTTACAGAATTTTTTATTCGGCTAGATAACCTTAGGTACACATAACAACTTCGGATTCCTGGGTCCTGAGGGCTTTGGATTGAGTAACGAGCACCACTGAAGCGCTTGCTGATGTAATAAGCAACTAATATTGGCACAATTGAATCATTCTCCATTTCACAAAGACTACCTTTACTAGGAAGTCTTTGTGCCTCACGATAATTTTTTGACAATAACGGCATGACTCCCAACTGCTTCGTAACTATCAAAAAAAACATCTTCCGAGACGGTGTGTTGACCCTCAAGTGGATTCATAATATGTACCTTTCCTTTTTCCCATCCGTTCAAGACAACGGCGTGAAGGTTTGTAAAAGACGAATGAAATTCATTTTTCCCTTCAATATACCATCCCCCACGTTTGATAGGGGGTGACAAATCAAGTGTTACCCATACGACTACAGGTATATTTTGATCTATATAAGAAAGGAGTTCTTCTCGTGTACTTCCACTCACATTCTCCGGGGATAAATCCATCTTATTGGCAGCAATTGCACCATTGGCAGCCTCGACGATAGGAGATGCAAAGACGTACCAACCGCCTTTCAACTCACGCGGATTACCCGCGTAGGCTATATGTGGGTTTGGTCCAACTCTTTTGCCATCCCGAATACTGAAAGGTGTTTTGGGCAAGTATTTATCTGCCATTGTCGTTTTAGAAACTTCCATTCCATAATGATTTAGGATGGCTGTTAAAGCTACTATTTCACATCCATTAGGCAGTTCAGGATACTGCATGACAGTAGGTATATCAATGTAATTTGTGCTACGTTCTATGTATGTCTCTATTAGGAATATATCGTTTTTTGAGTCATGTATATATGGTTTTTCTTCTTTAATTGGATTGAATGTTCCACTTTCCTCCATAATTAAAACCTTAATTATGTATTCCTTGCCATTAATCAAGCCTTCAATTTTTGTTTCGCCAGATGGATTAGAGTTCGCTGAAGTAACTAGATTCCCAGTCATTTTATCCACTATCTCGATTTTGTAATTGGATACGGGCTGTCGGTTGCGGCTATTTAATAACATAAAGTTTCTTGATGTTGGTAAGTTCTCGGTCTTACTAGCTTTTTGTGAGTTGGAATCTCCAGGTTCTGAGAGTGCGTTATTTTCCTTTAAGAATGGATTGTCGGTGCATCCTGCCAATAATATAGCAATTGAGAATATCAAAAAGTGGCTTCGTTTCGATTTCATCCATATAAACATTGGTTTCACCTCCGTCTGTCTTTATGTCTTACAGAAGATTCACAAATAGTTTTAATATACCAACAATAGATTATTTCTAAACACAAAACATGGTTTTTTTGAAAAACAGATAGATAGTCCTTGTGAAAAATAAAAAACCACCTATCTTAAATAGGTGTTTACAGTCTTTTTTCTTTTTATAATAGAAATATAAGTAGTTTAGGGGGAATCGACCATGATGACGAAGAATTTAGGAAACCAACGCGACCAGCTTGAGATGTTGACGATTGACCAATTGGTTCCACAGGACCATCTTGTCCGAAAGTTGGATGAGACAATTGATTTCTCATTCATCTATCCTATGGTCGAAGATCTCTATTCTACTCTTGGCCGCCCAAGTATAGATCCTGTTGTATTAATCAAGATGACGTTTCTTCAATATACCTTCGGTATTCGATCGATGCGCCAAACGATAAAGGAAATCGAGACGAACATGGCTTATCGTTGGTTCCTCGGATTTGGATTCCACTCCGAGGTCCCTCACTTTTCGACATTCGGTAAGAACTATATCCGACGTTTCGCTGATACTGACCTGTTTGAACAAATCTTCTTTCGTATCTTGAAAGAGATCATGGACAAGGGTCTTCTTAGTCCTGAACACGTCTTTGTTGAATCGACACATGTAAAAGCAAGCGCAAACAAACGCAAATTCAATAAGAAAACGGTGCGTAAAGAGACACGTGCCTATGAAGAGAAGCTCCAGGTGGAGCTCAACCTTGACCGTGAAGAGCACGGAAAGAAACCGTTCCCTTCAGAATCCTTTGAGAAAGAGGAGTTCAAGGAAATAAAAGAGTCAACGACTGATCCAGAGAGTGGATACTATGTGAAGGACGAGAGGACCAAACAGTTTGCGTATTCGTTTCATGCTGCCACTGATGAGAAGGGTTTTGTTCTTGCCAACTTAGTCACTCCGGGGAAAGTCCATGATAGTATTCCGTTCCAGTCCATTATCGATGCTGTAATTGAACTGGTTTAAAGGCTCTGACATTGAATAATCTGGAATCAATCTCAAAAGAAGATACGGCTTCAAACGAAGATTACCTAACGATTATGAGAAGAAATATCGAGTCACTTAAACAAGGGCTAAACCAATAAGATTGATGGTATATAGAGAGAAAATAAAACAGCCTATTGGACTCAGATAGGCTGTATTACTTTTGGTGTTGTACCCACCTTGCATTTCCCTCAAGAAACAACAATAAACTACATATTAACCCATGAAAACCTATGTATCTGCATAGTTTCTGCACATTTAATGTTTATAGTATGTAGGTAGAAAAAATTAAGATTGAATGGAGTTAGTATGTATGTGTGGATTTACTGGATTTATAGGTGAAACAAAAAATTCGTCAACCGTTTTGGAAGAAATGATGAACCAAATTATACACCGTGGCCCTGACTCGGCGGGCATTTTTACAGATAACAAAGCTGCACTAGGCTTTCGCCGTTTGAGTATTATTGACTTAGAGGCAGGCAGTCAGCCCCTCTATAACGAAGATGAATCATGCGTATTAATTTTTAACGGTGAAATCTACAATTTCATGCAACTGCGTGAAGAATTGATTTTAAAGGGTCATGTCTTCGCGACACATACAGACAGTGAAGTACTTATCCATGGATATGAGGAATATGGGGAGAAGTTGGTAGAACGATTGCGTGGAATGTTCGCTTTCGTAATATGGGACCGAAAAAATGAAAAGTTGTTTGCTGCCCGGGATATGTTTGGCATTAAACCTTTCTACTATACACACATGAATGGGACACTTCTATTCGGCTCCGAAATAAAAAGTTTCCTTCCACACCCCCATTTTATTAAAGAATTAAATGAAAAAGCATTGAAGCCTTATTTAACGTTCCAATTTCCAGTTTTGAACGAGACATTCTTCAAAGGAGTGTTTAAATTACCTGCGGCTCATTATATGACCTATCAAAATGGCAATATTGACTTACATCAATATTGGACACCTGAGTTTCAACCAACAGAACAGCCTTTGGATGAAATTGTTACAGAAATCGATCAAGTGGTTAGAGAATCTATACGTGCTCATCAAATCAGCGATGTTAAAGTTGGATCTTTTTTATCCAGTGGGGTAGATTCCAGTTATGTTGCATCCGTTCTAAAACCTAACAAAACCTTTACGGTTGGTTTCAGTGACAAAAACTTCTCTGAAATTGATAATGCTAGGACATTATCTGAGGAGCTTGGCATCGAAAATGTGAATCAAATTCTAGATCCTGATCGCTGTTTCGATAAATTAGAGGATATTCAGTACATGATGGATGAACCGCATTCAAATCCTTCCATTGTTCCATTATATTTCTTGGCTGAATTAGCTAGACGTGATGTGACAGTGGTCCTTTCTGGTGAAGGGGCCGACGAATTATTTGGTGGCTACGCTGAATACGATACGACGGCTGCCATGAAAAAATATAAAAAACTCCCTAAATTGATTCGTCAACCATTGGGTGTGATTGCGAAACGTTTACCGGAAGTCAGAGGGAAGAACTTCTTAATAAAAGGTGGGCTTTCTCCAGAAAACTGGTTTATTGGACAGGCAAAGATATTTGAAGAAAAAGAAGCAAGCAACTTGTTAACAAATGTGTATAAAAGCTCTCCTACGGTAAGAGAAATTGTAAAACCAGTGTACGACCGGGTTAAGCAAGAAGATGATGTGACAAAAATGCAATATCTAGATCTTCATCTATGGTTAGTGGATGACATCCTATTAAAAGCAGATAAGATGAGTATGGCGCATTCCATAGAATTGCGCGTACCGTTCCTGGACCGTGAAGTAATGAAGACAGCTGCTAAATTACCAGTGAAATATCGAATCAATGGGATTGATACAAAATATGCCTTTCGTTTGGCGGCAGGAAAAGCACTTCCAAAAGAGTCAGCAAACCGGAAAAAAATCGGATTCCCAGTACCTATTCGTCACTGGATTAAAGAAGAAAAGTATTACGAGAAAATCAAGTCTTATTTTGAAAGCGCGCAGGCAGCACAATTCTTTAATCAGAAAGATATCATGGCATTGTTAAACGACCATTATCAAGGTAAAACAAACAATGCGCGAAAAGTATGGACAATCTTTATGTTCTTAATATGGCATAAAAAGTATTTCAATTAAGTAGAGGGGTTATCTACTTTACCTCTTTTACAACATAGTGTTCATTTACTGAGCACTATGTTTTCAATTAAGGGGAATAAGGTGCGAATGGCACTGGTCTTCGACAAGTGATTGAAAAGGAGATATATTATGCAAAACATTAATGGTTTTCAGAAGGATTTGACATCCAACACCTTAAAATACATAGCCATTATTGCCATGTTTTTTGATCACTTTTTTGCAGTATTTTTAAATCAGGAAAGTATGCAAGGAATACTCTCGCGTATCCCCGGGCGGGTTGTTATGCCAATTATGTGTTATTTGATTGCAGAAGGTTTCTTTTACACATCAGATGTAAAAAAATATGGAACGAGGATGCTGGCTTTTGCAGCTGTTTCGCATTTTCCATACATCATCTATTTCAACCTACCAGATGCAACTAGTGTGATTTGGGGATTATCACTGGGGTTAATCGCTTTAGCAACTTTTAAAAACGATAAGCTATCCATATTTTTAAAGATACCTATTATCGTTTTACTCTGTTTGCTAGCAATTCCTGGAGATTGGTACTACATCGGTGTATTGTGGATATTGTTCTTTGGAATATTCAGAGGAAACTTCAAAGCACAAATGATTAGCTTTGCAATTATAGGGGTTTTCCTGCATGTCATTCCAAAAGTAATCAGTTTGGGGTGGGACCAATTGAATCAAGTAGCCATTCTGCTTGCCATCCCAATATTGGCTATGTATAAAGGCAGACGTGGCAGAAAATCAAACTTTATGAAATGGGCCTTTTATGTTTTTTATCCGTTACATCTAATACTGTTATATCTATTATATAGATTGGTTACTCAATGACCTATGGCTAGATTAATGAGGAGAAAATTCTTTGTATTTGTCATACTTGTGTTAGTTTTAATCTTTATGTTAACAGCTTTTTTAAACCGTTTTGACGAGAATGAGGATTCCGTAAATGTACCACCAGGGACTGAAGAAACAACACCAAACTTAGAGCCGACACCTCCCTCACCTTCACAGCGATACAATGTGGATTTGGAATTTCCCGTAACTGGAGCGACGGGTTATACTTCTGTAGCCTTGGATTTAAAAACATCTGGAAATTCAGATGCTCAAACTATAGAAACATTAAAAGCAGGCACTGCCTTCGAGGTTTTGGAGGAGCAAGGGGATTGGTGGTTAATTAAAAATGATACTTCTACAGGGTGGGTAGAACACACATTTTGTTTAGTAAATCTTCCTGATGTCATTCCATCCATTATTTACGACAATACCAATACCTATTCCTCCCGATATATGTCATCAGGAAAATCCATCCCGAACATAACCGGTAAATCATTGTATTCTGGTAAAACATATAATAAGAGGCTTGGTAAAGAAGAGTTTATTGTACCTGTTTTATATTCGATGTCAAGAAAGATATTTCTTGCCCAGCAAGAAGCTTTGGCAGATGGCAATTCCTTGATTATTCTTGAAGGGTATCGACCATATCCAGTACAACAGTCAGTTGTGAGTG
The DNA here is from genome assembly GCF_043641925.1 of Paenisporosarcina quisquiliarum. Classification (GTDB taxonomy): domain Bacteria; phylum Bacillota; class Bacilli; order Bacillales_A; family Planococcaceae; genus Paenisporosarcina; species Paenisporosarcina quisquiliarum_A. The sequence continues at coordinate 32,161 of NZ_JBHZRU010000011.1, forward strand.
AATTGACTAAATTAGCGAATAAGGATAGAGAGGTTAAGGCTGGTATTAGTGCAGAACCATGGGGAGTGAATTGGTTTATTGCGACAAACGTTTCGAATCATCAGATGGGGTATGCGATTGATGCGAGTTTAGCTAAAATCCACGCTACAACAGAAATTGTAATCGGTGAATATGCTGGTATTGAAATTACCGATTATACGGAATATAAGATGCCTACAAAAATACACGAACTTAGTGTTACGGCAGTTACATTTACCGCACCAGTGAAATCAACGATACCATTGGCTTGGAAAAACTCCGTTATAGCAGAAACAATGAACGAACCGGCAATTATGCTCCAATCGTATTCAACAAATGCAGGACTATCGCCCTTAGCTTCTGAATGGTGGCATTTCAATGACCTAGATGCAATGAAGGCAACGATGGATAATAGTAGCGACGGCAATTATTTTTTGACTGATAGTTATAGTACAAGTCCATTCGACTAAACAGATGGCAAGATGGATGCCGATAACTATTATTTTTTCTGAAAATTACTAATGATTTCAAAAAAAGAACCCATTTGATCAAATGGGTTTTTTTCCGTCTTAAAGTATTTGTGTAAAACTTCGAAAGCGAAATGTGAATATTTCACTTATTTCAAGAACAGTGTTAAACATTCCTAGGACTAAAAAGGATTAAATCACCAGTTACAATAGCCCTTTAATTACTATTGGAGTTGCTCTTTAAATAAGTATACCTGAAAAGTACCTAATTCAGCCTAATCATCGTTGCTTTATAGATTCTGATAATAAAACCAAAAATCAGGATTCCCATAAATAATGCCACAATAATCATCGGGAAGATTTCTTTCGATTTGTTAGATGTAATTATTAAAGGACTACGTTTAAAGGGTGAAGACGTAATAGGTAGTCGCATTTCTTTACAGGTAGAAGAAAGGATTTCATTTTTATGGTTAACAGCAATTCTTCAAAAATCAGACCCTCTGCATCAGCGTATAGATTAATAAACGCTCGAACATAAAACGTTCCAGATATCATGTTATAGTTTCTTTCTTCAAAACCAATAAGATAATGTTTTTGAACTTTTATGGTGTTTTGTACGTCATCCAATCTATATCCTTCTGCAATTTTAACCTCTTTTTTAGATGCGTTCCCAACTCAGTCAACTAAAACACCTTCATGTTCAATTTGTGCGTAGGGGTAAATTTCCATCGAATATAGTTGGTATTTTTTAAATTTTTTACTCATAGCATGTACCCAAAGGGGGTACTGATAGTGAGTGACTTTCATTTATATGTGTTGGCCTTAATAAGTGGCATTTCACTGTTTACCATACTGTTAGCTTTAAGAAGGAAGAAACATTTCTCGTCTATGTCAGGAATGATTGTTTCAATGTTCTTGGGCATGAATATTGGTTTAACTGCTGGGATTACTTTTGGAACAGTGTATCAAGGGGATTTATTTCTTTCGACAATTTTGGGTATGGGTTACGGGATAGTGGCAGGTTGTCTATGCGGAGCGTGTTTTGGTTTCCTTTCATCTCTAGAAGGAACCATGTCTGGTTTGATGGGCGGGATGATGGGGGCGATGCTTGGTGAAATGATTCCGGCAGACCAAGCAAATGTGTTGATAAAGTTTTTTTTACTTCTTTCGTTTTGTACCATTTTTTTGATGGTCACACTGTCGACCTCGAACAATGCTACAATTGAGAATATGGATTGGTTATTTAAACCAATTTTAACGTCCTTGTTGGTTGGCGGTGTTTTATTATTAGGAAATTCATTCGAAATGGAAAAAGCAGAATCTAAAGCTCTACCACAGGAAACTCAGTCAGAATCCCATAATGATCCTGATACAAAAACAGAAATCAATAAAATTGTGATTGAAATGTCTGATTTGAAATATTCACCCAAGGAAATGGTTATTGAGAAAAACAAACCCATAACAGTTGAGTTGAAAAATACGGATCAAATTGAACATGATCTAGAAATTAAAGATGTATCTTTTAAAATGGTCAGTGAATCAAAGCACCAGCATGGGGGAGAGAAGAATGTGTTGCATTTGCATGCAGAGCCACAGAAAACGAGTGAAATGACTTTCTCCATCAATGAAAGGGGAACATATGAATTTTATTGTACAATTCCTGGTCATAAAGAGAACGGAATGGTTGGACAGTTAGTTGTTAAATAGGTAGGAAATCATCTTTAAAAAATAGTCTTTTGTACTTTACATACCCCCACCGGGTACATATAATGAGTGTAATGAAGATACGATTCATAATGACTAGCTGAAATGGAGCATTTGTACATGAGTATACCTAAGACGATTAAAGTTGCAGTTAATGGAGGGATTTCATTTGGCTCCAAATTAAATGCTAAACAGCTGATAACTTTGGCCTCGTATTTACCGCAAGATGCCGAACTGGAACTGACAACGTTCCAACAAGTGTATTTGGAGGTTGAGGAAGATAAGTGGGAGGAAATCAAAAAAGAGTTCGAACTAGTAGGCCTTCATTGTTATCCTGTAGGAAACTTCGTCAAAAGTTTACGTACATGTAACTTCTGTAAAGGATCTGAAGAAGAAGGAATGCCGGTGGCGAAAGAAATCAATCGGAGAATAGCTGGAATACCTGTACCATTCACCTTAAAACCTGCATATACAGGCTGTCCTATTGGATGTGGTGAACCAATGGTATCAGACATTGGAATCATGAAAATGAAAGACACGTACAATTTATATATAGGAGGAAAATCAAAAGGCCATGATGCAGAGGTAGGAAAACTGGTTGGCGAAAAACTGACTCCCGAAGAGTTGTATGCCCGTATTGAAAAAATGGTCTATTATTATTCGGAAAATGGGAAGAAGAGAGAGCCATTCCATAAATTCATTTCCCGTGTCGGACTGGAAGACTTCCTGATAAACACGTCAACTTCACAGGCCTAACAGCAACTTTACAGCAATTAGTAAATGCCGGGCATTTTACCCATATATACTATCCTTTGCATACCCTGTATGGGTATGTTATAATAGATTTAATCAAGAATGGAGGCTGATTTGATGGGTAATATATTGGAGTCAACATCACTGAGTCCTGTAGTCTCTGAGGAATGTTGTAGAAAAAGTCATCATCCCGAATCTGTAAAGATTGATTTAGTTCATCGATTGAACCGGATTGAAGGTCAAATTCGAGGGATTAAAAGTATGGTTAATAAGGATACTTATTGTGATGATATCATCACCCAACTTTCTGCCACTCAGTCAGCCTTAAACAGTGTAGCGAAAGTTCTTTTACAAGGTCATTTAAAGGGCTGTGTAGTTGACCGTTTAGCTGAAGGTGACGAAGAAGTGCTCGATGAATTATTAGTGACGATTCAAAAATTAATGAGAAAATAAAAGGAGGAATTTCATATGTCAAATCAAGTTACTTTACAGGTTCAAGGAATGTCTTGTGGTCACTGCGTGAAAGCAATTGAAAATAGCGTGGGTGCACTTAACGGCGTGGAGAAAGTCAATGTACAATTAGATGCTGGGACAGTTGATGTGGAGTTTAACAATGAAGTGGATGTTCAAAAAATTACAGATACGATTGAAGATCAAGGATACACTGTAGGGGCTTAATGAGAAGAATGCTGCGTAAATCGCAGTAATTTTTTTATCAATAATATACCCCCTTGCGGTATGAGAGGAGTGAAAGACTATGACTGAAAAAAAGACGGACATTGCGATAACCGGCATGACCTGTGCTGCTTGTGCGAATCGAATAGAAAAAGGATTGCAGCGAATGGAAGGGGTATCGGATGCGACAGTTAATTTTGCGACCGAAAAAGCGAGTGTTTCCTATAACCAGGAGAAAACAAACGTAACTTCTTTACAGGACAAAATCCGGACCCTAGGTTATGACGTACTGAAGGAAGAAGTTGATTTAAATATAATTGGGATGACTTGTGCTGCATGTTCGACACGTATTGAAAAAGGACTAAATCGTATGGAAGGCGTACAGAACGCATCGATTAATTTGGCTTTGGAGACTGGTCGGGTTTCATACGATCCTAGCATTTTGTCGTCGAATGATTTAATAAAAAAAATTCAATCCCTTGGATATGACGCTGAATTTAAGAATGAACAAATGGGTGTTAAGTTAGATCACCGCAAAGTGGAGATTAAAAAGAAAACACGTCTATTTCTTATCTCTGCGCTATTATCACTTCCACTTCTATGGACCATGGTGGCTCACTTTGCATTCACGTCATGGATCTACGTTCCAGAATTTTTGATGAATCCTTTTGTGCAATGGGCACTTGCAACACCTGTACAGTTTTGGATAGGCTGGACCTTTTATAAAGGAGCTTATTTTGCGCTTCGTAATAAAAGTGCCAATATGGATGTATTAGTTGCTTTAGGGACGTCTGCAGCCTATTTTTACAGCGTTTATTTAGTTTTAACGAATTTAGCTCATTTAGGCGCTCACAGTATTGGCTTGTATTTTGAAACAAGTGCAGTGTTAATTACCTTGATTATTTTGGGTAAAGTGTTTGAAGCTCGAGCAAAGGGCCGTTCATCCGATGCCATTCAAAAGCTAATGAAACTTCAACCCAAAACGGCATTTGTGGAGCGAGAAGGCACAACGCAGGAAATTCCAATAGATGATGTCCGAATCGGAGACATCCTGATGATTAAACCAGGTTCATCCATCCCTGTGGATGCAGAAGTCATTTCTGGTAACTCAGCCGTGGATGAATCGATGCTGACTGGAGAAAGCTTGCCGGTCGATAAAGCTACAGGTGACGTTGTTTATGCGGCTACCGTCAATGCCAATGGAACGTTGCGTGTAAAAGCTCAGAATATTGGTAAAGATACGATACTGTCCAATATCATCCGTGTAGTTGAAGAAGCACAGGGCTCAAAAGCTCCGATTCAACGATTAGCCGATCAAATTTCAGGTATATTTGTGCCAATCGTTGTTGGTATTGCTATTCTTACATTTATCGCTTGGTATTTCATTGTTTCCCCGGGTGATTTTGCGAATGCTTTGGAAAGCACGATTGCGGTACTTGTCATTGCTTGTCCGTGTGCCCTTGGATTGGCGACACCCACTTCCATTATGGCTGGATCCGGTCGATCAGCAGAACTAGGTGTTCTATTTAAAACGGCAGAAGCCATGGAAAATACAAAACACATCGACACGATCGTGTTGGACAAAACGGGAACCATCACGAATGGCCGTCCAGAAGTGACTGAATTTGTGGTGGCAGAAGGATTTGACCGGGATCGTATCATTTCGCTTGCTGCTGCGGCAGAAAGTCAGTCGGAGCATCCTGTCGCAACAGCGATAAGCGCGTATGGCGATAATGGGAAACTTGCGGTTGAATCATTTGAAGCCATTCCTGGGTATGGAATTCGCGCAGTCGTAGACGGTTCGAATTTATTGATTGGTACTCGAAAACTTCTGAACGAGTCGAAGGTAGCTTTCGATGAAACAGGAGCGAGTCAATTAGAATCTCAAGGCAAAACCGTTATGTTTATGGCTGTAGAAGGGAAATACGCAGGATTAATAGCAGTTGCGGACACTGTCAAAGACTCTTCAGCAAAGGCGATTTCCGAAATGAAAAAAATGGGATTGCATGTAGTCATGCTGACAGGCGATCAAGAAGGTACTGCGCGTGCTATTGCCGCACAAGTGGGAATTGAAGAAGTTTTTGCTGGTGTACTGCCTACAGAAAAAGCACATGTTGTAGCTAAGCTGAAGGCTGATGGACGAAGGGTGGCGATGGCTGGTGATGGGTTGAATGATGCACCAGCACTAGCAACGGCTGATGTTGGGATGGCCATGGGCACTGGAACTGCCGTCGCCATGGAAGCTGCGGATATCACCTTGATGCAGGGAGATTTGATGCGAACAGTTGACGCGATTCAAATGAGTCGTTTGACTGTACGTAATATCAAACAAAACCTGTTCTGGGCGTTAGCCTACAATGCAGTAGGAATTCCTATTGCAGCAGCAGGCTTCTTAGCGCCTTGGCTTGCTGGTGCTGCAATGGCATTTAGTTCGGTATCGGTTGTTTTAAACGCTTTGCGACTGCAACGCGCAAAACTTTGAATTAAGTAAAAATACGACTCCTTTGGGGGTCGTTTTCACATTTAAGCTGTAAAATTAAATTGTTATCTTTTCCAAGTAAATGACAGTATTGTGTCTGCATAATTTCTTCATATTTTTCAAGTATTATTAAGTAATGAACAAAGGGAAGTGTTTTCTATAATGAATAGAATTTCGATTAAACTAGCTACTTACTTTATAGTCACGGTACTGATCATGGAATCATTGTTGATGGTTTACCTTCATCAAACGATTGTGCATTCCAGAATTGATGAGGAATATTCACAATTGATGTCAAAGGGTTCAAATCATAGAGAAGTGCTTGAAGATAATTTTTCGGATGATACCATGCGTCACATAGTGTTGATGGAGTATGGCAGTGAACGTAGGGTAGTCATCGCTGACGAACAGTTCAATGTGATTATACGTTCGGAGGGTGAAACTAAGACTGTTGATACGCTACTGAATCGTATTTCGAGTCAAGAATTCACTGAAGACCAAGTCATTGAAAAAAACTGGAAGGGAGAAGACTTTATCGCCAGTTTGCATCCGTACAAACTGAATGGAGAACATGCTGGCTACGTCATTCTCTTCCAAAGCACTGACACCATTCAATCTCTTGTCAAGAAACTTAATTTTCATTTCATGTTGGCCGGATTGGCCAGTTTAATCATCTTGTGCTTAGTCTATATCATACTTTCGAGATTTTTGACTGCCCCTTTAATCCGAATGAAAGAAGCGACAGAGAAACTTAGTAGAGGGGACTTTAATGTTAAATTGCCTTCCCAAGGAAAAGATGAGTTAGGGGATTTATCGGTTGCTATACAGAAATTAGCTTCTGATTTAGAACGGGTGAAGAAAGAACGTATTGAATTTTTGGCATCAATTTCGCATGAATTACGGACGCCGTTAACATATCTATCGGGTTATTCCAAAGTTGCAATGCGACCAGAACTGACTGAGGAAGATCGACAAAAATACCTTGCTATTATTGACGAGGAATCAATACGCTTGACTGAATTAGTGAAAAATCTGTTTGATTTGGCAAAAATGAATGAAACCAGTTTTACAGTTTCAAAACAAGCGTTTCAATCCATGCCATTCTTTTCCCACCTTTATAAAAGAATGCTTCCTTCATTTAATATAAAGGGCATCCAGTTGGAAATGAAATCTCTGGAAAACTTTGAAGTATGTGCTGATCCCTTGCGTTTGGAGCAAATCGTGATGAACTTATTGGATAATGCACTTAAATATTCACCTACGGGAACCACTACGAGTTTGGAAATCGAACAGAAAAATGACAAAACAGTGATTCGAGTGACTGACCAAGGTATTGGCATCCCAAAAACTGATATGGAAAATATCTTCGAAAGACTATTTAGGGTTGAAAAGTCGCGGTCCAGAGAATATGGGGGTTCTGGATTGGGCCTTTCTATTGTAAAAGAACTGGTTGAAGCTCATGGGGGTAGTATTGAGGTGAAAAGCGAATTGGGGAAAGGAAGTCAGTTCACAATTATGATTTAAGGGAGGTTTGACGATGCAAACAATTTTGTTAGTGGATGATGAACAAAGGATGTTGGATTTACTGGAACTTTTTTTAATCCCTAAAAGTTATAGATGCATTAAGGTAAAGAGTGGAGAAAAAGCATTGGCAGTTCTTTCCGAAAAAGAGATTCACCTGGTCATCCTGGATGTCATGATGCCCGAAATGGATGGATGGCAAACGTGTGAAAAAATACGGGAACGTTCATCAGTTCCCATTTTGATGTTGACAGCAAGGACGGATAAAACGGATATTGTGAAAGGGTTAACAGTTGGAGCAGATGATTATTTAACGAAACCGTTTGATGATCAGGAGCTCCTTGCTAGAGTTCATGCTTTATTGAGACGTATACCAAATGAGAAAATGGAGCAAAGAATCATTAAATATGATGATTATGAATTGGATCCAAAATCGTATACGTTATTTTACCAGGATAAGCATGCCTTACTGACGATGAAGGAATATAAAATAATTGAAGCTTTGATTAAGCACCCGATGCGCACTTATACAAGGGAACAACTGCTATTGGTCGCCTGGGATTATCATTCTTCCACCGATATTCGAACAGTAGATTCGCATATAAGGAACTTAAGAGACAAACTAAAGACAGCAGGTTTTCCAACTGATCAATTTTTGAGTACCGTGTGGGGAATCGGTTATAAATGGAAATAACGGAGGTTAGATCATGACTAAGAAAATTAAATTGATTGTAGTTGCGATGTCACTGATTTTTTTAAGTGCCTGTAACTCTGATGATGATGTTTATAAATTCCAGAAGGTGAAAAATGAAAAAATCGATCATATGCATGGACTTGGCTATCCAAATGGAAAAGAAACGGTCATGATTGCTACTCATGAAGGGTTATACGAATACGATAACAATTGGAAAGTAGCAACAAGTGAAAAACACGATTATATGGGTTTTTCTCCTGTTAAAGTGGGGTTTTACTCAAGTGGTCACCCGGAACCAAACTCGGATTTTAAAAATCCCTTTGGAATTATAAAGAGTGTGGATGAAGGAGCCAGTTTTGAACAATTGGCTTTTTATGGGGAAGCAGACTTTCATTACATGTCGGCAGGTTATGAAACCAATACAATTTATTTAATCAATGAAGGACCTATGGATAAACTTGATTTTGGCCTTAATTATTCAGATGATGATGGAGATAGCTGGACACATTCCAAAATGGAGGGATTCAATTCTCAATATATTTCGAATGTTGCAGCACATCCATCCATTAGTTCGAAACTTGTAATAGGGAGCCAAGATGGGCTGTTTCAATCCAAAGACTTTGGGAATTCGTTTAAGCTTTTGGGGGCGCCAACTGTAATTACGTACGTTACATTGACGGAAAAAGACGGAATATACGCAAGCATCGAAAACGAAAAAGTGAAATTGGTTAGGTTCAACTTGGATAATGGTGATTTAGAAAGTCTTAAGATACCTGAATTAAGCCAGAATAATCCGATTCTCCAGATAGCTGTAAATCCAATCGACGAAAAGGAAATTACCATTGCATCCTATGAAAATGATATTTATCAAACTCAGGACTCGGGGAAAACGTGGAAAATGATTGCGGAAAAAGGAACATTGCATGACTAGAAAGGATATTGAATATGTACAGTTTATTGTCGAAAATAAGCACGACATTGAGTGAACCTTTTAGTATCTTTGCACATTCTTTTTCGGAATACCCGTTTTTGGTGGCCATATTCCTTGGACTTGTTGGCGCATTAGCTCCCTGTCAATTGACTGGGAATATTAGTGCCATCACCTATTACGGGAATCGTACTATACAAAACCGAACCGATTGGCTGGATGTTCTTTCATTTATACTCGGGAAAATTGTTGTATTCAGTTCACTGGGCCTTCTTGTTTGGCTGTTTGGTCACACATTTGAACAAAGCATGGTCACTTATTTTCCCTTTTTAAGAAATCTAGTAGGTCCTTTGATTATTTTCGTGGGACTGGTTTTACTTGGCGTCTTCAAACTTAATTTAATCAACCGGATTACAAGCAGAATCCCTCTTAAACTTAGAAAAGGAAAACTTGGTTCTTTCTTGATGGGGGTGAGCTTCTCCATAGCATTTTGTCCAACCATGTTTGTTCTTTTCTTTGTTTCTTTGATGCCTCTTACACTAACTTCTACTTATGGACTGGTATTGCCAGCATTATTTGGAATAGCAACTTCCTTGCCTTTATTGCTTGTTCTTGTGATGATGTGGTTCCTTGAACTGGACAACCGTACATTTAAGAACAGTAAAAGATTTGGATTCGTTGTGCAAAAAACTGCAGGTGTCTTACTGGTTATAATTGGAGTGGTTGATACAATCACGTATTGGGCTATTTAAAAACAGGAGCTGACTTAACCCTTGCAGGTATGGTGTAGGAATGGATGCTACCTATAATTAAGAAGGAGATGCTAAATGAATTTATCACTTGGAATTATCGATCCAATTGCTTTTTCCCTCGGTCCCATCGATGTACGGTGGTACGGGATAATTATTACTGCAGGAATCGTTGTGGCCTTTATCGTTGCACAAAGAGAGATGGTGAAGCATGGGTTCCATCCGGATTTCTTAACGGATTTATTAATGTGGGCGGTACCAACAGCCATTTTAGGAGCACGTTTTTATTATGTACTTTTTGAATGGCAGCAATATTCTGAGAACCCTAATCGAATTTTTCGAATCTGGGAGGGTGGTATAGCAATACATGGAGCATTAATTGCTTCATTGATAGTGGCATACTTGTTTACAAAGAAACGAAAGGTATCGTTTTTGAAAGTTGCGGATATTGCAGCACCTAGTATCTTAATTGGTCAAACTATTGGCCGGTGGGGCAATTTTATGAATCAAGAGGCTCATGGTGGACCGGTTACACGTGACTTTCTTGAGAATATGCTATTGCCGGATTGGATTATTGATCAAATGAAAATCGAAGGTACCTATTATCATCCAACGTTCTTATACGAATCACTGTGGAATTTTATTGGTGTTATCCTCATGATTATGCTCCGTCGCGTAAATTTACTTCGGGGAGAAGTGTTCTTGTTTTATGTCATTTGGTATTCAACAGGTCGTTTCTTCATTGAAGGAATGCGAACGGATAGCCTATATCTAGTCGGTGAATTTCGTACTGCTCAAGTGGTGTCACTTCTTGCGATATTAATTTCCATCATTCTATTTGTATATAGAAGATTTATGGTTAAGAACGCTAAAAGATATAATGATATATAAACTTAAGTTAATTCAATAGCGTTCTGTTGTTGTCTCGGTGGCAGCAAATGATAACGGCTTACCTAAACTCTAAATTTTTAGAGTTTAGGTAAGCCATTTTTCATATACACTGGAATGAATATTAAGACTTGTGAAGTTTTTATGAAAATACGGCGAAACAGGGGTTCTGCATAGTTTCTCCTTACTTTTGATGTATCGTTAATTATGAAATTACATGGAGGTGTCAAAAATTATGAACAAAAGACTGATACTGATATTCAGCCTATTTTTATTCATGGTAATACTCGCTGCATGTTCAGATTCAATGGTCGGTATGGATCACAGCAATATGGATATGGGAGGGCAAGAAGAGAACGATCAAGAAACTTCTGCTAAGGATACTCTGACTCAGAATTTACTACAGACTGTCTCCACAGGCAAAATAGAAATGAATGAATTTACCCTAATTGCGCAAGAACGTAAGCACACGTTAACAGAGGGGAAAGAAGTAACTGCATGGACATTTAATGGTTCTTCCCCTGGTCCTGAGATTAGAGTGAAGGAAGGGGAAGAGGTTAAAATCAAACTTGAAAATGAATTGAAAGTTCCAGTTACAATTCATTGGCATGGTATCCCTGTTCCGAACAATATGGATGGCATACCTGGATTAACAATGAATGCTGTACAACCGGGGGAAAGTTTCACTTATGAGTTCAATGCGTCGGTTTCGGGAACCTATTGGTATCATTCACATCAAGATGGCGTAAACCAAGTAGATAAAGGTCTTTATGGTTCATTTATTATAGAGAGTAACGAAGATGAAAAATACGATAGAGACTACTCCCTGGTCCTAGATGAGTGGATGAGTGACATGGAGTTAATGCAGATGGGCGAAAGTGCAGAATCTGAATCTATGGAAGGGATGGACCACAGTAACATGGAAGGCATGTCCGGTGAACCGAGCGTCACCGAAGAAGATGATGCTATGGGACATGACATGAGTAGTATGTATGATACGTTTACCATAAACGGTAAAAGTGGGAAGGACGTTACTCCTTTGACGGTAAAAGAAGGGGAAAAAGTGAGACTTCGTCTGACTAATGCTGGTTTTATGTCTCATAAACTGCATCTACACGGCCATGACTTTAAAGTGATCGGTACTGACGGACAGGAAATTAATGACCCGGCAGTAATTAAAGATGAACTCATTAGAATTGCACCTGGCGAACGCTATGATATAGAATTTACTGCAAATAACCCTGGAGAGTGGTATTTAGAAAGCCACGGAGACATGGAACCTACTCAGGGAATGAAAGCCTTAATAAAGTACGAGGGCTTTTCAGGTGAAGGTCTTGATCAAGCAAACGAGAATGAGACCTTGCCAGTATTCGATTTAACCTCCTACGGTAAAGGAGAGAAAGCAGAGTTTTCACTTGACCAGGAGTTTGATCTGGAATATACGATGGACCTAAATACTGTTTCCCGAGGAGCTAGCGAAAAGTATACAATTAATGATAAAACATATCCAGATACAGATAAACTTCAAGTCAAAGAAGGAGATTTGGTCAAAGTGAAATTGGTGAATAACTCTAAACGCGATGAGCATCCAATGCATTTACATGGTCACTTCTTCCAGGTACTAAGTAAGGATGGAAAGCCAGTTCAAGGCTCTCCAATCATAAAAGATACTCTAAATTTAAAACCTGGTGAAGAATATGTGGTTGCATTCAAAGCAGACAATCTTGGTAACTGGATGTTCCACTGTCATGATTTGCATCACGCTGCGGCTGGAATGGTCACTCAAGTTACTTACGATGGATTTAATTCAGATTTCACCCCGGATCCTCATGCGAATAACCAGCCAGAATAATCTTAGAAAAGTATCATGAACCAAAAGAAGAGCCTATCCATAGAGGATAAGCTCTTCTTTTTTTCTTATTTAGCGGAAAGTTCGCTATCTGTAACCCATTTATGATTGGTCACTTTTTCACCACCGTTAGTCGGCGTGTAATCAATCATATAAACGGTTGTTTGTTTTGCTGAATCAATTACTGCAGTAGCACCTTTCATGCCTTCCATATGGTCGGCCTCAACTGTTACTTCCGCACCAGGTTCAAATGGTTCTGCTCCAGCATCTTTTAACTCTTCGTGGATAACCCATTCATGATCTTCCACCCGTTCACCGCCAGTAGTGGGGGTATACGAAATGGTATAGACCGTAGTATCAAATGCACCTACAATGGTTGCTTCGGCGCCTTTCATGCCTTCCATGTGATCGGCTTGGAGGACAGCTGTACTGCCAACTTCATAAGTAGGGTTTTCTGCCTCAGCCAATCCATCAGGAATTTCACCTGACCCTGAATGGTTCATTCCTTCCATACTACCTTCAGAAGAGGAACTTTCTTCAGAACTGGAACCCATATCCGTGTTTTCATGATCCATGCCTTCCATATCATCTTTTTCGGGAGATGAGTTTGAACATGCACTCAATGCAAGCGCTAGAGCTGGGAATAATAACAATTTTTTATACACATTTTTCATTTATAAAACCCTCCTTCAACTTGATTATAAATAGTATACCCCTAATTTTTGCAGAAATTATGCAGAACTCATTGTTTATGAATGAATTAGGAGGTGACCGTCATCTTCTATAGTTTGATGTGAATACACCAATTCAATAAATTATATTTTGGTTACGATTATGGTGAGCAAAATGTGGACATAAGAAAGCCTCTTTATCTTCAATTAGAAAAATGGATCTTTTTCGATTGTACTTACCATCATTTTATCATAAAACTTGCAAATCAAAATGCACTGTAAATTAGTTAGAATACCCCGAAAATATGCAGAATTTATGCAGTTTCAAATTTATTGGAACATATTTAATTTGAGTGTTTAACTCCTTAAACCCTTGGTAATACATGTAGGGAAGACAATACGTTAAGGAGGAATAATAAATGAATTCACAATATGAGGAATGTATTAAGGCCTGTTTGGAATGTTTAGAAGCATGCAACAACTGCTTTACTGCTTGTTTAAAGGAAGAGCATATTGGAATGATGAGAGATTGCATTAAACTTGATAGGGAATGTGCGGATATCTGTAGCTTTGCGATTACGGCAATGCAGACTGAGAGCAGACATATCAAAGAAATTTGTACTCTTTGTGCCTTGATATGTAGATCATGTGCTGAAGAATGTGCCAAACATGATCATGAACACTGTCAAGAATGTGCCGAGGCTTGCCGTAAATGTGCAGAAGCCTGTGAAAAAATGGCTGGATAAAAATATTATTAAAAGTAAACAGAAGTCCCCTTTTCATTTGAAAAGGGGACTTCTGTTTTTGATGTGATTAAAATACTGCTCGATATAAAAAATATGTTGTTTAATAAGTATAATATTACGAATATTATAACAAATACATATCGTGGTAGACTGGGTTTAGTTAAAGTTTAGAAAAAAATTCAGCCTAGAGCTAACATCGGAGGATTTTACTTTATATGAAATTACAGTCACGGTTGCTTAAGGGCATTTCAATAGTTACACTATCGTCATTCATCTTTTTAGCTCCACTTGCAAATCAAGCAGAAGCTGCTTCAAGTATAAATGCAACACAAATCGTATCGACTGCAAACAAAGTGATGGGTACAAAGTACGTTTGGGGTGGTACTACAACAAAAGGCTTTGACTGCTCAGGATTTATCGGGTATGTATATAAAAAAGCTGGTGTTGCCTTACCAAGAACAACTGCTGGGATGATAAATGTTGGTACGTCAGTTTCAAAGAAGAATCTTAAAGCTGGAGATTTGGTATTCTTCAATACTTCAGGTAAAGGTGTATCCCACGCTGGAATTTACATCGGAAACGGCAAATTCGCACATTCTTCATCCAGTAAAGGTGTCTCTGTGTCGAAATTAAACGATCCTTACTACTGGGGTGCCAAATATATGGGTGCTAAGCGTATAGCAAAAGTATCTCAAGTAGCTTCAGCAAAAAAATAAACTTACATTTCCAAACGTCTAACTGCAAACTATCATGCGGTTAGACGTTTTTTAGTTTATGCACCGCACATCTTTTCTATGTTATTTTCCATAAATAAATAAGTATTTAATAACATTGAAAAAGCCTTATTGCAAACTACATCTGCAATAAGGCTTTCTTATCCACAATTGAAATTAACTGTTGTATGCTATGCTGCATTCAAGAAATATTCTTATAACGATTTATTTAGAGTACGATTCAAAAAAACTTTCGTACGGTTATGCTGGGGATTCATAAACAAGTCAGCTGGATGACCGGATTCTATGATTTCCCCGTTGTCCATAAAAATGACCCGGTTTGCTACTTCTCTGGCAAATTCCATTTCATGCGTCACTACACTCATCTTCATATGTTCTTCGGCCAGACGCTTGATTTCTTGCAATACCTCACCGGTAAGTTCAGGATTCAAGGCAGAAGTATGTTCATCAAACAGCAGGATATCTGGATTCATCATAAGAGTGCGCTCAATAGTTACGCACTGTTTTTGCCCGCCGGAAAGTGTTGCCGGGTAAGCCATTGCCCGATTGGAAAGACCGACTTTCTCCAAGAGATCTGCGCTGCGTTTTCTGATTGCTTCGATTGGCTCACTTTTTAGCATTTTGGGTGCAATCTCCAGGTTTTCCTTTACAGTTGGAGTTAATAGTTATTAACGCATCCGGACATCGTCTCTTTTGATGTTTGAGGATGACATTCATCTTCTGCATCTTTTTTAACAGAAATCCAATTCCCACGTGTGAATTGTATAGTTAAGACTACGGCTCTAAAAGTGATGTCTATCCCAATTGCAATCCAAACACCGAGAAGTCCCTATCCCAGTTGAATTCCTAGTACATATACAAGTAATGTTTGAATCCCCCACATACCTACTTAAGTCAGATACATGGGGAACTTATTATTATTTGCTCCTTGAAATGCACCGGTAAGAATGAGTAATAAAGCGAGGCGCGTGTGTTACCAGCTCCTCTTAAGACCGAACTTAGTACAAACATTAAAGACATAAATACAGAGGGAATTGCTACTATTTTAAAGTAACTAACCCCTGCCTCTAGCACATTATCTTCTATTCCCATTAACTTTAATAATGGTGTTGCAAAGAACATAGTTAGTATTCCCGTTAATATGCCAAATAAAATAGACAATATGACCGATTGTTGGGCAATATGCCGGGCTTTTTCAAGCTGTTTCGCTCCAATAAAATTTGCTATCCGTACATTAAAGAGAAATCTTAGAAATCCTTAATGACAATTGCTTGTTTATTTAGAGAATCGTAACTTCTGAATAATGTGGTTTTATCATGTTTAACATATCCCTTTAGAGGATCCATAACAATCACTTCATTTTCTGTTGATTTCAGTAAGACTACTGTATGTAAATTTGTGTATGAACGATGAAATTTATTAGTCCCATTTATGTACCAACCCCCATTTATCTTGGGTTCTTCTAAATTTAAAGTAACCCACATGATTACAGGAACTCCTTGTTTTAACCAATTATCTATTTCTTCTACAGTACTGCCACTTACATTTTCTGTTTTCAACCTAGTATCTAATGATTTGGATGCCACCTTTGCAGCTTGTTCTATTGGACCCGCAAATGCATACCATCCATTTTTTGCATTCTTTGGACTTCCAGCATAGCCGATGTTTGGATCGGGTCCGTACCTACGGTTGTTTACCGTCACAATAGGTGATTGGTAAAGGTAGTAATCAGACATTTTAATTTTATCTATAAGAAAACCATAATAGTGAAAAACTGATGTTACTGCTGTTATTTCACATCCGTTAGGAAGTTCTGGATTTTGATAAACTATAGGGAAATTTAAGATTTCTTGTTCTTTTGAATTAAAGTCCGAAATGCTGTTTTCATCGGTTAATGTAGGGTAATTTACACCTGAAGATATATTGGAAATACCTATATTAGAAGTAGTCTTATAAGGATAAAGTCTTAATGGAGAAAATGTATACAAATTATCTTTTTTGAATTCGAACTCTTTTTGAATACGAGTATTTTCGGGATTTTTAACTTTCAGTGTAGACATATCCTCATATAAAAATAAAAGATAACCAAAGGCAGTGAGTAGAGATAACAATAGCATGAATAAAAATATATTTAATTTCATTTGAAATTCACCTACTAATGTATGATAGTTAAGTCTTTCTACTACTAGCTAGAATTCTTCATAATATTGTCAAGATTTTTGTTTTTTTAAAGTATATTACGAAATTAATTTTTATATTTCACTTTAATAGTGTACTGAATAAATAAGCAGAATCTATGCAATATTACATTTTACGGAAAAATTTTATACAAAAAATGTTTAACCACATCTTAAATTTTGGGAAAGCAATGGGTGGAAATAAAAACGAATAATATAATTAGTGGAGGAATAATATTACAAATGTGCATTGTGAAGAATGTATTCCAGCATTTTTGGACTGTTTAGAAGTCTGTAACACTGTCTTTTCTTCTTGTTTGAAGGTAAAGCACGTCGATATTGGGAGTGTACGGATATTTGCAGCCTTGCGATAACAGAATGTTCATTTAGAGCCGAAATATGAAAAAATTTTGCTATATGTGCTTTGATATGTAAATCATGAGGCTTATTAAAAATTAGAACTAGAAAAAATAAAAATATTCTTAGTTTTTTATGTAATTTATTGTAAGAAAACAACAAATGAGCACCACTAAAATGATCTGCACCCCAATTGTTAGACACAACTAACAATTGGAGGTGCAATTTTTTATGACTAAATTTAGTACTGCTTTCAAATTGAACGTAGTGAAGTTTTATCTTGAAAACAATGTTTCAAAACATGAAATAGCTAAGCAATTTGGTGTAATAAAATCTGAAGTGATTAAATGGATTGCATTATTTGAACATCATGGGGAGAGTGGATTACGACCTCGATATACAAATTATTCACAAGAGTTTAAAATAGACGTACTCAATTACATGAACGAAAACGGGACGTCTTTCCGCGAAACGGCTGCGATTTTTAATATTTCTTCAGATGCCACTATTGGAAAATGGTTAAAAATCGTTGAGACACAAGGGATAGACGCTCTACAACCAAGAAAAAGGGAGCGTCTACCTATGGAAAAAGAAGTGAAGAAAATGATATTTGTAGAGGATTCAAAAGAAGCGTTATTAGCCGAAAATGAACGTTTACGTATGGAGAATGACTATCTAAAAAAGTTGAATGCCTTAGTTCAAGAAAAGGAAAGATTACAGAACAAGACAAAGCACAAGTGATTTTTGAATTAAGGCATAAGTATAAAATCATTAACTTAGTTAAGGTCGCTGACCTTCCACGTAGCACGTACTATTACTGGATCGAGAAAATGAAGCATCCTGACAAGCACAAGCTAGTTAAGAGTGTAATAAAACAGATATTTGAGGAACACCAAGGGAGATATGGATACCGCCGGATTACGATAGATTTGCGGAATCGTGGTTATTTACTTAATCATAAAACGGTCCTTAAGTTAATGAATCAACTTGGACTAAAATGCATGGTACGGATGAAGAAGTATCGTTCCTACAAAGGAAATGTCGGAACGGTCGCACCAAACATTTTGGAGCGTAATTTCAAGGCTTCTAAGCCGAATGAAAAGTGGGTTACTGATGTGACAGAATTCCACTCCGTGGTGAAAAGCTGTATTTATCACCTATTTTAGACCTATACAATGGGGAAATCATTGCATTTCATCTAGAGAAACGTCCAGTATATCAATTAGTATCCAGGATGTTAGATAAAGCATTAGAGAGAATCCATGACGGAGACTCTCCAATCCTCCATTCCGATCAAGGATGGCATTATCAGATGAAAAAATATAATCACACATTGAAGGAAAACAATATTGTACAAAGCATGTCCCGTAAAGGGAATTGTCTTGATAACGCGGTTATAGAGAGTTTCTTTGGTTTATTGAAATCTGAGTTATTATATCTTAAAGAGTTTGAAAGTATCGATCATCTCAAGCAAGAATTAGAACAATATATTGATTACTACAACCACAAACGAATTAAGGCAAAATTAAAAGGCATGAGTCCGGTTCAATACCGAAATCATACCTCATCTGCCGCCTAATATTCGTGTCTAACTTTTTGGGTTCAGATCAAAGGTGCTCTCTTTTCTATTTTTAATCATTGTCGTTCGTTTTGTATATAGTTTTGAACGTCTTCTTTTACCCAATAAGGTTTTCCACCGATAATAGCTGTCTCTTTTGGTAATTTCCCTCTCTTTCGATACATGTGAATCTTTTTTACGTCCATAGTGTAACCATACTCATTCATAAGTTCAGCAAAATTCTGTTGACTCAATAAATCGCTTGGATTTTTGATAATTAAGGGTTTCTGTGTTTTCGCGAGATAGGTATCCTCGTGGTAATACGTCCAAATTCTTTCTAACGCAAAGGAGATCCAGTCCGAATCTATTTCTTTAAATAACCGATTCAAGTCAAACGTTTCTTCGTACTCAAATAATCGGGCAAGGGATGCGAACGCTTGTTCATTTTCATTCAATGGTGTCCAATCTTTTGGGATTTCCTTTTTTTCTATATAGCAAGCTAATTTCGGGTAATGGGTCAAAATCTCCTTTGTTGCATTTTTCAATGGGTTTCCCTCCATTTTGTTGAGTTACTCAACATCCTTTTCAAAAATCCTACTAAAATTAATAACACCAGAAAGAATTATTTACTGGTGTTACCATGAATTCAAATTGGAAGGTTACTAAAAGAGACATATTGAATAGCCCTTTTTTATTCTTGAACAAAAGGGGAAAGCTCCCCTTTAGCCTCTTTAAATCAATTCTTTTTCTCTTAAAGAAATGCCGTCTGAGTGACTGACGATGATGGAATCTAATACCTCAATGCCCATTATATCTCCGGCTTCTTTTAGTCGTTCACTGACTTCAATATCTTCCGGGGAGTACTGACAGTTACCACTTGGATGGTTATGAGCTACCATGATACTCCCTGCATTATTTAGAATAGCTGATTTGAACACTTCCCTTGGATGAACAATACTAGCGTTTAAGCTACCCACATGGCTTTTATGAATGGCAATAATCTGGTTTTTTACATTGAGGCAAAGTACCAAAAACACCTCTCTGTCCTCCTCTGCTATCATGGCTTGAATGAATTCGATGGCATCTTTTGGTGAACGAATTTGTTTAGGTAGTAAGCTCGTATAGGCTTCTTCCACCTCTCGGATTTCTTGTTTAATACGTACGATTTCAATCATCTTGTTTAATGTCATGATTTGTTTCGCTCCTTTTTTGTGTTGTTCTCCGGGCGGTAAATGTCCCAAAAGGGATTATTTTTTGCCTTTTGACACGAAGGACGAACAGATCCAATAGCCGACCAGTCAAGGGTACCAGCGTAAAAAGTTTTTCTGCGCAAGCGTGATGTGAAAAAGTTTTTCGCCCCTTGACTGTTGTTCTGGTGGTTAGTCGGCTCCTGTCTTTGTTCGAAACAGAGGGAGGGCGAACGCCTAGGAGTCTGCCTTTGTTTCGGGCTTAGACAGGTTGGGAATCTGTACGATCCGGAGGACAAAAGCAAAAAATACAACAACAAAAGGCAGCCATTTGGCTGCCCTCCATTTCTTCATTTCTTTTTGAAATTACTCTCTTCGGCTCGTTTCCTCGTAATGAAAAGAACAGGAACCTACGAAATGTAGGCGAAGCCGTACAGATCGTGGTTATCGGGCTTTTTAGAGGAAAGCGACACGTTAGAGTTTCTTTCAAAGCGTTTGCTGTTAGGAGCTATCGTTCTGACCCCAGTCAAATATCAGTTTTCATTTGCAACTGCCACTAAACTCAGATGAAGTACGTGATTCGCTTTGGTCCAATTTTCTCTATTACAGAGAGTAGTTTTATTTTGGTCGTATTTGCTCCATATAGGCCTTAATGTCTTCTTCAGTCATTTCGCCAGTTATGATTTTTTCTATCTGACCTTCTGAATTGATAAGAAATGTTGTAGGTAATGGATTAATATTATAAGAATGCATCACACTTTTCGTCTTATCGATTAAAACTGGAAAAGTTAAGTTTCTTTGATCGATATATTGTTGAACGACAAAATCAGATTCTGCAATGTTCACTGCTAGTGTTTGAACTCCCTTATCCTTATACACTTTGTACTGTTTGTCCATTAAAGGAAATTCTCTCTCACAAGGTTTACACCAAGTACCCCAAAAGTTTAAAAACACACCTTGCCCTTGATAATCCGATAATTGATGTGTTTTTCCATTCATATCAACAAGCTCAAAGTTAGGAGCCATATCCCCTACTTTTAAGACGCCTGTTGTCTCCTTTGTTAAATTGTTGTATATCGTGAAGATGATTAAAGCAACCAGAAGTATAAGAATTGAAATACGTATAATGAAACGATTATTTTTTCGCTTATTCATAGTTATATCAGTCCTTTCTTAATGCACGTAACTTAATTTAGAAACCAGTGAAACCGCCAAAAAATGGAGTTAAAAAAGCAATAATTTTAGTCATCATATCAAAATACAATAAGACACCCATTAATATCATGAACACACCGCCTATTTTCATAAATAACCCACTTCTTGTTTGGAGAAATTTCATTTTTCCTATGAATAGGGACATAATTAAAAACGGTATAGAAAATCCAAGTACATAAAAGAGCATATACAACATGCCTCTCCCTGGATCTGATACGCCTAAAGCAATAACGCCTGCAAGAATAGGTCCTGTGCAGGGTGTCCACCCAGCAGCAAATCCCATTCCAATTAACACGGATCCAGTGTACCCCTTAGGTCTTTTCTTAAATTGAATCTTCTTTTCTGAAAGTAAAAGATCAAAATTCAGAACCCCCATAATGACTAATCCGAAAAACACCATAATGATTGCGCCAATTTGTCTGAGTAGGTCTTGATATTGAATGAAGATGGTTCCAATAAACGAAGTGGAGAATCCCATCGCCAAAAAGATAATCGAGAAGCCTGTAAGGAATAGAATGGTATGAACTATTGCCTTCTTATTTAAAATGCCTTTTTCTTCTTTTAACTCATCTAAAGAGACACCAGTTATATACGAGAGAAAAGCTGGATATAAAGGAAGGGAGCATGGGGAAATAAAAGACAACAAACCTGCCCCAAATGCCAAGAATAAACTTAATTGCTCAAACAAATTACTTCACCTATCCTTTTTAAAGACTTAATTCATTCTAACAAAGAAGACAGGCTATATATTGTCTTAATTATGTAGATATTTAAACAAAACGATGCAGAAACTGCATAAATTGAAAGATTATAGTTACTTTAACCTGGTAACAAAGAGTACTGGTATTCAGGATACAAGAAAATTGCGGGTTCTGTCACAGTTATACTAATGATTTATTGCTACAATGGCAACAAACTATGGAAACGAGGCGTATGATAAATGAAACGATTATTGGCAATTGGTGTAGTGCTTGCAGTTCTCACGCTTAGTGGATGTGGAACTAATGAAGATAAGAACTCAACAACGGCGAATGAAATATCTGGAATAGTGGAAGTTGATTTATCCGTTCCTAAAACTGCAAAAGTTGGAGAAGAAGTATTCTTTATTGCCGCTGTTACACAAGATAAAGAAGTTGTAGATGATGCTGATGAAGTAAAGTTTGAAGTGAAAAACTTATCTTCTGGCGACAAAGAAATGATCGATGCGTCTTTAAACCAAGATAAGCATTACGAAGGTAGATTTACTTTTCAAAAAAAAGGCACGTATGATGTCACATCTCACGTGACGGCACGAGACATGCATACAATGCCAAAGAAACAAATCACCATACCCGGTGGTGAAGAATAACGAATAAATCGAAGATCGTGTCCATGAAAAATACTATTGAATAGGGTCAAGCTTGGTTTATATTTTCAGTTGGAGTATTAACAAGGTTTTACTTAATCAATAATTTGCAGAAAAAAGGAGCGAATTTTATGCCTTTAAATATATTTGGATTTCAAGCATTATGGAGTCCGGTTTTTATCGTTTCAACGTTACTGATACTCATTCTATACTTCTTAATTACAGTCAAAATACGGAATCGTTATAAAGACAGTGAAGCATTGACACTTAAACAAGCAAGTGCATTTGTTATTGCTATCGTATTGCTTTATGCATTGAAAGGGTCACCCGTAGATTTGTTGAGCCATATTATGTTTTCTGTTCATATGGTTCAAATGGCATTACTCTTGATGCTAGTTCCACCGTTATTGATTTCAGGAATTCCAGTATGGATGTGGCAAAAATTATTCTCCAAAATTTTTATTCGTAAAATTTTCCGGTTCTTTACGAGACCAATTTTCTCTCTGATTGTGTTCAGTGGATTATTCTCTTTTTATCATGTACCGGTTATTTTTGATTTCATCAAACAGAATGAATCGTATCATACTCTGTATACCCTAATATTGTTTATTTCAGCTATTTTTCTTTGGTGGCCAATCATGCACAAACTCTCCAGTGAGCCTCAAGTTCATGGTCTAAGTAAAATTGGCTATATCATTGGCAGTGCTATATTGATAACACCAGCTTGTGCTATTATCATCTTTGCTAGTGAACCTATGTATGAAACCTATACAAGTGGAGAAGCGTGGATGAAAGCGATGGAGCTTTGTGTGCCTGTCTCAACACTAACCAACTTATCTTCTCTTGGCCTGTCGGGTCCGGAAATGTTTTCTAGTCTTTCACCAGTTGATGATCAGCAATTGGGCGGCATCATAATGAAAATTATTCAGGAAGTGATCTATGGGGTGGTTCTAGCCATGATTTTTTTTGAATGGTACAAGTCTGAAAAGGATAATGCAGAGGAAATTACGAATAAAGCACTTTTAGATCGACAAGCTTATTTAGCAAATAAATAAATTCCCATTACATTATGTAAATGTCTAGAGTTGAAACTGACCCTTGAAACCTCTTTTGCATGAATGTTTTCATAGAATGTAACATAGAAAACCTGTAATACTAATGATCGTCTTGCATTTTAACACTCCTTCCACTTTATAATTAGATAAGAGACTCAGTATTTTTATCCTAGATTCGAGCATTTATCGGCATTCAAGAAGGGTTAGAATAGTATAAACTGAGTGTTTTTGATTAGATAATTTAGACAGCGCGATTTAAATAATAATAAATATAAAACCTAATCAAAAACAAATTTTGATTAGGTTTTTATTTAATGCAATGATGTTTGCATTCATTTAATTTTAATTAATGTATATGGAAATTGAAATTAGATTTGTAGTTCAGGGTGTTTAAAGGTGGATTTTTCAATTTGAATGGTCGTGTGCTCAATTTCATATCTTTCCCTGACTAAATGAATAGCCTTTTGTAGAATGATTTGTTCATTGCCATTATCACTGATTGTCATGTGGCAACTTAAAGAGTCCATTCCAGAAGTAATGGTCCATATGTGTAAATCATGAACATCTAGAACATCATCAATTCCTGTTAACAACTCCTGTATCTCAGTTTTATTAAGTGAAGGTGGTGTTCCTTCCATCAGAATATGAATACTTTGCGTGAGCACTCCCCAGGCACTTTTGAGAATTAAAAGAGCTACTAGAACAGAAATGATGGGATCCGCAATATACCAATCAAATACCAACATGACGATACCGGCAATGATTGCACCAACTGATCCTAGAGCGTCTCCTACTATATGTAAATAAGCACTTCTCAAATTAATATTACTTTTAACATCAGCTTTTTTTATTAAAGTAACTGCACTAAGTATGTTAGCGATAAGACCAATAATCGCGATTAGAATCATGGTACCGCTTGACACAGATGGAGGTTCATTGAAACGTTGAATAGCCTCATAAATAATGAAGCCAGAAATTAAAAATAAGGTTAGTCCGTTGAATAAGGCCGCTAGAATCTCAAATCTATAATACCCGTAGGTCTTAGTTGGAGAAGGAGGTCGGCTGGCAAACCGAATGGCAACAAGACTTAATGCAAGTGAACTTGCATCGGAAAGCATGTGACCACTGTCAGATAACAAAGCTAAACTGTTTGTGATAATTCCCCCGAAAAACTCTAATACCATAATTCCTGTCGTAATGGTAAGTGCAATGATGAGTCCTTTTTTATTGCCTTCTCTTTGATCACTTCCGTGATTGTGATTGTGCCCCACGTTGAATCACCTCATTCTTATTTAATCATCTCAACCATTCCACTTTTAGTTAAACGATACAAGTTCTACAGAAAAACCGAGGATTAACTGTCTTTGCAGTTTTTCCTCGGTTTGCTCTTTTTTAAACCTTTTCAAAACTATTCATTTGTTTTCGCTTGCTTTCCATAAAGAACCAACATGCTGATTGTAATTAATGTAAAGGCGCTAAGGGCTAAAAATGGGATCGTAATAAACCCAAACCAATTGATGTATTCAGCGCTACAAGGAACACCACTCACACAGGGTCTAATTCCACCAAACCCTGGAACTTTTTGCTCAAGGTAGTGAAAAATTGAAATTGTCCCCCCTATTACACTCAGAGGTAAGACAAATTTTCTTACAGAAATATCACTTTGAAACGTACCAATTCCTAATATCAAAACTAAGGGATACATGAAGATTCGTTGGAACCAACACAAATCACATGGGATAAATCCTCTGATTTCACTGAAATACAAACTTCCCATTGTTGCAACTACTGAAACCAACCATGCAAAATAGAGAAACCAAACCTTTTTGCCCTTGTTGTTGGTTGCATTATTCATTTTTTTTTGCCTCAAGCTCTTGATCAATCATCTCTTTAATTGCTTCATAATTAAAAGGATCTTCAATTGTGCTTCCATTTATTTTTATGGTAGGCGTCTGAGTTACATTATGTTCTGTATATAATTTCTCATCAATATCCACTTGAGGCTTCGTTAACTCTTCTTCAATATCTTGCTTGAGCTGATCTTGATTAATTGAAGGGAACTCTTGGGCAAGTTCAAGCATTTTCTCTTTTGAAAGCCATACATCATCATGGTTCACTTCAGGCTGAGCATCATAAATAGCTTTATGAAAATCCCAATAAGAATCAGGGGCTTGCTTAAAAACAGATTCCGCAGCCATTGCACCAACAGTTGATTCTTCTCCATGGAACAACACATTAACATAAGAGAATTTAATATCACCAGGTATTAAGTAATCTTCTACTAATTGCGGATAGATAGTTTCACCCCACGCTTTACATGATGGGCATTTGAAGTCACCAAACTCAACCACTGTTACCGGTGCATCCTTTTCACCTAAGGCGGGTTGACCTGTAAGATCGACCTCTGTTTTTTCAGTCACGGATTGTTCCTGACTTTTATTGCTGCTTATTACCACAATTATAGCCAGTAAGGCTACCGCAACAATTGTTACGATTACTGCAAATTTCATATTGGAATTCTTCATCGTCAACACTCCTATAATTTTATTTAGAAAACAACACTATTCATTAAACCTAAATACATTGAGATGATGCAAAGAATACTCATACTAAAAGCTAGAAGAGGTGAGAATTTTTTCACCGTCGCAATCCATGCAAAACATAAGAAACAGAGTGATAATGCGAAAAATAATGTGCCTAACATGCTGAAATCCATGTAAGCATCAATTGGCAAAGAAATGGATTCGGAGTAAACCGTACTGAATAATTTCGACATGCCATTGCTCCCTGCCACTGCTCCAATGTCATGTGGTGGTTCTTGTTGTCCGAGTAAAGCTGTCGCCGAGAATATGAGTAATAAAGTAAAACTCTCTGCTTTTACCCAATTACGTGGATTAAATGTTGGGTCTTTTTGAATTTTCCGTTTTATCCAAATTCCATTAACACATGAAAAAAAAAGGATTGGAATAAGGATTAGATGCTTGATAAGCAAGGATTGTCCATATGGAAGAATCCAAGAATTAGGATAACTGGTTAAATCAATCACTAAAGTCACTAAAAAGTAGCCCGTTATAGATATGACTAAGAGACAACCAAGAGCAACGGGTGTAAACCATTTTAAAAACGCAAGCCAGTTCTCATGATTCAAAGAAAACCAACTAACTACGAGTAATAATCCTACCCATATGGTTACCGCTAGAAAATGAAGCGAATGTGCGATAAATCCACTCCACTCGTTCAGAGAAGCCGAATGGCTAGCCCATCCTAGGGCTAAGAGAAGCATTATGCTAAAAGTTAATGAGATGACTGTATGAATCTTTTTAGTGAAAATCGGGATGATGGAGACATACAAATAAAATGCAATGGATACAAACAACGTAAATGACCATGCTTGTCCCACTTCAAACGTGGAAATCACGTTCTGTATGGTCATCATTAACCCTATATCCTCATAAAGAAAAAGGACTAGCCGTATGACCGGAAAAAGAGAGAAAACCACAATCCCTAAAATGGAAATCTGAATCCATCGTTTGTGAATGAATATTTCCGGCTTTTTACTAGAAGGTATAAGTGAAAAAATGAGTGAACCTATAATAAGTGAAAAGCACAAATATAAAAGCGTTTCGGATAAATAAATCCAAATCATTTCCTTCGCTCCTTTTTAAACAACACTAAAGCTGTGCCAAATGCTATTCCAGTTAACAAAATTGCCATTACAATGACGACAAAATTGGATTTCTTAGATTTAATAGTTTCCTTTTGGGGCTTTTCGATAGGAGTCGGAATCATTTCTTCATGTTGTTTTTCCTTCGTCACTTCTGAATTGGCGTTCTTTACAAGCTCTACGGAAAATGAAAACTCCCCCTCAATCGGATGGCCATCTTTTCCGATGATTTTCCATCTAACCATGTACTTCCCTTTAGCTAAGGGTTTCTCAAGTTTCCCAACCATTTCATCCACGTTTATTAAAGTTTTTTCAATGGGCATTTCAACGCCGTCTGCATTAATGACTTTAAGCATGCTGGTATTCTCAATTGTAGTGTTAAATCGTAAAGATACACTTTGCACTTCATCTTTCATGATTTCTTCAGTGGCAGGGTTGGAACTTGAAAGTCCAGAATGCCCTAAAGCTACAGGGGTTAAGATAAAAAGAAATAGTAATGTGAAAATACATGTTTTTTTCATTTGGAAGCCTCCTATTTCCCTATACTTCATGATTGTAACAGGAATCAAATCATATTCAAACAAACATTTGAATATGATTATTGACAATATATTGTCTATTGCATACACTAAAAATAACAATCAAACGATTATTTGAATGAGGTGGAGTAAATGAGTGAATTGATTGAAATTACAGCAACGGATGTTTGTGAAACGACTTGTTTCGACGAAGTAGTTGTGAATCGTGTTAAACCTAAGATAGAAGAAATAACTGGTGTCGAATTATTATTTAAAGCTTTATCAGATGCTACTCGGTTGAAAATAGCGTATGCATTGAGTCTTGAAACAGAGTTGTGTGTTTGTGACGTTGCAAATATTATTGGGACTTCGACAGCTACGGCTTCTCATCATTTGCGTTATTTACGAAAAATGGGATTGGCTAAATATCGAAAAGAAGGAAAAATGGTCTTTTATTCCTTAGTCGATGAACATGTACATCAATTAGTACGTATTGCACTGGATCATTCGAAAGAAGGGTGGAACAAACATGAATGAGGATAAAAATGTATATAGATTGCAAGGACTATCTTGTACGAATTGTGCTGCCAAGTTTGAAAAAAACATTCGCGATATCCAAACTGTTCATGATGTCCAATTAAATTTCGGTGCATCCAAACTTACCGTACTAGGAAATGCCACGGTAGACGAATTGGAAAAAGCTGGTGCTTTTGATGGGATTAAAGTTGTACCTGCAAGCCAAAAAATCCAGATAGAGAAAGAGCCTTTCTGGAAAAAAAGAGATAATCAAACGACTTTTATTTCTGCGGTATTACTCCTTCTTGGATATTTGTTCTCAACGGTTTATGGAGAAGAAAGTATTCAAACCATTCTTGTATTTGGAGCATCGATTTTGATTGGTGGCTACAATCTCATCAAAGTGGGATTAGCTAATTTAATTAAATTTCAATTTGATATGAAGACATTGATGACAATAGCCGTAATTGGTGCTGCTATTATCGGAGAATGGGGTGAAGGAGCTGTTGTCGTCTTTCTCTTTGCCATAAGTGAGGCATTGGAAAGCTATTCAATGGAAAAAGCACGACAGTCCATTCGAACTCTCATGGATATTGCACCAAGTACGGCAATAATCAGACGTGGTAAAAAAGAGTTTGAAGTGGCAGTGGAAGACATACAAATCGGAGATATCATGATTCTGAAGCCTGGCCAAAAAATTGCCATGGACGGTGAGGTAATTCATGGCCAATCATCTATTAATCAATCCGCCATTACTGGGGAATCCGTACCAGTCCATAAGGTAATCGGTGACGAAGTATTTGCTGGCACGTTGAATGAGGAAGGATTATTAGAAGTTAGTGTAACAAAGCGAGTGGAAGATACCACGATTGCTAAAATTATTCACTTAGTAGAAGAGGCTCAGGCCGAAAAAGCACCATCTCAACAATTTGTAGATAAGTTTGCCAAGTATTACACACCGGCAATCATGTTAATTTCATTATTGGTTGTGGCGGTACCTCCCCTTTTCTTAGGTGGAGATTGGAGTGAGTGGATCTATCGTGGGTTGGCAGTCTTGGTTGTTGGATGTCCATGTGCACTCGTCGTATCCACACCAGTAGCAATTGTAACTGCCATCGGAAACGCTGCAAGAAATGGTGTATTGATTAAAGGCGGTATCCACCTAGAAGAAACCGGTCGCTTAAAGGTTGTGGCATTCGATAAAACCGGAACACTAACAAAAGGAACACCTGAAGTAACGTCTGTGGTTTCTCTTTCAGATTTGAGCATTGCGGAAATTCTTCAGCTGTCTGCTTCCATCGAAAAATTTTCACAACATCCTCTTGCTTCAGCCATCTTAAAAGAAGCTGAAAGACAAAAAATCGAATTGGTACCGGTTGATAATTTTCAATCAATTACAGGAAAAGGTGCCAAGGCGACGATTGGTGAACAAAATATCTTTATTGGAAGCCCAAAAATGTTTAGAGAAACTCAGTCTTTATCTAGTGCCATTGAAGATGAAGTGAAAGCGCTCCAAATGGATGGGAAAACGGTTATGTTACTGGGCAATGAATATGAAATTAAGGGATTCATTGCAGTTGCTGATCAAGTGAGAAAAAGCAGCCTAACTGTCATAAAAAAACTTCACGAATTGGGTATTCAAAAGACCATTATGTTAACGGGGGACAATCAAGCAACTGGTCGAGCAATTGGTCAGCAATTAGAGTTAACTGATGTTCGAGCTGAACTGATGCCACAAGATAAATTGAATGTGATTAAATCACTTCGAGAAGAGCATGGTAAAGTTGCAATGGTCGGAGATGGCGTGAATGACGCGCCAGCATTAGCAAGTGCAACGGTCGGCATCGCCATGGGGGGTGCCGGAACCGATACAGCGTTAGAAACAGCTGATATTGCTTTAATGGCTGACGACTTAGAAAAACTTCCTTATACCATTGCGTTAAGCAGAAAGACATTAAACGTCATCTATCAGAATGTTGCATTTGCCCTGGGCTTGAAAGTTTTGGCTCTCCTATTGATAGTCCCAGGTTGGTTAACCTTATGGATGGCAATTTTTGCGGATATGGGAGCCACGGTAATAGTTGTACTGAACTCATTGAGACTGTTACGTACAAAAGATTGATTTTTTAAGAGTGAAGGATAAATGAATAAAAGAACCCTACCGAATCCTTCGTATTAGTCGGTAGTGAATTAATTTTGATTATTGCTTATTTCATTAGTTCAAATTTTTAGAAGGACTCACTCCAAATGAATTGTGAAATGAACTGGTAAAAATGATATCGTCACGGTTTGTTCACTCTTCCTTCCCACGAGACATTTAAAAGACTGTATAATGTCAAATTATAAGTACTAAAAAATGTCTTTAAAAAGGATGGTTTACATGGAATTTTTGTATTTTCCAGAGGATAAAACTGAATATATAAAAGCGATTTTCACTTTTTTACCGTTTATTTTGGGGACTATTTTCACATTTTGGTGGCTCTCAAGGCTTTCAAAAAAAGAACAGTCATATATGGAGAGATCTCCAGAACAGTACATTTCAGAGAAACTATTCATACAACCCTACATGAGTGAAGAAAAAAATAATCAAAAACAGAAATTCAATAAAAATAATATTTATTAGGAACCTTCATTCACATTATATGACATGTAAAATTAGGGGTCTTTTGTTTCAGTAATCCATAGAACCGTATTGTCTTGGTCATAATTGAAAAAATAAGCACTACTAAGTGCTTTTCAGACTGAAGACAAACTCATCAAATTTGAGTTTGTCTTCAGTCTTTTTTTCTTTTTATATCTGAAATATAAATAGTTTAGGGGAAATCGACCATGAAGACGATGAATTTAGGAAACAAAAGCGACCAGCTTGAGATGTGTACTTGAACCTGGCAAGATCTAATTATGAGCATAAAATAAATGTTCCAATGACCAAATAATCAAACCAATTTAGTATAAATTCAGCAAAAAAATAAACGAACCTGAAATCGGAAAAATTTCAAGTCCATTTGTCTACAGTTTGAGAAACTGAGGGTTTCATTTTTGTTTAGGAATGGGTTTTGGATCAACTTTTTGAGAATCATTATCGTTCCTTAATAAAAAATAGGAAATGATACCGGAAACAACGGATCCCCCTGCAGCAATTAAAATACGTGTGACAAGTGGTACTTCTGAATAATCCTTTTTAAGGAACCAAATTGCAAGAATGGCCACAACAACCATGATGGGAATGACAAATCTGAAACGCTTCATATAATACATCCTTTTTTTCTTTGAGTGTACCATATAAATTATTGATACCTTGGCGTAAATTGTAGCGTTTTTAAGTCTTTTGGATTCAGTATATATTGCTAGTTGTAATTTCAAAATACTAAGTAATCAATCACAGTTTCAAAAAAAAACAGATTGTATTTTGGATCGTATTTTAGGGAGATAAACATAAAATTAAATCATTAAAAAATACCAACCTGTAATCACAAAACCTAATAATGCTAAGACGAAAACATGAAAAGATGATGCATTTTTAATTGGTTCAGATAATACTTCTTTTATGGTGATCATGTATATGGTCCCTACAGCTAAACCTATCGTTAAGGACCAAGCCAATGGATTTCCAACGCCTATCAGTTTTCCAAAATATGCTCCAATTCCTACTGGAAACGCAATGACTAGGGATAACAGTAACCATGTTCCAATTCCAAAGCCAGCCATAAATAAAGGCGTGAATACAATAATTCCTTCTGGGATGTTGTGAAGAATAATAGTTTGAAGAAGAGTTTTGTTAAATGCAACGTTTTGGTTCGCTCCAAGTACGATTCCTATAGGCAAATTATGAAAAGAAATGCTCAGCACTAACAAAATACCCGAATGTAAGAATGACTGCTTACGTCGATCTTTTATTGCACATACGAACAAGTTGGTAACACTATGTACAAAATTAAAAATGATAACCCCTATTACAAACCCCATACTAAATGTAATCCAATTCCCTAATTCTAATGCTTCCGGTGCAATTTCAAAACTTAACATTCCTAATAGAGAACCAGCACAAATACTATAAATGACGTCCATTCTCTTTTGAAATCCTCTTAGCATCCATGCAATCATTCCACCAATTCCAAAACCTGTAGCAGTCGACAAATAGCCAACGACCCAAATTGCTGCCACGTATTCACCCTATCGCTTTTTGTATATATATGGTTACAAAAATTTGATTATGAAAAATGTGAAATTACTGTATGAAAAAATCACAAAATAATCCCTAACCTTTAGTTCAATAGAATCCGAATATTTCATTCTTTTTTCAGTTTTAATATTTTTTTGCTTCTTCTCTTGCAAAGAGATTCAAGTGATCCAAAATTCCTTTTTGAATTTCTTGAGCATCCTCACTATTTTTAATATGTAAATCATCTTCTTCATTTCTTAAAATTTTCTCTATACTCCATTGGAGATGCTTTGTTTTTTTCTTGGATGCTTGTTCAAAATAAAAGAGATACTTTTCTTGATGAAGTAGCTTCATGAAAAAAGGCATGGGACGACAGGTCAATAAAGCGGAGTCCTTGTTAGCAACTGAAATCAGTTTATTATAAAATTCATGATCACCTAAAAAAAACACATTAATGGTGTAATACCCTCTATTATCTTCTTGCTCTTTAACTAAAACATTAAATTTATAAAGTTTATCATGTATGTGATTCATTAAAATTCCCCTTTCCTGATTTTTTCGCATGACAAGAAATACATTACCTTTAAAAGAAACATTATTTATAGTATCAGAAAACACTTAAAATTGCTTGGACTCATCATATTTAAACGTAGTGTCATTTATTATTATAAAGGCTATTAACTGACGCTACTCAAACACGGAGAAGGTTTAATAATCCATAAACAGGTTATTATAAATTCAAACCAATAAATTTACTTAGAGAGGAAAATGAATATGCACTCGCAAAAAGATTTACACCAAACTGGAGAGACCGTTGCTGAATCAGGGCATTACTTTGATAAGGACGGAGAGCATATTGCTCTTAAGCAAGGGGATACTTTTCCAAATTGTCCAAAGACGAATCAACCCACTTCGTGGCGCCATGAAAACCATGAACATCGAACAGGTGATGAAGTCACGGAAACTGGATTGTATGTTGATCAAGATGGAGAAAAGGTAGAACTTACCAATGGTGATAAGTTTCCCAATTGCCCAAAAACAAATCAATCCACTACATGGAAACATGTTCAATAATGCCAAAAAGAAAGCCAACAGTCAGATCTGTTGGCTTTTTTTTGGAGAGCTATTATTCAAGTTGAAAAATTTTACTTAGTAAACGTGTGCTAATCAAGAAATAAATTTTTTTGTTGACGTCTGTACACAAATTTTGACAATGTGATACTTCCCTCATAAAGAAGGAGTAATGGAATAATCACAAGAATATCAGATAAGAAATCGGGTGGTGTTATCAAAACAGATGTAAGAATGAGCACGAAGTACGCATATTTCCTGATTTTTTGTAAAACGAATGGATTAATGATGCCTAAACTTGTTAAAAACATAATCACAACTGGTAATTCAAACAAAAACCCAAAAGGTAAGGTCATGTTCAACAAAAACTTGAAATATTTTTCGGTTGTAAAAAAAGTCGTAAACAACTCATTAGATAGAGACATTAAGAAATTTAATACTAAAGGAAATAAAATAAAGTATCCGAAACTAATACCGACCATGAATAGGACAAACAGAGCAGGTACATAGGCAAGCGTCACTTTTCGTTCCTTTACTGTTAATCCTGGACTAATATATCGCCAAATTTGAAGTGCTGCGACCGGCATTGTGGCAGCTAACGCGACAACACTTGCAATCATTAAATAAACCATTAATATGTCACTCGGTCCTAACAAAGCTAGCTTAAATGGTAAGTCTTTGACCAGTAAGTGATAAATATCTTGGACGTAAATGAAGGCAAGCAAAAAGAATAATAGAAAAATCCCTAAAGTGACGATTATTGACTTACGTAATTCTTCTAAGTGTTGAACAACATTCATGCTTTGACCCTTCATCTACATCCCTCTCTCTCTAATTTTCCATATCAGATCTTTATTCTTTGTTCGACTTCTCTTGGTTTGACGGTTCTCTTTTATCGTCTGTTAATAAATCTTTTGTTGAATTCTTGAACTCTCTTAATGTGGAACCAAATGCTTTTCCGATTTCAGGTAATTTGGATGGACCGAAAATGATCAGTGCAATGACCAATACTAAAATCAATCCTGGAATGCCTATATTTTGCATCATTTTATCCTCCTATCAGGTAGTTTGTTATTAATTAAGAACGGTCTTTTAGAGAAAATCATTTATTTCAATACTTTTTCCAAGCATTTTTAGACCATGATTTATTTTGGCAAGAGTTGAAAACCTCGGTAAATAATTTTGGTTGTTACATATTTTTTTTATGGTCGCATAACCGATGTTCGATGCTTCTTCTAACAAATGAATATTGATGTCTTCTTGTTCATCGAGCCACATACCAAAATTACTCCTTTTGCCACAAAGATTCCTGTGCAACTTTTTCACCTCAAGTAAATTTAATATTTAACGAAAAAGGCTGTTAGGTACATGATGAGCAGACCTAATGTAAAACCACTTAAGTTTAACCATGAAACAGTTGGTTCCAAATGCTTCTTATGATCGTTAATTAACATTTTTGTAATGACATAAACAACTTGTAAAATGGCTCCTGCACCAATACCCAAGAACAATGCACCTAGAATTGGAGAGAAAATGAATCCACCAAACCAAGTTCCTAAAATAGCAGGCGCACCAGCTACTATTCCAAGTAATATAAAATCACGTATACGTGGTTTTATTTTTAATAGAGGGGCAGCAATACCAATTCCTTCGGTAATATTATGAAGAGTAAACCCGATAATCAAAAATGTACCTAATGCCGCCTCACCTAAAGAAAATGATGTTCCAATCGCCAAACCTTCACCAAAGTTATGAAGTCCTATACCTACTGCCATCAACAAGGCGATATTAAAAGGAGAAGAGGCCTTCTTTTCCAATCTTTTTTGTTGAAACTGATCAAATCCAATCAACAATATGAAAGTTAGCAATGCTCCTAAAATAACTACCATATCTCCTTGCAAAACGGCAGGAGCTTCCGCACCGATTTCAAAACCATCGGCCAAAGTACCAATAAACAGGAACAGTAGCAGTCCCACTGTAAGTGCAAGAATCGCGTTAATCCATTTTCGTGAGAATCGTTTCATAAATGGATACCACAACAAGCCTAATGTGATGGGAACGATTCCTACATAAAATCCGATAAATCCATAATTCAGGAAATTGTCCCAACTTCTTTCAGGTGTGCGGGTCGCAGCCGCAATTTCACCTTCTGTGATTATTCCATTTGCAGATATTATTTTGATTATATGTGGATCGCCTTGCACCCACGGATAATTGATTTTGACTACACCTTCATCAAAACGCTCAAATGTTTCTGAGGGCGACACGCTAAAATTCCAGATTGAATCATCCACGATTACTTGTGAAATGGTCATCGTTTCAGGTCCAGTATTACTGACGGATAGCTCAAATCCGTTATTTGTTGTAATGATGCGTTCGATATTCAACACTTCTATCGGAGCCGCAGGATCTTTCTCAATACCAGCTCCATTAACAGTTACCCAGGCAACTACTGCGATAAGTAGTAACAAAGGAATTAATCCAGATATCAACCATTTAGTCTTCACTTTAGTGAACCTCCTTTACTCAACTTGAAAGAATCCCATCCAACCTAATTCAGCAAATTCGCTTACATGTGCATGAAACATATAATTGCCGGTGTAAGGAAAACGAACTTCGATTATTCCCCGTTCACCCTGACATTGCATAATTGTGTCAGTAAATTGGGAAGGATTATCGTTTCTACCTGTTGGATAATACGTAAAGTAGTTAGCATGTAAGTGGAAAGAATTCAATAAATCAAATTCGGTTAAATTGCTTAAATAAATACGAACGAGCTGGTCTTTATTAATTTTAATTGGGTGATTCATAAATGCATTCGCATAGCCGTTAACTGTATAAAATTCGTTTGCACCATCCAAATCTAAATCATATCCATTCATCACCATGTTTAATTCCAATGCGGGTTCTCTAGGCTTTTTAGGATCGATGATAAAATTCCCATAGAGACCTTTATGAATATGACGTGCTAAAGGAAGAACATGGCAGTGATAGATTTGGAGTCCGTATGGTTTTGCTTCAAATTCATACGTAAATTTTTGCCCTGGATAGATAGGTTCCAATCCATCCATTTCTGGCGGATGGATTCCATGAAAGTGAATGGAGTGAGGATGACTGCCTTTATTCACAAAGTGAAAGCGTAAGAGATCCCCCTCTGTGCATCTGAATGTAGGTCCAGGAA
The DNA here is from genome assembly GCF_043641925.1 of Paenisporosarcina quisquiliarum. Taxonomy (GTDB): domain Bacteria; phylum Bacillota; class Bacilli; order Bacillales_A; family Planococcaceae; genus Paenisporosarcina; species Paenisporosarcina quisquiliarum_A. The sequence continues at coordinate 69,043 of NZ_JBHZRU010000011.1, forward strand.
TTGTCCCGTTATAGGTCCATCCAGGAAACTTAATTCCTTTGGCAATTTCAATTTCTTTATCAACTGCTTCAACCTCGTAAACTCTTAACGTTTGCCCATTCGGTAAAGTACTAACCTTTCCATAATCAAACGCAGTCAGTGCTTTTTCAGCCATCTTGTAACCTTCGCTGTTTGAAACATCGGTCATCGTCTTACTGTGATTCATATTGCCATGCTTATTTCCACTATGCGTAGCAGCCTTAATGACGGGATTTAATCCTGTTAAAGAATCTAATAAGTAACTACCAGCTACTCCAATAATCCCAGCAGATCCCAGTTTTAAGATATCGCGTCTTGAAACATGGTTTTCTTTGTTCACTTTTTGACCCCTCCCAAAAAAGTTTCGTTTAGGAAACTTTATAATTATTATCCTTACTTTATTCCTGAACTAAACTTTTTGTCAATGTTTTTTTAAAAATGATAAGTCTAAAAAATTTAAAACAGGTTAATAACAGTTTGTGACATGGATTTAAAAAAGCACCAAAGCCGATTTAGGTAACCCGTTCAGTAATCTGGTACTAAATCGAAATTAAACATACAAAAGGAGCCCAAATTCGCATATGAATTGGGTTCTTTTAAATTGCCTATGCATCAGGATTTGTTGTTGTTTAACGTCTAATATGTACATCGTTTTAGCACGTCTATTAGCAGACATACAATTTTGATTGTTTATCTGTTAATAGACGTGCTAAAAGTGGTGTTAAATATCTGCTAATTACTCGAATTGAAATATTAGAAAGTTAATAAATGTGAATTTTAAATGCAAAAAAACCCAGCCGAATAGCTGAGTTTTCACACCGAATATTTATAAGTCTTATTCAACTAAAGCACCTCGTTAGTTGAACAAGACTTGTTTACCCTTCAACGATTGCAAGATATTTTTTGATTTCTCCTTCAGATTCAATAATTAAAATATCTCCTCTTTCTTTGGTGGAAAAAATCTTTGCACCAACAGGAAGTTTATTCGACATCTCATCTTTAAAATCTGTATTTGCATCATTTTTTGTTTTTATTTCACCGATTTGAACATCTTTTGTTAAAGACAATTCTTCAACCCAATCAATATTAGTTTTGTAAATAACTCCATCATACTGAAAAATATCAGCATCAGAGTCCAATGTTAAAACTTCTTCGGCATCAATACTATCAATTGTTGTTACTGTGGTTGTTTCCCCTTCATTGGAACACCCACTAATCATAAATAACGTTAATGCAATCAGGACAAAAAATAACTTTTGAACCAATGTAATACCCCCTTTATACATATAGTCGGAAATACACTATCATAAGTTTCATCTTCAACTAAACTGCCGCGTTAGTTGAAGAACAAAAGTAGCAATCAATCAATACATCTATTATTAATATTACCATATATTTGATGTTAACCCTTTAATTTTTAAATCAAATATCGAAAAAAGCACTGCTAAAAGCAATGCTAATTTGTATGTTAAAATGGCGGTAATTGTTGCTCTATTTGCCGAGTTATTTACATTTTTGTACCAGATTACTGAACGGGTTACGATTTAGGCTTAAGTGCTTTAGTAGAATGAGTATATCCAGTTTCGTATTCGAGGGAAATTTGTTATTCATTTAAGGAGTATTTTTGGTTTTTATCGGTAAATCATGTATATAGGTTTCAATTTCTTCTTTTAGCCAGTAAGGTTTACCTCCAATTAAGGCTGTTTCAGTGGGCAGTTTCCCCCTCTTTCGTAACATGTGAATTTTCTTGGTATCCATGTTTCCTCCATGTTTATTTATCAACTCTCCAATATCCTTCTGGCTTAATAAATCATTTGTATTCTTAATAATCAGCGGTTTAAATGATTCTGCATGATAAGTGTCGGAATAAAAGTAAGTCAGTAATCGATCCATTGCGAATTCAATCCAATTGGAATCCATTTCTTTAAAGACGTGATTCAAATCAAGCGATTCTTCATATTCAAAGAAACGTGCAAGTGCTACGAGCACTTGTTCATTTTGATTTAATGATTTCAAGTCTTGCTGCTGTTCCTTTGTTTCTACATAAAACCTAAGATTCTGGCACTTCGCCAGAATTTCCATGGTTGCCTTTTTCAAGTGAATCCCCCCTTGTTGAATGATTCAATATTTTACTAATATATCAAGCTTCGTTGAATCATTCAACAAAATTCCTTTATCGCATTTTTAGTGACTACAAAACACCAGTTAAGCGAATTACTGAGGAAATATTAGCTGCCCATCTTTACCATCTTTACATCACCAAACGCTCTATTTTGTGAAGCTGCATAGATTACACTATTTTGAATTGCAAATGGGATATTCAGTTTGTCGCATGATTGGAACGCAAAGAATATAGCTTTTCTGGTCTTGGTGCACTCGATGACATGTTGTTGTCTGGATGCAATCATCAGATTCCTTCTCCAAAAGTAGAGAGCACGAAGAGCACGTACTTATTTTTCGTTCAGTCGGCTGGTCATGGTTATTATCCGGTATGAATGAAAGAAAAGGGGAAAGCTCCCCTTTCGCCTCTTTAAATCATTCCTTTTTCCCTTAAGGAATAGCCGTCTGAATGACTGACGATGATGGAATCTAATACCTCAATGCCCATTATCTCTCCGGCTCCTTTTAGTCGTTTACTGACTTCAATATCTTCCGGGGAGTACTGACAGTTACCACTTGGGTGGTTATGGGCTACCATGATGCTCCCTGCATTATTTAGAATAGCTGATTTGAACACTTCCCTTGGATGAACAATACTAGCATTTAAGCTACCCACATGGCTTTTATGAATGGCAATAACCTCATTTTTAACGTTTAAGCAAAGTACCAAAAACACTTCTCTATCTTCTTCTGCTATAAGTGCTTTAATAAAAGAAATTGCATCTTGTGATGAACGTATTTGTTTAGGTAGTAGGCTTGTATACGCTTCTTCAACCTCTCGAATTTCCTGTTTGATTCGTACGATTTCAATCATTTTTTCTAATTTCATGATGTGTTCCTCCTTTTGTGTTGTTCGCCGGGCGGTATATGTCCCAAAAGGGATAATTTTTTGCCTTTTGACACGTGGAACGAACACATCCCTTAGCCGACCGGTCAAGGGTTTCAGCGCAACAAGTTTTTCAGCGAAGCATAATTTGAAAAAGTTTTTCGCCCCTTGACTGTTTTCTTTCTTTTCTAGTCGGCTCCTGTCTTAATCGGAAAAAGGGGTAGGGCGAAGCCAGGGAATCTGCCACTATTTCAGATTTAGACAGGTTGGGAATGGGTACGATCCGGAGGACAAAAGCAAAAAATTCAATAAAAAATGGCAGTCGCTTGACTGCCATCCATATTCTTTATGTAATTAATGTTTTCGGTTCGTTTACTCGTTGGAAAAAGAACAGGAACCTACGGCATGTAGGCAACGTCTTACAGTCCGTGGTTATCGAGCTTTTTAGAGGAAAGCGACACGCTAGAGCTCATTGCAAAGCGTTTCCTGATTTGATATGCGCTCTCGTGCTGCCGCCAGTCAAAGTTTTTTATGTAAGAGGTCTATTTAAAGAAGGATTGTTCTTGTAAATGGAGAATATTGTAATTATCCTATAGAACTATAAAATAAAGAAAGTGAGATTATACATATGAAAATGTTAAAGACAGTAGATGCAGCAAAAAAAGAGATTAAAGAACTTCAAGATTTTGTATTTCTAGTAGAAAACTATGAAGTGGCAACAGTAGAGCAAAAAATCTTAAAGGAGTATGCCTAGAACCTAAGTTAAATAAATAATTAGACCGTGAATCATAAAAGGAGAATTAAAATCAAGAAAAGATTACTCAGTTTTTAAAAATTAGTTTATAGGGGGAATCAACTATGAATAAAGTTCAAAAGATTTACTATATCGTATGTTTTGTTATATTTACATGGCTTAGTTTTTCCAATTTCTTTTTCAGTGAAGAAGAAAACTTATGGAAAAAAATCGGAGTTTTATTTCTTTCTTTAGTTGTAACGAATGGATTTATTTTCATTGTATACACGGTACATAAAAAAATTCTCTCTAAAAAAAGTAATCTAATATAGTACATACAAGATCATAAGCAGCGAGAAAAGAGTAACTGAAACTTATAGTGACTCTCCTCCTTGTCTCTTTTTTTTATTTTAAAAGCTGAACCTATCATGTATGCGCCATGCATTATAGGTTGACATAACGCCAGTTAGTGGCAGTTCGCTCCTTCACGACACCCCTTATCAATCCTCACTTTCTCTTCTTTTCGTCTTTCCTTCTGATATACATCCTTGATTTCACGGGCTTTTGATCCATGCATCCGTCTGGTTCATTGAATAAATATCCATTTGATCTTTACGTGATAAGTTTATTTTTCTGTCCAAAGTAGTTGATCTCTATATTGGAAAATTTTCCATTCGTTTTTAGGGTGATGATTTTCAGCATCCCAAATAAAACAGTTCCCCCGTTTAGATTTAGTTTCTAATAAATGATTAGTTATAGGCATATCCTATAATGAAATTCCTAATTGGAGGGATTAAATGAAAAAATCTAATAAAGTTTTTATACTAATTTGTTTAGTATTAACGGTAACAATTTTTGTTTTTTATAATAACTCACCGTTAGCCAAAGAACCTATTAATAATAAAATTACAGTTACTGATGGATTCACCGAAGCTAATGAGATATTGGGAAAAATAGATGAAACTAAATTGGCTTTTCAAATCGAAGAAGCATTAAAAAATAATAGTTACAGTCCTTCTGGAGGAGTTGCGTTTCAGATATATTCCTCTGATAAACAATACGTGACAATTCTTATGGAAAACATAGATACAAAAGATAAAAATACTCAAAATAACATTCAAAAAATTGTTAATACTGTTGCAGCAGCAAACGATTTTAATTTATTTGTAGTTGATATACAAAAAGCAAACAAATAAAAAAACTAGCTAACCATTTTTGGTTAACTAGTTTTTTTATTTGTTTAATCTTCCACTACTAGTCTGACAGCATCACTACTTTGATTCTTTGAGGTTGTTCTTAAATAAAGATTTACTTTTCCAGTACTATCAGTATAAGGTCTAACGTCTATCTTCCCAAAACAAAAATATGAGCCTTGGGTACTACCAGTATTAGTATAACTCATAACGGGTAATACAGAGCCCGAAGGAGTTACAAAATGTGAATTAACCGTGTTTCCCGGATCAACCGATTCTATACAAAGTCTTACATCTCCTCCACCAGAGGTAAAGGTTGATGTGCTAGTTCCATATATTGTTGCGGTGACGGATGTATTGTAAATTACGTCCCACTCTCCAGGTCCATACATAACTGATTCATTTGCAAATGTTGAAGAAGGAACTGTTAAAGCGAGTATCAATATGAAGAGAAACATTCTTAAATCTTTCAATTTTTTCATAGTAATTTACTCATCCCTTTCAATAGTTTTTGGACAACAAATAATAGATTCGCCATTGTAATTGGAATATCCTTCAAATTAATTGAGTGAAATCGAAACTGAAAAAGAATAATACAGACAAGGGACTACCCAAGCTGCCAATGCAAGGGTAGGTTGCCGAAACTATAAGGATAATCCACCCGAAGCAACTAACTGACTAACTCACGGGTGGACATTTTTTGTTTAAAATCAAAATTAAGTTACCTAAAACACTATATTATAAGTTACTTAAAATATATAATAAAAGTAACTTGAAACATGGAGGTTATTTTATGAAATGTATGAACTGTAATGGCACAAATGATGTAGCTGTATTTTCTCGTGGTGATGAACAAATGACGTTGTGTGCTGAGTGTCGTTATAAGTTAGCAACGGGCGGTTTAACAGAAGTTAACAAAGTCGGTCGTCCTTCGCTTGGTGTGACAAAGAAGGTATCACTTACGCTTTCAGAAGAAGAGTGGGAATGGTTTGATGAAAGAGCAAAAGGGAATCGTTCACAATTTCTCCGCGATTTAGTTCAACAGTCACCAGAAAGTGATTGGAGCAATAATGCCTGTCTTGGTTATGCCATTTTAGGGGCGAAACAACTTGGATATGACAAGGAACAGATCAACCAACTTGTGAAAGCAATCTATAGTGAGTTTGATTTTAAAAGTGTTGAGAAAGCAAAAGACGTATACAGCAAGTCACCATATTAAGCAGGGAAAGGGGAGCGATTGGCTGCCGCTTATTTCTCATGAATAAGTCAGCGCAGGATAAGGGGAACGGCATTCCACTCCGCATCAGATAAAGCCTGTTGGGGCATGACTTTAAGGACGCCGTTCTTCAATAGAAACTTCAAAATTATCATACAAACAGATAAATCTGAAGCTAACTTCTAACTGAAGTTAGCAAGATTCACTTCTTTTTCAAGGAATGACTATATCACTGCTAGTCTTAAGCGTAGTGAACTTAAAATTTTTAAGTTCATTACTCTGACTAAGAAAATAATTAAAAAAAGAACTCATACCATATTATAAGGTTTGATTACTATTTAAAAATGAATAAAAAAATCCACCCTTGAGTTAGCTGCTCTCGGATGGGCAGGTGGATGCCTTGGAATTTCAACTAATTTAGACATTAGACTTTCTACTACAGATTTTATTTCAGCCTAATGTTCTCTTCCTTATAAACCAGGCATTTAATGAAATTCGCGGCGGAATAATGCTTTCTATAAGAAAGGACTGCTCCCCATAAAGAGAACAGACCTGAATATAAGTTTTTTATAAATGATTGTCCCAATCCTTCGGAAAACCCAAATGTGTTATGTCAATATACTCATCATATTCGTCAATAAGTGCCTTTAATGAGGTTGAAAGGTTCAGTCGTTCATTGCTGCTTAATAGTTTACTCAAAACGATTATGGCAGTAAATATGTCATCAGTGCTTACTTTTTCACGTATATCATCAAACAATTGAGGCTGTATAGATAGTTTTTTTCCGTATAACCTACCGTGATGAGCGCAAATATTTCTGATGGTGGTCAAGGTATGTAACCAACTCTGTGTATATTTAAAATGCACATTATAATAGTGCTTAGATATGTATTGCTTATCCTTATTTTTAAGGTTTTTAAATAACATCGATAACGTTGAAAAGGAAAGGACTTCAATAGCCACCCAAACGGGAAAGACTCCGCTATATTTTGTGTGATGGTGAGCCACGAATAATTCTGTTTTACTATCTTTTATAAATCGATCTAGATTGCTCATGAACTTCTCGTGATATGCAGGATTCGAAAAATTAGCTGACTCCAGGTATCCGAGTGCTCCGTATTCATGGGAGTGATGATAAGAAATATGTGCCCTGAAGGCGATCTCGATACTTTCCAATGCACCCAACAGTATCTGGCGTAATTTTTTGTCAAACTCGTACATAGAAATTAGCTTACTAAATGTGGTTCCTTCAAGATATGCATCCTCTTTAGATTCATCTTTCAATGTTAGACCGTAGGCAACTAGGCGGTAATAATTGACTTTTTGTAATGCTGCTAGGGCTTCTTGAGGATTATCAACGATAATACCTCTAGCTTGAAGAATTAGAAGTTGTTCTTCGAATGTTTTAGCATGTTTTATTGGACGTGGTTCCACAGGAATGCCCCCTAAAAAAAACGACCCACCGTGGTCCGCATTGTTAAGAGGCGTGGTGGGTTCTGTTACTTATAATATACAGCAAGCTGATAAATATGTACAGATTTTAATTTAACAGCTAGCTCTATATCTAGTTCTGCTGAAAAAAGAGAAAGTGGGTTCATTCCCACTTTCTCCAATTGGTTCATTTCTCTAATTCTTGTTGTTTTTCTTTCGTTGCAACTGCTTCTTTTAACTCTTTGGTGTGACTGTGGTGAGGATTTAAGGACTCGATGTTTTTCTCTAATGCCTCTCGGGATTGCAATAATGGATTTTTCATTAAATGCCATCCTACCGTAATATTGTGTTGATGTTCGGCTTTGAAATTTTTCGCTTTAATATATTTGCCGAGGCGTTCATTTAAAAGTTTTTCGTTTTTGGTCTGTAGATGATTGGTTTCTTTCACGGCCGTGACAGATAGAAATCGTTCGGTGTTTAAGGACTGGGCGATTGCTGTCTTCTGAATAAACTTTTGCCCTTCGATTTTCTTCGCAAATGTTCGTTCTGTCGTTGTGCCCCCCTCAAGTGTCACCGCATATTTACCATCTTTGATTTTGGTGACCTTCATGAAGTCTTCCACTTTTTTATACTCTTTTACGATTTCATTCTTGTTTTCCAATACGTTGAGGACATGATAACGGCTCTCTAAGTCACTTAACGGCACCAAGCGATTGGTATTAGTGCGCAGGATAAATTGGTTGTCACGTGTATTTTCTTCCACTTTCGCAAATAAAACCAATCCGTTCTTTGGATCTACTAACTGCATGGTTGGATAATCGTTAAAATCAATCTGAAGTTTTTCCTCCAATTCAGATTTCACTTTGGAAGGATCGATGGATTGATAAAACTCATTGATTTTTTCACTTTGTAGGGAATTGATTTGTTCAATCATCTGACTGGATACTTGCTGCACTTCTCGAATCGCTTGTTTGGCGACATTCAAGTCCTGAGCCCAGGTCGCAATGTAGCCAGTAGAAGTCAGGTTGGTATCTAGCCCATAATATTTTGACACAATGTAGGCTGCGGATTCTGCCTGTGCTTCCTTATGACCACGGGAATATTGATTCACGTCATTATCTTTGTTGTGAAGTAGCCCGTGTGCATATTCATGAATGACGACTCTGAATTTAGCATCCGTGGTATTGGAAACTGCTGTATTGATAACAATCTCGTCGGTCGTACGATTATAAAAACCACCATAGGATTCATGCTCGTGGTGAGCTTCTTGAATAGATAACGGATTCTTTTCGTCTGAGTTTACGTTTTGTACAAAACGGTCATACAGTTCACTCAATGATTCTTCCGACTGTAAATCGTTCTGGACGAAATCTCGAACATTTGGCAATTCTCGGCCATTAGTTTGAGCGACATCAAACACCTTGCCAAATACATAGCCACTAATCGATTCTTTTACTTTCACTTGGGGATCGCCGTTTTCATCCTCAAGGACACGACCGGTTTCCTTGTCTACGGTTTGTTCCACTTCCTTTTGAAAGGTAGGCACTAGAATGTCAATACTCTTTTCGCCTTTAAGGACGTGACGTCCGAGCGCTTGCCATTGCTTGAATCCGCGAATCATGGTCGCATCCGGATATTGAGAGGCAATTAGTAAAGCGTTATGGAAAGAATAATTATGTCCCGAAGCCATAACATTCAACAAGTCCTGGAATCGGTCATTTTTGAATAGATCTTCTAAGCTCGTCTCTAACCGTTTGGATACTTCAGTTAAATCTACTTTATTCGACATATTCAATCACGTCCTTTCGTACATACCAAGCCTCATATAAAGGCTCTAACCTGCCTTCAATACGAATGGGTGTGTAACAAGTTACCGTGTAATCTGCGATATTTTCTTCTAAATCGAGAACACCATCATATGTAAGCGCCTCAAAAGGCACAGGGTCATAAAAACTTAGTATCCGTTTGTCCGTTGCAAGAATTTCACTAATGGTCAAATACATCCAGTTCACTCCTTTTGGTGTGTGGGTTTCATCAAATCGTCCATCTGGAATTAGAAGAAGTTTTGAATGGTCACTTCTTTTTCTTTTAATCGTTTTTGAATGTCCTCTTTTTCAAGTTCATGCTCTTCTTCGGTGAGCGATTCATTTGGTTCCAGCTCAGCCTCATCAAAATCTAGGTCCAGATGTTCTGATTGATTCCGTTCTTCCTCGAGTATTCGAGTGGTGGTGCCGCCACTGTTAGAGCGAGGAGATTCAGCTAGTGTCTCCTCTTCTACTGTTGCGGCGATTTTTGTTTCTGCGACATGCTCTGGTTTCTCAACTTGTTCATGCTGCTTGAATTGGTCGAGATAGTTTGCAAACACTTCAGATTGCCAAGCCTTTTCAAGCTTCATCGGGAACATGCCACTGACAAATAAGTAGCTAGTATCCTTTGGAATATTGGATAAGTCCCCTTCTGAGATTAAGGGCTTTTTCACATACTGTTCAGATTGACTGGAACTAGCACTCGATTTGCCACTCATGAAGCCTCCACTTTGACTGGTAGAACCGGTTTGAACTTTTGCTGTCGTTTCGCCAGCGAGTTGAGAGAAATACTTGATGGTCTCCATGTCCTTACTTCGTAAATATAAGAGTGTGTCATGGTTGGATAAAATAGAACGAGCCATTTCTTTGCCATACATCGCTTCAATCTGACCGTTATCCTGAACGATCGTATTCATGGATAACCCTAAGCCTCGACAAGTGGCTAAAACGCGACCGTATTTCTCAATTTTTCCAATATTCGCAAACTCATCTAATAAGAAAATCGTAGGGATTTTCAACTTGCCTCGATTTTCATCCGCCATTTTATAAAATTGTGAGATCAATTGGTCGAAAAAGACGGATGTTAAAGCCATAAAGGGATTGTCATCCATAGGCAGCTTGACGTATAAGATGCTCTTTTGTTCTTGGAACGCTCGGAAGTTAAAATCGCTCGTGCTCGTCATCTTGCTGATTTTATTTAAGGTGAAAATGCTCACTTGTGATGCAAACGATGAGGTAACACTTGCGCGCGTGTTGCCTCCAAGAGTCGTTAACCCTTTTAATAGTTGATACGCTGGATGATCTTGACCTAATTCATCTTCTACCCAGTCTCGGAATTCATCTTCATCGGGTGCCACTTTTTGATTAAATGTGTGAATGACGTCTTTCATGCTAGCATTCTGTTTTTCTGTTTTGCAGTAAACAATCAATCCAGCCAACATTTTCTGCGCACGTTCCATGAAAAAGTCTTCTTTTCCATCTTTCGTGGAGTTTTTCGCAATCGTTAAGGAGACGCTTTGCGCATCCTGATCGTCGAGAACATAATCAAGTAAATTGTAACGGTCTTCATTAAAGTTAATGAAATCAACTTGATAGACTTGATATCCTTGTTCACGCTTGATTTGGGCTGTTCCATAATAGAGTTCGCCTTTAGGATCTGTGACGATAATCGATTCTTCTCGATTGTTTAACAAGTTCGGGATAACGTAAGATTGCCCTTTCCCACTCCCACTGGATCCGACCACATACACATTTCGGTTATCGATGGACGTTTCACGTGGGATGATGAGCAATTGCTTTTTATCAGGTACTTTTCCTACAATTAAACCATTTTCAAGCGATTCAAACGTTTTAGTTGGATTCGTTTTGTGGTACTTGTTGCGTTTTGCTAACTGTTTTCCATTCATAACTTCCTGGGGCAGTGTAAAGCGTGCCGAACCATGGACCCCGTAATCATGTGCATCTTCATAGGTTTTTTCAATCAAGTTCATCTTGGAAATAAACCAAAAGAAGAATACGCCCATTAATAGAAGAATTAATAATTTGGTTTGATTGTCGTCATCATTAATAACGTAATCCAGCGTACCGGACACATCGAGTAATCGGTTGTTAAGATCGCCTTTTAATTTCAATACCGTAAACAGTCCAGATAAAACATACCCTATGAGAAGAGTTAATAGGAATGTCATCGCTATTCGGACTCCGGCACCTTTTCGGAATTTTCGTTTCGCCATTCTTCTTCCACCCTTCTATAAGTCGACTTCTAAATCTAATTGCTGACGGATGCGTTGATTCTTCGTTTTTCTCTTTAGTTTGGATGATAGTTGTGTAGGATGCTTTGGTCCGTGAGAAGAACTAGATTGATGGATTAATTGCTCAAGCAATTCGCTGGATGCTCGTCCCCCAATAAAGTGTGAGATATCTCGTTGTGCGGTTGATAAACGATTGAAAAATGAATGAGCTTGTGTTTTTTCATAGGCTTGATGCTTAGCTGTTCGTTCCGTTTCCTGGACTGCAGCGAATCGGATGCAAGCTTTTAAATTTGGCTCCAACCCATTCTTCAACTCATCTTTGTAATAGCGCAAGATGTCAGCTTTTACTTGGAGTGGTAACGCATCAATCTGTTTAAGTGTGCTTTCTTTTTCATCTGCAAACTTATCACAAATCAGCACTCCTAATTGTTCGTTTACCACTTCAGCTTTACGACTGCTTTGTGTTAAAAGTTGCTGCATCGTATTAACTTTAATAGAGAGCTGATACACCTGCTCAGGTTCACCGCGCATTTGTATAAGCGCATCTTTTTCTTTACCCAACTTATTGCGAGTGAGCGATTGAATTCGAACGGTATTGCTTATACTATCGCTTTTTTCTATGAGTTGTTCGATTTCAGCGATTGCTAATACTTCTGAGACTTCTTCAGGATAAGGTACTTGATCCAACCTATTCTGTTTGAGTGCTTCAACAATGTCAGATTTCGTGCGAAGAACGCGATCATTCCATTTAAATTCTTCTGCGACATCTGGGAAGATTTCATTGAATGTACGATGTGTAATGAGTGAACACACATTGTAAACTCGTTCCGTATGTTCAAGTAACATGTCTTGCGTTTTCGCTTCTTTTTCTTGGTCTACATCTTTACTCTCATATGCTTCTAGTCGAGGAACAAATTGCTCATAGAATCCATCTATTGAGAAGCCTTGTGACTGAAGAAATTCCTTGTTTTGTGCATGATACGATTTGTTCACCGCATCCAGTAATGCATGTGTAACGGTCAATTCGGTTTCTTTAGGTTCGAGTGTACGCTCTCTCCAACGATACAGTCCGTCTAGGTGATGACGGACATTTGTAAAATTCACTTCTTGTTTCAAGCGTCCTTGTAAGAAATGAATACTCTTCATGTACTCGGGTTCAAGTTGACTCATTACGAGACTTGATTCCTGGTGAAGAAGGTTCTCTACTGATGGTGTAGATTGATGTGCAACGAGAGATACAATTTTAGATTCCAGTCGTGCAATCTCATGATTTGTTTTTCGGATTTCTTGATTTATTTGATGATAAAAAGTGGTAGCTTCTTTCCCTTGTGCTTCTAATCGTTTCACAAACTGATATTCATTTCGCTTTAAACGAACTTCTGCCACTTTTTCCAAGCCTTGTTCTTCAAAAGAAAGCGCAGATACTTTTTGATCGATACCGTTTTCTAAAAAAGTATCATTAATGGTTTCAGCATATGCAAGTCTCCACTTTACCAACGTTTCACGGTGATTCCAATCCGTCGATGATACCGTTTGGAAAATCTTTTTTCCATCATCTGTTCGTTTTATTTCTCCATTTTCATCTCGTTCATACACTCTTCTCTTTTTATCTCCCCATGTACCATCTTCCTTAAATGGACGAACCGTCAATAAGATATGTGCGTGTGGGTTGTGTTCTTTATCTCGATGAATAGCGACGTCCGCCACCATTCCTTCATCGACAAAGTGTGTTTGAACAAATGTTTTCACTAGATTCTTCTGTTGATCGTGATTGAGTTCGAGTGGCAAAGCAATGAGAATTTCACGAGCTAACTGAGCATTCCATGCTTTTTCTTTAGTCTCGACTTCATTCCATAATTGTTCGCGATCAAGCGTCCATTTAGGGGCGTGATCAGGTTTTAAGATGAATGCTTCAGGGGCTACCCCACGAGTTCGAAAGCATTTCGTTTCTTCATCACGTTCTGAATACAAAGGCATTCCACTTCGGTAGCTGGCACTTGCTACTACGGATTGTGTTTTTTTACTAATCACGTTCGCTCGCAGCATGTAATAACTCATCTTAAATCCCTCCCCTCTTTTTTCTTAATCTTCTATATATCCGAAGGCGACAAACTTTTTGACCGAAGGAAAACCCAGGGCACCACTTTAGTGGTGTATAAATGGGCACTCGTCTTTTAGTCCTCGGATTGATTATACCATAAATTTTCCTTTTCTCTAGATTATTTTTATTTATATGTTAATATTTTTATATATAAAACAAAAAGGAGTGAAAGACTAATGGCGAATAACTTTGAAAAGATTTTAACGATCGAACAACAAATTGAGAAATTAAAGGAGAAACAAAAACGATTAGAGGAACAAATGCAGGTGAATATTGGACGAGAACTATTGAAGGTATGGAATGTTGATTCAGAGGAAGAAGCATTGAAATGGATTCAAGAGCTGGCTGTTCATGTGAATGGAGAAAATAAAACACTTCAAGACGAAGTGATGAATGATGAAGGATAATCGACTCCAACAAGCGAAAGAGTTACAAGAAAAAGTGAAGAGCTTGCAGCAAAAGAAGAAACGATTAGAAAACGAAGCTTTGCGAAAGGTGAGTTGGGAAAATAGAAAAGCTCGAACCAAACGGTTAATTGAAACGGGGGCTCTGGCAGAAAAATATTTTGGCTTAGAAGAATTGTCCGTTGAAGATCGTGAGAAAGTATTTCAGATGTTTTCTGGATTTGTCAAAAGCAAGAGAGTGGAAAAAAACTAAACAACTTGGCTGTATTCAAACAAGTAGAAATATCTACTTATGTTAGGAGTAAATATTTAGTACTCTCCCCCACTTGGATGAACGTAGGGAACATCTATCTAACTAAATCAAGTCTCACTTTGATGTAAATGGTAGAATAAATTATGTGATTTAAAATCAATTGAAAATAAAAAATGTGATTTAAAATAGGATATAGATAAGATGGCTGTTGAGAGTAGCTAGAGAGGTGATTTTTATGCGTTTCCAAGAAATTGACTTAAAGAAGAATAAATTAGACCAAGCTCGACCTTTGCCGATTCATTCTGTGAAATCACTGTTAAATCATGTATTAATCGACTGGACCTATAATTCAAACGCCATCGAAGGAAATACATTAACAATTTCTGAAACGAAAGTGGTTTTAGAAGGAATGACAATTGGCGGCAAGACAATGCGAGAGCATCTGGAAGTGATTAATCATCGAGACGCAATTAATTTCTTAGAAGAAGTTGTTCAAAAAAATGAACGTTTAACGGAGTGGACAATAAAATCTATTCACCGACTTGTGTTAAAAGGAATTCAAGAAGATAATGCCGGCGTTTATCGAAAAGAAAATGTGGTAATTGGTGGTGCATCTCACCGTCTGCCAGACCATGTAATCGTTCCAGAATTAATGGAACAATTTATTTCAAAAGTAGAAAACGAATGGTCAACGATTCATCCTGTAGAACGTGCAGCAAAAGTGCATGCTGAGTTTGTGAAAATTCATCCATTTATCGATGGTAACGGACGCACTTCTCGTTTGTTAATGAACTATGAATTAATGAAAGCTGGCTTCCCCCCTGCTGTTATAAAAGCGATTGATCGTGCACGTTATTATGACGCCTTGGATCTTGCGCACACGACTGGCGATCACGAACCATTTATTCAGTTAGTTAGTAATTCTGTAAATGAAAGTTTAGATCTTTGGTTAAGTGTTGTTTAATTCGTATTCATTAATTGTTTCAAAGAAGGAGAAGTATTCGTGAACATTTCAAACAAGTACAACCTGAATGAGCGAGAAGCCAAATTTTTATTAAAGAAAAGTATTGTGGGACTGATTCATTCGGCTTCACGCTTAGAAAAGGTGAACACAACCTTTCCTCAAACAAAAACAATTGTAGAAGGTATGAGTGTAAGTGGAGTTAGCATGGATGATGTACAGGTTATCCTCAATCTTAAAAATGCCTATCAATATGTATTGAAATTATCTGGTGATACTACATTTAATTTGAGTATAGCTTGTAAAATAAACAGTTTTATTTCTTATAATGAATCATTAGAATGGGGCGTTTTACGAACAGGTAATGTTGGAATACATGGTGTTGACTATACACCTTCAATTCCGATCGAATCAGAAGTAGTCTCTGCGATACATGAAATTATGAGTGGTGAAGGATCACTAACATACAAAGCTTTGAAATTTATGTATTATGCGATGCGAACACAACTGTTTTGGGATGGAAATAAACGTACGGCAATTGTTTCTACCAATGCTATTATGATGTTAAATGGCTTGGGTATTGTGAATATCAGTGAACAACAACTCGAGCATTGGAATCAATTGTTATCCGAATTCTATGAAACGAATATGGATGAAACAATCATTCAATGGACCTATGATAACTGCGTTCATGGAATCGATTATTAAATGGATATATAATTCAGTTCCAATTAAATTAAGCAGTCTTACAGTTACTAAAAACCAAATCGTAAAAGAGCACACAAAATAAAGTAAAAGAGTCCAATTCATAAGCGAATTGGACTCTTTTAAATATCGATAAATATTTGACTTTGTAGGACATACATTTTTTTAAAAAAGTGAGAAAGTAACTCATTTATCAGTTTTAGCCTTTTTCTTTTGCAACGGAAGATGGTGTTTATTTGCATGATCAATGGCTTTCTTTGCCCATAACATTGCTTTATCTTTCTTTTCCTTTCCCATGATAATCCTCCTGTTCTTATTCTTCGATACTAGCATTCTTACCAATAGCGAAAAGATCTATACATATCTCCCCCCTCTCTTTCATAAGTTAAAAATAAACCTATGACACTAAGAAACTGTCACAGATATAAGGAGAGATAAATATGGCTCAAGTACATCAGGAAATAGGGAAGAGAAAAATACGTAGCGATAAAAAACATGAAGTGAAGCCAACAATTACTATTCATTTAAAAGAAGCGATTTCACGCTTATCGTATATTTCAAATACACCTGTAAAAAATGTGGCCGAACAAATATGTATAAAAGGTATCGTCACACCGAAAGTGCTTGAGCATCTTGCGTTGAACTTTAGACGTGACTTAAAGCTTGGGACTACTTTCTATATGGGGGATTTAAGTAGAACGTCTATGCAAAAAAAGACGGTCTCTTCTCAAAATGAACGAATTGGAATACGGTTTAAGCAGAACGATTACGAAAATCTGACCGCATTGGCCTATGCACTAGATGTAACCCCCTCTCGTGCGACCGCTCTCTTACTTGAGGCAAGTATCAAAAATTCGAATTTTATAAATGATTTTTTTCATAATTACCTAACAACACAACTTGATGGAAATCGAATGAAAGAATTAAAGAAAGTCATGAAGTTCATTAATGCAAATAATCCTTACGAAGAAGAAATATCATGGGGAGTTATGATTTCACTTATTTATGATGAAATGAAAGTAGGAACGAAAAGTGTGCCTGAAGCGATTAATGATTTTATTAATTACTGGAGAAAATAAAAAAACTGCCATCTGCTGATTACGGCAGAGTTTTGGTTTATTGTTTTTCAATATCTTGATGAAAAACGGTTAAACGGTTAAAAGTGTATGTGCATTAAAATAGATTGAGTATTAAATAATATTTCTATTTGTAGATTTGTAGACTCGTCTACAAGGGTGCTCTTCAAAAGTTTAAAAAACGAAATCGAGTCCCAAATAGGAATTTAAAATGAGTTGATAGTAGTGGTTTAGGGTTTCTTTTTTGTGTTCTTTTTGTAAGCTTAATTTTTTTCTTACTCCTTGTTAAACTAAAGCACCTCGTTAGTTGAATAAGAATTTTAATCTGCGACTGTCTTTAATTCAAACTTCATACGGTCTAAATCCCAAACGTCATCATCATTATTAGAAAAGACAGTTACTACAAGTTTCTGCCCAATGCTATACTTCTCTACATTATCAACAGGTATTTCGTAAATATTCCCGTCTTTTCTACCTTCATCTACCCCGTCATATTCTTTAATAACTAACATTTCTTCTTCAACAAGTATCTCCTCTACTGTTCCTGTGAAAGTAAAGTCCTCTTGATAATCAGAACAGCCAGTAATAAATAAAAAAATCAATAATAATAAACTTATTGTGATTTTATTTTTCACAATAACACCCCCTTGAAAAATTAGATGCATAATACGTACTAAAGTTTTAGATTGTTGTTCAACTAAACTGCTGCGTTAGTTCAGTAAGCAAAAGAACTCATACTCAACCTGAGAATCTTCAACTCAAGCCACCCATTAGCACAATAAGCTTAATATTTATCCGTTGTTATGTGCTTCAAGTTTGTTGTCATCCACACTTAAACTTCTTCTATTTCCTGATTAAGGTCCCAATAGTTTCTTTGCTTGAACCATCAACAAAAATAGTGATATTTCCCAAGTCTTGGTTTTTACTCTCAAAAGTGACCGAATATATTTCATCTTCATTATGTTTACCAAAAAATATTTTTGCATTATTAGGGAGAGCGTCAAGGTCTACTTTCTCTATCTTTGCACTATCATTTTTATTTACTAGCTCCGCCTTTTCTTTTTCAGACAAACTAGTGAATGCAATGTCTTGAAGTTCACTATTATCATCTACATTACAACCTGTAAAAATAAACATTATTAATATAAAACAAAATATATATAATATTTTTTTAATCTTTCTCAACTCCTCTTTTATATATCTAAACAGTTATTGAACTAAATGTGTTTTTGGTGGTTAATGATGAAAATGAAAACCGCGTATTGAAGTAAAGGACACCTTAACACATTCTCTTACGCTTAATAATTTACATATATTAACTTATTCAACACTACTCAAATAAATCCTTCTTCTTAGACTAACTGCCTCGTTAGTTCAACAAGCAAAAGGCTTTACCTCTTCTTGAAGTAAAGCACTCGTTAGTTCAATAACATTACTCATTTATAGATTTAATACTCAGGTGAAATTTCATAGTAATGTGTTTGCTTCTTCTTACTATCAAATACAACAGATTTATCTAAGAAGAAATACATTCTAAAGCCATTTTCATCCTCGATAATCTTTGGATAGTTATTTTCCTCATCTTTAATCCGTTTAATTTTATCGTCTGTTATTACTCCATAACGAACATAAAAATCATCAAAGTTAGTAAACGACCAATTAAAACCATTTTCTGCGTGAAGTGGAAGGGAACCTCCTCCGACATACCATTCCCATTTAGCATTTTTCAATTTAATAAATGCATCGTAAAGTTCATTATCTTTCGTATAAAAAACCAGAATACCGTCTTTTACAACTTCTAAATGAATTATCTCCTCTACATCCATATTTGTATCTTTCATTTCATCCAGCAATTGTTGTTTAATGGTTGTAGTTTCAATTTTGTTGTTATCACAAGCACTTATTGAAATTATCGAAACAATAGATAAACAAGCAAATAAACATAATTTAATCCATTTATTCATCTTCAATCTAAATCAGCTTCCTTTTCTTTAACTAAATTTCTTACGTTAGTTCAACAAGCACAATGCTTTACCTCTAATTGAAGTAAAGCACCCGTTAGTTGAATAAGAGATTAGTCAATTGCCACAATTTTGTAAACAGGAATTTCAATTTTGCTTTCTATCACATTATTTGAATCCAACGAAAAATTAGCAATCGCTTCAAATTCAAAAGTGCCTGGCTTTAATTTAAGTTTTTCTATCCCTTCAAAATTCACCCTATGAGGTTCATTCCGAATCAGTGTTGTTGTTAATAATGGTAGGTTCATAGCACCTAAATATTCAAAATCACCATCTTGTTGATAAACATTAAACATAAAAATACTTCCACCATGATATATATCTTTTTGAGCTTCTTCTCCCATATAAATAATGGTGGCATAAACATTAAGGTCTTTTTCACCAGTTTCAACGTTTATTGTGACTTTGAAATCATCCACCTGATTAGATTCATTGTTGATTCCCGGTTCATTACTAACATTTTCTTTATTGTTATTTGTTCCACAGCCCATTAGTCCGAAAACCAAAATTAATAATAAAGATTGAACAATAAATAATCTACTCATCGTCTCTACCCCCTTTGTTTATTAGCCGTTATTAAATAAAAAAAAGTTCAAAAATATTAAATGTCCTTATTAAACAAACCTGCTGCCTTAGTTCAATAAGAAAAAAAGTTGCCTAAGCAACCCGATGTTTTTTACTAAAGCACTCCGTTACTTTAATAAGGTGTCATTAGTTTTAATATTCTTTTTTGCAAAAATGCCAGTTAGTAAAATTATGATTCCTATTATGGTTACTGTAAATTCAGCAATATAAAAGTCACCATCTCTAATCAAACGAATTAGAAAAGAAACACCAAAGCCAGCTATTAAAACTAATCCAAAATACACAATCCAATTTTTCATATTAACTCTCCCTTTTTTATTCAGGTTTCGTAAATCTTGCCGCGTTAGTTTAAGTGAAAACCTTCATAATTTAATATTAATTTTAACATATTTATCCATTATGAGTGTTTATATTAAGGAAATTATTCTTCATATCTTTAATGATCTTTAATGATTTATCCCCCCCTCCTTTTACATGCCCAAATCAAATAATTTAAAATTCACCCTATCACTGCATCATAAAAAAATACGGCAGTTGCCCTTGAAAATAAAGGGAATTTACCATGTATGTCGAAATAATAGCATTTAGAATGCTGTGAAAATTATTGAAGTGGTCTACAAGTAGTTAGTGGTTCACCAATGCTACAATTTAGGTTTCGTTACTGGTCTATAGGTGGTTCGTGATGCACAAATGGTGATAACAGAAATTAAGTTGGGTGGTCTATTGGTAGACAGTGGTCTACAGATGATTAGAAATCTAATTCCCAATGAGCAACGATTGGTTGTGGGTTCATTAGTGTTCTAGGAATGGCTTATCATTTGTTGTTAAGTTGGGTTCGCTGAGGCATGATCGATGGTTCTAGTCCACCTAGATACCAATGCCGTGTGGTCTATGAGTGATGAGTGATCTACAAGTGGAGTTTATATATAAATCTTTGGTGTCCTATTAGTGATTAATGATTTAGTAATGCTCGATGAATGATGCACCACTTTTGTTGCTGGATGCATGTAGGTTGGTTCATTTGTGGGACGCAAAGCATTCGTGAATCACTCTAACTATTTAATAAGAAGGCGGTATGTATATGGAGATAAAAGATGCAGTTTGGCAAATAAGTGACTTCACTGAAGAAATACAAAAACGATACGAAGAAGAAACCACTGTTAAAGATTCTGTTCATTACAATACCGTCGATAAATGGTTTAAAGATCTTGAGAACAAAGGAATTCATTACATTCAAAGAGTAGCAGACAAAAAGGTGTATGATGACTTGGACATTGCGATTGCCATCTTTATCATGAAAAAAAGATTGCAAAAATGGAGTTTAGAGGCGATTTTTAACATTCTTTCAGCCCACCTAGAAGTGAGGCCATTTCCGGATTTACGTAATGATGAACCACTTGGGTTAAGTGAGGCACAAGTGATGGTGGAGATGGTTCGTAAATTTGAAAAAATGCAGAAAGAATTAGAAGCAAGATTATTTATCGAACTGGATTTAAAGAAAAAAGAATTAGAACAACAATTGTTAAATAGATTGCCAATACCAAAAACAGATCAAGAAATTAGAGCTGAAAAAACAGACCTCATGATTTCTTCAGTCAGAAAGCGTTATGAATTAGAGGAAAAAGCGATTGCCGAATGGAACCAGCTGCCGATAGAACAGAAAGTGAGAAAAGTTGGCTTTTTCCGTAAGGAAGAAGATCTTCTGAAGAGAGACAACTTTATTAGGGAATTTGTAAAAAAAATGCTTTAAATATACTAACGGGACAGAATTCTGAAACATATGAGGTTTCAAAGCCGTATAGAAATCATCTGGGATATACTTAGAAAAAATTTGAAGAACAAGGGGTGAAGAATTTGAATCGACAGGAATTGTATACAAAAATAAAATTAATTGGTGTAGAGTCAGGCGTTATTGAAATTAGTTATAGTGGCACACATATTGGAATTGATTTTTACGATGAAGATACGGGAGTCTCTGATAGATTACACTCAATTGAGCTAGTGAAATATAGTTGCATTAATGAATCTTATGTAAATTTAGATCGCATTAAAAATAGTGAAGAAGCAAAATCAGTAGAGAGGCAACTCAGGGATAAGGGAAATAAGATGAGGTCTCAATTAGTAGCCAAAGCAAAAGAAATGGCAGCAGAAATTACTAAGCGAGCAGGTATTCCTGTTAAGGTTATTCCAAGACTACAAGGAACTCCTTATGTTGCAACTGAATTTGAAAATAATATGGATACTGCACGTGATGTCTTCGCAGGAATTGATGATGATTATTAAAATATAATGAAATATTGGTTCAAAACTTCACTTCGACAAACGAGTGTTTGAGTTGAACAAGAAAGAAGATCGTTGTATGCGGTCTTTTTTTATTTGCCTAAGCCCATAAGCATTTTTTAGGAAATTACTCTGATTTTAGTAAAAATCTACAAATCTACATGTAGATTTGTAGATTGGTATACATGTAGATTTGTAGATTAGTGGGAAAAACTAATATAAACCCTTGATATAACTAATGTTTTTTAAAAAGAAGGTTGTACTATTTTAAAATCAATGTTATTTTTAAATTATTAGTTATCTCCATCAGTCTACAAGTATACAAAAACATAAAACATAATTTACAATTTTCATAATAAAAGGAGGCAATTTAATGGACAACTTATCATGTCAGGTTATCACATTTGGAAATTTCAAAGGCGGTACTGGTAAAACTACGAACAGTACAATGATTGCGTATTGTTTAGCTAATATGGGTTACAGAGTGTTATTAAGCGACCAAGATCCTCAAGCGAATGCAACTAGTTTATTTCTCCGGACCAAGGCATTATTGGAAGACGATATTGTTTCATACGAAAAGACTTTGATGTCCGCAATTCAGGAAGAAGATTTAAGTAGCATTGTTACTCAAATTAAGAATAATTTGTACCTTCTCCCAAGTTTCAGTGACTTTGCCCAGTATCCTAAGCTATTAGAAAAAAAATTCCCTAATGAAATTGATAGGGTACAGTTTTTTTCTAAATTGTTGCAACCATTAAAGGAAGACTATGATTTTATTTTCATTGATGTTCCTCCTACCATTTCAATTATCACGGATTCAGCTTTATATGCTTCTGACTTTGTCGTTGTTGTGTTGCAAACACAAGAGAGAAGTCTGCAAGGCGCTGAAGGATTTACCACTTATCTTCAAACATTAATAGATGATTATGATGCGGATCTCGATATCTTAGGAATCCTTCCGGTCTTATGGAAAAATGGTGCAGCTGTAGATATTCAGACACTCGATACCGCCAAAGAGATTTTTGGCGAACATAATATATTCCAAAAAGTAGTTAAACAGATGGAAAGATTAAAACGATTTGACATGACGGGCATTACTGAAAATGATATGCATGATAAAAATGTCATTGAAAGCTATACCCAGGTGGCAACCGAGTTTATTCATCGATTAGATGCAGCAGTTAATTCATCAGATTCAACAAACACGATTGGAGAAGTTGTAGATGTCTGATTTACTTAGAAAGAAACAACCTAACAAGATTCAAAGAAGCCAAAACGTTGTACCTAAAAATACGTTTAATATAAAGGAACTTGAATCCAATCAAGAACATAAACAAGAATCAGTTGCTCTCTCGTCAACAAAGAAAGAAAAAAATAGCAATGTGACAGCCGAAAAAACTACGACTGTTCGTGTTAGTATGAATACCAAAAATAAGTTAAATGCCCTAGTTACTTTGGGTATCGCTACAACGGTTGACGATGTAACGGATTTGTTAATTAATGATTACCTTACCAATATATTAACTAAGGACGAAAGAAAACAATTTGAAATTATCTTCGACCTTTATAAAAGTAAAACTAAATAATATTTTAAGATGAAATAGTTTCTGCTATTTCATCTTTTTTTAAAACGGTAGATTAATCTACTTGTAGATTAGTAGATTCGTCTACAAGTAGATTTGTAGATTAGTAGATTCGTCTACAAGTAGATTTGTAGATTCATCTACAAGTAGATTTGTAGATTCATCTACAAGTAGATTCCCATCTTCGGTATTTTAAAATATATTGTATTTTTAAATGCTTTTCTTAATTTCTTAAAGCTCTGATGTATAAGGTTTTCAAGGTATACTTCCTTAAAATAAATACCACTTATATGTAGATTTGTAGATTGGTCTACAAGTAGATTTGTAGATTAATCTACAAGTAGATGTGTAGATTCGTTTACAAGTAGATTAATCTACTTGTAAATTTGTAGATTTGTAGATGAGTCTACAAGTAGATTTGTAGACTCATCTACAGTATCTATAAACGTCAAAAACCCCTATTGTATAGGGGTTTTTGTTCTTCTATACTTTGTAACTAATTGAGAGATCCAGGTAATTTCTTAAACTAGTTGCTAGAGATAGGAGATGCGTAATGGAAGATTTGAAATCATTGTTTGACTTAGTTCTTCATGATGGATTAATGGAACTCAAAAAAATCGGTTCACGAGCATCTCTACTAAAACAAACTCTTGTTAAGAGAGAATCTTCTCATAACAAAAAAGGAAGTATTTTTGTTACTCGTACAAAAGGAGATTTACATACTTCTAGTGGAGTAAAAGGATATATTCTAACTTCTAAAGAATCATTGATTGAAGATAGTAATCAACTATCACACTGGACACCTAATATTTTTAACTACGGTAGTTACACCAATAATCGACGTAATTACATAAAAGGACATGCAGAAACAAATTTACAACAAATCAATTCGTTTGTTGTCGATATCGATTCAAAAAAACAAGCATATACAGAAATTTTGACGGCAGCGCTGGATCAAAGCATTGGTGCACCGACAATAATTTTGGAAACCCCAAAAGGTTTTCAAGTTTATTTTGTACTGGACAAGCCATTATTTATTTCAAACAAAAATGATTTTCGTGGACTCAAAGTGGCCAAACGAATTTCAGAGAATATTAAACGCAGCTTAGCGAAGGTCTTACAGGGAGTCGATCTCTCGTGTAACGATTTTGGCTTTTTCCGTATGCCAAAAGAAGAAAACATTCGTTGGTTTTCAAAAGAAATGACGTTTGATTTTGGTCATTTAATTGAATGGTCCAGAAGACAAGACGACAATCATGGTCGCGGTTTATTTGAGGTGCACGAAAAAGAATCAGCTCACGATGTTACACAAGAAGCATGGTTTCAGGAATTACTGCAAGCCAAACATGTAAAAGGGCAAGAAGGACAAATTGGCCGTGATAACTTATTATTCACGTTGGCTTTAGCTTGTTACAGTGCTGGAAAAGAGGAGAATGTAACGTATAACATGCTTGATGAAGCGAATTCTTCTTTGCATGCTCCGCTGAAGCACTCGGAAGTGAGAAAAATTATAAAAAGTGCCTACCGTGGGCGTTTCAAAGGTGCTCATTCCTCCTATATTCAACAACTAGTAGAAGAGTGGGGGAGTGGAAAACAGATTGTGATTCAGTCCAACTCAAAGGGATGGCACAAATTTAAGAAGGCTCGGAAAGATCGGTCTCGAAGTCATTACAACGAGTGGGAAAGTGATATTTTAACGTATATCAGTACACACGCGAATGTAAATCAACCGATCAAGTGGGGGACACAAAAAGAAATGTGCGAAGAAATTGGCATCTCTCGCAGTACATTTCATGAAGTCGTAAAACAATCGACCAAAATCATGATGAAAACAGAAGGAAGAGGCTGCAAAGCAAAAACGGGATTAACGTCGGTTGCTGTGCTTCTTCAATGTGCGCTTTTATTCAACCAAGCCCATCGGGCAATATACTACAAAGCCGTGCAGCGAATGATGAGTGAACGAGAGAACTTAGAAGCTATTAAATCACTGAATGACACGGTAAAATCTGTTGAACATGCTGTCATACCAAGGGAACCGGATCTATTTACGATCGATTCAAGCTAATTGTCCAGTCTGCCATTACATATCTGTATACGTATCTTGTTCTGTTTTTGCTCCTTTGTTTTAGGTATCTATCCATCATCTTTTTTCTTTGCAAACAAAAAAACACAACCAGAAATAGGCGTGTTTTCAGGTTATTCGTTTTCAGTTGGTGTTTTCTCAAGTTGATAGGCAGCGAATTTGTCAAAGATACGGTCTAATTGTTGGGATTTGAAATCCTCTGCAAAAGCGCGGATAAAAACTTCGTTTGGATTGATATCAAGGACGTTGCAATAATGAATAATCCATCCAATACTCAAATTGGATTTGCCGTTTTCAGCTAATGAAATCCTTGCTGCATGTTGATCACTGTTTTTTTCAATTTGCTGAAGCGTCAATTTCTTTTCTTTTCGAATCTCTTTTAAAGTTCTGCCTATTTTTTGATAAATATCCTGTTCATTTTCGGTCATAGTGGAAAATCCTTTCAAAAAATCATTATGCATCTAATGAATGTGAGTGTTATACTGGATTAAAATTTTATTTATATATCAAAAAATCTCTACAAACTTGGTTATTGGACAGTTTGGCGACCAGCAATAATCAAGTATATCGGTAGAGAAATTCCAAGGAAAATTCATGTAATTGATGTAGTAAGTATAGCATTTGAATCAAGAATTGTGAACCTCTATTCATCTGTTATCTTTGCCACGTAGACATCAAAAGTGAATGAATGAACCCTTCTTTGGAGTCTCTAGTGTATTAACTAAATACGAAGGAGGATTTTCACATGTCTAAGAAGTTTCGCGTGCAAGAAGAAGTAGGGGAACGTTTTTATCGTTTACCGAAGATCTTTTTTACGAGTGAACAGTATAAGAAAATGAGCAATGACGCGAAGATTGCCTTTGCTTTGCTACAAGATCGATTAGAATTGTCCATTCGAAATCAATGGTTTGATGAAGAAGGATATATTTACTTTCTTTTTGGAAATGAGCAATTAAGTGAGATTTTAAACTGCAGCAAGCCGACTGTCATTAAAATCAAAAAAGAGCTGCAAAAGGCTGATTTGCTGGAAGAAAAACGAATGGGTCTATCGCAATCAAATCGTCTTTATTTACTGAAACCACAGGTCACAATTGACGATGTAATGAAATTACAAGAGAAGAAAGAATACCCTCTGTTCTTAGAGCCCCAACAGAAGTTAAAAAATTTAACTTCAAGAAATCAAAATTCTTTACTTCAAGAAGTTAAAAAATTTAACACTAATGATACTGATCTTAGTGATACTGACTTTAAAGAGACTGATTATCTTATCAATCAAGGAATTGATGATATTGAGATGCCTGTCGTGATAAAAGAAGTGCTGATCAAATATAAAGAGCGATTGATGGATGATGGAATTAAGATACGTGATATTGTGAATCATTATTTCGGACATGCGTCTATTTTGACTGATTACCAATATGCGGATGCACTGCAATACTCGCTTGAACGGACGCCAGGTAAGATTAAAAGCATAACGGCTCGACTTACAAAAGCAGTAGAAGACAAGAAAGAGTGGTTAACGATTCAAGGAAAGAAGGGCAACTACCAGAAGAAAGATGAAACAGTGCCTGATTGGTTACTTCAGCAGCAACACAATCGAAAAACGCAGGCGTTTGATGAACAGCCTGACGAGTTAACGCCGGAATTCTTAGAAAAAAGAGAAGAGTTATTAGCAAAGTTGAGCAAGTAAGTTATCTCAACTTTGCTTTTTTTATTTATAAATAAAAATACAACTTCAAAGAAATAGACTTATCTCGAAATAATGTCTCTTGAATTCATGATAATATAGGAACTTATTGACTAGATAAAAAAGTAAAATTGAACTACCTAAAATATGGCATTCGCACTTGCCTTTATTGTGGCAATTCTGTTAAGGTGGATGAAATATAAGATTTAGGAGGTGGAGGAAATGTTTGAGAGAATACAAGGATTTTTAGATACGCTCTTTAGCGATATGCAGGGGACGTTTATTACCATCTTCGCCATTGGTTTACTTATTTGTGCAATTGGTGTGTGGGCAGGAGATGAACAATCTTCTCCAAAATTCAAGAACGGAATTAAATTATGTGTTTTAGGCGTGGTTCTATTCCTACTTGCTCGTCCGGTGATCGAGTATGTTCAAACGAATCTTTAATCTAGAAAGATGTGATAGCTATGCGTTCGGAAGGATACTTTGAACGACAAGAACGATTACGAACTTCTGGAAAAGTTGAATTACCGCTGAATATCGACACAAAGAAATATGTATATGGCAATATCTCATTTCAAGATGTGTTTGTCCTTTCACCTTTTGTATTGTTAGGAATTGTGATTTCGTATTCGTTATACAGATTCGGCTATTTAGATCAAAAATTAATGTTAATTGCTTTTGCACCTACGATGTTGGTCGCCGTATTTCAACTAACTAAACATCCAGTACGTAAGAATCTGTCACTTTTGCAATATAAGGTGATCTGGAAACTCAAAGCGAATGTGAGAAAAAAAGAGTTTTATTATGCGAAAGGAGACTTGCCGATGAGTCGAAAAAATGGCGATACACGAACTGAACTAGGATTAGTGAACATTGCCAATGGCTGCATCGAATCGTCCAATCGCACGCTAATCAAAGTATTAGAAGTTTCCTCTGTGAATTTATCACTAATGAACGAATTATCAAAAGAACGGGTGCTTGAGTCGTATCAATCGTTCTTGAATGATTCTGGGGAAAAACAAATTCAAATCATGCAGGTGGCACAACCCATTAATTTAACGAATTATTTGATGTGGTTTAATGACCAACTGGAGAATGATTCTTCTTATGCCAAACGTGTTTTGAAAACGGGGTATTTCAATCAAATCGAACGGATTCAGAAATCCAAAAACATGGTGACACGAAAACGCTATGTGGTCATCTCGAGACCAATGACTAGTTCAGATAAGGATTATCTGAAGATTGATACAACCGCAAACATATTAAAATCTAAACTTGAACAGATGCTAAGCGGATACGAAAAGCTGGACGTGACCGTACTGAATAATGATGAATTGTTGCGATTTTACTACTCGTGTATCGATTTTGAAAATGCACAAGCTCAAGGTGAAAACATCATCAGCAAAACCAATGCCAGTGCAGATGTCATTATCGGCAAAAACACAGCGAAAGAGTTGCTGAACTATTACAAGGATCAAATGAACAATCGATTTGAATAAGGAGGTGTCAGAATGAATTGGCTCAAACAACTACTCCCAAACAAAAAACAAGAATCAAATTTTGAAGAAACGGTGCGAGGGATGAATCAGTCTCTTCTGACCGTCTTAGCACCTGATAACATCACGGAATACGATTCGTACGTGCGTGTAGGTGCCAACTATACCCGGTCATTACTCATTGTTGATTATGATCCGGTGCAAGACCAAAACAAAATTCAACAAGTGACTGAAATTCCAGAGAACGTGTCTATTATCAATTATGTTCAGGAATACCATACAGGCGAAGTCCGTTCGCAACTTGTCAAAAGCATTAAGCAAAATCGTATGAAAATGAATACACGCTTTGCTGATGAAAATACGATGATTGATTCGCAAGGACAAATTGACAGTGCGTCAGAAATGCTCAAAAATTTGGCGTATCGAAACGATAAAATCTTCTTATTCCACACACTTATTCATTTAGTGGCGAGTTCTACAGATGAACTCGATCAATTAACCACGACAGTCAAAAGTAAATTCTCCAAAATTGGCATTATCCATAACCCGACGGATCGTGCTGTTGATGCTTTCCGTTCCTTTTTACCTCTGAATGAAAATAAGGTAGATGAGTTGACCTACAAGATGAGCAACTCCGAAGCCATTTCCTATTTCTTTCCCTTTCATGAAAATGAAATGTTTTCCCAGACGGGAATTATTAAAGGACGAAACATGACGACCGGTAATGTCGTAATTGTGGATGATACGAAGTTATTGAATCGACATGAGTTTGTCATTGGCATATCGGGTATCGGGAAATCTACGTATCTATTTGCCAATATGACGAACAAGCATATGCTCGGTCGTAAAATCATTACCATTGATCCAAAAGGAGAGTTCGGACGCAATTACGCAGATCTAGGTGGAGCGTGGGTGAAGTTCCAACTAAAAGGCGGGAATCGTATTAATCCGTTGGACCTCCCAAAAGTCAGTGATAAAGTCATCGTCGAAGAAACCGAATTTGGCAATATTTTGTTGACGAAAATCTCTAATCTACTGGTCATGTTTCGACTCATGTATAACGGCATGACGGATTTACAAGAAGAAATTTTGAGTAGTTATATTCAAAAGGTGTATGAAGAGAAAGGCATTACCGATGCGACCAATACAAGCGCACTAACAGCAACCGACTATCCAACATTACAAGACTTATATGAACTCATCGGCAAAGATCAAACGAACGATCCCTATTTATTTGATACGGTACGGGATTTTTATACGACACTCAAAACCTATGTAACGGGAATGTATTCGGAATTGTTTAACGGACACACCAACATCAGCATCGATAATGAACTGGTTTGTTATGACTTAAAAGAGATGAGTAACAACGAGAAGATTCAACGAATCTTGTTTTATAACATTCTCTCTCATACGACCTACGAAATTATGAGTGGGGACCGTGAACCAAGTGAAATATTTATCGATGAAGCTCACGTTATCGCAGACCCTAAAGTACCAAAAGCCATGGAATTCATTTACTTCATGATGAAAGTATTACGTTCCTTCAATTGTGGCATTACAACGGCTTCTCAGTCGGTAGAAGATTTTTTATCTGCTCGAGATGAGAATCGGAACTACGGGAAAGCGATTATCACGCAATCCGTACAGCGGTTGTATTTACCAATGAGCGAAGAAGAATTGAAATATTTAGAAGACGAACTAGGCAACACATTCTCAAAAGGAGAACGTGAAACACTCATTTTAAAAGATGGGAAGAAAAAAGAGCAGGCTGGAAAAGGAATATTCTATACGGGTTCTAAAAAAATCAAGTTGGAGGTCCAACTAAATGAAGTGACGGAAATGTTGTGGTTTGACCAGAAAAGTATTAACGATATCACGATTTAATGAGGAGGGATGAGGAGATGAATGCAAAGGAGACCGCCAAAACACTTGGCCATTTGCTATTCATGAAGGTATTCTTCAATCCAATTGGGTTGGTGGTCTTCGGAACTGCCCTCATTCTGATCGTACTTCCTGTCTTTATGTCGATGAATGGAAAAGACAAAGGCTTTGATTTAGAAAACCCAGAACAAAACATAGACGCGCTCTCAGGAGCCACAGGAGGCGCGTATTGCGCTGTTAATGGAGAAATAAACCAAGAGTTATGGGAAGCCAAAATGAGCACCGCAGGCGTCTTTTCTGGCAAAGAAAATCTCTTTATCCAAATTGCGAATGAACAAGGCATTGACCCGGTTCTCATGGCTGCGATTGCATTGCATGAAACGACCAACGGGACGTCACATGCAGTGGTCACCAAAAATAATCCAGGTGGGTTGATGGGGAAAGATGGCTTGATGCAGTTTTCAACATTAGAAGAGGGTTTGGAATCGATGGGACAAACGCTGCACAACCGCATCATTAAAGATGGATACGTGACCATAACCGATTTAGGTTCGGTTTATGCGCCAGTCGGGGCAGAGAATGACCCAACGAACTTAAACGCCCACTGGGTACCGACGATCACGGCGATGGTCAGTTCACTCGGTGGATTAACCATGAATTGCACGTTACAGTCCGGAGAATTTGCACAACCCATTCCAAATGTTCAAGTAAATTCAAATTACGGTATCCGTATTCATCCCGTTACGGGAGAAATCAGTAATCATCAAGGTGTCGACTTTGCGTGTAGTAGTCCTGAACCTATTTATGCAGCTAAGGAAGGGAAAGTCGTGTATGCAGAGTTTCCTAGCAGTTATCCAACGAATACGTACGGAAACATCGTTGTCATTCAGCATCCCAATAATCTCTTTACGGCGTATGCACATTTAAGTCGTATTGACGTTAAGGTTGGGCAAGAAATTCGACAGCTGGAAGTCATCGGCCGATGTGGGTCTACTGGTCGTTCGACAGGTGACCATCTTCATTTTGAGATTCATGCAGGACAGAAGTTTGGAACCCGACTCAATCCGATGTTGTATTTAAAAGAACCCGTGTAAGGGAGGGGTAGCCTATGGAAAGTCGCTTGAAACTCGTCAATATCTTACTGATTGTCTTGGTAGTGGGGTTGGCACTCGTTTTGTTTAATGTATTTGCAGCCAATCAAGACTTAAAACGAGAAAATGCAGACTTGTCGAACGGTGTCGAAAAAGTTGAAGCCTCTAAGAAAGAAGAAAAAGAAGTGTTTACTCAAACTGAACGTTTTCTAACAGACAGTTTACAAGGCGGCTCGATGGATTACTTTACGACACGTTACCGTAAAGAGGTAGAACAAACCCTGTCAGAAAACGAAACGTCTGAAGACGTGGACGTGAGTGAAATGAAAGAGCTTGAGATTTATAACATTTCCGTTCGAAAGCAAGAAGACTCCTATAAGGTATATGCACTATACAAAGCTACCTTAACAGGGATTGACGATGAGTTTGTGAATCCTGGGGATCAACCACTCTTAATCTTGATGTCCACGATTACATGGATAATCGAAGACGGTGAACTGAAGGTAGATGCCCACGATTTGGAACCCCTCGTATCAGGAGAACAGGTGATTCAAGAGATTTCTTCATAGACACGAGACACAAAAGGGATGTGAACAGAGATGCCCATCTTACAAAGAATAGTAAGGATGCAACGAAGGGTAAATCAACTCTTTGAGACCATCATTGATAAATTAGCCAAAAAGCAACTGGAGCAAGCCAGTCGGCAGTATGAATTGCAGTATGACAAGCCACTTAGTGCTCAAGAAGTTATTGAAATTAAAAAAGGTGTGGTCTTGCGAGTCGGGTTTTTCGGGTTTATTCCAGTCGTCATCCTGTTACTTACCCTCATGAATGGAGGTGTTGGAGGATGAAGAAACACATCTTGTTAGTCTTTGGGATGTTCCTACTATCATTTTTTATGATGAATGGTGTAGAGGCTGCTGAGGGTGAATTTATGGAAGATACTCTAAGAGATTATGAGAACACAGAAAATGTAACTACAGAGCAAGTAAACAGTGCTGAATCTTATATGGAAAATGCTTTATTTTTGAATAAATATGATTATGAAACAAATCAATTTGACTGCAATTGGTATGAAGTGATGTGCCAAACAAATGGATTCTTATTTACGACGGTTAGTGGGTTTGTATTTGGGGCAATTGATAGTTTTGGGAAATTTCAAATTGATTCTTCAAGTATCACTGGGAATGAAACTTATGAAGGCTATATGTTGAACTTTAAATCATTGGCATGGACAATGACGGCAATCTTTCTTATTTGGCAGACCATTAAA
This sequence comes from Paenisporosarcina quisquiliarum, assembly GCF_043641925.1. GTDB lineage: Bacteria > Bacillota > Bacilli > Bacillales_A > Planococcaceae > Paenisporosarcina > Paenisporosarcina quisquiliarum_A. Next base: position 102,163 of record NZ_JBHZRU010000011.1, read on the forward strand.
ATAATCATTTTGTATTCTGCAAATGGTGATGAAGGTATGAACACGCTTTATGAAAAAGTGGTTGCGGTGATTACAGGAGCAGTATTACTAGGCATATACGGTGAATTGTTTGATTGGATATTGGAACTGACACATCTTTTAACAGAAACGATGTTAACCAATCCTGCTACACACTATAATGTGATGCAGGTGTTGGCTGTTAATTCCGTTGGATACGGAATTATTTTGATGTTAGTGGTATCGGCCATCTTGTTCGTTTTCTTTTTGTCTATCTTGTATCGAACAGTACTATTTGTTGTTTTGTATATTTCAGGAGTTGTAGCTATCCCCACCATCGTGAATGATCAATACAATTTCTTTAGTTTATGGCTCAAAATAGTAGTCAGCAATATTTTAACGCTAACGCTACAATTGTTGTGTTTTGTTCTGGGTGTAAAAACGTTGATTAATTTACAGAATGGGAACCTGTTATTCGGGTTATTATTTTTCATTGTTGGTTTGTCCATTCCAACATTGTTGAACCAATTTGGTGCGTCAACTGGTTCTGCAAGAGCCATGGGATCAACTGTTAAATATGTTGCGCGTTACGCGAAAAGATAAGGAGATGTTTGGTTATGAAAAAGTTTTTTTTGACAAGTGCTTTATCACTAGTTCTTTTACTGATAATTTCTGGTTGCAATAACGATGAAACTCCAACAAAAGAAAATGGTGAAAAGAACGAAACAGTATTTACTGAAGCAGATAAAGAGAAAGCTTTGGAGATGATTAAGGTATTGGAGGAAAACCTTGTTGAGTTCGAAAAACAAACAAATAGTTCAATTGCTGCTGGGGAAGTTGAAACTGGAGATAATGAAGCGTTTGTACAAAAAGTGAATGAGATGAGTGGAGATATTGTTTTGAAACCTTTTCTTGAAAAATTTCCAAAGAGTTTAATTAGTAATAGAGGAGATTTGAAAGTTACTTTTAGCCCTTTGAGCTCGGATGACTGCACTTTTGGTAATTGTAATTATGACTCCATTGTAGCTCCTACTTTACAAGTTAATGATAAGGAGTGGGAGACTTACAAGTCTGTTGAATTTGATATCACAGAATTAATATTAACAGATGTGAAAATTTCTTATCCGAACAAACAAGATACTGAGTCAACTACTATTAGCTTTGTAAAAGATGTTTCTGGTGATTTATATTTTTCCTTTAATCCTATTGTCAATTCAATCAATTTCAACCTAAAAGAATGGGATCAAGAATTTACTTCTATAAAATCTAAAGTTCCAGAAAGTGAAGTTGATGAGGAAGAGGATGAATTTAAACAAGAAGTCGAAGAACTGTTATCCAAGTTTCCTAAACTTCAATAAAGAAGGATTAAGTTAGATATGAAAGGAATGATAAGAATATGGTCATTCGAACGATTGCAAATAAGGTAGGGACCTTTGAGATTGAAGGAAATACGATTTCTTATTTACAACCCCTATCGACGTTTCACACACAAGAGATGAATCAAGTGCAAAAATGGTACAAAGATAAATTGCAAACTCTGAAACAATCTGATCAATACCTTCCTGCAAAAGACATCAGTTTTCAGTCTGGACAAGTCTGTTACACGTACGATGTGACTGGTCTTCAATCATTTAATGTTCTAAAAAAGATGTATTTAGAAGATAAATATCCATATTATCTTTCATTGATTCAATTGGCTAAAGAAAAACAAGTACAGGTTTTGTGGGAAACGGAGAACCTGGTAATTGATGTAGACACTAGCTCAGTAAAAACGCTCGTTATTGAACATCAATCTTTTACAATTGAGAATGAAAAATCACGACTGAATGCCGTGAAAGAATTAATTATCGTTTCGTTAACAAGCTTGCAGCATGTATACGGTCGTCCTAAACGTAGTGACTTTTTCGAACAAAGCGAGGAAGTCATCCAATTTGCTGAAATGATTTATTTGCGACTTGATTCACTTGATCATATGGCGTCTTTCATTCAATCATTGTACGATGAAAGTGAAGAACGAAAACGCCAAGAACAAGAGGAATTATCGCAACGAATAGCCGACAAAAAACGCTTCACTATTCCTAACCTAATTCCTATTCAGTTTTTTCAATCAAAATCAGATAAACGTGCTGAAATACGTACTGATTTATCGACTTCTTCAAAAAAACAGAAATCGATAAATCAAAAAGAAAGTAAGATGCGTTTTTTAATCGGGACAGCGATTATTTTAGTAGGTGCGCTTTTATTGAACATCCTTTTAACGAATGCCAATAAAAACGCGGAGTCATCTGAGCGTCAACCAGCTATTCAACAGGAAACAAATAATGTAGAAAAAGTCTACTTGAATGGATTATTGGGAGATACCGAAGGGGTCATGAAGGTTCTAGAAGCACGAGATTATGACAATTTAGATGAAAAAGAAAAGAAGTTATTGCATCAGCTTTGGATGAAACATGGATCTTATGAAAAGCTTTTAGCCAAGGATGAATCTGCAGTCAGCCAATTAACCGAGTATATGACGAATCAGAATCTACCTAAGGAGTTAGATCGGCTGCAAGACATATTGAAAGTTTCAAACCCACATATTGAATTTGCCAAAGGTGTTCTTGCTAAAGAGTGGGAAAAAGTTCTTGCAAATCGAGATGTTGTGGAACTAACAGAAGGGCGGAAAACCCATATCGTCACCGCATTTCTTCAAAAGAAAGACATGAAGGGTGCCAAGGCATTTGTTAGTGAAAACGCACCAAACAATGATGGATTGATGGATCGTGTATTAACTTCCGAGAAAAATCAAGTAGAGATGGCTGCACTAGAAGAAGAAAAAGCACTTCTTCAAAAAACGATTGATGAGAGCGAAGATTTGAGTAAAGTCTCAGAAGCCATGCAAAAAATGAATGAAGTTAAAAGTAAATTGGACAAATTAAATAAAAGTAATGGACTGTGAGGTGTTGAGAGATTGCAAACAAAACGAATTGGGAAATTAGGACGAATCTTATTACCTAAAGATATTCTAGAACGCTTTCAATTAAAGGACGGCGATATGATTGATATTTCGTATAATGATACCCAAATAATCATTGAGCCCCATCGTGAAACTTATGTTTGTGCTATTACAGGTAAAATTTCAACCGAGGCGGTAAAAATTGGTGAGGCGTGGATTAGTAAAGATGGAATTAAAAGATTAATTGAATATATTGATCAGTAAAAGCCTGAAATAGCTTCAGGCTTTTTTGTTAGAAAACCAGGAATTAATGGTCTTCGTATACTTACAGTGTTTTTTGAGCTTTTGAGCTTTCTTGAATGGTCAAGAACTCGTTCAACAATCTTAGTTCAGTAACCTATACGACACTAAGCTTAGGGACAAGATTAGGATCGTGGCCAAAAGAAAAGCCACCTTGTAAAGGCAGCAAAGAACGCGTTATTTGAAGAAGACTTATTTTAGAATTGACACTCACTGTGACATAAAAAGTGACGGGTTTCCCCCGTCTAATTTAGCTTATCTAGTTTATCAGAAATATTACTTAGTATTTTGTTCTTTTCCTGCTGTATCTGTAAAAATTTAATCAAAAACCAAATTACAAATACAACTGGGACTATTGTAAACAAGATACTTAAGATTGGTAAAATAGCAAATACAGAATCACCAGTCATTAATAAGCCAACTCTCTTTTTTGGAAATTATACCATAATAGGAATGTATTACGGTAGTACGTTTGTCGCTTGTTTAACTAACCCGTCAGTTGAACAAGTACCTTAATGATCCTCCGTAAACCATCGAATTTACTTGCTCAACTGGATGTATCACGTACACATCATAGGTTGACATAACACGAGATGAGGAAGTAACAGGGGCTTTAAGTCAATAAAACAAGCTGCCTTAGTTGAACAATCTCTATCACTTCATATATTTGTAGTAAAGATTTAATAAGGAAAAGTAAACTAAAGCAGAACCAAAAATAAAAAATAAGAACTCCTTTATCTTTTTCGCTTCCATCATTAAATCTTCATTGTAAAAAAGGCGCATGTTTTCATTTAAAGAAATGGGAGTCGTAAAAATTGATAATATTAATCCAAAAACAGCGAAACCCCCATATAGATTTAGAACTGTTCTTATAGTAATTCCCCTTACTATTTCGGCATTTTCAGACGTTTGTTGATTTATTTCCAAACTCCTAATCCCTCCATTTTTCATAATGCTAAAATTAACTATACGAATAAACACAAGAGAAAGTTTCTTAACAACCGGATTGCATCTCGCATACACCGTAGGTTGACATAACACCACTTAGCAAACCACCGAGTACAAAACCTGTGGTTGTATAGTTATTTCCCACAATCAAGGCCATTGATAAGCCAACCAATATTAATACAATTACCAGAACAAACAGGACATCAAACTTATAACCTAACCTAAATAGTAATCTCACAATCTGGATATATTTTATAGCGACTGTACACAAAATAAGAGTAACAAGATGCTTTGAACTTTTTTACAACCTTGCAGCAGTTAATTAACTAAGTTCTTTCACCACCTGTAAACCAATCTTTATCTTTTGGAGAATCGTATTTGTTTATAACTTCAACATTTCATATTCTTTATGGGGTACCGTCAGGAAAATGCGGATATACAACGCTAAGCCCATTTCCAAGACGATTCCCCCATTTTTAACAACGCTAAGAAAGTTTCAGTGGTCTTAAGGAATCTAATGAAACCACTTTATCTGAATTAAAATGGTATTCTCCTAGTAAATTGATATGTTCCCAACCTAAAGGTGACATATGATGCAATAAGTCTTCATTAAAACTACCTGTCTGTTTTTGATATTCAACTGCTTTTGTTAGATGTAGGGTATTCCAGATACTAATGGTATTGATAATTATGTTTAGCGCACTGGCTCTTTGCAATTGCTGCTGTATGGTTCGCTCCCGAAGTTCTCCTTGTTTTCCAAAGAAAATAGCTCTTGCCAATCCATTCATGGCCTCTCCTTTATTCAATCCTTTTTGTATTTTCCTTCTTAAGGATTCATCCGAAATGTAATTCAGAATAAAGATCGTTTTTTCTATTCGGCCCATCTCACGTAAGGCTGTAGCTAAGCTGTTTTGTCTTGAATAAGAACCTAGTTTCCCCATAATAAGGGATGCTGAAACAGTTCCTTCCCTTATTGAATGAGCTAATCGCAAAACATCTTCATAATTTTCTTTAATGACCTTTATATTTATTTGTCCACGTAAAATGGCTTCTAGTTTTGGATACTCACTTGCTTTATCTATTGTAAATAATTTTGAGTCCGATAAATCTCTTATTCTTGGAGCAAATTTAAATCCTAATAAATGGGTCAATCCGAAAATTTGGTCTGTGTAACCGGCTGTGTCTGTATAATGCTCTTCTATGTTTAGATCCGTCTCATGATGCAATAAACCGTCCAAAACATGAATTGCATCCCTTGAATTAGTATGAATAATCTTTGTGTAGTAAGAAGAGAATTGGTCACTTGTAAATCGATAGATGGTGGCTCCTTTTCCAGTTCCGTAATGTGGGTTTGCATCTGCATGTAGTGATGAAACACCTAGCTGCATTCTCATACCATCTGACGAAGATGTTGTACCGTCGCCCCAATAGAAAGGCAATTGTAATTTGTGATGGAAATTTACTAATACGGCTTGGGCTTTATTCATTGCATCTTCATACATGCGCCATTGAGATACATTGGCTAGGTGCTTATATGTAAGTCCAGGTGTTGCTTCAGCCATCTTACTCAATCCAATATTCATTCCCATTCCTAAAAGGGCAGCCGTGATAATGATCGTTTCTTCTTTATCTGGCTTTCGATTATTGGAAGCATGAGTGAATTGCTCATGAAATCCTGTTAAATAAGCAACATCCATGAGTAAATCGGTTAATTTTATTCTTGGGAGCATCTGATAAAGGCTTGCACTAAATTTCTTTGCTTCTTCTGGAACATCTTTTTCCAAGCGTGAAATTGATAGCTTTCCTTTTTCAAGAGAAACTCCATCTAACTTGTTGGAATTAGAAGATAACCACTTTAATCTTTCATTAAGGCTGCTGGTTCTTTCTGTCATATAGTCTTCGAATGATAAACTAACTGATAACCTCGTATTTCCCTTCGTTTGATTCCAAGTATCCTCTGAAAATAAATATTCCTCAAAATCTCTATATTGTTTACTGCCCACAATGGAAACATCACCAGCCCGAACATGTTCCCTTAGTTCTGTTAAGATTGCCATTTCATAATAATGACGATTGATTGTACCATCATCCTCATATAAGTGTTTTTTCCAACGCTTTGAGATAAAGTCTACAGGTGAGTCATCAGGTACTTTTCGCTTTCCAGATTCGTTCATTCCTCGGATAATCTCTACAGCTTGTAAAAGTGGTTCATTTGCCTTTGTAGAATGAAATTCCAATACCCTTAAAAGTGTTGGCGTATATTTTCTAAGTGAATAAAATCGTTTTTGCAGTAAGTCTAAATAATCATAGTCAGCAGGACGCGCAAGCTCCTGAGCTTCTTCCACCGAAGAGACAAAAGAATTCCATTCAATAACGGATTCTAAAACCTCAAAAACGTCTAATTTTTCCTCTTTTGCTTTGATTAAAGCTTGTCCGATGTTCGTAAAGTGTATAACTTTCTCATTTAGTTTTTTACCATTTTGTTTCTGAATTTCTTCTTGAGCCTTACGGCCTTTTGATAACAGACTGAGTATTTGTCTGTCATGAATTTCAAAAGCTTTATCAGTTAACTCCTGAGTAAGATGTAATAAATAGACGGTTAATATTGAATATCGTTTATTTTCCTGAAAGTCACGAAATGCATAAGGCTCATATCTTGAACCTAAGCGAGATAGCTGTAACAGGCGATTGCGATGCAAATGACTAATTTGTACCGTTTCTAATTCCATTCCTCGTATGTATTCGAGTCGTTCTATTAGTTTTAGAAATGTTTCGGGTGAAGGATGACCCGGTGGTTCCTTTAACCAACCCAATATCGTTTTATTGGATTCGGATGGATGCTGCGAAGTAATGATCTCTTCAATCTTTTCTTTTTGCTCATTTGTTAAAGATTTACTAACCGTATTAAATAGCTTCTTTTCAGCCATTGCCCTTGCCTCCCACACCATTCTCTCGAGTGTAGTGATAGCAGGCAGTATGATTTTGTTTTTTCTTAGAAAATCTATGCATTCATGTAGTAGATGAATGGCATCACCATTTTCCAAAGCTAATTGATGAAGATGCTTAAATGTCATTCGATATTCTTTTAGGGTAAAAGTTACAAAGTCGTATTCACTTCGTATTTCTTTCAAATGATCCCAAAGTGTATTTTCTCTTTGAGGATAAAGCCTAAGCGAAGATGGAGTGGCACCGATTTGTTTCGATATATAATGTATGACTGAATCTGGGATGTTTTTGATATGAGTATATGGCCAACCGGGATGCCGAAGAACGGCTAATTGAACGGCGAACCCTAAACGGTTTTCTTCTCTCCTTCGTTTATTTATAATTTCTAAATCTCGTTTGGTAAAAGTATAGTAGGTTCCAAGCACCCACTCATCTCCAGGAATTTGCATAAGGGCCTGTCTCTGTTCTGGTGTAAGCAATTCCCTACCTCTCGCAATTTTCATACAGTATCATCTCACTTCTGTAATTATTCAGTTAATTAGTTCAATTATATATCATTAGAGTGTACTCTATTGATACAAGTGTAGTAGACTGATAAAATCATAGTTAAGAGCGTCTCATAAGACTTGTCTCAAAAATGAGGTGATATTTTGCGGAAAATCGGTTATATACGTGTTAGTTCGACTAGCCAAAATCCTTCAAGGCAATTTCAGCAGCTAAACGAAATTGGAATGGATATTATATACGAAGAAAAAGTTTCTGGGGCAACAAAGGATCGCGAGCAACTTCAAAAAATGTTAGAGGATTTACAGGAAGATGACATCATTTATGTTACAGACTTAACTCGAATCACTCGTAGCACACAAGACCTATTTGAATTAATCGATAACATACGAGAAAAAAAAGCAAGCTTAAAATCACTAAAAGATACATGGCTAGATTTATCAGAAGATAATCCATACAGCCAATTCTTAATTACGGTAATGGCTGGTGTTAACCAATTAGAGCGAGATCTTATTCGTATGCGACAACGTGAAGGGATTGAGTTGGCTAAGAAAGAAGGAAAGTTTAAAGGTCGGTTAAAGAAGTATCATAAAAATCACGTAGGAATGAATTATGCAGTTAAGCTATATAAAGAAGGAAATATGACTGTAAATCAAATTTGCGAAATTACAAATGTGTCTAGAGCTTCATTATATAGAAAGCTATCAGAAGGGAACAAATAGTCCTTCCTTACCCCATATTCCAGAAAAGGGCCATTATATGTAGTATAATTTTTGACCGTATTCATTGTAAATAACGATACAAAAACAGCCTACTTTCTAACTTTGTTTACTTATTATCTTTAGTAAGTAATTATAGTTTTCAACGTAAACAACGATAGGAATTTACTTGGAGAGGTGGGTATGATAGGCTCGTTTGCCTGATGAAACCTTAGCTTCAGCCTTTCAAGACAAATCGTACCGTTCAACTATATGCACCTTATATATAGTTTCAACAACAAAACATTGATATGTTGCCCCTTTATCATTGTTTATATGTATCCACAGAATAGGCGTTTAAGGACTTGACTTGGAGCCTCTGTGTATAGGAATTTTTTTTGTAACATAATTTTTTGTTCTAAACGTTGAATGATCTGCATTTTTCAACGAAAGGATGAGCTTCTAACCGTTAAAAGTAAACATATTCAGCTTGTGGTGCATATACTGGATTGGTCCTTTATATAGGGTAGTAAATAAGATATCTAATCCTTTATTCTTCAGAACATAAACTTTAAATTTAGGGGGAGATTAGTATTGCAAACTGCACAGCAAACAATTGTTAGTATTCCATTCCCATCAGTATGGGGTATCCATGCTGCTATAGCTGGTAAACCAGAATAATGTAAGATTTTAGGTTTAAATGGAAGAAATGTAAAACGAACCTCCTTTTTTGTTTTTCGATACATCTCCAACATTAAATTTCTTGTGACAAAACAAACTAAAAAATTATTTGAGGTGTCTCATGAGAAAAGGTCAATCTAAACAATTCCTCGTATTCCAAACGTATACTTGCTACATAGTTTGTACATGTTAAGGGAAAAACTAAGGAGGAATTTTAGTTGGAGTGGATTTTTTTTCTATACCTGTTAAATACGTTCTTTATCTTATTCATAGCAATTTGGGAAGTTCGTCGGCCCGGGGTCCAAATCTACCAGTACAATAAAGGAATGTTACATGCGAAACTGATGATCATTGATGAGGAAATTGCAGAAGTAGGCGCAGCAAACTATGATATCTAAGTAAAATTTAAATTGGAGGAAAAAACTTTGGAAGAAGTTAATATTGGTTTACTGACGATCAAAGTCATCGTTGGTTTTGTCACTTTATTTTTTATCATTATCATAACAGGCAGAACATCCATCTATCAGTTAACCCCGTTTCACTTAGTTTTTGTGTTAGTACTTGGAGATTTTTTAGGAAATACCATTTATGAAGATAAGGTAGGGATTTTTCATTTTTTATATGCCATCGGATTGTGGACGTTTCTTATGTTGGGAATAGAGTTTATGACTCTAAAAAGTAAATCGACACGTTCTCTCTTATTAGGCAATCCTAACATAATCATTCGAGATGGTGTTATGGACAGAAAGTTACTTACAAAGAACAAATTGGATGTAAATCAAGTATTGAGTATACTCCGTCAAAATAATGTCTTTTCAGTTCGCGAAGTCAAATACGGTATATTGGAAGCTAATGGGCAATTAAGTTTATTATTAAAATCCAAGTATCAAAAACCAGACAAGCAAGATCTCAATCTTCCAGAAAGTCCAGTAGACCTCCCAACATCGTTAATTATAGATGGGGAAATTTTATGGGATAATTTACATGAACTCGGATTTGATCAACAGTGGTTAGATAACCAATTAACTACCAATGGATATGATAATGTAAAGCGTATACTCTACGCAGATTGGCGAGAGAGTGAAGGCATACATGTAAGTCCTAAATAATATTTGTTAGGATAAGAGCATATCAATTTTCTTGGTGAATATAAACTTTAGTCTTCAACAATCGGGCGCGCGCGACAAGTTCTGTTATAAGCGCTTATTGCGTGAAAGACAGGAGATTATGCAAGTAAATCTTAACTTTACAATGGAAGATGGGAATGAAGGAAGCAAGTTTTCTGAAACCATCTCGCCAATACTCCTGCATGTGTCATAATTGGCAGATTATGGGGTGTGGAGCACAGGTGGATTCGGCAGAACGAAGGCTGAAGCCATTCCTTACGGGAAAGGTATGCCGACGGATATGCCGCGCGGCTGAAAAACTAGATATGGTGAGAATGTTCCATAGAAAGGAACTGACGAACTTCCGAATGTACAGGTCTAAAGATTGAACATAGGGAAACCTATGTCCCATCCAACGATGGGGTGAGTGGTGTAGAGTAAAAATGCGCCCTCTGAAATACGCTATACCGAACAATGGTGGTATCCAGCTCACAGGCTTAAAGGAAGCACCTACGTCTAGAATGTATAGCTACGTTGTAAAGGACTTGGAAACCAATCAAGGGCTGTCACCTGAAACGGTTGCTATAAGACAATGGTCGAAATGCATTTATCCTTGTGAGGGTAGGGGTATGACTGAGGAAACTCCTGTAATGGGAGTAGAGGAACAGCCCCAAGTCTAGCAAAATGGAACGATTATTTTCCAAGCGTTCATCGCACCGATCGGGTAGGAACGTGGGGATTTCCACAGTGCGAGCTCTTAGAAAGAAGACATTAGACACCTACTTTTCTAAGGGTAACGAGGAACTTATAGTCTAGTACAAATTGTTAGATGGAACGCGAAATGATGGGAAACTATCACGTTTCGTGCGGAGTAGGGGAAAAGCTGGAGATTACTTCAAATGCTTACCTATTACTAACTTTAATGAAGTAACTAAAGCCTAATTTCTCACTTATAACACCGAGAAATTAGGTTTTTTATGTTTGGATTTCCTTAACGTTGTAAATCCGCATTTTCCTGACGCTACCCCTTTATTATGTATATATTTGTAGAATGAAGAAAAATGTTTGATTACTTAGTTCGTTACCCTTTTTCAATAATCATTTTAAATATCAATGACATGTTAGAAGTCGTTTCTACAGGTAGTAGTAGAATTCTGTGTAATTACATAAAAGTTTTTTCGGAATTTGCAACGAAAAGGAATTTTCATTCATCTAACGATTATAAAGGAAATGGAGGGGTGGTCTTTGTTTTATCAAAGTCGATTTAAAAAGGCTCAGCAAGGTGATCAAAAAGCCTTTCTTCAGATAATTGAATGTGATAAAGAAAAGCTCTATAAGATTAACGGGTTCTGTTTTGAAGTACAAAAAACGAAATACACAATAAAACGCTTATTAATAGCATTAAAATGGCACTGCAATTCGCAGTGCTTTTTTACGTGTTTCTTCCAAAAACTTCATAGCAATTATTACTTACTAAATTTTCAAATAATTAAAGGAAATAATTAATAAATATGGTAAGATTATATTAGAACTATTTAGTAGGCAGTGATTTTCTTCTTCAACTAACGCAGCAGTTTAGTTGAAGAACAATTGATTTCTTATGATAAAAGGAGTGAGAATATTGAAAAAATATCTTTACACGGGGATTTTACTTGGAGCTATTGTGTTAGCTGGGTGTAGTGCAAATGAGGAAGCAGTAGAACAAGCAAAAGAAGAGAAGATGGAAGATGTAACTAATGGACAAGCAGTAGAAGTTGAGACTTTACCTGATACGAATAAAGAAGAAGTTGTATCAGTGACTCCATTAACAGTTTTAGATTCTCAAGGTGTTTCATACTTAACTACGGAAGAATATTTACAGACACCTTCTGGATTACCTATTTATAAAACTGAATTATTTTATACCGATTTAGATGAATTACAACAACAACCCGAATTCTTCGAATTTACAAAGAATGTTGAAGGGCGTTTGTATAAAGGTACTCTAAAATTATATCAAGCCGATAAGCAGGACGACGATAGCTGGAAAGCTATGTATAGCGGGGTAATCTCTAGAGTCGAATTGTGAGTTTTTTAACTTAAACTAAACCAGCCAATAGTTTGTCAATATTTATTAATGAAAACTAAAAATAGTTCATGCTATACTTATTTGTGCATGC
>NZ_JBHZRU010000012.1:0-108472 GCF_043641925.1 Paenisporosarcina quisquiliarum
TAGCAAACGAAGTGCGGTAGGGATTTAGAAAACGGAATTTTAGTGTTTTTTGTGTAAACTTTCTTGACAGAAGTCCAGCTATTCTCGAATTCGGATGCCTCATTCAAGTATTCATGAATTTCACACAATTGTTTTCTGCTAAAAAGCTCTATGCAACGTTTCTGCATAGAGCTTTTTATTTCTTATTTGCAATCCTGCCGATTAATAAGTTGTCACTTTAAATAATTTTTGAATGGAATAGATACCACGTTGCCAAACTGTAAACTCATCTTGGTATTCTTCCAGTTCTACTGTATATAAAGCATCCTCATTATTCCAAAGTCTTTCAAAATAACTTTCCATTTCCGTAGCCAATTCACTGTCATTCGGTGCAATCACTCTGAGATTAGCCTCTAAATTATAATCATCGAGCGTACGATCCGTATAATTTCCAGAACCATTTGAAATAATGGTATGGTCTTCATTTTGAATCCAAATTGCTTTCGTATGATATTGTCCAATCACTGTATTGTACCAGCGGACATTCATTTTCCCTTCTGTATCTTCAACCATTTCTTGAACGACTGGTCGATTGGGTAGACCTGATTTTTGTTGACCAAAAGAGTTTTCATTTGGATCAAGGATGACGTTAATCTCTACTCCGCGATTTGCCGCATCAATTAAGGTAGTGACAATATCTCGCTTCGCAATAAAGAACATCCCTAACCAAATCTTGTCCCCTTTTTTCGTGTTTTCTAAATCAGCAAGCAGTGCATCTAGAATTTTCTTCTCGGTCAGGTATTGAACCTCATACTGTCCGTCTGATTTCTCCTTATCGACTCGAGGAAGTTCTGGCCCGCCGGAATATCGCGAAACAGCTTCTTCCGCTTCCAAAATATCATTTAATACTGGCCCACTTACCTTCAATGCAATATTGCCATGGAATCCACTCGCATCATGAGGATTCGAAGAAGTGACCATACCTTCTTTTTCAGTTATTACTGCTTTTCGATGGTTGGCTTTTACGTTTAATAAAGTCATATAAGAGGCAACCGTCATTTTTGGTGCATCACTTGCCATTGCATTATCAATCCATCCTTCCCCACCAATATCAAACCATTGGAAGAGAATTCGATAGATGCCTGAGTAAACAGGTGTTGAATCTCTTAAAGGATCCAAATCAGTATAGACAATCTCAACACCAGCTTCTCTCATCTTTTTAAACCATTCGTTTTCATATGATCCATAACCACGATTAATCGGATCTGTTATAAACACAATCGGCATATCCGGATTTTCTTTTTTCTTATCCGCTAACTTCGAAGATAGCGTATCTGCAATCTTCGGAAAATCTTCTTTTTGATCGTAAAAACCATCAAACAAGAAAAAATCAACAACGATGAAATCATCAGCTTCTTCAATCATCTGATAGACTTCGTCGAATATATTTAGTTCATGAACCATGCCCGTCCCTTTTTTATCTTGAGCAAAGGTTAAATCCGTTATCATTTCGATATTGTCTGTTTTATGCAATTCTCCTTTATATGAAATCCCTTCAGGCAAAGGCTTAAATGTATGCCATAAAATAACAGCGATATATATTAATGCGAAAACACCTATTGAGCCCATGATAATACGCTTACGCTTGCTCCATTCTTTACGCGGCTTTTTAGCCATCCGCGGTTCCCCCTCATCAAACAAATGTATTACTACGGATATTCCCGTCTATTTGTTTTAACAAACCAAAATCATCTTCATAAAATAGATTTATAAAAATAAAGTTTCGCATCAAACTTTATCATGAACATATTGGTGCTGCACGCTTCGCTTACGCAGCATTTACTGTTGGCGTATCCTTTTGAACAATTACAACTGAGATGGCGATTTTTCTAACTGAGATTGCCTAAATTCTAACTGAGGCATCGATAATTCTAACCAAGAACCCAAAAATTCTTACTATGCGCGATTCACCCATAAAAAAGCTCAGCCCCTCTTAGTAAGTTTTTAGGTTGATGGGAAGAGAATCTAAAATAACAAGCTACATACCATTTGAATTCATACGTTAATTCACACAGGAATTAACGTACAAAATAGCTCAGAGTAATAAACTAAGCCGTTCTCTTTTGAGGTACCCGCCACTATAAAAACATATATAATCACCTCTATAAACGCAGTGCAATTCGGATAAGAATTCGCACTGCGTTTTTATTAATATTCATTAAATAGTTACATTTTTGTGAATAATACACCAAATTCTTCTTTGATTCGGAAAATGGTGTATATTTTAATTAGAACAAGCGTTCAATATTGAAAGGAGTTTCTATAAAATTGAACAAAAGAAGTTATAACAGCGAAAAGGTAAAATATGACATATCAGAAAAGGCAATTATTTTATTTTCTCAAAAAGGATACATTCAAACGTCAGTGGAGGACATTTCAAAAGCTTCTGGCTATAGCAAAGGACATATATATTATCATTTTGAAAGCAAAGAAAAACTTTTTGTTTTATTAGCACAGAACACTATGCATGATTGGTACTCTAAATGGATGGAGAAGGAACCTTCCTATACGTCTGCTACAGATAAATTATATGGTATGGCAATGCATGTACTCTATAACTATCAAACTCCATTATTAAAAGCAGGACAAGAACTGGCCTCAAATCCTAATTCTAGTTTAGAATCTGTAAAAAAATTATACGAATTAGCCATTATTCCAATGGGTGCCTATCGTTCCATCTTTCAAGAGGGATTGGACAAGAAAGAATTTGTATCTGGGAATATAGACGAATGGACTGTGCTCTTAGGAACCTGGCTTGGGGGTTTATGCCAACTCACAAACACTCAAGAATTGAATTCACTGGAGCCTCTTTTTAAAAAAGCAATTACTATGTTTTTAAAATCAATTAAAACAAGGGGGAATTAGTATGAAAATCGCATTAATCGGTGACAGTTTAACAGAAGGTCGCCCAGGAGTTTCTTTTGTTAAATTTTTAAAAGAAAAATTTCCAACTATTACTTTCGTTAACCTCGGCAAACCTGGAGAGTCAGTTAAAAGCCTGCATACTCGTTTAACAAAAACAAAATTAAATTCCGATTATGACCTTGCTTTCGTTTGGATTGGTGTAAACGATGTTTATTCTAAATTGTTGAGTTTACAAGCACAGCCAGTGGCGAAAGACCATGAGGAATTCAAAGACTATTACAAAAAAATATTAGATTTAGTTCTCGTATCTTCCAAAAAAACTGTGGCAGTTTCACCAGCATTAGTTGGTGAAACAAATAATCCATCTAACAAAGAAATTATGGAATTAACATATCTTATCGAATACATCACAAGTAAAAATGCAAATATTAGTTTTTTAAACCTTCATTCTGTGTTTGAAGAGCACCTAGCTAAAGTAAATAGTTCAGATTATATCAGCACCAAAGTATTAACAGTAATGAAAGATGTGTTGTTTTACAAAAAACACTCTCGAATTGACAAGTTATCTAAAAAAAGAGGGCTACACTTCACTTTGGACGGGATACATTTAAATAGTTCTGGTGCTCAAATTGTGGCAGATGTTTACGCATCCGCGATAAACCAATTTCTATACAAAAATAAAGATGCGATTGATGAATAATTGCTAGTTCATAAAATTTTTATTAAATTGGGGGTTACTCATGGAGGGGTTCAAGAAAATTGCTATTGTAACTGGTGGTGCATCTGGGATTGGTAAGGCGCTTTGCAGCGAACTAGTATATCAAAATGTATTTGTAATAATTGCAGACATAAATGACACAGAGGGAAAGCTTTTTGAAAAAGAACTTAATAAGAACTCAAATAATTCTAGATATATAACCTTGAATGTTACTGATTTTAGAAGTGTTTTCATGTCTTTCTAAAAACTCAAGACACCTTTGCGATTTATAGCGCGATTTCATACCTATAATTATAAAAGTAATCAATTATACCAATAAAAAAGCAGTGCGAATTCATATGCGAATTGCACTGCTAATTGATTTACTTTTATACATACTTTTATAGCTGCGGGTACCTCAAAAGAGAACGGCTTAGTAGTAAACTCTGAGCTTTTCTTTTTCATGGAGCTCGTTCAATTAAGCGCATGTTTGTTGAAGGAGAAATTAGTGTAGATCACTTGTATATTTTTCTGGTAATAACCTCATTACATTGCACTTTACTAATTTACCATTATAGGGAATGATAACATCTGTATTTTTTCCATAATCACTAATTAACTCCCGACACATACCACAAGGAGCAACCACCCAACATTTTTCAATATCTTCGTGTGGATGAGGGTGAGCCACTGCAACAATCGTTTCAAAATCGTGATCTCCTTCTGAAATAGACTTACCAATAACCATTGCTTCCCCACATACTGTTATTCTTCCAACATTCGCTTCTACGTGAACTGCCGAAAAAACATTTCCAGATGGTGTTCTAACTGCTGCACCAATGTGATGTCGCCCATACCTATAATTCTTTTCTATAACTTTTTCGGCTTCTTTAATCAGTTCATAGTCTCTATCTTCTAAAGGTCTAACTTTTAACATAGTTCTCCTCCTTACTAGTTCAGTTCAAGCCTTTTATTCACCAAACTTTCATCCGTTGATATAACAGATCAAAAACAATTTTGCTTCTTCTCTTTATAATTTAATATAAAATACCCTTTTCCCAAGGTATATTTTTCAACACCATTAAACAACAGTTAATCACTTAATCATAACCAAAGTGACAATAGTTATTTTCATCCTGTAATTTAAATGCTTTTTACATTTGTTAAATGGATAGCGAAAGCAGGGTGCACTTTTCTTATCAACAGAAAAATCGAGTATAAAACCTTTTCGGTTTTATACTCGATTATTAATACCAATCCTATTGATTCTTTACTTTATCCCCTATTTGCCTTTTTAAGGCTACACCACATTCAAAATCAAGCTGGAATATAGTCTGTAATCGCGGAATCGGCAATTAGCATTTCTTTTAATCGTTGTTTGGCACGGAATAGGCGGGATTTCACTGTACCTATTGATACCTTCATGATTTCTGCAATTTCGATTAGTGAATATTGATGTACATAAAAATACATGACTGTTGTTTGGTAAATGGAGTCGAGTTCCGAAATTTTGTCTCGCACCATTTGAGATAAATCGCTTTTTTCTAAAAGTTCTTCAGATGAAAGGGTTTCACTCGGGACTAAATCGAGAACCGGGACATCTAGTGTTTCTGGCTGATTCATTACATGCTTACTAATTCGTACATTTTTACGGTAACGGTCTCTAAATGTATTCATACAGATGGTTGTTAACCATGCTTTAAGATGATCAACATCCTTGACGTTCGTTTCATATCTGACTACTTTCAACCATACTTCCTGCATCAAGTCTTCTGCTTCTGTTTGGTTTCGAGTTAACTTTAAACATAGATGGTACAAATACCGATTGTATTCGTCGTATACATGATCAAGTGTAACATTCATTTTTTGTCCTCCGTTCGTCCTTGCTGTTAACTCTATAATGCCAAAGACGAACCTTACCCTCTATCGGAATCTCTTTCAAAATTCTTACAAACGTGTAATAAAGCAAAAAAAGAACAGAAGGACTAGTTGTCCTCCTGTTCTTCCTCTTCTTCTTTTTCTTCTTGAATTGTAATCGTTAATTGCATAATACGGTTTCGGTCCATCTCGTTTACTTCAAAACGAAGATTTTCATAAGTGAATTGTTCTCCGTTATCAGGCATATGGCCTAGTTGTTGAAGGACAAATCCGCCGATGGTGTCGTGGTCATTTGGAATTTCGATTTTGAACATTTCATTCACATCTTCAATTTCAAGGCGACCGTGACAAATGAGTCGATGCTCTGTCATTTCAAAAACCAAGATTTCTTCATCTTCATCAGATTCATCTTCGATTTCTTGTCCAATCATTTCTTCGATGATGTCCTCATGCGTAACGATTCCCAAGGTTCCACCATATTCATCTAACACGATAGCCATGTGTTTTTTCTTGGCTAACATTTGTTTAAATACTTTTTCAACGCTGACCGATTGAACAACAAAAAGCGGATCACGATCGATAAGCGATTCTAATTCAAGGGTTGGATCCATTGACCATTCGATAAATGTCTTTGAGTAAAACATTCCGACGATATGGTCCATGCTTTCTTCATATACTGGGTATCTTGTATAGTAATGTTCCAATATAATATCTCGTACTTCATCATATGTAGCGTTTGCAGGAATTCCTACAATTTCCATACGGTGTGTTTCCAATACATCTTGAACATCTTTATTCGGAAAATCAAGTACACCTTTTAAGCGTTCTGATTCCTCTTCTTCAAATGTTCCTTCCGTAGAAGCGATATCTACCATTGTGCGAAGCTCTTCTTTTGTAAGTGTTGCTTCTTTCACTGCGCCTTTAGAAATTATGCGAATAAAAACGTTCGTAAATTTTGCAATTAAGAAAGTAACCGGACGCATAATTTGAACAAGTAAAGCAATGATCGGTGCTACCAAATACGCAATACGATCAGCAAAAGTAACGGCTAATGTTTTTGGAAGTACTTCTCCAAAAATAATGATAATTAATGTTAATCCAGCGGTTGCAATGGCAATATCCCAACCGTATTCCAAAGCAATTAACGTTAATAATGTAGGCATAGCAATATTTACGATGTTGTTACCAATTAAAATCGTCGTAATCATGCGGTCCGGTTTCGCGATGAGCACGAGGAGCTTTTGCGCCATACGGTCTCCTTGCTCAGCACGAAGCTGGACCTTCATCCTATTTACTGCTGTGAGTGCCGTTTCACTACCTGAAAAGAAAAACGACAACACTAAACTAATGGCTAAACCTATAAACTCCAACCGTGTTTCCTCCTATATGAGTCAAAAAACCCGCTCAATTTCAATATCTATAACTATATCATAATCAGAATTTCCATGTCTCAAATGGGAATTCATTTTTTATAAAAATATTAAAGTGAGTTCTTACTATATACATCTCTTCAGTGATCATTCAAAATTTCTATCTGAATAACGAACTGGTGCTTTACGGATTTCAAGAAATGATTATGATATACTACTCCTATTCTCGAACTATTTAGAAAAGAGGGATATCATGAGTCATTTAAACGAATTGAACAGCTATTTTGAAACAAAACGCGAGGAACATTTAGATGAATTAAAACAGTTTCTTCGCATCCCTAGTGTTAGTTCTTTATCGGAACATAAAGAAGATATGCGCACTGCAGCAGAGTGGTTATCCAAATCATTACAAGATGTTGGATTAGAAAATGTATCGATAGATGAAACGAAAGGTCATCCAGTTGTTTATGCTGACTGGCTTCATGCAGAAGGTAAACCCACTATTTTGGTCTATGGACACTACGATGTGCAACCCGTTGATCCATTGAACCTATGGGAGACAGAACCTTTTAATCCAACCGTTCGGGATAATAAATTATATGCCCGTGGAGCAAGTGACGATAAAGGACAAGTATATATGCATGTAAAGGCTATCGAGGCTTTATTTAAAACAAATGGCACTTTGCCAGTAAACGTTAAGTTTTGTATTGAAGGTGAAGAAGAAATCGGTAGTCCGAATCTTCCCGAATATGTAGAAGCTAATAAAGAAAAACTATCAGCCGACATTATTGTTATATCTGATACAGGAATGCAAGGACCCGGAAAACCAGCAGTATGCTATGGTTTGAGAGGATTAGCAGGAGTTCAAATTGAAGTGAAAGGTCCTAAAGGCGACTTACATTCAGGACTATACGGTGGTGGGGTTCAAAATTCAATTCACGCTTTAGTTGAGTTACTTGCGTCGTTCCGTGATCAAGAAGGCACGATTCAAGTGGATGGCTTTTATGACAATGTTCGTGAAGCGACAGCTGAGGAACGTGCAGCATATAAAGAACTCGATTTTGATGAAGAGGCTCTCAAAAAAGAATTACAAGTCGATGAATTATTTGGCGAAAAAGGATTCACACATTTAGAACGCACATGGATTCGCCCTACTTTAGAAGTGAATGGTGTATTCGGTGGATTTTCTGGTGAAGGAATTAAAACAGTATTACCTGCTGAAGCTGGTGCGAAGATTACTTGCCGTTTAGTTCCTGATCAAGATCCGGATGAAATCGTAGCGAAATTAAAAGCACATATTGAAAAACATAAACCAGTTGGTGTAAATGTTGAAGTCACGGAATTTGATAAAGGGAAGCCGTTCATTACTCCTTTTGATCATCCTGCGATTCAAGCAGCTGGACGTTCGTACGAAAAAGTATACCAAGTTCCAACTTCTTATGTTCGTGGAGGCGGTTCGATCCCAATCGTTGCGGCTTTTGATGAAATTTTAGGTTTACCTGTTGTATTAATGGGCTTTGGTTTAGCATCAGAAAATTTCCATGCCCCTAATGAACATTTCCATTTAGAAAACTTCGATCAAGGCTTGCGCGTTATTGGCGACTACTATTATGAACTATCGAAATTTAACTCAAGTGAATTAGTGAAATAAAAAATCCCGAATCCGCATATTGTATGCTGGATTCGGGATTTCGTATTTTATTCAGTTGCGCCAAAGAAAGTGATGAATTCTTCCGAATCCTTACGTTGTTTCGCTTTCGGCATTTCATCGAAGTAACCAAATTGAAGCATACTTATGATACGCTCTCCTGGTTTCACTCCCATTGCTTGACGGAATTTCGGTGCATCGATAAATGGAGGCGTCTTCCAACATGAACCAATCCCTAGATCCCAAGCAAGTAATTGTGCATTTTGAATGTATGCGCTAGCTGCAGCATAATCCTCTAAACGTTCTTTTTGACGAGCATCTTCAGGAACGATGATAAATGCATATCCACCTGGTGAAGTGAATTTTTTCATATTTTTCACTAAATCTTCTTCAGAAAGCTCTTTCCATTTAGGTACGCCGAATTCACGTAAAAGCTCATGTAATTCAGTGAGTTCTTTTCCGCAAGCAACGACTAAGCGCCACGGTTCACGGTTCCCGTGATTTGGAGCCCATTTTGCATCATCCAAAACGGATATTAAAGTTTCGCGCTCTACTGGTTGTCCATTAAAGTTTTTAATTGAGCGTCTTTGTAGAATCGCATCTCTTATTGATAAAGATTGTTCATTCATGTTTGTATGTTCTCCTTTTTATTGCTGAAGTTAAAACCAAATGTGTGCAATCACACCTAAAATAATGAGATGGAAGATTTGGTCAGCCATTATGATTAACCAGCCAGCATCTTTTCCATTTGTTTTCATCACATTTTTTACCCACCACTGCACGAATGTTCGACGGTCTAAAATAATATGACTACCTATCATAAGTATAATAGCAGTTAAAGGTAATAATCCATAATCCAAATAGACTACGGCGGTTACGATTAGTGTATATATGAAAGAGTGGACCAAAAGTGGAATCCATTGTTTGGTTTTATTCATTGCCATCCAACTCGTTTGAAACAAATAATCGCCGATAAAATGGCCGATTAACATATAACTAAACACCGTCATCCAAGATCCTCCTAAGTGCTAAAGAACTATTTCCCCAACCAATAATCCTTACTATGTCATTCAATAATCCTATGGTAATATTATCATACCAACTAATCGGCAAGAAAAAAAGAACCGCTTTTGAGCAGGAAAGGATTTTCCATGATGACAAATGATAAACCTATCTCCAACTTCAGTGAACAAAACGAGCTACAGTCCGAAGAAATGCTCGCTGTTATCTTTGAATACATGGGAAAAATAACTGCTGAAAATGATTTAGATAAGTTACTGATGATATTAGCTGACCTAGGTAAACGGCTAATCATTGCAGATCGCTGTACTGTTTGGCTCTATCAAGCCGCTGAACATCAGCTATGGACCATTGTAGCACATGGCATTGATAAGGTTGTTATTCCCGCAGATAGTGGTTTTGTTGGCCATAGCTTTATGACTGGAGAGCCGGTCATAGTTGAAGATGCGTACCAGGATGAGCGCTTTAATGATGCGATTGACCGGAGCACTGGTTATTTAACCAAGTCTGTCGTTTGTATCCCTTTTCGTAATTCAGAAGGCGAAATCATCGGTGCCTTTCAAGCTATAAATAAAATGACCGCCAGTCAAACATTTTCAGAGAAAGATATCGAAGTTTTAACTCTAGCTGCTTCGTATTCTGGCAAGTCCTTTGAATCATCCATTCTTCGAAATGAATTAATAGAAACGCAAAAAGAAATGATTGAAACGATGGGTGAAATCGGTGAAAGTCGTTCAAAGGAAACTGGTCATCATGTTCGACGTGTCGCGAAATATTCATATGAACTAGCTAAATTAGCAGGATTGCCCGAACAGCAAGCGAGACTACTAAAATTAGCTTCGCCAATGCATGATATCGGCAAAGTAGCAATTCCTGATCATATTTTATTAAAGCCTGGAAAATTAACAGACGAAGAGTTTGAGTTAATGAAGACACATACGTCAATCGGCTATTATGTGTTTAAACATTCACAACGCGACTTATTAAAAACAGCTGCGATTATTTCACATGAACACCATGAAAAATGGAATGGAACTGGCTATCCAAATGGGTTAGCTGGGAAAGAGATTCATATTTTCGGAAGAATAACAGCCATTGCTGATGTATTCGATGCTTTAGGTAGTGATCGCGTTTACAAAAAAGCATGGCCGCTTCAAGATATTATCGATCACTTAAAGGAACAACGTGGCCAACACTTTGACCCTACTCTTATCGATTTGTTCTTAGGCAACATTGATACATTTTTAGATATTCGAAATGAATTATCCGACGATATTTAAAAAGGCTGCGAGACGATTTTCATAAAGTCATCTCACAGCCTTTTTCTGTATATCTTCACATCATCGTCACTTTGTTTTTCCCACTCATTTTAGTTGCATAAAGAGCTTTGTCTGCTTGTTCAATCCAATCATTTGGCTTATTAAAGTCATGTACGCTTGAAGAAGTACCGCCAATACTAATCGTCGCGACCCCGAAAGTTGAACTGGTTTTATGTTCAACTTCCGCATTTCTCATTTCTCTACAAATCTTTTCAGCCATTTGTCTGCCTTCTTCTTCCTTCATATTTGGAAGAATGATGCCAAATTCTTCTCCCCCATACCGAGCAACAAATCCATCATTGCCCACTATTTCTTTAAACATGGATGCAGCTTTTTTAATTAACTCATCACCCATGACGTGTCCATAGGTGTCATTATATTTTTTGAATTCATCTAAGTCGACTAACAACAGAGTTAACGGTGATCCAATCTTAATAGCATCCATCGAAAGTTCCTTCATTTTTTCATCAAAGAATCTTCTGTTATTCACACCTGTTAATCCATCAAGTAAAGTTAATTCTATTAATCGAGCATTGGTTTCACTAAGCTCTTGTGTTCTTCGTTCGATTTTTTCATCTAACGTTTGATTTAAATGAAGGAGATCACTTGTTAAGTTTTCAGATTCCTGGAACTTTTGTGCATAATTTCGACTTAAATTTAAAGACTGAACAAAAATGTAAATAAAGAATCCGTACGTCGCTATATTAGAACCTTCAATCCAATCGAGTGATAAGAATACGTCATTTAGTACAGTAATAAAGAAAAATATACTAGCTGTTAAGTTAAGAATGGCTGTTCTTCTTTTTCGTTTAACCGCTAAAATTAACACATAGAGCGTGTAAATCATGGTAATGGCTGCAATTATCAAGAAGTAGTCAAAAGCAGTCCGATAAAAAACAGGATTTGTTACTACAGTGAGCAGTATTAAGATAGATGTGATCATAACTGAACCTTGTATCACCCATTTTTTCAATTCGTTTGGATATAAATTACGAAGGAAGAACAAATATAGTAAATAGCCTCCATACATAATGAGAAATTCGAAACGATGCTGCCAAATCCACGAAATATTTGGAAACAATACAGCGATAAACAAAGGTTCCACAAAAAGTGCTCGTAAGGCTACTAAAATACTTAGTAAACCAAAATACAAAAAGGCTCTTTCTTGTCTTCTAAATGCAAAAATACCAAATTGGTAAATTCCCATAATTAAAATTCCACCGATGACAAATAAAGTAGAAGCCACTAATTCGGTGTAATAAGCAGTCACAGCATTAGCTGCCCCAAAATAAATTGGGTTATTTGCGCCACCGATTGGGTGTTCAAAATTAGCAATATGCATGATTAAGCGTACTTCTGTATCTTTAGGGGTGAAAAAGGCAACTTCTTTTATAAACGCAGCTTCACTTGATTGTCTTGTCGTTCCAACAAATCCATTGGAGGCAACTTTAACTCCATCAACCATTAGTGAGTACGAGGAGTATTGATGCGGAATGTAAATCCCCATAACATTTCCTAACCGATTTTCTGGGATTTGAAGTGTTAAAGAATAGGTCGCATACCCATTTCGATCATTCGTAAGTGATGTCCAATCGCTCGGAACGGAAATAAGTTGAGGCGTTTTTAATCGATTCGTTTCTTCAATTTGAGACTCAGTTAAAAACTGTTCCCAGTAAAAAGTCCATTCTCCATTGAGTAAGACTAATTCGTCCTCATTCAATGGACTTTTGGTTAAATCCAATTCCCCATTAACAGCAAGCATGTCATTGGAATTTTGTATAGTTGGCGTTGCGCACCCCGTAAGAAGGAGAACAATTATTAATGTAATTTTCATTATAGGATGCATAAACACCCTCCTCTCTATTTATTTTGATTTCCCAATTTAGTGGTTTCGTTCATAATAGAAAGAAAGACGAATCAGGGGGTACTATATGATTGTCTATTGGATCTCAAGCTATCTCATTGGAAATTTTATGACAGCATGGTGGGTTGGAAAGAGAAATAAGGTCGATTTACGTGCACACCGTAGTGGAAATCTTGGTGCACGAAACGCTGGAGCTGTCCTTGGGAAGAAAGCATTTTTCATGACATTTCTAGGGGATGCAATAAAAGGAGCACTTGTTATAGTAGCTGGTTTTTATTTTGATTTTTCATTATGGATTATTGCACTAGCCGGATTACTCGTGATTGCAGGTCATTTATATCCTTTTTGGTTAAAAGGTAAAGGCGGAAAAGGCATCGCTACTTTTATAGGCGTTGGACTTGCTATTAATCCAGTATTATTCTGTTCGTTTATATTAGGATTTGTTTTATTTATTCCATTTTTAAAAAGTGCCACTTTAAGTATGTTTTTTGGTTATGTTACGTATATTATAACAGTCTTCATGACACAAGAAGTAACAAATATGTGGCCTCTTCTTATAGCCATTGGTCTTATCTTGTATCGACATCGATTTGATTTTCGACAGTCTTTGGATGAAAGAAAATAGTATCATTTGCATAACTTTATTCAGCTAAAACTAAGAGTTTAGGTTGATTAAATACTTTTAATGTTATAATAATTATAATATTCATACTTTCATATAGATAGGATGTTTTATAATGACAAAGAAACCAATTGCCTGGGTAGTGGATAGCACCGCATATGTTAGTCCTGTGCTAGCAAACCACCCTGATGTATTTGTAGTACCATTGAATATTCACTTTGGACAAGTGCAATATGCTGATGGAATTGATTTAACAACAACTGAATTATATGATCGCATCCGAAATGCTGAAGAGTTTCCTAAAACTTCTCAACCGGCTGCCGGTGAATTTGCGACATTATACGGAAAAATAAGTGAAGCGTATGAGGCCATTATTGCGGTTCACGTTTCTGAAAAATTAAGTGGAACGATTGGCTCTTCTAAATCTGGAGCTGAAATTGCTGAAGTTCAAATGGAAGTTGTCGACTCGTTTGCTCTTTCTTCGGGTATTACCAAACTTGTTGAACGCGGTTTACTCTTACAAGAAAGCGGCATGGAGTTACATGAAATTGCTGCTCAGTTACGAAATGAAGTCCAAAACCTAAGAAACTATATATTGATTGGTAATCTAAATCAATTGTATAAAGGTGGACGCATGAGTGGTGTTCAATTCTTCCTTGGAAGTTTACTTCAAGTAAAACCAATCATTCATTTAAATGAACAAGGCGAATTAAAAGCATTAGATAAAGTTCGTTCTCAAAAGAAGGCAATGAATTATATTGTTGATAAAGCGGTTGAGTCTTATGAAAAAGACGGCACTCGATCGATTGATTTAATGCACGGAAACGTTCCTGAGCAAGCGGAAGAAATTAAAAACTTAATTCAATCAAAAACGCCTGACTTAGAAGTTCGAATCGGAGAAATCAGTTCCGTTCTAGCTGTTCATGCTGGAGAAGGTACGATAGCCGCATTGTGGCATGTGCCTGTGCAATAAATAATATAAAAAGGTTCAGCTAGTCATGAGAAATGACTACCTGAACCTTTTTAAACTGTATTGTTTTGTAATGAATAAGTTTACTCGTCACTTTTGTGATTTTACTCGTCAACTTTGAAACTTTACTCGTCACTTTTGGGAATTTACTCGTCACATTTCAACTTTTACTCGTCAAACCTACAAACTTACTTATGTGAATGAATCTAATATATGAAAAAAGATATAAGTTGTTTTCCCGGGTTCATATGCCATCGAGTTCGTATATCGCCAATCTCGATTAATACTATTGTTTGTGTGTGCGTTTACGCGTGGTTCATTGCCATCAAATCCTGTAACAATAGTGGAGTGATTAAATCTTCCATCTCCTTCAAAGTCATAACAAATGACGTCGCCTAATTGAAGTTCACTTGCAGATCCCACTTTTTTCGCACGTAAACCTTTCGTAGAAGTATCTAAATACCATCGAAATGAATGAGAAACAGACCAACTAAAACTCCATGTTCCACCCTGCACCCACCAACCTTGTGCACGATTTGGGTATCCTCTCATCGGTGCACCACCCGCTCTTAAACACTGCGAAACATAATTCGTGCAATCAACGTCAAAGATAGGATAAGCAGGATTGTATGAATTCCACCACTTGTTTGCATATTGCACAGCAGCTTCACGATTATACAGATTGAATCCCTCCTAGTGAAAGGTTATGTGTTTGGAAGTAAAATTAGAATGGAGTGTCGATGGATGAGAAGAGCGGCATTTGGTGTTTTTGTATCGATGATTATTGGAGGAGTTGGATTCATTATTTTATTTGGCGAAATCTATGCCATATTACTTTCATTATACGCGTTTCCTTTTTTAATTTTTTATGGTCTACCAGTTGCTTGGATGGCTCATCAATTGACACATGAGGATATGGAATGGCCATCTTTAAAAAGACTTCTCGTGTATATCGTGATGGGAGGATGGCTACCGATACTTATCGTATTCATTGGTTATTTAAATAATGAGCCCTATGACCCTCTAGCCGTCATTGTCATTGTACTTTCAATGATTTTTGCATTTGGATTTTGGTTGGGTGAAGAATTATTTGACCGAACAAAATTGAACGAATGTACTGAACCGAATTTAATGAAAGTTTAAGTCTCTAGAATATGACTGAAAAAAAAGGATCAACCCATTCAGGAGTTCTCTTGAATGGGGTTTAGTTTTGTACTTATTTAATTAACATTAAAATATTTAGAGATAAAACGTAGTTCCTCTTCATACGTCAAAATTCCAGTCGCACGTCCTACTGTACCGTTTTGTAGTGACCAAATGCTATTGTGATCTTCATCCACTCCACTGAAGTCATCCTCTTTCCAGCGATTTAAGATCTTCAGATACGTACTTTCATGTTTAAAGTTTTCTTTATTTCCCTCTACAACATCTATCAAACGTACGACTCTTTCTTTGGTAAGTGGAATCATGCCCCACTTTTTATCAGCTTTTACTTTTTGATGAGACATTTGGTGAATCGCATTTTGAACTTCCCCATCTGTCATTGTTTCTGGAAATAGTTCAATGACATCAATTTTTTCTTTATCTTTGATTTCAATGACTTTTTCTCCATCATTTTCAATAGTCTCAGTTACAATAACATCCTTTTTGTTAACGATGATTTGGAGATCCGGTTTAATTTTCATATATATAAGAGTGCCAATCAGTCCAATAAAGGCGATCAGTAAAACCGCTTTTTGAATTTTGTTAAATTTGAGTGGTTTTTTATCTGCGATTGTCATCAACCTCCAATTCCATCTACTAATGGTATTATCACCCAGTTGTTTGTTGATAACAACAATAAATTAGATATTAGAAATTGATGTACTTATAACAAAGCATCAGCTTCCACAATTTCAATCGTTTGATTTCCGATTGTTGATAAATCGATTTCATATGGAGTTACGGCGATTTGTTCTTCGTCCCTAATAATTCTAATTTCTGGACGGCCGACCGCTTGATAATTGTATTTAGTTACGATGCCTGTTCGTCCATCATTTAATTTTACAGTTAAACCTGGCGGGTATAGTGCAATTGAATTTTTAAATAAATGAATTTGTTTGCTATCGAACTGCGTCCCGCTCCCTGCATAAAGTATTTCCATCCCTTTATGGGGTAACAATGCTGGTCGGTATGGTCTTGGGTTCGTTAATGCATCAAATACGTCAACTACACTAATAATTTTTGCGTACTTATGAATTTCATCATCTTTTAAGCCTCTCGGATAACCTAAACCGTCGACTCTTTCATGGTGTTGCAAAGCACAATGAGCAACAGTGACAGGAATTTCATGCATTTTTCTTAGCATTTCAAAACCTAGTTCACAATGCGTTTGAACCTGAGCATATTCATCTTTGGTTAGCTTGTCTGGTTTGTTGAGTATTTCAAGGGGCACATATACTTGCCCAATATCGTGTAACATTGCCCCTAAGCCGATTTCTTCAATGTTCTTTAATGGCAACCCATTTTCGATGGCCAATTGACACGCATAGATCGACACGTTTAAGCAGTGATTGTATACATAGTTTTCGTGCATTTTAGTCGTAGCTAGTAGGTTAAGTGCATCTTGATTAGTATTTATGCAACTTTGAACTGCCCCCACTTATCGACCTTACGATCTGATTGAAGTGGGAGATTCTTGGGAACAGAGCGTACTTATTGACGTATTTCTTAGTCAACAGAGGTTTCTCTTATTGATCAAGCTATCCCCGTAGATTCCTACGGTTCTACCCTTTTGTTTAAGCCAAAATTAAGGTTCTTAAGCCTTCGGCTAGGATATTTTTGCTGGCATTAATATCTCTATTGTGATGTTCGTGACAAACAGGACACGTCCAATCCCTTATTTCAAGAGATTTCTTGCCATCCTGATGTCCACAATCGGAACATATTTGACTAGACGGGAACCATCTGCTTATTTTCACGATGGTTTTACCATACCATTTCGCCTTGTATTCTAATTTCGATACAAAAGCAGACCACGATACATCAGAGATTGATTTTGCTAACTTATGATTGCGTAACATTCCTTTAATATTCAAATCTTCGATACAGACAATATCGTGGTTTTTGATGATGTCTGTACTTAATTTGTTAAGGAAATCGTCACGTTGGTTCATTATTCTTTCGTGCAATCTAGCGACTTTTATCTTTTGCTTCTGATAGTTTTTTGCATCAAGAAGGCTTATCCCCTTGTTTTTAGCATTCAATGCACGTCTTGAAAGTTTCCGTTGTTCACGCTTTAGTTTCTTTTCCATCTTTGATGTGAACTTATTATTATCAATCTTGCGACCATCAGAAAGAATAGCAAAGTCAGTGATACCTAAGTCTATCCCAATAGATGATTCCGTTTTCTCCAATGGTTGAACGTCTGTTTCGACCAGGATGGATACAAAATATTTGCCACTAGGATTATGTCTAATAGTCGCACGAATAATACGACCTTCTACTTCACGACTTTTTACAAAGTGAACCAAACCAAGTTTCGGTAATTTTATTTTGTTGTCTACAACGGCAATGTTATGATTGGTTTCTTTCGTTGTGTAGGATTGGACCTTACTCTTTTTAGACTTGAAGCGTGGTGCTTTATTTTGTTTGTTGAAGAATCGTGAATAGGAATTAGCCAGGTTTTTAAGTGAGGATTGAAGGGCAATGCTATCAACTTCTTTTAGCCATACGAGCTCGTTTTTTAAATGTGTTAATTCAGCCGAACAAGAATGGTACGATAACCCTTTGCCAGTTTCTTTGTAAGTATCGTTCCACCGTGCTAAAAAGCGATTGAATACGAAACGACTGCATCCGATTGTTTTAGCAATGAGGATTTCTTGTTCTTTGGTTGGATAGATCCGGAATTTGTATGCCTTATTGACTAACATGATTTTCACCCCTACCGATACGAATGTTTGTTCTCATTGTATCATCGTGAGGAAAGTTTTGGCTACCGCCAACCGACATTCATCTCCCACCTACTCATTAAGCATCTCCTTTTTCATTCCTTGAGGTGGGAGATGAATGTCGGATAAAGATAAAAACAAAAGTGATGTTTATTATTTTTGAAAAAAAAAACGACAAAGCTAATTTGTCGTTTAGGAAGATAATATAAATGGAGACTATCGGGATCGAACCGACGACCTTTTGCATGCCATGCAAACGCTCTCCCAGCTGAGCTAAGCCCCCAAAATTCTATGCGTTATAGAAATAAAAAAGTGAGTCAATACCGCTTTTTTCAGATTTTTGTTACAATGTACAGTATACCTTAAATGGAAATTGATTCAAGGTGCGAGAGGGTGTCAGAGATGCAGAAAATGCAACAGCATGCAGAACGTGAAATCAGTACACCAGTTTCTTTATGTGATTCAAAAGGGAATTTAAATCCGGCTGCCATTGGATTTGCTCGACAGCCGATTATCGATAGCAATTTAACTGGGCATTTTATGCGCAAGAAAAAATGGAACTATTGGTGCGTGTATGGTGAAGATATTCTTTTCTCAGCAACGATTAGTCATCTGGACTATGCAGCTGTCTGTTTCGTGTATTTCTTAGATTACGAAACTCAAAGATTTTTCGAGAAAACAATTACCATTCCACTTGGACAACGGATTAATATGCCTAGTAAGGTTTTAGAAACAGTAAAATTTTCAAATAACGATATGAGCATTCAACTTTTACATATGCAAGGCGAAACACATATGACCGTAACAATTTCAGATTTCGATGGTGAATTACTTCATGCGGATTTGCATATTGAACACCCGAAAAATGATGATTCTTTAAACGTGGTCATCCCATGGAATCGACAACTTTTCCAACATACTGCTAAGCATCACACACTTCCAACAAGTGGCTTTGTGAAAATTGGAGAAAAACGTTATACATTTAACCCAGAAGAAAGCTTCGCCGTTTTAGATTATGGACGCGGAGTTTGGCCGAGATCTGCACATTGGAACTGGGCGATGGCTTCACAAAAAGTTGGGGATCAGCGCATTGGCTTAAACTTTGGTGGGAAATGGACCGATGGAACTGGGATGACAGAAAATGCAATTTTCGTGGATGGAAGAATGACTAAAATTCATGAAGATGTATTATTTGAGTATGATCAGAATGATTTTATGAAACCATGGCGCATTCGAACTAAATTTTCTAAGGACGTTGACTTAACATTTACTCCCTTTTTCAAACGTGTCGCTAAAACGGACGCACGTTTAGTCACATCTTCAGTGCATCAACTCGTCGGTTACTTCAACGGTGTTTTGAATTTAGAAGATGGGTCAAGCTTAGCCATCACTCAAATGCTTGGAAGTTCTGAAGAACATTTAGCTAAATGGTAAATGAAAATCCTCACTGCCCGTTAAAGGCAATGAGGATTTTTTTAATTTCTTTAATTGTGTTGACCAATAAAATTCATCATCTTTTCAGGGTAATCTGTAAAGATTGCGTGAACACCTATCTCATGCAATGCTTGAGCGTGCTCGATTTCATTTACAGTAAAAACGCGAATGATGGAACCCTTTAGCAAAGCTTCTTTTGTCATTTTTCGCATCGCTGCTGGTAAAAAAATATGAAGTGCATCTGATGGAATAAACCGAGCATAATCATATGCATCCACTAATACTTCCATCGTCAATAAAGCGACTTCTATATGAGGCGCACTCTTCTTAAACTCACGAATTGCTTCATGATCGAAAGAAGATACTACGACTCTGTCTGCTATTCCTAGTGATTCAATTTCATGTAATACCTTATTGCCTAGTCCTTCATATGGAAAAATATCTGACTTTAGTTCAATGTTAATATGGTGAGATGTGTCTTTAAAAACATGCAACACTTCTTTTAATGTTGGAATTGATTCATTTGCAAATTCTGATGAAAACCAACTGCCGTAATCATGTGCTCTAAGTTCAGCTAACGTTAAGTCTTTCACATTACCTGTGCCCGTAGAAGTGCGGTCGATGGACTCGTCATGAATAACGACAAGCTCCCCATCTTTCGTTAAATGTACATCCAGCTCGACGCCGAAAATCGGAAGTTTAGCCGCTGCATTGAAAGCTGGGATTGTATTTTCCGGATGTGTTCCCGATGAACCTCGATGTGCATAAATTTTCATCCTGTCACCCCTTAAATTTCTGTCCGTAAAGTCCACAGCTCTGGGAAGAAATATTGATCTAACACTTTTTTCAAGTAATGAACTCCTGATGAACCACCCGTACCTGTTTTAAACCCAATGATTCGTTCAACTGTCTTCATATGACGGAAACGCCATTGCTGTAACCAGTCTTCAATATCAACCAATTTCTCAGCTAATTGATACAGTTCCCAATATGAGTCTACATCTCGATAGACCGTTTTCCATGCTTCTAAAACACTAGAATTTGGTTCGTATGGGCTTGAAACATCACGATTTAAAATCTGTTCATCAATAGGCAAGCCGCTGCGTGCTAGTTTACGAATCGCTACGTCATAAAGCCCAGGTTGATTAAATGCCTTTGTTAAAATGCCCAGCAATTCTTCATCTTTTTCATATATTTTAAGAACATGCTTCGTTTTGTACCCTAAAGCAAATTCAATCATGCGATACTGATAAGACTGGAAACCGCTAGCATTTCCTAGAGATGATCTAAATTCCATGTATTCTGCTGGCGTCAATGTAGATAGGACATCCCAGGCTTGTATAATTTGAGCTTGTATTTTTGATACACGAGCCAATTGTTTCAGTGCTGGTTGCACTTCATCCTTTTCAATATGAGCAATAGCTCCACCTAACTCATGCAATATTAGTTTCATCCACAACTCTGACACTTGATGAATCATGATAAATAATGGTTCATCATGATGGTTCGTTAATCCATCTTGTGCTGATAATAGTTTATCTAAATGAAGGTATTCACCATATGTCATATTTTCTTTAAAATCTGTATGTAGTCCCGCTTCTCCTTGAGCAGCAAAGTTTTGACCATGATCCATTTTTGGCTTTTCCATGTTTTCAATCTCCTTCAGCTCAACTTCGTCTCGATCTCATCTACTTAGATTATGACATGCATCTTTCCACATTAACAGAGTTCTTGCAATTTATTGAAAATTCTACTTGCTCTTGTTAATTTCATATGATAAGATTCAATTCTGTTTTCAAACCCCAACATCACTTGTATTGCTAAAAGCGTATCTTTATTTCTACCAAGACAACGGTTCGAAGTTAAAGATGTTAGCTGTCGCTTTAAGCATTACTTTAAGAACCCATCACGAATTGCAGGACGCAAAAATCAAAATATCGGAGGACTGTATGACACAGAAACATCCTGATTTTGAACAAGAGCAAGAGCGCCTGACTTACACCAAACACTATATGAAACAACTCCTCGACGAATCCATGCGCGATGTGAAATCTGCGCAAGAAAATATTCGTCACGCCATGGCCGATTTGGATTACTTAGATTCCAGTTTAAGTTATATGAATATTTTAACGAATGCTCGGTTTTTTGAAATGGCTCGGTCTCAAAAAGAAGGACTCGAAGCTATTCAGCAAAAGCCTTATTTTGCGCGCATTCACTTTCAAAAAGATGGCGAAGACAGTGAAATGTTGTATATCGGAAAAACCTCTTTATTCCATCGCGAAACACAAGAACCGATTATTGTTGATTGGCGCTCTCCCGTCGCAAACGTTTACTACGATGGACGACTCGGCGACATCGAGTATGATGTCCGTGAAGAACGGTTTTCTGGTCATTTATTTTCAAAACGGCAATACATAATTGAACAAGGCGAACTTCAATCCGTTCGTGATATCGATTTAACAACCAATGACGAATTGCTTCAAGATGCACTAGCCGGGAAAGCGGACGTTCGCCTTACTGAGATTGTTTCAACTATTCAGGCAGAACAAAATGAAATTATTCGTGCACACTTAAAACAACCTATTCTCGTTCAGGGTGCGGCCGGTAGTGGGAAAACAACGATTGCACTGCATCGTATTTCTTACTTCCTCTACACAATGGGTGAACACTTTCCTGCCGACAAATTAATGATTCTCGCCCCTTCTAAATTATTCATGGACTATATTGCCGATGTTTTGCCTGAACTCGGTGTTAGTCAAATTTGTCAAACCACCTATGCTGATTACGTCTTACAAGCAACTGGTATTAAAGTGAAATTATCTGATTCCAATTTAAAATTAGCTGCATTGACAGAGCAAACAGTTCCAGATGCGCAGATGCTTTGGCTTTCACAAATGAAAGGCTCCTTAGACTATAGGGGTTTACTCGATTTGTATGTAACTAATTACGAAAAAGAAATCGCCGCTCAATTTGAAGATATTTTCATTGAAAAATATCGAATCATGAAGGGTGCTCGTCTTAAGAAACTATTTCTGGTAGATTTCGCTTATATGCCAATCGAAAAACGGTTGGAACGAATTAAAACCATCTTACTTTCACATGTTCGCCAAAAAAAGAAAGAAATTTTGTTGATGTTAAATCAAAAATACGATGATGCATTAGACAAAGCACTCTTTGGCATACGGGATGACGCAAAACGGAAATCCGAAGTGACAAAATTCATTGATGAACGCGATCGACGTATTCCATTAATTGAAAAAGAATCTAAATCAACCGCTTCGGTTTATATGAGACGTTTCAAAAAAGCTTCCATCAAAACGATGTATCGGAAATTCGTAAGTGATTCCGTATTTTTTGAATTGTATGCATCGAGTTGGAACGAAGAGCAACTTCAAGCTTTCCATCAGCATCATGTTCGCGATACTTGGGAATTAGAAGATTTAGCTCCCCTTTACTATCTTCATTCAAAAGTAAAAGGAATTTCTGACCAATGGAAAATGCGTGTAGTTTTTATTGATGAAGTGCAAGACTATAGCATTTTCCAACTAGCTGCTTTAAAAGAAGGACTGGATACGGATATGTTCACAATGGTCGGCGATTTAGCCCAAGGTATTCACAGTTACCGAGCGTTAACTTCATGGGATCCAGTTGTCGAACTGTTCCCTAGAGCGACCTATACGACTCTCCAAAAGAGTTATCGAACAACGATTGAAATAATGGAAATGGCGAATACCATTTTGCTTCAAATGGAGGAAGAGTTGCCACTTGTTGAACCCGTAGTTCGCCATGGCATTCCACCAGTTTTTCATGAAATGAAAGAAATTGATGCAAAGAAAATAGCGAGTTTACTGACTGAAATAAGAGAGCGTGGGCATCATTCCATCGCACTGATTTGTAAGACCACAAAGGAAGCTGCTCGTGTTGCACATATATTAAACGAGGAATTTCCGGTTCAATTATTAACCGATCACTCTGACATTGATCAGCAGAAGTTATTAATTGTTCCGAGTCATTTGGCAAAAGGATTAGAGTTCGACGCTGTTCTGGTGACGGCTCTTGACGAACCTTTTAGAGCCCATTCAATCGATCGCAAACTTTTGTATGTGGCTATGACTAGACCCATGCATGAACTTCATTTAATTGGACCGAGTTATTCACATTTTCTATTGAATAATTAAAAGACTTTTAGCCGCTTCCTTCTTAACTTGAAGAAGCGGTTTTTTTATTTACTCTTGCAACCTTATAAAAATACGTGTATCTTTAAATCGTAATGATTACTATTTAGGTTTAAGGAGTGAAAGTATGAATAATCAAATTCCCGTTACAGTCTTAAGCGGATACTTAGGGGCAGGTAAAACTACGGTTATGAATCATTTGTTAGCAAATAAAGAAGGAAAGAAAATCGCAGTTATTGTGAATGATATGAGTGAAATTAATATTGATTCACAATTAATACAAAACAAAGGATTTTCTCGAACAGAAGAAAAATTAGTTGAGTTAACGAATGGGTGCATTTGTTGCACATTACGTGAAGACTTAATGATTGAAGTTGAGAAACTAGCAAAACAAGGAAATATTGATGCCATTCTTATTGAATCTACGGGAATTTCCGAACCTATTCCAGTGGCACAAACGTTTACATACATTGACGAGGAAGTCGGGATTGACCTTTCAAAATATTGTCGCTTAGACAGTATGATTACAGTAGTAGATGCTTTTCGTTTTTGGAGTGATTATGAAAGCGGAGAATCCCTCTTGGAGCGAAAACAAACGGATGACGAACATGACGTACGTGATGTATCTGATTTATTAATCGATCAAATTGAATTTGCAAATATCATTTTAATCAGCAAGACCGATTTAGTGTCTACCGAATATGTACAAGCATTTAAATCCTTTTTGACAAAAATGAACCCAGATGCACTTTTAATCCCTATTCAAAATGGGGTTGTAAATCCTTCTGAAATCTTCAATCAAAATTTATTCGACTTTGAAAAATCAAGTCAATCTGCTGGTTGGATGAAGGAGTTAAACGAAGAACATATTCCAGAAACAGATGAATATGGAATCAGTTCATTTGTTTATAAACGCAAACGTCCCTTTCATCCAGAGAGATGGAATGCTTGGCTTAGTGCATTCCCGCAAGAAATCGTTCGCTCGAAGGGGTTTTTCTGGCTTGCTACAAGAAATAAGATGGCCGGTCTACTTTCCCAGGCAGGAAACTCTTTGCAATTCCAAGGAGCTGGCTATTGGATTGCAAGTTTATCAAAAGCAGAACAAAAGCAAATTATGGCTGAAGATGAAACGATTAGCTTAAATTGGCATGATATACACGGAGATCGACAAACGGAAATGGTTTGGATTGGACTCGATATGGATCAATCTGAGATTGAATCGCAACTTGATGATTGCTTATTAACTGATGAAGAAATGAAGAGTGACTGGACAAAGTTCCAAGATCCCCTTCCACCGTTTGTCGCTGCTAATTAAAACGTATAAAAACCACCACTTTAATTAGTGGTGGTTTGAAAATAAATTCGTTGCCTGTGGGGTCTAGCGTGTTTCGGTTTTCCGCAGGAGTCTTCAGAAATAGCCAATCACTTTCCTAAAAGAATAGTTTGCAGATTCAGGCTTACAGCACCGGTATAATTGCTAATTTCAGAAGTAAATTTGTGAAAAAAACACATAATTAAATTCATATTTACAACAATTTTAGTTGATTGGAATGGAGGCGGCGACTCCGGCGGAATCAGCACGAACTGAAGACTTTGAGGGTCAAAGACTAAAAACGCCACATCATGTGGCAACGTCTTTGAAACCAACATCCTGTTGGCCTCCGCGGAAAGCGTCCGCTGCAATGAAAATCAACAATTATTATTTATTTAAAGTCTGAACCACCACTCTAATTAGTGGTGGTTTTTACGTAATAATCTACTTGTAAATTCGTTTTAAATCCTGCTTTTTCGTAGATGGAAAGTGCTCCAGCATTATCGATTTCTACATCCAGCATAACCTTTTCTACTTCTCGATTTTTCGCTTCTGCCAATACAAAATGCAAGATGGCAGAACCGATGCCTTGACCTCGTTTAGACGGATCTGTTGCAAGCGCAGTAATCCAAAACGACTGATCGTCTTCAACAACTGTTACAGTTCCTACGCAAATCTCATTCATCTTTGCAACGTATACATGGCGACTCGGATTTGACTCATTGAAATTCAATAGTGTGTGTACTTCTTCTTCTATATCTCCAAATGCATTCATGAGTATTTGCGTAATTTCATCATGCTCATTTGTTAAAGGTTGCACGTGAACTTGTCTATCTGATTTCTGTTCAGCAGGGGCTGCTTGCATAGTTGCTTCCGAGAAATTCCATTCGTAATTTAATGAATCTAAAAATTGCTTGGCATTCGGTGCGTCTTTAATCGCGAGTGCTAACTCTGATTCTGCCCCACGCATTTCAAGATTTTTATTCAAAGCCGAAACTAAAGCTTTGCCAATTCCTTGCTTTCGATAACTTGGATGCACAAGTGCGCTCCATTCATAAGAATGAACACCAATCATATCAATAGCGGATACGACTCCAACTAATACTTCTTCATCATACGCTACAACTGCAAACCCTTTGACAGATTCATCTGTCATCGCATACAGATTAAGTACTTGCTCATATGAAAGCTGGTCCTGTTTTTCAGTTAATTGAATGAGTTCCATGATTTCTCTCGCTGTTTCTTGGTCGATAGGAAATGAAACAGTCATTAAGGAAATATCCACACAATTTTCCACCTTTCTATCATTTGTATGTCAAGCCCGTGTCAAATTCATAACAACGGTTTATTTCTCTATGAAAAAGGCTATATAATAACAAAAGTTTGATATTTTAAGGAGCCTTCACATGGAGAAGAAACGTTTAAATTGGGTAGATGTCACAAAAGGATTTTTGATGATTTTAGTCGTCATTGGACATTATCCAGGACAATTAGATTTCCCATTAGGA
Organism: Paenisporosarcina quisquiliarum; assembly: GCF_043641925.1. Taxonomy (GTDB): domain Bacteria; phylum Bacillota; class Bacilli; order Bacillales_A; family Planococcaceae; genus Paenisporosarcina; species Paenisporosarcina quisquiliarum_A. Next base: position 26,651 of record NZ_JBHZRU010000012.1, read on the forward strand.
AAGTATATATATTGGTTTCATATGCCTGCGTTTTTCCTGTTAAGTGGGCTATTTTTTAAGCCTGTTTTGGAAAAAGGCAAATCCAAAGAAGTCATCTACAAACGCTTTATGCAGCTTATCGTACCATATTTGTTTTTCCTTGTAACGATTACTGTTATCCGTTATGGGATGGAAATCGGTTCAGGAAATATGGAGCTTTCATGGTACTTGAATGACTTATGGACACTCGTAATTGGTGGGCGTTTCGCACGTGGAGCTTATGGCGTGTTTTGGTTTGTCACTACACTATTCTTTACATTCTTGTTTTTCTTATGGATGACTAAGTATTTCAATCGTACGAAACAGATTATTATTTTGTCGGTATTCTATCTAATTGCACATATTGAAAGTTTGTTTGCAATGCGCGTGATTGGCGGTGCACCAGACGAAGCTTCTCAAACAATCCCAATGATTTGGAATATCGATGTAGCACTTATGGCGGTCGTCTATTTCGCACTCGGGTACTATATGAAACATATTTGGATGAATATCACCACACCTTGGTTCATTGCTGGTTTAATAGTTAGTATTTCAGCAGTTACTTTGGATTGGTACAAGGTCATTGATTATCATTTAAGTATGAAGTTTTTACGTTATGAACACTTTACGCTCGATTTACTCATTCCCATATCAATCACGTTAGTTTTCGTCGGCTTAATGCAACGCATTACAGCAAAGATTTCACTTTCCTGGTTACAAAATATTGAGAAACACTCGATTTCAATTATGTATTTGCATATTTTCACCGATATCGTGTTGAACGATTACTTTGAATACGGCTTAATTGGCTTTACTGCTTTCGGGCTTATTGTGCCAATCGTTGCTTCGATTGTCATTCAAAAACTTGTGCCTCATGGTCGTTTATTCCTTGGCGGCTTTAATCCTAAAAGAAGAAAACGGATTACACCAACCCCATTACCAAACTAAAAAGAAGGTGGAGCTCAAATTGAGTCCACCTTCTTTTTAAATTTTCGATTCAGCAAGCATATGGTAGTACAAGCCTTTACTTTCGATTAACTCATCTTGATTTCCAGATTCCACTAGCTCACCTTGTTCCAGCACATACACAACGTCTGCTTGTCGGATCGTATTCAAACGGTGTGCGATAACGAAACTCGTTCTGCCTTCCATAAGACGTTCAAGTGCTTCTTGAATCTTCACTTCTGTTACTGTATCAATACTGCTCGTGGCTTCATCTAGCAGTAATATGACAGGGTCTGCGATGAGAGCTCTTGCAATTGAGAGTAATTGTTTTTGTCCTTGACTGATTTCTCCGCCATCCGCGGTTAAGATCGTGTCATACCCCAGTGGCAGTTTCGCAATAAATTCATGTGCATTGGCTTTATTCGCAGCTTCCATCACTTCTTCATCCGTAGCATTCAGCTTCCCGTAACGTATGTTTTCCTTCACGGTTGCTTCGAATAAAAATGGATCCTGCAATACGAATGCAATTTGACTTCTTAATGTTTGCCTTGGCAACTCCTGAATTGGTATATCATCTATTCGAATTTGACCTTCATTGGCTTCATAAAAACGTGCTAACAATTGCATAATCGTCGTTTTCCCAGCCCCAGTAGCCCCGACTAAAGCAGCCGTTTCTCCAGGGTTCACAGTGAAATTCACATGACGAATCGTGTGGTCATCATCCGTCTGTTCATATTTAAATGAAACATTCTCAAACTCCACTTTCCCCTTAAGCATCATATCTTGATACTTGGTTGCATCATCTTTCTCAATCGGTTCACCAATAATGACAAATACACGCTCAGCACCTGCAATTGCCGATAATACCGTATTAAATTGATTCGCCAAATCGTTTAAAGGACGCGTAAACTGTCGCGCATATTCAGAGAAAATAACAATCGTCCCGATCGTTACATGCCCGTTTAATGCAAGCAAGCCACCAATACCTGCCACAATGGCAAAACTCGCGTTATTCAACATGTTCATGACTTTCGGAATGAATCCTGAATAAGTAAGAGCCCAAAAGCCGGTTCTACGAAGTCGTTCACTCTTCACCGTAAATTCATCAATGACTCGATTTTCTTGTGAAAATGCTTTTACAATTCGTTGGCCTGAAATTGTTTCTTCAATCATTCCATTTAAATCACCTACGGCTTGCTGTTGCTCTTTAAATAGTTTGCCTGTTCTTCTAGTAATCCACTTCATGGCAATAAACATAATGGGGATAATGGTCATCGTTAAAAGAGTGAGTAACGGACTCAAAATGACCATAACAATAACAGTTCCGGTTAACGTTAATATACTCGAAAACACTTGTATAAATGAGCTATTGAGCGTGGAACTGACATTCTCAATGTCGTTGGTTACACGACTCATTAACTCCCCATGCTGTCTTTTATCAAAAAACGAAACGGGTAGTTTTTGAAAATGAGCAAACAAACTTGTTCTCATACGATAAATCGTTTGTTGTGCAATACCGATCATCCAATAGTTTTGTAAAAACATCGATACAGAAAGGAACACATAAATGACAATCAACCACACAATCTTCGATTGCATACCTGCAAATTCCCCTTCGACAATATGCGTATCAATAATTTTTCCGATAAGAAAAGGACCAATTAACGCTAGTGCAGAACTGATGACGACAAGTAGCAAAACTGTTATGAGAAGGAACCGTTGCTCATCTACTAACTTCCAAATTTGTTTAAAGACAAATTGCCAATCGCTCGGTCGATCACCTTTTTTCTTTTTGACTGGTTTAATATCATCCTTCGAAAGAACTGGTTCATAGCCAAATGGTTTAGAGAGTATGTTGCGCATTTTCAGACACCTCCAGTTCTTGCTGAGACTCTGCGATTTCGCGGTACAATTTAGAGCTTCTTAATAATTCTTTATGCGTCCCATACCCTGAAATTCGGCCATTATCAAGAAGTAGAATACGGTCTGCTCCTTTGGCTGTTCTAATTTTTTGAGTCACAACTAACATCGTCGCATCCTCTTTTTCAAGAGCTTCCCATAGAGCAGTTTCTGTCTTAACATCTAACGCACTCGTGCTGTCATCTAACAAAAGAATCTCTGGTTTACGCACTAGAGCTCGAGCAATAGATAAACGCTGTTTCTGTCCACCCGAGAGATTTACACCTTTTTGTCCTACACGTGTCTCATATCCTTTTGTAAATTGTTCAACAGATGTATGAATTTGTGCTTGTTTGGCTGCTTGTTCCAACTCTTCAATCGATGCCTCTATTTTGCCCCATGCTAAGTTTTGATAAATACTTCCCGAGAATAAAAGTGACTGTTGAGGAACTAATCCAATGGTTTGCCTTAGTTGATCCAAAGACCAATCCTTCACATTTTTCCCATCGATTTCAACCGAGCCACTTGTTACATCAAAGAACCGAGTTATGAGTTGAAGCAATGTTGATTTACCAGAACCAGTCGCTCCCATTATGGCGAGCTTTTCACCTGATTTCATCGAGAAATTAATGTCTTTTAATACAGGTTCCTTCGTATTCAGATAGTTAAAGGAAACATTTTTAAACGTGATTTCTCCGTTTGCAAACTTTCTCATTTCTCCTGTTTGTTCATTGCGTTCTAGCCCTTCATTCACCAGCAAAACTTCTTCCATACGTTCAGCAGAAGCCTTCGCTCGAGCAACCGCCATGATAATAAAAGCGAACATTGAAAAGGCACCGGTCATTCTCATCGCGTAATTGACAATCGCTACAAGCTCTCCTATTTGAGCATCATTCGTTTGTATTCGATCAGCACCAAACCACAAAACTGCAAGCAAACTGACATTCATGACGAATAAAAGAAGCGGTAAAATGATTTCCATCATTCGTAATGCTTTCACCGTATCCATTTTCAATAATCCAGATACTTGCTCAAACCGTGAAGACTCATATTTGCCACGTAAATAGGCTTTGATCAATCGGACAGCTTGAAGGTTTTCTTGGAGAACGCGATTTACTCGGTCCAGACTTACTTGAACGCGAGCAAAATACGTAACCCCTTTTCTGACCATTATGTATAAAAATATAATAAGAAATGGTACTGCTACTACTAAAAACATGGCAAGATATGCATTAACAATAAAAGCCATGATTAAGCTTCCTAACACAAGGAGTGGTGCTCGAAGCATAATACGAAGACTCATAAACAATACGTTTTGAACCATTGTTACATCACTCGTCAATCGAGTTATAAGACCGGAGGATGGAAAACGTGTAAAAGTCGCCATCGTAAATTGTTGCACTTGTTTAAAAAGGGCACTTCTTAAATCAAACGCAAAGCTTTGCGCCGCATGGGAAGCAAAGTAAGAGTTTGTCGCACCTGATAGAAACGCTAAAAAAGCCATCCCCATCATCACGGATCCCCAAACCCAAATGACCGATTGGTCCTGCTTTAAAATGCCATCATCAATTATTTTAGCTATTAACAATGGCTGGACAAGTTCGACCGCAAGCTCTGTAAGCATAAGGAATAGTGCTACAGCTATTGGCCATTTATATGGTTTTACATACGAAAAGACGGTTTTCATATCATTGTGCCTCCTGAAACTTCTTCGCTCTACGAATTAATTATCTGATTGTTCCCATTATGCCACAATGAACAGGATTGGGGTATCTTATCGACACGATAAATATGCATTTTTTGTGAGTGAGCAGTCGCTCAGTTTGAATTTTGGGGTTCTTGGTTAGAATTTTGACGTTCTCAGTTAGAATTTTGGCCATCTCAGTTAGAAAAATCGACATCTCAGTTGTAATTGTTAGAAGTTGCAAAATGTACAAAGCTTCACCAACAAAAAACGACTGCCAAGCATTGCGGGCAGTCCACATTAGGTTTTACTGATCTTATATAGCCCCGCTCGCCTGCGCGTCGCGGGTGTTCCTGTTGGTGAGCGGTCGCTCAGTTAGAATTCCGGGGTTCTTGGTTAGAATTTTGACGTTCTCAGTTAGAATTCTGTCCATCTCAGTTAGAAAAATCGACATCTCAGTTGTAATTGTTAGAAGTTGCAAAATGTACATTGCTTCACCAACAAAAAACGACTGCCAAGCATTGCGGGCAGTCCAAATCAGGTTTTGAAAATCTTATATAGCCCCGCTCGCCTGCGCGTCGCGGGTATTCCTGTTGGTGAGCAGTCTCTCAGTTAGAATTTTTGGGTTCTAGGTTAGAGTTTTGACGTTCTCAGTTAAAATTTTGGCCATCTCAGTTAGAATTTTCGATATATTGGTTGTAATTAACCAAAAAGAAGAGCCCCCTCTTTTCAGAAGGAGCCCACCCACATTAAATCTTAAATTGTTGTACGAGTTGTTTCAGTTCTCCTGAAAGTCCGTTCAATACATCTGCTGAAGATGTGATTTCTTCCATCGATGCATTTTGTTCTTCTGCTGCCGCTGCAACTGTTTGAGCACGTTCAGATGCTTCAGTTGAAAGAGATTCAACTTCACGAACGCGTCCTTCCATTTGATGAGCTGATGCATTCATTTGTTGGAAGATAGCTGTGATTTCTTCTGTTTGAGCAGAAACTTCGCCAATCATCTTGGCAATCTCGTCATAGCTTTCACTCGATTTTTCAGCTAAGCCAATTCCCAGCGCGACTTCTTTCGTTGAACCTTGCATAGACACGATGGCTTCTTTAACTTCGTGTTGAATTGATCCAATTCGAGAGTTAATATCTTTTGCAGCATTTGCAGATTGCTCAGCAAGTTTTCGAACCTCATCTGCTACAACCGCAAATCCTCGTCCATGATCTCCAGCACGAGCAGCTTCAATTGCTGCATTTAATGCCAATAAATTCGTTTGTTCCGCAATAGCAGTGATAAGACCGACAATTTGACCAATTTCTTCGGATTTCACACTTAATCCACTTACGACATCTGCCGTTTTTTCAGAAACAAGTCGGATTTCATTCATCTTCTGACGTGTTTCCTCCATTACATGAAGACCCGTCGTTGTTAACTCAGTCGTTGATACAGCTTTATCTGAAACGTCTTGAATCGCTACGGAAGCTTGTTCCATACCTGTCGACATTTCACCAATCGATTCTCTTACATGACGAACAGATTCAGCTTGGACGTCAGCACCTTCCGATACATCAGCCATCGATTCTGTAATTTGCTCTGTTGCGCGACTCGTTTCAGATGCACTCATTGAAACTTGTTCAGCCGAAATCGCAACTGTTGAAATAGATGCTTGTAGATCTTTTACAAGCTTTTGAAGAGTCATTAGCATTGTATTAAAATGCCCAGCTAAATCACCAAATTCATCTCTATTCTTGATTTGTATTTGATCTACCGTTAAGTCCCCATTTGACATCGCTTTAAATCGATCCATTAACAATCCAATCGGTTTACGAATTAAACGAGTTAAGAAAGCGGCAATCGCCACAGTTGCAAGAATAGCAAACAAAATACTTATAATAAGGGCTAGCATAACGCCATTGAACGTACTGCTGCTTTTTGCTTCCAGTCTTTCAGCTTCTTCTAAATCAATAAACACTAACTCATCCAATGTTCTTTGGATAGAATCATATTGAACATTACCTTCGTAAGTTAGTGCCACTGCACGGTTTGTATTATCTTTCGTACTAAACACTTGCACTTGTTCATTTTTCTCTATGTATTGATCCCATTTCTTCACAATATCTTCATGTAAATTAATGGCCATTGGATCTTGAAGCAATTTCCCGTAGCTTTCAAGCAACGTATTAATTTCTTGAACTTGCGCATCAATGCGTTCTGACGTTTCTCTTTTAACTGTTACATCAGTTGATAGAACATGTCTTTGCGTTAAGCTCATGACATTTTCCATGCGATAGTTTAAAGACTTCACTGCGTCTACTCGAGGTAAAATACGCGTATTTAGTTCTTTTGTGTTGTCATTCAGCACGATTGTACTGTAAACAGCAATTCCGCTTAAAATTAAAAATAATAGAATAATAGATGAGAACGCGATGATCAATTTTTTTCGAATGTTAAATCTAGCATTATATTTTCCGAATTTCGGAGCTTTCATCTTAAATTTTGAAAGTCCAACTCTTGGTTCTTTCACTTTTTTAACTTTTGGTACTTTGGGTACTTTGACTTTAGAGCTTTTGAATGGATTTCTTTTTAATTTACTCATAATATTAGTCCCTGCTTCCTCGTGTCATAATAATTGTATCGGCAAAACTTTACGATTTTTTACCGGAAATTGATAACCATGTGACAAAAAACAACATGCATATTGCACCTACCCATTGCCACATGCCTAGAAGTTGATTTAACCAAATGACTGAAATCACCATTGCGGTTAAAGGCTCAATGCTTGAAAGAATGCTTGTTTCTGTAGCTGAAATGTATTTCATGCTGCTTAGGAATAAAACAAATGCTAACGTACCGAAAATAATAATTGTTAGTAGCAACAAGACTAACTTCAAATCCATCAAATAAATCCACTCAGATGATTCCCAGATTCTTGTTACAACACCCAAAATAATTCCGCCCATTAACATTGACCAACCCACAACTAATATAACGCCCCATTCTTTCATTAAAGCGGTGGGATATAGAATATAAAAAGCAAAAGAAAACCCAACAGCGATTCCCCAAGCAGTGGCAACTGGACTAATAAGGAGCGTTGACAATGTGCCATTAGTTAATAGCAAAAATAAGCCAAATAACGTCCCGATAATTCCAATCACCTGTATTGATGGCGGCCATTTCTTCAATCTCAAAGAGACGAATAGGATGACAAAAATGGGTGCTAAAAACTGAAGCAGTGTTGCAACTACTGCATTACTAGCTTCTATAGCAGCTACAAAAGAGAATTGAACGCCAAGCATGCCGAACACCGCAAAAATTAAGAGACGTTTAACCCAATAAGAATCTTTCAAAATTTGATAAATATCCTTCTTTTGAAAACTTAAAAATAAAAGTAAACCGAATCCTGCAATAAATAATCGCAAGGTCAACATAAATGCCACTGACAGTGGTGAATTATTTAAGATCCATTCCATTAGAGGCCCGGTTGCACCCCATAACATTGCGCCTGTGACAATCAATCCAATACCTTTTAACCGTTCCATGCGACCACCTACCTATATATCATAACTTATATCCTACTCTTCTCACAGATAAATTCTCAGTTTATTAAAAATATTTTATTTCCAACCTTTTATCGACAATTTTAATGGTAAAACTTAAATCTATGGAAAACCAATTCACTTTTTACTCAGACAACTAGCTTTGTGCCATGTTAGATAACTCCAATTTTAATTAAATAAAAGCCTCAATTAACAAATTCACACAAAAATCGTTATACAAAAATATTTATTTCTCTATTTTTCAGAATAAACTTTTTTCAAATTAATGACGTAATCGTAAGACTTCTTTATAATATAAAATAGTATGGTTTACAAGGAGTCCTTAAATATGAATCGATTGCAACAAATATTGGAATCAGGGAACGAAGTATTTAACCACGTACCATTTCCAATGATGCTGACAACTAAAGAAGGGATTGTTCTTTGGTGGAGTCGAGAAGCCGAAAAAACTTTTGGCTATCGGGCAGATGAGGTCGTTGGCCAATTTTATCCTTTTATCGAAGAAGAGAAATCGGCGATGCATAAGGCTACTTGGGATCAAGTGCTTAGAAGTATCGATCCTATTCGATTTGAAGATTTTCTTTTACATACAAAGCAGGGAGAAGAAGTTCCCGTTTCTGCTGTTTTAAAATCGTTAACGATAGATAACGAGAGATGCGTTATGTTTTTATTTGAACAATATAATTCAACAATTACCAATGACACGACCGGCGCTCAGGAATTGGCGAGTATTAAGAACGGTTTGGACCAAACATTTATGCTTACGTATATTGATGAAGAAGGTCTAATTATTTATGCAAATGATTTATTTTTAAAAACGAGTAAATGGACACCAAAAAGAGTTGTAGGGAAATCCTTTTGGCAATTATTCCCTCCAGGAACTGGTGAAATGTTTGCCAATACAATTTGGACTTCATTAAAGAGTAATCGAGTGTGGCAAGGTTCGGTTGAGAAGATTACGAAAGATGGGGAAACTTATTGGGTTGAAATGACGGCCATTCCTGTAACTGCATCTTCTAATGACACAATGTACTATTGTATTTTAGAAAAAGATATTACAGAGAAGAAACGGCTTCAAACGCATCTCGAGCAAATCGCTTACGTTGATCCCGAGACCAATTTGATGAATCGTCATCGCTTGGAATATATCGTTTCAAATTTCATTGAAGAAAAACGTCATTTTTCGTTTGTTTTTTTAGATATCGACAAATTTTTCACATTAAAAGACATGCATGATGAAGATTCCGAAACAACTCTATTACTTGAGTTTGCTAAACGTATGAAAATGTATTTCCAAGATAGCGATATTGCAAGAGTTGGTGTGGATGAATTTGTTGTACTGACCCCTCTTAGTGAGTGGTTCATACAAGGATTTTTAACGTATTTAAAACAACATCCAATTTATATTCGCAACACCGCTATTCCGATTTCAATTAGTGGTGGTATTACACGATACCCGGAAGATCAATCCACTTTCCTTCATTTAATGAAAGCATCGAACGCAACCATTCATAAAGTAAAGCAAGATGGTGGCGGTAATATTGTGAGTCTTTCAAAATCGACTCACCAAGCACTTAGTCGTAAATTAACGATTGAAAAACGATTAATAGAAGCTTTGCATCACAAGGATTTACAAGTTTACTATCAACCACAACTTGATGTCCGTTCGGGTAGTATCAACACTGTGGAAGCGTTAGTACGTTGGGAAGATGAAGTGCTTGGAACTGTGCATCCTAACGAATTAATACCAATCGCAGAAGAGTCAGGTATGATTCATGATATTGGGACGTTTATGCTTGAACAGTCTTGTAAACAAGCTGCTATATGGCAAAAAGAAGGTCGTCCATTAAAAGTGAGTATTAACTCATCTGTGCGGGAATTCCGTGATCATAATATGGTTAAGAAAATTCGCCAAACTCTTGAAAAATACAGTTGTCCTGCTCACCTATTGCAAATTGAAATTACGGAAAAGTTTGCACTTGAAGCTGAAGCGGAACAATCGATTATTCGTCAAATGCGTTTATTGCAACAAGATGGCGTTGCATTTGTACTAGATGACTTTGGGACAGGCTATGCTTCATTCAGATACATGCAGTTGTTACCAATCTCTGAACTCAAAATTGATCAGTCCTTCATATCATCAATAATGCAGCAAGAAAAGCTTCAGAAATTAGTCCATGGTATGATTCAGTTTGGAAAATCAATGAGTATTCGAGTTTTAGCCGAAGGTGTAGAAACAATTGAACAGTTCGAGCTATTAAAAGAACTTGGTTGTGACGCACTGCAAGGATATTATATTGGTCACCCAGTCACATCTGATGACTTAGAACAAACAATTTCATCAAAAAATTCCTGAGTCTATACGACTCAAGAATTTTTAATATGTTGTCTTTCATATTAAAAAATTGTCACAAAAAAACTGTCATGTGAAATTCACTTCACAATGACAGTTTTTCTTTTGGCCATATATCTAAAAATCAATTGCATTAACACTTCTGCAAATACGAGACCCATAGCAATTGCGCCTGACGTCATAAATGCTTTCGAAGCAAAAGCAATAGCCGTTAAATAATCGTTTTCAACAATATTCCGCATGGCGTTATACGCAAGTCCACCCGGTACGAGTAAAATAATTCCCGGTACACTAAAAATAATCATTGGCATTTTAAATCGTTTTGATAATATATGTGCAGCTAATGCGACTACAAATGCACCAGCAAAGGATGCCTGCACTTGATCTTGTGAGACCATTGTAAAAGCACTGAAAATCATCCAGCCGCTCATCCCAACAACTCCACATGCTACGACCTTTTTACGCGGCGCATTAAATATGATGGCAAACGACACAGCAATAACGAAACTCAGAATGCCCTGTATAATCCACGTCATGACATCCCTCCTAAAATGATAGTACCAATGCAACACCTGCACCTATGGCAAATGCGGTTAGTAATGCTTCTGCACCTTTTGAAACACCAGAAACAAAGTGTCCCGCCATTAAATCGCGAACTGCATTTGTAATTAATAGTCCTGGAACAAGCGGCATTACACCGCTAATGATAATAATATTTAAGTCTTGACCGAGATTTAAAAAGGTGGATAAAAACGCGGTTAGTCCTACTATAGAAGCCGCAATGAATTCAGCAAAAAACTTCACTCTCGTTAACTCGTGTATTAAAGTGACGACAATGAACCCTAATCCTCCTGCAATTGTGGCTGCTGGTACGTCCCAAACAGTACCTTCAAACAGGATAAGAAAGCATCCACTCGCTATAGCTGCTGCGATTAATTGCCAAGAAAAAGGAAACAATAAATTCGCGCTAGCAATTCTTTGCAATTCCTCATAGGCTTCTTCAATTGTCAATTCGGTGGTAGTCAATTTACGAGAAACTTGATTGACCAATGCTATTTTCTCTAGATCCGTAATCCTTAAGCGAATTGCCATTAATCTTGTGGAACCATCCTTACCTAACGAAAACATGATTCCTGTCGGTGTCACGAAACTTTGAGTGCCGATTAAACCTTGCGATATCGCCATTCGTGTCATCGTATCTTCAACCCGATACGTTTCTGCACCACTTTCAATCATTAATCGACCTGCTAGCAGGCAACAGTCAATGGCCAAATCATTTTTCTCATTTAGCAATTTTGCCCACTCCCTTCAAAAATACCTTTTGCATCATATTATCGAACCTGCGTCTAAAAAACAAATTTTGTATGAATCCAAAAACAGGTACTGAAACTACAACTAACACCTCAAAGGCTGTACAATAATACGAATAAGATATAAGAACTTTTTCGATAGGAGGTCAATCATTCATGGAATCCATTCACATACTCCAAAAACGAATTGCCATTTCCCAAGGTTCTCGTCCCGCTGACTTCATTCTTCGAAATGCTAAAATAGCTAACGTTTTTTCATTGACCTGGATTCAAGCTGACTTAGTCGTTTCAGATGGTGTCATTATTGCCGTTGATCGCTCTGGTTTATTTCAAGCCTTGAATGAAATGGATGCGAAGGGTCGTTACGTGATTCCTGGATTAATTGATGGGCATATTCACATTGAGTCTTCTATGCTAACTCCTTCTGCATTCGGAGATGTTTTATTGCCTCATGGCGTGACCACAGTCGTTACGGATCCCCATGAAATAGCTAACGTGGCAGGTATTGAGGGGATTCAATTCATGTTAGATAATGCCGAGAAAAGTCCAATGGATATCTATGTCATGCTTCCTTCTTGTGTACCGTCCACTTCATTTGAGCATGCAGGGGCTATTCTTCAAGCAAAAGATTTATCTCCCTTATTAGCTCATCCATCCGTAATCGGATTAGCAGAAGTCATGGATTTTCCTGCGGTCTTAAATGGAAATGAGGATATGCTAGAAAAAATCGTCATGACGCAACGGGCAGATTTGCGAATTGACGGTCATGGGGCTGGTTTACAACATGAGCAAATTCGTGGATACCGAGTAGCTGGAATTCAAACGGATCATGAATGCATTTCATCTGACGAAGCACTTGATCGAGTTGAGCAAGGCATGTATGTATTGATTCGCGAAGGGTCTGCCGCAAAGAATTTACAGGATCTTTTGCCAGCGGTTTCTGGCCAAAATGCACGTAGGTTCTTATATTGCACTGACGATAAACATTTAGATGAACTCGTTAATGAAGGGAGCATTGATCATGCGATTCGTCTCTCAATTAAAGCGGGGATGGACCCATTACAAGCGATTCAACTTGCTACCATAAATGCAGCTGAATGTTACGGGTTAAATGGCAAAGGAGCACTAGCCCCAGGTTTTGATGCGGACTTTGTTTTGCTAGATCATCTAGAAACTCTTGAAATATCTTCTGTTTGGAAAAAAGGTGTTCAAGTTGCACACAGTGGTGAAGTGATAACTCAAACTACTAGCAATACTGATTGCTCGAGTCGAATTCGACAATCTGTCCACTTGCCTTCATTGACAGCTTCAGATTTAGCCATCCCATTTTCACAGGGTTCGACTGCAAATGTGATCGAAATTGTCCCGAATCAGCTAACAACAAATAGAGTTATTGAAACAGTAGATGTTAATGAAGGAAAATTTATACCTAACATTCATCATGACCAATTGAAATTAGCAGTTATCGAACGTCATCACCATAAGCACACAATAGGACTAGGAATTGTAAAAGGCTTTGGCATTCAAAGTGGCGCAGTTGCTACGACGATCGCACATGACTCACATAACGCGATTGTTCTTGGCACCAATGATAAGGATATGTTAGTAGCTTTAGAAAAGCTTCAATCCATGCAAGGCGGTTTGGTAGTTGTCGATGGAGGTAAAATCCTTGCCTCGTTAGCTTTACCTATTGGGGGATTAATGACCGAAAGCCCTACACAGCAAGCTGTCCATGATCTTCACAAGTTGCACCAAGCACTCCATACAATTCATCCGACACTTGATTACCATTTAATGTTGACCTTATCATTTCTTAGTTTACCTGTTATTCCTTCATTGAAATTAACAGACACAGGATTATTTGATGTTACATCATTTAAACATATACCCGTTGAACATACAGAAAAAGCAGGCTAATAAGCGTTACGGACTAACCCCAGCATAGATCATGAGCCTCAAGTGGTGAAAAATGGGGCTTACAGTTACATGTTTTCTTTAAAATCCTCATATAAGTAGTGTGATTAAAAAAGATGACTCCGATAAAATACCGAAGTCATCTTTTTACAATATAAGCTTGAAGATCATTCAATAAGCTATCCATTAAATAAAACTAAGATTACGCGGACTAGTTAACAGACATCTCATACATATATAATTCAAACTCTTGTATACTTTTGGGAGTGTTTTTCATAACCACTTCCCCCTCATAAAGTAATTCTTTTGTTTTCACATTAACTACAGCAACACTTGCATTCATTTTTGAATTCATAATTTGGGATACTGCATATAACTTACTTTCTTTCACGATTATTAGTGGTGGAACCTCATCGCTTGTTTCATTTGATAACTGGATTGTAAACTCATCACCAACTTCATGATTTTCAATGGTAAAAGGAGTAACAATTAAATTTTGCTCACTAAATTTCGAGAAATAAATCGTTGAACCTTCCAAAAAACTAACTTGATTGTCATTCAAACTCTCTGGCATTTCGATGGTATCTGTTTTCTGCGTCTTTAAATTATAGAATAATATCTCTTTACTCGAACTCGATTCTCTAAGTCCGTCTAATCCTTCTTCATAATTGCTATGAGTTATTAAAAACACAACATTTTCATTAGCCTGTAACGGATTAGTATTGATTAATTGAGCATCAACATATGAATTACCTTGTCCTTCAGGAATGGATAAAATCTTTTCGTTGTTAGTTATCGTTCCAGCCGATATGTCGAGAGTGTAGACATGTTTTTCAGTAAAATATTTGTCATTCTTCCTCATCGTATTTTGTGAAATCACTTTCAACTCGTTATCAATAACCTGTACATCTTCGACAAATATATAATCAGCTGCCGATGCGTCTGGAACGTTAATATTGAAGGAAGTTGTGTTACCATCATCTTTATTTAATATGGATATATCAAATTTAAAGTCTCTTATGTGAGATGCGCCAATTTTATACTTCACGTCTGCATACGCTAGTAATTCATCGTTTTCAAAAAATGAATTGATGCTTTGACTTTTTCCTCGCATGAAATCACGATAATTCTTCTGTAAATCCTTGATGACTGGAGACGGTTGTCCCCTAACCTGATCTATAAGTGAATGACCATTTCTATTTTCAGAACCATCAGAAGTGATTTTTAAATGCGTGTTTGTATAACTCATAACAATTCCTTCATGATAGCCCCCTTCTAACACCAATGATTTAATTTCTTTAGCGTCACCACTCTGTTTTTTAATCGCGAATTTTGGATATTGTGGAGCTGACAAAGCCGAATTGACGTAAAATGCCCCAATGCTAAGTACAATAACAGCTATAGTTGCTGTGAATTTCCAATATTTCTTCATTTCTACACGCTCCCTATACCGTTATTTTTTTCTTTAATAAGAATCCACTCATCCAAATGGACACTGCTAGTACGATGATCCCCATCGCAATCAACATTAAAAATAATTCCATTGGATAGAAAAAGTCATTCAAGATAAATTCTTGCAAAAATAGTGGTGAAATAAATACAGCTAAGGCAATTAAACTATATATGATTCCAGCAAAAATCCCTTTCCATTTATAGCTTCTTTCCAATAAAATTGCTGTAAATAGAATGGACACTACCATAAATCCTGCCCCATAATATACGATCACGCCAAAAATACTTGTTGGTATAAATATGTTTAATCCGGGCATGCCACTAATAATTTCTTTGACAGTTAAATCCACTCGGAATTCTTTTGGCACCATCCATTTCAGAACGGTTGTCTCTAATGGAATCAAAATAAGTTGAAATGCTACAAAACCAAATGTTAATAACAAAATATTTGTTATTTTAGCGTAAAAGATATTCAATCTCGTTGTTGGTAGCATTAATAATCGGTAAATAAATGTATTCTTCCCGAACCAATCGCGATACCAAATGATGAAAATATAAAACACTACGCCTGCCGCGCATAAAGCGATTGGACCAAGAAACCAGACACTTCCTGCTACTGACATAAAACTCATTTGACCAAAGTTTGATAGGAAATCCGCTTTTGACATGAACTCTTCATACATTTTTTCGTTCGCCATGCTTAGATATTTATTCGACAATACAATGACGCCAATAACTTGTATAACTAGTGTAACGCCTAGTAAAACCGCAAATAATTTCGCAGATCGATTAAATTCAAAATTCAACAACTTTAAATAGTTTTTCATCTTTGGTACACCTCTCTCATTACATCTACCACAGATTTCCCTTCATTTTCGCGAGCATCTTCCGCGCTGAATTCCTTGATTACAATTCCCTCATCTAACAGCACTACCTTATCAATTAAATGTTCAATATCTCCTATTTCATGAGTCGTAATGATAACACCTCTATTTTCAATTAAATGACTTGTGAATACTTTAGCGATTTCCTCTCGACTAAACATGTCAATTCCAGAAAAAGGTTCATCCATTAATATAAAATCAACATCCATTGCTAAACCAAGAAGTAAATTAACTTTTGCTGTATTTCCTTTTGATAAGGAAGATATTCGATCGGATACATTTAAATTAAAAAAGCCAAGTAATTCCGTTGCTCGGTTTTGGTTCCAGCAAGCATAAAAGTCATTCATGAACTCCATAGCCTCTGAAATTTTCATGTGTGGGAGCATCGTTATTGCATCAGGAATGAAGGTGACTTTTTCAAACGTTTTTTTATGAAGGGTTTCTCCGTCTATTAAAATTTCTCCATTGTTAATTGGGGTAAGTGCCATTATGGCATTTAAAATAGTTGTTTTGCCAACTCCATTAATTCCTATTAAACAAGTGATTTCACCTTTATTAGCAGTAAATGAAACACCTTTTAAAATCTTTTTTCGACCGAAATTTTTTGTAACATCTTTTACTTCAATCATTTTCAAGCCCCCTTATCATCATTATTTCCTGCGTATTTTGTTTTTACCAAGTTCAATAATTCATCTACTGGAACATTTATTGACCTTACGGATGCCACAAATGTATCGACTGCTTCAACTAGCAACTCTTCTCTTACCATTCCTAAGATCTTTATGTCCGATGTAATTTTGCTTGGGTGATTTTTTTCTGTATGGATCAAACCCTGTTCCTCCATTTCCTTATAAGCACGTTGTGCAGTATTAGGATTTATTTTTAACATGTTTGCTAACTCACGTCTTGACGGTATTTCATCTCCAGGGACTAATTCTCCGTTTGCAATCTTCTCTTTAAAATTCCGAATAACTTGCAGGTAGACGGGATCGCGATTATTAAACTTCACATTCATCAAAGCAACTCCTATACGTAATTTGACGTGGACTACATCATTTCTTTAGTGTGTGTATTAAGTGGTTCATACAGTTATAAGTGTATTGTATGGTTAATACACTTAGTTGTCAATCTTGTTTTTTGAATTTTTTTCCTTCAACCCATTATTTCTTCTTGCTTAAATCTTGCAAGGTACAGTTAAATCAAAAAAAAAGCAAACCACTAAGCGTTACGCGTTAGTAGTCTGCCTTTCTTTAATATGAGACAACACCTATTTCTTTAAACGTTTTCAAATCATAACTTCTAATTTCTTCCATAGATATCGTATATAAAACATCACCTACGTAAATCATTCGCTGGATTGATTTCTCCCATTCTTCATATGGACGTTGAGGATTTTTTTCTTTAATTAAATTCCCAACCTCTTGAATCCCTTTTTCAGCGGTAACTTCATATACCACCGCGCCTTGACCTGCATATTCCCCATAACCATCTTTTCCTTCTTGATAAACAGTTATTGGGAAGCCAAATAAGTTGTTTTTGCGGTGTTGGAATAAAGCCTTGTGATCGTATTGAAGCGCACTAAATGTTCCTTGTCCTCCAACAATCTCTACATCCTTTTCTAATGGATTGGCGAAATCAGATACATCAAATAAGGAAACCTTCATCCCCCCAGTCATGATTGCTGTTTGCCCATTTCCAACGTCTCTTGTAAACGTATCGTATCCGAACCCGATTAAATGATTTTCATCTAATGGGTGTAGGTAATTGCTGAATCCAGGAATTTTTAATTCGCCTAAAACTTTTGGTGAAGTTGGATTTGATACATCCATGACGAATAAAGGATCCGTTTCTTTAAACGTAACCATATAGGCTTTATCCCCCATGAATCGAGCTGAATAAATGCGCTCGCCTTTCGCTAACCCCTCAATTGAACCAACTTGGTTCATACCGGAATCTAGTATAAATAAATTGTTTTCTGATGGCGTCTCTTCATTCCAAGCGAATCCTTTTGTCGTAACGATTCGGAAATACCCCTCGTGTTCATCCATTGAAAACTGGTTTAATAAACTGCCAGTCACTTCACCTGACGACACGAACTTAACATTCGTTCCGTCTAAACTAAATTTATAGATTTCCGTATTGCTCTCTTGTGGATTCCACATCATGTCAATTGAGGCGTTATTGCCTTCTGTTGAAGTTGACATATAAATAGGTGCAGTTAAATACAAAGCTTCTTTCGACATATACAAGGAATGGCTGCTACCGAGATATCCTTTAGTTGTGATTTGAGATTCTTTTGGATTGTTTAAGTCCATGGCTGTGATCACACTATACGTCGCATCCAGTGTTCCAGGTAGAATCGACAAATCCGAATACGAAAGGGGAGAAGCTTTATCGCCTTCTTCACTATCGTATATATAAGGGCGAAGTTCTAGATCGTCTTGTTCATTAGACATTCTAAAATAAGATGCTACATTGGTTACAAAATACAGCATATTATCTTTCTTACGAGCCCCATTTAAATAGCCTTCCGATCCAATTTCACGAATTAATTTTGGTGATTTGGCATCTTGAATATCGTAAAAACGAACATTGGTTGAACTATTAAAAGGCATCATCATTTTTCCACTTGACCCAGAAGTATCTGAGTAATCGTATGGAACATGCTTATCGCCAAATACGATAAGAGTTTTATCATGTAAAAATAGCTGAGTCGGGAAAAAAGTGTCATCCTGTGGGATTTCTGCAACTTTTTGCATCGCATCAGGACTTCGAACATCCGCTATCACCACACGCCCGTTGCCAATCGAATAAATATACGAACCATCTGTTTTCACAGAATCAGATTCATCCACCCCTTCAACTTGGTTATTAGTAGTTGAATACTCGACTTCGCCTCCTACACCTTCTCCTGAACCCGACGACTTGCTATCCATTGCCGACTCCTCCGAAGATACAGATTCTGCTTCATCAACATTGAATTGAGCCGTTATTTTTTGGATTTTTGAGAAGTAGTCTTTTAATTCTTTTTCAGATTTAACCGGTTGTAAATCTTTTTGAACGATAAACGATAGTTCATTAATCGCTATGTTTTTGAGAAAACCACCTTGAAGCGCTTCCCGTTTCATGTGTAATTTGTATGAACCCGGTTTCAATCCCGACACTTCAAGCGTGCGATTTTGATTAGTCATCGAAATCGTCGATTCTGGTTCAATCCCTTGTTGATCAACTAAATATAAATTCCCATCGATGATTGCCGTTTCTTTTAATGGTGACGAGAAATTCACTTTCCACCCCGAATTAGATAATGCCACAGGTGAAGCACTAACTGTCACCTTATCAATCATAAATCCAAATGCTAACACCAATACCGTGATACCCGCTGCGAATAAGAGCCACAGGCTTCTCTTTTTCATTCTGTCTTCTCCCCTTCTTTTCCGATTGTTAATGGATTAGACTTCCAATAAACGATTTTCGTTTCATTAATTAATGAATTATTTTAAATTGTTTCTCATTGGATTACGTTGAACAATTTGTCGCAAGCAGATGATAATATAGCGTTTGGATGACTTTTTCTGGCTACAGTCTTGGATAATTTGGCGTTTGCATTCAATAATTTGGCGTTTCAACCCAAACAAATACCAAATTTCACTCCGAATATGCACACTTTCACTAAGTCAGTGGTTGCTCAGCCCAAAATAGACATCAACATAGAAAAAAGCGAAACCGTTTTTCACGATTCCGCTTCTTCCTTCTATTTCATCAATCATCAAGCTTCATGTTTGAACCACTCGGCCATCAACTCATCTAATTTCGCTTCTAAATTCTTTTTGTCAGCCATCAATGATTCGTAAACTTCCCACTCTTCTTCGCCTTCTGCTTGCGTTGCGATTGCAGCGATATCTTTCTCAAGCACTGCAATTTCCGCTTCATACGATCGTGGCTCTTCACTTCGAACCTTTACAGCCTTCACTCGCTCAACTGGTACAAATGCAGGTGCTTCATTTTCCAATAAAACCTGTTGTTCTGCCCACTTTTTGCGAGCCCATTCGTATGGTCCTTCGAAAGTAGTTAACCTTCCACTATCTAACCATGCGGTACGTGGGAAAAGTTTATTTAAGAAATATCGATCATGCGAAACAGCTAATATAGTGCCTTGGAAGTCTTCTAATGCTTCTTCTAGTACTTCACATGAATCAATGTCTAAATGATTAGTTGGCTCATCGAGCATCAGTAGATTTACGTCTTGATGCATGAGTTGAGCGAGTCTTAGTCGCATGCGTTCGCCACCACTTAAATCACTGACTCGCTTAAACACGTCCGGACCATAGAACATGAATTTAGCTAATATATGTCTTGCTTCTCCTTCAAACACGTTCACTTCATTTCGGAACTCATCGATTAAACGTTTCTTCGGATCAGCAATTTCTAAATGTTGAGAGAGGAACCCTACTCGAACATTGCTTCCTAATTGAACGACCCCGCTATCTGCATCTAATTGACCTCTTAATAATTTCAAGATGGTCGATTTGCCAGTTCCATTACGACCGACAATGGCCACTCGTTCTTTCCATCGCACATTAAAATCAGCTTCATGAAGTAAGGCTTTATCACCAAAAGATTTATTCACCTGTTCCATAATGACGACTTCTTTTCCGCTTCTTGGGGCAGCTTCAAATGATAAATTCATTTTCTTTGGATCAATTAACGGTTTACGCACTTTTTCCATTCGCTCAAGAGCACGTTCCATGTTCCGTGCTCTTCTGTGCATCGCTGCATTTGGAGGCACAGCTTCATTTGCCCATAATTTCAACCGTTTAATGGCTTCTTTCATCTTTTTGATTTTTTTCTGTTGTTCTTCGTATTCTTGGAATTCCCTCATTATACGGGCTTCCTTTTGCACCACAAAGTCAGAAAAATTCCCGTGGTATAAAATTAATTCGCCATCTTCTAAATCGGCTATTTTCGTCGCAACTTGATCGAGGAAATAGCGATCATGTGAAATGCTGACAACCGTTCCTTCATAGTCACGCAAATATTGCTCTAACCACTCCACTGCAAATAAATCCAAATGATTCGTCGGCTCATCGAGTAATAACAAGTCCGGTTTTGTTAGGAGCATTTGACCAAGCATAACCTTGGTTTGCTCTCCTCCGCTAAGTGTATTAAAAGGTCGATTTACAAAAGTTTGTAACTGCAACCCTTGAATGACCTTGTCGATTTCTGATTCATAAGAATATCCATCGCGAAGTGTGAATTGTTCTTGAATATTTCCATATTGACGCAGCAGTTTTTCCATTACATCAGGATTAGCTGTCGACATTTTCGCTTCAAGCTCGCTCATTTGATGTTGCATTTGAAGCAATTCCTCAAAGGCCATGGTTAACACATTTAGTCCAGTCACTTCCTCTGAATAGGAAGGAATTTGCGCTAAATAACCAATTTGAGTTCCTTTTTTGAAATGAATGCTCCCAGCATCTGGCGTTTCAATCCCAGCGATTAATTTAAATAATGTCGTTTTTCCTGTTCCATTTCGACCAACGACAGCGACTTTATCTCCCGTTTTTATTGCTAGCGAAAGGTTTTCAAAAATTAAATTCCCGCCAAGCATTTTGCTAATTTCTTGTATTGTACATATCATGATGTTCGCTCCTTTTTAGTTAAAACACAGCTGGAAGCAAAACAAAAAGACTGCCTGAAATCAGACAGTCTTTGCCTTCATGAATAAAGGAAAGAATGACTTATCAGCTGTGAAGTGTATGATATTTTCCGAAAGTGGACAGACCTGTCCCGTTGGCCGAAATATCATGCGTAATCGCACATGAAGTAGATAAAAATTCCAATATAAATCCATGTGCATTCACAGCTTTTTTCATTCTTTCTCACCACCGTTCATTATAGTTGTGAATATTCTATCATTTTTCTTGGTCAATTGTAAATGGCCATTTCGGTAACATCTTCGATAATTTTTTATCTTCACGGTAACCTAGCACGTACTCGGCTTGCATAATGGTATGGATTTCTCGAGTGCCTTCATAAATGACAGGCGCTTTCGAGTTACGCAAATATCTCGCTACTGGATAATCATCTGAATAACCATATGCACCGTGTATTTGCACGGCGTCGTCCGCTGCTTGATTCGCAAAATCACATGCTTGCCATTTCGCCAAGGATGTTTCTCGTGTATTTCGTACGCCTTTATTTTTTAATTCACCCACACGATAAACCAGCAAGCGACTCATTTGCAGTCCCGCTTCCATTTTCGCGATCATTTGTTGTACTAGTTGATGTTTGCCAATCGGTTTTCCAAACGTTTCACGTTCATTGCAATACTTCACGCTCGCTTCAATACAAGCCATAATAAGCCCTGCAGCACCAGCAGCAACTGTAAATCGACCATTGTCTAATGCCGACATAGCGATTTTAAAGCCTTCACCTTCTTCACCAATTCGATTTTCAACAGGCACTCGAATATCATCGAAGAAAATTTCGCCCGTATTCCCTGCACGAATACCGTATTTTCCTTTAATGGCTTTTGAAGAGAATCCTTCCATCGTACGTTCAACGATAAATGCACTTATGCCGTGATGCTTCTTCGATTTGTCGGTATACGCAAAGACAATAAAATGATCGGCTTTGTCACAAAGAGAAATCCAAGTCTTTTGACCCTTTAAGATATAATGATCGCCATCAAGTTTAGCCGTCGTCGACATAGCTGCTACATCGGATCCCGCTCCAGGTTCTGTTAATCCGAATGCACCGATTTTTTCGCCCTTCGCTTGTGGCACTAAATATTTCTGTTTTTGTTCTTCCGTTCCCCATTGCATTAAAGTCATTGAGTTCAGCCCAATATGGACGGATACAGCTGTTCGAAAAGCCGTATCTCCTCTTTCAAGCTCCTCACAAACAATCGCAAGTGAGTTGTAATCCATGCCACTTCCACCATATGCTTCTGGCACACAAACACCCATAAATCCTAAATCAGCCAACCGCGTCCATACTTTTTGATCGAATCCACCTGTCGAATCCCACTCAGCAATATGTGGAATAATTTCATCATCTACATATTGTCGTACTGTTTTGCGAAGTAATTGGTGTTCCTCTGAAAATTCGAAGTTCATGCTGCTTGCCTCCTGTTATCCGTTTGCAACCGAAGTTGATTGGTGTATGGTCTCTTTAATATGAACGCCTCTTTGTTTCATTGCTTCGATATATGCATCACCCGGAACAATTTGTTCGGGCGGATAGACTCCTCGCTTCGTGATTTCGCCATTGCCAATCATTTGTGCCACTACCGAAATTGTATTAGCTGTCGCTCTCGCCATCGCGGTTACTTGATCATCCATATCCTTCTTCGTCACTAATTCGTATTCATAAGTAACAGGTTCACCTGCTTGAATGCCTGATACCGTCACGCGCAGTAGTACAGCATCTTGCTTATCGCCCAATAATAATCCAGGGGTAAGTGCCTCTTTTAAGACTTCTCTTGTACTCACTTGTTTCCCTTCAATTTCTACCATCGTGTTTTTATTTGTTAAACCAAGGTCCACCAATACTTTAAATTTCTCGGCATGACCCGCATATCGAATTGTTTTATATTCAAGCGTTTCAATATTAGGGAAGGTTTTCGTTAAAGTTGAAGTCCCTCCTGACGTGTGAAATGCTTCCAACTCTCCAAAGTCTTCAAAGTAAATCGGCTCAATTTCCGTTAAAGAAGCAACTTCTTCTAGTTTGCCATTACGCAACACATGTGAAGAATCTGTATAGTGATCCAGCACGCCATCTAATGAAAAAACAATATTGTATTTCAAAGGACCTTCAGGTTCAACCGGAATTCCACCAACATACAACTTAATCGATTTCACTTCGTCAAGCTTACTTGCACCGTGGCCAGACAATATATTGATCATTCCCGGAGCTACCCCTAAATCCGGAATAAGTGTAATGCCTTTTTGTTCGGCTTGTGTTTTTAATTCTAAAACAGCATCAGTTGCACCACCGATATGTCCACCTAAATCAATTGAATGTACACCCACTTCAACTGCTGTGCGGGCTACTTTTTCATTAAACGAATAAAATAGTGCGTTGATTACAACGTCACCTTTACTCATGATGTCTTTTAACTCCGTGTCATTATTAGCGTCTAAGCGAACTGCTTCAATTTTATCGGTTCCAATTTTATCTATAAACGTTTGAACTTGTTCTACCTTAACGTCTGCTAAAAATACTTTTTCTACATTAGAGCTTTTCACTAAATCGCGTGCTGCTTCTTTCCCCATTAACCCTGCACCTAATACGACTACCTTCATTTACAACATCCCCTTTGTAAATCTCTGATTAGACTCTCGTGTTGAAGTTAAGAATTATCGATTTGAGCTCTTTGCAATTTCCCGCTGAAATCTACATAAATACTCTTCCATTCGGTATATACATCTAGTGCCGCAACACCAGAATCTCGATGTCCATTGCCCGTACCTTTCGTACCGCCAAATGGCAAGTGAATTTCTGCACCTGTTGTTCCTGCATTCACATAGACAATCCCCGTATCTAAATCACGTTGTGCCTTAAAGATTTTATTCACATCACGAGAGAAAATAGAACTAGACAATCCAAATGTCACGCTGTTGTTCACTTCAATCGCTTCTTCCAAACTAGATACTTCAATCAACGAAACAACCGGTCCGAAAATTTCTTCTTGAGCGATTCGACTATCTCGATCCACATTTGTGAATAAAGTCGGAGCGTAGTAATTTCCTTTCGATAAATTTTCTTTATCTAAAATTTCTCCACCAACTAAAAGAGTGGCTCCTTCTTCTTTACCAATTTGAACATAGCTATGAATTTTATCTAACGCTTTTTTATTAATCACTGGACCGATTTTAACGGATTCGTCCATTCCGTCCCCAATTGAAAGAACCTTCATCGCTTCTAGTAGACGATTTTCAAGTTCCTCTTTTACATCTTTATGAACGATTACTCGACTACATGCTGTACATCGCTGACCAGCTGTTCCGAATGCACTCCACAGGATTCCTTCAACAGCCAATCCTAGGTCGGCGTCTTCCATGACGATTACCGCATTTTTTCCGCCCATTTCAAGCGATACTTTCTTTAAATGACGACCACCAAGTTCTGCAACAGACCGTCCTGTTTCCGTTGAACCAGTAAATGAAATCACCTTCACGTCTGGATGTTCAATCATCGCTGTACCAACTTCCGAACCGGATCCAAACACGATATTTGCGACACCTGCAGGTAACCTAGCTTCTTCGAACACTTTAGCCATTTCATATGCCATCATGGGTGTTTCTGTTGCTGGTTTCCACAAGAAGGTGTTACCCGCAACAATCGCCGGGAATGATTTCCACGTCGCGATCGCAACAGGGAAGTTCCAAGGTGTAATGAGACCAACTACGCCAATCGGTGCACGAACGCTCATCGCAAATTTATCCGCTAATTCAGACGGAGTCGTTTCCCCAAACAAGCGGCGTCCTTCACCTGCCATATAAAAGGCCATGTCAATCCCTTCTTGTACTTCGCCTCGCCCCTCTTCAATCACTTTGCCCATCTCTTTTGTTAATACTTGAGCCAAATGCTCTTTCTTTTCTTTCATAATACGGCCAATTTCATATAAATAATCTGCACGTTTCGGCGCTGGTACAAGTGCCCATTTTTTCTGAGCTTCTTTTGCAGCTTCAACGGCTAGATCAACGTCATCTTTAGTTGATAATCTCACTTGCGCTAATTCTTCTCCTGTTGCTGGGTTGGTAACAGGAACATATTTCGCATCTCCTGCTTCCTGCCACTTTCCACCGATGTAATTTTTCAGTTTCATGTTCTTTACCCCTTTCGAATTGAAAACGCTTTCAGTTACTTATTCGACAAAAGACACCCTATCCCTTTTCTATTTTTCTAAATAACGGAATATTCCTATAATAGGACGTTTGATGAAACTTTTTGGTTCACGAAGCGTATGAATGTATAGGTTTGAATTTTAAGGAGGCAATATGTATGAACAATCATGAAATTGATTACAAATTACACGGCGATGATATGCAATTTGTAGAGGTGGAATTAGATCCGAATGAAACCGTAGTAGCTGAAGCTGGAAGCTTAATGATGATGGAAGATGGAATCTCTATGGAAACGATTTTTGGTGACGGATCGTCAGGATCAGCTGGAAGCGGGATGCTTGGAAAACTTATGGGTGCTGGTAAACGTTTGATTACTGGGGAAAGTTTATTCATGACAACCTTCACGAATACGGGTTCTGGTAAGAAACACGTATACTTTGCTTCTCCTTATCCAGGCAAAATCATTCCGATGGATTTAAGTGAAATGGGCGGCAAAATTATTTGTCAAAAAGATGCCTTCTTGGCTGCAGCTAAAGGTGTTTCTGTTGGCGTTGAATTCCAACGTAAATTAGGAGCTGGATTCTTTGGCGGCGAAGGTTTTATTATGCAGAAACTTGAAGGTGATGGCCTGGCTTTTGTACATGCAGGTGGAACCATTTACAAAAAGAATTTACAACTGGGTGAAGTGCTGCGCGTTGATACGGGTTGTTTAGTGGCCATGACGCATGACGTTGACTACAACATCGAAATGGTTAAAGGTGTAAAAACCGCTTTGTTCGGTGGAGAAGGTTTGTTCTTCGCAACGTTGCGTGGACCTGGAACGGTTTGGGTTCAATCACTGCCATTTAGCCGTTTAGCAAGCCGCGTGTTTGCAGCAGCTCCTCAAACACCAGGTGGAGGCTCACCGGGTGAAGGCAGTATAACCGGCGGACTGTTTGACCTTTTAGGCGGGAAATAAAGAAAAGCTGTGCACAGGATGATTTCTACCTGATGCACAGCTTTTTTTGAGTTATCTCGTCACTTGAATGGATTTACTCGTCAACTTTTGTGATTTACTCGTCACTTTTTTAGATTTACTCGTCAACTTTATAATTTTACTCGTCACTTTTACACATTTACTCGTCAAACCCATCTCATAACCAAGTTATCACGACTTATGAGACCGTCATTCTGCCCTTCATTCGCCATAGGAAAAAAATCACTGGGACAATGAGGAGTGCTGACGCAGTGATACCTCCAGAGAGAGACGTATACAATGCTAGCAAACCGACAATGGGTCCGCCTGCAATTTGCCCGAATGCATCTAATTGACCAAACATCGAAAGCGTCGTAGCTCTTCCCTTCGACTCTATTCGCTCATTCGTAATGATGCTCATCAGAGGATAATTCACATTTCGCAGCGCACTTGCGACCCAATACATCGCTACTGCCAACCAGAAATGACCAGTCCATGCGAAAACAATCATCGTTCCAATTAACACCGTGTTTGCTAAAATTAACACTTCAGCATATCGACCGTTCACGTTTTTTTCAACCACGTGAAGCACGACAATATTCAATAAAAATGCAACCGCGTAAAATGCTCCGAACCAATAGATCGATTCACTTTCTGATAATTGATAATCCGTTATGAAGTGCGCTCCGTACAGTCGATCAAACCCTTCACTGGCTAACCCCCAGAATAGAGTCACCATCGCGATACTCACCAATACCGTATTTCCGCGTATTTGAGAAGCTCCCGATTGAATTGTCGTCATCATATGAGCCACACCTGAGACGCCTATCTCTCGAGTGATTTTGACAAATTTCGTTTCAGGTAGCTTTACATATGCCCAAACAGCTAAAACAATTAACATCGCTCCTGCAAATAAAATT
The DNA here is from genome assembly GCF_043641925.1 of Paenisporosarcina quisquiliarum. Taxonomy (GTDB): domain Bacteria; phylum Bacillota; class Bacilli; order Bacillales_A; family Planococcaceae; genus Paenisporosarcina; species Paenisporosarcina quisquiliarum_A. The sequence continues at coordinate 54,388 of NZ_JBHZRU010000012.1, forward strand.
GCAATTTGAACAGTCCATAACATAGCGATTCCAACGCTTGCTAGAATGGCGGAAAATCTCGCGAATGATGAAAATTGTGAACCTCTCAAAAAGGTCGTTTCTAAATTAGTTCCATCTAATTCGTCCGCAATCCAAGCCTGTTCGGCTCCACTTATAAAAGTCCATCCGATTCCCCACATTGCTGAAGCAACTGCAATCGCCCAAAATTCTGGCATACTTCCTTCTAAGACATGTGCGAGTCCGATTATTAAAGTTCCTAGAGCTAACGATTTCTTCCTGCCAAAATGGTCCGCAAATAATCCAGTTGGCATTTCAAATATTAGGACAGAAACTTCCATGATGGTTCCTATTAATACAAGTTCAAGTGCATTTAAATCGGCTTGCATGACGTAATAGATTGCATTTAACGTAAAAACCATTTGTATAAAGAATGAACGTGTACTTGTCACGGTGTAATAAAAATTTTGTATACTCACTTAAAAATTCCTCCGATATGATCAATTTGCGTACAATCAAATCGGAGATCATATTTTATTTCAACATGCCCTCCGATTTGAATAATGAAGTCAATGTTGTTCTTTTCATATGAATCTCTCCTTTTACTTAAACTTTTTTCATTATAGTTTTTATTCAAATAATTGTCACTCTTTTCATTTTCAAAACACAAATGTCTAATTTCATATCTTGCCAATCTTTGACGGACTCGTCATAATAGCACTAATTATATGAAACGAGAGTGAGCTTTTGCGAAATTTAACCCTGCAATCTAAAATTTTTGTTTATGGTGCTCTTTTTGTTACAGCCATTTCTTTATTAATAGGAACTTCGTTTTATTTCACCATGTCAGAAAGTATTGAACAGCAAATAGGAAATCGAGCGCTTAACATTGCTGTGACAACTGCCAGCCGACCTGATGTTGTTGGTGGTTTTGAATCGACTAATCCGTCAGATGTTTTACAACCTATTGCAGAAGAAGTTCGTAAACTTACTGGTGCAGAGTATGTCGTAATTGGGAATACTCAAGGCATTCGGTATGCCCATCCAGTACCAAAGCGAATTGGACAAAAAATGGTTGGAGACGATAATGAAAGAGCTTTAGTAAAAGGAGAAGCCTATATATCTGAAGCAACCGGTACACTTGGCCCTGCTTTAAGAGGGAAAGCTCCAATAAGGAATTTGGAAGGCAAAATAATTGGGGTAATATCAGTTGGATTTTTAAAAGATGATATCTCTCATACTTTTTTTAGTTATGTAGATTCCATCATCACCATCGTTTTAATCGCCATTTTACTAGGCGTGATTGGATCTTCTATTCTTGCTAGAAGTATAAAGAAAGTGCTTTTCAATTTAGAACCAACTGAGATAGCCCACCTTTTCACGGAACGTAATACGTTAATCGAATCCGTTAGAGAAGGAATTATTATGGTAGATAAAGATGCACGAATTTCTATGATTAATAAAGCAGCTTTTGACATGCTATCCATTCCTGAAAATACGTATCTAATTGGTCGTCGCGTTGAAGAAATATTGCCAAATACTCTTCTTCCTCAAGTTTTAACGACTGGAGAAAAACAGTTTGACAGAAGTATGCAAATTCGAGGAAAAGAAACAATTGTAAACCGCATACCTATATTAGTTGGGAATGAAATTGTTGGAGCTGTATCGAGCTTCCGTTTACAGGCAGATTTCAATCAATTGACAACAGAATTATCACAAGTTAAGCAATATACGGAGGCATTGCGTGCGCAAACACACGAATATCAAAATTTCCTTTATACGATTAGTGGCCTCATCCAATTAAATTCGTTAGAAGAAGCACTCCATCTCATTCATGATGAAACTGAAGAGCATCAGTCTCTGATTCATTTTGTAACCAAAAGGCTACAAGACCCTTACTTAGGAGGTCTTGTGATTGGATTATTTAACAGGGCTCGTGAATTAAAAGTTCGTTTTATTTTAGATGAGGATAGCCAGCTGAATAGTTTGCCCAAACATTTGGAAAAAAGCTTATTTGTATCGATTATTGGCAACTTAGTAACGAATGCATTTGAGGCAGTAGAGCACTTAGAAGAGTCTGAACGAATCGTACGTTTGCTGATCTCTGATAATGGAAATGAAATCTTATTGGAGGTGGAAGACTCTGGTGATGGTCTTAGCCCAGTCATACAAGAATTTATTTTCAAATCACGTGTTTCAACAAAAGAAGGCCAAGATCGCGGATATGGATTAATGAAAGTTTCTAGCGATATTAATGATTTAAGTGGTGTGTCATCGATTGAAAAAGGCGATTTAGGTGGTGCTTTGTTTATCATCTCGATCCCAAAAGGAGGTTTTTTGCATGACGGAAGTCATTGAAATTTTAATTGTTGAAGATGATCTTCGAATTGCTGATATTCACCGTCGCTTTATTGATAGAATTGAAGGTTTTGAGGTTGTTGGATCTGCTCACACAGGTGTCGAAGCGAAAGACTGGATTTCAGCATTGAAACCAGACCTGATCCTTCTTGATGTCTATTTACCTGACATGATGGGAACAGAACTTTTGTCATACATACAAAGAGAGAGTCCAGATTCAGATATTATTTTTATAACAGCAGCATCTGAAGTTCACGTTGTAAAACAAGCTTTTCGAGGTGGCGTTTTCGACTATATATTGAAACCTCTTACGTTTGATCGTTTTCGAGAAAGTTTGGTCTCCTATAAAGAAAAAAGAATCACTCTTTCAAGCTCTGGCCATTTAGAGGAAGAGTCGATCCACCTGTTATGGAACCAACAAAAAACCGTCCTCCCTTCTGAAAATTTATTTACACCAAAAGGGATCGACCCCAAAACAATGGAAAAGGTACTTTTCCACTTAAGTGAGCAAACGAGTGGCATAACAGCTGAAAAGTTTGGTGTGATAAGTGGACTGAGCAGAAGTTCGTCCAGACGTTATTTGGAGTATTTAGTTTCAGAAAACCAAGCATCAGCGGAATTAATTTATGGCACAATTGGTCGACCCGAAAGACGATACTTCCCAAAAACCTCGTGAACAATATGAACAAAATGGATAGAATGCCTTTTATTCCACTTATGACCCAAAACATTGAATTGTATAAAAGTTCTGATAAATTGATGACAGCGCTATGAAAGCGCTGTCTTTTCTATTTCATTCGAGGGGGAAATGATTTATGTGGAAAAAATTATCGACAGTTGCACTTGCCAGTTCTTTGGTATTGAGCTTAGCAGCATGTTCTTCAGAAGGAAATGAAAGCGCTTCATCCAACTATCCTGAAAAAAGCATTACGATTGTAGCACCTTCTGGAGCTGGTGGCGGATGGGATTTAACGGCTCGCTCTATTGCCAAAACAATGAGTGATACAAAATTAGTTGATGAATCTATTATGGTTGAAAATAAACCTGGTGGCGGCGGCGCTGTTTATATGGCAGAGTTTGCAACGAAGGAAGTAAAAAATGATTATGTACTTATGGTGAAATCACCACCGATTTTAATAAATAACAATAAAGCTGAAGGCAACAGTCCTTATGGATACAAAGATACGAAACCTCTTGCTCAATTGACACGTGACTATGGAGCTATCGTTGTTCAAGCAGACTCAGAATTCAAAACATTAAAAGATGTTTTAGATGCAATTAAAGCGGATGCAACAAAGGTAACGTTAGCTGGTGGATCAGCACCTGGATCAATGGATCATTTAGTTGGGATTTTGCCTGCCTATGAATATGGAATTGATCCAAAGTCGGTTAAGTACGTTTCTTATGATGGTGGCGGTGAAGCAATTGCTGCTCTACTAGGAAACAATGCGGACGTTATTGCAACAGATGCCTCAACAATCGCTGAATATGTGAAATCTGGAGATGTTCGTGTTTTAGCAGTTAGCTCGGCAGATCGTTTAGAAGGTGAATTAAGTGAAGTGCCAACGTTCAAAGAAGAAGGTATCGATGCTGAATTCACAATTTGGCGCGGACTATTCGGTCCTAAAGACATGTCTGATGATGCATTTGAATTTTGGACAAATAAGTTAGATGAATTAGTAGAGACAGATGAATGGAAAGCTGAACTTGAAAGAAATGGTTGGCAAAGTGAATATCGTAATGCTGAAGACTTTACGACTTATTTAGAAGATCAAGACAAAGTAATCGTTGAATTATTAACAGCCTTAGATATGCAAAAATAAAGCTCAAAGCGCTACTCTCACACGATACTGACGAGATGAAATGAATCATCCAGTTAGTGAAAATGAGACTGGCGTTTGAAGCTAGACAATACTATAACGGTGGCTCTATGAGTCGCCGTTTTCCTCAGGAGGTGAAGAATAATGAGTAAAACGTTCGATCGAATTGCGGGTATCGTCTTTTTACTGATTGGTCTTTTATTTGTGATTGAAAGTCGTTCAATCTCACAAAGTGCTTACGGTTCTTCAGTGGGACCTAATATTTTCCCAATGGCTCTAGGAATTATCCTACTTTTGCTAAGTATTAAGTTACTTTTTGAAACCATGAAATACGAACATGTGGAAGCTTCTAAGGAACCTCTTCAATATATGAAATTCGTCATTATTTTCATCAGCGCTGTTGTATATGCAGCTGTTTTGGAACCACTTGGTTATGTAATATCAACATTCATTTTTTTAGTGGTTGCATTTCAAACGATGGAACGTGGGAAATGGATTAGCACGATTCTCATCGCGAGTTTCTTTTCTCTCGGTGTGTATTACTTTTTTGCAGAGTTTCTTGGAGGATCATTACCTGGATTCCCAGAGTTTTAAAGTGAAAGGAGTTTTGGTATGACTACGTTAGATTTTCTATTTAATGGATTTACAGTCGCTTTCCAATGGCAGAATATATTATTTGCTTTTGTTGGGGTATTAATTGGAACAGCAGTCGGTGTCTTACCAGGGATTGGTCCAATGAGTGGTGTAGCTCTCTTAATTCCTGTTACAGCAACACTCACTTCTGGTATGCCTACAGAAGCTGCCGCCGCAAGTTCTATTATTTTACTTGCAGGTGTTTATTATGGAGCAATGTATGGAGGATCCACTACCTCTATTCTATTAAATACTCCTGGTGAATCATCTTCTGTTGTCACAACGCTCGATGGTTATCAAATGGCTAGACAAGGTCGCGCAGGTGCAGCTCTATCCATTGCTGCGATTGGTTCCTTTGTAGCGGGCATCGTTTCATTAATCGGATTGGTTTTATTAGCAGAACCACTGTCAAATGTGGCACTTAAATTTGGACCTGCTGAATACTTCTCATTAATGCTTCTAGGACTAGCAGCAGTTAGTGGATTAGCTGGAAAATCAATGACCAAGGCGTTAATCATGACGGTTTTCGGATTGTTACTCGCTACAATTGGAATTGATGCTGTTTCAGGGATTGCTCGTTTTACATATGATTTACCGATTTTGTATTCTGGACTTGAGTTTTTAACAATTGCCGTTGGTTTATTTGCACTTGGAGAGGTCTTTAAAACAATCATTGAGCGCGATAAAGAAGATGGTGCCATTGCTAAAATCGAACGGATTTTGCCAACTAAACAAGATTTAAAGGATAGTGCAAAACCAATTGTTCGTGGCTCACTACTCGGATTCTTCATAGGTGTTTTACCGGGAGCTGGTGCAACTCTAGCCTCCTTCTTCTCCTATATAGCTGAGAAGAAGTTTAGTAAACATCCAGAAAAGTTTGGTACAGGCGCAATCGAAGGTGTAGCTGGACCCGAATCAGCAAATAATGCCGCTTCAGGTGGAGCAATGATTCCTTTGTTAACTTTAGGAATTCCGGGATCCGGAACGACGGCTATTCTGATGGGTGCACTCATTATGTACAACATCCAGCCAGGACCTTTATTATTTGAAGATCACCCCGAAGTGGCTTGGGGTTTAATCGCTAGTATGTTTATTGGAAACTTAATGTTATTGGTATTAAACATGCCACTTGTGAAAGTATTTGCAAAAATTATACAGACACCTAAGAAATATCTATTACCGATTATTGTTGCGATATCTTTCTTTGGCGTATATGCCGTTCAATATACAACATTCGATTTGTACTTATTACTTGCATGTGGTGTATTTGGTTATTTATTAGCAAAAAACGATTATCCTTTAGCTCCACTTGTATTAGCTCTTGTTTTAGGGCCGATGATTGAAAACAATATGCGTCGAGCATTAACCATTTCGAATGGAGACTTCTCCATTTTCGTTATGAAACCAATGTCACTAATATTTATCATAGCTGCAGTTGCATGGCTAATTATCCCGCTTATTTTAAAACTTAAAGGTCGAAAAGTTATCATTAATGATGAAGAATAATCAAAAAAAGAGACTGTCCCAAAAGTGTTAAAAACACTTAAAGGCAGTTTCTTTTTTAATGTAGGCATCTGATCAAGGTGATAAAATTCAAACAGAAAAACAGGTAGCGAAAAACGACTCTATTTTCACTACCTGTTTTAATTAATGACTGTTATACTGCCACTTAAACAATATTTAATTTTAAGCTTTTTGGTAATTCAAATCCCACGTATACCCATACTTGTCGACTACTTTTGCATATTTTGCTCCCCAAAATGTATCTTGAAGCTCCATCGTTGCACTTCCATCGGTTAGCAATTCGTCATATAAGCGTTTTATTTCCTCTTCTGATTCACAACCAATCATTAATGCAACATTTGTAGATCCCGCGTCACCTGGTGTATGTGAATCAGCTAACATCAAATCAAAGTTTCCATTCGATAAATGACAATGCATTAGTAAGTCATTTGCTTCAGGAGGTGTTGGGAAATCGCCATCACTATACTTCATCATGCCTTCATTTTTTAAATCAAAAATACGCTCATAGTAAGACGCTGCTTCCTTGGCATTACCGTAAAAAGTTAAATAAGGTGTAATTGGTTTCATTGAAGAACATCCCTTTCATCAATTAATAAATCATACGTATATATGATTCGTTAACTGTTTAGAAAAGCCTTCTTATTTTTGAATTTTTTTCATAAGTCGTCAAAGCCATTATCCTGAACATTTATTTTTACGTATTGCCTCGATTTCTGTTCGAAGAAATCAGTCTTACCTAAATCAACTTCTTCGTATGCTTTAATCCATTTCAAAGGGTTTTTTCGATAGGTAGGAAAAGGCCGATCACTCTTTAGTTGTGCACATCGGACATTCGCGTAAAAGTAAATATAGGATTCCACTTCCTCCACATCAAGTCCATCGATTTTATTTCCAATGATTTCACCGGCCCATTCGATTTCAAGCTCAGCTGCTTCTTTAAATATTCTCTCTACATCTCTTTTTCTCTCCACCGTATTCATTTCTGGATATTCCTCTAATAATTCCAAATAGATTTTGACAAATAAATCGACGTGAATTTGCTCATCGCGATTAATGTAGTTAATCATTGTACTTGTTCCTACCATCTTTTGGTGTCGCGCCAAATGATAAAAGAAGGCAAAACCTGAGTAAAAGAACAATCCTTCTAGAACAACGTCATAGACGATGGCTGTTAATAAAGAATCGACATTCGGTTGATTGGTGAATTCTTCATAACCCTTCATCACGAATTTATTGCGTTTATGCAAAACTGGCTCCGTACGCCAAAAGTCAAATACACGATCTTGCTCTGTTTTTGCCACTAAACTAGACAATACATATGAATACGAATGATTATGAATTACTTCTTGTTGAGCTAAAATAATCATCAAGGCATTCAAGCTAGAATCCGTTAAGTAATCGGCTACCTTCCCTGCAAAATCTGTCTGTATGCTATCGAGCAGAGCGAGTAAGCCAATTATTTTCAAAAACGCTTCTCTTTCTTCATTCTTTAGTAGTGAAAATTGTTTTACATCGGTTCCCATATTGATTTCAAATGGGGTCCAGAAATTACCCAGCATACGTTTGTACTTTGGATACGCCCAACCAAAACGTACATCATCCCAGTTTAATACATTTGAGGAGGACCCATTCACGATACCTGTCGACCGATTTGGTGCTTCAATATCCATGAGCTTTCGCTTAATAATCGTCGTCATTTCTCTTTCCCCCTTAGCTTGAACAAGATTCACATTCGAGTAATTCAATTGACGTTGACCGAACATAGTAAGTCGTTTTTAATCCACTTTTCCATGCATCCATATGTAAATCGAGTAATTCTCTTGCTTTGATCGAATTTTGTACATAGAAATTCAAAGAAATTCCCTGGTCAACATGTCTTTGTCTCGCTGCATTTTGTTTTAACGTCCAATGTTGATCTATAAAATAAGCTGATTTGTAAAACCAAGTTGTTTCTTTATTCAAATCAGGAACCGTCACTGGAATTTTGTAATCCTTCTTTTCTTCCGAATAACTTTTTTGGAAGATTGGATCAATGCTAGCTGTGCTGCCAGCTATAATGGAAGTCGTTGAGTTTGGGGCTACAGCCATTAAATAACCATTTCTCATCCCGTTCATTGCAACTTCGAAGCGCAAATTTCTCCATTTACTTGACGTGTACCCTCTATTTTCAAAATAAGCTCCCGTATGAAAATCAGATCCTTCAAATAATGGATAAGAGCCTTTTTCTTGAGCCAATTTCATCGACGCTTGAATCGTTAAATACGCAATTTCTTCATAAAGGACATCTGCAAACTCAACCGCTTCATCCGATTCCCAGCGAATGCTCTTTAGTGCAAGTAAGTGGTGCCAACCAAATGTCCCTAACCCAATTCCACGATACCTGGCATTTGTTCTCTCTGCTTGAGGAACAGGAATCATGTTTAAATCGATGACATTATCCAGCATTCGAACTTGAACATCGATTAATCGTTCTAACATACCTGCGGGTACTGCCTTACCTAGATTAATAGATGACAAATTACACACCACAAAATCTCCAGGTTTTTTTCTAGTTATAATTACATCATTTTCAATCGTAATGGATTCAAATACTGTTGCACTCATATTTTGCATAATTTCTGTACATAAATTACTGCTGTAAATCATACCTTTATGTTTATTTGTATTACTTCGATTCACTTCATCTCTGTAAAACATAAACGGAACGCCTGTCTCAAGTTGGCTTCTCATAATTCGTTTTATCAAGTCGATTGCAGGAACTATTTCACGAGAAAGTCTTGTATCATTTACACACTCTTCATATTTCTTTCTAAACGTCCCTGCTCCTTTTGTTTCATCAAAATAATCTTCTAACGAATAGCCCTTAATTGACCTGATTTCATGTGGATCAAATAATACCCAATCCTCTCGAGCATCTACTTTCTCCATAAAAATATCAGGTAAACAAACCCCCGTGAAAATATCATGTGCTCGTTGCCTTTCATCTCCATTATTCAATTTCAAATCCAAAAAAGGCAGGATGTCTTTATGCCAAATATCTAAATATACAGCAATTGCTCCTTGACGTTGACCGAGCTGATCGACACTTACCGCTGTATTATTTAGTTGCTTGATCCAAGGTAATACACCACTTGATGCCCCTTTGAACCCACGAATGGATGAGCCCCTGCTCCTTACTTTCCCCATATAAATGCCGATTCCGCCTCCATATTTCGAAAGGGTCGCTACATCCGTATTGGAATCGTAAATTCCTTGCAGGCTATCATCCACCGTGTCAATAAAACAACTAGATAATTGCCCATGAGGTTTTCCTGCATTTGAAAGTGTAGGTGTAGCAACCGTCATGTATAAGTTACTCATAGCCCAGTAAGCTTCCTTGACCTTTACAAGTCGATTCTTTTTCTCGTTTTGCATTAAAGTCATTGCAATGATCATCCACCGTTCTTGAGGCAATTCAGCAGGTGAATGATCAAAGTTTCTTGCTACATATCTGTCCATTAACGTTTTCAAGCCGATGTATGTAAAAAGCTTGTCCCGCTCTAAATTAAGACATAAGCCAAGTTCAACAATCTCTTCGTTCGAATATACTTGTAACAACCGCTCATCATACAACCCATTGCGTATTAATTGAGTAACTTGCTCATAGAAGTAATCGTAGACATATTGCGTACCCAGATTTCGCATCTTCCCAATCACTTCGTAAATGTGGTGCAAATATATTCGCGCAGCAACAAAAGTCCAAAATGGCTCTTCTTCATCCAGTTGACTAAGTGCTTCGAGAACCATTGCCTTTGCCCATTCTTCATCTGTTCCCGTGGGGTTCCTTTTTTCCCATTTCGCATGTGCACGTTCTAGAGGAAGTAATTTTTCAAACCCATATTCCTCATTTAATTGGTCAAGTACCTCTTCTTTAATCGAAAATAATTTTTGCAAAAGAACCAAGCTCCTCTCACTAAACCTTTTAACACAATAATCGAAAGCACCACTTGCTTCAGTACATTCGTATAAAAAAAGCGATAGCTCAGCCTCTTCGGCTGAGCTATCGCTCAAAATTAAGTAAATGGAATTGAGTCAAAAAAGTTAAATAAGGGAATGGAAATCGCCTTATAACTAGGCTCGCTTCCACTCCTCAACCCCCGAAGAAAGTGTTGCTTATCCGAAAAAAGGCAGGTCTCCTGGCTCGTGCATCTTCCTCCTGTTACCCTTCCCGTGAATTTTCACAGTGGATGTGTAACATTTGTCCGCACTTACAGTTGCGGGGACAGCTTCGGCATTGACCGAATTCCCTTTTAAACCATACATGGTACCTTTTTTCGTTTGCATACTATATATTGTGTGTGTTTGTGGATTAAATCTACCATATTGTGTTTCATTCGTAAATAGTTAATTATTCATGTAACCGATTCGGCTTCTAATTCAGAAAGAAAATACGCACTGTCTTCCTCTTTTACTATACTTTCTGCGTCTAGTTGAATGGCAAGTTCCCGGTCCATATTCTCTTGTTTAATTGTCATATTAAATGTTCTCCTGATTTGTTGATTTTTTTGTGTTTTTATCATGATACATGCGCTCATCCGCTAGCATATATAGTTCATCATAATTCTTTCCTTCATTTGGATAGTTACTTATACCAACACTCGGTACAATTGGAATAAGGTCGTCATCTATAATTAATGGATTGATTTCGAATAATGCCTTCAATCTAGATATGATGAGTTCATCACTTGGGAATGTATCCAAATCATCTATCGCGAGAACGAATTCATCTCCCCCGAGTCTTCCCACGATTCCTGTTCCTCCGACAAATTGTTTTAAGATATTCGCCGTCACTTGCAAAACTTGATCCCCCACATGGTGTCCATAAAAGTCGTTTATTTCTTTGAAATAATCTAAATCGATCAGACCAAAATAGGCTGGCTTGTCTGGATTATCCGAAATATATTGTTCAGCGAATCTCACAAAAGCGCCTCTATTTGCAACTCCTGTCAGTTGGTCATAGTTAGCTACATATTCTAATTGGTCCATTGTTTTGCGTTCATTCGTGACATCACGCGCAGAATAGAAATAGGCAACTTTTCGATTTTTTATAAATCGTTTTCCATCAACTAGTAAATGATGAAGACCCAAATCGTTTCCAAAATCAACACTTAAGGGAAATTCATGTATACCATCAGTGTTTTCGAGCATATTTTTAAACTTTTCCATGTGTTCTTCCACATGATAAAAGTGTATGATTTCTTCAAATGACATTCCTATTTTTAAATTAAAAATCCTGGAAGGCTCATTCCAATCTGTTAATTCCCAATTAGAATTAAAAATTAGGATATAGTTGGATTGCATGTTGAACAAAGTCTCATATTGTTTATTCATAGGTGACAAAAAATTATATTTGTACATGCTATAAACAATTCCCCATCCAATGATTAGACCAATAAACTGGTACGGTTTTGGCGGCAAAATGTCATGAAAAGCTGGGAGACCCAGTATTAAAATCAATAAAATTGATATGCCCATCACCTTTGCTAAAAAGGTTAATAACTGGCGGTCTTGTGTGGTGTGTGTTCTTTCAATTCCTTTTCTTAACATCCAGTAGAATGGGATTAAAAATAAGCTACTACCAATTAAAGCGTAAAAACTAGCTTGATCTTGTCCAAAATAAATCCATACTTCCTGAACATCGAGTGGCTTTTCTAAATCCGTTCGCTCAATAAATAAGGCAATTAAAATCCCTGCTACTAATGGTATATAAAATAAAACAGGCAAACTCGATGCTTTCCGATCGTCGTTTCCTAAGGATACTTTCCAAAAAAAATGAAGGGCAAAAGAAAGAGCTGAAATTCCTACTGGTGTAGACACATATGTTTCAATTGGCACGCTATATTCCTCTGGAAGGAGATGTCGAATAAATTCGGACATATACAATATGGTGAACGTATTTAAGAGAGCAAACCCTAGCCAATGCTCGATATTGTTAATATTTCTTGTAAGAATGACAAACGAAAAAGCAAGCATTAGTGCAGCCGGTACAATGTAAGTGATGAAATAAATTAAAATATTTTCGAGTTCCATCACCATCACTCCCTATTAGTTTGAATTATCTGACTATTTACTCATAGTATACTTCAATTTGTAACCTATGTCCTTTTTTAATATTCTTTTTCAAGTTGTTGAAACTAGGAGTTTAGAAATAGAAAAAGACGACCATTTCGGTCGTCAAGAACTGTATATTATTAAAAAATGTTGATTTCCATTGCGCCGGACGCTTTCCGGGGGCACTTCTTTAGCTTCTTCCCTCGCTGCGCTCAGTCCAGGGTCTAAAGTTCGGGCTATTCCCCCAGGAGTCGCCGCCTCCATTCCATTCAACAGAAATCGTTGTTAAATATAATATTGTTCTTTTTGCCCAAATAAGGTTATACACATTTATAGTCGTTCTATAAAAGAAGAAATAAGTGAAACGTCAAAGTCATTCCATCTTTAAAAAACACCTTTAATCGATTCTGTGAGAATATTTGTATACTAACTTACGAGCAAAGTGGCCCGCTAGTTCTGAAGACTCCTACGGAAAAACGAAAAACGCTAGACCCCACAGACACAAACGTCAAAGACAGCTTGTGCTGAGGGGGCTAGCGTTTCGTCCGTGGAAACGAAAGAAATAGCCAACCACTTTCATTTTCAATCAAGTGGAATAGATAAGATGACATTTTTTATTGTGATTCTTTCTATTCTTCTATTTTCTTCAGTCTGAGCAGACCATTTCGGTCGTCTTTTTTACTTACATAATGATAATGACAAATAGGATAGCTGCTAATACCAAACGATAAATCGCAAATGGCGTTAATTTTACGCGCTCGATTAGCTTCAAGAAGAACTTAATTGAAATGAGTGCAAATACAAAAGCACTAATAAATCCGACAATGTAAAATGATAAATCATCTGGGTTAACATGCTCCCAGTTTTTAAATAAGGATACAAAGCTTGCACCAAACATAACTGGAACTGCCATAATGAAGGTGAAATCTGCAGCTGTTCTATGACTTAATCCGAACAATACACCACCAGAAATCGTGGCACCAGAACGTGAAAAGCCTGGCCATAATGATAGACATTGAACAAGTCCAACTGAAAATGCTTGTTTATATGTTATCTGATCTAATGTCTTTGTTTTAGGATCTTTTGGTCCATATTTATCTGCAATAAGCATTAAAATGGCACCAATAACTAAGCCAACTAGTACTGTTTCTACTGAAAATAAATGTTCATCAATAAAATCTTCAAACAATAAACCAAATACACCAGCAGGAATCAATCCTACTAAAACGTGCGTAAGCTTTAATTGTGAACCTGGTGCTACGTCTTTCATTTTATATAGACCAACTAAACTGAATAAACGCTTCCAAAAAACAATAACTACAGCCATAATCGATCCGAGTTGAATCACAATTTTGAAAGTATTCGCTGAGTATTTCCCTAAAAAATCAGATGTTTTCAACCACATATCATCCACAATAATTAAATGACCTGTAGAAGATACCGGTGCAAACTCGGTCATTCCTTCAACAAAACCTAATATTAACGCTTTTAGTAATTCTAATAATTCCATAATATCTCCTTATGCTCTTCTTTTTCTAAATTGCACATACCACCAAATGACAGCCAATCCCACGATGACAATCAGTACATACACAATATTTGAATACACATCCATTACGCCTACAATTGACTCCCAGTTATCTCCTACAGCTGCTCCAACTGAAACTAAAATCGTGTTCCAAATTAGTGTACCAACCGTTGTGAATAATAAGAATAAACCAAACTTCATATTAGACATCCCAGCAGGAATCGAAATCAGGCTTCGAATTAATGGGATCAGTCGGCAAAATAACACCGTCCAAATTCCATACTTATCAAACCATGAATCAGCCTTATGTATATCTGCTTTAGTTAAACGTAAGACTTTACCCCATCGGTCCACAATCTTTTCTAATCTTTTAACGTCCAATTGCAACCCAATCCAGTAAAGAATGATTGCACCTGCTACAGATCCAGCTGTTGATACTAAAATCACTCCAAGTGGCGTCATCGCTGATTGCGTGGTCATATAACCACCAAACGTCAAAATGACCTCTGAAGGAATGGGTGGGAAAATGTTTTCTAACATAATCAATAAAAATATGCCAATATAGCCGTACTGGCTCATAATATCCGTAATCCAGTTTTCCATGTCGAGCCCCCAACCGTTACCTAGTTTTTCTTCTTACTTATCGTAACAAGTTTATGTTGCTTTTCATACCGTTTCTTTAGAAGCAAATTTAACCGTAATCGACCATATTTCTGATCGAGAACCTAACCGAACAGGCGGACCCCAAAATCCAAAGCCTGAAGAAACAAAAGCATGCATCAAACCTTTATGTATATACCCATAATCTAATTCAAACAAACGACGTGTGAATAAATGATTGGGCCACATTTGGCCTAGATGAGTGTGTCCTGAAACGTGAACATCTACACCTAACTCTGAAGGTGTTTTCAAATTCAACGGAGTATGGTCCATAACAAACCAGGGATGCTTTGCATTTTCAGGCGCTAACTCCTGCAATGATTTTCGCTTTCGATTGGTTACATCTTCTCTTCCTGTTACATAGAACGCATTACCCACGCAAATGGTTTCATCTAATAACATCTGCACGCCTCCATCTTTCATTTCTTCTACTAATAAAGGAATTTTACGTCCATAGTATTCATGATTTCCAACTACCCCATAAATACCATATGTCGATTTCAGCTGTCTCATCACACTCGACATGCCATCTTTCACAAACCAAATCGGATCATCATCTACTAAATCACCAGCTAATAAGACGACGTCAGGTTTTTCTTTATTCGTCAAATTCACGAAACGCTGTAAATGCTTTTTATTGGACAATAACCCTAAATGAAAATCAGAAGCCATAATCAGTTTTAGGTCATTCAATTCAGTAGAAGCCTTTGTTAGGTGGATGGTTTGATGACGTACGACAGGTGAAAACGCATAGAAGGAACCTGCTACGAAAATCAGTAAGAAAATCGCTGCCACAACATTTCCGACCATAAACAATGTCTGTTCAGATGAATGAAATACATAAATAATCGTGGCAAGTGGGAAAAGAATCAACCCGTATTGCATCACAATAAACCAATACGAACCGATGATGGTAAATACTTTGAGTGAATGACTCACTCGACCAATCATATAACCAAATGAAATCGCAAACCAAATGACTGCAAAAAGGAGCGGATGAATAGACACGCCCCAAGTTTGCAACCAATTAAATGTAGCTAGACCGAAATAAAACACGATTAGTCCATAAATGACAACGATTGAAGTACCAATACTAATTCGTTTCATACGTTTACTGCACCTTCACATCACGAGATCGATCATATCGAATCGTAAATGCCACTTTCGCTTCTGATTTTGCATCAACTGGCACTGTCAGCTGAATGTCTCCGTTTTTTCGCACCCACTCATGAGTGGACTTAACCACTTCATATATCCCGTAACTGGTGCTGTGATTAATCAGTAGATCAATCGCTTCCTCTTTTTGGTTGCGCACCTCGTATTCAACTTCTTCAAATACATATACGCCATTTTTGTATTCATCCACGATGTCGCTTTCAACTGTAATATCAAACGCTTCACCCGATTGAATCCGTACCAATTCATTTACAGCTGTATGGGGGATCGTATCTTCTCCAATAAATTCGGTAGATCCGTCCAGCGGATTCTCTTTATATAATTTGAATCGCCCTTGCGGAAGGGGAACACCAAGACCATTCTCTTTTTTATTCAAAAATGTAAAGTAAATCGTTGGGTGTAATTGATAAGAATTGACTTCATAGACGAGTTTCGATTCAATTTGTGGGGCTGTAAACAATTCAACTTGCTTTTGTTGGCGATCCTTCACCGTTACTTTTTCAGGGATGGTATATAAATGTAAATCTGCGAACGCTTGATGTTCAGCCTGCATCGTCATCTGTTCCGTTACCGCAAACCTCATTTGGTCACGACGATATTCATCTGCACGATTGACTGTTCCAGCCATCAGTTTTAACGTAGCATCTGTGTAAGTCATGCCTGAATTATTCGTTAAAGTGACCCATGCTGTTAAATCAAAATCATTTTCACGAATTTGCGCAACGTAATCGACATCCCAGCTAAGACCACCCGTTAAATAAGTCACGCGTGTATCTTCCGCCGTTTTTTCCCTTATGCGCCACACAAGTGTCGGTTTAAGAATAAGACCATCTGGCAACTCAGGTAACCGCAGCTCCCCTTCCGCATCAATGATGATTTCATGCGTGATTAGATCTTCAAGAATTAATCCGTTTTGAGCGCTAATGAGTAAGTAGGATTTCTCTTCACCCGTTTTTTTATTGACGAGTTTAATTTCTTTTCCGATATATTTTTCTAAAAGCTTAAATTTATCTACCAAATCATATTCATAGTTTAGTTCCGCGACCAATAAACCTTTTACTTGAAGAGAATTCGTTTCAATTTGCTGTGGGACATCGAGATAATATACCAACTGATCATCAGTCAATGGAGGAATCATTCGAACCTCTTTGACCATGGCAAATCCATCATTATAGACCGTAAGTGTTAAATCTTTCGTTAAACTTCCAGGCATCATTGTCGGCAATGGTCGTTCCTCCTCCGCGTTTTTGGAAAGTATACCATGATATGCGCTAAAGCTCATGACAATACGTGGTTGGACTGAGGGAGTGTTTGTGGGTTTATCGGTCAAGTTTAGTAGTTTGTCGGTCAAGTAGAAGATGTATCGGTCAAACGCGTCTCCCCGCCTAGTTGACTAGGTGATCTATTTTCTCAATATTCACCACAACAGCAAAGAGACATGAAGCGCATAGCGAAATGGCTCCCAATTGGATGGTTTTGTTTTCGCTTCGCTTCTAGTTAAGAGAAGTTTGTATCAATGCAGAGTTTACTTGGTCAATGAGACAAATTTTTGGGGGAAGATCTAATTTTGAATATTTATCAATCAGTTTTGAGGATTTATCAATCAAACAGGAGATTTATCAATCAAACTCGCGATTTATCAATCAAAATGACACATTTATCAATCAAACAGGTCTCACCGCCAAGTTAACTAGACGATCGTTTTTCTCAATAATCACCACAACAGAAAAGAGACATGGAGCGAATAGCGAAATGGCTCCCAATTGGATGGTTTTGTTTTCGCTTCGCTTTTAGGTAAGAGAAGTTTGTTTAAATACAGAGTTTACTTGGTTAATGAGACAAATTTTTATGGGGTTGATCTAATTTTGAACATTTATCAATCAGTTTTAATGATTTATCAATCAAACTGGAGATTTATCAATCAAACTCGCGATTTATCAATCAAAATGGCACATTTATCAATCAAACAGGTCTCACCGCCAAGTTAACTAGATGATACATTCACAAAAATAGCCGCTTCAGTGAAGAAGCAGCTACCTTTTTATAATCCCATTTTCTTCGCGACAATGACTTTCATGATTTCATTGCTTCCTGCATAAATCGAGGCAACGGGAATATCTCGATATCTTCTTGCGATTTTGTATTCTTCCATATAACCGTACCCGCCATGAAGTTGCAGGCATTCACCAGAAATTTTCTTGGCCGTTTCAGTTAGCCAATACTTCGCCATGGAGACTTTCGATACGATATCCTTTCCAGCCATATGATCTTCGATTAAGGACTCCAAGAAGGAATGACCAAGTTCGACTTCAGTCGCCATCTCTACCAACTTGAATTGTGTGTTTTGGAATGAACCAATTGGCTTGCCAAATGCTTTGCGTGATTTCACATAGTCAAGTGTCATCTCTACCATATCTTCAGAGGCGGTTTGTGCTGAAATCGCAACCATTAGTCGCTCTTGTTGAAGTTTCTCCATTAAATACGTAAAACCTTGACCCTCTTCGCCAAGTAGATTTTCTACAGGCACTCGACAATCCTCAAAATACAGTTCAGCGGTATCTTGTGCGTGCATGCCGACTTTATTTAACTTGCGTCCTCGCGTAAATCCTGGCATTCCTTCTTCGATCACAAGTAAACTGATGCCGCGGTGCCTTGGTTCAATTTTAGTATCCGTCTTCACTGCCACAACAACCAAATCAGCGTTGATGCCATTTGTAATAAACGTCTTTGAGCCGTTCACAATATAGGTATCTCCATCACGCACAGCAGTCGTTTGGATTGCCGCTAAATCGGATCCCGCTCCAGGTTCAGTCATCGCAATTGCCGTAATATGATCACCTGTTACACATCCAGGTAGCCAGCGTGATTTCTGCTCTTGTGAACCGTACGCTTCAATATAAGGAACAACGATATCGTTATGCAGTCCAACGCCAGTCAGACTTGCACCAACACGTTCCATTTCTTCTCCAATAATGACGGCATAGCGAAAATCAACTTCTAATCCACCATAGGCTTCATCTACTTGCGGACATAAGTAACCCATTTCACCTAATTTGCGCCAAAATGTTTTTGGAATTAAACGATCCTCTTCCCATTGTTCGAAATGAGGAATGGCTTCTTTCTCCATAAATTTGCGTAGAGATTTACGGAACATGACATGCTCATCGGTTTCAAATCGATATTTACCCATTTAACTTCCTCCTCATTTCGGTTGCATGCGAATGGCACCGTCTAGTCGAATTACTTCTCCGTTTAATAAAGGATTCGTTAAAATGCTTTCAACTAACATGGCATACTCGCTCGGTTTGCCCAGTCGATTCGGAAAAGGTACTGTTCGAGCTAAAGATTCTTTTGCATCTTCAGGCAATCCAGCAAATAAAGGCGTTTCAACTAGTCCTGGCGCGATGGCCATAACGCGGATTCCATCCCGGGCAAATTCACGCGCAATTGGTAGTGTCATGCCTACGATACCTGCTTTTGATGCACTATACGCCGCTTGACCAATCTGTCCTTCAAATGCAGCAACCGAAGCGGTATTTATAATAACGCCACGTTCACCCTCTTCATTCGGTGGGTTTTGTTGCATCGCATGTGCAGCAACTCGTAACACATTAAATGTGCCAATCAAGTTCACTTTAATGATTTGCTCAAAGCGACTTAAATCCATTGGTCCTTTTTGAGAAATTACTTTTCCAGGTGTCGCAATGCCTGCACAATTCACCAAAGAATTTATTGACCCAAAACGTTGGACTACCGCTGCAACATTTCTTTCGACTTGTTCAGCATTCGTGACATTTGTTTGTAAATAAAATACGTTTTCTTCCCCTAGTTCCTTAACTAGAGCGAGCCCACGTTCTTCATTTAAATCAAAGATAGCGACTTTCCCACCACCTGCCACCAGAAGACGTGTAGTTGCTTCACCTAAACCAGATGCACCGCCAGTTACAATTGATATAATCTCTTTTATGTTCATGCATCTACCTCCGCGTCAGATAGTCTTTCAATGATTGTTGCATTCGCCATGCCCATTCCTTCACAAATAGAAAGCAATCCGTAACGGCCGTTCGTGCGATCTAATTCGTGTAATAAAGAAACGAGTAGCTTCGTACCTGTTGCACCAAGTGGGTGACCTAGTGCAATGGCTCCACCATTTGGATTAAGCTTTTCTGGGTCAGCACCGATTTCTTTTAACCACGCAAGTGGTACGGGTGCGAATGCTTCATTTACCTCATAAGAATCCATGTCTTCAATTGTCATATTGGCTTTTGCTAATACTTTTTGAGTGGCAGCAATTGGACCAGTTAACATCAAGGTTGGATCCGAACCGATCACAGTTCGTGCAACAATTCTTGCACGAGGCTTTAACCCAAGCTCATCCGCTTTTTCACGAGACATTAAAAGTACTGCAGATGCTCCGTCACTCATCTGACTGGCATTTCCCGCTGTGATGCGTCCATTAGGGTCAAAAACCGTTTTCAGTCCTGCAAGTACTTCCATTGTCGTTCCTGGTCGAGGACCTTCATCAACAGAGAACGTCTTTATTGATCCATCCTCTTGTTCAACTTCTATTGGAATGATCTCTTTTTCAAAATGTCCTGATTGAATGGCTTTTTGTGCACGTTCATGACTTTGCACAGAAAAAGCATCTAACTCTTTACGCGATAAGTCCCATTTCTCCGCTATACGTTCAGCTGATAATCCTTGATTAATAATTTCATAAGACTTTGTCAGTTTAGTACTTGGCTTGTAATCACCCATATTGGAAAACATAGGGACTCGCGTCATACTCTCTACTCCGCCAGCGATGACAATCTCCATATCACCAGAAGCGATTGCTTGAGCTGCAAAGTGGACCGCTTGTTGACTGGACCCACACTGACGATCAATCGTAACGCCCGGAACGTATGAAGGGAAACCTGCAATAAGCGCAGCGGTTCGTGCGATATTTCCACCTTGTTCACTTACTTGGGATACACAACCTAATATAACGTCCTCTACTAGGCTTTTATCGACACCAGCTTTATTTACAAGCTTATCTAAAACCATTGCGGCTAAATCGTCAGCTCTCGTATGCGATAGACTCCCTTTTCTTCTTGCGACTGCTGTTCGAATACCATCTATAATCACGACTTCTCTCATCGGGACACCTCTTTAATTTCAAAATTGAATGAATATTCACTCACTATCATTCTACCGAAAAACTGGAAGACTTTCCACCACTATCTTAGAAGTAACTACACCTCAAGTCTTAGATGAAAATGCATTCCAAGGCCGTTTGGTAAAAACAATTGCGTTGGTACGATAAGGGTACAAATTGAAAGGGGAAACAAACACATGAAAAAATTCGGATTAATTGTACTCGGAACCATCGCGGGGATTGTCGCACTTGCCAGCCTAGGATCCTTACTAGGTCTTGCATTGTCAGCATTACTTGTCTTTGCAGGCATGCATTTTTATTTAAAAGGAGAATCAAAGCTATCTAAGTTTTTCTGGATTGCAGTTGGGATTGTTGGTTTATTAACAGCAGTAGCAAACGTACCAGGTTTCTTCGGAATTTTAGCGATCTTGGCATTATGGTACGTCATTCGTGCATGGAAACAACAGCCAATGACTTTAACAAGCACACCTTACTCAGCTGACCCATTTACAAACTTTGAAAAACAATGGGATGAACTTACTAAATAGGAGGAACTAGACATGACAACATTATGGAAACGATTCAAATACGCATTCGAAGCAGACTTGCACAACACATTCGATAAAAAAGAACAACAAAATCCAATCGCCATGTTAAATCAATATATTCGGGAAGCCGAAAAACAAACCGCTCAAACGGGTAAATGGATTGACCGCCAAGTTCAATTAAAGCTTCAATTGGAGAAAGAACTTCAAGAAGCACAAGTTATGTTTGAAAAACGCACAAAACAAGCAGACCTAGCCCGTCAAACAAATCAACAAGAATTAATCGCATTTGCAGAGCAAGAAGTTCAAGCTTATGAAAACCGTGCGAATACATTACAAGCGAGTATTACCCGTACGATTGAAGAGTTGTTTGGTTTAGAACGAAAATTTGAAGAAATGAAACACAAAGTGAAGGACATGAAAGTTCGTCAGCTCCAGTTAATGGGTAAGGAAAATGTCACACGTGCCCACTATCAAATGGATCGTGTTTTACAACCTGAATCTGCTAAGCAGGCTGAAAAGCGTTTGGTCACTTTCGACGATATGGAACATTTCATTAACCGACTTGGTAATAAAATCGAAAAAGATCATGAAGTTTCTACGATGGAACGCCGTTTAGAAGAACTGACGGATGACGTTCAAAAAAATGAACACGCCAAACAAGAAATTGTGTAAACTTAGCTTAGATGGAGAAGGCACTCGTCTTCTCCTTTTCTTTATCATTACCTGATTCGAAAAAGGAGGAATAAGGATGCAAAAAATTTCAACGGATCGCATAACTTTTTGGTTACTTGCGGCGTTCTTAGTTGTTTTTGTGGAAGCGATGTTTTTCCATAACGGCAGCGTATTATTCGTTCTTTTTGGGATCGGGTTAATTTACTTCAGCCTTAGAAAACGAAGTCGTCTTATGTTTTGGGCAGGGATTTTTTGTTTAGGTATCTCCATTCTTTCCATGTGGAGTTTGCGATTATTAATTGCTTCAGCAATTGTTTATATTTTAGTGCGCTTGTGGAAAGGTGACGAAACACATCAAGTTATTGAACCTTTTCTAGGTGATGAGATGGAATCGATGAATGCCATCATTCAAAATAAATTATTCTCTGTTCAAAGCACTCCCTTCCAAGCATATGAATGGAAAGATGTTCATGTTCAAGGCATCTACGGGAACCTTACAATTGACGCAACTCAAACAGTATTACCAAAAGATGTGTCCCTAATTTCTGTTCGACATGGGATTGGAAAAATTAGAATTGTCGTTCCATACGAAGTCCCTGTTCGCATTCATTACTCAACTTTACTTGGGGATGCTCGATTATTTGGCGGTCAGAAAAAGCGATTATGGAATCAATCCATTACCTGTAAAAATGGATATGACCAGACACAGACTGCTTCAACCGCAGAACTTTTAATTTCCGTATCGACTTGGCTTGGAGATGTTGAGGTGATTCGTAAATGAACGGATGGATTAGTCGCGTATTCACGATTGCATTTCTACTTGCAGCTGGCGTGTTTGCCCTACTGTTTTCACTTTGGGGATGGCCGACAGTTGAAAAGTGGGATCTTCTTTGGAAGATGCAAGATGATAATTTACCGTTCGGCGTCTGGATTTTGGTAGGGGTTATCGGAATCAGCTTCTTTATTTCCACATCAACGACTTTACAGATTTCAAAAAAAGAACGGATTGTTGAGCAATATTTAAGGCATTCCATTGAATCTGAGAAGCAAATCAGTAAGGTGGATGTACCGAATGTGCATGCCAAATTGAATAAAACAATGAGTGACGTGTTTCAATTAGTAACTACGCAAAAACGCAGTCTACAAAGACTAACGGACGAACGTGCAGAAGGTGAAGATAAACGTATTCAAGAACGCGTTATACAAGAAAGGCAACGCTTAGCTAGAGAATTGCATGATTCTGTCTCGCAACAGTTGTTTGCGGCTTCTATGTTACTTTCTGCCATGACCGAACAGGAAGACGATGAAATAATAGTTTCTAAGCCATTAATGCAAGCTGAAAAAATGGTACAACAAGCCCAATTAGAAATGAGAGCACTGTTGCTTCATTTGCGACCAGCTGCTTTACATAACAAATCTTTGGCACAAGGGTTAGAAGAGTTACTAATTGAACTACAACAAAAAGTCCATTTCTCCATTCAATTTCGTTTAGAAGATATTGCTTTATCAAAAGGTGCGGAAGATCATTTATTCCGAATCGCTCAAGAAACTCTCTCCAATACGCTGCGTCATGCAAATGCTACGGAAGTGGAAATCCTTTTCATTGAAAGAGACGGTTTAGCCATTTTCCGCGTGCAAGATAACGGCGTTGGATTCAGGAATGAAGATGGCAAAGCTGGTTCATATGGTCTTCAACATATTGAAGAAAGAGCCATTGAAATGGGTGGTTCCAGCAAAGTCGTTTCCGTTCCATCTCAAGGAACGATTATAGAAGTGAAAGTACCTGTTGAAAAAGAAGGTGAAGCAAAATGATTCGAATCGTATTAGTAGATGACCATGAAATGGTGCGGATTGGTGTGTCTGCATACTTACAAGCACAAGCGGATATGGAAGTGATCGGTGAAGCGACAAACGGTCAAGAGGCAGTTGATGTCGTCTTATCTTTGAGACCCGATGTCGTCTTGATGGATATGGTCATGCCGATCATGAATGGGGCTGAAGCGACGAAAGCGATTATTGACCAATGGCCAGAAGCTAAAATCATGATCGTCACGAGCTTCCTTGATGACGACAAAGTATATCCAGCCCTTGAAGCAGGTGCTGTTAGTTACGTCATGAAAACGTCCAAAGCCAAACAAATTGCCGACGCAATAAGGGAAACCATGAATGGCCAAGCTGTATTAGAACCTGAAGTCACGAACAAAATGATGAAACGCATGAGAAATGGAAATGATCGACCTCTACATGAGGAATTAACCGACCGTGAAAATGAGATTCTGTTACTTATAGCAAAAGGTCGCAGCAATCAAGAAATTGCGGATGAATTATTTATCGCGATTAAGACAGTCAAAACGCATGTCAGCAATATTCTATCAAAGCTGGATGTACAGGACCGGACACAAGCAGTTGTATATGCTTTTCAACAAGGGCTGGTTCCAAAGAGTTAACTGCACTGCTTTGGGAGTCGAGTCGAGTCGCGAGTCGAGTCGATTTTACTCGTCACTTTTAGCGTTTTACTCGTCAACTTTCATTGTTTACTCGTCACTTTTTGGATTTTACTCGTCAACTTTATCTTTTTACTCGTCAAAATGGTCTCAATCCCAAGCAATCTTGGAGTTGAGACCATTTTTTAATAGACACTAATTTTACTCATTGCCGAGATGATACCCGAGTGAATTCCTTCATGCCAGACAACTGGTAGTTACATTTACTCGTCACTTTTGATGTTTTACTCGTCAACTTTCGTTGTTTACTCGTCACTTTTTGGATTTTACTCGTCAACTTTATCTTTTTACTCGTCAAAATGGTCTCAATCCCAAGTAATCTTGGAGTTGAGACCATTTTTTAATAGACACTAATTTTACTCATTGCCGAGATGATACCCGAGTGAATTCCTTCATGCCAGACAACTGGTAGTTACATTTACTCGTCACTTTTTGGATTTTACTCGTCAACTTTATCGTTTTCCTCGTCAAAATGGTCTCAACCCCAAGTATCTTGGAATTGAGACCATTTTTTAATAGACACTAATTTTGCTCATTGACGAAATGATACCCGAGTGAATACCTTCATGCCAGACTGCAAAATCCATTAGTGCTTCAACTGTAGCCATCTCATGTAAATTTCCGATTTTCATAGGTTCAGGTAAAGATCGATTCAATTTCCCTTCTAACACAGCTTTAATACGTGCCGGTTGTTCTGCGAGTGCAGTTAACAATTCCTCATTTGTTGGCGGTTCCACTGTCCAGTCAGCTGGTTTAGTTCCTGGAGCAAATAATGGAATCCACTCGGCGTGAACTGGTTCATACTCAGGTAATGCTCTTTGTACCAAAGTTTCCATGGAAACAAAAATATGTCCGACATTCCAGCGAATTGTATTATGAAATCCTTCTGGTTGAATATCCCATTGTTCTTCTTTCACTGATTGCAGTTTACCTTGTGTGTAAATACGTGCAAAATTCATTTGACCTAGTATTTCCATTTTCCACACCTCATTGATTTAGTATTTATTAAGCGTAGCTTAATCAATGAAAGAAAGAAATCAAAAATGAATTATTTATCCTAACTTTATTTCCCAAAGCTATTAACTACTTATTCAAATGCAACATTATGTTGTGCAGAATCTTGGTTTGTCCAAGTAATAACGGCTCCAGGAGCTACTGTAATAGTTTCTTCACTAAATTCATAATCCACGATTTCTAAAGAAACATCATCTGATAATTCCGCACCTTCTTCAACAACTACATTCATCTTCATCACTGGATGAGGCTCACAATAAATTGAAAAATCTCCTATTTCATTAAAAATAAAACTAGTCGAATCCCCTTTTTTTAATAAGGGTGATGCTTCTCCAACAGTTGCTTCAGTCGCTTCAGTCGTAGGTTCTTCGGCAGTCTCCACTTCAGGAGTTTCTGTTTCTTCAACTACCTCCTCTCCCACAACTTCTTCACCCATCATGTTATTTTCAACAGACTGTCCTTCCTCACTACATGCCCCAAGAACCAACATGCCTCCGATTGCTATCATTCCTAAAGACAATTTCATCTTAACTCCTCCTTCTCCTATTCATTTTCTAGCTAACGAAGTGAAAGGAGAAAAAGATTACTATAATGCAACTTAAATTCTTCTTTAAAAAGTAAGTGGTCGGCTATTTCTTTCGCTTTCCACGGATAAATCGCAAGCTTCATCCGTTCAGTTCAACTTGAAGAGCTTTATTGTCAATTTCTATGAACAAAAAACAGCAACCCCTTAGCGAAAAGGAGTTGCTGTTTCTGATTATCACGAAAATTTATGGACGGAAAGGATCGTCTTTAGGTTTCGTGTTATTCCAACTATCATGAGCATCCTTATTAAAAGTAGAACCCTCATTTGGAGGAGTTTCGTCATATGGATGTTCTTCATCTAAAGTTGGTGTATTAAATCCTTCTTCAATTGGATTAATTGGTGCTGCATTCTGAACTTCATCTACATGTGGTGTAGTACCATATAAACTTTGTTCTTTTTTCGATGCATCTTTAAACGTTTCTTTCATTGACTCTTTAATTGATTCTTTTTCAGCTTTATAGTTTTCTTTCGAAACTTCTGCATCTTGTAAACTCTTTTCCATTTTCGTTAAATAGCGAGATGCATGTTCACGTCCACCAAGACCAAATGCAAGGCCAAACGCTAGAGCAACTCCACCTAAGATTAAAATGAAGGCTGAGTTAATAATTGAAGCTGCAATTCCTAATTGATCTAATGCCATAAAGAATGCAAATGCTAGAATCGCATATTTTGCAACGTAACGTAGTACATGTGGTGAACCAGATGAATGGCTCATTACGCTTCCAACTAATTGCTCTGCTAAGTTAGCTAACCAGAATCCAACAGCTAGAATAATAATTGCTGCAAGAACGGATGGCAAGTAAGCAAAGATACCAGTTGCTAAAGTTACCATAAACTCAAGTTCTAGTAATTGTAGCGCTTCTACTACGAATAATAGAATGATTACAACTTGAACGACAGTTCCTAGTAATTTTGCAAATGATGGAGCTGTACCAGTTCCAGAATTGAAGCCCATTTTTCCAAAGATTGAGTTTACACCCAATTTTTCAAGCAATGAAACGACAATGTCTTTCACCCATTTAGCAACTACTATACCTACTAATACGAGAACAATCGCAACTGCAATTTTCGGTAACATTGCTAAAATGTCATTTAACATACCAACTGCTGGTTCTGAAATTCCATCTAAATCAAGAATTTCTAATGCAGTGATAGAAACTGGAATCATAATTAAGATAAACGCGATGATTCCTACAACTTTACTAATGCTTGTCCCTTCAAAGAAAGACGAGATGTTTAGACGATCTGCTAGGCGATCTGCGCCAGCAGATTGCAAGAATTTCTCAAGTAAATTACGAACTAATTTAGCAACCAATAATCCGATAAAGAAGACAATTGCTGCAGATACTAGTTTCGGAATGAATGTAAAGAAGCTTTCTAACATGCCTTCAAACGGTCCACTCAATCCATCGATGCCTAATGCATTTAAGATTGCTGGGATAAACAATAAGAAGATTAAATAATAAGCAACGTTAGCTGCTGTTTCAGTCCATTTTGCTTGGTCAGCTGGCGTAGGTTCTACGCCTGCTTTTCCAGTGTATTTGTTTAAATTCAGTTTATTGCCAGCCATTAAAATGACTTTTTTCACGATGGTAGCTAGTACCCACGCAAATAATAAAATTAATCCAGCTTTCAAAATATTTAAGAATGCGCCTGTTAATCCTGAATACATAGAGACAAACGGAGCTGCCATTGTATTCAAGTTTAAAATATTAAAGAATAGTACAAATGCTAGAATCAAAACGATAAAGAAGACGACTTTACTAATGATTTTTTCAACCGTCCATTTTTCATTTTTATTCCCTAAACGCTCATTAACACGCGCTTTACGTAATACTTTATACGTTAAATTCTCCAAGAACTTTGCAACAAAAAATCCAATTAATAATACCAGTAATGCTAATAAAAGTTCTGGTAAAAACGAGAGCGTATCACGCCAATACAAACGATCGTACATGTGGTGTCCTCCTTTTAATTTCAAAATAGTTAATTTCTTCATCCGTATTTATTTACCCTAAGCATTTCTTTTTAAACGCTTCACTCGCACCTTTTTCGCCATAAATAATTAGCACATCATTTTTTTGTAATTCTTCTTCTGCGGCTGGATTACTAATTAGCTCTCCATCTCTGCGAATCCCTAAAACAGTCACCTGCATATCTTGGCGGATGGCTGCATCTTTCAGTGTCTTTCCAACGAAATCACACGCTTGTTCCAATTTCACTTCTTCTAAAGCTTGATTTTTTTCTTTCGTATGAATCAATAAATTTACTAAATCCGTACTTTCGGGTCTTAACACAGAACTTACTAACTCTCTTCCACCAATTGTAGAAGGATTTACGACACGACTGGCACCTGCTCTTAATAAGACTTCTTCTGAACCTGCGTTCTCTACACGTGCTACAACCTCTAAATCTTCATTTAAAGCTTTGGATTTGATTGTAATAAAGACATTATCAGAATCACTTGGTAATGCCGCTATTAAACCTCGAGCTTTCTCCACATTTGCTTCTTTAAGAACACCTTCCTCTAATGGACTACCGATAATACGGAGTGTCCCTTCAGGGAGAACTGCCACCATGTCTTCTTCTGAATCATGAATATAGACAACTAGTACGTCCTCTTCTTGAAGTTGTTCAAAAACTTGTTTTCCTACTCGACCTAAACCGCAAACAATTATATGATTTTCTAAATTTTTTATTGTATGTTCCATTCTTTTATTCCACACCTTTTCTGAAAGTTGATGTTCAATGAAATAAGAAGCCACCGCACCTGTTGCATAGGTCACGACTGCAACACCGAAAGGAATTAACAGTAAAGCAAATCGCTTACCAGCATCTGATTCTGGAACGATATCTCCATATCCAACCGTCATTAACGAAATAATCGTTAAATAAAACGCGTCAAAAAAAGATAATTCTTCAATCGTCATAAAACCTATTGTGGCAACACTTACCAACAATACAAATCCAATGAGTGCAAATAATATATGTCGAAAACGCACACGTAAATCCATCCATTTTGAAGCGTTCATTCAGTCACCTTCTTTAAATTATTGACTATTCCTATGTACCCGCTTCGAATCTTTTTTAGACAAGATTCGTCCATGTAATTGGGAGTGATTTAAATGAAAAACTGGGTCTTAATGTACCCCTTTATTAGTATTTTGATTTTATTATGGATTGAACAAGGTATTGAAGTTACTTACATATGGAAGACAATCGCGAAAATCATGTTATTCGTTGTGGTTCCAATAGTTTATATAAACCGAGTGAATGGAAACATTCTAAAGCTCAAGCAATGGAAGAAAAATCATTTTGTCCTTCCATTCATTTTAGGATTCTTCACAATGGTTGCCATACTGGGTGCATTTAATCTGTTTAGTGATTATATTGATTTAGCAACATTAAGAGTGGATCTTGAAACTAGAGTTGGGGTTACCGCATCCATCTTTCCTTTTGTGGCAATATATATCTTGTTGTGCAATTCTTTTTTAGAGGAGTTTTTCTTTAGGGGATGGCTTGTTGATTTATTTCAGCTAACCAAATGGCAGTGGTTTATGCCAAGTTTCTTATTTGCCATTTACCACATCGCTATTTTCTTACCATGGTTTGATTGGCCGATTCTCCTGATTGCTGTCATCGGCCTGTTTATCGGCGGCTTACTCTTCCAATGGCTGAATAAAACAAGTGGCACCATATATCCCGGTTGGATTGTTCATATCTCTGCAGATATTGGTGTACTTTTAATCGGTTTTTACATGTTTTATTTCAACTGAAATAATTGCTCATAGGACCTTATCTAGACGTTTCTTCAAATTCAATGCCAACTAATTCTTCCGTATCAGAAATGAATTCAATTCTTATAAAAACGCCGAATTCCTTGTCACCTTCTTTTAACCAAAGCTTAAAATTTTCAAATGTTGAATCTCCATTGATTTCTCTTCCTTGATGTAGATAGTCAATAATGTCTGCATTTGGATATTTCAATTTCGTTTCTTTTACAGCGAGTAATCCCCACTTCGCATAAGAAGGCGTTTCGTGTTGTTGTTCTTGAGCTAAAGTTGAAAGCTCGGTGTGCGCAAAATTAACACCAATAAATAACAGCGCTAATAATGCCATTCCTAGTAATATAATCGGTTTCCGCATAATTGAATTCATCTCCTTTTAGAAAGGATGAGTCAATCGAATGAAATCATGCCAATTCGAAGGAGTTTTTTCGATTTAATCAGCTCCTATTTTCTGAATAAAAAAGGGGCTGATCCAAAAATCATTTTTAAAATGATTTTTGAAACAGCCCTGTCATCATATTACATAGTCTGTACTGATACCTTAACCTTAAATAAATCCCCATCCACTTCGATTTTCATGGATCCACCGTGTAAATCGACAATTGATTGCGATATGGCTAATCCTAATCCTGACCCTTCTGTATGACGAGACGTATCGGCACGTTTAAAGCGTTCAAACAACTCATCCACATTTTCTCCAAGCTCATATTTCGTGACGTTTTTAATGGTAAAATGCGCACAACCATCCAATTCTTTTAATGTGACATACACGCGAGTTCCTGGAAGAGTGTACTTAATCGCGTTCACGATTAAATTATCCAATACGCGCCACCATTTTTGTCCATCAACTAATGCGAAAATTGCACGATCCGGTTTAGCGATTCGGAAATCGAGACCAGCTGTTTGGATATCTTCTTCATGCTCGGCTAAGGCTTGCTGCATTAATTGTGTTAAATCTACTCGCTGTTTTAGTAATTCCATATTGCCACTCGCCATTTTTGATACTTCAAATAAATCTTCGATTAAGGTCTTTAATCTTTGTGATTTTCGATCTAGTATCCCTACATATGATAAGCGCTCTTCTAAAGGTAAATCAGGATTTTTCAATAAATCCGTATACGTGATAATCGACGTTAACGGCGTTCTCAAATCATGACTAACATTTGTGATCAATTCTGTTTTCAAACGTTCACTTTTTGCTTGTTCAGATTGTGATACACGCACCCCTTCTCGCAGTTTGTTCAAATGTTTCGCATGTTCAGCTAAAACTGATTTCCCACGAATATGGACATCATTTATTAAATGGCCTTTCGACATTTGTTCAGTAGCGATTGCGAGTTTATTGTAATCGGCAACTCGTTTAAATAAAAGATACAGCGCTGGTAAGACAAATACGATAAATAGTGGAATATAAATTAGTATTAACTCCGGCACCATGAGAATAATTGGTACTCCTATCCCTGCTAAAAACACTACGGAACAAAGAAGAACAATTTGAATGCCTAATGATCGTTTTAAGAAAGCATTTTTCATTGTGTGGAAAAGTTTAAGAGTTAAGCTATTTTCCCAAAACTTTTTATATCCGTCGTTTTTTATATCTCTGTACAACCACATGGTTTGTATAATAGTAATAGTCATCAGTACCATTAAAATAGTAAACATTATGATCCCATCAAAAATATTACTAGCATGCAAATTCGTTGGAAAATAATTAAGTAAAGAAAAAAATATCAAAGGAATACCCACTAAAGTGACTAAAACACCAACTAATCTAAATTCAAGATTTAATTTCTTTATGATTAATGGAGTGGAAAATTCCAAAACATCATTCTTTCTCGTCTTATACAATCTAAAGGCTAAACCTCCAGTTACTAATCCTAAAAACCAAATGGTGTAAAATATCCATTTGCTTCGTTGAAACATTGTTGCTTCATGATTAAAATCGCTTGGAAAACCATTTTTCAACATTGCAACTGTTCCAGTGTATTGAGCAGATTCAACTTTGATTAATTCATGAATATCATATATATTCAAAGGTTCAAGTTCATCATTTACAAAAGAGGAAATATCTGCATTTACAGGTGACACATATAAATTTCTAGTTTCTCCTCCATACGATTCCTCATATATTGCTGGCGCTTTTAAATCACCGAAGGTAAATCGTTCATTTGTTTCAATATTAACTAAATCATAGGCAAATGAATTGCGTATCCCCTCTGATTTTGACTTAACTTTGGATAATTTTTTTTCATACTTTTGTAATTCTTCTTTTTTCGCTGCAAGTATCTTTTCTTCAACAGCTTCTTCATCTCCAAAGTTTTTTCGGATTTCTTCGATTTTAAAATCTCGTTCTTTTTTAAGCTCAATGCTTAAGACTATATTATTATTCATTTCTGCATCATTAATCAAAGTTTGGTATTGATCTTGCACATTTTGGATTTGATCAACTTGAGTTCCAAAGAAATCTCGATATTGTTGAACTTCAGAAGCATCAACCGTAAGATTCTCAATTTCCTCTTGCACGTCCAATGGATTTAAAAGGACAGGACCAAAAGCTCCAATTTTTTGATCAACATTCCATTTAAAATCTTCCGTATCATAATAATTTGATGCAATATACTTCGCTGCATGTTCAGGGAAAGTTAAAAGAGCAAACAATGTAAAACTAATTAAGCCAAAAAATATCCATGTAATTCTCTTCATTTATTAAACGTCCCCTCTTAAAATCCTTGTTAGTTGAACGATCGTTCGATTGGAATGGAAAAATCCTTGCTCAAAAAGCTGTTGAATAAAGGAATAGCAATACATTAGACTAAGCATCCCAATAGTTAGTGCTACGATGGATAGCCAATGAGAAGCTTTACTTTTCGATTTTGTAGCCAACGCCCCACACCACCTTTAAATACCTTGGATTTTTCGAATCTGTTTCGATCTTTTCACGGATTTTGCGTATATGTACCGCAACGATATTTTCAGCGTTATAAGCTGGCTCATTCCACACTCGTTCGTAGATGTCACCAATGGAAAAGACTCGACCTGCATTCGTTATTAATAACTCAGTTATTTTAAATTCAATGGGTGTTAATTTAACAGGTTCGCCATCTAAGGTTAGTTCACGTGAATCTAAATCCAGCGCTAAACCATTTATAGCGATTGTCGTTTTTTTGTCTACAAAAGTACCTAGATGCACGTATCGTCTTAACTGTGATTTCACACGGGCAATCAATTCCATTGGATGAAATGGTTTTGTGACGTAATCGTCTGCTCCAACCGATAGTCCATGAATTTTATCCGAATCCTCCGCTTTTGCACTCAACATGATGATTGGGATGTTTCTTTCTTCTCGAATTTTAAACGTAGCTTGAATCCCATCCATATTCGGCATCATGATATCTAGTATGATTAAATGCACTTCGTGTTTTTCCAATAAAGCAAGTGCCTCTACTCCATCAGAAGCTTTTAATACGTGGTAACTTTCGTTTTTCAAATAAATTTCAATGCCGTCTCGAATATCTTGATCGTCATCTGTTACTAAAACCGTAAATTGAGTCATCCGTTCCACCTCTTCTTGTTCTTCTCATGTATCTAATTGTAAACGACAATTCTTAACAAATATGTAGGGTATTTCTGAAGAAATTCTTAAGAAAGTTTGATGAAGTTACCTTATTTATCTTGCATGGTACTGGTGGTGGCAACACAAAAAAAGCGTCCCTAAGTTAAGAGACGCACAAGTCTTATTCAAATTGTTTCAAACGTTTTCTTCCGCTGAATGTCAAAACGATAATTCCACCAAGTAAAAGGACGACACCAAGCCAAGATATCGGGCTTAGGACTTCTCCTACAATAACAACACTTAATACCGCCGCTGTTAAGGGCTCTCCTAAGCTTAGCGTTACTGCTGAAGAAGAAGGAACTTTTTTTAATCCAAACAAATACAATATGTACGCAGCACTTGTGGTCATAATTCCTAAGTATAGAATCGTCCCTATATTCTTAGGTTCAACCACCCATGAACTGTCGAAAATAAATAAAAACGGCATTAGCATGAATGCACTAATTGAAAAAGTCATCGCTACCGCAGGAATGGCTTCTACTTTGGCTAATAAAAATTTACTAACAATCGTGTAAATCGCAAAGACGAATCCTGCGAATAAAGATAATGTTACACCCACTGGATTGACAGTAAGCGCATCTTTATTCAAAAACAATAAAGCACATCCGATTACTGAAAGCGCAGTGGCCATCATCCAATCTCGTGAAGGTTTCATTTTCAAGAAAAGCCATTCGATTAATCCTGAAAATATTGGAGCACTTCCAATCGCAACAACTGTTCCGATGGCAATTCCAGTTACTCGCACTGAAGTGAAAAATAGTGGTTGGAATAAAGCCATACAAATCGCTGCGATAATCGTTAGCTTCCATGGCCAGGTGCCAAAACTGATTTTCTTCATGACGAGCATAATAATAAGTAATGAGAATCCTCCAATCGCTAAACGAGAAGCCCCAATGGTTAGAGGCTGTGCAGTTTGTGGGAGAAAAGTTTGAGATGTCCCTGTTGTTCCCCAAAGAATCGCTGCGAATAGGACAAGCAAATACGGAATGATCGTTTTCATGTCGTCACCTCAAGATGTTATTGACTGTACTTTACCATATATTGTACTTATTGAGATACACATTTTCGTCATCTATACTACATGTAAGAGGAGTGATACGTTTATGTATTTAACAATAGAAGAAACTGCTGTTTATTTATCTATGCCAGTCCATCAAGTACGAGATTATGTTTTGGAAGGACGCATTAAAGCGGTTCATGACGGCGACCAATTTTTGATTAACCAAGCACAATTCGAGAGACATTTAGATCAAGTTGAAGAAATGAAAAGACAGATTGATGAATGGAGAAACACGCCAATACCTGAAGATATTGATGTGAAAGATGAAGATTAATTTTTATGATGAAAACAGGTTTAAACTAACCTTAAAACAGGTATTAATAACTAGTCACTTTTTCTGGTGTGAAATGACTAGGAAAATGAAACATTACGCATACTTTAGTAAACGGACTGTTTGACATTAAGAGCCAAGTTGCGTAAGGTGAACAATTGTGTCACAAAATAAAAGAGAAAATCGAGGGGGAAACATGAAGAAAATTACAAATGTTTTTTGGATTACATTAGCACTTGTCGTGCTAGCTGTAGGTTACGGAGCTTTAGCACCTACAAGTTTTGAAACCATTACGGGAAATATGCAATCATTTATTACATCATCATTTGGTTGGTACTATTTAGCTTTAGTTTCAATTATGGTACTTTTTACGATGGTAATCATTTTCAGTCCTTTTGGAAAAATCCGCTTAGGAAAAGATACGGATCGACCTGAGTATTCAAGAATTTCTTGGTTCTCCATGCTGTTTTCAGCAGGTATGGGAATAGGTCTTGTTTTCTGGGGAGCGGCGGAACCGTTATCACATTATGCCATAGATCCAGCGACAGCTGACCCTGGTACTCGTACTGCTTTTCGTGAATCCATGCGTTATACGTTTTTCCATTGGGGATTACATGCATGGGCCATTTATGCGATTGTCGCTTTAGCGCTTGCATACTTCCAGTTCCGTAAAGGAGAACCTGGGTTAATTTCCACAACATTGAAGCCGATTTTCGGAGACAAAATGAACGGTCCTTGGGGCGTTTTAGTAGATGTTTTCGCTGTTTTTGCAACTGTAGTCGGTGTCGCAACTACACTTGGCTTCGGTGCTGTTCAAATTAACGGTGGCTTATCTTACATTTTTGGAATTCCAAATACTTTTGGAGTTCAAGTCATTATCATTGCAGTAGTAACTGTTTTATTCTTAATCTCAGCATGGTCAGGTTTAAGTAAAGGAATTAAATACTTATCCAATGTAAATATGATTTTAGCGGTTGTTCTACTAATTCTAGTTGTTATTTTAGGACCAACATTATTAATATTCAATATGTTTACGGATACGTTAGGTAGCTACATTCAAAATATTGTTCGCATGAGTTTCCGAGCTTCACCACTTGATGTTGGAAACCGTGAATGGATTAATGGGTGGACTATTTTTTACTGGGCTTGGTGGATTTCTTGGTCACCATTCGTTGGTATCTTCATTGCCCGCGTTTCAAAAGGACGCACGATTCGTGAGTTCTTAACAGGTGTATTGTTGCTTCCATCCATTGTTAGCTTCTTTTGGTTTGCTGCATTTGGAACAACTGCCATTAATATTCAAGACAAAGTAAAAGATTTAGTAGGCATGGAATTAGCTACGGAAGAAACATTATTCGCTGTATTTAATGAATTGCCAATGTCGATGGTTCTATCTATAATTGCTGTCATCTTAATCAGCACGTTCTTCATTACATCTGCCGATTCAGCAACCTTTGTACTTGGTATGCAGACGACAAACGGATCATTGAATCCTTCAAATGTAGTTAAAGTTATTTGGGGTCTAGCTCAATCATCAATCGCTGTTATTTTATTATCAGCAAATGGTTTAACAGCCCTTCAAAACATGCTAATTGTCGCCGCATTCCCGTTCTCCTTTATCATGCTCTTAATGATGATTTCTCTTTATAAATCACTAGCAGATGAAGCGAAGAAAATGAAAATTACTAAATCATAAAACCAAAGAAGCCAAGCTCTTGTTTCATAAGAGCTTGGCTTTTTCTTTGGGTTCAATTTTCGAATGATACGTAAATCAATTCTATATTTGATATTGTTTTGAGTATTTAGGGATTCTTTGTTCATTTAATACTCACTTATACTTGTTCCGCTTCAGGTGGACGCTTTCCGCGGGCGGTCCGTGAGCCTCCTCATTCGCGAACCTCACTGCGGGGTCTCACCTGGACTCGCTAATTCCGCCGGAGTCGCCACCTTCCGCTTCACACTTAAAAAATCATGTGAATAAATTGTTGAATAGTTTTATGTTTTTCTGAATTGTCTGCTAACGAATTAAGCGGGAGACATGAGGAACATACGAGACTGATAATTGTTGTCAAGAATGAAAGGTAATTTTGTCCTCTATATTTTCTTAAATCTTTTTTGTACAAAATCTTTTATTTCATTACATTGGGAAAGTTCTCGCTTCGGTAAGATGTAAGCACTCATTGATGTATTGTAGATATAGAGATTATAATCGTCCTCCGTTACTCGTTGAATTCCTTCCCATGAACATGACGTCTGTCGATTCTCCGCTACATCTAAAATTCCTTCTTCTGTTAATGTCATTTCATGTTTCCCAATAATGCCTTCATTGTTACCTTCTCGTATGAACTTCATAGTACGTTTTTTAACGGAACTATAAAAATACCGTGGATAGAATATAATCCAAATCACTCCAAGAATTGAAAATACAGTAAGTAAATAGACAAGGGACAATTCCGATACATAGGAAAGAATGAACGCAACGATCATATACAAAAAGGGAATTCCAAATCGTTGCAAATTTAACGATTTATGTACAGTTTTCGAGTTTTCAATGTGATGCATATTAAATTGAACATATGATTCTTCAGATATTTGATAGGTAAATTTCAAGTTATGTCTCCTCAAGCTTTGTAGGTACTTTGTTCATAGACTTCTGACTGTAATTACTGTGAATAATCATTCCCACAACTACGAGTAGCATTCCAATCCATGCAAGTGGAGATGGGAACACAATTGATAACAACCAAATCTCACCTGCTAGCGCAAATAGAACCTCTAACGATTGAGTTGCTTCAACTGCCCCAAGCTTCGTCATATCCCCGCGAACAAGATCGGTTGCCATGAAAAAGAGGACCGTCGCGATAACCCCTGAGAAAATAGCCACTAAAAAGGACTGCGTTACTTGAGATACCGATGGTGTTCCCACAGTAGTTGCCCCCACAACCGCGAGCAATATCCATAAAGGTAAACTCGCGATTGTCATCCCTAGCACACGTTGATATGCATCGATTCTGCCCTCACACATTTGCATCATCCTTCGATTGCCAAGCGGATACGCAAAAGAGGCAATAAGTACAGGTAGTAGTCCAAACAATAGCTGTTTGATTGAAATCGATTCTGCATGCTCTATTTGCATCAGCAAAATACCAGCTAACATAATCGCAGAAAACCCTATTCCTCTCCATACAATTCGATGACGAACTTTAAGAAATCCACTCTTCGTTTCAATCACAGTAAAAAATAAGGGAGCGAGCAGCGCACCTGACACAATCGTAACTTGCCATGTTCCAGCGATTAACCATCCAGGAGCGAACGCAGCGGCAAATGTAATCGGTGCGTAAAATAGTCCGAAACCAACAAAACTCCAAACGAACCACTGCATAGGGTTACGTTTCATTTCAATAAAAAGAGCGCGTAAATTCTTTCGTAACCCAACTAAAATAAGCAATAATGGCACCATAAAAAAATAACGAAGTGAAGCACTCCACAACCAATTACCGCCTGCACTCTCCATCGCCGCATTTAACACAAATGTAACAGCGAAAAAGAGCGATGCAAATACACCTAGTACAATGGGACGCATACCAAAATCCTCCAACAATATAATAAATCAATTATAACGAAAGCGAATGATAAAAGGATAGATGCATTCAACTTTTATGTGAACCACCGATTCCGTTATGCCTCTTTAATAATCATTTAATTCAGGAACTTACACATTTAAAGAGGTGGATATAGCTTAAGATTATTAATAACGTTTCTAATACTGGCTCTTAAATTTGTTTATTTTGTTCTGAAGGTTTCATTTTTAAATCTAACTCTATAGATTCATACTTTGATATGCCAATAGCTTACTTCGAAGCTTCTCATCGTACGCATATATATATAAACCTTTTATTCCTCGCTTCATTAAAATATTGAGAGAATTTAGTACAATCTTTTCTTTTGCCTCGGCAACATTTTCAATACCATCCATACCTGTATATGCACCTTTATCCATATATAAATCAGTATCAATGACAATTTCATCTTTAAACTCGTTATATTTTACTGATAGCCCTAAAACGACCCCAACAAAATTCAAATCAAATCCCTGAATCGTATAAATAGAACCCGCTTCATGGACTGTATTTGGATTTTCTGCCCATGTGAATTTAGGACTAGTAGTATTCCAAGGCAGTTGATAATCTCCATTGGATTCTTTTACATAGTAAGTATCCCCATCTTTTTTATGCAAAAAATCAAATGTCGAAACAACTCTACTCAACCCAAATAGTTCATTTTGATGTTTTATTGCCTCTGACATTTCTTTAAGCGTTTCAAAAACTTTCACTTCATACTTTGCATCAATAGGAAATTTCATCAGTTTTTTGCGTTTAAAGGCATTAATCCACTCAGTAACATCATCATTTGCTTGCATACGAAACTGATTTGTTAATTGATATTCTTCCACATAAGAACTTTTCTTTTTCAACATTTCAAGTGATTGCATATTCCACAAGCTTTTCAATTTCAAAACTTGATCTTGGTCAAAGATGATTACGACTACTTTTGCTAGTTTAAGTAATTCTTCTAAGTGATTATTTTCATGGAAATTGTTATATGTATCTGATTTCGTTAAAAGTAAATGCGCTTCATCCACAAATATTATGTCCACGTTTTTACTGTCTGCCTGCAGTTTAATAATTAATGGTGTAGGTTTAGCAAAATTTTTTGCTTTCAAATGCTTAACGTGCTTAGCAATATCTTTATACGTTTTATACATCTCTTCGTGATTTACAACCAAGTAATTTTTTTTTATATAATGCAGAAGAAGCTTCTCCTGATCTCTCTTGAATTGTATTAAAGATTGAACTGAGTACAACACTTTTGCCAACACCAGCTTCTCCTTCGATTAAATAGTATTACTTACTCTAGTACATATAATTCATAATTTTTCCTAAGATGAATTTTTTGTTTTTACAGTTTTTCGTCATATTTACAACGATTATTTTTCTAATTTTTATGAGATATTTGGCAAGACATGTTACGGGATACAAATAAATGAACGAGTACACTTCTACGAGCATCAGTTTTCTTCTTTATAGAAGCGCTCTCCCGATTCTGGGTTGAAATAGACTACAAAGCGCTTGTTGGTTGTTGGATCAAATGACACTTCTGAGGTTCTTTCAAATCCTTTTGGGACGAAATTTCCGTGTTTATTTTTAAATCTTCGATCCCAAATGAGCCATGATCCTGCGATAAGAATTAGTAGGACGACTAATTGAATTCCGTAAAATCCAATGATCCATTCCATTATATTTTCTTCTCCACTCTAACCGCGGTGCCATATGCAACAATCTCACTCATGTTTTGACCAATTTCCCCCGAGTCAAATCGCATCATCACAATTGCATTCGCACCCATTAAATTGGCGTTTTTCACCATACGATCCATCGCTTGTTTTCGTGCATCCTCTAGCATTTCTGTGTATTGACTAATTTCCCCCCCCATCAAACCTTTGAAGGATGCAATAATATCTTTCCCTAGTCCTCGTGCCCGAACCGTTAGACCGAATACTGGACCTAACACTTCTTTCACTTCGTAATTCTCAATTCTCTCTGTAGTGACGATAATCATTATAAATTCCCCCTTGGTTTAGCATATGAACTTTCTTTGATTATAATAGATAGTTAATTTTATTGGTAAATTTTTTCAAAGGATATTTTACAAATAAAATAAGAGAACCTCCTTGACATCTTTTAGAAAAAACAAAGACCATGTCTTCGATTCAACTGAAGCATGGCTAATTAAATGATATATTTTCTAAATATTTTAATGGGGGTCCTGCACCTTTTTGTTGTATATCTGAAGTAAATGATTTCAAGTACGTACCATCAGTTAATGTTGAATACGTAGCGTCCGCTTTCACTTCTACTCTCCATTTAGTCTCCGATAACACAACTTCAACATTCTCAGCATTTGCATCATTTTCAGTGATTATCGTTTGAACTGCACTTAACAATTCACCACTCAGTTCTGCGTCTTTGAATGTGTCTTCCATTTCCTTTTTGAATAAAGGATACTTCTCCATTTTTTCAGGTAATACAATATTGTAGGCTTGAATATATGCTAGTTGGACGTCCTCTCCTTCATCGATTAATCCATCAGCTTTATCTTTCACTTGTTCTTCAATCGTTTTTAAATCAGAAAGTTTTTGATCTAGAGATTTCACAGGGTCATCGTCAAAATTTCCAATACCCTTTGCCGTTGCTTCCAACAAAACAACGGTACCTGCAAAAGCTGCTTGCTGAGTTGCTGTATCTGCCTGTTGTTTGACCACATAGACTTTTGCAATGTTAACCACAATAACAAAAATAACAGCTGATAAGCCAAATATCCATAGTATATAAAATGCGGAATTACCACGTTCATTTTGTATGTAATTCATGGAACGAACACCTTCCCTGCGGCTTTTGAATTGAGGGAAACAGCTGTTTGTTCTTTCCATTCAGCAGGCACAAAAACGAGAGGATGATCAGCGTTAATGGAAATCGTAAAATTACCATTCGCCTGTGAAGTAATAGAAATGCTTGGATTCGCTAAGAGTGCACTACCATCAATGGATTGTAAAACCGCTGATTCTGCTTCACTAACATCATCAGTCATAGCATATACAGAAGCGCCGTCGTTTGCTGCAGATTTCAAACTTAATATAGCATAACCAGAGGCAACAACCTGCCACAACAGTATGAAGAGCATAAAATAAAACGGTAAAATACCAAGGAATTCAATACTTAAAGCACCTTTTTCATTTCTTAATACTTTTAATTGCTTCATCCAATCACCTCAAATCTATGATTACAAGTTAATTTATTTCAATTATTTAATACCTTTTAATCAACTTAATTAGCCTATCTAATTCCTCAGAGATTCGGCGTGATGAATTAGCAATTTCTTATTCGAAACCTCGAACCATATTAAATTTATTTATTCTTCACTAGGTTATCTTTATTAACGAATTTCTCGATTCGATGAGGTGGAAGTTTACCTTGTACACCAATGCTCATAACACCAGCTAAAGTACCAAACCAACAACCAACCACATATAATATATTGGTTAGGTAACTTAAAGTAATGGTTTCCCCAAAGATTTCACTCATATTTCTTATTATTAAGAAGTTACCACTACCAGAAATGACAAATAGGACTAAGAATATTCCATAATAGACAATCGTCGATTTTGACCTTGTCTCATTAGCACTGGGAATAACTATTTTAAATAGGACTTCGCATTTCACAACGAAAATGACATGCAAAATTAGCCATATACTTATTAATAAAAACTGAATCAGGATTCTACCATCAAATACTTTTACTAGAGGGATGATAAAGAAGACACTGAAACCTGTAAAATTCATATATCCCATGAACTTTAAAGAATTAAATCTTTTGAATCTTCTACCAATCACTTCCCCATAGTTACCATTAGCACATAACCAAAATACACAAAAACAGTGATGAATAAATATTTCTGATCATAATAGGGGATGGCTAAACTAATTAGAGCTGGAATAAGTGGCATTTTAAAAAAAATCCACATGGACGGTTTAGGCATAAATTAATTCTCCTTTAATGACAAAGGTGATTTATTAATCTTGTACT
Source organism: Paenisporosarcina quisquiliarum (assembly GCF_043641925.1). GTDB lineage: Bacteria > Bacillota > Bacilli > Bacillales_A > Planococcaceae > Paenisporosarcina > Paenisporosarcina quisquiliarum_A. The sequence continues at coordinate 97,011 of NZ_JBHZRU010000012.1, forward strand.
GCACATACATACATATAAAGAATTAATTTAAAAGAGTAACCAAACAATACAAAATAATAATGAACCACTTTTGAGATAATGTTCTCTATTTTAATTATTAAATCAAAGTTTTTATCTCAAAATTAAATCTAAGGAATGTGAAGTCACGTTTCAAAGAAGAATGAAGCTAATGTTTTAGTTTTTCCACTTCATCTGGGCGAACTAAAAACATTGGAGCCATAACCATAAACAAGAAACTTATAAAATAAAATAGGATTGAAACACCTGCATTTTCAGGAGCTTCATTTATATGCATTATTCCTATCAAAAATATTCCAATGACGATTAAAGCCATCATGTATACAGATAAAATCGTCACAAGTAATTTATGATTTTTATTCACAAAACTTCTGGCAGTTCTATTTTTAAAGAAATGAGAAGTAATAATGATTGCCAAAGTTGAAAATAGAAGAATCCAAAAATATATCGTTCCAAATAGTAGCTTAAATATAGGAGTAATTGCAAAAAAAACTATCCCCATTAACATTATATAAACTTGAAATGAATAGTATCTAACCGTATCGTACTTGTAATTCGTCCATAAGAAGAAAAGAATTCCTAAAAAAATGAAAGTGAAAATACTATTAATTAGTATCCAAGTCAGCACCGTTTTTTCTGGAATGAAACTTGTACCTATCATAATTATAAAAAATAAAAAAAACGTCATACCTAGTCGGTGGTCAGCAACTGTTTGAGGCTCTAAGTTAGACTGAGAAAACTCTCTATCATTATATTTATCCATGTTTTCATCTCCTCCACTACTTCTTCACGAATTAAAAATGTATAGCAATTAAAATAATCATTAAATTATTAAATAGAAAGTATGGAAACTCAGACATATTTGACATAATCGTTTAAATTCACAATATAGTTACTTTTGTCATCGCGCCTAATTCAGAATTCAAGTCTTTAACTTTTTGAAGAACCATATAACCTGTTGCAGCTGCCAAAATAAAAGCCAAGATGAAAAATACAGCCGCACGCCTCTTTGCCTCTAACATCAAACATTCCTCTTTTCAAATGGTCTTAATAAAACCTCATTAGGCAAATATATTTATTAAACAAGTATATTAATCTACTCCTATTTACCATTTACTTTCCTCAAATGTCAAAGATAGATAAGATTACCAGTTTGGTCTTACTAGTTCCCTTGTACCGTGCAAATAAACCTATACTACTAATTATTTTTTACCACGCCTTACGAAATGCTATTCTACGGTCATTTTAAAAAAAACACTATAAAATCAAAACTATAACCTTTTAACTTGTAAATACCCTTTTTTTTACTTTAAGAGGGTATAATGAATCGTTTATTTTTTCCACCAATTTCCAATAATCTTGAATTCAAGATACTTTACTTTAGGTATTTTGAATGTATTTTTTTATCTAACCATCTTTCATATTTTGAATATCAAAAACCGCTATATACCTCCTGGATGGAGATTATATAGCGGCTTGAATTTTTTTATAATGTAACCAAAAATTGAGTGTGTTTTCTAATGATGTCTGCGTAATCTTCAACCATTACACTGGCTGTAGGAAATTTGCCCGCTCCTGGGCCTGTCAAAGTTAATGTTCCAATGTAATTTGTATCAAGGCTAATGGCATTATCTACACCTTCAATCGCATATAGTGGGTGCTCTTGACCTACTAGTTTTAGCCTAACAAAAGCATGCAAAGACCCATCAACTTCTTGACTAATCTCTGCTATCTGTTTGAAACGCATCCCTCTACTTGAAGCATTTTGTACCTCTTCAAGTGTTATATTAGTTATTCCTTCAACCTCTACATCTTGCCATTCTGGCTGTTTACCAAAAGCGAGAGTACTCAATATCATTAACTTTCTAAAAGCATCTTGACCAGAAATGTCATTATAGGGATCAGCTTCTGCGTATCCTAGTAACTTTGCTTCCTGCAACGCATCTAAAAAGAGGCACTGTTGAATACGCATTTGGGTTAACATGTAATTTGACGTTCCATTTAAAATCCCTTGAATCTTATGCACTTGATTCACTTGAAGAAGATTTTTCAAGGTTTTAATAATCGGAACACCAGCTGCAGTAGTTGCTTCATATCCTATATGTACACCTTTCACTTTTGCCTGTTCTTCTAACTGCAAACCATACTTCGAGAACATGACTTTATTCGCAGTGATTACGTGACATCCTTTTTGAATAGCTCTACTCAAGTAATCAAACGCTGGTTCTTCACCTACGATGGCTTCAAACACAACTTGAATACCCGGGATAGCTTCGATTTCTTGAAAGCTATCCGTCACTAATACGCCTGGCGTTGCTATACGATTTTTTGCAAGATCTCGTATGAGAATAGCTTTTACTTCAATATCCAGCCCAAGAGATTGTTTCAATTGCACCTTTCTCTCATTAAGTATTTGGTAAATGCCTTGCCCAACTGTTCCAAAGCCTAAGATTGCAGCTTGAATGATTGCCACGCTTTCGCCTCCAAGTGAATCGTTACTATACTTCCCCATTTTTCAAATTCAGTCAGAAAGCCATCGTGACCGAATCGTGTATTGACCATGTAAAAATGATTATCCGGAACAAGAAGAGTAAAGAAACGTATGTCCTCAATTGGATAAATTAAATCATGTGTAAATGCGATAGATATCATTTTCGCCTTAAAATGACTAGCTGCTATTTCTATACTTCCTCTTCTCCAACCAATATCATGTGTATTCATTGCATGAAGTAACGTTAGATAGCTGTTTGCATCAAATCGACGGGTTAGCTTTCTTCCCTGATGTTTTAGGTAGGATTCGATTTCGAATAAACCGTCATCTCTGATTTTTCTGGAGAATCGTTCTTTATGTAGCTTTTCACTACGATAAGTGACCATTCCAGCCATTCTTGCTGTCTCAAACCCCTTAATATCAGATGATTTAGTGTAATTTCCATTGTGAAAACTTGCATCGGTTTCAATGGCATGAATTCCAATATAGTTAAACGCAATTCCTGTATCACTTAGATACGGGGTTACAGCTAATGGAATAAGTAAATTCATATCTTGTGGATAAAGCAATCCCCATTCCAGTACGCACATTCCGCCTAGAGATCCACCGATTACTCCATGAAGTCTATCAATACCTAACGCTAGTAATCCTTTTCTCTCAGCATGCACCATATCCCGTATTGTAATGTTCGGAAATGAAGATCGGTATGGTTCTCTTGTATCAGGATTAATCGTCAACGGCCCTGTTGAACCCGAACATCCACCTAGTACATTAAAAGTAATGACCCGAAAATTATTTGTATTGATATACTTTCCAGGTCCAATCAGTCCACTCCACCATCCGGGAGATTCTTCTGTTCCAACTGTATATTGGTTTCCAGTTAAAGCATGGCAAACTAAAACAACTGGTGCATCTGAAGGTCCAAGAGATTCATATGATAGTTCGACATTTTTTAACCAGTCTCCCGACTCTAATTGGAAGCTCCCTATTGTTACTTTGCCTGTTGACACTCTAACTCACCTCCAAGTTAAATTTCCACCACAGTTGCTTGTTCGATTGCTTGCGCTAAATCTGCAACTAAGTCTTCGATCGATTCCAATCCAACTGACAAACGAATCAATTCTTCAGTTACACCTGAAAGTTTTAATTCTTCGCTACTTAACTGTTGGTGAGTTGTAGAAGCTGGGTGAATGATAAGTGACTTGGCATCTCCGACATTCGCTACATGAGACCAAATTTGGACATTATCAATTATTTTACGTCCTGCATCTCTTCCTCCTTTTATTCCAAAGTTTACAATCGACCCATAACCATTTTTCAAGTATTTGTTAGCAAGTTGGTGAGATGGATGGGATTCAAATCCATTAAAACTCACCCATTCAACCGCAGGATGATTTTCCAAATAGTTGGCGACAGCTAATGCATTTTCATTGTGCTTCGGTACGCGTAAGTGCAGCGTTTCGAGACCTTGCAAAAAAGAAAATGCATTTTCAGGACTTAAACATGGTCCGAAGTCTCGTAGTAATTGAACACGCAGTTTAATAGCAAAGGCAACTTGAGGCACATCAATCCCATACCGCAATCCATGGTAACTCGCATCTGGTTCCGTGAATCCTGGAAACTTCTCGCTATTCCAATCAAACCTCCCTGCATCAACCACGACGCCGCCGATAGAAGTTCCATGTCCACCAATCCATTTAGTTGCTGAATGTACGACTACGTCTGCACCATATTCAATTGGATTACTTCCGTATGGAGTAGCAAATGTATTATCAACAATCAACGGAATTCCGTTCGCGTGTGCCACGTTAGCCACTTCTTCGACATCTAACACATGAAGGCTTGGGTTTCCGATAATTTCTCCGAAAAGAGCTTTTGTTTTTTCAGTAATGGCTTTTTGGAAATTCTCAGGATTTGCGGAATCGACAAACTTCACTGTTATTCCATACCTTGGAAGTGTATTAGCAAATAAATTATAAGTTCCCCCATATAGATTACTTGCAGCAACGATTTCATCACCCGCTCCTGCCACATTCAAAATGGAGAAAGCAATAGCAGCCATTCCGCTTGATAAAGCAACTGCTGCAGTACCTCCTTCTAGCAATGCAATACGCTGTTCAAATACATCCACTGTTGGGTTGCCTATACGTGAATAAATATGACCCGTTTCTTGTAACGCAAATAATTTTTGTGCATGATCAGTGTCTCTGAATACAAAAGATGTGGTTTTGTGGATCGGCACTGCCCGAGAACCTGTTATCGGGTCCGGCTGTTGCCCTCCATGTAAGAGTAGTGTTTCTGGTCGAAGATTTGTCATTGATAATTCCCTCCTGATTAGTGGTTTCGATGGAAGTGTGGAGGCGAAAGAGGAGTTTTTGGAATAGAAAAAAGCCCCATCTTCGCTTAAGAAGAGGGGGCTCGCAAGTGCGTATTCCTCCTCTTATCTTTCAGATCCACGTAAAGAAATCTGTAGGAATTAGCACCTTTGCAAGTTTGTCACTTGCCGGTTGCCGGGCATCGCAGGGCCTAGTCCCTCCGCCGCTCTTGATAAGAGTATTAGATTTAGTTTTCCATCTTGAGAAACATTATATGTTTTTAAAAAAGAAAAAGTCAAGAATTTTTAAATAAATTTTGAAACTTCAACCTACACTCAAACGTTTAAATGAATGTAATGCAAAGGGGTTGGAAAATATGAATCTTGTAATATGGACAACAATTGTTATTCTTTTTGGTTATATGATTGGCAGTCTCCACGGATCGAAAATAGCACAATGGTTATCCGGAGTAAATATAAAAGAACAAGGCGTAAAAAATTCAGGTGCATCAAATGCAACCATTGTTTTGGGGTGGAAATATGGAGCACTAGTTGCATTAATTGATATAGGAAAAAGTTTCCTTGCAATTGTATTCATGCATTATTTCTTAAACGATACGTTTTATTCGAATAAACAAATCATGTCTTTATTGTTTCTGACGGGTATGGCAGTTACTATCGGACATAATTATCCTGTATGGATGAAATTTAATGGTGGAAAAGGGACGGCATCAGTAATAGGCGTTCTCTTTGCACTAGATTGGAAAATGGGATTTGTCGGGTTAGCACTTCTAATTGTGACAACTCTTATGACAGATTATTTGCTTGTTGGCGTACTTTTTTTATACCTCACATTTACTGGCTACAGTTTGTGGTTTACTGAAGGAATTGCTCCACTATTAGTTGCTATTACACTATTCACTTTAGCCATGTGGAAACACAAAGAAAATATGGTAAGAATAAAAGGTGGCACTGAACCTCGAATTTCCACGGTATTAAAAAAGAAAAAAGGAGAAACGTCACAAAGGTAATGGTATCATTTTAAACAAGCACTTATTAAGACAATTCATACGAAATTTTCAAGGTAAATCATTATTTCGCGAAAACGATGTGAGTGCTAAACTAATTGTAGATTAGAATGTCTAAGGGAGATGTATATATGCAAGAAATATTAATCGAACGCCTCGTACGTTATGCCAAAATAAATACACAATCAGATACGGAAAGCACCACTTGTCCTTCCACTCCTGGACAATGGGATTTATTATACGAATTAGAAAAAGAATTAACTTCTGTCGGAATGGAAGATATCACTTTAGATGAGTATGGTTATTTATTTGCCACACTTCCTTCGAATACAGACCGAGACATTCCGACAATTGGGTTTTTGGCTCATGTCGATACGACGACTGATTACACGGGTAAAAATGTGAATCCTCAGCGCATTGATTGTTATGAAGGTGGACCAATCCAGTTAAATGAAGATACTGTGATGTCACCTGAGGACTTCCCTGAAATGAATAACTACATTGGACATACATTAATTACGACTGATGGAACAACTCTTTTAGGTGCTGATAATAAAGCTGGAGTTGCTGAAATCATGACTGCAATGGAGTTCTTGATTAAAAATCCTGATATCAAACACGGTAAAATAAGAGTTGGATTTACACCTGATGAAGAAATCGGGCGTGGTCCTCATAAATTTGATGTAGAAAAATTTGACGCTAAATATGCGTATACAATGGATGGCGGACCACTCGGAGAACTTCAGTACGAAAGCTTTAACGCTGCAGGTGTAAAAGTGACTGCTCGAGGAACTAGTGTGCATCCAGGTTCAGCGAAAAATAAAATGGTAAATGCCTTGACGATTGCAACCAAATTCCAATCACATATGCCTACTGATCAGGTTCCCGAAAAAACAGAAGGCTACGAAGGGTTCATTCATTTAATGAATTTCAAAGGCAATGTTGAAGAAGCAAAACTTTCATATATTATTCGCGACTTTAACCGCGAAAAATTTGAAGAGAAAAAAGCGATTTTCGAAAAAGCTGCTGCTGATATTCACGCTGAATATGGCGTGAATGCTATTACAGTTGAAATAAATGATCAATACTTTAATATGGGTGAAAAAATTGAACCTGTAAAACATATTGTGACAATTGCTCAAGAAGCGATGGAGAACTTATCAATTGAACCAATCATTTCACCAATTCGTGGAGGAACGGATGGCTCTCAACTTTCTTATATGGGCATGCCGACACCTAACATTTTCACTGGTGGCGAGAATTACCACGGGAAATTTGAATACATTTCAGTGGATAACATGGAGAAAGCAACAAAAGTGATTATCGAAATGGTTCAATTATACGAAAAACAAGCACTTTAATTAGATTTCTAAAACAGGCATGGGTATTTCCCCTATGCTTGTTTTTTCTATTAGACAATCATATATTTTTCACGCCTTCATTCATTTAATTATTCCCTTTAACATATAAAACACATATGTACTTCAAATTTCACCTCGACAAGATTCCACTATTTGAAACTAGAGACCTTCACAAATCAGCCAAAAATTCAACGTAATAATGAAAATCATTCTCACTGAATACGTAAATTGTGTTATCATATGTGGTAGTAAGAAAACCTATCAGCTATTTGGAGGCTTACACATTATGCAGACGGCAGTTAAAACTGATTCTTTATCCATTGGTTATACGAATCATTTACTATTCGAAAACTTAAATTTACATATACCTCAGGGTGAAATAACTGTATTTGTTGGAAGTAATGGTTGTGGGAAATCGACTCTTTTACGATCTATTGCCCGTTTATTGAAGCCTGAATCAGGCGCTGTTTTATTAGAAGGAAAAGATGTAAACCGAATGTCATCAAAAGATGTGGCTAAAAAAATGGGGATTCTCCCTCAATCACCAGTTTCACCAGAAGGATTAACCGTCCACGACTTGGTGAAACAAGGACGTTATCCACATCAATCTTGGCTGAAACGTTGGTCAGAAGAAGATACAGTTAAAGTAGAAGCTGCCATGGAAGCAACGAATATTAGTGATTTACGGGATCAAGCCGTAGACACACTTTCAGGTGGTCAACGTCAACGCGCGTGGATTGCTATGACTTTAGCTCAAGATACGGATGTTATTCTTCTTGACGAACCGACTACTTACTTAGACATGACACATCAAATCGAAATTCTAGATCTTCTTTTTGAATTAAACGAGAAAAAGAATCGAACGATTGTAATGGTGTTGCACGATATCAATTTAGCTTCCCGCTATGCACATAACATAGTTGCTATAAAAGACGGAGAAGTTCATGCTCAGGGTAAACCAGAAGAAATTGTGACATGTGATTTAGTCAGATCAGTTTTCGGAATGGAATGCCAAGTTTCTAAGGATCCAATGTTTGGAACGCCTCACTGTATTCCCTTTGGACGTGGCCGTTGTGTCGTGCCAGAATTACTTGCCTCTGCAGGGGCATAATTCATCAATTAAATATATAAAATTTCACCCATATGTATCATCATGCATTTGGGTTTTTTGTATACATTTTTAAGCAATCCTCCATAGTTAAAAGTTAAGAAACAAAGTAATTTACACACAAAAAAAGACTCATACGCACGGTTTGCGCATGAATCTTTTGTATACACAACTTAACGGTGAGGGGGGTTAAGTTTGTGAAATGTCAGCTTCATTTTGGAGAAAAGTCGCTGACTCGTCCTAACATGTTGACTAATATAGAAGGAATACCATTCCTTATACGATAATGATAATCATTATCAGTAAGTAAGTCAACACATTCTACAAAATTATTTGTATACTTGACCTATGACTACTTTAACGAACGATCAAATCCGCCAATTGAATATGTATAGCACGTATGTCAGTCAACCGAAGCATCCTTTATTCACATTGGAGCAACTACATCAAGTCGATATTCTCCCAGTAATAAAAACGGTTACTGGAATTGACAAAGACGCTGTTGCTGCCTCTTACTTCATGCGCAGATATGGCATGTTTGTCTCCACTCAATTTGTCATCTTTATTACATATGAAGAAATGTGGATGGGCAAAGCAAACCAAGTTCAATTTGGCGCAATAAATGAATACGGCAATATGAGTGTAAGTACATTTATTTCACCTATAGATTATCAAGATACTTCTTCTATTCCACCCAAAGAATTAGTTCATCACATTTTACACGAACAAATTCAACCGATGATCCATGCTCTACGAAATTATTCATCCGTCTCTCCCCTAACCTTATGGGAGAATGTTTTCGGATTTATGCTTTGGCATTTTCATGTGATGCTTAACACCACTTCAACGACAGAAATGGCGAGAGAAGTTCTTGATTTATTGAAGGAAGATGACATGTGGACTGGAATATCTTCGCACTCTTTATTCGCCACCTATCTAAAAGGTTCCGAACCTTCCCTTTTGCTCAATACAAAAATTCGAACAACCTGTTGTTTTTCCAAGGATGTGCCTGGATTACAAGCTTGTGGATTCTGCCCCTTACTGTAGTTAATAATACCTATTTTGCACATTGGTAGGTTTTAGGTTTGGGCAATTAGGATAAACCTAACAGTAAGAAGATGAAAAGGAGCGTGTCAATGACATGGAAAACATTCAAGGTAAAGTTCAAGAGGAATTAAACAATGTAAGTCCTGAAAAGAAAGATGAAATTTTAGCGAATTTTTCAACCTTTAAATCTTATTTAGGCGGTAAAGTTGCAACTGGTGAAAAATTAGGTTTAGGTGAAGAGCAATTGGCGAAAACAGCTGAAATGGTTGCTGGATACTTAGCTAATAATGAAGAACCACGTAATAGTGAAGAAAACTTGCTTCAAGAATTATGGAAGTCAGGCGATAAAGACCAACAGCACGCATTAGCACATATGTTAGTTAATATGGTGCGTAAATAAGGTCAGGAAAGGATCGACTTGTTATGACGAATAAGCCTTTCAATGAACGTGATCGTAAAGATGAAAAACATCGTGATTTAGATAATCCAGATGTAGTTAAAACGGACAAAGAAAGCCTCTTCGACATGCATGACGATATGCAAACCGTCGATGCGGTTCCTGTAGAAGAATTAAATCAAAAAGTAAAAGATGAAAAAAATCATCGTAAAACAAAAGACGATTCTTCTAGCGAAGAACGTTATCCAGATTAAAAATGAAACAGCGTGCATCAGTTTTGTGCACGCTGTTTTTTCTTATTCTGTTATCCCAAAATATATCATTTATAGGTGTAACAAAAATCTCCTAGCCGATAACCGGTTAGGAGATTTTTGTTATTAGTCCTCGTCTACAGTACTTGTCGCAGCATCGCGTATTTCTACTCGATGAGCATATATATTTTTGATGATCGTTTTAATGATTGCATAGGTAGGGATAGCTAAGATAATGCCCCATAATCCTGCGATATTACCTGCAGCTAAAATGACGGTAATAACAGTTAAAGGATGAATATCGAGTGCTTTACCCATAACATTAGGTGAAATTAAATTACTCTCAATTTGTTGAGCCACTAACATGATAATCGCAACATATAAAGCTAGTTGAGGTTCTTGAACAAATCCAATAATTAGAGCTGGAATAACAGAAATATATGGCCCTAAGAAAGGAATCACATTCATAAACATTCCGAAAATAGCGAGTAACAAGGCATAATCTAACCCAATGATCAGATAACCAATTAATAACATGATTCCTACTGCAAAACTAACTAATAGTTGTCCTTGAATATATGATTTTAACGTAATGTCAATATCGACCAACGTTTTACGAATCCAGGTTTTGCGATCTCCCTTAAAGAACCCAGCAATAAATGGGGCAAACTTTTCGTGATCTTTCAGCAAATACACAAGGAAGAATGGAACCAGAACTAAAAGGAACAATCCTTGGAAGAAACTTTGGATGAATGTGACTACCCAAGAACCAAAGCCCATCGCAATATCATTCACACGTCCTGATTGATCATCAATCGATTTTTCAATCGCTTTTGGCAAGCGATCTTTTTGATTAATGACATAATCGACCATATTTTCCACATCTTTTGTAATCTCTGGTGCATCTTCTACTAACGCGTTCACTTGATCCGTTACAGCTGGACCAATCATGGATGAGAAGAACCAAAGAGCTAAACCTATCGTTGCGAAGATAGCCAAAATACTTGTCCATCTCGCCCACCCTTTTGATTCTAAAAACTTAAGTAACGGTCTAGTTAAGTAAAATAACACTCCTCCAATTAATAGAGGAAGGAAAATCGTTTGACCTATAATGAGAAGTGGCGAAAAAATTCCTTTCACTTCCATAAACATTCGAATAATAACTAAGCCGAGTAGTAAGCCAACGCCTACTTGAAACCATAACTTTTTCGTCAATCTATACACATCCTTTATCTTTATCCGACAGAAGACTCCCACCTCAAAGAATGAAAAGGGCGAAGCCCCTAATGAGTAGGTGGGAGATGGATGTCGGTTGGCGGTAGTCAAAACTTTCCTCACGATGGTACAATGAGAACAAACATTCGTATCGTTAGGGGTGAAAATCATGTTAGTCAATAAGGCATACAAATTCCGGATCTATCCAACCAAAGAACAAGAAATCCTCATT
>NZ_JBHZRU010000013.1:0-94132 GCF_043641925.1 Paenisporosarcina quisquiliarum
TTTTGACGTTTATAATGAACGGTTAAGTTCAAGTTTGTTTTCGATACCGACAGGTGTCGGCGGAAGAAAACGTTTTTGCTCCGATCGCCTAAGCGATTATCGCTATATTTCGTTGACGTTTTGCTGTTCAGTTTTCAAGGTTCATGTTGTCACTTGTTTTAGCGACTCACTTATAATAACAAGATACGACATTAGTGTCAACCCGTTTTCAAAGAAAAAACGAATTCATTTTGAATCACTAGATGGATTCAAAATGAATTCGTTCGCTTACCCTAGAATTCTTTCTATATATAGTTGTCTTTTTAATGAAAGGTCTAATATTTCTCCAGATGTAGAAATACGAATCATTGGTCGAGTAGGAACATTTTGTTGAACAAATATTACTTCTCCTGTTTCGCCGGTAGATAATTCAACTCTCATACCAATCGGCAAGTCCCCTACTATACTAAATAAAGCTTGGACCACTTGAATATTAAATTTCCCAAACTCATCTTCACGAATCATTTCCATTACCTTAAATGGAGAAACCTTTGAACGATAGATGCGCTCTGACGTCATTGCGTGATAAATATCAGCAACTGCAATAATCTGAGAGATCAGTGTAATACTATCCATTTTTTCTCCTTTAGGATAACCACTTCCATCTAATCTTTCATGATGCTGAAAAATTGCTAGTTTCATTTCTGGTTTTAATAAAGGCGTTTCTTTTATCATTTGATAACTATATAAGGTGTGTTTTTTCACTTCGTTAAATTCATGTTGAGATAACGCAGCTTTTTTCTCAAGTAATCTACTATCAATTTTCGCCATTCCACAATCAGCAAGTAAACATGTAGTTGCTATTTGCATGATTTGCCCTTTTTCAAAACCTAACTTTTGTGCAAGTGCTCCAGCAATCATTCCCATAGCAATAGCATGATGATAAATATAATCATGTACTTTTGAATAATCGTTTAACTTCGCAACAATTTGTCGCTCCTCTAATACCCGCTCCACTAACGGCATAATAAACGATCGTACTTTCGTTACATCCACTTTAGAGCCTGACGACCAATTAATAAACTCTTTTTTATAATCTTTTACGGCTTGACTATAAAGACCACCGAATTCTTTTTTAACTGCAATCATACTTGGTGATTCAGAAAGGCTTGATGCTTTAGCCTCTTCCGCTTCTTGTAACTCTTCTTCTGATTTATTAAATGGATTAGCATTTGCAATAGCTACTTTTGTGATTTGGAAATTTTGGAACACCAAAAAATGTTCACGTGAAACCTTCGTATCTTTTCTTATAATTGGATACGGTGTATTTGCAAATATATCTTCGGCAATAACACTGCCTAATTTTAACTCTGAAACTCTTACATCTAAGTGTTCCAAAAGGATGACCACCTTTTGATTAATTTTAGGTTAATTGTAACGGATAGAGACAGTTTTTGTAAGATAAATTTATGAGAATAATTCAATTTTCTGATTAAGTGTCATTGGTTATTTGATATTTTCTTCTTTTACTGAGAAGCGTAAGATGTTAATTATGAAGGAAGTGGTATAGATGTTTAATAAGTTTTCATTTCATCCGGTGGTTTGGACCTTATTACTTGGAACTATTTTTGCAAGAGGCGCTAGCTTTATGGCGATTCCATTTTTAGCATTGTATTTAGCTTCAACAGAAGGGATTCATCCTGTGTTAATCGGGGTAACGATTGGTTTAGCTCCCTTAACAGGAACAATCGGTGGTTTTATTGGAGGTTATTTTTCCGATCGCTTTGGTCGAAAAAAGGTCATGCTAGGTACTATTTTTGTATGGGCATTGGTTTACATAGGATTTTCTCAAGCATCTCATATTAGTGTTTTCATGGCACTTAATGCGTTAAATGGACTGTGTAGATCATTTTTTGAACCTTCTTCTCAAGCTATGATGGCTGATTTGACGCCTTCTCATCTAAGAAAGCGTGTTTTCTCTTTACGATATTTCGCAATTAATGTCGGAGCAGCTTTTGGTCCTCTCGTAGGAGTTAGCGTTGCTCAATTTTCTTCTTCCCTACCTTTTATCATTACAGGTCTTATGTATACTTTGTATGGAATGGCTTTGTTATTTATGTTAAATCGTCATGAAATTATACATATTAGTCCCATTACAAAATTACGTATGACAGATGCGGCAGTTATTGCTTGGCAAGATAAAAGATTATTAATGTTTATCATCGGTGGTATTTTTGTTAGTGTAGGTTATTCTCAAATCGATTCTAATTTACCTCAATACCTCCAACAATCTTTTTCTGAAGGTGTTGTTCTCTTCTCAAGACTCATCGCGATAAATGCAGTAATTGTAATTATTTTACAATTACCACTCACATTATTATCTGAAAAATGGCCAGTCATGCGAGCAATGGTATTGGGAAGTCTTTTATTCGCCATTGGATTTGCTAGCTTTGGCTTCGTCAGCACACCATTTGGGTTTATGATTGCGATGGGTATTGTCACGATTGGGGAAATCTTCATTTTCCCATCAACTTCTGTCTTTATTGATCAAATTGCACCGGAAGATCGACGAGGTACCTATTTTGGAGCTGGTCAGTTCCGCTCCATCGGTAACTTTACAGGACCTGTCTTAGGTGGTTGGCTGCTCCATGACTTAGGTGGGACTTGGTTATTTTCAATCATTGGACTAATTCTCGTAGGCAGTATTTGGTTCTTCTACTTAGGTAGTAAAATTAAAGTATCTCAAGACATACAATCTACTTGATGCATCCGCAAATGTCAGCACAAAAAAAGGTCTAAGGCGCATAACGCACCTTAGACCTTTAAATTATTCTTCAGTTGTTTCAGGATCAGATTCAGGTTCTGATTCAGTACTTGGAGCTTCGTTCACTACTTCAGTTGAACTTTCTTCCCCGTCTTCATCAAACTCTTCCTCTTCTTCAGCCTTCTCTACTTTCGCAACAGTCGCAACAAGTTCTTCATCACCTAAACGAATCAGGCGAACACCTTGCGTGCTACGACCCGTAACAGAAATACTGCTTACATCCATACGAATTAACATCCCATTGATGGTAATCAACATTAAATCTTCTGATCCATCAACTGTCTTAACAGCTGCTAAATGACCCGTTTTTTCTGTAATTTGGCTGGTTTTAATTCCAACTCCACCACGAGATTGTAAGCGATACTCTTCTTCCGATGTACGTTTACCATAACCATTTTCAGTAACAACTAATACTTCTTGGCCAGGCTCTAGAATTTCCATTCCGACAACGTGATCACCTTTACGTAAACGAATACCACGAACCCCAGACGCTGTACGTCCCATTGAACGAATATCGGATTCATCAAAACGAACAAGCATACCGTTTCGTGTACCGATAACAATATGTTTCTTGCCATCAGTTAAACGCACGGAAATAAGTTCATCGTCTTCTTTTAGTGAAATCGAAATCAGACCATTAGCACGGATATTAGCGAATCCACTAACTGGTGTACGTTTTGTTACCCCTTGAAGCGTTGTGAAAATGAAGTAGGCATCGTCTTCAAATGATTCCATTTGAATCATCGCAGTTACCTTCTCTTCTTTATCAACACCTAATAAGTTAACAATCGGTAACCCTTTAGCTGTACGTCCGTATTCTGGGATTTCATACCCTTTCGCACGATATACTTTTCCTGTGTTTGTAAAGAACAGAATCGTATCATGCGTTGATGTATACAATAAATGTTCGACGAAATCATTTTCATTCGTACCCATTCCTTGTACACCACGGCCTCCACGTTTTTGACTACGATACGTATTAACTGGTAAACGTTTGATGTAACCGTTATGAGTTAAAGTCAGTACCGAGTTTTCACGTGGAATTAAATCTTCGTCTTCCATCATCTCAGCACCACCGGCTGTGATTTCTGTACGACGTGTATCACTAAAACGATCTTTAATTTCATTCAATTCTTCGCGAATTATTTGAATTACTTTTAATTCATCCGCAAGAATCGCTTTTAATTCAGCAATTAATCTTTGTAACTCTTGATATTCTGCTTCAATTTTGTCGCGTTCTAAGCCAGTCAAACGTTGAAGACGCATATCAAGAATTGCTTGAGCTTGTCGCTCTGAAAGATTGAACTGATCAATCAAACCAATTTTTGCTTCTTCTCCAGTTTGTGAACTACGGATTAAAGCAATAATTTCGTCGATATGATCTAGTGCAATACGAAGACCTTCTAAAATATGTGCACGATCTTCAGCTTTCGTTAATTCAAACTGAGTACGACGTTTGATAATAACTTTTTGGTGCTCTAAATAGTGATATAAAATCTCTTTTAATCCTAGAACTTTTGGTTGGCCATCTACAAGAGCAAGCATATTTACACCAAAACTAGATTGTAGAGATGTTTGTTTATATAAATTATTTAATAACACATTCGCATTCGCATCTTTACGGACCTCGATGACGATACGCATTCCGTTACGATCTGATTCATCTCGTAAATCAGTAATGCCATCGATTTTCTTGTCACGTACTAATTCTGCAATTTTTTCAATCAAACGAGCTTTGTTCACCTGGAAAGGAAGTTCATGAACTAAAATCACTTCTTTACCATTCGATTTTTGCTCGATTTCTACTTTACCTCGAATGATGACAGAGCCACGCCCTGTTTCATAAGCTCGACGAATCCCGCTTCTTCCTAAAATAATACCACCAGTTGGAAAATCGGGACCTGGTATGATTTCCATTAATTCTTCGGTTGTAATGGCTTCATTGTCAGCTAAAGCTAAAACAGCTTCGATGGTTTCTCCGAGATGATGAGGTGGAATATTTGTAGCCATCCCAACGGCAATCCCTGACGTACCATTGACTAGTAAGTTTGGATATCGACTCGGTAATACGATTGGCTCTCTTTCTTGACCATCATAATTATCTTTAAAGTCGATTGTATTTTTGTTGATGTCACGAAGTAGCTCCATTGCTATTTTCGACATACGAGACTCTGTATAACGCATTGCTGCAGCAGCGTCGCCATCCACGGAACCAAAGTTACCGTGACCGTCAACTAGCATATAGCGGTAACTCCAATGTTGCGCCATACGTACCATTGTGTCATAAACAGCTGTATCACCATGTGGGTGATACTTACCAATTACGTCTCCAACAATACGAGCTGATTTCTTATAAGGTTTATCCGCTGTATTCCCTAAGTCTTGCATCGCGTACAAGATCCGACGGTGAACGGGCTTTAACCCATCTCGCACGTCTGGAAGTGCTCGTTGAACAATAACGCTCATTGCATAGTCAAGGAAAGACGTTTTCATTTCTGAACTAATATTAATTCCCTTAACTCGATCATTTTGTATCTCTGTCATGCAGGCAACCTCCCTTCCCTTGACTCTTTAGATATCTAAGTTTTTCACGTAAATTGCATTTTCTTCGATGAATTGACGACGTGGTTCAACCTCGTCACCCATTAGACGTTCGAATGTTTCATCTGCATCAATCGCATCTTCTAAATTCACTTGAAGCAAGGTGCGCACGGAAGGATCCATTGTTGTATCCCATAATTGTGTCGCATCCATTTCCCCTAAACCTTTGTATCGTTGAATAACTGGTTTCGGTTGTTTTGGAAGACGTTCTAAAATTTCTTGTAATTGTTTATCTGAATAGCAATACTCAACTGATTTACCTTGCTTGATTTGGAATAAAGGAGGTTGAGCAATATATACATAACCAGCTTCGATTAATGGACGCATGAAACGGAACAAGAATGTTAACAATAACGTTCGGATATGCGCACCATCGACGTCGGCATCAGTCATGATGACAATTTTATGGTAACGTGCTTTTTCTAAAGCAAATTCATCGCCAATACCTGTACCTAGCGCTGTAATGATCGCTCTAATTTCAGTATTCGATAAGATTTTATCTAAACGAGCTTTTTCCACGTTTAAGATTTTCCCTTTTAACGGCAAGATTGCTTGGAAATGACGATCACGACCTGATTTAGCTGAACCACCGGCAGAGTCACCCTCTACCACATAGATTTCACTCTCTGCAGGAATTCGAGATGAGCAATCAGCTAGCTTACCTGGCAAACTTGAAACTTCAAGTGCAGATTTACGACGTGTAAATTCACGTGCTTTTTTCGCTGCAACACGAGCGCGAGCAGCCATCAATCCTTTTTCAATCACTTTTCGAGCGACAATCGGGTTCTCTAACATAAAACGCTCAAATGCTTCAGAGAATAAAGAATTCGTAATTGTACTAACTTCTGAATTCCCAAGCTTCGTTTTCGTTTGTCCTTCAAATTGTGGATCCGGATGTTTGACAGATACGATAGCCGTTAACCCTTCACGTACATCGTCCCCAGTTAAATTGGAGTCTGCATCTTTTAACATATTATTTTTACGACCATAGTCATTGATGACACGTGTTAATGCCATTTTAAATCCTGACTCATGGGTACCGCCTTCATATGTGTTGATATTGTTAGCAAACGAGAAAATATTGGCTGCATACCCATTGTTATATTGCATCGCAATTTCAATTGAAATGCCGTCTTTTTCTCCCTCGATAAAAATAGGTTCATCATGAATCGGTTCTTTTGATTTATTTAAATGCTCGACATACGATTTAATACCACCTTCGTAGTGATATGTGTTCGTACGAACTTCTTCTTCACGCTCATCTTTAATCACGATACGTAATCCGCGATTTAAGTAAGCTAACTCACGTAAACGGTTCGCTAAAATGTCATATTCATAAACAGTCGTTTCAGTGAAAATTTGTGGATCGGCTTTAAAACGAACAGTTGATCCAGTTTTGTCAGATTCGCCAATAACGTGAAGTTCCTTCGCTACTGCTCCTCTTTCGAATTGAATGAAATGCAGTTTTCCGTCACGGTGTACATATACTTCCGTAACTTCTGAAAGAGCATTAACAACGGAAGCTCCAACACCGTGAAGACCACCAGATACTTTGTAACCACCGCCGCCAAATTTCCCGCCGGCATGCAAAACAGTCATAATAACTTCGACAGCTGGTCGACCCATTTTTTCATGGTTACTTACTGGAATACCGCGACCATTATCATCAACTTTAATCCAATTGTCTTTTTCAATTGTGATAGCTATTTCATCACAATGTCCTGCTAAAGCTTCATCAATGGCATTATCAACGATTTCCCATACTAGATGGTGAAGACCTTTTGAACTTGTTGAACCAATATACATCCCTGGGCGTTTTCGTACAGCTTCTAAACCTTCTAAAACTTGTATTTGATCCGCATCATATGATGTTTGAAGTTCTTTTTCTTCCATTGCCATCTTGCTCACCTGCTCTTTCCTACAGTCATATCATTATTTTTATAGACGTTTTCGTCTGGAAGTTTCATTCATTTTCTTTAAAAGGTTCTGCGGGCTAAGTGGAGATGCATACGTTAAAAAAGGCGTGACTATGAGAGACTTCACACGGTGATGATCGACAATCATTCGTGTTCGTGGATGTTCTAACCACGCGTCCTGCTTCGTCGCATCCTTCATTTCACGAAAATCTAAAATCGCAAGAATATCCATGTGATTGACGACAATTGTTTTGCCAAGTCCAACATACATGGAATTTATGCTCCTTTTTCCACATGTCCCTGTTTCACATGGAACATCGCAGCTTGTCTAATGGTTTCATGATCGATACCTTCCACACTTGTTGTTGTAACAAATGTTTGAACTTCACCTTGGATGGTATTTAATAAATGGGACTGGCGATAATCATCGAGTTCAGAAAGAACATCATCTAACAAAAGAACAGGTGATTCACCCACTTCTTGTTTAATTAATTCAATCTCTGCCAGCTTTAAAGATAGAGCTGTTGTTCTTTGTTGTCCTTGAGATCCATATGTTTGGACATCGTAGTCATTGACGTAGAACTGCAAATCATCTCGATGAGGTCCAACCAATGTTAAACCACGGGCAAGTTCCTGTGATCGACCATCTTTTAATTTCTGCTCTAAAATGTCGACCATTTCCTCAAAAGAGGCATCACGATTTAGACCGCTTACTGGACAATACCGAATGTCCAACTTTTCAAGTCCTCTCGAAATCCCTAAATGAATTGGTTCAGCCCATTTTTGAAGCAGCTCCATAAACTCAAAGCGTTTTCGAATAACACTAACAGCTGCTTGAATATATTGATCAGTGTACACATCAAACATGACATCGTTTAAAGACGATTTCCCTTGATGCGTTTTTAAAATGTGATTACGTTGTTTTAATAATTTTTGAAAGGTCAATAAATCATGCAAGTACACGGGCGATATTTGGCCTATTTCCATATCTAAAAAACGTCTTCTTACCTGAGGACTGCCTTTTACTAAGTTCAAATCTTCAGGAGCAAACATGACGACATTTAGTTGCCCAATGTAGTCGCTCAATCTACTTTGTTCCAAATGATTCACTCGTGCTTTCTTCCCTTTTTTCGAAAGAGTTAACTCGAGTGGTAAGTGACCATATTTTTTAGAAACATCACCTTTTATTTTACCATATTCTTCTGACCAACGTATCAATTCTTTATCATTTGACGTTCGATGAGATTTTGCCATCGATAAAACATATAGGGATTCCATAATATTCGTTTTCCCTTGGGCATTTTCACCAATGAAGACATTAATCGTAGGTGAAAATTCAAGCGTTAACGATTCATAATTCCGATAGTTCGTTAATTCGAGCCGATCGATGTGCATCTTATTCTCCGCTCAAATTTTCCACTATGCAGAATTTACCATTTTCTGGGATAGTCACTGTATCGCCATTGCGAAGCTTACGACCGCGTCTATGTTCAAGCTCATCATTAACAAGAACATCATTTTCTGCCAAAAACCATCGAGCCATTCCGCCAGAGCTAATAATGTCTGTCATTTTAAGCAGTTGTCCTAATGTTACATATTCCGTATCAATCTCAATATTTTTCAAGGCAATTCAATCCTTCTTTTTTTAGTCTATCCCTTCATTTTACTCCATAATTCCAAAGAAGTAAAAAAGGATAGCCAAATTGGCTATCCTCGTCAAAATAAGTGATTAATATGTGCGAACTGGCAAGATTAATTGAAGGATCGAATCATCATGTAGCGATTTCAAAATGAATGGACGCATTGCTCCTGTGAATTGGACAACTACATCTTGTCCTTCGATCGCTTTTAAGGCATCCATCATGTATTTTGCACTGAAAGAAATTTTTAACTCTTCTCCCTCAATCGAAGCCGCTTGAATTTCTTCTTCAACTTTGCCGACTTCTGGTGAACTTGAAGAAATTTCTACCACATTTCCTTCTAGTGATGTGAAGCGAACAATATTGTTACGTTCTTCACGAGCTAACAAAGATGCACGGTCGATTGCTTGTAATAAAGCCTTTCCGTTCATCGTGACAGTCGTTTTATATTCATTAGGAATTAGACGAGACGTGTCAGGATAATTGCCTTCTAACAAACGCGAGTAAAATAATACGTCCTCCGTTTTGAATAAAACTTGCTGCTGCGTCATAACAATATGAACAGGGCTTGAAGAATCTCCAATGATTTTGCTTAACTCATTTAAACTCTTACCTGGAATCACGACACTATATTCGCCTTCAGGTAACTGTTCTAGTACAGTTTTTCGGCGAGCTAAACGGTGACTATCCGTAGCCACACAAATTAATTCGCCATTTTTCACTTCCCAGTGTACACCTGTCAAGACAGGACGGCTTTCTGAAGAAGATACGGCAAATACCGTTTCACGAACAATTGATTTTAATAAATCTGCAGGAATAATGAATTCACGGTCATCTTGAATTTCTGGAAGCAAAGGATATTCCGAAGCTTCTAATCCAATCAAATGAAATTCTGATTTACCTGAACGAATATGCGTTTGATAAGAATCATTTACTTCGATTTCAACATCATTAGTTGGCAATTTACGAATAATTTCGTTGAATACACGGGCTTGAAGTACAATCGATCCTTCTTCAATTACTCGTATCACTTGTTCCCCATTTTCTTCAGTTGGGATAAATGTCTGAATCGTAATATCAGAATCACTACCAGTTAAACGTAATCCTTGTTCCGAAATCTCTAGTTTAATACCAGTCAATATTGGAATTGTTGTCTTCGAACTAACTGCTTTCATAACATCACTTAAACCGTTTAATAAACGTTCACGCATGATTTCAAATTTCATTTTTTAACCTCGCTTATATATTTATTAATGTTTTAAAAGAATAATAGATATAGTAATAGGGCCTGTGGATATGTTGATAAGCCCCTTTTTATGAATCAGGACAAGCTATCCACATGTTGATAACGTGTGTGAAAACTAGTTCGCTTCAGTAGGAGTTATCCACAGATTTAAGACTTCCCTAAAACGCTCTTAATCTCTTTTAAGTCTTGTTGAAGCACTTGATCCTCTTTTAACATCGTCGATATTTTCTCATGAGCATGGATAACCGTTGTATGATCACGACCACCAAATTCTTCCCCTATCTTAGGTAAAGAGAATGCTGTAAGTTCACGTGATAAATACATCGCTATTTGTCGTGGGAAAGCAATAGATTTTGTCCGTTTCTTCGCTGTAAAATCTTCTAAACGCACGCTGTAATGCTCGCCGACTACTTTTTGAATATCCAAAATTGTAATTTTACGAGGTTTTGCGTTTGGCATAATATCTTTTAATGCTTCTGCTGCCAAATCTGCGTTCATATCTTTATTAACCAGTGAAGAATACGCAACTACGCGAATTAATGCCCCTTCGAGCTCGCGTATATTGGAGTCAATTGAATTGGCAATGTACATCATGACTTCGTTTGGAATATCTAAACCGTCTGCCTTTGCTTTTTTACGCAAAATGGCAATACGTGTTTCTAAGTCAGGTGGTGTGATATCAGTGATCAGACCCCATTCAAAGCGAGATCTTAAGCGATCTTCGAGTGTAGGAATTTCTTTAGGCGGTCGGTCACTTGAAATAACAATTTGTTTGGATTCTTCATGCAACGTATTAAATGTATGGAAGAATTCTTCTTGCGTTTGTTCTTTTCCAGCTAAAAACTGAATATCATCTATTAATAGAACGTCTACGCTTCGGTATTTATTTCGGAAATCAACTGTTTGATTGTCTCGAATTGAATTAATGAACTCATTTGTAAATTTTTCAGATGATAAATAAACCACTTTTGCATTAGGATTATGTTCTTGCACATAATGACCAATAGCATGCATTAGATGGGTCTTTCCTAGACCTACTCCACCATATATAAATAACGGATTATAGGCTTTTGCTGGTGCTTCAGCCACTGCTAATGAAGCTGCATGTGCGAAGCGATTCCCAGATCCAATTACGAAAGTATCAAATGTGTATTTCGAATTCAGCATACCAGGAGAAAATTCAGGTTGCTCATCATCCTTCATAGGAATGATTGGTGCTGGTAATGAAAAATCATCTAAACTTTGATCTTTTGGAACAACAAACTTAATAGTTAATGCTTCACCAGTCAGTTCTGTTAGGATACCAGCGATTAAATGGACGTAATGCGTATCTAACCAATCGCGTGCGAATGAATTAGGTGCAGCAATGGTTACTTCGTCCCCACGATACGTTAACATTTTCGTCGATTTTAACCATGTTTCAAAGCTCGGCTTCGAAATTTTTTGCTCGACTTGAGCAAGGACACCTGCCCATAGTTCTTCTAAATGTTCCAACAGCGTTTCTCCTTTACTATCATTTATAAAAGGCTCTGCTAACCTTTTCAGTTGTGTTTTATCAATAAAAGACGGAATCTGCTCTCTTGCATCGGACGAACAAGCTAACTTAGTCAGCACGTTTTTCCGTAAGAGTGTCGCTGATTCCCACCGATTAAAAACATTCATTAACAGAAACTTAAAAAATAATTTATAGTCATTTTCACATTATATAATGCATAGTCATGCACAAAACCACAAGCTGTGGATAAATGTTAATAAGAGCCTATGGATAAACTATCCACAAATTACTAACAGTTTGTGGATAACAATGAATAGTCATCTTGGTTTTGAAGAGTAAAACACAAATATCGTAACAAAATAAATGAGAAATTACAAGACTTCTTGAGGGTTATCCACAAAATGCATATTCATGCACAAGATGATTGTCCACAATGGGTGAATATGTGTGAAACCTGTAGATAAGGGTTGTGAATAGAAAAATGTTGTAATTCCACATATGCACAAGCCTGTGTATAGATCATGTTGGAATTGTGGACAAGTATTTATCGTTATTTACAAGTAGAGGTAGAAGAGGATTTGGGAAAGGCTATTGACAAATAGGGTGCTGACTATATATAATATCCAAGACTGTCTATAACAAAGAGAGATAAATCGACTTTCAATTTTTCAGGAGGTGTCACATAGATGAAACGCACATACCAACCAAATAAACGTAAACACAGTAAAGTACACGGATTCCGTGCTCGTATGAGTTCTAAGAACGGCCGTCGCGTATTAGCAGCACGTCGTCGTAAAGGAAGAAAAGTATTATCAGCTTAAGTCCACTGATCCGCATCAGTGGTCTTTTTTTTCTTTTAATAGGAAAAGACTGCTGGTGTAGAAAAGTAAAACTGATTTAGCTTGCATTGAAATGGTGTAAGCTTATACTTTCTTATCGTAAAAAAAAGCGAGTAGAAGCGCATCGTCGAGAAGGATTTTAATCTTTCTCGATAGAATGCGTGGAGTAAAGCAGGTGAACGATTGATGAACAAACATCAACGAGTAAAAAAGAATGCCGAATTTCAAAAGATCTTTAAACGCGGAAAATCCTTTGCGAATCGTCAGTTTGTTGTCTACTGTTTTGAAAAAGAGGGACAAGAAGATTTCCGTATAGGACTATCAGTGAGTAAAAAAATCGGGAATGCAGTCACCCGTAATCGTATTAAACGTTATATTAGGCAAGCCTTCTTGGAAATGAAGGACGAAGTAAAGCCAAATATAGACTATGTCATTATCGCCCGACATCAGGCGGCCACGATGGATTTTCATGAATCCAAAAAAAGTTTGCAGCACGTTTTAAAAATAGCTAAAATGATTCAAAAGGTTAGAGAGTAAATTTAAAACTATATATAGAAGAAACGGATTATTTTTTAGGGGGAAGAAACGTTGAATAAACGATTATTAATCGTCCTCATCCTAGTTTCTGTCACATTATTTTTAAGTGGTTGTACTGAATATAACCAGCCGATACGTGACGATAACACAGGTTTTTGGAATGAATTTATTGTATGGCCACTAGTTTCCTTTATTACATTGTTTAAAGAATTACTTGGCACATATGGATTAGGTATTGTGATGGTAACCATCATTATCCGTTTAGCAATTCTGCCATTAATGATTAAACAAACGAAAAGCTCTAAAAAAATGCAAGAAGTTCAACCAGCATTAGCTGAACTGAAGAAAAAGTACAGTTCAAAAGATGCACAAACGCAACAGAAATATCAGCAAGAAATGATGGCCATGTTCAAGGAAAACGGCGTTAATCCTGCAGCAGGATGTTTGCCTGTCTTGATTCAAATGCCGATTTTAATTGGTTTCTATCATGCCATCAGTCGAATGAACGTAACGCCAGAAATTAATTTGGGAAGTTTTTTATGGTTCCCACTAGCTGAACCAAGCATTATTTTGGCGATTTTAGCTGGTGTAATGCAATTTATCGTACTTCGTACAGGTCCAGCAATGGATAATCCACAAATGAAGATTATGATGTATATGATGCCATTTATGATTACCGGTTTTGGTATCTTCTTACCATCTGCTTTAACACTTTACTGGGTAATCGGAAATATCATTTCTTTCATACAAAATATGTTCATTTATAAACCGTGGGAAAAAGAAAAATTACAACCTGCGAAAATTGGAGGGACGAAAAAGTGAATCAATTAACGCAAACAGGGAACACAACGGAAGAAGCAATTACAGCAGCATTAGCAAAACTTGGTGTTACGAGAGATCAAGTTACTATTCAAGTGGTAACTAAAGGTAAAAAAGGTTTTCTTGGATTTGGTTCTAGACTTGCAGAAGTGCAAGTCACCGTAAATGAAGTTCAACCAGAAGTGATTGAAGAATCTTTTCAAGAACCGTTTGTTGAACAACCTGTTGAGCGTGAAGTGATCCACGAAGAAATCGTCCTAAAGGTAAATGATTCCACTAAATCAGATGCGATTGAAGAAACAAAGACGTATTTAACCAATATTGCGACTCAAATGAAGATTGATGATTTAGAAATCCATACAGAGCTTAACGGAAAATATGTAACGCTCCGCATGGAAAGCAAAAAAGCAGCACTTCTTATTGGAAAACGTGGTCAAACGTTAAATGCGCTGCAACAACTATCGCAATTAGTAGTGAATAAATTTTCAAACCAATTTTTACTAGTTCAGCTAGATGTTGAAAATTACCGTGAGCGTCGTCAAGAATCACTGGAACTTTTAGCAGAAAGAATGGCAGACAAAGCGATTCGTTCAGGAACAAAAGTTGAATTTGAACCGATGCCTTCGTATGAAAGAAAAGTGATTCATAATGCTTTATCAAGACGCTTAGATATTGAAACGGTGTCTATTGGTACTGAACCAAATCGATATTTAGTGATTGAACCACTTAAGTAAGAATTGTAAAGACATGAATTCGTAACATTTCAAAACGGACCTCGACGTCATTGACGATCAGGTCCGTTTTCTTGTGGATAAATCGGTCTAGTCAGCTTTCGATTTTATCAATTTTGTGCTATAGTTATACGTTAGAGAATAATGGCCGTTTTTTAGTTATCCACATGTGGATAAAATTCAATTGGAGGTGAACGATCATGGAATTTGATACGATTGCAGCAATATCCACACCTCTTGGTGAGGGAGCAATAGCCATCGTCCGATTAAGTGGACCTGAAGCAATTTCCATTGCGAACCATGTCTTTCGTTCGCCGAGCGCAAAAACATTGCAGGAGCAACCGACACACACGATTCATTATGGACATATCATGGATCCTAAATTAGATGAAGTGGTAGAAGAAGTAATGGTATCACTTATGAAGGGTCCAAAAACATTTACTCGTGAAGATGTAATCGAAATTAATTGTCATGGTGGTTTAGTTTCAGTAAACCGCGTACTTCAATTAGTTTTACAATATGGAGCAAGATTAGCTGAACCAGGAGAATTTACGAAGCGGGCATTTTTAAATGGCCGAATTGATTTATCTCAGGCTGAAGCAGTAATGGATTTAATTCGAGCAAAAACAGATCGAGCGATGAACGTAGCGCTTGGACAAATGGATGGGAAGCTTTCGAGATTAATCGCAAGCTTAAGACAAGCTTTACTTGAAACACTTGCTCAAGTTGAAGTGAATATCGATTATCCAGAGTATGACGATGTCGAAGAAATGACATTGCCAATGATTATAGAAAAGTCAGGTTGGGTTAAAAAAGAAATTGAATATTTATTACAAACCTCTACCCAAGGGAAGATCTTAAGAGAAGGTCTTTCAACTGTTATTGTAGGGAGACCTAATGTAGGGAAATCTTCACTATTAAATAGTTTAGTGCAAGAAAACAAAGCAATTGTTACAGATATCGCTGGTACGACGCGTGATATTATCGAAGAATATGTAAATGTACGTGGAGTTCCATTAAAATTGGTCGATACTGCAGGAATTCGTGAAACAGAAGACATTGTAGAGCGAATAGGCGTAGAAAGGTCTAGACAAGTCCTTAAACAGGCTGATTTGATTCTTCTAGTCCTAAACCAGTCTGACGAGCTAACACCCGAAGATGAGCGTTTATTCGAAGCTATCGAAGGTATGGATGTAATCGTCGTGTTAAATAAAACTGATTTAGAGCGGAAAATGGATTTAGACCATGTGAAACAATTAGCCGGTAACAGCAAAATTGTTACAACTTCCCTGTTATCAGATGCTGGTGTGGATCAGTTAGAAGAAGCGATCGCTACGATGTTCTTTGAAGGATCCATCGAAAGCGGAGATTTAACGTATGTATCGAATGCTCGTCATATTGCTTTATTACACCAAGCTAAAAATACGATCGAAGATGCCATTCAAGCTGCACATGATCGTGTACCAATCGATATGATTCAAATCGATGTAACGAGAACTTGGGAAATATTAGGTGAGATTACGGGTGATACAGTAGAAGAAAGTTTGATTGACCAACTGTTTTCACAATTTTGTTTAGGAAAATAAAAGCTGCTGTGACTTTAAAGCTATAGGTCAAGCAAGCTTAATATAGAACTCGAAAGGAATGAACGAACATGCCGAATTTTGAAGCGGGCTCGTTCGATGTAATTGTAATTGGAGCAGGGCACGCAGGTGCTGAAGCAGCTTTGGCTGCAGCAGGTATGGGTGCAAAAACACTTGTTCTTACGATCAATTTAGATATGATTGCATTTATGCCATGTAATCCATCCATCGGAGGTCCAGCAAAAGGAATAGTTGTCCGTGAAATAGATGCATTAGGCGGAGCGATGGGAAGAGTCATCGACAAAACACATATTCAAATGAGAATGTTAAATACAGGTAAAGGACCTGCTGTACGAGCATTACGTGCACAAGCAGACAAAGTGCTTTACCAAGCAGAAATGAAACGTTTAATGGAAGAACAAGATAACTTATCTATTCATCAAGCAATGGTTGAAGAACTAATCATTGAAGAGAATGAAGTTAAAGGTGTTATTACGCAAGTTGGAGCTATTTATAGAGCATCAACAGTGATTGTTACGACTGGTACATTTTTACGAGGCGAGATTATTATTGGTGATTTAAAATATTCTAGTGGTCCAAATAACCAACAACCTTCATTAAAATTAGCAGATAATCTGCGTGATTTAGGTTTTGACTTAGTTCGATTTAAAACTGGAACACCGCCTAGGGTTAACAGTAAAACAATTGATTATAGCAAAACAGAAATACAACCTGGCGACGATGTAGCAAGAGCGTTTAGTTATGAAACGACTGAGTATATCACCGATCAATTACCATGTTGGTTAACGTATACAAATGAGCGTACACATCAAGTAATTGATGAAAACCTTCATTTATCACCTATGTATTCAGGGATGATCAAAGGAACTGGACCTCGTTATTGTCCATCTATTGAAGACAAAGTGGTTCGTTTTAATGACAAACCACGTCATCAAATTTTCTTAGAGCCTGAAGGTCGTAATACAAGAGAAGTGTATGTACAGGGTCTATCTACAAGTTTACCTGAACATGTTCAACGTAAGCTGTTAGAAAGCATTCCAGGGTTAGAGAAGGCAGAAATGATGCGTGCCGGCTACGCTATTGAATATGATGCAATGGTACCTACGCAACTATGGCCGACACTTGAAACGAAAAAAATTCGCAACCTATATACAGCTGGACAAATTAACGGTACTTCTGGTTATGAAGAAGCAGCTGGCCAAGGCTTAATGGCAGGGATGAATGCCGCAGCTCGTTCTTTAAATAAAGAAGAGATTATTTTAAGTCGTTCAGATGCGTATATTGGGGTTTTAATAGATGATTTAGTAACGAAGGGCACGAACGAGCCATATCGATTACTAACATCAAGAGCAGAATACCGCTTACTATTACGTCACGATAATGCTGATCTACGATTAACTGAGATCGGTCATA
This sequence comes from Paenisporosarcina quisquiliarum, assembly GCF_043641925.1. Lineage (GTDB taxonomy): Bacteria > Bacillota > Bacilli > Bacillales_A > Planococcaceae > Paenisporosarcina > Paenisporosarcina quisquiliarum_A. Next base: position 17,645 of record NZ_JBHZRU010000013.1, read on the forward strand.
AAGCTGGATTGATCTCGGAAGAACGCTATAGTCGTTTTGTATCGAAGAAACAACGTATTGAAGATGAAATTAAACGTCTTCGTCAAACAATCATCAAACCGAATGAAGAAACTCAATCTGTAGTACGCGAAAAAGGCGGTACAGAATTGAAGGATGGAATTCGAGGAAATGACTTAATGAAACGTCCAGAAATGACGTATGATGACATTGCAAAATTATCACCGTCAACAATTGAATTAACGGACGAAATGAAAGAACAAATAGAAATTCAAGTTAAATATGAGGGTTATATTGAAAAATCTTTATTACAAGTCGATAAATTAAAAAAGATGGAAAATAAAAAAATTCCAGATCATATTGATTTTGATGCAATTTCTGGTTTAGCTACAGAAGCGAAACAAAAATTAAAAGAAGTTCGACCATTATCCATTGCTCAAGCTTCTCGTATTTCTGGTGTAAATCCTGCTGACATTTCCATATTACTAGTGTATATTGAACAAGGAAGAATCGCTAAAATATCCGGATAATTTTGAAGTGGCTATGTGCTCTAAAAGCTTATAGCCACTGTTTATATACGGAAGGGGAACATTATGAACGAAGAGCAATTTATCGAAGCTTTGAAAGCCAAGGGTATCGAATTGAATGATAAGCAAGTCAAACAATTCAATTTATATTTTGAACTTTTAGTTGAGTGGAACGAAAAGATGAATTTAACAGCAATTACAGACTTACCATCCGTATACTTAAAACATTTTTACGATTCAATCAGCATGGCTTTTTATGTAGATTTTACTAAACAACAATCTATTTGTGATGTTGGAGCGGGAGCGGGATTCCCGAGTATCCCATTAAAAATTTGTTTTCCTGATTTAAAAGTTACTATTGTAGATTCATTAAATAAACGAATTCAATTTCTTACTCATTTAAGTGAACAATTGAAACTATCTGACGTTCAATTCGTACATGCTAGAGCAGAAGAATTTGGACAAGATCCAAAATATAGAGAAAAGTTTGACGTTGTTACAGCTAGAGCTGTTGCTAGATTAAGTGTCTTGTCGGAGTTATGTATTCCTCTAGTTAAACCAGGCGGTCAATTTTTAGCGATGAAAGCTTCTGCAGCACAAGATGAATTAAGTGATGCTAGTAAAGCGATTTCAACGTTAGGTGCCAGTAAAAAAGAAGAATTCACTTTCCAATTACCAGTAGAAAATAGTGAAAGATCGCTATTTGTATTTGATAAAATAAAAAACACACCTAAAAAATACCCAAGAAAACCCGGTGTTCCAAATAAAACACCTTTATAAATGATTTGTTCCACGTGAAACATTAATAGAGGATTGATGAGATTAATAGCGAATAGTACTTAAGTAGTGAGTTTCTTAAAGGTGGTGCCAAGAGGATGAAAAGTCCTTTTTCACGTTTTTTCAATAATGTTGATAAAGAAGAAGTTGAAACAAAGTCGAATGTTGAACATAATGAGGAAGTAGTTAAGCTTCCCCTAATGTCGATCATTCCAAATAGATTTCAACCGCGAACAATTTTTGATGACTCAAAAATTGAAGAATTAGCGCGGACAATTCATACACATGGTGTTATTCAACCAATTGTTGTTCGAAAAATTGAGAACGACCAGTACGAGATTATTGCTGGTGAAAGACGTTTCAGAGCTATGACGAAATTGGAATGGTCAGAAGTGCCAGCCATTGTTCGAAATTTGAGTGATAAAGAAACAGCCTCAGTAGCACTCATAGAAAACCTACAACGTGAAGAGTTAACCGCAATTGAGGAAGCACTAGCTTATCAGAAACTATTAGAATTACATGAATTAACACAGGAAGCCTTGGCCCAAAGACTTGGGAAAGGTCAATCAACTGTTGCTAATAAAATTCGTCTACTTAAGTTACCTGATGCTATTCAAGAGTCTATATTAAAAAGAGAAATTTCTGAACGTCATGCACGAGCACTAATGCCCATTAAAGATGAAGAGATTCAGATTTCTATTTTCAAAGAGGCATTAGAGCAGAATTTTAACGTGAAGCAACTTGAAAAACGTGTGGAAGAATATTTAAACCCTCCAGTGAAAGACGATTCGAAAAAAGAAAAACCGAAGCGTAAAGCAGTCAGTCGTGATGTACGTATTGCACTAAATACGTTAAGACAGACGTTCGCGATGGTTGCTAAAAGTGGAATTCGCATGGAAACTGAAGAAGAAGAACTTGAAGAATACTATCAAATCACGGTAAAAATCCCTAAAAAGAAATCATAATTTAATCAAACTTGTGAACTCTTACTGTAAAAAGTAAGAGTTTTTATTTTGTAATCATAATATAATCCTATTTAGTTGAATTATTTGATAGAATGAGAGATAGCGAACAAAAATAAGGGATTTAATGAAGTTTTATTGTGAAGAAAGAGTCATTTTTTTCATTCATATAAATTGTTTTACTAAATAAATCACATAATTGGCTAAGACTATGATGTTAAGAAGTACAAACTGAATTAACTCATTTGTCGAAGAACGCTAAATATCAAGAGATATTATTAAAGAAAGCAGGTGCGAGGGTGGGAAGAATCATCGCAATCGCCAATCAAAAAGGCGGTGTTGGCAAAACAACTACATCAGTAAACCTAAGTGCATGCTTAGCCTATCTAGGAAAAAAAGTATTATTGATGGATACTGATCCACAGGGTAATGCTACAAGTGGGGGAGGAGTCAATAAGGGTGATGTTCATCAATGCATTTATGATGTTTTAATAGATGATGTGGATGTCAAAAAAGTTATTATTGAAACAAAAGTTGAGAATTTACATATCATTCCGGCTACGATTTCATTAGCAGGTGCTGAAATTGAACTTGTTTCTACCATCTCACGTGAAGTAAGACTCAAACGATCTTTACAAGAAGTGAAAGAACAATACGATTACATTATCATTGATTGTCCTCCTTCATTAGGACTTTTAACAATTAATGCGTTAACAGCATCTGATGCGATATTAATTCCTGTCCAATGCGAATATTACGCACTTGAGGGATTAAGTCAGTTACTAAGTACAATACGTTTAGTTCAAAAACACTTAAATAATCAACTAGTAATAGATGGTGTGTTACTAACAATGTTTGATGCCCGTACAAACTTAGGCATACAAGTAATCGAAGAAGTGAAAAAATACTTCCAAGACAAGGTCTATAAAACGATCATTCCTCGTAATGTTCGTTTAAGTGAAGCGCCAAGTCATGGCGAACCAATTATTATTTACGATCCAAAATCACGTGGTGCAGAAGTATATCTAGATTTGGCGAGGGAAGTGATTCGTAATGTCTAAAGGTTTGGGTAAAGGAATTAATGCACTTTTTCCAGGAGAATCGATTAATCAAATGGAAACCGTAGAAAAAATCTCGTTAAAAGAAATTAAAGTTAATCCATTTCAACCGAGAAAGATTTTTGATGAAGCAGCATTAAATGAGTTAGCGGAATCCATTAAAGAACACGGGGTATTACAACCCATTATTGTTCGTCGAAAAGGGAAATCCTTTGAGATTGTTGTTGGTGAAAGAAGATTTAGAGGATCGAAAATCGCAGGACTTACCGAAATTCCAGTAGTAGTAAGGGAATTAACGGATCAACAAATGATGGAAATTGCGATTCTTGAGAATTTACAACGTGAAGATTTAACGCCTATAGAAGAAGCGGAAGCGTATCAAAACTTGATGGAAAGCCTAAACTTAACACAAGAGCAATTGGCATTCCGTTTAGGGAAAAGCCGCCCTCATATCGCTAACCATATAAGATTGCTATCATTGCCTGAAGTAGTTCGTGGACATATTTCTGCTGGTAATCTATCCATGGGGCATGGTCGTGCGCTCCTTGGAATAAAACGCAAAAAACTAATTCCGATCATTTCAGATAAAGTGATGAAAGAAAATCTGAATGTAAGACAATTAGAATCGCTTGTCCAAAAAATGAATGACGATGTTTCACGTGAAACATCAACAGGTGAAAAGAAGGATATCTTTATTGAAGAAAAAGAATCCCAACTTCGCGAATATTTTGGTACAACTGTAACGATTAAAAAATCAAAGAATAAAGGGAAAATTGAAATTGAGTTTTTCTCTGAAGATGATTTAGAAAGAATATTAGAACTATTAGAAGATTAATCTTGGCTGCCTATTCGCTCAATCTTGAGAGAATAGGTTCTATTTTTAACTGAATCGGGGAGCAATTATGGTTTTATTAGGGACAGTGATTAATGCGCTTCTTATAGTATTAGGAACAGTTATAGGGCGTTTATTGAAGAACATTCCAGAGAACATGAAACAAACAGTCATGTACGCAATAGGTCTTGCAGTGACTGTGATTGGATTACAAATGGGATTTGAAAGTGGTCAATTTTTAATTGTCATTATCAGCTTAGTATTTGGAGCTGTAATAGGCGAATGGATTGACTTGGATAAACAACTAAATCGATTTGGTCATTGGTTAGAATCTAAGGTGGGGAAAAATGCTAAAGGTGAAAACGTTAGTATTGCTCAAGGTTTTGTTTCTGCAACGTTGATTTTTGTGATCGGATCTATGGCTGTCATTGGTTCATTAGATAGTGGATTAAGAAATGACCACGATTTATTAATCGTCAAAGGATTAATAGATGGATTCACATCCATCATATTAGCTACAACCCTTGGAATAGGCGTCATGATATCTGCGATACCTGTCTTTCTATACCAAGGAACCATTGCTTTATTCGCTACTCAAATTAGTCGTGTCATACCCGATGAAGCGTTAGCTCTATTCATCCAAGAAATGACAGCAACTGGTGGAGTCATGATTGTAGCGATAGGTTTAAATATGATTGGATTGACGAAAATAAGAGTAGCAAATTTACTTCCAGGCATACTCATTGTTGCGATCGTCGTGACGATTGCTTATTACTTTCAGTTGGTGCCTTTGCCAAGCGAGTAACAAGGCACGAACTATTACTTTACCCATTTTATATGGCACTTGAAGCCGTGTGTTTTGTAAAACGGTGTATTCCATAAAACCACTTACATTAACAATTCCTTTAATGGAAAGGTCGCCGATAGGTGGAAGCTCTTTTTTAACGGCTTTTCCTGGAAAAAGAGGCCCGTCTTCAACTAAAATAAAGCCAATACGGTCAAGTTGTCCTAAGCATGCGTCGATTGCGACGACAAAAGGGGCTTCCGGTCGATCTTGAAGACTTTGGGTCGTCTCACTTAAGTTTAAGGCGTGTAACGGTTGCTCTAATGTGCCAATAACTTCGTAAGGAAATGTTGGGTGATCTTTTAACCAAGTTCCGATTAAAGGACCTAATGTATCCCCGGTAGAACGGTCAGTCCCAATGCAACAAAATGTGAGATTGGGTTGATCGAAAGGGATGGTTTTTAGAAAGTGAGAACTTAATCGCCAAGCAGCGCTAGAATCCGTGTGTGAAAATAACTCTTGTCCTTTAGAGGAAGTATTTAATAGCATATTTCTAAACTCACTCTCTTTTTTTCTCAGTATACGTGCGAGGAAAGAGTTTTATTCAAAGGATGGTTGATTGAATGGAATTAACGAAAATGTTGAATGGGGTAAAAGAAAAACTTCTTCAAGAAGAAATATGGTTAAATGCGGGTCTGGTTATATTAAAGATAATATTTATTATGATACTAGCTGCAATTGTTGTAAAAGTTGGCAAAATTGTTATTCGCCAAGTGTTTTTAGTGCGAATGAAAACACCTTTGCGCTACTCGGAGAGACGACAAAATACGATGCTTAAATTACTAGAAAATGTGATTGCGTATGTCGTCTATTTCGCAGCTATTTTAGCTGTATTATCAGCGGTAACAATTGATGTAACTGGATTATTAGCAGGGGCTGGTGTTTTAGGGCTTGCCATTGGTTTTGGAGCTCAAAATTTAGTGCGTGATGTCATTACTGGGTTTTTCATTATATTTGAAGATCAATTTTCCGTAGGGGATTATGTACGAATTGGACAAGCAGAAGGAACTGTACAAGAAATTGGTTTGCGTACGACGAAATTAAAAGGTTTGAATGGTGAAATTCACATATTCCCAAATGGAACGATTATTGAAGTAGTCAACTTCTCGCTTAACAATTCAATTGCGATCGTGGATGTCAGCATGGCATATGAAGCAGATATTCCGAAAGCAGAAGAGCTCATTCGAGATTTCTTAGCGGAGCTGCCTGCTAAATATGAACAATTAGTTAAAACTCCAGAATTGTTGGGCGTTCAAAACCTGGCAGCTTCTGAAGTGGTTTTGCGTATAACGGCTGAAACGAAACCAATGCAACATTTTGCGATTTCACGAATCATCAGACGCGATCTGAAAATATTTATGGATGAACACGGAATCGAAATTCCGTATCCAAAAATGGTCATGTATCAGAAAAAAGCTGGCAACGCAGATGGTGGCACGGGTGATCCTGTGAAGATAGAAGATAAGGGGAAAGTCTGATGATTGAAAAAACTTTTGGTCTTGGCGATATTGTAGAAATGAAAAAGCAACATCCGTGCGGAACAAATGAGTGGAAAATTATTCGCATGGGTGCGGATGTGCGAATAAAATGCGAAGGCTGCCAACACAGTGTGATGATTCCTCGACGTGAATTTGCGAAGAAGATGAAAAAAGTGTTGGTTTCTGCAGAGCGAACAACTGAAGAAGAATAGACTTTTATTCAGCAAAAATCTATAATAGAAGAGTTGTACGCGTAAGGTGTGCATTCGTTCATAAAGCTTACCGATAATTCGTTTGTTTAATCATATAGAGAAATTTAAGAATCATGAGAGGTTGGGAATAAATATGGCATTAACAGCCGGAATCGTTGGATTACCTAACGTTGGAAAATCCACATTATTTAATGCAATAACAAAAGCTGGAGCAGAGGCAGCAAACTATCCTTTCTGTACAATCGATCCTAACGTTGGAATCGTAGAAGTACCAGATGAGCGTTTGCTAAAGTTAACAGAGCTTGTTTCTCCTAAGAAAACTGTTCCAACTGCTTTCGAATTCACTGATATAGCTGGAATTGTCAAAGGGGCTAGTAAAGGTGAAGGATTAGGAAATAAATTCTTAGCTCATATTCGTGAAGTAGATGCAATTTGCCAAGTGGTACGTTGTTTTGCTGACGATAACATTACGCATGTTTCAGGTAAAGTTGATCCGATTTCTGATATTGAAGTCATTAACTTAGAGTTGATTTTAGCGGATTTAGAAAGCGTTGAAAAAAGATTGCAACGCGTTGGAAAAATGGCTAAACAAAGAGACAAAGATGCTTTGGTAGAAGAACCAGTCTTAATCAAATTGCGCGATGCATTTGAAGAAGAATTACCGGCTCGCTCTGTAGAGTTTACAGAAGAAGAGCGTCGTGTAGTGAAAGGTCTTCACTTGTTAACAGCTAAACCAATGCTGTATGTTGCAAACTTAGCTGAAGATGAAATCGCTCAAGCGGATGAAAACGAATACGTTCAAAAAGTTCGTGAGTTTGCTAAAGCTGATAATGCACAAGTAATTGTTATTTGTGCGAAGATCGAAGAAGAAATGGCTGAATTAGATGACGAAGAAAAAGCGATGTTCATTGAAGAGTTAGGTATTCAAGAATCAGGGCTGGATCAATTAGTTAAGGCGTCTTATAACTTACTTGGTCTAGCAACTTACTTTACTGCTGGCGTACAAGAAGTACGTGCATGGACATTTAGAAAAGGGATGAAAGCACCTCAATGTGCTGGCGTTATTCATACTGATTTCGAACGTGGATTTATTCGTGCAGAAACTGTATCTTATGATGATTTAGTTGAGAACGGATCGATGGCTTCGGCTAAAGAAGCAGGTAAGGTTCGTCTAGAAGGAAAAGAATATATCGTACAAGATGGCGATGTTATGTTATTCCGCTTTAATGTATAAGCTTGTCTAATATAATTGAGGTGTTTCAAAAGTCATGAAAAGTGACTTTTGGAACGCCTCTTTTCTTTATTAAATAGAATGGCTGATTTTCATTGCTGCGAACGCTTTCCAGGGTACACAAGAAATGCCTATTCTTATACTAGTACCAAAACTTGAACAATGTAGTTAATATAAATAATCAATCGTACTTATGCTTATTAACTTCTAGACGATCATTCTAAAGGATCCTGCTTCTTCAAGGCGTGAAATAATCAAAAACAGGTTAGGATAGTCAGATACATAACCAAGCGTTAGTTTAAAGGAGGCTGAGAAATGAAGTTATTTGTATACGGAACGCTTTGTTTGGGCGAGAGCAATCATCAAGTGTTAAGCGGTGCAACGCGTTATGGTGAGAAGGCTTCCATTCATGCAGTCTTGTATGACACTGGATGTGGCTATCCAGCCGTTGAGTTAAGCGAGTCTTCTACTGTTATTGGAGAGATATATGAGATTCCAGATCATTTATGGGCAGCATTAGATGAGCTAGAAGGATACAGCGGAAATTCAGAAACGGATTTATACAACAAGGTAACTGTCATTGCGAAGATGGGTTTAGAAGAAATAGAAACGGAAGTTTATACGATATGCGATGAGAGCATGAAGAAAAAAATTATACATTCAGGAGACTGGATAAAATATCGAAAAACAATCCATAAACAAAAGTAAAGCTACTCTTCAAATAGAAAAGTAGCTTTATTTGTCGTCATAGACATATAATTTCGGGAGTTCAGGATCATCCTTTATGAAAGCATTATTAGAAACCTTTCGGAGTTCTTTGTACATGGCAAAATCACCGACTGCACCAGCAATTAAAAAAGCACCTAATAATACAAGCAGCGAATGATTCATCCATAAACCTATAACAGTAGGGAATACACCTGTCGTCCAAAAGGGTAGGAGAAGTACACGTTTCATCGCTTTATTTCGCAAAGGTTCATGAGTCGTAGCATAGGCAATCCCTAACTTTAAGTTAACTCCATAGTTAAGTGAAGACCATGGAACCTTTCCAAATAGAACAAAACCAATTAAATGAGATAGTTCGTGCAGAACAATTAATAGAATATAACCACTTATAAAGAGGATTAAGTTAATTAATGATAAATTAAAATGAAAATCGTTATGAAGAAAAGCATTTAACAGTATGAATGAGATACTTAGTAATGCCGTTCCCAAAAAGCTTTGCCAAGCAATTCGCTGTAAATTCAGTTCGATAATTTGTTTCGGTTGATTGGTTGTTTTCATAATATTTCCCCCTGAAGTTAGTATACAAGATGACCTTGTGAAATAGCATCTTGCACCACTAAGCCATTTATGCTACAATCAATTGATGTGAGTAATGAACGTTACTTGCTCCTTGTCCTGCTGTTCATCAGCCGGGCCAAAGTCCATAAGGAGGTGTCAATAGATGAGAAAGTACGAATTAATGTACATCATTCGACCAACAATTGAAGACGATGCGAAAAAAGCTTTAGTAGAGCGTTTTAACGAAATCGTTACTTCAAATGGTGCTGAAATCATCGAGTCAAAAGAGTGGGGCAAACGCCGCTTGGCTTACGAAATCAACGATCTTCGCGAAGGTTACTACCAAATCGTGAAAATGAACGCTGATTCTAAAGCAGTTGATGAGTTCATCCGTTTAGCTAACATCAACGAAGATATTATTCGTTACGTAGCTGTACGCATTGAAGATAAAAAAGTTAAAGCTAAAAAATAATTTAAAGTCGAAGATTTTCGATACTACTTGCAGATGAGGGAGGTTAGATTCTGATGATTAACCGAGTCGTTTTAGTCGGAAGACTGACAAAAGATCCGGAGCTTCGTTATACACCAAGTGGTGTAGCGGTTGCACGTTTTACACTAGCTGTAAATCGTTCATTCTCTAACCAACAAGGTGAGAAAGAAGCGGATTTTATTAACTGTACTGTTTGGAGAAAACCAGCTGAAAACACAGCAAACTTCTTAAAAAAAGGAAGCTTAGCAGGTGTTGAAGGGCGTATTCAAACGGGGAGCTATGAAGGCACAGATGGAAAGCGTGTTTACACGACAGAAGTTGTAGCTGATAGTGTTCAATTCCTTGAACCACGCAATAGCTCTGGTGGAGATCGTCCACAACAAGGACAACCTTACGGTGGCGGTTCAAACCAAAACAATCAATATTCTTCAAATCAGCAGAATCAATCGCCAAATCAGCAAAACTATACACGTGTAGATGAAGATCCATTCTCTAGTGGAAGCGGTCCAATCGAAGTTTCAGACGACGATTTACCATTCTAAGAAACCTAGTAAATGTCTTTTAAACACACAAATAAAACCAAAAACTAAGGAGGCGAAACGATATGGCACCACGTCGCGGAGGCAAAAGACGCAAAAAGGTTTGTTATTTCACGTCTAACAATATTACGCATATCGACTATAAAGATGTTGATTTGCTTAAGAAGTTCGTATCAGAACGCGGAAAAATTCTTCCACGTCGAGTTACTGGAACAAGCGCGAAATACCAACGCAAGTTAACTTCAGCAATTAAATTATCACGTATCATGGCATTACTTCCATTCTCTTCTGAGGAGAGATAAATCGGTTCAGAACCCTTTAGGTCAATATGACTTAAAGGGTTTTTTGTTTGTTCAAAAAGCATTAGTTTACGGAAAACCGTATTGAAAAAAGTCCTTGTACCACAAGTACGTATTTTTAACGTTTGAATTTGGGCTATGTTTTGTAACAAAATCATTCGTACTATTCATATTTAAATATAGAATAAAATACCCATCGAATTTAAAAATGCTTATATACATCATGTTTTTATGACTTAATTGACCTATGAATTTTGTTATAAATACATTCCGTCCATATGGCTTAGTTATATCGATTTATTTTGTCGAAATTTGTTGAAAAAAGTAGGTAATAGGTCGATATAACATAGTATATTCAAAAGAATATCAAGATGGAAAAGGGGTGGGATTATGAAAGCTTTTCAAAACATTCGAACGAAGTTAATTGCAACGATGGTTATTACATTAATCTTAGCTTTTGCAAGTTTACTAGGAATCGCGTCATACCAATTAAAAGAAAAAAACGAAAAAGATGTTGAGCAGCAATCAAAAGCGATTGTTAGTGAGCTCTCAAATAATTCAGAGCAATATTTATATCGAATTGCCAGTGGGATTGAGCAATTGTCATTTAATGAAACAGTTGAAGAGTTTTCAGCTGCTGATTTAACAGCTGATGGAGATCAAAGTAATCCAGAATTAATAGCAACGACAACTCAATTAAACAATCAATTGTCATCTTATTTAGATACATATAAAGAAGCGACATCTGTTTATGTAGCTTTGGCGAATCAAACGATTTATATTGTTCCTAATGTAGACTTACCATCTGATTTTGATGCACGTACACGTGAATGGTACAAGCTAGCATCAGACGATTCCTCAAAAGTTCATTGGAGTGAACCGTATATCGATGTGGCTACTAATGAATATGTCATCACTGCTTCAAAAGGTTATTCTAATGGGGTAGCGGGCGTAGATGTGAAATTAGAAGATTTAACGAACCAACTTAGTGCAGTTAACCTAGGCTTTGAAGGGTATCCGGTTATGTTGTCAGCGAATGGTCTTGGTATTATTCATCCTGACAAGAAAGGGGAAGACCTATCAGCTGAACCTTATGCTGAACTAACTTTAGGGTCTGCAGACGAAAGTGGAGTAATACCTTATAAACAAGGCGGAAAAGAGTACTTGTTTATTTATGAAAAAGTGCCAAGTACAGGCTGGATTATCGGAGCGATTTATGATCAAGCTGTCATTGCACAAGCATCGAATGATATTATCTTTAGTTTATTGCTTACAGGTTTAATTACCTTATTAATTGTCATTGTTCTCATGTATTTTATTTCAAACCGATTTAGTAAACCGATTTTACACATTCGTGATGTAGTGAGCGAAGTGGCAGCTGGACGTCTTGATGTCCGAGCGAATGTGAAAGCTAAAGATGAAATTGGTGAATTAGGCGATCAATTAAATATCATGGTGGCTAAGCTTCACAATATTTTGCAAGTTGTACAATCATCTGTGATGAACGTTCGTGAATCAGCTGAAGGTCTATCGGCTGTAGCAGAAGAAACGAATGCTTCAGGCGAACAAGTTGCTCTAGCAGCGAATGAAATTGCAGTCGGTGCCACCCGCTCAGCTGAAGAAGCAGAGGCTGCGAACCAGCGTTCAAATGATTTAAGTACGCAAATCAACCAAGCGGCAGATCAAACACATGAAATGTCGAAGATGGCGTCTCGAGCAGAAGAAATGAATAAAAATGGATTAACACAAATGGAGAAACTTCAAGACTTCCATCAATCATCTAGTAGCTCCATCTCATCAATGCAAGAAGTCATTAATGGGCTTGGCGATAAAGTTCAAACTATCGAAACAGTTATGTCGACCATTACAGAGATTTCAAATCAAACCAATCTATTAGCATTGAACGCAAGTATCGAAGCTGCACGTGCTGGAGAGCATGGTAGAGGATTTGCGGTTGTAGCTGATGAAGTACGTAAATTGGCTGAGCAATCCGTTCAAGCTACTGATGAAGTGAAGAAAACCATTCAACTTATTCAAGAAGGTTCACGATCAGCTATTACTGAAATGAGTAAAACGAATGATATTTTCACACAACAATCAGAAGTAGTAGACGAAACAAGTAAAATTTTCGCCCAAATTTCAAGCTTCGTTTCTCAAATGCAAGGTGCGATTGTATCGATTGTTAAAGAAATCGAGCAAGTGGCGGGTAGTAAGGATGAAGTCGTTAAAGTGATACAAGAAATGGCAGCAATGTCTGAAGAAACAGCAGCTGCAGCTGAAGAAGTAAGTGCATCAACTGACGAACAACTTCGCGCTGTTCAAACTGTTTCGGAATCCGCTGAACACTTAACTCGTTTAGGCGAGCAACTACAAGAAGCGGTAGATCGTTTTAAAGTTTAATCAACAAGAGAGGGTGCCGAGACGTTCAGTGTAAACTGAGTGACTCGGCATCCTTTTTTACTTTTGCTTTCACAAATACCGACTGTTTAGCTCATCTTAGATTAAATGTGCATCATAAAGACGGTGGTTTGAACATTGATATCATATCTTCATCTAAAACAAATAAAAACATGATAAACCGTCTTGTGACATAGTCTTTGTTAACAACGGTTTCGAACTTTTGTTGCATCTTGTTCGGCATGATACAATATAGAGATAAATGATTTTTAGTTAGGAAGGTTTTTGCATGCCGAATGAACAAACGAAACGGCTAACAATGGGCGCAATGATGATTGCACTCTTTACGATCTTGTTGGCGGTTTCTTTTTATGTACCAATCCTCAATATTGTGACTTCCTTTTTTATCGCACTCCCCATTATTTGGTACAGTGTTAAGTTTGATCGAAATTCAGCTATTTTAGTGACTGTGGTCAGTATGGGTATGTCCTTTTTTGTTGGAGGTCTATTAGCACTACCATTGGCATTCATTCATGCACCATTAGGTTTGGTGATTGGAGATTCGATTCGAAGAAAGAAAAGTAAATTGTATTTATTTATTGCAGCGGGGATGATGTTTTTATTTACTACCGTTGTGCAATATTTAGTGGCTGTCCTATTGATGGGAATCAACCCAATTGAAGAGTTTATGGTTATGGTGCGAGAATCTTATGAGCAGTCAGGGAACATGCTCGAACGTTATGGAGCTCTTCCTGAAGGTTATGACAAACTGGTAGCTGAAACGCTATCCATGTTTGAAATCGTATTGCCTTCTATTATTATAATAGCGGTGTTTGTCTCAGCTTTAATCATTATTATCGTGAATCTTCCTGTATTACGACGTCTAGGAGTAGATGTTCCGAAATTCCCTCCTTTTAGCGAGATGCGTTTACCTAAAGCTGTTCTATGGTATTATTTAGTCGTATTAATCGTTAGTTTGTTTGTTGAATTAGAAAAGGGAACCTTTGCATTTATGGTATTTGCCAATGCTACGATTGTTCTCCGTGGGTTATTATTTTTACAGGGTATTTCATTGATTCATTTTTATATTCAAGAACAAAAATGGCCGAAGTGGGTCATTATTATGTCCACTATTTTGGCGTTTCCACTTCAATCATTCGTCTTGTTGTTAGGTGTCATAGATTTAGGATTTAATATTCGTTCATTCATGAAAGACATGAACAGAAAGTAAGGAGCTGAATCGATGGCCGCCTTTTTTAGAAAACGACCACTACGTTATCCGTTAGTTGTTCTATCCATCATCGGTGTAGTTGGTGCTCTGTTGCTCATGTTTTGGCATGTTTGGGCAGGTATAATCTTTGCTGTTGTGTTTGCAGCAGCCATCTTTGCAACTTGGCAAACGGAGAAACGTTCATTTATTGAAACAGAAAAACATCTTGAAACCTTATCGTTTAGGATGAAACGTGTTGGAGAAGAAGCCCTGTTAGAAATGCCAATTGGGATTATGTTAATAAATGACCAATTCATTATCGAATGGGCAAATCCTTATATGACGCGCGAACTCGAATTTGATACGCTAATCGGCGCTGACTTATTTTCACTTTCAGATGAATTACATACGTTAGTGAAACAAGATGATACAAAAGAGTTAACCATTTCATTAGCAGACAAGAAATATAAAGTCTTTTATAAGCAACAAGAGAAACTATTGTATTTCTTCGATATCACTGAACAAATTGAAATGGAATCTTTATACTACGCAGATCGAACGGTTCTAGCTGTTTTATATATTGATAACTATGATGAGCTAGCACAAGGAATGGACGACCAGACGCGCAGCCAGTTAAATAGCTTGGTGACGTCACTGATTAATAACTGGGGAGCGGGTCAAGGGATTTACGTGAAACGTATTTCTTCAGACAAATTCTTAGCGGTATTAAATGAATCCATTTTAATTGAGCTTGAAAAAACCAAATTCTCTTTGTTAGATGATATTCGTGAAGCAACATCTAAAATGAACCTAGCGTTAACGCTGAGTATTGGTGTTGGAGCGGGATCTGCTTCACTATTAGAATTAGGTGAGCTTGCCCAATCAAGTCTTGATTTGGTACTCGGACGCGGTGGAGACCAAGTGGCGATTAAACAGCCAAGTGGTAAGGTGAAGTTTTACGGTGGGAAAACAAATCCAGTTGAAAAAAGGACGAGGGTTCGTGCACGTGTTATTTCACACGCATTACGTGACTTAATTCAAGATAGTGATCAAGTCTTTGTTATGGGCCATAAGCTACCTGACATGGATGCCATAGGAGCATCCGTTGGAGTTCGAAAAATGGCTGAGATGAATCAAATCGATGGATATGTAGTGTTAGACTTTGATGAGCTTGACCATAGCGTTACACGCCTTATGGATGAGATTAAAAGTAAGCCTGCGTTATTTGATCGATTTATTTCACCTGAAGAAGCCTTATCGAAGTTAACGGACAAAACACTGTTAGTAGTTGTTGATACACATAAACCTAGCATGGTGATAGATGAAAAGTTATTAAATAAAGCAGAGAAGGTTGTTGTTGTCGATCATCATCGACGCGGGGAAGAGTTTATCTCCAATACATTATTGGTATATATGGAACCCTACGCTTCATCAACTGCTGAGTTGGTAACAGAGTTACTAGAGTATCAACCAAAACACGATAAAATCTCCATGTTAGAAGCAACAGCGATGCTTGCCGGTATTATTGTCGATACGAAGAGTTTTACATTACGAACCGGTGCACGAACATTTGAAGCTGCTTCTTACTTAAGAACACATGGTGCAGATACTGTTCTGGTGCAACGATTATTAAAAGAAGATATAGAAACGTATATAGAACGTTCTAAAATTGTACAAACGGTAGAATTTTTCCGAGAAGGAATTGCAATTGGACATGGAGAAGAAGATTCAGCATATAGCCAAGTTTTAATTGCACAAACAGCAGATATTTTATTAACAATGAAGGGAGTTTCGGCTTCCTTTGTTGTAGCGAAAAAAGATAATGGGGAAGTGGGAATTAGTGCAAGATCCCTTGGAGACATTAATGTTCAACTTATCATGGAACGATTAGGCGGAGGCGGTCATTTAACGAATGCGGCTAGTCAGATTCCAGATGGAAATGTTCAAGAATCAATTGAACAACTTAAACAAGCTATTGTCGAAATTGTCGAAGGAGGCCAAACAGAATGAAAGTTATTTTCTTAAAAGATGTTAAAGGCAAAGGGAAAAAAGGCGAAATCAAAAATGTAGCAGATGGCTATGCACATAACTTTTTATTGAAAAACAATTTAGCAATTGAAGCAAACCAAGCAAGTATCAGTGCGTTGGACGGAGCAAAACGTAAAGAAGACAAGCAAGCGGAACAAGTGTTAGAAGATGCAAAAACGTTGAAGGAACAGTTAGAAAAACTAACGATCGAACTAAAAGCTAAGTCTGGTGAAGGCGGTCGGTTATTCGGTTCAATTACGACGAAGCAAGTGGCAGAACAGCTTCAAAAATCACATGGCATTAAAATTGATAAACGCAAAATGGACTTAGACGATGCAATACGTGCTTTAGGAGTTACGCAAGTACCTGTGAAGCTCCACCAGGAAGTAACAGCTACTTTGAAAGTTCATGTTACAGAAGAAGCGTAAGGAGAGACAAATATGAGCGATCCAATATTGGACCGGATTCCCCCTCACAACCAAGAAGCTGAGCAGTCCGTCATTGGGGCTATCTTTTTAGAACCACAAGCGCTCATTACAGCAGCAGAAATTCTGCAGTTTGAAGATTTTTATCGAGTAGCGCATCAAAAGATTTTCCAAACAATGAACAGACTGAGTGACCAAGGTAAACCGATTGACGTTGTAACGGTAACGGAAGAATTAGCTTCAAAGAAAGAGTTAGAGGATGTTGGTGGGTTATCTTACTTAACGGAGATTGCCAATGCTGTGCCTACAGCTGCCAATATTGCGCACTATGCTCGAATTGTTGAAGAGAAAGCGTTATTAAGAAGACTGATTCGAGTAGCTACGAATATTGTGGAAGATGGCTTTACACGCGAAGATGAGGTCGAAGCTTTACTATCAGAAGCTGAAAAGAAAATGATGGAAGTTTCAAGTAGGAAAAATGCTGGTGACTTCAGACATATTAAAGATGTTCTCGTACAGACGTATGATAATATCGAACTTCTTCATTCACGCAAAGGCGATATTACGGGTGTCCCGACAGGCTTCCGCGATTTAGATAAAATTACCGCTGGATTCCAGCGAAATGATTTAATTATCGTTGCTGCTCGTCCATCTGTAGGTAAAACGGCGTTCGCATTGAATGTTGCTCAAAACGTTGCGACAAAGACGGAAGAGAATGTAGCCATCTTTAGTTTAGAGATGGGTGCAGAACAGCTTGTTATGCGTATGCTTTGTGCTGAAGGGAATATTGATGCACAAGTTTTAAGAACGGGTGCATTAACAGTTGAAGATTGGCGCAAACTAACTATGGCCATGGGTAGTCTATCGAACGCTGGTATTTTCATCGACGATACACCTGGTATTCGTATTAATGAAATTCGTTCAAAATGTCGTCGCTTAAAGCAAGAGTATGGTTTAGGCATGATTTTAATCGATTATTTACAACTGATTGCAGGAAGCGGGAACGGCAAAGAAAACCGTCAACAAGAAGTTTCCGAGATTTCGCGTTCTTTAAAAGCGTTAGCTCGTGAATTAAAAGTTCCGGTTATCGCATTGTCTCAGTTATCCCGTGGAGTAGAACAACGTCAGGACAAGCGTCCAATGATGTCCGATTTACGTGAATCAGGAAGTATTGAGCAAGATGCTGATATCGTATCTTTCCTTTATCGTGAAGATTATTACGATAAAGAAACGGAAAATCAAAATATGATTGAAATCATCATTGCTAAGCAACGTAATGGTCCAACCGGAACAGTTACTCTTGCATTCGTAAAAGAATTTAATAAATTCGTAAATGTCGATTGGAGCCAACATTCAGCTCCACCAGCTTAATATACGGTTCAACGAATACCTGTAGGATAGGTTTTACCAGAACACGAACGATAAATGTCTGAATACATTTTTACGTTCGTGTTTTTTGTTGTTTTGGATTGACTTCGACCTGTTCGGTTGATACAATGAGACTTGTTTGATTCAGGACGCGTGAAAGCGTCTGACGGAGGTGCTGACCATGACATCAGTAGTAGTAGTTGGAACACAATGGGGAGACGAAGGAAAAGGTAAAATTACCGACTTTCTTTCAGAGCATTCAGAAGTAATTGCTCGCTACCAAGGTGGAAATAATGCAGGACATACCATTATTTTTGGTGGAGAAACATATAAACTTCATTTAATTCCATCAGGGATTTTTTATAAAGATAAAATTTCTGTTATCGGGAACGGAATGGTTGTCGATCCAAAAGCATTAGTAAAAGAATTAAAAGGACTTCATGAACGCGGTGTAACGACAGAAAATTTACGAATTTCTAATCGTGCACATGTCATTTTACCTTATCACTTAAAACAAGATGAAGTAGAAGAAGCACGACGTGGGGCTAATAAAATCGGAACAACTGGTAAAGGGATTGGTCCAGCTTACATGGACAAGGCTGCGCGAGTTGGGATCCGTATGGCAGATTTGTTAGATCACGTTGTATTCGAAGAAAAACTTCGCCATAACTTAAACGAGAAAAACCGTATGTTCGAGAAGTTCTACGAAACTGAAGGCTTTACAGTGGAAGAGATTATGGAAGAATACTACGGTTACGGGCAAGAAATTGCTAAATATGTAACAGATACATCTAAAGTGTTAAACGATGCTTTAGACGAAGGACGCCGCGTATTGTTTGAAGGCGCACAAGGCGTTATGTTAGACATCGACCAAGGAACATATCCATTTGTGACGTCATCTAACCCAGTAGCTGGTGGGGTTACAATAGGAGCGGGTGTTGGACCAACGAAAATTAGTCATGTTGTAGGGGTTTGTAAAGCTTATACATCACGTGTTGGTGATGGTCCGTTCCCAACTGAACTATTTGACGAAGTTGGCAATCAGATTCGTGAAGTTGGGAAAGAGTACGGAACGACAACTGGTCGTCCACGTCGAATCGGTTGGTTCGATAGTGTTGTTGTACGTCATGCTCGTCGTGTTAGTGGTTTAACGGATTTAACAGTTAATTCAATTGACGTATTGTCTGGACTGGATACGGTAAAAATCTGTACAGCTTACAAGTACAAAGGTGAATTAATTACAGAATATCCTGCAAATCTTAGAATGCTTGCTGACTGCGAACCTGTTTACGAAGAGCTTCCAGGCTGGCATGAAGATGTTACGTCATGTAAATCATTAGATGAACTACCTGATAATGCACGTCATTACTTAGAACGCGTGTCACAGTTAACAGGCGTACCAATCTCTATTTTCTCAGTAGGACCTGATCGAAACCAAACGAATATTGTAGCGAGCGTGTGGCGCTAAAATTTTTTAAGCGGAGAAAGGAAACTTTCTTCGCTTTTTTTCGTATGTAAAAGATAGAAGGTTTTTCCAGGTGGGGGGAGATTGAAATGATGTACGTTAAAAAGTACTGGTTTTGGTTCGCTATAATGGCAGTTTTGATCAGTTGGACAGCAAATACATGGTATTTTAAGTCAAAACAGATTGATGCACCCATATTTTTAACTCATTATATTGAGGAAAGCATCGGTAACCCAACTTTTCTAACGCTTTATTACATTACAAACAAGTCCGATCATAAAGATTTACAAGTGGTTAAGTTGGATGATTTACTATTATATCCGCAGCAGCACGATGGGTTCATTTTTATGGACAGTGATCAATTACATCGACAAAATGTTCACCAAGAATTTACCCATCATTACATTAGAAAAACGACCTTTGAGATTAATAAAGATCTTCTAAGTCCTCACCACTTAAAAGATGGGATAGATGTAAAAAATATCGAAGCGATATTTTCAGAAAGAGCACCAATGACTGTTCCAATTGGACACATTCGGTTGTTACCTCCCGTTGCAGTTAGTAATGTACTCCAATCTGTGACCAGTTCCAGTAGTAGCGCCGGAGATAATCGAATAGTATATTCAGCAAATGAGCCTTTATCTATTGAAAAAGTTGATCTCCCATTTGACCAAAAAGTAAAAGGATTATACGAAATCGAATTAATGAAAAATCAAATATTCACTAATGGTGACCAAAACAAAACAGCAAATCAAGAACTAGCAACAGAATGGCCAATAGAACTCGAAACAAGAGATCGATTTATTTCAACGATTCAAATCAATATGGAGTCAAAAAGTATGGTAAGCCTGCAATTTATGATAAAAGGTGAGACAAGAAATGAAAAATCTTTTCAAATCCCTTTTCATGTTGCCGAAGAACCCTTTTTAACTCAATCAGAGGTTTATTCTTTTATCAATAACGCTACGGAGGTAAGGTGACATGCGAAATGGCTTTAAGTATATCCTGACAGGTTATCTTCTCATCTTTCTCGATATCCACTTGATCATAGACATACTTCCAGACCCCATTGGCTATTTCATGATTTTACTGGGTACACGAAAAATCGAATTGAATGAATCTGGAATGCATCCAACTAGGATCGTAGCAACTTTATTGTTATTTCTCTCAATACCAACCGTCCTGATCAATCCTCAACTGTATCAAAATCAAGCTCCGGAATGGTGGGGAATGTACACTACAGCTACGGGTGTATTAGACCTCATATTGGTTTATTTTTTATTCCAATTAATAAAGAGAGTGGTAGAGCTTCTTCATTCACCAGAGCTTACATTAAGAACGGAGAACACGTATAAAGGGTACATGGTTGTGATGTTGATTATCCTATTTATCCAACCGTTTTTAACAAATTTAAGTGAACATACAGCTAATGGTTTCGCCATTTTCTTAGTATTAGCCGGTTTCATTACTCAAATTATATTTTTGGTTTTCTTACGTACTCTTCAAAAGCAATTTCCATACAACTCTTCTGATACAGGAGAAATCTTGAATTTAAAAGTATAAGAAAAGGCTCTCCCCACACGTTGTGGAGAGAACCTTTAGTTTGAAGACTTAGTATTAATAAAAAAGTTTAAAACTTGAAATCTTTTGCAAGGGATTGAGAAAAAAGTGTTGAGCTATTTCTTTTGCTTTCCGTGAACGAAATACTAGCATCGGGAGCCTGGCTTGTTTCTTCTTTGGGTAGGAGTTTTCGGAAATGGCAAACCACTTTCCTATCAAAAATAGTTTACAGAAACACTCATAAGGTAACGATTACTGTTGCTTGGAATGGAGGCGGCGACTCGGGCGGAATCAGCAAGAACTGAAGACCCTGGACTGAGCTTCGCGAGGGAAGCGGCTGAAGTCTTGCCCGCCGAAAGCGTCCGCCGCAATGGAAACCAACAGTATTAATTTATAGTAAAAAGGTTCTCCCCACTAATTGTGAAGAGAACCTTTTAGCATTTAATGAATATTTCGTTTCTTAAAGCGTCCGCCACGTACTTCTGCAATATTACCAATAGCAAGGAAGGCGTGAGTGTCAATATCTTCAACGATTGTCTTTAATTTGGCTTCTTCTAATCTTGTAATGACAGTAAAAATGATTTTCTTTTCGTCACCAGTATATGCGCCTTCCCCATGTAAATAAGTAACACCACGACCAAGGCGGTCCATGATCGCTTGACCAACATCATCCACGTAATCACTGATAATATAAACAGATTTAGATTCATCAAAACCTTGAATCACAATATCTATTGTTTTAAATGCGATAAAATAGGCAAGTACTGAATACATAGCTTGTTCCCATGTAAAAACGAAACCAGCAATAGTAAAAATCATTAAGTTAAAAAACATAATAATTTCGCCTACAGAAAGAGGGGTTGTTTTATTAAAAAGAATAGCAAGAATTTCAGTTCCGTCTAATGAGCCACCATAACGGATAACTAAACCAACACCAACGCCTAAAGCAATACCGCCAAATACAGTAGCTAATAGTAAATCGTCTGTGAAACGTGGAACTGGGTGTAACAAATATGTACTAATCGAAAGAACAGTAATTCCTAAAACGGTTGAAAGTGCAAAGGTTTTACCTATTTGTTTATAACCCAGGAAGAAAAATGGAATGTTTAATAAGAAAATAAATAGTCCAAGCTCAAATCCAGTTAAGTGAGCAAGAATAATGGAAATCCCGACGATCCCGCCATCTAACAAATGGTTTGGAACTAAAAAGAGTTCAAGACCCATTGCCATAAAAATAGCACCAGCAATGATCATAATAATCCTTTTAACCACTACTTTTTTGGGAGTTTTACGATGAGCCACATGAAGTTTCTGCTTGGATGGATTCAAAACAGTGTTTTCGACCAATTTTAGACCTCTTTTCATACGTGTGTATATCTAATTTTACCTTAAAAACGGTCAATCTCCTACGTTGTGGTCTTGAAATATGACAATTATGACAAAAAAATTGTAGAAAGAGTGAAAAAGAGGAAGAAAGATAGAAGAAAAATATCGAATTTTCAAATAAATTAGGTTTTAAGACACGATTTAATGACAAAATAAACCAATTAATACTAATTGATGGAATGAATGAGTCATTTTCTTTACATTATGGTCTATGATTACCAATTGAGAAAAAGAGTGTGGTAAATTAGAGGAGCGTGAAAATTCACGTCAATGCTACATTCGAATCAATCGGATGGAATTTTGGAAGGGGCTTTATCATGAATTTGAAATGGAACACTGGCGATAGTAAGAGGATTTCATCCGATCACAAGCCGTACCGCACATCAAATGTGATGAAAAAAGCAGCCGTTACAGCTTTGCTTATTTCTAGTTTTACATTCAACATAGGTTTTGCAAAAGATAACGAATCGGAATCATTGCAAAAAATCTATCATATATACGCTAGCGGTCAATATGTAGGGGCAGTATCTGATGAAAAAGCAGTAGATACATTGGTTGATAATAAGATTGAACAAGCAAGAACCCAATACGATGGACTTACCTTAAAAGATGGATCAGATATAACTGTCATCCCCGAGCAAGTTTTTGCATCAAATACAGATGATCAAGAAACATTGGATAAGCTAGACGACTTGGTAACAGTCGCTGCTAATGCATTTGCATTATCCGTCAATGACGAGATTGCCGTCTACGTCAAAGACTTAGAATCATATCATGAAGTAATTAAACAACTAAAACTTCAATCTGTAACTGAAGCAGAGCTCATCGAATTGGAAGCTCGCAAGGATTCTACTGACTCTTTACCACAATTAAAAGAAAACGAAACACGTATTTTAGATGTTTTGTTAAAAGAAAGTGTCTCTGGTGTTTCGAAATTAGCGAAACCAGAAACGGTACTGACTGTTGAAGAAGCTGTTAAATTTCTTCAAAAAGGTTCTTTAGAAGAAAAAGTATATGCGGTGCAAGCTGGAGATGTCTTTAGTGAAATTGCTCAAAAGCATGACTTATCTGCTTCAGAATTAACAAAACTTAATCCTGGTTTTACGCAAGAAAGCGTTCTGCAAATTGGACAAGAATTAAAAGTTACAGCCTTAAAACCTCTTATTAATGTAGAAGTATTAAAAGAGAAGAAAGTTTCTGAAACTGTGAAATTCCAGAACGAAGTAGAAGAAACCGACACTATGTATAAAGGCGACACGAAAGTGAAGCAAGAAGGCAGTGACGGGAAAAAAGAAATGACTTACTTAATTCGAGAACAGAATGGTGTTCAAACTGGAAAGTCTGTTAAAGAAGAAACTGTGACAGTTGAAGTGAAAAATCATATTGTGTTAAAAGGAACAAAAGTTATTCCATCAAGAGGTTCAGGATCATTTATGTGGCCAGCTGAAGGTGGATACATTTCCAGTCAGATGGGCCATCGATGGGGCAGAATCCATAAAGGAATTGACATCGCGCGTCCAAGTGGTTTCACGATTAAAGCGACTGACAATGGAATCGTAACATTTGCAGGCAGAGATGGATCTTTCGGAAATAAAGTCGTTGTAGACCATCAAAACGGTTATCAAACAGTATATGCTCATCTTGCATCAATCGATGTTAATGTGGGACAAACCGTTCCTCAAGGTTCTAAACTAGGAATAATGGGTTCAACAGGTAGATCAACTGGAACTCACTTACATTTTGAAGTAATTAAAAATGGTAAACAAGTGAATCCAATTAGTTATTTAAGAAAATAAGAAGTAGGGACGGTCAATTTTGTATAAGTTGGCCGTCTTTTTATATAGAAATTTGTCGAATTATTGCCCGGGAAATACTTCATTCCCATATGGATATCCGAGATAGATGCGTATTGATGAAAACCGTGATAGAGTAGGAATATAGAAGTTAATAAAATTTCCTGCCTATATAGATTGTATGAGAGAGGATGAAATATATGAGTAAAACAATTTTAGTAGTAGATGACGAGAAGCCGATTGCTGATATTTTACAATTTAACTTAAAAAAAGAAGGCTATAACGTAGTCTGTGCTTACGATGGAGATGAAGCGCTTGCGAAGGCTGAAGAGATCAAACCAGACTTAATGTTACTAGATATTATGTTACCGAACCGAGATGGAATGGAAGTATGTCGTGAAATACGTAAAAAATATGATTTTCCGATTATTATGCTGACAGCTAAAGATTCTGAAATTGATAAAGTTTTAGGATTAGAGCTTGGTGCAGATGACTATGTGACGAAACCATTCAGCACACGTGAATTAATTGCGCGTGTAAAAGCAAATATGCGTAGACATCAAACGGTACAGTCTGAAGATGAAGAAGCTGCATCAAATGATATTGTAGTAGGCTCACTGATTATTCAGCCGGATGCTTATATGGTATTAAAACGAGATGGATCGATTGAGTTAACGCATCGTGAATTTGAATTGCTTCATTATTTAGGGAAACATATCGGACAAGTTATGACACGTGAACATTTACTTCAAACGGTATGGGGCTATGATTATTTTGGTGATGTGCGAACAGTTGATGTAACGATTCGTCGTCTTCGTGAAAAAATTGAGGATAACCCAAGCCATCCAGCATGGATTGTAACACGACGCGGCGTTGGGTACTATTTGCGTAATCCTGAACAGGAGTAATAACAATGCAAAAGGTTGGTTTTTTGAAATCCATACACGTTAAAATTGTTCTTATTTATATTTTACTCATATTACTCGCTATGCAAATTATCGGATTATACTTTGCACAGGAGTTAGAACAAAAACTTAAAACTAATTTCACCGATTCGATTAAAGAACGGGTGAATTTGGTTGAGTTTAGCGTGCGTGAAGAAATGACTCGAAAACGGGGAGAAGAAGATCCAACCCCGGAACAAAGTTTAAGAATGGCATTATCTAGTTTGAATTCGGATGACATAATTGAGCTTCGAGTAGTTGATAATCGGTACCGCATTTTAGCAACTTCGGATACAGAAAATCAATTGATTGTTGGTCAAAAATCAACGGAAAGTTTAGTTAGAAAGTCAATTACAGCCGCAAATCCTTATGACGAGGTTAAACTCGATCGTGGAACAGGTGACCGTGTATGGGTACTATCTTCACCAATCGTATCCAAGGGTGAAGTTATTGGTACCTTGTATCTTGAATCTAATATTGAATCTGTTTATAAGCAAATGACCGAAATCAACCAAATTTTAGCGGGTGGTACCGCTATGTCTCTAGCTATCACCGTTATACTCGGTATCTTTATTGCGCAAACCATCACACGTCCAATTGCTGATATGAGAAGACAAGCTCAAGCCATGGCAAAAGGAAACTTTTCCAGAAAAGTGCGTGTATATGGGAACGACGAAATTGGTCAACTGGCCATTTCATTTAATCACTTAACCAATCGATTGCAAGAAGCACAGTCAACGACAGAAGGTGAACGAAGAAAGCTAGCCTCCGTTCTATCGAATATGACCGATGGAGTTATAGCGACAGACCGAAAAGGACGTATTATTTTAATCAATGATCCTGCGCTACGACTATTGAGAGTGCCAAGGGATCTAGTTCTTCAACGGCCTATTTCCTCCGTTCTAGGGATTGACACGCAATACGCATTTGAAGATTTAATTCATATGAAGGAATCCATTAATTTAGATTTTAGTACTCCAGAACGTCCCTATATTTTGCGGGCTAACTTCTCGGTTATTCAAAAAGAAACAGGGTTTGTAAATGGACTGATCACGGTCGTTCATGATAATACAGAACAAGAAAAAATTGATATGGAACGTCGAGAGTTTGTTGCGAACGTTTCGCACGAACTGCGTACCCCTTTAACAACGATGCGAAGTTATTTAGAAGCACTTGCAGATGGCGCTTGGCAAGATACGGAATTAGCACCAACATTCTTAAAAACGACTCAAACTGAAACCGAGCGTATGATTCGTCTTGTAAATGATTTATTACAATTATCGAAAATGGACAGTCGCGATTACGATTTGAATAAGGAAATGGTCGAATTTAATAAATTCTTTAATCGGATTATCGATCGTTTTGAAATGTCCAAATCAAATAATGTGAATTTACAACGATTATTGCCGGATGCTCAGTACTTTGTGGAAATTGATACAGATAAATTAACTCAAGTAATCGATAATATCATTTCGAATGCATTAAAATATTCACCAGACGGTGGGAACGTTCGATTTGGTGTCATCGTACAAGAAGGTTTTTTGAAAGTCATGATTTCTGATGATGGGATGGGCATACCGAAAGAGAACGTTGAACGAATTTTTGATCGTTTCTATCGAGTTGATCGTGCACGTGCAAGGTCGATGGGTGGAACAGGATTAGGTTTGGCTATTGCCCGGGAAATGATTGAGGCTCATGGTGGATTGATTTGGGCTGAGAGTGAAGAAGGGCATGGTACGACAATTTTCTTCACCTTACCATTTGAGTTAGATGAGGCAGGTGAATGGGATTGAAATATGTTGAACATGTGAAGACAGCTATTTTATGGTTACTCGTTGTCCTAAGTATTTTCCTAACATTCTCGATTTGGACTTATACACCATCATATCCCACAATTCAAAAAGCCCCAGTTGTCGACATTTCGATTGCTGATCGGAAAAGAATTAATGAGGTAGTAAAACCATATAAAATGGTTTTTAGTTTAAAAGATGGACTTTCAGGCACTACTTCTTTTCCTCAAGTAGAGAGAGTATTAGGCGTAATGAAGGAT
The DNA here is from genome assembly GCF_043641925.1 of Paenisporosarcina quisquiliarum. GTDB lineage: Bacteria > Bacillota > Bacilli > Bacillales_A > Planococcaceae > Paenisporosarcina > Paenisporosarcina quisquiliarum_A. The sequence goes on from NZ_JBHZRU010000013.1 coordinate 44,801, forward strand.
TGGGAGATAAGAAATCTATCGTTAGTTAGCAATAATTTATCACCAGCAGAATTAAATGAATATAGTCTAACAACAAATCGCTTTACAATGATATATCCAACGGAAATTCCATTCGCTGTGTACGATAACATCATCCCATTTACCTCAACCAATATTCCAGGAGATGGTTTTGATCGTATGATTGTTGACTGGAATCGACCTGAAGATGATGAATTAACGGTTTATTTCGCTAGCTCAATATCAAAACAACTCTATTCAGCTAAAGTGACGAAAGTAGATCCACAGCAGTTTCAAGAAAAAGTATTAACGCCTGCAGCAGATTTCACTAAATACACGCATGTTGATCGAAACGGCCAATTAACAATGTTTGTACCAACTGAAGAAATTGCTTCGATCCGTTATACGTATATTTTGAGAGATGTTCCACCAGCTCGATTTAAAGATGCCTTATTTGATAATCCAAATAAAGTTCGTCGAAGTTTTGTTGGGACTTATAATGAAGAGTACTCAGACGATACGGCACTATTGACTGTCGATTCTCTCGATCGAACATTAAGTTACGTATATCCTGCTGCAGAAAGTGATGTGCCAGGTATAGCTCACGAACTTGTATTTGATAGTATGGATTTTGTGAATGAACACGAGGGTTGGACGGACGATTACCGTTTAGTAGGAATTAATCCAGCTACTCAAAAAGTGGATTATCAACTTTTCTTATTAGGATATCCAGTTTTTAGTGATATGACGTCCACAACGATTTCGACTTATTGGGGAACAAACCGGATTTTCCGATATATTAGACCTTACTTCACTTTAGACTTATCTTTACCATCCGAAACGGACGCAGCCATATTACCTTCAGGTGTGGAAGCTGCACAATTACTCGAACAAGTGGAAAGTGTTGAAGAAGTAAAAGCTTCTGGATTAACAGTCGGATATTATCTGACACGTGACGATGAAAGAGGTCTGTTGAATTTAGAGCCTTCTTGGTTCTATTTAGCAAATGGGATATGGTCGAGACTTACTCCAGAAACAATAGGAGGTGGAGCATTTGGATTGGAATAAAACCAAAACCATCTTTATTATTGTATTTTCGATTCTAAATGTCTTTTTGTATACCCTCTATTTAAATAGACATACCGAGTCAAAAGAAATAGAACCACTTTCTGAAGCTTCGGTGTCTGACAGACTTCAAGCGGATAATATTCAATACGAAAGTTTAGATTCTACAGTTGAACCAGAATCATATGTAGCTGGAAACGTTCGAATATTTAAGAGTGAAACGATGGAACCGAGAGAGAACCAAACATTTGAGATTATTGAAGAAGGTTCTAAATTACTTGCTACTTTTAAAACGCCAGTTGCTATTCCAAACGTAAAAGATGTAGCAAGTTTTGAGGATTTTGCAGTCAAAAATATCGATAACGGATCTGTTTATAAACTATGGAAAATCGATAAAGAAGCACGGAAAGCGGTTTTATTCCAAACGGTTAAAAATCGTTTTATCTACTACAATTCTGGTGGAACTTTAACAATGTATTGGAATGAGGAAAGTGAAATCATTCGATACGAACAAACTCAATTCGCCGAATTGGAAGATTTCCCAGAGACGGTTGATTTATTACCTGAAGAGGACGCAGTTAGTGCTTTATATGGTCAAAGAATTCTTCAGCCAAATTCAACGATTCTTGATCTTACTTTAGGATTCTCAACGCTCGTACAATTTACAGAGTCTCAAGTTTTTGCTCCTACTTGGCGAGTGAGAGTAGAGTTAGAAGATGGGTCCGAAGAAGATTACTTTGTGAATGCGGTTGAAGGAAAAATAATTGAATTTGAAAACGAACCAAAGGAATTAGAAGAAGAGTAAGGAGTTTTTGTCATGCGTTTTAGTGTTCTAGCAAGCGGCAGTAGCGGAAATGCCATATACGTCGAAAATGATGAGCATGCTTTTTTAGTAGATGCCGGATTGAGCGGACGAAAAATGGAAGAATTATTTGCTTCTGTTGACCGCAACATGAAAAAATTAAGCGGAATTTTAGTAACGCATGAACATAGTGATCATATTAAAGGTCTTGGAATATTAGCACGTAAATACAATGTTCCGATCTATGCGAATGAAAAAACGTGGATGGCAATGGATCCCCTAGTGGGCAAAATTCCACTAGAGCAACGCTTCCATTTTGATATGGAAACGGTGAAAACATTTGGATCCATCGATATCCAATCCTTCGCAGTATCACATGATGCAGCTGACCCGATGTTTTATGTCTTTCACGAAAATGGACGCAAATTAGTCCTAATTACAGACACCGGTTATGTAAGTGATCGCATGAAAGGTCATATTCAAGGTGCTGACTCATTTGTTTTCGAAAGCAATCATGATGTTGGCATGCTTCAAATGGGCAGATACCCTTGGTCAGTCAAACGACGTATCTTGAGTGATGTAGGCCATGTCTCCAATGAAGATGCTGCCGTTGCGATGAGTGAAGTGGTGGAACAAAAACCAACTCGCATGTATCTCTCGCATTTAAGCAAAGATAACAATATGAAAGATTTAGCCAGAATGAGTGTTTCCCAAACGCTTCAATCGTGTGGCATCGTACCAGGTGAATTTCTTCAGTTATATGATACCGATGCGAATAAACCAACTGAACTCGTCACCGTTTAAACCTCACATTTTGTGGGGTTTTTATTTTGCGCAAAAATGTGAGCGTTAAAGAATGTGTGTATGGAGTGGCAGATGGGTATTCTAGATTTCGTGGGGGTTATTCGAGGATCGGATTGTGGGATTCAAGGATTCATCTAGGACATTCAAGAATTCGTAAGACGCATTCTCGATTTCACCGCCTTCATTCAAAAATTCATTTTTTTAAAACAATTTTAAATACATTTTCATCTAATTTTAATGTTCGGTTGGTAAAGTAAGGATAACGAATAGAGAGAAAGGACGATGAACATGGGATATTACGATAGCCATACGCAAGAACCTCAAACAAGGGTTGTGAAAAAAGGAAGCAAAGGAGGTTATTTCTTTAGCGGTTTAGTCGGAGTCATGATTGGGGCACTAATCGTTTGGCTGATGATGCCTTCGTTAGTGGGAATGATGCCCGGAGGAGTAAACGGAACATCATCCGATACGGAATCATCTTCTTTACCATCGGACACGACACAAGTGTCAACTGACATTACGACAGATGTCACGTCGGCTGTTGAAAAAGTTGTAGGTGCAGTGGTTGGCGTGACGAATATACAATCATCTTCAGATTTCTTGAACCCATCCGGTGCATCGCAAGAAGCGGGAACAGGATCAGGCGTTATATACAAAAAGTCTGGTGACAAAGCTTATGTTGTTACGAATAACCACGTGATTGAAGGTGCCAATCAAATTGAGGTGACTCTCGCTGATGGTGCAAAAGTAGAAGCGAAATTATTAGGAACTGATATTTGGACTGATTTAGCAGTGCTTGAAATGGATGCTTCCAAAGTGACGGCTGTTGCTCAATTTGGTAACTCCGATAAATTAAAACAAGGTGAAACAGTTATCGCAATCGGAAATCCGCTCGGGCTTGATTTCTCAGGATCTGTTACTACTGGTGTCGTATCTGGTAAAGACCGGACCATACCAGTGGACTTAAACGGGGATGGACAACAAGATTGGCAAGCTGAAGTTCTACAAACGGATGCTGCGATTAATCCCGGAAATAGTGGAGGCGCATTAGTAAATTTAGCAGGAGATTTAATTGGTATTAACTCCATGAAAATTGCACAATCATCAGTTGAAGGAATCGGTCTTGCGATTCCAATAAACTCAGCCATTCCAGTGATTGAGGATTTAGAACAATTTGGTGAAATGAAACGACCATCAATGGGTGTCACGTTAGTTGATGTAACAGATGTATCTGCCTTCCATCAACGAGACACACTTCGATTGCCTGAAGAAGTTACAACAGGAGTGGTAGTGGATGAAGTTGTAGGAGAATCTCCAGCGGATGTGGCAGGATTACAACGATATGATGTCATTGTTGAAATGGATGGAGAAAAAATCGAAAACATCATTGAACTACGAAAACATTTGTACAATGAAAAAGAAGTCGGCGATTCTTTAACAATTAAAGTGTATCGTGCAGGACAACTGATGGAAATGAACTTAGAACTTACGGATAATTCGGCTCTATAAATTGCTCGAAAATTACATGTGGATGAAGGAAAAGCATTGTGGATAAGATCGTGAGCTTAACAATTGATTTACACAGCGAGTAGGAGGTGCAAACCCGCACCTTTCCTACTCGCTTTAACTTTGTTAAAATAGATTGTGGATAAAGTTGTGTGAATTGTGTATAACTTAGTGAATACTTCGAAAATCGAAAGGAGAGGAAATAATGAAAATTACTTGCTGTCAAACCCATATAGATCATGCACTCGACATGTTTGTAGCGAAGCAAAATACCTTTCCGATTTTAACCGAATTAACAGATGAAGAAAAGTTATCCACAAAATGCGATTATTGTGAAGACGCAGCAATATATTTAGTAGCGAACGAATGATTGCATACTATATATAGAATTGACCTGTGGATATGTGCATAAGTCCTGTGGATAGCGTGTTTGTAAATTATATGTAAAGGTGGATAACCTGTGAATATCGCAATTGTCTCCGTAGGAAAATTAAAAGAAAAGTATTTAAAAATGGGCATTGAAGAATATTCAAAAAGACTTGGAAGTTATGCCAAAATCGATTTAATCGAAGTCCCAGACGAAAAAGCACCAGAAAATCTAAGTGATGCCGATATGGAAATCGTTAAGAAAAAAGAGGGAGAACGCATTTTAGCTAAAATTGGACCGGACACCTATGTCATCGCCTTAGCAATTGAAGGAAAAATGAAATCTTCCGAACAGTTAGCCGATGATTTACAATCCCTCATGACATACGGTCGCAGCAAAATTGCCTTTGTCATCGGTGGTTCACTTGGACTACATGAAGACGTCATGAAGAGATCCGACGAAAAGTTATCATTCTCGAAAATGACCTTGCCACATCAATTGATGAAATTAGTATTGGTGGAGCAGATCTATCGAGCTTTTCGGATTATTAAAAATGAACCTTATCATAAGTGATAGGAAAGTAATCTAGCATAAGTGAGAGATTCAGATATTTTATTCTAATGGTAAGTGAAATGTTCAATGGGAAGTTGTTTTATAAATGAGTAATAGAAGCGGAAACTGTCTGGATGACGCAAAAGGCAATTGCCAAATTGTTTCAAACAACTTAAGCAGTATATAAGCCTCCATATAAAAAACATCTCTCCAGAGCAGGATTAATCATCAAGCTTTACTTGACAATAAGCAGAGTAGTTTGCTGCACAGGTATATCAGAGGCACCTCACAGAGGAATTCTGGCAAAAACCCTGTTTATAATGAATTCGTCGTAAATAGAAGTATCACTTCCCAATACTAACCTATTCCTAAGACTTCCCTAAGAAACCTTAAGAATTGCCATACGTGTTTCTTCAGATTTCAGTGAAATAATAAGTGTATCACTTAAGTGCAGATACGAGATTAATCTGAAGAAGAGGAGTGGAATGGCATGACAACAGAAGAATCGTGGTCGTTTATTAGGACGATAAATGCGGGGTATATTTTATGGCCACTATTTATTGTGTATTTGGTAATAGTGATACTGAAGTTGAAAAGACAGGATAAGAACTATAGTACTTTTCAATACATTACGTTAATTTCCCTGGGAATATATATGCTTTCGGTGGTGGCGTTGACGACGTTTCCGATTGAAGTGAATTTGGGGATATATAAGAATCAGAGTCCGTGGTACAGCCGAATCAATCCGATTCCGATTCTGACGATTGATATGGCGACATTTATTTTGAACATCGTTATGTTGGTTCCGTTTGGGGTCTACCAGTGGCTATTAGTGAAGCAGGACAAGATTTCGTGGGAGCTCGTGGCAGTGAGGAGTTTGCTGTTCAGTCTAGCGATAGAAGTGCTGCAGTTGTTGCTTTACATCACTGCGAATAGTGCCAGAAGCGTGGATGTGAATGACTTGATTGCGAATACGCTCGGAGGGGTTCTGGGGTATTATGCGATGAAGTTTGTATCGAAGAATACGTATTTCAAAGAATGGATTGATCAATTTAAAGTGTCTATGAAAAGCCTGATCACTACAAATTAATTGTAGTTTATATGAATCAATTTTATGGGATAGCCAGGCGGATGTGATGAAATCATGGTCATTTCCCCAGTTTTTAACCACAACTCTCGCATGCGTTCTTATGAAATTCTGACAGAAATTATATAGCTATAGATTGTAAAAAAAATGCCCTAGAATCGTTTGATTCTAGGGCTTATTCGATAGGGAAAATTAAAAGTCTTGCTTTTTTGAATTTGCATCCGTCAAAGGCTCGATATTAATATTGTATTTTATCTTAATGTCCATCTTCTCAAACATTTCAATCCATTTTTTTTCTCCCATTGGTTTTGAGAATGGTCTTTTAGTTTGTATGCCAAGCTGTAATGGATCCACTTTCAATTCTTGTATCTTTTTAACTAGTTCATGTGTTTGTTTTTCAAGATGGGTTTCGATATCTATTTTTATTTTTTTTAGCTGCTTTGGGTCAAATAATTGCATATCTCCCTGATATTCCTCAATTCTTGTGTCTAAATTCACGGTATAGGTCATTGTAGAATAGCTGCTATCGATATCTACTATTGTTTTAGATTTAACATGACCCAGTACAACTTCAAATTCTGGAATTGGTAAAACTTCTACGTAGTGATCATTGTTTATCAGCTGGAAGATACGATCATCTAAAGATGAAATAATTTCAACTAACTTGTCATCTTGAAATAAGGCTGTACCTTCATAGCTGACCTCATTCTCTTGTACTCTGAATACAGGCAAGAAAGGATCTGAATAAGGAGTATAGAGCAAATTTTTAAATTCATGAAGATTAACGACAGTTATTTCTCCTTGGTTTTTTTCCTCATAATGCTTCAGCATTCGGTAAAACGAGTAATCCAAGTTTTCATCTTTATCCAATTTACTTCCCAAGTACTCTTCAAAATTTCCTTTTACGATAACTAAATAGATTCTCAAAGGGACATCCGGATCAGTCAATAATACATTTATAATGGACATAATCCCTTCTTTTCCAAGTTCCTCACTAATTACCAGCATCCGCATTTGTCCGAATTTAATTTCCTGGTAGAAGTTTAAGTTGTACTTCTGTACTCCTTCCTTTAATAAGCTGACTTCTTGTGACATTACACTCTTATTTTCTTTACTTAGAGGAGGCAAAATTGTACTGACATTTACTTTCCCTTCATCTCCCTTACTAATAGACAAAAAGGTAATGGGAGAAATTTCTTCAATAAGGTTATTTTCGGTAAAAGGGGTACAACCAGATAAACATAAAGTCATAAAAAGGAGTATCAATCTTTTAAATATCTTTTTATGTAGACGCATGTTTATTAACCCCCTTTTTTTTCATTACTAAAACAATAACAAGTGGGACAAGAAAATAGCTTATGATTCCAGCTATAATTTGAAGATTGAGTAAAAATTGTTGCTTCTCCCAAGACTTCCAAAATAATTGATTCAAAAAAACCATTCCAATAAAAATAAGGAATACACTGAATAAAAAACCTTTTCCACTGGACGGCTTGCTCATTTTACCAAAAGCTATTTTAGATGCCCCATAAAACAATAGAAGAAGTAGAGAAACTGCAAAAACTAGGTTAAATAATTCAAAGGAAAGCAGGACCATATCAATTCGTTCAAACACTGGGTTTTGAAAACAACGGGCCATATTAATAATTGGATATTGACTTTTACTTAAATAATTGGAACCGAAATAAAATAGGGATGCTATAAATAGGAGTACATACTCTACAACGGTGAGTGCGTTGCCGTAAGACAAATAGCGGAAGGTTTTATTGTTTGATTTAAGCCATGGTCCCAAAAATACCAAAAATTCCGGACCAGAATAGGAAGACAAAATTAAAAAAAAGGCTTTCCAATTTTCTACTTTCCACTCCATTGGAATAAGTGGATACAAATCACTGAGTTGAGCTATTGGGGGAAAGAAGAAAAAAACGAAAAATGTGATCATCCAAAACGTTAAGAAAAAAGAAATCAACACTAAACGAATGGTATGTACAACGCCCTTACCTGCGACATAACAACAAAACATCAAGATAAAAAACACAAGCCAATTTGTATCAGTTGATGGAAACATAAATGTTTGAACAATTTCGCTGAATCCTAACGTTATGACGGAAAGTTTAAGTAGAATAAAGAACAACCCGATAAAAGAGAGAAATCGTACCAATTTTTTTCCAAACAATTCGACAAATCCGTTATATCCATTACCAGATAGAGGGGTTAAAAGCCACTTCGATAAAAGAAAAAGGTTTAGTTGGGATAATATCCCGACAGCTATAAGCACCCAAATCATATATGGATTAATCAAGATATTTGGCATAATCAGAAAAAAGTATAGCATTTGGAGGCGATTTACTAACAACATGACATAGAGCCCATTATAGGTTTCATTCTTACTAAATAATTGGTGGGTTTCCATCAAGTCATCTCCTATTTTGATATCTCTTCAGTTTTAGAGGTTTAAGATGCTCTGGACGCTCCTTCATTTTGACTAATGGGCCTCTAATGAAGAGATCATTCCAATCCTTTCTAAAGAAAGGAGAAACTGGTGAAAAATAGGGTTGCTTGATTGAAGACAAGCTATTAAGATGGGCTAATATAGCAATGATTCCTAGTGCAATCCCGATTAATCCAAGTAATGAAGAAAAAACAAGAAGCATCAATTGAATTAATGAATTTGCTTTTGTCATTAGATAGTTGGGAATAAGAAAGGAAGCTATTGTCGAGATTCCAACCATGACAATTAAAACCTTGCTAGCGAATCCAGCATCAACAGCCGCTTGACCAATCACAATACCTCCAATAACCCCAAGTGTTTGACCCGTTTTTGTAGGCATCCTCAAACTTGCTTCTTTTATAATTTCAATAAAAATTAACATGATTAATGCTTCCCAAAAAGGAGTGAAAGGAAGTTTGCTTCTTGAGTCGACCAAGACCAGAAGTGTTTGTATAGGAATCATTTGATAGTGATGAGTTGTCAATGCCACATAGAATGGGATCAATGTGACTGACAGAATAAAGCTGACATATCGGATGATGCGCAAAAAACTGGCAACTACCCATCGATTAATATAGTCCTCGGGTGATTGGAACAAATGGAAAAAAGTAATGGGGGCAACTAGAGCAAATGGTGTATTGTCTACCAAAATGGTGACTTTTCCTAATCCCAAAGAATAAGCAACTACATCAGGCCGGTCAGTTTGCTGAAACTGAGGAAAAATACTGTTTGGATGTTCCTCCAAGAATGCCGCAACTTGAGAGGAGTCAAAGAAGAGATCAAAATTAATTTCAGAAATCTTCTCTTTGACTGTTGAAACAAAATCTGGATTAGTCAGCCCCTCCATGTACATTAAAACAACACTTGTCTCACTTGAAAAACCGACAGTAAACTTCTCTGCTTTAAGTTCATGTGTGGGGAGTCGTCTTCGAATAAGCGTAATATTTTGTTCTATTTGTTCACTAAAACTGTCTTTTGCTCCGAACAGAATGGTTTCTGTTTCGGAAGTTTCAATGGCACGTCCAATCGGATTTTTTAAGGGTACAGCTAAACAAAGGTTTTGCGAAGAATCAAAAAACAAAATAGACCCTGTAAACAACTGTTTTTTTGCCTCTATAAAAGTAGGAATGGGAATAATTGAGGAATTCACAATGCAATCTTGAATAGACGGTTCGGAACAATTATTTAATGGTTTGATTATGCTTTCATTTAATTTTTCTTGGTCAATGAGAGTTCGTATGTATACAAGATGAATTTTTCGAATATCGGACATGTCAATTTCCACAAATTCTGCATCATCCATTTGAACAAGGCTTTTTTTCAGAGCTTCTATCGATAATTCTGATTCTGCTATTGTTTGAGCAACAAGCTTACTTTCACTTTGTTTTTTTTTCCAAAACATGTTTATCCCACCCTCTGATTGAGAAAAAACAATTCTAGTCGTACAAAAACATTCTAAATTCATACACATTGTTAACAAGTTATTTTTAAAATATACAAAACACATGGAGGTGCATAACGACCCAAGAGGAACAAAGGCAATCCATTAAGATAGTTATTATAAAGAAGTGTAAAAATCTAAACTGTGGCTTTGGATGCTCTTTTTTTTGAAAAACACGAATCTCACTAGTCAGGGAGTTAAAATTAGAGACTCCTTTTCTTAGCTAGACCGGGAGCAGCAAGAGCTATTCCGTGCCAACTTGAAAAAAGTTGTGAAAAACTGGATGTGATTGCTGTTCGAGGTAAAGTTTTAGCGCGTCTAGAAGAGGGGCTGACTGACCATACGCAACAACTTTTATGAGGGACTTCATAAAGATGATGTAGGAGGCAAACGCTGTCAATTGATCGAGGTGGAAGAAGACACAATGATTGAAGGATTTAAGCTGCTTGCGGAAGAGCAGTTGGAGTAGGAGAACTTCATCCAGCTATCTAAAATGGAAAAGAGAATAAACCTCATTAGGTCATGCTATGGGGAAACTTAACATAAGAAAATGAGGTTTTTTCATTTTTTTATTCTTTTTCTCAGAATAATTATTATTATAGTGTTTGACGTTATAGTATCATTCCGAAAGAAGCAGTTAGAGTAAAAACTTTAGCTGCTTCTTTCTATTCCTATTGGAAGAATGACGAACGCGTTCAGCTCATGTAAATACTGTATTTTATTATACAATTGCATTAATATTGGCTGTTTTTCATACAATATTATTGGGGTGAATAAATGCCAAGAGTAAAATACAAAAGCTCAGACATTGATTTAATGGCAAGGATGATGAGAGCAGAAGCCGAAGGTGAAGGAAAGCAAGGAATGTTATATGTGGGAAATGTAATTGTTAATCGTGTTAAAGCAGATTGTTTAGACTTTAAGGATGTAAGAACGGTTAATGATGTGATTTTTCAGGTACAAGGAAATAATTATTCGTTTGAAGCTGTTCAAAAAGGTAATATGTTTTATCAGAGAGCAAGAGAAGTAGAAAAAAGATTAGCAAAACAGAATTTGGATTTTTGGAGACAACATCCAGGGAAATATGCACTTTGGTACTTTAATCCATATGGTCCTTGTCCTCCAACTTGGTATAATCAACCTTTCGCAGGTCAATATAAAAATCATTGTTATTATGAACCAATAGCTGGAACGTGTGACAGTGTTTATATGGGGTAGTTTATCTTTTAAAATGTGTCGCATGTTGAAAAGTAAACAACATTTGTTGTAAACCACTTTGTACGGAGTCAAACAACCATTTGTGAGGAGTTCAAGTCCCGCAATACTGCTGCATGTGGCTATTTTATAAGTTAGAAGAAATGACTTTTTTCGAGTAAGTCTTTTTGGATCTTAAATATTGTTATAATGAACGAGTGTCAAAAGCTAACGATAGCTTTGGATGCTCTTTTTTTTTTGTGCCTAACACGTATTTTATTAACCAGGGAGTTGAAATTATAGATGAATAAGAAGGATATAGCAGATATTCGCAAACGATTTAAGATGGATTCTGATTTACTAAAAATCGCTGACATTTATAATGTGTACATCAAGCAGGAAAGCAATGAAATCTATCATGAGGCGAGCAGCTCATTTTCTTTGTTGGACCGCGAACAGCAAGAGATGTTTCTTGATAACTTTAAAAAGATTTTAGGCGGGAAGCTGGATGTGAAGCTATTTGAGGTAAAGTTTCAACGTCAAGAAGAAGGGCAGACGGACCATACACAACAGCTATTATATGAGGGACTTCGCAGGGATGATGTAAATGCATGGAAAGCAGATATGCAACAGATCACATTGAAGATGATTCAGGACACCCAATATGAAAAGGACATGGTAGTCACTTTCATTCGTGGAAATTATAATAAAACGACGAAACGCCAGTCAGATGAAACGGAAATTGACATGCGGGATGAAGTGTTTACCACTCCTTTTATCCTCTGTAGTATGAATCAAACCGAACTGCCAAAACGTTCACTGGTGTTTGACTTTATCGAGAAAGAGTTTAAGTCGAGTTTGCTGGTTGATCCAGTTATTAAACTTGCCACTCCAATTGGTGGATTTTTATTCCCTAGCTTCACGGATAACGCCGCAGACATTCATCACATCATGTATGCCGCAAGCAAAGCTAATAAACCGGATTTCCAATTTATCGAGAAGGTTTTGAACGGCGATGAAATTATGACTGCTGAGGAAGACAAAGCGGTATTTGAAGAAATCGTTAAAGTCGTGATTGGTGATGAAGTGAATTCGAGAACTCTCGCAGGTTTATATGATGAAATCAATCATATGCTCAAGGTGGAAGAAGATGAAAAGGACGAAGATAGCAGTGTTCCTACTTTGGATACTGTAGAGGTTGCACGTGTGCTGAAGGCGAGCGGCGTAAAAGATGTCAGTATAGAAAAAGTGGAAAGAGCCTTTCAGCAAGTGGTTGAAGATAAAAACTACGAAATGAAAGCAAGCCATATCGTTCCAAGCTACGCTTCCAAGTCAATCAAAATTAGCACAAAAGTTGCCAATATTGCGATCAGCCCCCAAGACTTGCGATATGTTAAACAGGTCAATTACAATGGCAAACGCTGTATATTGATTGAGGTAGAAGAAGACACGATGATTGAAGGATTCAAGCTACTTTCGGAAGATTTGTTAGAGTAGGAGTTGGGTTATCCATCAATTAAATCCACTTCACAACCAGAGATAACTGCTAGTTGGCCAGAAAGTATAAACCGTTCATATGATGATAACTGCTTTAGATCGATATCGCTATCTTCTCGTTCAGTCCCTTTTGCAAATGAACCAAAAAGGATGATGAAATCAGTGTCTAGTTGTTGATTGATTATCTGAATCAATTGCTGTTGAGTTTTCTCAGAAAGCACGTTATCACCACCTTATTTTAATTATAGCCGTTATTAAGAAAATCACACTTTCCCTTGTTACGGTTAATTTTTTCGCAGTTTAACTAGTAAGTTTTACTTAAAATTCAGTTTGGTGTGAACTGATTTCATTTTAGAGTGCATTTGAGGTAATCTAGTAAGAAATAGATATTTCCAAAAGGTGATTACCATGCATTCACTACTATCCAAAATCAGCTATGATCAAGTGCAAACACATGAAAAAATGAAGTTGCTTCCATATTCTCTAGAGTCATGTGATTGCGCCTATTGTCAAAACTACATTGCAAATTTACCTGCGTTTCCTATTGAGTTGATTACATTATTAGCAACGTTAGGAATCGATTCAAAAAAGCCGAGTGAGATTATGCAAGTGGATGAGGTAGGAGCAGGGCATCTTTACATAGCCACTTATCACTTTATTGGAAGTTGTCCAGGACTTGGAGCAGAACCGCTCATTCACAAAACGGAAAACTATACGCTGTATTTTACAACGGAGGAAATGGATTTTGTACCTGAGACGTTTCCGCAAGAGGTAGTACAAATAATGGTAGAGATTATATTGCCATGGAAGATTGAAGAGAAGGAGTGAGATGATGAAAAAGAAATCCCTTACTGATGATCAAAAGCAAGAACTTTTCGAGACATTGAAGCAACGATTCGAAAAACATATGGATCGCCATACTGGCCACTTATGGGACCAGGTAGAGAAGAAACTACAACAGAATCCAAATGCCGTCTGGTCGCTATCGGAAATGGATCGCACGGGCGGGGAGCCCGACGTGGTCGCGTATGATGAGAGCACTGATATGTTTCACTTCTACGACTGCGCAAAAGAAAGTCCGAAAGAGCGCAGAAGTGTCTGCTACGATCGTGAAGCGCGAGAAGGACGTAAGAAATTTCCGCCAGAAAACTCAGCGCTGGAAATGGCTGCTGAAATGGGAATAGATGTATTGGATGAAGAGCAGTACCGCTACTTGCAGACACTGGGAGAGTTTGATCTTAAGACATCAAGCTGGATCATTACCCCTGCCGATATCCGTAAACTCGGAGGTTCCTTATTTGGAGATCGCAGATACAATACCGTATTCGTTTATCACAATGGAGCCGATTCGTATTATGCGGCGAGAGGGTTCAGAGGAGTTTTAAAAGTTTAGTTTTCTTGGAAAAGAACAGTGAATACTTGATTCATTATAAATACAAACAGCACCGCCGAATGCATCATCGGGCAGTGCTGTTTTTTAGTATGGGCAAAACGCCAATTAACATGTTGCATCATCATTTAATCCAAGCTTCATAGAAAGCTCCGCGAGCATCTGCTGATAGCGAACATATTCACCTTCAGTCAGACCGAGAATCTCAACTAGTTTTTCAGGTATCTGTTGTGCTTCATTTTCTAAAGAAAGTCCTTTAGCAGTTAACTGAATCACAAGATGACGTTCATCATCAGGATTACGCGTTTTTTCAATGTACCCAATGGCAATTAGTTTATTGATAAGTGGAGTAAGCGTACCAGAATCTAATTTTAAGCGAGCTCCAATTTCTTTCATCGCAATTCGATCTTGTTCCCACAAAACAAGCATCACCAAATACTGTGGATAGGTTAAGTGAAGTGGTTCAAGAAGCGGTCGATAGCGTTTTGTAATCTCTTTTGAAATTGAATAAAACGGGAAGCATAGCTGATTGGTTAAGTGTAATGCATTCAACGTGAGTACCTCCTAAAAGCATATGAATTGCTATTTCAATTGAATTGCCTATAATTAAATTGTACACAACTTAATTATAACATAGTAATGAGGAGGAAATAGGATGCAAAAATTATTTACATCATCTGCAACAGCTGTAGGAGGTCGTCAAGGGAGTGTGGCTTCTGAAAGTGGAACGTATGATTTAGAACTTGGAATGCCAATGCCTGGCGTGGATATGACAGGTAAGACAACGCCTGAAGAATTATTCGCAGGAGCTTATGCAGCCTGTTTTGATTCTGCAATGACTATTGCGGCAATGCAAAAACGTATTCAATTAGCAGGTTCAGAAATTACTTCTCATGTATCTTTAAACAAAGGTGCAGAAGGTTATGCTATTTCAGTTGAAATGAATATTACGATTAAAGGCGTAGATCAGTCTACGGCAGAGATGATTGTTGAAGAAGGTCACAAAGTCTGCCCATTCTCAAATGCGATTCGTAATAATGTAGAAGTATCATTCAACGTTAAGGCAGAATAAGCAAATACAAATTTATATATATGAATAAACCTACTCATTTCAATCTAAAATGAGTAGGTTTATTTTATAGTGAACATATTTATTAAGGCATCCAAATCCATTTAATCTACTTGTTAAGCTTTAAAATGATGATGTTCAAACTCTACGGTTATGGGCGTTATCATTTCCTCTCTATTTAATTTACCGAAAATTCATAAAATTAAATACTTATCGATGTCTTTCTAAGAGATTCGAAGTTAAACTAGAAGTAGTTGCTTCTTACAATCTTAAAAAATATGTATTCGATGCTCAAATTGGGATGCTTAATACTTTTCAAATGTTCTCTACTTTATTATAATTCTAATGTAAGAATAACTATCCTTTATTAGAAACACCCAGCATTATGATTTACAGATAGAAAGACACTATTTTTCATAGGAGGGTTTAGGAAATGGAAAACAACGTACATGATAACAATGATGAAAAGCGCCACACAGCTGCAGGAGATGCACAATGTCCAGTAACGGGTGGTCACAAAGATAGTGCGATTACGACATCAACAAAACCAGGTCGTACGCAGAATAAAGACTGGTGGCCGAATATGATGAATATCAATATTCTGCATCAACATGATAAGAAATCGAATCCTTTAGGGGATGATTTTGATTATAAAAAGGAATTTGCAAAGTTAGACTATGATGCATTAAAACAAGATCTTCACGATTTAATGACAAATAGTCAAGAGTGGTGGCCAGCAGACTACGGTCACTATGGTCCGTTCTTCATCCGTATGTCATGGCATGCAGCAGGTACGTATCGTACTGCAGACGGCCGTGGCGGTGGTTCTACTGGAAATCAACGTTTTGCACCGTTAAACAGTTGGCCTGATAACGTAAACTTAGATAAGGCTCGTCGTTTGCTGTGGCCAATTAAACAAAAATATGGAAACAAAATTTCTTGGGCCGATTTGTTGGTGTTAACAGGAAATGTAGCACTTGAGTCGATGGGCTTTAAAACGTTTGGATTTGGAGCGGGGCGCGAAGACATTTGGGCACCAGAAGAGGACGTATATTGGGGGAATGAAAAAGAATGGTTAGCAGATAATCGTTATTCTGGTGATCGCGATTTAGAAAACCCACTAGCTGCAGTTCAGATGGGCTTAATTTATGTGAATCCAGAAGGACCAAATGGTAAACCAGACCCTCTTGCAAGTGCCGTGGATATTCGCGAGACGTTTGCACGGATGGGCATGAATGATGAAGAGACAGTTGCATTAATCGCGGGTGGTCATACGTTTGGTAAATCACATGGTGCAGGAGACCCTTCTCATGTAGGGGATGATCCAGAAGCGGCTTTAATTGAAAACCAAGGTATTGGTTGGAAGAGTACGTATGGTTCAGGAAAAGGCCGAGATACCATTTCAAGTGGGATTGAGGGAGCTTGGACTGCTAACCCAACAAAATGGGACAATGGGTATTTTGAGCAACTATTTGAATACGAGTGGGAGTTAACTAAATCTCCTGCTGGTGCGTATCAATGGGCTGCAAAAAACTTACCAGAAGATCATATGGCACCGGATGCAGAAGATGCTTCGATTAAAGTGAAAACAAATATGACAACTGCAGATATGGCACTTCGCATGGATCCGTCATATGAAAAAATCTCTCGTCGTTATTATGAAAACATGGATGAATTTGCAGATGCGTTTGCTCGTGCGTGGTTCAAACTTCTTCACCGTGACATGGGACCAAAAGAGCGTTACTGGGGACCAGAAGTTCCTGAAGAGGTATTAATCTGGCAAGATCCAGTACCAAAAGCAGAGAACACGCTAACATTTGAGGAATTAAACGATTTAAAAGAGAAAATCTTGGCAAGCGGGTTAACTTCTCAACAGTTAGTTAAAACAGCTTGGGCTTCTGCAAGCACATATCGTGGTTCAGACAAACGTGGTGGTGCAAACGGAGCTCGTATTCGATTCGCGCCTCAACGTAACTGGGAAGTAAACGAGCCAGAAGAGTTAGCAAACGTGCTAAATGTCTATGAAAACTTGAAAACAAGTACTGGAAATAAAGTAAGTCTCGCTGATTTGATTGTCCTTGGAGGAA
This sequence comes from Paenisporosarcina quisquiliarum, assembly GCF_043641925.1. GTDB lineage: Bacteria > Bacillota > Bacilli > Bacillales_A > Planococcaceae > Paenisporosarcina > Paenisporosarcina quisquiliarum_A. The sequence goes on from NZ_JBHZRU010000013.1 coordinate 62,150, forward strand.
ATGTTGCACTAGAACAAGCTGTAAAAGCAGCTGGTTTTGATCTGACTGTTCCGTTCACTCAAGGTCGCGGAGATGCACTCGAAGAACAAACGGAAACGGATAGCTTTGATGTATTAGAGCCAGTCTCAGACGGTTTCCGAAACTACCAAAAGAAAGAATATGCTACAAGCCCAGAAGAAATGTTGCTTGATAAAGCACAATTACTTGGCTTAACAGCACCAGAGATGACGGCATTAATTGGTGGTATGCGTGCATTAGGTGCAAATTATAAAGGGGCAGCTGAAGGAATCTTTACCGATAATGTTGGCACATTAACAAATGATTTCTTCGTCAATATACTAGATATGAACATTGAATGGACGCCAGCAGGTTTCAATAAATACGAAGGTAAAAACCGTGTGACAGGTGAAGTCGTTCGCACAGCAACACGTTTTGACTTAGTATTCGGATCTAATTCCATTCTGCGGGCCATTGCCGAAGTGTACGCACAAGATGACAGTAAAGAAAGATTCGTTCGTGATTTCATCCAAGCATGGAGTAAAGTGATGAATGCCGATCGTTTTGATTTACAAAACTAAGTAAGAAAAATCCTAGTCAGAGCATAACCCTGACTAGGATTTTTTTGCGAAAATGATTGTTCATTATTATTTAAGTAATCGAATGAATGGTCATGCTGACTATCGACTAACAGCTATGTATTGTTTTTGATGATTATGAATCGCTGCGAAAGTCATCGATTGGTTGGCACGAAGCAACGAATGATATTTTTTCATGGATAAATTATTTGCTAGGCACCATTGTTGCAGCTTATAAAGATTTAGAGTCATGAGTTGGTGTAATTGAGTCGCATTATAATGGTTTCTTCTATTTATGTCCTTTTTCTTGTGTTGGATGAAGTTGTTCTTTTCTATCAATTTTAATAATAGTTCGAGGATTAGATACAGCATCACCTCTAGGACCCACTTCGTTGTACATCCCTAGTGATCGACTAGAGATGGACATTAATTAGTTCTTCGACTGATGGTTACTTACTATTTATTACCTATTTATGTATAGTATATGGTAAACAAATGGAATATAATATACCTATTATATTAATTCGGAGTACATGATTAATCTTTAAAAAGGTTGAACTAGATTTATGCAATTTAAGGTTACTAACTTCATTTATTAATATAAAGCAGAAAGATTAGAGGTTATGCTATGGCAGTATTTAATTTAATGCCGAATGAATCAATCATCCTTAAGAGTCAGAATGTAGCACACGGGGGATTGATGGCGATTCATACGGATGAACTTATTCTTACAAATCAAAACATTATACATGTTAAAAAAGGAGTGTTCGGAAATACAAAGAATGTAAAAAGGTACGCTGTGAATCAAATCAAAATATTTAATGGGGAACCTCAAGCCATTTTAGGAAAACAGCGGAATGGTAGTTCACAACTTGAAATTTATTTCCTAAATGGACATGAATGTTTCGGATTTCAGTCTATGACCAAAAAAGAGGTTGTTCAATGGATAAATGCCATTACTAAGTTAGTAACGGGAAATGAGTCAACCACTGTTCCCCTTGGTTTTGCAATTCCTGGAACCGAGTATCTTGCAGAAACAATTAAAGGAACTGTTGATACTTTCAAAAATACTATTGGTATAAATTCTAAAAAAACAGATAATGGTGTTTCATCCGAAAAGGTAACTAAAAAGTGTATCTCTTGTTCTGCACCTCTTACTGGAAACAAAGGACAAACAATGTATTGCAAGTATTGTGACACTGCTCAAGTATTATAAGAGGGAGGTACAGTTATATGGGAATTATAAATGCATTTACTGGAGCTATTGTTGGTACTTTCGCGAATCAATGGAAAGATATTATTACTGCAGGAGTATTTGATGAACGCACAGCTATCGCACCTGGTGTTCAGAAGTCCACAAATACCGGGCGTGGGACAAATATGAATGGATCGAGTGGTATTATTTCTAATGGCTCAAAAATCTATGTGCCTGAGAACACTGCTGCATTTATTTATAGCCAGTCAGGAATTGAAGATATTATTACAGAAGCGGGCGGATATGAATATCAAAATGGTCAGAGCAGTATATTCAACGGTGACTGTATTGAACAATCCATCTTTAAGCAAGTTAAAGATCGCATAGGATATGGTGGTTTTTCTGCAGTTCAGAAACAAATCGCATTTATAAATCTGCGCGAAATCAGAGATATTAAGTTTGGAACCCGTGGAGCCCAAGTCTATAATGACATGTATTACGGAACAGATCTCGAAATATTTGCATATGGGTCGTTTACAATTCAGATTAAAGATGTAGTTAAATTTATAAGAAACTTTGTGCCAGCGAATGTTACCTATTACTCTTTTGATGACGTCCAAGTAAGGTCACAAATTTTGTCAGAGTTCCTGCAATCATTTACAGTAGTCTTAAACTCACTTTCGAGCAAATATAGAATTTCTCAGCTTCCGTCGCAAGCAAATGTTATTTCAAATATGATTGCTCATGATTCGGATAATGCGGGTACGTGGGGAGAGCGCTTTGGATTAGAAATCGTTAAGGTATCAATTGAAAATATCGAATTTACAGATGATTCAAGAGAACTTGTGAAGCAATATTCATCTCACAAGATGAATATTAAGGCCTATGACGATGTTTCTCAAAAGACCTCCAACATTGCGGCACAACAGAAAATTTCACAAGGTATTCTGGACAACGGTCTTGGTGATGCAGCTGGTATGATTTTCGGAATGAATACGGCTCAAGGATTAGGCACTAAAGCAGAGCCGAAGAAAACATTGTCCTTTGATGAACAGATTGAAACGCTAAGGAAATTTAAAGACCTTATGGACGCAGGAATCCTAACGGAAGAAGAGTTTAATACAAAAAAGAGAGAGCTAATGGGATTATAATTCATAACAAAAAATTTTTTGGAAAAATTGAAAAGATAGAAATAACCTCGAGAACTCAACAAATTTGAGGATGTGTCGGGGTAAAATTTGAACATATATTTACCTACCAAAAAGTGAGCGGATATAAGTTTTGGTGAAACAAAGGGGAGAATGATGAATTTAGAATATCTTCCTAAAATGAATTTATTACAAGACCATAAATGGAAATATTTTAAAAATAAGAAGACAAAGTAATTTTAGTAGGTCAATCTGAACAAGGTAATTATAAATTAAATTAATGAGTTGCAAGTTGAACAGAAGTGAGCCGCCTAAAGAGACTGTTTAAAAGCTGTCTCTTTAACTTTTTAAAAAACATAAACTTGCAATCAATAAGATTGTTACCTACACTTCTTTAAAGTGTCCTTAAATGACAGTCCAAGCAGTTAAGGCTATAATAATAAACATTGTAATCACCCTTCAACTTCGAGAAAGGGGTTTTTTTTATGATTAAATTACATGACGTCAGTAAAAGTTTTGGACGATTTCAGGCGATTAAATCTGTTTCTTTGAAAATAGATAAAGGTGAGATTCATGGGATTATTGGCGCTAGTGGAGCGGGTAAATCTACTTTGCTGAGGCTAATGAATTTGTTGGAAATTCCGGATGACGGTGAAGTCAAAGTAAATGGTCAAAACTTAACGAATTTGAGTAGTAAAGATCTTCGACAAGAACGAAAATCGATTGGGATGATTTTTCAACATTTTAATTTAGTGGCGAATAAAACAGTTTATGAGAATGTAGCTGTATCCTTACAATTAGCGAGTTTTCCAAGGAAAGAACGGAGAAACCGCGTGATGACCTGTCTTGAATTTGTAGGGTTAGAGACTTTTAGTGAAAAATATCCTGCACAATTAAGTGGCGGGGAAAAGCAACGTGTTGCGATTGCAAGAGCTCTAGCGAATAGTCCTCGAGTTTTATTATGCGATGAACCCACCTCTTCACTTGATCCGAATACAACTGCTGAAATTTTAGGGGTATTAGAAGATGTCAATAAAAAGCTAGGTGTTACAATTGTCATTGTCAGTCATGAGATGGAAGTCATTAAAAGCATATGTAATCGCGTCACCGTCCTCGCAAATGGTGAAATCTATGACACTGTGTTAATTGAACCAAGTAGGATTCAAATGATTGATAACAACCCTAGATACTTTGTCGAGCAACTAACTGCGGGTGGGGAGATTCATGATGCCTGAAATATTAGTTCAATATGAAGCAGAAATTTTATCGTCTATTGGAGAAACCTTTGTAATGGTAGGTGTCTCGATATTAGCGGCGATTCTTGTAGGTCTCCCGGTCGGAACGTTCCTATTCCTATTAAGGAAGGGGCAAGTGCTAGAAAATCGATTTGCGTTTTCGACTTTGAATTTATTGGTGAATATCATACGTTCTTTTCCGTTTTTATTGTTAGTTGTTTTTTTAATCCCTTTTACAAGGTTCGTCATTGGAACGGCTATTGGAACTGCGGCAGCAACAGTTCCGTTAGCTATAATAGCGATTGCGCATTATTCGAGATTAGTCGAACAAGCTTTATTGGATGTACCAAGAGGGGTTATGGAAGCTGCCATTTCGATGGGTGCTTCTGTTAAAGAAATAATCGTTAAATTTCTATATGTGGAGGCTCGTTCGGGACTGGTTCTCGGATTAACAACATCGATTATTAGTTTCATTTCCTATTCGACGATTATGGGAGTCGTCGGAGGCGGTGGTATTGGGGACTTTGCCATTCGATATGGTTATCAACAATTTAAAACAGATTTAATGATTTACATGATTATTATTATGGTCATACTGGTACAACTAATCCAATTTACTGGGACAACTGTATCGAGACTGATTGATAAAAGATAAACAATTAGGAGGAAATATGAAAAAATTACTTTTACTAATGACAATGTTTGTACTTATTTTAACTGGTTGTGGCAAAGAGGAAGAAACGAAGGAAAAAGGCAATGTGCAAGAAAATGATCAAGAAGAAGTAACGTTGAAAGTGGCTTCTTTGATTCCCCCAATGACCGAAATTTTGGAACTTGTTAAACCAAAACTTGCAGAGGAATCCATTAATCTTGAGATCGTAGTTTTAGGAGATAATGTTCAACCTAACAGTGCGCTTGCAGCAGAAGAAGTGGATGCGAATTTCTTTCAACATGTTCCTTACATGGAGGAATTCAATCGAAATAATGATTCAAACTTAGTGCCTATCGAACCGATTTATTTTGCGAATTATGGTACGTATTCAAAAGACTACAAGTCGATGGACGAATTACCTGAAGGTGCTGTCATTGCCATTGCGAATGACGTATCGAATATAGATCGTTCTTTGTCTTTATTAGCACAACACAATGTCATCACGTTAAAAGAAAAAACAGGTCCATACTATACGACAGCTGATATTGAAGAGAATTCAAAGAACTATAAGTTTGAAGAAGTCGATTTGTTAATGTTAGCTAGAATGTATGATGACGCTGATGCGGTAGTCATGACGCCTGCTTATGCAGCACCACTTGGTTTAACGCCTAAAAGTGATGCTCTTCTAACTGAAGGAGACGAAAACGACTTTGCCATTACGTTAGTGGCTCGCAAGGATAATGAAGATTCAGAGGCCATTAAAAAACTAGCTGAAGCTATGACTAGCCCAGAAGTACGCAAGTTTTTAGAAGAAAATTATGATGAAACGGCAATTCCAGCTTTTAAATAATAAATCAGAAAGGGCTATTCGAGTTGATTTCCAACTTAGAATAGCCCTTTTTTATAAAGAGATTAGGAAAGTTCTCTATTAAATAGAATAATCACTATGCATAAAGTATTTGAAGTCGCACCATCAAAGCGTTGTTTAGTTTCACTGACGGCTTAATATGTGTTCTTAGGACCTGCTGTATAAACATTTGTTTCTAAATAGCTTATAATGGTAGGCAGTAGGAATGTTTTATTCTATATAAAATTGTATTACACTATAGTTTGGACATCATTGAAACAGAAAAGGTGTGTGACTAGGTCTCGCCTAGGCTTTGTGTGTATCCTAAGCAGGAGCGCCTACATCCGTTCTGCAATTTTAGGGTAAGGATGGTTGGTAAAAATGAGCATTGAACAAAAAAATACAGACGTCATCTTAATTGGTGCCGGAATTATGAGTGCGACTTTAGGAACTCTTTTAAAAGAATTAGTACCAAAATGGAATATTACCGTTTTTGAAAAGCTTGAGAGTGCGGGAGAAGAAAGCTCGAATGAGTGGAATAACGCCGGAACAGGGCATGCCGCATTGTGCGAACTGAACTATACAAGTGTAAAGCCAGATGGGTCAATAGATATTAGTAAAGCGATTCAAATTAATGAACAGTTTCAACTTTCGATGCAGTTTTGGTCTCACCTTGTTAAAAACAAATTGATCAGCAATCCGCAAGACTTCATCATGCAATTGCCTCATATGAGTATGGTACAAGGAGAACAAAATATTGCTTTTTTAAAGAAACGCTTTGAAGCCATGTCAAATAATCCTCTTTTTCAGAACATGGAATTCTCCGATGACCATGAGATTTTGAAAGAATGGATTCCATTGGTTATGCAAGATCGCCCAGCGAACGAAGCGATTGCGGCAACTAAAATCGACAATGGAACAGACGTTAATTTTGGTGCATTAACTCGCATGCTGTTTGACCATTTAAAGAGTAAAAATGTCGATATGAAATACAAACATAGCGTTGAAAATATGAATCGTACGAGTGACGGCTCATGGGAACTAAAAGTACGTAACGACAAAGGGAACGTAGAACGCCATAAGGCTAAGTTTGTCTTTATTGGAGGCGGAGGCGGAAGTCTTCATTTGCTGCAAAAGTCTGGGATCCCCGAAGGAAAACAGATTGGCGGCTTCCCGGTAAGTGGCTTATTTTTAGTTTGCAACAAGCCTGAAATCGTTGAGCAACATCATGCTAAAGTATACGGCAAGGCTAAAGTTGGGGCTCCCCCAATGTCAGTTCCACATCTTGATACAAGATTTATCGACAATAAAAAATCGTTGCTATTCGGACCATTTGCTGGCTTCTCACCGAAGTTTTTAAAAACAGGTTCTATGTTAGATTTAGTCACTTCTGTAAAACCAGACAATCTTGTCACAATGTTAGCAGCTGGCGCAAAAGAGATGTCGTTAACAAAATATTTAATCGAGCAAGTGATGCTTTCGAAAGAAAAACGCATTGAAGAGTTACGAGAGTTTATTCCAAACGCGAAACTTGAGGATTGGGACATCGTAGTAGCTGGACAACGCGTGCAAGTGATAAAAGATACTGAAGCGGGTGGCAAAGGTACACTTCAATTCGGTACGGAATTAATCACGGCTGCGGACGGTTCGATTGCCGCATTACTAGGTGCTTCTCCAGGGGCTTCAACTGCGGTGCAAGTCATGTTGGATATTATTAAAAGATGCTTCCCGCAACATGTTGAAGAGTGGGAACCGAAAATTAAAGAAATGATTCCTACTTACGGTATGTCTTTAATGGACAACCCTGAGCTATTAAAAGAAATGCATTCGTCTACAGCAAATGCACTTGGCCTAAGCAAAAAAGAACAGCCAATCATTGACTCTACTTCTCTTGAAGAAGAAACAATTGTGCATGCAGGACATATCGAAGAAAACAATGAAATTGAAGTAAATGAAGTAAATGAAGTAAATGAAGTAAATGAAAAAGCGTAAGCAACGATAATTAAAGAGAAGTAGAGAGCTTATTACACTAAGCTTCTACTTCTCTTTTTATGTTCATGAAATTAGTCGTACATAGTAGTGTCTATTTAAAGAATGATACTCTTTTTAGCATAATCGCAACAGGTATTGCTACAATAATCCCAACAACATTTTGAGTGATATTTCCTGGAATTGAGGCAACTGGTGCAATCCAGTTATTATATAAAATTCCTTCACATACGTAGTAAACAGCTAACATCGGAGGGATCGAAACGATCATAGCTAGTAAGTTGAAAGCAACGCTGCTTCCATTACGGCCGTTTGACCAAGCAATTTTCCCTACAATATATCCTTGTAAGCCGCGAGCAATAATCGTGAAAGGTGCCCACAGAGTCCATCCAGCGAATAAATCGAACAACCCCATCCCAACAGCTCCAGCAATCGCACCTTTTTTAGGGCCAAATAAAATAGAAGCGATAAATAGCATAGCGGTTCCCATATGGACTAACCCACCATTTGCTGCAATCGGCAGTCTGATATTTAATAAAACAGTTGCAACGAAAACAAGTGCAATAAGCATAGAGGTAATAATCAAATTAAATGTTCGTTTACGTGAACTTGAATAACCTTGTATATTTTGCATAGTTAGTTACCTTCCTCACCTTTTGAATTCAAGATAAGATTAGCAAAGGTCTGGCATATTTAAAAGTATCAGTTTTGAATAAAATGTAGGGGTCAGTTTTAGAGGGAAGGCTAAAATTCAGCAAACGATTCTTTTAAAATGAAAGAAACTACTAAATTCACATATAGTAATTCTTTCCTATTACAGTTTTATTTCAAATAAATATCTGGTTCTCTTGCAAAAATGCGTTCTATCTCAACAGATTTTAAATTGTTTATTTCACCTGTAATGATGTTGTAAAAAACCATCCATATATTAAGAGGTTTATTAACCTTCCAAACTATTTATCATGAAGATATACCAAATTGGAAGGATTGAGTCGATGTTTAAAAAAGTAGGAAAAGTCACAATAGCTTCATTACTATCAATAGCTTTATTCTCCCCAACAACAGCTATGGCGAATAGTACATATAAAGTAGTTTCAGGAGATTCTCTTTGGAGAATTGCAGTGAAAACACAAACTGGCGTTCAGGAATTAATCGAATCGAATCCAAATCTTGCGAATCCAAATTTGATTTATCCTGGACAAACAATTAATGTCCCAACAAAAGAACAAGCGAGTATCGAACAAGAAGTGACGAAACTCGTTAACGTGGAAAGAGCAAAAGCTGGACTTCCTGCTTTAAAGAGTGATTGGGAACTTGCAAGAGTAGCAGAGTTTAAGTCTCAAGATATGCGTGACAAAAACTATTTCAGTCACACAAGCCCAACGTATGGTTCACCATTTACAATGATGAAGAACTTTGGCATTACGTATAGAGCCGCTGGAGAAAACATTGCAAAAGGTCAAAGAACGGCATCTGAGGTAGTACAAGCTTGGATGAACAGCGAAGGACACAGAGCGAACATCATGAGTAAAAACTTCACACATATTGGTGTAGGACATGTAGAAGGAAATTACTGGACACAAATGTTCATTCAAAAATAATAGAAATACGAAAGCACATCAGCGATTACCGTTGATGTGCTTTTTTGATTATCTTGAAATATATTATATTTTAGCTTCCCACCATCCAAATGCGATTCTCCCGGAAGTAACAACGTCAGGAGTTTCAGGATTGGATAAAAATACAAGGAAGGATCCGCCTGGAGGGAAAATGAATTTTCCATTTTCAACATCAACGATTGTCGTTTCAGGTTCTGCTCTTCGGACGAAGGCTTTAATTCCCCCAGTCGGTTCATTCAAGACGTTTGTAGCATATTGAAGCTTAATGTTGGGTTTTGGAAGAGGCGATATCGCCGTATTGGATGGAGTGACAAATTCTGAGTCAATTGGCGTTTCGGAAGGCGTTGCATTAAACCAAAATTGAGCACGGAAAGTGGAATCGGATACGTCTGTAACTGTCCAAACATTGACGTGAAGATTAACTCCCGAATTCGGTGGATTATAAAGTCTTGCCCATGTACTCGTTCCTTTCCCAAAATTTAATTCATCAGCATAGCCTACGAAATATTTCCCTTTTAAAGATTGATAAAGCTCTTGGGGGATTTCCACCGCCTTAATGAATTGTGAATTTTGTCCCTTTTGTTTTGGTTTCAATTAAAAATCCTTTCTTCTTTGGATTACTTAATTACAGTCTTAAATAAGATATGACTAAATGAAAAAGTTGATTCCCATCATTTCATCGGAAAGGACTAGATAAAGAAAAAGCACATTAACGAATAAAGTTAATGTGCTTCTTGAAATTGATCAAATCTAATCTTTTCTCATAATAAAACTTAAATGCCTGCCACTCTTCTTGTCTTGACGATAAGAGAAACCGTTAGGGCTTACATAAGTACAAGTGGGATCGATTTTAATGTGAGAAGCGGGAATACCAGCTAACTCACATTGCTTTTTTACCGTTTGTTGATTATCAATATGATACTTGTTGGACTCTTCATTGTAGTACATAAAATCATCCGCGTAGCCAAGCGCTTTAAATTTCAGGTACACATCTTCATCGACTTCAAATTTTTCCTGACTTAGCGCGGCACCAATTTGAACATGGACATCACGTAAATCACATTGTTCTACTTGTTTTAAATGCTCAAACAGTTTCAAGGAAATTTCTTTTATTGTCCCTTGCCATCCGGAGTGAATGACGCCAATTAGGCCTGTACTTTCATTGTGAAAAATAACGGGAACACAATCGGCAGTAAAACTGCTTAAAACTATGTTAGGCTCATACGTGTATAATGCGTCCGTGTCTAATATCGCTGTATCTATTCGATCTGCTCCGCGTCCTTTGTCAGCAAGTGTTACCTTATGAAAGTTCGCGCTATGTGTTTGATTCGCACAAACAAAATCATTCAGTTCACACTGCAAAGTCGTAGCTAATTTTTCGCGATTTGCAAGGATGAGTTCAGGATTTTCACATGCATGAAGCGCCATGTTATTTTGTTCTGGTTCAGAGTTATCTTTCATAGATGTTCCAGATATAAGTTTTTCGTTGTTTAAATAAATGGTTGTTTTCATATCATCACCTGTTTCTAATATATAGCAGGGTAGGGATGATGTATAGGATAGTCAATTATTGTAGTTTTTTAAAAAAATTGATAAAAAACAATTCGCAACCCATATTTCACGACAGACATAAAGAATTTATATTGTAAAAAGATCCATTAAAAAGGTACCTTAAATTATTATTAGTTCGTTCGTTTTTTATTATATAGAGTGAGAGCTTTTGTAACCGTTATTTAACTTCAGCACCCAGAAACTCCGTTACATCTCTTTACGACTACCTTCACCAACATGCCAGTTAGGCAAGTAAACTGAATATAATTTTCTTAGCTATTTCTAATAATTTTACGGTATACGTGTGTATTATGTAACGGTTTAAATCCTAACGAAAGATATAGATTCTCTGCAGAATCATTACCTTCCATATAGGAAATTCGAATTTCTTTATTACCTTGGCTTATCATCGTATTGATAGCAAACTGAAGTGCCTTTTTACCGTAACCTTTACCTTGTGCAGTTTTAGTAACCATTAAATTCTCAACTGTCCCATTTCCAATCGTTACGGAAGCTAGTATTTTATCATCTTCTAAAAGAAGATACACATTTTCTTTGTTATTTAACTTATACCTTCTAACTATTTCTTCGGTAGCTATATAAGGTTTAATATCATTAATTACATGTACATCGTAAAATGATTCTTGTACTACCTTTAAGTAGGTATCAAAATACTTATCTTCATATTGTACAAAGTCCACTGCCACTTTAGGGAATCCAGAGCCGACATAAAACAATTCAGGAGATCCCCACCACTTCTTATAACCCGCTTTATGACAAAATTCAGCTGGATTTTCAAGATTCACCTTGAAATATGAGGTCAACATTACTGTATTTCTTTTAATTAAATTTCTTTCAATGTACTCCACTAATGACTTACCTATCCCATGTAATCTATATGGGGTATCTACAAACACCTTTATTTGTGCCTCAGATTCTTTTGCATCATTTATTATGCTTATTGCATATGCAAACCCAAGGATTACTTCTTTTTCAACAAATACAATGAATTCGACAGAACTTACTTTGATCGCATTTGAATCTAGCATCTTATATTTTGAACTTGCTTTATTTATTAATTGAGTTACTTGTTCAATGTCATCATCTTGGTATTTACGTATCATGAAGTATTCCTCCTAATCTTCTATAGATTGTAGAATAAGAAAAAGCCCAACTTCCTACTTGAAGTAAGGCTTAATGAATGTATTCGGTACAAGTGAATTATCTCCTTCTTCTTCAACTAAACCGCTGCATTAATTGTAGAAGAAATTAGTCGATTTCCTCAATTTTATAAACAGGAATTTCAATTTTGCTTTCCATTACTTTATCTGAATCCAAAGAAAAATTAGCAACTGCTTCAAATTTATAATTTCCTGACCCCAGCTCTAATCGCTCAATTCCATTGAAATCAACTCGAAGAGGTTTATTTTGAATCAGCGTTGTTGTTAACAATGGGAGATTCATAGATCCTATATATTCAAAATCACCGTCTTGTTGATAAATGTTAAAGAAAAAAATACTTCCACCATGAAAGATATCTTTTTCAGCCTCTTCTCCCATATATGTAATTGTGGCATAAACTTTAGGTGCTTTTTGGCTTTTTTGAACATTTATTGTTACTTTAAAATCAACCACAGTCTTTGAGTTATTGGAAATTTTCGGCTTATCACTTACATTCGCATCTCCGTTATTATTACTTGTCACACAACCAGACAGTCCTAAAACCATGACAAGAAAACAAATTGCATAAGAAATAGACCTTTTCCTCATCATCACTTCCTCCTTTAAAACATCTAATATTCCTCGCTGCTTGACTCTCTCTCAGATTTTCTTGTTCTAATAAATGATTTCAAATTTCTAAAGAAAATATAATACCCAAGTAACACTAGAGCGATTGTTAAATATGCAGTAGCACGGTATTCATCAAATAAATATTCTCTTTGAGTGATGATGAAGTAATGTATTAATAGTAATAAAAGAAACGTATGAATCATTGAAATCATTTGTTTATGTTTGCTGAAAACTAATATAGATAGTAAATGTACAACACCCAATATAACAAAAGCCCACAAAGCATTAATCATAAATAATGAGATTTCCCTTTCCACTATTAACACACCCTCGATATGAATTTGCTACGTATTAAATATTCCTTGACCTTCTAAAATATTTTTAGATGTTCCATCTTCAGCTATCCTGGAATTATATTCACGCTCTTTTAAATAAACACAATCCAACTGAACCAAATACACTAGTTACTGCAATCACAGTGATAGCAAATATAGCATCTGATGGTGAGTGAGCTCCATAAGAGAATGAAGCAAACCATACTAACTCAAAAAATAAAATAAGCCCCCATATTATAAAGAATACTTTCAATAGGTCATTGTTCAAATGAATGCCTCCCAAAAATAATAATCATTATTAAAATGCCAGTTTCTTAGTCGTGCTACCAAATTGCAAATCAGCAAACATATTCATTTTTTATACTCACTTATTATTTCGGACAGGTACTTGTTGAACTCATTTGCTGCGCTATGATCTTCATAGATGATAAACATATCTTCTGCCACATATAACTTATGGGCTACCAGATCCATCGATTCTGTTTTCTTAATAAAAGTATCTCTTGCCTTTTGAGCTAAGCTTTTACTCGGATACTTATAGATATGCAGGAAACCTTCATTCCTAATTTCAAGGTGATGGGGTTCCTTTCCGACCAGTCTTTTATCAAATATAGATTTATGGTTAATGGATACTTCAGTAAATTCAATGCTTTCTTCGCCTAAGTATTCTTTAAAACTCTCGATACTACCTTTGTAAAAAAATAGTCCAATCAATAAACAAAGGGGAATAAGGATAATAGAGATAATTTTCTTCATTTTAAGCACCCCTAAACCAGAAATAAACTCTTCTTTAACGAACGCAATGTGTTAGTTCAATAAATTCAACAAAAAAAGCGTTAATCCTCCCCGGATCACCCTAACCGTATTTCAAAACTTCAATTTCCATTTTTGAAAACCCACAAAAAGACAGACTTCCAATGCAGAAGTCTGTCTGTCATGTATCAAAATAATCCAGGAGAGTACTTAATAAAATAGTAAACAACATAAATCCAGCTGAAACACCCGTGAACAATAGCCCAACCTATAGACTGGTAAGCACTGTAGGAGATGATCATAGACAGGCAAGTTCCATAACTGATTCCCGTCTTGATAACATTTGCCGCTTTATATTCCTTTTTCAGAGTGACTGATCCCTCCAAACATTGATGGCATTAGGTATCATCATGTTATGACAAGATACATCCATTTATGTCAAACGATTTAAAAAGTTCGAGCGAATCCTTCGGAATGAAAATATCTCGAATTTGAAGTATATTAGAAAAAACAGCTTTTTATAGAAACTTTACAGGAGGTCTTTGAAGTGGAAATTGGAATCAGTACGTTTGTAGAAACGACACCTGATGTTCATACAGGTGAAGTGGTAAGCCACGCCCAACGATTACGTGAAGTGGTAGAGGAGATTGTTCTTGCCGATCAAGTTGGCTTAGATGTATTCGGTGTTGGCGAACATCATCGAGAAGATTTTGCGGCATCTTCACCAGCGATGGTATTAGCTGCCGCTGCCTCACAGACGAAACGTATTCGACTTACGAGTGCAGTTACAGTTCTCTCTTCGGCCGATCCGGTTCGTGTGTTCCAAGATTTTGCGACGCTTGATGGTATTTCAAACGGACGTGCAGAAATTATGGCAGGACGGGGTTCATTCATCGAATCGTTCCCGCTATTTGGTTATGACTTGCAAGACTATAATGAGCTTTTTGATGAGAAATTGGACTTGCTTTTAACAATTCAGAAGTCTGAAAAAGTAACTTGGTCAGGGAAGCACCGAGCATCCATTAATAATCTCGGTATTTATCCACGACCAGTTCAAGATCCGTTACCAATCTGGATTGGGAGCGGGGGGAATAGCGAATCTGTTATCCGTGCTGGAGTACTTGGCTTACCTCTTGTCTTAGCCATTATTGGCGGACGTCCAACTCAGTTTGCGCCACTTGTTCAGCTATATAAACGTGCAGCAGCTCAAGCGGGACACGATGTATCGAAGCTACCTATTGCTTCTCACTCGCATGGTTTTATTGCAGAGAATACGGAAACAGCTGCAGACAAGTTTTTCCCTCCTACGCAACAAGTCATGAATGTCCTTGGACGTGAGCGTGGATGGGGTCACTATGATCGAGCTGCTTTCGATGCTGCTCGTAGCTTTGAAGGAGCCCTCTATGTAGGGGATGCAGAAACGGTGGCGAATAAAATCATTGATTTGCGTAAAAATGTAGGCATCACTCGATTTATGCTTCATGTACCGGTAGGCTCAATGCCACATGCCGACGTTATGAAAGCAATCGAGTTGTTAGGCACAGAAGTGGCACCTCGAGTTCGGGAAGAAGTTGCGAAGTGGGAAGCAACTCAGTAAAAATCGGATAGTAGATGCATATAGTTTCTACCTACTTTGCATGATGTGAGCAGTGAGGATATCCTCACTGTTTTTTTATTGATAAATTCTTCAAGAATAAAGTGGGAATTCGTGGTATCTTGAATTATAAAATAGAAATTGTCTGAAAAAAGTCTATTTGACACACAAATAAAACCGTAGGAGTGAGTAAACATGGCATTTAAAGAAACCGTCTTTATTAATGCACCAGTTGAAAAAGTATTTGCAATTACAACGGATTTTGAGCATGCTCCGTTCATTATGGAAAACGTAGTGAAGACAGAAAAGTTAACAGAAGGACCAATGCAAGTTGGAACAAGAGTAAAGGAAGTTAGAAATATAAGAGGAAAAGAAGTTGATACGGTCCTCGTCATATCTGAATTTATTCCGAATCAAAAATATACGGTAAAAAGTGAGAATTTCGGCATGACAGTGGAATACCAGTATCGTTTCCTGGCACAAGAGATTGGAACAACTGTCGATTTTAATGGACTGATACACACAAAAGGATTAAAAAATGCACTTATTAAACCACTATTTGAAATGATCTTAAAAAAAGAAGATAAAGATCACTTGGTGAAATTAAAACAGTATATCGAACAACATAAAGAATAGCCTTTACCAATTAAAAAATGCGGCCGAGATTCCATCTTCGGTCGCATTTTTTGTTAGAAAGAAATTAACCACACCACACAATAATTCGATAGGGAGTCGTTTGTGCAGGGATGCTTCTAGTAGAAGGACCATATATGACAATTAAGTTGCGGTTCTCAATACTGTGAGAGAACACTTGCCCATTTCTTATCGTAATGGACGTATACGGGGAAAGGTTTAATTTTAATTGTCCATCACTACTTACTAATTGGTTATTAAAAAAGTCTACTTTCACTTGTTGATATGGACTTTCCTTGACCATGATGAGTGCGCGATATTGTGGTGGATAAATGAGAGGTACTGGTGCGTTCCCATCATAATAACCCGTTACTTGATCTCCGACAGCGACCATTGCTTGATCCACAAAGTATGTGTCAGGTGATACAACAAAATTGACCGTACCCCCGTCACCATTTACAACGGATACTAATGTATAACAACCTGCGCCTTCCCCATTTGCCCCAATGAAAAATTCAGAAATTGAAGTGACTGTTCCTCGAAAAAAGAAAAATTGAACCAAACGAATACCTCCTTTAAAACAAATCCTTCTATAAGCTATGCTTTCATTTCATCTTGGTGCGTCGGTATAGCAATTTCCGCTATTAATTGGTAAGATATCTTAATTGTTTAACTCGGGAAGAAGGTTTTTAAATGGCTACAATGAAGGCGAGTACAGGTCCGAAAGAGAAGTTGAATTTATTTAGCTTAACGTGGCCAATTTTTTTAGAAGTGTTTTTATTTATGTTAATGGGTATTGTCGATACGTTTATGTTGAGTGCGCTTTCGGATGATGCTGTTTCTGGTGTTGGAGCAGCGAATCAGTACATTCATATTGCGATATTGGTTTTAGAAGTCGTGGGAACCGGAGCGGCAATTGTTGTGTCGCAATACCTTGGTTCAAAGAGGTATCTCGAAGCCTCTAAAATTTCAGCGACTGCCGTTTCGTTAAATTTAGTTGTTGGCTTACTAATGAGTGCAGGATATTTTATATTCGCCCGAAGTATGATGCAGGCAATGAATTTACAAGGCGACGTGCTCGAATATGCAGAACAATACTTATCGATCGTTGGGGGAGCCATTTTCCTTCAAGCGATTATTAACTCGTTAGCAGCAATCATTCGAGTGCATGGTTGGACGAAACAAACGATGTATGTGTCACTCGGGATGAATATTATCCATGTGATTGGGAACTACGTGCTGATTTTTGGGAAATTTGGTTTCCCAGAATTGGGTGTGCAAGGTGCGGCCATTTCTTCTATCGCTAGCCGTTTCCTAGCGTTGCTTGTGTTCTTCTGGTTGCTCTATCAAGTGGTTGAATATCGCGTAAAATTCAGCTATTACTTGAAACTTTCAAAAGAATACATTGGGAAAATCCTTCACATTGGGATTCCGGCAGCCTTTGAGCAAGTGATGTACCAGGCGTGTCAGATTGTGTTCTTATATTATGCAACGTATTTGGGAGCAGAAGCTTTGGCAGCAAGACAATATGCCATGAACATCTCCATGTTTACGTTTTTATTCGCCATCGCGATCGGAATGGGTACAGCGATTATCATTGGCCGTTTAGTTGGGGCGAATGAACAAGATGAAGCGTACACTCGCTTATGGAAGAGTTTGAAGTTCGCACTCATTTTCACTTTAAGCACCGTGACGTTGGTCATCATTTTCCGAAATCAGCTCATTGGCTTGTTTACTGATAATCCTGAGGTCATCAAAATTGCCACATCCGTGCTCGTTCTAAGTATTTTATTAGAAACCGGTCGTACGTTGAATATTGTCATCATCAATTCACTGCGTGCAGCGGGAGACGCAAGATTCCCTGTGCTAATCGGCGTATTCTCGATGGTGGCGATGAGTTTGCCATTAGGTTATTTCTTGGTATTCGTATTAGATATGGGTCTGCCAGGAATTTGGTTAGCCATTGCCGCTGATGAATGGATACGCGGGATTATTATGTATTTCCGATGGAAGAGTCGCAAATGGGAGAAATATGCTTTGGTCGGTCCAGGAGCTGATGAAAATCAAACCCCATTACCAGCAGAAAATTAAGAGAATGCTTTTACTTTCGCTTATAATAGAGATGGATTAGTAATTTTTTACAACAGAAGGTGTGTTTTTTTGAAACAATTCTATATAAAAAAACAATATTACATTCTCACTTTGATAACCGTCATCATAATGACGAGTGGTTTGTTGGTTGTCATTCCTCGTTATGATGGATTAGAAATTGGATTGCTTCTTCATACCGTATTACTCGTTTTGTTGTCTGTATCTTTATTGATATACCCGAAATTCGAAAGTTTTCATTTTCGAATCAGTATCATTATGACTGGTGCGGCTTATTTTTACATGCTTTTCTTTTTATATCCAGAAACGTGGTCGACGTTTATTTTTCTATGCTTTATTCCAGCGTTTTCAATCTTGTTTTTTGATAAAAGACTGTTTTATTTCTCATTAGTGTTTAACGCCGCTCTAATTACCCTCACATTTGGCTATGTGGTGTTAATCGATCAAGGCACCAATTACTCGCATATTACCATGGATTTGACGGGGAATATGATTAACTTCATTGGTAGCCAAGTGATTTTATATCTGATTTTTGATATATCTTCTGATCGAATCAAAAAACAGCAATTGTACTACGAGGAACTTCAGCATTCAGAGAAATTAAAGACAACGGGTCAATTAGCCGCTGCAGTCGCTCACGAAATTCGAAACCCATTGACAGTAGTAAAAGGATTTTTGCAAATCTACGAACATGACCCTCTCATTCGTGTGGATGCAAAAAAAGATTTTTCGTTAATGATTGAGGAATTAAACACGGCGGAATATGTCATTTCTCAGTTTTTAGCCATTGCGAAACCAGATAATGATCAAAAATTGGAAACGGTAGATGTTCAAAAGTTACTTCAAAGTGTGTCTGAGTTACTCATGTCATACGGAGTGTTTCATCAAAATAGTATCGACCTACAAGTTCCTGGGGATATCTTCATCTCGGCGAATCATATCGAATTGAAACAATTGTTTATTAACCTCGTGAAAAATGCAATTGAGGTTTCTAGTAAAGGTGATTCGGTCATCATTCGGGCTGAGAAAATACAGAATGAGATTGAAATTCAAATCACCGATTCTGGTTTTGGTATGTCAGAAGAACAAGTGAAATCCCTTGGAACACCTTTTTATTCATTAAAAAGTAAGGGAACAGGTCTCGGACTCATGATTTGTTTTAATATCGTTGAAAAATACAAAGGTTCTATTCAGTTCAAAAGCATTGAAGGGGAAGGAACCACAGTGATTGTTCGTTTTCCTTCAGTTGAATAAAGAAATCTCACCTAGTTATGTAGTTGTTGAGATGCAATTGTGCGATGAAATCTTCAAATTGACCGTTAAATGTGCCAATCTGTGTGAGATATAACAGGAAATTGACTGTTTTCAACAGAGTGGTGGAAAAGGGAGGTGAGAACGTGGAAATCGTGCTATTCGTATGCATCATATTAATCGCATCAATCCTCCAAACGGCGACGGGATTTGGTTTTTCAATTTTAGCCACGCCATTTCTCCTATTACTATTTAAACCAATGGAAGCGATTCAAATTAACTTAATCTTATCGCTCGTCATTTCAATTGCTTTAATTGCAAAAATTAAAGATCACGTAGATTACGGCATACTCAAACGATTCATGATTGGGAGTACCGCTGGGTTGCCGATTGGCATATTAATCTTTTTATATGTAGACATAACGAGTTTGAAAATCGGGGTAAGTTTACTCATTCTATTATTAACAATCCTGCTCCTACTCCAATTCCGCGTAAATCAAACCAAATCGAGGGATGGAATAGTTGGTGGGTTATCGGGTTTATTAACCAGTAGCATTGGTATGCCAGGTCCTCCATTACTGCTTTATTTCGCCGGAACGGATACGCAAAAAGACAAGCTGCGTGCAACCACGTTAGCCTTCTATTTGTTTATATACGCCATGAGTTTAGGAATTCAAATGCTTTTTGTTGGCACGAATAAAACGGTTTGGGTATCAAGCGGTCTTTCACTTCCGCTCGTCATCGCTGGATTGTATGTGGGTCAGTTGCTTTTCAAACGAATAAATCAGCAGCTCTTTCGGATTTTTACATATGCCATTTTACTCATCACCGGATTGTATCTGTTAATAGATAGTTTAAGACCATAACCGCAAGAATGAGGACGATTGTAAGGCCGTTTTCTTGTTAGAATATAGAAAAGGAATGCGATCGACAGGGAGGGAACAAAATGACGACAGTTCATCTTTCATTTGAAGAAATGTGGGAGAAAATTATGGTCTGTGATGCAGCTTACGATGGGCTATTTTACACGGCAGTCAAAACCACGAAAATCTATTGTCGGCCCTCTTGTCGTTCGCGCAAGCCGAAAAAGGTCAACGTGGAGTTCTATCAAGATATGACTGAGGCGGAGGGAGCGGGTTACCGTGCATGCAAACGTTGCAAACCGGAGGTCGAACATTCGCCATACACAGAACTGGTTCAACAAGTGACCAGTTACTTACTCAATCACTATAAACAAAAACTCACATTACAAGATATAGCGGATCATGTTGGACTGAGTCCTTACCATTTAGAACGTCTATTTAAACAGGAGACATCCAAAACACCACGCACATTCTTAGAAAAAATACGGATTGATAAAGCGAGCTATTATTTAGTCAATTTCAATCACACGAATCTAGAAATTTGCTACGAAGTTGGATTCCAAAGCACGTCCAATTTCTATAAAGTATTTCGCAGAATTCATGAATGTTCACCAAGTGAGTATCGACAACGTCACGCTGTAAAGGAAAGCATCATATGAATTGGTTAGATAAGGAATCGACCATTGACATATCGCCACCTGCTCCATTCAATTACGAAGAGTGTTTGCTGTTTCTAGGCAGATCAGAGCAGGAAGTGCTTTATGAAATAAAAGACGGAGCGATATGGAAGCTACACCGTGTAGCCGGGAACTTGGTTTTATTCAAAATAAGTCATCACTCAAATATGCTTAAAGTTGAATTTCCAATAAGCCCACCTTCACAAATAGTGCGCAAAGAAATTGCAGAATATATATGGGAATGGTTCGACTTAGACACAGATTTAAACGAATTCTACAAAATGGCTGTTGAAGACCCGATCTTACATAAGCTAACCAACGAATACGAAGGACTACGGATGATGTGTCTCCCGGATCTATTTGAAGCTTTATCATGGGCTGTTATGGGGCAACAAATCAACCTGACTTTTGCATACACGCTAAAAAAACGCTTTGTGGAACAATTTGGCGAGAGCTTATCTCATGGTGAGCAAACTTACTGGCTATATCCGTCAGCTGCGCGAATCGCAACTCTTGAAGTGGAGGATTTACGGCCTCTCCAATTCACGGGGCGTAAAGCCGAGTACATTATTGGCATTGCAAAGACATTAGCAAGTGGAGAGCTTACAAAAGAAAAGTTACTAAACATGCCAACGCCACTCGACATGTATCAAGCTTTAATCCATATAAGAGGTGTGGGGGCATGGACGGCTGATTACGTGCTCATGAAATGCCTACACCACCAAGCTGCTTTTCCGATCGCTGATGTCGGTCTACACAATGCACTAAAAAATCAACTAGGGTTGGAACGAAAACCATCCATTATGGAAATAAAAGAAATCGCAGCACACTGGGAAGGTTGGCAAGCATATGCCACTTTCTATCTCTGGAGGTCCTTATATGACAGAACGCTATAAAGTCGACTATCAATCCCCAATAGGCGTCATCGAAATCGTCGGTTCAAACGAAGCGATTTACTCGATTTTGTTTGCTGAAGAAGACATCTTAGTCAATCCAATAAGTGAAGACACACCGCAAGTCATAAAGGATTGCTACAGTCAATTAGATGAATATTTTAAAGGCGAACGACATGAATTCACCTTCCCGATGATGATAGAAGGCACACCTTTTCAACAATTAGTCTGGCAATCGCTTACGACAATTCCTTTCGCGAAAACGGCATCTTACAAACATATTGCCGTCACGATGGGAAATGAAAAAGCCATCCGTGCAGTCGGTACCGCAAACGGCAGAAACAAGCTAAGCATTGTCATCCCTTGTCACCGAATCATCGGAGCGAGCGGCAAACTAGTCGGCTATGCCGGTGGCTTATGGAGAAAAGAATGGCTGCTAAATCACGAACAAAAATTTCAACAGCTAAAGTAAATGAAAAAAATTTAAAAACATCAAACCAAGTGGGAATCCACTGAAAAAGTATAAATAGTTTATCAAAGACTCCCTATTTCGATGTATCGAGTTAATAGCTCTGTTAAAACGATTAAGTAGATTATCGTTACAGACGGACGCTTTTCGCGGGAGGGTCTATTTAGTATGCAAATGCAAGTAGCCATGGCTATATTCGTAGTAAATCTAAAACGAATTATAACCTTATTGAAGGAAACGAAGTAAAGAATATCAAAGAAAAAGGAGAGATCGTTCAATTTTGAACGAAATCTCTCCATTTTTAATTAGAAGCACTTCAGCTACTTTTTAACCCAATTATTTTAAAGCCTCCCTCAAAGAACGGGCAAGTAAATTTCAACCTCTTCTTCATCACTTTCCATAGGATGATAGGTCTCTATAATTAAGGAATCTAAGTTTCTTTGATAGCCTTTATCAACCGTCCATTTTGCCAGTTTGGCATGGAGGTTTCCAACCTCACTGATTTTCCCACGGGCTGTAGCATAATCATTACTTGCCAACATATATTCCATACCTTCCGGAACTTCGTTTAATGCATCCTTAACAATCAAACCGACGTAATACTCTCCTTCAAGATGGTTGTCATCTCTTTTGGGTTCATAGAGGGCAATTTCTGTCTCCGTACGATGGTCAATCTCGTTTGCCCGACTCATGAATTGACGTGCAGAGTGAGGCACTTCGCGACCAAAGTCAGCAAATCTCCCACTATTTTTTATGCCTACCACATGAAAATTCTTTTTTACCATTGCAAATTCCACACTAGGTCCCCCTTGTAGTTCATCTTCAATAATTAATTCTACATCCACTAAAAATGTCCTTTGTTTTTTGGCTCAATTGAACGATATTGTTGACTTTCGTTCCAGGTGGATGGTGGTCAATTAACCATTAAAAAGCAATATAAAAAGGTTGAAGTTCGTCATTTATACAGTACTCAATTCGTTGTCTGAAGTTTTTCCACGTGACCATTTCTAATGCTTGTTGAATAGGGAAGAAACCTACTTCTAGACTCTCAGGACTAGTAGTTAATTCGCCACCAACCGGTGTTGCCAGAAATAATGTATTACAAATGGAACCACTAACATTTTGAAATACGCCACAAAACTTCGTCACTTCAATATCAATTCCTGATTCTTCTTTTGTTTCTCTAATTGCCGCATCTTGTAAGGATTCGCCTTCTTCCACCTGTCCGCCAGGCATTTCCCATCCTCTTCTCGGACCTTTGATCAATAAAATCTCATTCTTTTCATTTAAGACAATTGTTGCTGCTGACACAATATGTTTTGGTACTGGCATCTTCTTTAATCTCCATTTCCAATAAAAAATCTATTTTCTCGGTATGTACATCTTTAATTAAAGAACGAAAAATTCAGCTCAAGGTTTCTTCGTTGTTTTTGCATAAATACACGTATCGGTCCATCTCAAACCATCTACCGATAAGTCCTCATTTTCTAAAATACCTTCTAAACGGAATCCAAGCTTTTCAGGAATCGCACGACTTTTCACGTTTTCAGCTTCCGTACGAATTTCAACACGCTTCATCTCAAGATTTTCAAGAGCATAACGGGACAATCGATCAATGGCTTCCACCATGTATCCTTTACCTGCATGTCTCGTGTCAATCCAGTAACCAATCTCCAGCTTCTGTACATCCCAGTCAATATTATGAAAACCAGTTGTTCCGATATATTCATTTGTTTCTTTATTGAAAATCAAAAACCGTAGACCGGTTCTGCGCATAAAGTTAGAAATAGACTCTCGAATATTCGCTTCCGTATCCTCAACAGCTGGTGTTGTTTGTACAAATGGAAGCCAAGGCTTCATTTCGTCAAGTGACGCTACAATCGCTTGATGCACAACTGTTCCATCCCCAACTTGTGGCATTCGTAAAATTAATCGTTCTGTTTCAAGACTCGTCGCAATCTCTCTTAATATATGATTCATTCCCAAACACCCTTTATCCATAAATTGTTATTCACTCATCATAATCGAAAATCTGTTGAAGTCACAAGAAGTTTTTTATTCTCCTTTTTATGGTTTCAATTTCTGTTATATTTGTAATATACAGAATTTACAATTTTTACTACAAGGGGGAGTCAAAATGAAGAATTCCATAGAGTGTAGAGAGATAGAAAAGCTTTTTAAAGGTGATGGAATTGAAACATATGCATTAAAAGATGTGAACCTGAAAATAACCGAAGGGGAGTTTGTATCCATTATAGGACCATCCGGCTCTGGCAAATCAACATTATTAAGCATTTTAGGAACACTAGATATCCCTTCTAGTGGAGAAATGCTTTATGAAAACAAACCTACAAATAAATTAAACAATAAACAGATGGCAGATTTTCGTTTTGAAAACATTGGATTTATCTTTCAACAATTTCATCTCATTCCAACGCTAACAGCTCTTGAAAATATCATGGCACCTTTATTTGGTCGTAAAGTCACTTACGATAAAAAACAACGAGCACAAGAACTCCTTGAAATGGTTGGACTAAAAGACAAAGAGAATTCTTTGCCATCTCAATTATCCGGTGGTCAACAACAACGTATTGCTATCGCACGTGCTTTAGTTCACGAACCGAACTGGTTACTAGCAGATGAACCAACAGGGAACCTCGATACGGAAACAGGGGAAATCATTTTTCAATTGCTGCTTTCTTTAAACAGAGAAAAAGGATGTGGCGTTTTATTTGTCACGCACGACCCTGAACTTGCTAATCGTGCGAATCGAAAAATCGAAATGCGTGACGGGTTACTTATTGCTGATACTGTGGTAAATCAATATGCTTAAATTCATTTGGAATTCGTGGTGGAGAAATAAAGAACGGTTTATATTGCTACTGGTTGGTGTCTTGATATTAAGTACAGGCCTTAGTTATTTAATCGGAATTACTCAAGCAAATAACGGAACAGTAGTCGACGAACTTCAAAAGAGATGGAAGTCTTCCTATCATCTAGTCGTTCGTCCGGAGGGGAGCCGAAGTGTTACTGAGGACTTGAATCTTTTAGAACCTAACTATTTAAGTGGAATGGAAGGCGGAATAAGCCTCGAACAATATGAGCAGATAAAACAAATCGAGAATGTTGATATTGCGGCTCCAATTGCCATGATTGGTTCAAGTACTAATTATGTAGAGTTGAAAGACCCAGACATTAAGGACCCGGGTATTTATCGAATCAAAATCGTTGAGAAAACGAATACTGGTGCAAAAATAACAACTGAAGAATTTAACCAATATGTCACAGTCGGTTCTTGGTTTCCACCGGATGCGACTGATTATGGTGTATCTCCAGGGATGCAACCTCTGTCTTACGGCACAGAAGTGATGATTGCAGGTATAGATCCAGAAGCTGAAGCAGCCTTAGTTGGCATTGATCAGGCAATGGTTGCAAGTGATAACAGTCGTTATTTTAGCCAGGATGAACCTTTTACTGCCATGCAGTTGGATGCCAATATAGAGGAAATACAGATTCCAGTGATTATAAGTAATCAAGACTTTGTAGATGCGAACATCACGTATACAATCGAAAAAATGGATATACCTTTTGAAACCAATCAACATGAAACAATTGAGGACATTCGGAATAAAGGAAAAGAGAGCTATTTAGATACTCTCAAAGGGACACAGGTCGAAGAATATACGTACAATACAACTGACGTTCATAACATGCTGGTAGAAAAGATAGTAAATCCTTCATATGATGGCATTGTGAGACTACCTGATTCTGTTTGGGTTGCTCTAAAACCTTCAACGGTAAAATATAACCCAGTAACAAGTCCTTTTGGCGAGAGATGGCCTTATACGTATGAAGTAGAACCATTTAAACTCCCGGATGACTCACCTTTTTACACGAAAAATATGTATCGACAATTTAATCCTTATAGCGAAAATAGTTCGAAATGGCCAAAGTTACGTATGAATTTTATTGGTGTATTTGACCCTCAGAATTTGAAAGTATCAAAGGATCCTCTAACGGAATTGCCAATGGAAACGTATTTTCCTGCAAAAGCTCAATGGGTAATGGATTCTTCAAATAACCCGGTTAATCCGCCAATGGATATGAAACCCACAAATGATGCATATGGGTTTTTAACAAAACCACCTCTTGTATTAACAACACTTGATGCAGCAGCGCGTGTTTTAGGAGACACACCCATATCGGCAATTCGCGTAAATGTGACAGGTGTAGAAACGATGAATGAGGAAAGTGAAGTTCTATTAAAAGAGGTTGCAACTGAAATTGAGGAGAAGACTGGTCTAATAACGGATATTACACTAGGATCTTCACCACAGTATGCTTTGACTCACTTACCTGGTTTAGCTGGTGAAGAAGCACTTGGTTGGGTTCAACAACCATGGATTAAGTTAGGTTCTTCTATATCGATCTTCCAAGAAGCAAAAATAGGAATGGCTGGCGTCATAGCAAGTGTGATTTTAGTAGCCATTGTTTATGTATTTGCCTCGAATATCATCATGTTATTTGCAAGGAAGAAAGAATTTGCCGTATTGCTTTCTTTAGGATGGCGACCATCACAATTATCCAAATTACTCTTTTTAGAGTCGACGATTTTAGGGGCGCTTGTTGCGTTAATAAGTTGGTTCATTTTAGGGATGTTCTTTGTATCGGGTAGCATAGATACCTCACTTTTACGGGTCTTCTTAATTGGTGTTAGCGGGTTAGCGATTTATTGGCTAGGATCACTTATACCCATTTGGTTAATTAAACGTATTAAACCTTACGAGTCCATGAGATCTGGAGAAGTATCAAAACGAACGAACCGAATTGTGAGAGCCGAATCAGTACTTGGGATGAGTATGAACAACTTATTTACACAGTGGCAGCGAAGCTTGTTGTCGATTATCGCTATAGCTGTGCCTACGAGTCTATTTATCTTTTTTCTCTTCGTTACGTTTAGATTAAAAGGGGTCTTATATGCAACTTGGTTAGGTGAATTTGTTGCGCTTGAGGTTGGTATGATGCATTACGTAGCGATGGGTGTCGCACTTCTGATCGCTATTTTAACCACTACTGAAATCATGTGGCAAAATGTTGCTGAGCGACAACCTCAGATTGCTGTTTTAAAAGCTACAGGCTGGCAAAATAAAGGCATTCGCTTACTTGTGTTACTAGAAGGAGCAATAAGTGGTCTTTTAGCCGGGATACTTGGTCTAGGATTAGCATTAATCATCATTTATCGCATGTATGGGGAACTACCTAAGGGCGAGTTTGTCTTCTTATTTTCTACCATACTCATTCCGATTATTACGGGGGTAGTAGGTGCTGTATTGCCTGCTGAGAAAGCAGCTCGCATCTTGCCATACCAAGCTATTAGTGGAATACTCCAAAACTCTAAAAAGGTAGAAAAACAATTCAAGTGGGCTATTAGTGCTGCAGGAGTCGGATTACTAGTTGGGATACTATCTTTATTCATTTATGCTATCCCTGAAAATCAAGGAACATCCGTTGGTAAGTTAGCGGGATCTGCAGAAGTAGAAGGTACGAAAGGAAATTTATTACCCGTTTCGACTAAGAATAATGAGATTGGTGAGGAAAAAGAGAAAGAAAAAAGTGATTTAGAAACACAGGAAAATGCCATTTCAAAATTAAGAAATACTGCTTGGAGAGCACTTTCTTTAGGAGAAGCGACAGGTGAGGGGAAACTATCTGTTGATTTATTTTTTGGTGAATTGGCAGTCCCACCGTCTGACTTAAAAGCTTCTAGTAAAGATTATGAATTACTTTCCATTCCTGTAACAGCAAAGCAGGAAAGCGGTGAAGAAAATACAGGACCATATAAACCACATGGATATAGACTAATTGATGAGTCTGGAAAAGAATACAAAGTTATTGATATGAAGGTTATAGAAAAAGGGAAATGGCATTATCCGGGGGATTTTAGTCTCTTTGCCCCTGGAGAAACCACAGTGTTATTAACATATGAAGTTCCAAAAAACCGCGGAGAAATGGCGATGTATATCAATACTTCTAATTTAGCAGGTCATATTATTGTAGATATTCCCTCTAAAAATAAAACTTTAAGTAAAGATAATATTATGCCGGGTGGAAGTGGGAAATATATTTTAGATGTTAAATTAGATGAGGAAAATAGATTTCATATCAGTGCTGAAATCGATGTAATGAATGAATCACAAGATACTTGGAGAGATATCGGGTTTTATTTCATTCCGAATGCGTTTACTGAAGAAAATAAACCTGAATTCCTGATTGACGCTGCCGATGTTACGATTACTTCAATTATGGAGTCGGGAGAAGACCTACAGTATGAGTTAACAAACAACAAACTTTTACTTAAGCTTAATAACGATTTTTTACCTGGTGAAAACAAAAAGGTTCAAATACAATACACCTTGGTTTTACCTGAAAACGGTGCTCGCCTCTCTAGAGTAAAAGATAATTTTTATTTAGCTCAATGGTATCCGATGCTAGGGCACTACCAAAAAGGGTGGCATATTAAAGATTTTGATGTAAAGGGAGAGTCCTATCACACGAGTTATGGGGATTACGTGGTGAATTATGAACTTCCAAAAGACTATTTAGTTGTCAGTTCAGGTCAAGATAATCAAATTCAGCCAACTTCTTCAGGAACGATTGAAGGAGAAAATGTGAAAGACTTCTATTTGGGGTTGTTAAATCCTAATGAATGGACGAGTAAGTCAGCCATCGTGAATGATACGAATTTGAGAGTATTTTTACCATCCGATGGACCAGACTTCTCAGAGGAAATGGCTAAATCAGCTGTAGAAGCTTATGCTTATTTCGAATCAAACTTAGGAGAAAATCCTTTTCATGAATTAGACATCATCGGTAACGGTGGAAATATGGAATATCCAAATGTAATTGAAGTTTCTAACGACTCACAAAGTTTTGAACACACACTTGTTCACGAAATTGCACATCAATGGTTTTATTATATGGTTTCAAATGATCCGCATAAAGATGCCTGGTTGGACGAAGGTTTAACAGAGTTTGTGACGTCAATCTACTTAACAGAAAAGTATAATGAATCGATCGGCTTTGCATTTGCCAGTAATCTATCACAACATAGTTCAACTAGTGACATTGTAAATATCCCATTAAATGAATTTGAAGGCGGTCAATATGTATCTACTGTCTATGGGAAAACGCCGCTAGTGTTAAGGGACTTTTTTAATGAACATGGAGGACAAGAAGAAGCACTACAATTCTTATCTGAGTATTTCAAAGCATATAAGTTTAAGTACGTTGATAGTAAGGTATTTGCAGAATTCTTAAATGAGTATTTTGAAGAGGATACTAATGAGTTTTTAGAGGAATGGTTAGTGCTGGATTGATATCGAGAGCTACTGAGTAGCTCTTTTTTTATAAATTGAATTTAATAAGGTGAAAGGAGATGTCCAATGGAAAACTTTCCGTTTATAGAAATACTAGTAGTCTTTGCCATCTATTTAGCCATCAGTTTCTACTTAAATAAGAAACTGGGCATTAAAATCAAAAGAAGAGGATTGATTTCTATGCATAGAAATCGATACTTTTTAGCCATCGATTTTCTGTTCATCTTTTTGTTTATTGGCGTGATAATGGGCTATGCAAACGGTGATTTTACTTTTATGGGATCACATTCTTATCTATTTGCTATGTTTGGTCTATTTATTATGCTCAGCATCAATAGTGGTATAGAAGAATGGTGGTTACACCGAAAGGATAAAGCGTTTTATCACGAATGGTTGAGTTCACTGCTTTATTTGATGATTCTTTTCGTCCTTATTATTGGAGGAAATTGAAACGTTCATAACTTTTGACTTGATTAAGGAGGTAGAGGAAATGAGAGAACAGTTATTGCTCAACAGATTAGACGACATAGGAAAGAACTTAGCTCAAACGGATGGTGCTCTTTTGCTATTAGCACTTGGGTCTGTGGGTATTGAGTTAGAGCGTCTTGATGCATATTCTGATTTAGATTTCTTTGTCATTGTGAAGCCTGGTTTCAAACCTCGATTCATTGACCAATTAGATTGGCTTGAATCAGTTCACCCACTTGGCTATTCATTCCAAAACACGAAAGATGGCCATAAAATCTTATTTGAAGATGGGATTTACGGTGAGTTTGCCATTTTTGAAGAACAGGAAATGACAAGCATAGCTTATTCGGCAGGTAGAATCGTGTGGCAGGATGCTTTATTCACCAACCCCAACCTCGGAACTCCTCGTCAAAAAACAGACGTAGCGAGACCTGAAACAATGGATTATGCGTTGAACGAAGCCTTAACCAATCTATATGTGGGACTTTGCCGTTATGCGAGAGGCGAGAAGCTGTCTGGAGTAAAATTCGTAGAGACGAGTGCCGTAGACAACATCATTTCAATTCTGCATCTCGTGGAACAAGAAAACGATTATTTTCCAGATGTTTTTGGCAATGAAAGACGCGTGGAAAAACGGTTTCCTGAGTTTACTAAAAGAATGTGCAACATGATGCAAGGCTACGAAAACGTACCGTCTTCCGCTATAGAGATACTCGCATATATAGAAAAAATATACCCAGTGAATCAAAAAATGAGTAACGAAATCAAACGATTATCAGCCATGTGCCTGCAGGAGAAATCCGATTGATAGGGAATGGTATGAGTAGGCTTATATAGATATTTAGAAAGGACGATTCGATGATGCACACAGAAGAAGGCTACATTCCAGTAACGGGAGGTAATGTATATTACCGAAAAACAGGAGACGGACCAGGTATTCCATTATTAGTTTTGCACGGTGGACCAGGCGGGATGAGTAGAGAGTCGGACCCGATTCGTGAACTAGGCGACGATCGACCAGTTATTCACTATGATCAACTTGGGTGCGGGAATTCAGACCGTCCGGAAGATCTATCATTATGGACAGTGGAGCGATATGTAGAGGAACTAGGTCAAGTTAGAGATGCGTTAGGACTAGAAGAAGTACATATACTTGGTCATTCATGGGGTACGATGCTTGCAGCCGCGTATTTATTGACCAAACCAACCGGAGTGAAAAGTGTGATTTTCTCAAGTCCTTGTTTAAATTCACGCATGTGGGAGCGGGACCAACGTGAATACTTAAAGGATTTGCCGAAAGAATCTCAAGAAATTATCGAACGTTGTGAAAGAGACGAAACGACCGATTCTCCAGAATATCACCAAGCGATGATTGAATTTTACGAACGTCATGTCTGTAGATTGCTACCTTGGCCGAAAGAGCTATTAGCTAATATGGCGAGAAGCAACAAGTCCATTTATGGATTCATGTGGGGCGCATCCGAATTTACCGTGACCGGTACATTACAAGATTTCGACGTCACCGATCGTCTAAACGAAATCGATATTCCAAGTCTATTCACATGTGGTCGCTATGACGAAGCAACTCCGAAAACAACTGAATACTATGCGAGCTTAGCGCCAAATTCCGATTTCCATGTGTTCGAAAACAGCGCACATATGCCTGGAGTGGAAGAACCTCAAGCCTTTGCCAATAAAATGCGCGAATTCTTAAACCAACAACCGAGGTAACTTCAAAGGGACTTTTCAATAAACAGGTGGAGAGAAATGAGTGATTTCTCTCTACTTTTTTGATTGATTTTGTAGCGCGTTTTTTTCATATTCTCCATTTGGAGGGGCATATTCAAGGATTCGATTGGTCGATTCGAGGATTCATTGTGCCTTGGACTTCTGTCAAGAAAGTTTACACAAAAAACACTAAAATTCCGTTTTCTAAATCCCTACCGCACTTCGTTTGCTA